>JANQPA010000048.1 GCA_028285545.1 Saprospiraceae bacterium | reverse complement strand
CGAGAATTTCGAACTTTACCAAAACAGTCCAAACCCATTTGTAGCTGAGACTCAAATAGGCTTTTCTTTACCTCAAGCAAGCAAAGTAAGCATCACCATTAATGATGTGACAGGCAAGACCTTAAGAGTGATCAGAGGAGATTTTGATAAAGGTTACAATAAAGTGGATATCAATGATCTTCCGGCAGGTTTGATGTACTACACCTTAACTGCAGGGGATTTTACTGCTACTAAGAAAATGATTAAGATTCAATAAAACTAGAATAGAGTTGGCGTTTAGCCAACATGAATAAACAAAAAAGGCCGAGCGCAGCTCGGCCTTTTTTATGATAAAAAATTTAAACTCATTAATCTTTATCTTCACTTACAGTAGGATTGATTACTTCGTATGTGCCATCTTCTACACGTTGTTCAAATTCTTTTCGAGGTACAGGCATCTTTCTATTTAAGCTTAAAAATTTAATTGTCACAGTTGAACTTGTTTCTTTAACAATCTTTACTTTGATGCTTCTTGTTCCCATGTCTTTAGTTTTAGAAAATATTTAGTAAGATAGCTTGCCGAAATACAAACTATAAATGTTTATCAAATTAATTTTTGTAAATGAATTATCGAAGAAATTGAAATGAGGTCACTACAGATTATTGTTTGCATCTCATCTTAAAAACTCAATGGAAAGATAATTCAAAAAGAAGACTGAATATAGTATTTAAAACGCGAGATAAAAGTAAGTCTTCTTTATTTGTAAACAAAAATATAAGAAATTTGTTGATCCTTTAGTTGATACAGTTCTGTCCTAAACAAATCTAAAGGATACCCAAAAATAGTATACTCTATAAGATTTATAAAAAATAAATTGAAGATTTTTTATAATTATATTAAAGAGTTAAGCCGCAGGAGGAGTAGCTTCAATAAATCGCTTCCCATCCCATTGTCCTAGCCACTCGCATTCTTTCCCTAATTTCAGGTAGTTAGCATAAGCATCTTTAGCTGCTTTCTCAGTCTTCCTGAAAATAGTAATATTATTAGGACTTGATTTGATGGTGAAATAATACTTGCCCTTCCCAAAAGCAAAATTCTTCTTTAATCGCATAGCAAAAATATTTTGTTAAAAAATAAAAATCTGTTGAAATTTATTGAGCAACAAGGCGCGCAATCGAGTGAAAAATGTTGACGCCTATGTCAATTAAATCATCTGGAAAATCATAATCAGGATTATGAAGTGCAGGATGGTTTACTCCAGCTCCAAGGCCAAACATAGCTCCCTTGAAGGATTGTGTAATCGCTCCAAAATCTTCACCCCATTTAAGTGGATGTTTCCGATAAACGATGTTGAGATTAAGCTGTTCAGCGGCTTGATGTATGATGTTTACCGCCTCTTCATTATTTAAATTAGCCTTAAACTCATTGGTCCATTCATTGGACCAGCTGAGATTATGATTATTGGCTGTTTGATCTACAATTTTGAGGATAGCTTCTGAAAGATTATCCATAATATCTGGTGTCCAGGTACGTAGTGTAAGATGAATTTCTCCTGCTCCCGCTGAAACACCGTAAGCAATTTCACCCATGTTAATAGAAACTGGGGTAATTAAGGCAAAGTCAGGTTTGGATACATCAGGAATATTAAGTTTGGTAAGGGACTGAATTATTTCTGCAATGGCCAGGGCAGGATTATGACCGTTTTCCGGTTCAGCGGCATGAGATGTTTTGCCCTTTAATTTGATAATCAGACTTTTGACAGAAGCTGAAAAAGCTCCCTTCCTTAAAACAACAGTGCCTAAAGGATATTTCGGTAAGTTATGCAAAGCAAAAGCATAATCACAATAAAAATTTTGCATCCTGGAGTCATTCAATACATATTGGGCACCTTCACCAGTTTCTTCAGCTGGTTGAAATAGGAGATAATTACGCCCCTTAAGTTTATTATCATTAGCTAACCTGGAAGCTAAACCTATCAAAATAGCCATATGACCATCGTGTCCACATTTGTGACTTAAACCATCAAATTGAGACTTGTGCTTAAACGAATTAATTTCTTGAATGGGTAGGGCATCTAACTCTGCTCGGAAAAGTAGGCTTGGGCCAGATTGATCATGCTCAAAGCGTGCCAGTAAACCAGTGCCCCCAAGTTCAGAAATAACCTCAGCAGGGGTCAATTGATTTAGCACCTTTGCAACAGTCTGTGCAGTTTCAAATTCTTCACCGGATAACTCGGGCTTAGAATGTAATAGTTTTCTATAGAAGGTTAACTCCTTAAGATTTAGAGTTGTTATCAAATTGTCCATTAATTTCTCAATTCGTTCTTAACTGGTTTTAAGGGAAAATACAACAGGCTAAGCAGCAAGCTAAGCCAGAATATTTGTTTAATTACATAAGCCAAAAAATTTAATCAATCAAAAAATTAAAAACCGAGCAAAACCAATAAATATCATGTGCACGATCGGATAGGCAAACGCAAAAAATGATTTAAAGGCTTTTCAATTCTTATAATTTAGCAATTGGGAAGGTGCTGTGGCCCTCTGTGTGTTTAATTACTCTGGTGAAGACTTAATTTACTGGATTTAATAGTATCAGAGGTTTCATTTTTATTGTCCTGTTCATTCCGGGAAAGCCTTAATTCAATGGCTGCCGTATGGAAACCTAAAGCATTATAAAAACTTAAGGCCTCCGTACTCAAATCAGGGTTAAGATGAATGGCAATGTCTCCTTTGGCGGTTTCAATAGCCTTTTGCAATAATTGCTGTCCGACCCCCTTCCTTCTTTTGTTTCTATGAACAGCAAGATAAACAACTATATTTTGTGGAGCATATCCATCCATTCCTGTGCTATTAATAACAATAGCACCAATGGTTTGCTGATTTTCAACAGCTGTGATCACAAAGCCACCAAAAGAAGGTCTTTGTTTAATAGCTGATTGTATAGATTTAAAGATGTTTTCGAAAGAATCAAAATATTCATCGAGATGTTTTTCCAAAAATCGGCCTACTTCGGTCATCTCAGAATATGTCATACTCTCAAAAGGCGTAAAAAACTTGAATGTCATTATTTTCCTCCTTTGAAAAACAATCAATGGTCTTTTCAGGAATAGCCTAATAACATGAGGAGAATTTTGACAGAAATATCAAATATCCCTTTAATGTTTTAACTGTATGAGCAAAGAAAAGTTCAACCCAGTGATTGATAATATTGCTTTGCAAAATTAATGAAAACTATAAGACCAATTATTAATGCTTCAACAAGAGTTGTTTTACCTTCCTGAATAGGTAAACGTGTCCAAGGCGTAAATATACGATTTTTTCTTGATAAAAGCCTTAGATTCTATAGATAAATGTTTAGTAATCAACGCTTGAGAACTAATTCTTTGGTTTTTCCGAAGTAGATATAACATGCTTAAACAAATCGGAGGCCCCCGTGCCGACTCCAATAATAGACCGCATAGCATCCTCTGGTCTTACATTTAAATATTCGAGTTGACCTTTAGATACAACAAAAATAAACCCATTAGTAGGGTTGGGACCGGTAGGTACAAATACAGCAAAACGATCCTCTGGTAATGAGTCTGAAATAAAGCCTATCATGCGAGTATCATTGCCAAATACATTCACCGAAACTACTTCACTGAAAGGCATCTTGTCCTTGCCAAAGAATTGCTGGATGGTTTCCCGAATGACATTGTAAAAGGGTAGAGGCCCAAGAAATCGGGTTTCTAAAGAGCGAAAGAAGCGTTTTCCAAAATTAGTTTGAACAATAAGACCTACTAAAAAAAACACAACAATTACACTGGCAATTGCAATTAGACTAATAAGCCATTCAGCAGTAATGACCGGAGTATCAATTAATTTCCGAATGGGTTCCAGAAGACGGGTAATTAATTGAAATAAAAAATTGATTAGAAAAACAAAAACAGTTATCGGCAAAATAACAAGCATTCCCCCAATAACAGTGGTGGTAAAGAAATTGCGCAGACGCCTAATAAAAGGTTTTTTATTTTTTTTCTTTTTCATAAGAAGATAGAAATTCCAAACACGCGCTAAATTTAGTAAACAAGTCTAATTCAATCTTAGCAGAATGGAATAAAAATATTAGAGCCAAATAAAATTACTTCCTTATTTAAATCGATAACCATGCAAGATTTTTTAACAATCTTGATACCTCAATGGGGTTTGTTTATCAGCATCATTACAGGAACCATATTAGTAGGCCATTTGTTTAATCGCCTATTTAGAAGATTTGTCCAAAAATCCACCGTGGTTATTCGAAATGATCCTACCAATTATCATTTCTTAGGACATGCCATAAGAGCTATTATTTATTTGGTGGGATTTAGTCGGGCAGTCTATTCTGTTCCAGATTTGCGAACAGTAGCCAGTTCTTTACTTGCAGGTGCGGGAATCGTGGCCGTAGCGATTGGTTTTGCCTCAGAGCTTGGATCTGGACCAAAAATAATTCTGATGCTTTTGATATGCAGTATGATTTATTTGAAAGTCTTAAAAAGGAATTTGATAAGGTGGAGCTTGAAATTCCTTATCCACATCGAGTGATCATTAAAAAAGATTAGCCGTGCCACTAAGGACACGACCAACAAAATTGAATTAGTATGAAAAAACTCTATAATTGAAAGGGATTTAGTATATAAACTTGAGTCCCTTAAAAAGGTTTCAAAAGATTATTAACATAATCCTGGTAACGACAAAAGCCTTATTCCTAATCCGAATGATGAATTAAATAAGGCTTTTGCTTTATGAAAATATAATGATAGAGGCGATAGTTTGTCGGATGCTTACAAGAGTGAACAATAATACTCTTATTAGGTTCAACGAAAATACAGGCTTTCAGGATGCCAATCCTAAAAAATATAGGAATTGTTTAATTTTCTAGAGCAACGCCCTGATTTTAGGCTATTAAAGGACGTCTGGTATTTTCCAGACTAGGTATCTTTTTTATTCTAATTACTCTATTTTTCTCAATACAATTTGCCTTTATTATCTTTATTATTTACTATCAGGAAAAAAATAGCTGATAGTAGTTGGACAAGAATGTTTCGATCGGGATTCAACTTAACCTACTACTTTCCGCCTAATACCTTGAATTTTGGATAAGACAATAGATAATATAGCAATTCCAGTAACTCGATCCATTAATTTTGCGGATCAGCTAAAGCTAGTCCTCCCTCATATTGCATTTTGGATATTTCGAACCATCCTATTTTACCGGTCATTGATGATAGATGGATTAGTAGAATTTTTTTGGTACCATATAGTGTGGCTTCTTCCTATTGAAATATTGGCTGTTTATTTTACTGCCTACCTCTTAGTTCCTAAATTACTCCTGGAAAGGAAATATTGGATGTTTGTTGGCTCCATTATTTTGTCTGGTGCCTTTTTTATTGTTTTAGGAAGACTGATACGCTATGAAATAATATATCCAGAGGTGTTTATTCGAGGTTTGAAAAGACCTTTGTTCTATTTCCCCTCCATGTTTAATCATACCATTACCCTTTATTCCTATGTTTTTCTTTTTTCTGGGATTAGGGTATTTCAAAGTTGGATCAAAGACCAAAAACGTAGGCAGGAATTAGAAAAACAGAGTTTAAATAGCGAATTGGCCCTTTTGAGATCACAAATTAATCCACACTTTTTATTCAATACCTTAAATAATATTGATTCCTTAGTTTATATCGATCAAACTAAAGCCTCAGATGCCATATTGAAATTATCAGGTATAATGCGCTATATGCTTTATGAGGCTAATACCGAAATCGTTCCACTGGAAAGGGAAATCGAATATATTCGGAGTATGGTTGATTTATTAAGGCTGCGGCTTAAAGATCCCGATTTTATCGAGTTTCAGATCAAGGGAAGTCCGGCAGGAAAAGAAATTCCCCCAATGCTCTTGGTGCCTTTTATTGAAAATGCCTATAAACATGGTAAAAAAAGCGGTAAAAGCCCAGGGATCCGGTTTTTAATAGATATTAGTGAACAAGATATTTATTTCGAATCCAGAAATGCTTATGATGATCAAAATATTCAAAATAAGGACAAGGTTGGAGGAATTGGATTGAGTAATGTGCAAAGACGGTTGGCCCTTTTGTATGATAAAAACCATGAATTTGAAATTTATAGGAAAAAAGGCAAATTTAAGGTCAAGCTTCGAATACCTTCACGACCCAATATATCATAATCGAACAGGATCCCTGGATATTTAAATGGTTTATTACCTTGATTTTCCCATTATTTAGGGTTTTCTGTCTAATTACTTCCCTGGAAAACATTTTTATTTTAATTTTCCAATTCAAAACTATAATGTAATGACTCATTTGCATGTGTTGAATGGCGATGCGACATTGGAAATTTTCGAACAGACTAATCTTCCAGGAAATAAAATGGTTTGGCGTGAAGTTTTGTCTGAAGGAAGAGTCCCTGAAACGATTGGCGCCGAAACCTTTTGGGAAGTTCGATCCAGCTTTTTTGAATCTTTTTTCGAAGCAGAAGAAGGGAAATATCATAAATTGACGATTGAAGAGTTTGAAAAGGTAGAGTCTTTTAGTCAATATGATGAAATTACCCTTTGGTTTGAATACGATCTTTTTTGCCAGTTGAATATGATGGCCTTATTATCCTGGTTTGCCCGCCAACACCTTGGAAATATCCAACTTTCTTTAGTTTGTATTGGAGAAATACCAGGATATGAAAGGCTAGTGGGACTGGGAGAAATCCCTTCCAATTTGTATCCAGAATTATTTGAAAAGAGACAAAGTCTTACCAAAGAAGATTTAGATTTTGCGGAAGAATTCTGGGCCGTATTTTCATCCGATAACCCCACTAGATTAAGGGACCTTGCTGAGACTTATTCCAATCGATTTCCCTATTTGCCTGCTGCAGTATATGCTCATTTACAACGTTTCCCTTCCACCAATAATGGCTTGAATGTGATTGAAAACAAAATGATGCACATCGTGCATTCTGGTGTGGGAGATAGCAAAAAAATAGTTGGCAAACTCCTAAGAGAAGATAATGCTTTTGGCTTCGGAGACTGGCAATATTTCAAATACCTTGAAAACCTTTATCCACTTATGCAGGATGACGAGGGTCTACAATTAAATGCTCTGGGAGAAAAAGTTCTTAATGGACAAGAAGATTTTGTTAAGTGGGCAGAACACGATTACTATTGGGGAGGGACTCATTTTAAATCTTTTCGATGGGATGAAAAACAACAAAAATTGATTCGAACAGAGGATAAAAACGATAAAACTTGAATAATTAATATTCTTCCTCTCCACTTCAAAAAAATGGGCTATGAAAATAAGATGTATTGCAGTTGATGATGAACCTTTAGCATTGGGAAAAATGTCTGCCTTTATTGAAAAAGTACCCTATCTTGATCTTCAGGGGACCTTTGATAATGGCTTTGATGCCATGAATTTCCTTCGACAAAATGAAATCGACCTGATGTTTCTGGATATTCAAATGGATGAACTGACGGGAATTCAATTGTTGGAAGTGCTGACCCAAAGGCCCAAAATTATTTTTACCACTGCTTATGATCAATATGCTATAAAAGGTTATGAATTAGACGTAACAGATTACCTGTTAAAGCCCATTAGTTTAGATCGCTTCTTAATGGCTGTAGAAAAAGTCTATAATATCTTAAAGGATGATGAAAAAGAAACTGCCCCAACTTTAGGAACTCCCCCCATTACAGCTATAGATAAAGATGCTTACATACTTGTTAGATCAGAGTATCGCCTTCAAAAGATAAAATTAGATGACATTCTGTACATCGAGGGTATGAAGGATTATTCCAGAATTTATACTCCCTCCTCTAAAGTAATGACCCTCCAAAATTTAAAAAAAATCGAAGAAGTACTACCCACTCCTCCATTTTTTAGAGTTCATAAATCTTATATCATATCTTCCAATAAGGTAGATAGTATTGGGAAAAATGATCTTTTTATTGGAGAACAACAAATTCCCATCGGTGGCTTGTATAAAAAGACCTTCCTTGATTTTATTAATCAACAAAGACTTATTGGCTAAAGAGATAGTGTATTCAAATATAGGCCATTTCATTTTCTGTTCAAGTCTCTGAATATAGGAACTTATGAACCTACAAGATTTAAAATCAAAGCTCAAAAAAATAATTGCTGAGGAGGGCATAGCTCCTTGTATAAAAGCTTTGAGAGATTTGATTCCAGAGAATAAAGATCGATATGAGGATGTTCTGTTAATCGAAAGCCGTCAGAATGAAACCAACAGGCAAAGGTTGCGAAACCTCATTAGCAATGAAGATTTACAGATTTCCTATGCACGGATTAGGCAGGATCTAATGAATCTTATAGATGCTCTTTCTGAAGTGGATTTAGATGAAAATGCCGAAAATTCTTCAGCAGAGGTCCAACCAAAGGGGAAAAAAGGAAAAATCCTACACCGCATTCCTGATCAGATGCAAATCCATAAAGAAACCAAATGTACAGTTCGCATTGCTTTAAATGAAGAGGTAATAATAAAAAATATTGACCTGGATGAGGAGGTCGTTCTGAAATCCATTCGAGTTTCTGATATCATGCAAGTCGAATTGCTAGACCCCTCGAATGATCAGCCTTTTAAGATCAATAGCATTAGTTCCCAAGAACAGTTTATCGAAGAAAATGAATTCACAGAGTGGATTTTTTATGTTACCCCTCAAAAAAAGGGAACCTATTCTCTTATCCTAAAGGTCGCAGTTATTGAACTAATTCTAAATAAAGAACGAAAAAGAGAGATCGTCCTTGAGGAATCCATTCAGATTATAACCGAGCCCAGCCCCAAAACCAATCCTAATTTTAAAACTTCAAGCCTGCAACTTTCTTTCGGTGGTCAAGTTTCCGATTCTCAGAATTTTGAGTTGGAAGGGAAAACATCTTCAATAGGACGGTCTGAGGGTAAAAAAATGAATCCATCCTTTGAAGATATTTCAAAAGGGGATCTCCAGCAGGAACGTTCTGGACAGGAAGGTTTACCTGAGATTGTTGATAATAGATCAGAAAGTTCTTCCAGATTTAGTGTCCTTAAACGTATGAGTATGGCTCTTTTAGCTTTGCTCATATTTACCGGAGCTTCCTATGCCTTTGTTCCCTCTGAGGTGGATTGGATACGAGTAAAATATTTGGCGGACAATAAAAATGCATATCAATCCTATATTCAAAGATATGAGTCCAGTCGCCACCTTGAGGAAGCCTATTACCGAAAAGCGATTGTTAACTCTGACTTGTTAGAGCTTAGAGAATACACCCAAAAATACCCAGAGGGAAGATATTTGGGAACAATTAATGCCGAAATTCGAGAGGTAGAAACAGAGCAATTCGAATTGCTTCAACTTAATCCCAGTCGAAAAGCTATGGAAAACTACCTTCAAAATTTTCCAGATGGTAGGTATTCTAATGAAGTAGATCAAAGAATTAAAGAAATTGATACCTCTTCAAGAGGAAATGGTATTGAAGAGGGCACAGAAAATAAACTTTGGCAAAAAGTCTTGAAGGATAATTCTCAAGAAGATTTGAACCTATATTTAAGGCAGTACCCAAATGGGAAACATGCTGCTGAGGCCAAAAAACGCCTTGCTAACCTTTCGGTAAGCAGTGAATTGAATCAGCTGAGAAATGCTAAGGTAAAGGACCTGGAAAATGTATTACAACGTCACCCTGATAGTGATGCAAAAAAACTTATTGATGCTAAGATTCAAAGACTCAATAAGAGAAAAAGGAACAATTAAACTTGATAAACCAAGCCCAGGGCTATTGATAAATGCCTAATTCTCCTCTCAAAAATATTTTAACTAATTACAAATAAACATAAATAATAGTGCGATATGAAAAAAACAATACTGTTCACCCTATTTTGTATTGTCTGCGTACTCCTTTCAGCTCAGACAGATGATAAAAAAGTAAATGAAATCATCAAAAAATCCCTGGAAATGAAAATGGATCACTATGCAGAAGTAGCCCACCAAATTTGGGGCTTTGCAGAAGTGGGATACCAGGAAGAACAATCTACAGCACTACTTCAAGAGCAGTTGAAATCTGCTGGCTTTACTGTTGAAAAAGGTGTAGCAGAAATTCCTACCGCATTTATGGCAAGTTTTGGATCTGGAAAACCAATCATTGGGATTTTGGCAGAATTTGACGCCTTGCCAGGTGTATCCCAGGATGCTGTTCCTGAAAGAAAGGAACGCCCCGAAGTAAACGCTGGCCATGCTTGTGGTCATCACCTTTTTGGAACTGCTTCTACTGCTGCAGCTATTGCTATTAAGGATTGGCTTCAAAAAAGTGGCTCCAGCGGGACCATTCGCGTATATGGAACTCCAGCTGAAGAGGGTGGTGCAGGTAAAGTTTATATGGTTCGAGGAGGCTTATTTGATGATGTTGATGCCGTTTTGCATTGGCACCCGGGGAATTCCAATAGTGCAAGTGCTTCCTCAAGTCTGGCCAATAAATCTGGCAAATTTAGATTCTATGGAAAAGCTTCCCATGCATCTTCAGCACCAGACCAGGGTCGGTCGGCTTTAGATGGTGTGGAAGCCATGAATATGATGGTGAATATGATGCGAGAGCATGTACCAATGGAGTCCAGAATTCATTATGTGATTACCAGAGGGGGAGAAGCTCCAAATGTGGTTCCAGCCTATGCGGAAGTATACTATTATGTTCGCCATCCTGAAGCCGCAATCTCAGGTGCTCTGTTTGATCGGGTAATTAAGGCAGCAGAAGGGGCGGCTATTGGAACAGGTACTTCCATGGAATATGAAATCATCCATGGCATCTATAATGTTTTGCCCAATGAGACCCTGGCCCGCAAAATGTTTAGCAACCTGGAAAAAGTAGGAGGGTTTGAATATACCGAAGAAGAAAAAGAGTTTGCAAAAAGCATCCATAAAACCTTAGATAATCCTCAACCTGTATCTGTTGCCAATGAAATTAGGCCATTTGAGATTCGACTCAGAGGCTCTGGTGGATCTACTGACGTAGGTGATGTTAGTTGGGTAAGCCCTACTGCTGGCCTGCGGACGGCTACCTGGGTGCCAGGAACACCAGCTCATAGCTGGCAGGCGGTAGCAGCAGGTGGTACTTCTATTGGCCATAAAGGCATGATGCTTGCCGCCAAAACACTCACTTTAACTGCTATTGATGTATACAAAGATCCCAGTATCGCCAAAAAAGCAAAAGAAGAATTAAATAAACGCAGAGGAGATAACTTTAAATATAAAGCTTTACTGGGCGACCGAAAACCTCCTCTTGACTATAGGAATTGATTTTTTTTGTGATGAGTGACGAGTCACTCGTCACTCATCACAAAAATCACATAAACCTCTTCAACTGACGTACAAACTCTTGCTTATAACTACGTCCGATTGGAATAATACCTGCTTCCGTAGAAATTTCATTGCCCCTGATTTGATCAATGCGGGCTAAATTGACAATGTAGGATTTATGGGTTTGAATAAATGAACGAGAGGGTAGGATGGTATTCCAGTAACTTAAACTTTGAGATAGAAAATATTTCTTTTGTGCAGAAACAAGACGGATATAGTCTCCATCACTTTTGATGTAGATGATCTCTTCAAAATTAATGCGGTGGATGGTTTTATCAGATTTGATGAATACAAATTTTTGATTATCATTTTTATTCAAATCACTGCCTTTACTTTCTTCTGTAGTTAATAATTTAGAGATCGATTTTAAGAAACGTTCAAAGGAAAAGGGTTTTAGCAAATAATCGACTACATCCAGTTCAAAACCTTCAATGGCGTATTGAGGGTAGGCAGAAGTAATAATCACCTTCGGGGGATTAGATAAGGAACGCAAAAAATTTAAACCTGAAATTTTTGGAAGATTTACATCCAAAAAAATTAAGTCAACAGTTTCTTCATTCAATACCTGCATAGCCTTTAAACAGTCTCCGCAACTTGCCTTTAGCTGCAATATTGGAAGATCTTTTATGTATCGCTGCAAGACCCTCTGTGCAGGTAGTTGATCTTCGATTATTATACAAGAGATTATCTCCATAATCATTAAGAATTAGCGCTACAGGAATGAATATTTATTTTTTCAAATTAATTCGTAGGTTCACCGAAAAGGAATCTGCTCCTTTTTCACATCTTAAATCTGCTTGATCACCATAAATTAAATCCAACCTCTTTTTTACATTTTGCAATCCAATACCGCCTTCCTGATCTTCCAGATCGATTTTATCGGAAAAATTATTTTCGGCAAAAAAATCAAAAACTCCATCGATAATCCTAATGGTAATATTGATGTGAATATCCCGAATTTTTGTTTGCATACTGTGCTTGAAACAGTTTTCAACAAAGGCAATCAATAGCAATGGGGCTATCTCATAATTATCGGGATCTCCAATTACATTAAAATCCACTTTTCCACGGCCTTCCATCTGGATTTCCTGTAGTCGCACAAAATTGGTAAGATAGTTGATCTCTTTTTTTAAAGGCACCATATCTTCATCACACTCATACAACATATAGCGCATAATGTCTGACAATTGAAGGACCATTTCCGGTACTTTCTTTGAATTATCTAAAGCATAAGAATAAATGTTGTTTAAATTATTGAATAGAACATGGGGATTGATTTGCGATTTGAGAAATTTAAGCTCACTGCTCATTCGTTCACTGTTGAGCTGATCTATCTTCCGTTGCCGATCATGATAATCCCAGGCGATTTTAAATCCAAAAAGGGTCAAAACAAAGGGCATAAACTCAGGGATAACATGTTGTAAAGATTGTAAGTTTAAACCCTCAGCTCCCTGTCCTTTTGGATAAAATATTCTCTCCCAGAAACCCTCTTCCAAAGCACCTACCACTAGAATTGAAATGGTGAAGTATCCAAAAAAATGCCAATACTTCTGTTTGTGAAAATATCTGGGCAGTAAAAAATAATTAGTGAATACTGCTAAAAGAATATGATTCAAAAGCATCACTCCTTCAGCAAATACATCATATGTTTTTTGCTCCTCAGCCAAGCCCGAGTATAGATAATACAAAAAGATTATTATGCTGATACTCAAGTCATTAAAAAATAGCTTTTGAATTTGTTGCCGAAGCTCCGGCTTGCGTTGGAGTGCCCCAAAAATCCTCATAACTAAAATTAGTAATTCGAAGCTTTATTTTCAAATTTCTCCGGTCAACAACAATTTCGAAGGCACAAACTGCATTTTTCTTCCTTTCAAGTGACTAAGGTCTTCTTTTGTTCTTAAAGGACCTGAATTCAGGCGGTTTACAGAATTATTTTCCTATGGCAAAATAGGCAAGTTAGCTTATTGTTCGATTTTGATTGAACAATCGCAAAAAAGAAGCTATGAAAAAATCACTCCTTTTTGTCCTTTCCATGAGCTTATTTAGTCATTTTTTGAATGCACAACATTTATTGTCAGGCACAATTTTGAATCAGAAGGGAGAACACCTACCATTTGCCACAATTTCTTTATTAAACCCCCAGGATAGTTCCCTGATAATGGGAGATTATTCAAATGAGCAGGGAGAATTTTTAATTTCCTATTCGGAAAAACAAAGATTCATTTTAGCCATCCAGCTTATAGGCTTTCAGGAATACTATAGTGGCCCTTTTTCTGCAGCTTCAAAAAACTTTGGCTCCATTATTTTAAGCCAAAAAACTCACCAACTCAAAGAAGTTGTAATCAGAGCTGAAAGAAGCACACTTGAAACCCATTTCGGAAAAAGAATTTTGAATGTGGGTGCAGACCTGGCCAATGCTGGAAATAGTGCCATCGATATCCTGCAAAATATTCCTTCCTTAACTGTAGGTTTGGATGGAGCACTAAGTATACGGGGAAATTCAGGTATTCTTATTTATATCAACGGGAAAGAGACTCAAATGGATGGTCTGGATCTACAGCAGATTCCTTCAGATTTGATTTATCAGGTAGAGGTTTATACCAATCCTCCGGCAAAATTTGATGCAGATGGAGTGGCCGGAGTCATCAACATCATTTTTCGAAAGGAAAGAGGACCTTCAAAATTGCAATTTACGAGCGGCATTGGGTTACCTGACCGGATTCAGTTTGGACAAATGGCAACTTTTAAAATGGGGAGTTTTGATTTTCATCTTAATAGTAATGTCCGAAAGTCCATTGGGCAATCTTCTTTAATCTCAAGAAGAGAAAACTTTTCTTTGCAAGATAGTCTGGAAATATTTGAAAATAAGGTCAACAGGAATAGTGATTATTTTTACTGGGGCCTCAATTCCGGTTTAAAGTGGCAGATAGATAGTACTCAGTATTTTGATCTGGATTTTATTTTTGATCATTGGGAAAGTGATCAAAATGCAGTTCAACTAGCAGATTTTCTTTTCAAGAATGGGAATAATCGTCAAATTGATGCTGAGAATTTATTCTCTGAATTAGAAAACGAATTCCAATGGTCTGCTTCTTATCAAAAAAAGAAGGCTGAAAATCAATATTTCCAACTTCAACTTTCACATGGTGGAGAGGATGAAAATATTGTCGATACCTATGGCTACACAAGCGCCAATTTAGATTCCAACCCACTTTTCTTGTATTTAAAATCCTCGAATACCCAAGAACGACAGCGATTATCATCTCTTAATTTAAACATTTCTAATCCTCTTACTAAAAACCTCACTGTTGAATTAGGAGGAGAAGTTAATGCCATCAAGTATCAAGTCAATCAGATAATTAAACCCTTTGATGTTTCAATTGAGATACCTGAGAATGACTTTTCAGTCAAACAATGGAAGAGTGCAGCATACCTGATTTTTCAACAAAAAATAAAAAATTTAGAGTTGGGTTTAGGAGCTAGAATTGAACATTTTCAAAGTAATTCTTTCCAGGAAAGTTTAGACAGCAGCAATTTTGTGAGGTATTTAAATGTCTTTCCAAATATTCAATTAGGATATCAAATTGACTTGGGAGAAGTGAAGCATTATTTCAGTTTTACCTACAGTAAAAGAATCAACCGACCCGGTTTCTTCGACCTCAACCCATATATTAATTACCAGGATCCTTTAAACTTGACGGCAGGTAATCCATTTTTGCAACCCGAACTGGCAGATGCTTACGAAGGAGGCTATGAATTAAGTTTACCCAACTGGCAAATAATGACCACCCTCTTTGTAAGAAATACAGTGAATACCATCCAGGAGGTAATCATGCAAAAAGATCTGATCAGCTTGACCACCTTAACTAATTTTTCCAGCCAAAAAAATGGAGGCCTGGAAATGAGTGTTCGATGGGAGCCCAATAAATGGTTGCAACTGATTAATGATTTTACCCTTTTTTCTTCTCGCTTTCAATCAGATGAGGAAAGCCTAATAGCATTTAATCGTCAATATTCCTGGAATTTACGACTCGAACAAAATATTAAACTTCCAAATGATTGGCGAATCCAGCTAAGTTCTTATTATCGCTCACCCAGGATTGGACCTCAAATCAAATACTTAAGCCAGTATTATTTAAACATTGGTATCCAGAAAAATTTATGGAATAATAGGGCTAGCTTCAATATTTCCTTGTCTGATGTTTTTAGAAGTCGAATCAATCAAGAATTCATTCAAGGAGAATTATTTACCCTTCAGAATACTAGAAGATGGCAGTTTCATTCTCTAAGGTTAAATTTTAGGTACACTTTGCTCGAAAAAAGTAAAACCGAATAATTCCCTTCCCCCTTCCGACTTCCCCCTTCATAAAAGTTATATTATAGTTAAAGCATTAAATTTTAATTCTACTTTAATAGTTTTGAATCCATTAGGCGGATTCAAAACTATTTTGTTATTATAGAAGATATATTTTTTGTTATTTATGAATCACTGGAGTTTAGAAAATCACAAAGCAGTCATTACAGGTTCAACAGTAGGAATTGGTAAAGCCATCGCCGAAGAATTTATGTCATTTGGGGCAGAAGTATTGATTGTAGCAAGAAACGAATCTGTCATCCAGGAAAATGTCGAAACCTATCAAGAAAAAGGATGGAAGGCTCATGGTATTTCCGCTGATATTGGTATCCAGGAAGATCGACATCGAATTATTGCCTGGGTTCGTGAACATTGGGATGCTCTTGATATTTTGGTAAATAATGCAGGAACAAATGTTCGAAAACCCACTTTAGAGATTATCCCCGAAGAGATGAGGCATGTACTGGATGTAAATGCTGTAGCAGCTTTTGAATTGTCCCAGCTATGTTTTAATTGGTTAAAATCCAGCCATAATCCTAGTATTATTAATGTTGGAAGTATTGCAAGTCAAATGGTGGTTCAAAATACTACGGCAATTTATTCTATGTCCAAGGCTGCCCTTGAACAACTCAGTAATTACCTGGCAGTAACATGGGGAAGAGAGGGCATCCGGGTAAATGCCGTTCATCCCTGGTATATACGTACCCCAAGAGTAGCCAGAGTTGTTAATGATCCTGAAAAATATGCCAAAGTTTTGGAACGAACCCCATTAAATAGAATTGGAGAACCTGAAGATGTGGGTCGGACGGTAGCCTTCCTGGCCATGCCTGCAGCTCAATACCTAAATGGTTTAAACATTAACATCGACGGCGGGTTTTCACAATTAGGAATATAAATTAGATTTTACGCCAATCATAACATTATGTCAAAGAAAATACAGAGAAGAACTTTTATTGAATTTTTGGGAAAAGGAACCTTAGGGGCCGCCTTTATCCCTCCCATTTTAAACTATCAGGGGGGAAGAAACCAATTGTCATCATCATTTACAGCAAGCAAAATTAAAGGAGTCAAACCCTCCGCTGCTGATAATCTAAGATTAGCTAAAGGATTAAAATATGAGGTGATCATTAAGTGGGGCGATCCCATAAATAAGGAGGATACTTTTGGATTTAATAACGATTATACAGCTTTTCTACCTTTAGATCCCTCCAATCCTAATGATGGATTATTATGGGTCAATCATGAATATGTGGATCCCGTTTTTGTCTCAGATCATATTCCTGGTACGGAAAGAACATTGGAACAGGTGAAAAAAGAGCAATATGCAGTAGGAGGCAGCTTTATTAGAATCCAGAAAAATAAAAAAGGAAAATGGAAACTGGTGCAGAATGATCCACTCAATCGAAGAGTGACAGGTCTCACTGAAATCCCTTTTAACTGGCCAGAACCTATTGCCGGGAAAAACTCTGGTATTGGAACTCTTGCCAACTGTTCTGGTGGGGTCACACCCTGGGGAACAATTTTGACTTGCGAAGAAAATTATGATCAATTCTATGGTGAACGGAACTATAAGACTGGTGAATTGATCATTTCCAGGTATGATATTGGCTGGACCAAATTTTTAGATCACCCCCCCGAACATTATGGCTGGGTAGTAGAGGTGGACCCTCAAACTGGAGAGGCTCAAAAACACATCGCTTTAGGACGCTGTGCCCACGAATGTGCAACCGTAAAAGAACTGGAGGATGGTCGCATAGTAGTTTATACAGGTGATGACTCAATTAATCAGTGTTTGTATAAATTTATCAGCTCAAAACCTGGAAGCCTTTCAGAAGGCACTTTATATGTAGCTAATTTAGGACTAGGCAAATGGATCCCTTTAGATAGAGACCAATCTGAAGTCCTAAATAAACTATTCAAAGATCAAACTGAAGTGATGATTCGCCTGCGGCAGGCAGCCAGATATGTAGGAGGGACACCACTCGATAGACCAGAAGACATCGACATAGACCCCTTGAACGGCAATGTATTGGTAACGCTAACCAACAATATTCCAAAGGGAAATTATTTTGGTTCCATTTTGAAAATAGAGGAAGACAATGGTGATCATGCCTCCCTAACTTTTAAATCTGATACTTATCTGGCAGGAGGAGAAGAAACTGGCTTTGCCTGCCCTGATAATATGGCATTCGATAATGCAGGAAACCTTTGGTTTACTTCGGATATGTCCGGTAGTTTAATGTATAAAGAACCATACGAAAGTTTTAAAAATAACGGCCTGTTTTTAGTACCTCGTAATGGAGAACAGGCAGGAGAAGTTATTCAAGTAGCCAGTGCACCAATTGGCGCAGAATTAACAGGGCCCTTTTTTGCTCCGGATGGGGAGACTTTGTTTCTAAGCGTACAGCATCCAGGTGAAGGATCTCCCTCCAAGGAACAATTGACCAGCACCTGGCCTGATGGAATTGGCAATATTCCCAAGCCTTCAGTAGTAGCCATTCAAGGAGAATTGTTAAAGGAAATACAAAGTGCGAGAGAATAATTTTTTCTGATCTTGGATGAAAAAGAATTGATTTTTCCCCAAGATCAGGATTTAAATATCTAAGCCATGAGAAGATTGATTTTTTTGATGTTAATATTTTGTGTCGGAATTCTACCTCTTTTTGCCCAGCAACCCGGCACAAAACAAAAGAATGCTCCAGATTCTTTAGAGGGTACTGAAAGAGTAGATATGTTAAATGAGCTTAGCGATGAGCTTAAATTTGCAGATCCAGACCATGCTTATGACTATAGAAAGGAAGCCTTTGAAATTAGCTCAAAATTAAATTACCATGAAGGTTTACTAAAAAGTAGTCTTGAATTAGGTATCTATCTGCGAGATAAAAAGAAAATAAGACAGGCCATAAAATTTGGTGAAATTGCCTTGGAAGAGGCTATTCATATCCAGGATCAGGAAGCTATTTTGGAATCCTATTCCTTGCTTACGACTATTTATGAATTAACCGGGAGAAAAAGAAAAGCTGAAGATTTCAAACAGCGATATGCGACCATTTTGCAGAAAAAAATTGAAAAGGAGGTTCATTCTCAGATACCTGAAGTTAATGTTGATTTAAGTGAGCTTTCTGAACAATTGAGCTCCCTGGATTCAATCCTTAATCTAGAAAAGGTAGCTAGAGAAGGGCTGGCGGAAGCTTTGGAGCTTTCCGAAACCCAAAAGATGGAAAATTTGACCAAAATGGCCGAGATGATGAAGGAAAAAGCAGAATTTGCTAAAGAGGCCGCATTGCTGGAAATGAAAACAGCTCGTAATGAATTGGAAATCCGAAAAGATCGGAATTTCAGAAATATGCTAATCGCCATTATTGCCTTGACCTGTTTTCTCATTTTTATTGGCTGGCAGCGCTATCGTTTTATGCGCCAAAAGGAAAAAGCTGCTCTTGAACAGGAGCGGGTGGACAAACTCCTGGAAATTGATCGACTAAAAGATCAATTCCTTGCCAACACTTCTCATGAACTGCGAACTCCTCTCAATGGAATTATTGGCATGGCAGAATCCTTAAAAGAAGGCCTGACCAATCTTCCTTCCACAAAGGTGAAAGACAATCTTTCCATCATCATTTCATCAGGTAAGCGATTAAGCAATTTGGTAAATGATATACTGGATTTTTCAAGACTGAAAAATGCAGACATACAATTAAAGCGAAAGCCCGTAGATCTTTATGCCCTTACTAATCTGGTTTTAGACATTAACAGACCTATGCTAAAAGGCAAAGATTTGCAGATTGAAAATGACATTCCCAAGGATGTTAAAGAAGTTTGGGGAGACGAAAATAGGATTCATCAAATCCTGCAAAACTTAATTGGTAATGCTATAAAATTTACAGAAAAGGGACATGTAAAAGTCTTCACAGAAATAAAAGGAGATAGCTTAGAATTTAATGTTGAAGATTCTGGCCCTGGCATTCCTCAAGAGGATTTAGAGAAAATATTTGAATCTTTTCATCAAAGTGATGCCACTACTACACGAGCATTCCAGGGAACGGGTTTGGGCTTATCTATTGCCCGACAATTGGTGGAACTCCATGGTGGACGGATTTGGGTTGAATCGGAACTGGGAAAAGGGGCTCGTTTTACTTTTAATTTGCCCTTATTTAAAAAGGAATTAGCTCCTGCTACTATAGAAGGGTCAGGCCCGAATCAGCTCCAAACACTGCACATGCCTGTGGAAAATAGAGTGGCACCAGTAAGCGTCCCTCCTTTGGCAATGGCCAATGGTTCTGATAAAATCCATGTTCTTCTGGTAGATGATGAGCCGATTAATCTTCACGTTTTAAGCAGTCATTTATCTAATGAGACTTACGATATTTCTATGGCCACCAATGGAGAAGAGGCTATTGAAGCCATCTCTTCCGGACATAAGTATGATCTGGTACTCCTAGACATTATGATGCCTAAAGTATCTGGATATGAGGTATGCCGACGAATAAGAGAACAATATCTCCAGTCCGAACTTCCCGTAATCATGGTTACCGCCAAAAATCAGGTGAAGGACCTGGTCGAAAGTTTGAATACTGGTGCCAATGATTATTTGGTCAAACCGTTTAGCCGGGATGAATTTTTAGCCAGGGTAAGAACACAGTTGAACCTCCTGCATTTGAATAAAGCAACCAGCCGCTTTGTTCCCAATGATTTCATTAAAAGTTTAGGGCGAGAGAATATCACAGAGGTCAAACTAGGAGATCAGGTTGAACGCAAGGTAACCATCTTTTTCTCAGATATTAGAGGTTATACACAGATAGCGGAAAGTATGAGTCCGGAACAAAACTTTAAACTCGTTTCTTCTCTTAATCAAAGATTAGGACCCATAATAGCTGAAAATGAGGGTTTTATCAATCAATACCTTGGAGATGGCATTATGGCTATTTTTTCAGAACAATCCCACAAAGCCTTAGATGCCGCAATCAAAATTCAACAGTTGCTTCTTAATTATAATAAAGAAAGAAAACAAAAAAACAGACAGCCCATTAAAGTGGGTATAGGCTTACATTCTGGCTCCCTGATCATGGGAATTATTGGCGATGCCAAACGCATGGATGCAGCTACCATTGCAGATTCGGTCAATACGACTTCCAGAATTGAAAACCTCAATAAGTTTTATGGTACCAATATTCTAATGAGCGGTGATGCTTTGGAATTGTTATCCGAAGAGCGAGACAATTATCATTTCAGAAACTTAGGCAAGGTTCTTTTAAGAGGAAAAAAGGTGCCGGTAAACATCTACGAATGTTTTAACGGAGATCCTCCTAGTCAGATTCAATTGAAGCAACAAACAAAAGCCGATTTTGAAAAAGCATTAAGCTTGTATTTCGCCAAATCTTTTTCTGAAGCAACCAAAATTTTGGAAAACATCCTCCATGAAAATCCAGATGATGAACCAGCTCGCCTGTTTTTGAACAAATCCCTGAACAACACAATAAATAATCCTGGAGAAGATTGGACAGGGGTGGAGGTAATGACCGTTAAATGAGCAAATATGTAAATTTGTATATGTGTAAATGAGTAAATATGCAGATTTTTTGATGCTGAGATGTTATGATTTTTTGATGAGTAGCTTATTAAATTTGTAGATAGGCAAATGAGTAGATGTGCAAATGAATCTAGTCCAGACTTAGTAAAGAATTCATCTGCAAAATTAGCGGAATCCCTGGCGGCCGGAGGTGGCAGCGTGCCCAAAAGGGCTAAAATAAACAACAATACCTCCAAAAAATATTCCTTAAGCACGGAACACGGAACAAAAAGTCTTTCTACCTTCTACTTTATACCTTATACCAACAAAAATGGAATACCAAAACTTTCAAGTAAACATCGCCAACCACATCGCCCATGTCCAATTCAACCGCCCGGAAAAGGCCAATGCCATGAACAAACAATCCTGGGATGAAATGAAGTCTATTTTTGAAACTTTAGACAAGGACAAAGAAGTCCGAGTTATCATTTTAAGCGGAAACGGTGCCCATTTTTGTTCAGGAATAGATTTGGAATTATTAATTGGCATTCAACAATTCAATCAGATGGATTGTGAGGCCAGAAAAAGGGAAAAGATCAAAGAGATGATCGAATGGTTACAAGACAGTATCAATTCCATTGAAAAATGCCGGAAACCAGTATTGGCTGCCATTCATGGAGCTTGTATTGGAGGTGGACTAGACATAGCTGCGGCCTGTGACATGCGCTATTGTTCTGAAGATGCCTATTTTTCCATAAAAGAAATTGACTTAGGACTGGTAGCAGATATTGGCGTGTTGCAACGATTACCAAAAGCTATTTCTCCAGGCTTGGTTTCTGAATTGGCCTATACAGGCAGAAAATTATCTTCCAGTGAAGCTATATCATCTGGCTTGGTCAATCAAGTTTTTGCCAATCTCGAAGAGCTTACAAAAGGAGTTTTGGACTTAGCCACTTTAATAGCCTCCAAATCTCCTTTGGTGATTAGAGGAATCAAACAGAACCTTCTTTACGTAAGAGATCATTCTGTCCAGGATGGCCTGAATCAAGCGGCCATTTGGAATGCAGCCATGATTTTATCCAAGGATATCATGGAAGTTTTTCAGGCCAAGATGGCAAAGAGGGAACCAGAATTCAAGGATTGAGTTATTTATTCTTCCCTAAAACCAATTTCATCCAAATAAATTACCCCTTGCTTAGCCTGATCAAACTGAAAACGTATTTCACTAATCTGACTTAAATCAAACAGCGGGTTTTGATTCAAAACCTCCTGAAGAGATAGACTGAAAGTCTGTAAAACAGGTTCACTTGATTTACTGTATCGCTTTTCAAAACGCTTCAAACGTGTGAATTTAGCCTTAAAAGGTGGTAAAACCGCAGCATAATCCAAAAGATTAAATCGAACGGATGTTCCACTACTATCCTGTAGGATTAAGGTAAAAGAAAGTGGCTTTTCGCCCTTATCTTCCTCTTCTTCATCTTTGTCTTTCTTATCCTCTTCCTCCTTCTCATTATTGTTTTCCGACTTCCCCTTTCCTCCTTCCGACTTCTCATCTCCCCCTTCCGACTTCTTATCTTTCTTTTTCTTCTTCTCTTCCTTCTTCTTAGCTTTTTCTTCCTCCTTCAACTGTTTATCCGTTTTTTCCAACTCCAATGGCTTGCTTGGTTTTGCATCAATTTGAGCTACCGAGAAAGTAAGAAAAGTAGTGGAGTCAATGTTCCAATCTGCAGACCAATTGGCAGGCAAATTCATACTATAATAAGCAGTATCAATTATTATGATTGAATCTTTGGGGATTTTTTCTTCCGTTTTAAGACTGTCGGCATTTGTAACTGTAGAATCTTTTTCTGGTTTTTCATATTTCCATCCAAAATAAAGGGCTTGATTCAATCGCCTGGAATTACCACTTCTGTTGGCAATGTCCTTTTCTTTCCAGTTGGCATAGTTCTCGGCAGTTGCAGTTGCACCATTCAGACTTAAGGTTCTTACATCTATATCCTCACCGTAATCAGCAATAAACTTGGTTTTGGAATCCGCAAAACGATTGATGTAATAAGTGTCGGGAAGCCATTCATTCCCATATCTGTAATCCTTGAATAAAGGAAGATACTCATCTTTCCCTTTTAAAGTCAGGTCCAAAAAGGCTCCGATGTATACTTTACCAACCTGTCGTTGATCTTCACCAGGAATTAATTCTTTTCTGTTTAAAAAATTACCGTAGGGCGGGCCAGAATCGGAATCTCCCCAGGTGGTATTAAATTGCCCATGATTCGCCCGGTGGATGTAAATGGAAGTTTTGAAATAATAATCCTCTCCTGAAAATGCAATTCGTTTGTATTGTTTATCGCCCGAAAAACTGGAAACATCCGCATCATGGGAGCCATGGAGCAGCAAAAAGTTGATGTCCTTAAGTGGAGTCCGGTTAAAAGCTGGTAAGTATTGCCCATCTACCTGGGCAATTGATACGATAGATTTTATATTAAAATTATAGTCAAATTTTACTCTGGCATCATCAGGATAATGATCCAAATTATTAAAAGCTGCTGCCACACATACGGCCTCTCCACCTCTTGAATGCCCCATTAAAGAGATATTATCCATATCCACTTTTTGATAAAATGGATTTTCAGAATCTTGATTCCAATCTCTCCAAACTTTAAGGTGCTCCAACAAAAGCCATCCCCTGGCATCATTTTCCTTACTATAATTTTTGGTCCAATCGCCATTGATGAAATTCTCATCGATGGTTGCCATGATGTATCCTTTGCTGGCCAGAAATTTGCCCAGGTATTCATAGCCAGGATCCGAAAAATCTCGCATGCTGTGATTACCATGTACAATTAATACCAAAGGAAAAGGCCCATTTCCTTCAGGATACCAAACCCTGGCATTAAGCGGTAATTCTGATCTGTCAAAACCCCAGTATCTGTTTCTGAGTTTGCCTTTCCAACCTGATAACTTTCCCACAAAAGGTCTTCCATTGACTCTGGGAGTAATTAAGTCTGCCTCCTCCCCAAACTCAGGTCGACGATCCTCCCCATGCCCATAGGTAAGATGATTGACTGCCATTGATCCATCAGCCGAAGGATCAGGTAGGTCAAGGGTAGGAAAATCTGGCATTTCACTCAAATCAATCTTCATGGCATCTTTGTCGGTACCAGTCTGATTGAACCAATACACAAAGCCTGCTATACCAGCCACAGAAACCAGAATTAAGACACTCAAAAGTATCTTTTTAACCAAAGTTGTTTCTTTAAAATCTTCCTTTGTCATTACTGCGATGGCTCCTCCAATAAAGGCAAAACACAGCATAAGCCCAACGGGTATCAATAACAGCGGGTTCAGATCCAAATTATAGGCCCACATAACTGAAAATACCAGACCTAAAACTATACTAGTAAATCGTCGATGAACTTTCCTAAGCAATCCTAATAAAATGTAAAAAACCAGACTGGCAGCTACTGCAACCAATAAGACCAATACAATGGCTATAACAACATCCAGAAACTGACCGTAGCCCCATTTTAATCGATTCCATCCCAGATATATGGCCAATACTAACAGCATCAACAGGGCACCCCGAATACCGCCCGTACGGGTATGCTTTTCGGGGTTAAAATGTCGAAGCCAGTGGAGGAATTTTATTAGATATGGCTGTAAAAAAGATTTAACTCTGCTATACAGATTAACAAAAAATTGCAGGAAGGCCTTCATAAAGTGGCGATTTGGTGTTCTGACTAAAAATAAGAAAAGATTTGATGTTAATATGGAAAACCAAGAAAACCTTATAATTGAATTAAAATAAGTTGCAAAACCAAGAATACGATATATCACTCCTGCAACCTGATCATTAGAGACTGTTCAGGGTTCAGGGTTCAGAGCAAAACTGATTATCAATTAATGTCAAATTGTTCGGACTCACTTTTTTGAAGGCTCTTGATTATAAATTACAAGAATGACATGCTATATAAATTCTATAAATCTTCAAGGATGATATAAGATTTATATCTTACCTATATTAAGCAGAGTAAAAAAGATCTCTAGACAGAAATGCTTCAGCGAAGCATGATGTTCCTAGATAGGATATTAAAACAAGAGAATGCTCCGGCAGGTGCATAATCTATGGAAGCTAGTTTTTTACATAACGCTCCGGCCGGAGCTCTTTTCTCATTCAATTCGTTTGGCTTACAATATTTGGTTCTTCCCATGCGGGCCGTATGGCCAGAGCCTTTTCAATTAATTTCTGAGGTGGGTAATAACAAATAATCGAAATTAATGTATTACCTATTTGTAAACTAAAAATCAAGATATTATTAAGACTTTAAGAAAATGACATTTGTCAATCCTTTCTCTTCCTAAGCTGCCTAATTTATGCAATTGATTCTATCATTTTCAATTGTCTAAAGATGGCGGAATATTATTTTTTCATCGTAGTTATTCTTTTTGTCCTGGCAATTTCGGACCTGATTGTAGGGGTGAGCAATGATGCGGTGAATTTCCTCAATTCAGCCATCGGTTCAAAAGTGGCAACTCGACGGACCATTATGATTGTGGCTAGCCTGGGAATTTTTGTAGGGGCCACTTTTTCAAGTGGTATGATGGAAGTGGCCAGGAAGGGAGTTTTTAATCCGGAATACTATGTTTTTTATGACATTATGACCTTGTTTTTGGCTGTAATGCTTACAGATATTATCCTCCTGGACCTCTTTAATACTTTTGGACTGCCTACTTCTACAACAGTTTCGATTGTATTTGAATTGCTGGGAGCAGCTTTCATGATTGCCCTAATCAAAAGCCAGGCTGGTGGAAGTGATTTACCAATTGGTGATTATATTAATTCTTATGGGGCCTTAGCTATTATTATGGGCATCTTTCTTTCGGTAGGTATTGCTTTTTTGATTGGTGCTGGGATTCAATATCTTACCCGGATATTGCTTAGTTTTAATTACCGACCAAGGTTAAAATTTGTGGGCGTTTTGTGGTCTGGCTTAGCCATGGCTACCATGATCTATTTCTTATTAATAAAAGGCTTGAAAGGAGCTGCTTTTCTGCCGGCTTCACTGGTCGGTTGGACTGCCAATAATACCTGGACTTTAATAGGGCTATCCTTTACTTTTGCCTCTTTAATCTTGTTTTTGCTGTATACCTTATTTAAAGTAAATATTTTAAAGCTGGTGGTTTTATTTGGAACCTTTTCATTGGCCATGGCCTTTGCTGGTAATGACCTGGTCAATTTTATTGGAGTTCCAATAGCTGGGTTTGAATCTTATAAAGCCTGGGCCTCTTCAGGGGAAGTTGCTGAATCCTTTAGTATGAATATCCTAAGTCAGGCCTATCCCACCAATACTTATTTATTGACAGGGGCAGGACTGATTATGATCATAACCCTTTGGTTTTCCAAAAAAGCACGTTCGGTCACCGAAACGGAGGTCAATCTAGGTCGACAACACGAGGGATTGGAAAGATTTTCTCCCAATTGGTTGGCTAAAGGGATCGTTCGCTTCGTTTTCCAGCTAAATCGCTCGGCAGGTCGGTGGATTCCGGATACTTGGATGGAAAAAACAGAATCCCAATTTGAACCGCTTGCAGACAATACTGATAAAAAAAATGTTCATGGGGCCCCTGCCTTTGATTTAGTGCGTGCTTCGGTGAATTTAACTGTAGCAAGTGCGCTAATCGCTCTTGCCACTTCCTATAAATTACCACTCTCCACCACTTATGTGTCTTTTATGGTGGCAATGGGAACCTCTTTATCTGATCGAGCCTGGGGAAGAGATAGTGCCGTGTATAGAGTTGCTGGGGTGGTCAATGTAATAGGCGGCTGGTTTGCTACAGCCTTGATTGCATTTATTGTTGCTGCCTTATTTGCCTGTTTAATCTATTTTTTCCAGATCTACGCGATCATAGGTTTGTTAGCCCTGGCTTTTGGCCTGATTCTAAGAAGTTTTAGACTTCACAGAAGAAGAGAAATAGCCAAAAAACAAAGAGAAGCTTATTATAATTCAGCACAAATAATCGAGTCCAAGACTGTGATTAAAGATACTGCCGAGAATACTGCCGAGACGATTCTAAAAGTGAACCAGATCATCACTCATCTTTTAAAAGGATTGTCTACTGAAGATAGAGCGCTTGTCAAAAAATCTACAGATCTCTTGAAACAATTGCAGAATGAAAATTTAGAATTCAAATACGCTTTTTATAATCAAATCAAACGAATTAGAGAAGAAAAAACCGAAGCAAGTCGCGCCTATCTTTTGATTTATGATTTGGAACAGGACTTTTTGCAATCTTCAAAATTGATTGCGGACTCATGTGAAGAACATTTGGGAAATTTACACAGCCCACTAAAACCCCGGCAGCTAAATGAATTGGATAACCTTGTTTTCATTCTGGATAGATATTTTTTGAAAATTTCAGATGCTATTAAAGCCAACGATTATCCTCTTTACCAGCAATTAGAAAAAGAAAAGCAGCAATTATTTATTTCAATTGAAACTATACTTTCTCAACAAGTAGAGGGAATTAAAACAGGCACCTATAATGCCATTAATAGTTTTTTGTTTTTTAATATTTTATTAGAATTAAAAGACCTTATAGCAGTAGCACTTCGTTTTTTTAAATTATATACTCGTTTGGAAATGGTGGAAAATAAAAATTCATGGGCTCTTTTAAGTAAAGAAAAATAAAGCTGGAAATTGTAAACATGAAAGCTTAATTTTGCCTCATAAAAATAATCCCATGAACAAAACCACAGCAATTTTAATTTTCTTTCTTTACAGTATTCCTGCATTTTCTCAATTTTCTCATCAGCAAAACCTAGGTTACGACCTACGTGACCTTGAAGGTGTAAAAGTAGCAGATTTAGATGGCGACGGATTAAAGGAAATAATAACCTATAGTAATGAGGGTCAAGCCAGGATTGTTCTTCAACGGCAATTAGACCTGGAAGGAACTTTCAGTTTGCCGTTTACCATTGCAGATGATCTGGAATATATCAGATTACTGGAATTAGCTGATATGGACGGGGATGAAGACCTTGATATTTTAGTTGTCAACGATGATCCTGCCAAGGTCATTTGGTATGAAAATCAAAATTCGGGTACTTATTTTCCCGTAGGAGATAGCCTTGTCAAGCCGGATTTTTATGTAGACTCCTGGTCGGTGGAAGATTTTAATAATGATGGTGCTGCGGATGTAGTTTTTCATACACTTTATGAGAGAGGAACAGCTTGGTTCTCGTTAAATGATGGATCTGGTCAATTGGGAACTCCAGAATTGATTTCAGAGGAACTAGTAGGCATCCGAAATCAATTTTATGATGCATATGATTGGAATAATGACTCTTACCCTGATTTGATCATTGCCGCCCAGCAAGAATTTAACGACATTAAGGTATGCCTGTTCGATCCTAAAAGTAGTTTTTTTACTGCTCCTCAAACAATTCTAAGCAATATACCCGAGCCAAGACTTATTAAAGTAGATGACCTGGATGATGATCAATCTCCTGATGTTCTCGTATTTCAGCGATTGGATCGGCATAATTATCACCTCCTCAGGCATTCCTTTGATAGCCTAAGTTTGACTTGGAAGCAAGATACCTTCGAAATTAAAAACGAAAATGAAGGGAATCTTTGGATGAATATTATAGAAATAATTGATTTAGATTCGAACGGAGAAATGGACCTTTTGATAGGCACTCATAAATATTCGTCAAGAAATGGAGTTTTTTGCTTAAAGCAACGGGAAGGACAATTTTTAGGTCTGGATACCCTACAAGCAAGTGTGACCAAAGCGAATTCTTATGCCTTCACAGATTTTAATTCGGATCAGCAAATAGATTTTATTATTGGCAGTGAAAATGGCGTTTACTATTCTTTATATTCTCAAGAAAATCAAAACTGGCCGGACATTCAACCTATACCCTTAAATATGTATCGATGGCATTTTGAGGCAGGAGATCTGGATGGTGATGATGACATGGACCTACTGGCTACCAGTCCGCGAGGTGGTTTTTTCGCTATTATTGAAAATAGGCAACCTTTTGACAGAATAAAAATATTAGAAACAGGCCTTTCCCAAGCCAAAAAGGGAGTGCCAATGGATATTGATCTAGATGGGGATACAGATTTTATTTATGTAAAAAGCAGCGGATTTTCTGATGGAGGCTTGTGGCTATATCGAAATGAAGGAAATCTCCAATTCACTAGGGAGTTTATTGATCGAGAAATGGTGGGAATGGATTATATCAAAGCAGTGGACTTGGACGGAGATGAGGACTTAGACCTCTTAGTTGGAGCTGGCATTTGGAAAGGGGTTTTTTACTATTTCAATTTGGACGGAAAAGGAAATTTTGGTCCTCGGCAAATATTTTCCCTGCCTGAGAATCCTTTGGATATAGACATGGTGGATTGGGATAAGGATGGAGATGAAGATTTGGTGTTTGCCATCAACTCTAATGAACGTCTTCAGATAAGCCGTTGGGAAAATGGTGCCTTTCAAAATTTAGAGGTATTGAGAAGATACAATGGATTTTGGGCCTGGAGGAACATCGAATTGTTAGATGTGGATGAAGATGAATATACAGATGTTATTTCTTATGACGGTAGCGGAAATATTGTATACCATTTGAATACTGAAAAAGACAGTTCTGATTTTTTTGAATGGAAATTCTTGTATTTGAAAAATGTAGCTGAAGTCAATCGGATAATTGCCATTGATGTAAATCATGATGGAAAAAAAGACGTTTTAGCTAGTACGGAAATAAGGCGGCAGCAAGATTCTCTGCTATGGCTCCCCGCTCCTTTTGAAAATATTCAGGAAAAGGCTATTTACCAGAACCCTCCTTCCGGTTTTATCCATCGGGTTCATCGGATTGATAAAGATGCCCGACCCGATTTGATAATCTATGATGAGGAAATGGGCACCTACAGTTGGTGGAAAAATGAAACTGGGGCCCCCAGTATTACCACCCTGGTTTTTTTCGATGAAAATGGAAATGGCCGTTTAGATGAAGGAGAGACTCCATTACAAGACATCCCCATTCAAATTGAACCAGAGCAGACCTTGAAATTTAGTGAAAATGATGGTTTGAGCACCTTTTTTCTGGAGGATGATAATTATTCAGCTTCTATGTACTATTCTGACATTTGGAGCCCTACAACTCCGGATATGCAGAGTTTTGAAGCAAATGCGGTTGATCGGCCAGACACGCTATTTTTTGGTTTAAAAGCTAATGGGCCCAGTCCGGATGTAAACATTAGCGCTTTTTCTTCCAGAATGCGTTGTAATCAGTCTGGTTTTGTAGATCTGGCTGTAAAAAATGAAGGTAATTTAGCTTTATCAGGTGAGATAAAAATTGTGCTGGAATTTCCTCTTCAATTAAATTCTTTATCAGGAGAAGGAACCATTTTAAATGAACAAGAAGGAAGCTGGTCATTTAATGGGTTGAATCCTACTCAAAAAATAAATCTAAAAGCCTTCCTTGATCCGGTATCTGTCAATTTTATTGGTGATACCCTCCAGGCAATGGCCATTGTATCAGCAGAAGGACCGGAGGGGCAACTATTAAGAGATACCTTCAATATTTCTGCTCCCTTATTTTGTAGTTATGATCCCAATGATAAATTGGTGCAAACCTCTCGTGCCAAAGCAGACTTAATTGACCCGGGTGAAGAATTGATTTATACCATCCGCTTTCAAAATACTGGCAATGACACGGCTTTTAGAGTGACTTTAAGAGATCCTTTGGCCTCTGAACTTGATTGGCAAACTTTAAAACCCCTCAGCTCTAGCCATGATTATACCCTACAAATTGATAAAAACGGGCTTTTAGAAGTCAATTTTGAGGATATCAATTTAGTAGATAGTTTAAGTGATCCGGAAGCCAGCCAGGGCTATTTTCAATTTTCTATAAAAACCCTGGATAATTTAAAAATAGGGGAGGAGGTGAAAAATCAGGCCGGAATTTATTTTGATGCCAACCCTCCCATTATTACCAATCAAGTAATCAGTAAAATCAGAGGAGCAGTAAATTCTAAAGAACAAAATTTTGAAATTGAAAGGCTAAAAGTATATCCTAATCCCACCTCTAATTATGTAACATTAGAATGGGAAGCCACCGAACCCGTTCAATTGGAATTATTGGATATTGGAGGCCGAGTATTAAAAAGGCAAGGCTCACTTCAAGGCCAGCAAAATTTGAGCTGGGATCTAGGGCATTTGCCTAAGGGGCTTTATTTGTTGCGTTTGAAAAATCCAGTTCGTCAAAGAGTGTTGAAGAGTTGGGTTGTTGTTCAATAGGATTAGGGATTGGATAGTGGTTTTTTAATCTTGGTGAGGCCATTAAAGAAAGGATAGCAGTATTAATATAACCTCAGGTGTCGCTGCGCTGCAGCTTAATTTATTTGATCCTTATTTGCCTGAGATTGCCATCTCAGGCCATAATATTTCGCGGCGATGCCGCTAATACCAGCAAAGAATGAAAATATTTAGGCATTCTACAAATTTGCAGATCAAATTTATTTCCATTTTATGGACCAGAGATGGCACGCCTGGCCCAATACTTCGTAGCAATGCCGTAATAAAAGCCATAGAATGGCGACATAATTGAGCCGATGGTACAGCCATCGGTAATAAAATAGAGATAAATTAAGCTGCAGCGCAGCGATACAAAAACCATTCAAAATCAAATAAGCTTTTCATACATCGCCAAGGTCTCTCGAGCAACCTTTGCCCAAGAAAATTGCGCTGCTCTTTTTAAAGCTTTTTGTTGCAAACGAATACGCAACTTATCATCATTAAACAAAACCTCCATTTGATCTCTGATATTATCCACATCATAAGGATCAGCAGGTAATCCAGCATCTCCAATTATTTCCTTCATAGAACTATTATCGCCGTAAATGATAGTAGTACCGCAGGCCATAGCCTCCAATGGAGGTAAGCCAAATCCCTCATAAAAGGAAACATAACACAAAGCCAAGGCATGAGAATAAAAGATAGGAAGATCTTCTTCAGCTACATAACCAACGAAAAAGATGTTTTTAGTGCTGATATGCTCCTTTTTAAGCAAATCATCCAAATTCCAACCTCTTTTTCCACAGATGAATAAAGCCAGATTTTCATTTGGATGCTCTAATTGCAAAGCATTAAAAGCCTTGATGGTATTAACCAGGTTTTTTCTGGGTTCTAGAGTAGATAAGCATAGAAAAAAGGGACATTTTGGTAGTCGGTATTTTTCCAAAATTGATTTTAATTGTTCAGGATCTTTATGTGGCCTAAAGTGATTACGATTACAAGCTTCATACACAACGTGGACTCGATCTGATTGAACTGGGTATTCGTTTAGCAGATCTAATTTGGTAGATTGAGAAACGGCCAGAAAATGGGTTTTACTATTTATAGCCTGTTGCATGCCCTGCTCAGTTCGGTTAATGTTATCATTAGTATGGAATTGAGGGAAATGTTTGTGTGAAAAATCATGTATGGTAATTAGGAACTTGCTTTTTACATTTGGAAGAAAGAGGAGGTTTTGGGGCAAAGGAACATGGATCAGGTCATACCTTTCTAAATAAGGACGAATTAAATTTAATTCTCTCTGAATTTCCCATTCTCGAAATACGCTCAATAAAAAACGGATGGGTAAATGCTCATAGACCCAAGCCAGTGGTTTAAAGATTGACCAGGGGAGGGCTTGGCGAATTATATCCTTGATTCGAAGTGCTTGATATTCGAAACTACCTTCTAATTGACTTTTCGCTTTTATTTGGGTATCAATTGCAGGTTTATTCTTGGATTTAATGGATAGGTATTCACTCAATTTTATGGAATGGCCCCCTTTGATATAAAGATGAATTTCAAATTTAGGAGCAAGCTCATATTCCAATTGAGCCAGGGAGATTAGCAGTTCGGTGAGATAGCGTTTAATGCCATCATTGCCGGGAGAAAGGAGTTTGTTGGCTTCTATGAGTATCCGGAATGGCGAGGATGACTTAGGCATTACAAATCATATTCTTGAACTATTTTTAACTGTATTTGCTTTTGTTCCTCCTCTAAATGATCCAGGCAATTGAGGATATAAAAATTCAAGGCTTCTTTGATGTCTGTTGAGTTATAGATCAATTGTCCCTTATTCAAAACCAGTACACGTGTAGCTACCATTAATACCTTTCGGATATGATTGGACACGAATATGACGGCCTTATTTGGTTGTCGGACAAAATCTTTCATATTTTCAAAGCATTTGGCTTTAAAAACAGAATCTCCTACAGCTAAGGCCTCATCAATAATGAAAATATTTGGATCTGTTGCAAGTGCAATTGCATAAGCCAGGCGGGCACGCATTCCTGATGAATAATTGCCAAATGGTTCGTCAAGATGATCTTCAAGTTCTGAAAACTCTTTTATAAAATCCATCTTAGCATCGATTTCTGATTTGGTCATTCCATACATTGACCCTTTAATATAGATATTTTCTTTACCAGAAAATAAGGGATGCATTCCGACTGCTAAAGAAAAGACAGGAGTGATTTTTTGACTAGGTTGTCCAGTAATCGATCCTACATCAAGGTGATAGATGTTGGAAATTAAACGCATCAAGGTGGTTTTACCTGAGCCATTAGCCCCTACAACCGCTAAGATCTCTCCTGGATATAAATCTAAATTAATATTAGCAAGTCCCCAGAACTCCTTTTTCCTTAGCTTCATATAATTGGTCTTAAATCCAACAGTATCTGCGAATATTCCTTGTAGACCATAGTAAAGATTATACTTTATATCCCTACTAAACTTCTTGTGAAGGTTTCGAACGGAAAGAAGAGGTTTTATCATTGACGTCATTTATTATTTGAATAAAATTTAATGATCCATAGAAAAAGATCTTAAGCTGTAGCTAGAAATTGTTAAATACTTATAAATCGCTCCACCACTTTGGATTCTGCAATAAAAAATATACGAACCACAATTAATAAAAAGATTAAACTTAGGAGCGTACAAATTGCCCAAGGTACTGGCTCATAAAAATTACCTTGCGTTAAAACATTTCGACTAAACCCAATCAAATAAGTTAAGGGGTTGAATTTTATAATTGGGCTTAGCCAACTGATATCGATTTTAGGAGCATATATTACAGGGGTGAGAAACATCAAAAAACCAATACCACTATCAAAAATCTTGGCAATATCTACTGCAACTACTCGCAAAAGGGAAACTATTAAACCTATAGCTATTCCAAGAATCATCAAGGGTAACAAAGTAAAAGGGAAAATTAATGCTATCAAGTTAAAACGAACACCGAACAGCAATAAAACAATAATGTTGATTAAAAAAGGAATGATAAAACGGATCAAATGAACCAATGCTCTTTCTACCACCAACACTTCATGCGGAAAATGGGTAGTAATGATCATATTACGTCTACTAATTAAGATATTGCTAGCCTTTTGATACATCCCTACAAAAAACCCCCATATTGATGAACTTAATAATACATAAGCTGGATAAGGAATCCCCGTGTCACCAGGATCAAGAATTCCAGCACTATTAAAGAATACCCACATGATTACAGAGAATATAGGAGCGATAAACAACCATGTTATCCCAATATTAGAACGTTTAAAATCTCCAATAATAGCTAACCTGGACAATTGGTGAATGAAGAAGGAATAATCGCGAATATTTTTAAAGATAGTCCTCCAAAGAGGCAAAAAAGAAACTTTCCTCTTAGGATACAAACTATCTTGCAAATCTGAGTTTTTAGAAATTTCATTAATGGCATTCAAGGGCTCCACAATTTATTCTAACTAATTAAAACTTTTCAATATGTAAGAAAAGTGAACAATGTTTATAAAAACTTGCTTGGTTACTCAAAGCGCAAAAATTAAAAAATTGTCTGGTTTTCCAAGTTAATATCTTTTAATATTAATCTGAGCGGATGAAAAAATGAATTATTATTATATATTCCCTGTCTTATTATAAAAAACTGGCTAGGTTCAATAGTCTTACTATTTATCTTATAAATGCTTATTCTTGTTTATTCAAAAATTAATAGTCATAATATTCATTCCAGTATAGGACAGATTGAATATAGCTATTACTTTGTACTCCGTAAATTTTTGCCTGTTCTCAAAGAGATAGGTAAGGTGCAAACCGTCAGTGACCCATTACTTGAGGTGGATGACTTTTATGAAAAAGCATTAAAAGAAGGGATGAAATGTATATTTCTTTGTTTTACCGCTCCTCATAATTCCTTTATTGATTTAAAATGTCCGACGATACCAGTCTTTGCCTGGGAATATGATACCATCCCGAATGAAGAATGGGATGGTAATGAAAAGAATAATTGGGTGATGGTACTACGAAAATTGGGCGCAGCAATAACACATTCCCATCATAGCGTGGAAGTAGTTCAAAGTGAATTAGGGCTAGATTTTCCAATCATTTCCTGTCCAGCACCTATGGCCTTAGATCAATCTAATGTGCCAATACACAAGTTAGATTTGTACCAACAATATGAGCTTAAACTCACAAAAGAAGTAATTGATACTTCCACTATATATCTGGCTGAATTAGACAGTAAAAAAAATCCAGCTCAAAGAATTGAGATTACCCATTTATTATTGCGGAAATGGGCTTATCAAATTCTCTATGATCAAATACCTGAATGGTTATTCAAACTGTTTCGGAGTACTTATTATTTGCTTGGTACTTTTGTGGCTCGTTCACTAAGATTACTTAGAGGATTAATAAATAATAATCAAAGGAAAAGCAATTCCGGCCAATTGGCTAATCCTGACAAGAAAATCAATACTTCCGATAATTCTTCTACTATTAGTATTTCCGGTGTAATTTATACTTCTATTCTTAATATCTTAGATGGTAGAAAAAATTATCAAGATATGGTTGCGGCGTTTTGTCATGCACTCAATGATAAAGAGGATGCAACCTTAATTATTAAAACACCTGTACTAACAGATTTACCCTTTTTCAAAGAAAAAGTATTTCGCCTATTACAAAGGTTACGTAAATTCAAGTGTCGTATTGTAATTATTGGCTATTATTTAGATGATAAAGCCTATTCTGATTTGATGAAGGCAAGCACTTTTTATGTAAATACCTCATTTGGTGAAGGGCAATGTCTTCCACTTATGGAATATATGGCAGCAGGAATACCTTCTATTGCACCATATGCCTCAGCATTGAAGGATTATATAAAGCCGGCTAATTCTTTATTAGTAAAAACCAACTCTGTTCCCACTACCTGGCAACATGATGAACGAATGGCCATTCGAACAGTACACCACCGGCCGGATTGGTATTCTTTAGTAGAAGCATATCGTACCAGTTATCAAATGGCAAAAAAAGACCAGAAAGCTTATCAAAAAATGAGTTTAAAGGCGAAGGAAACATTGACATCTCATACCTCTTTTCAAGGAACTAAAGAAAAGTTGGAAATTTTCCTTAAACAAAGATTAAGGAATATCGAATCTTCAAAACCACATTTAAATGAGCTTTAAATCTGATGTTTCGAAAATGGTTTCTGATAAAGTTTATCTTAATCTAATTCAAACATCATTTATTATTTAGAGATAACCAATGATTAAAAAAACACCATATCGTAAGTTTATCATTCTAAGTTCTCCCCGTTCTGGAACACATATGATCCGGACGATACTTAAGAACCACCCGAATATTGCTTCTCGTTCCGAATTATTTAACCCAGACTTTTTGAAAAATTTACCTTTTGATGAGAACACCTCTGAAGAAATCATTTTAAATAAGCATATCTACCGAAAATATCCTCCTAGAGTTGAAACGGTTGGATTTGTCATTCATCGCAGTGGAACGCCTTGGGGTGATTGGCCTCATTTGTGGAAAATGTTGGAAGAAGAAACTGAAATTATGATAATTAGTTTGCGAAGAAAAAACCTCTTGAGAAGGTATCTTTCTTATCAGTTGATGCAAATTTATAAGGAGGCTCCCGTGGAACCACTGACTATCGACCCTGAAGAATTAAAAAATGAATTTGAGCGTCATGTAGCGGAAATTGAGGAATTTGACAGACGTTTTTCTAGCCATCCGATTTTAAAAATATGCTATGAGGATCTTTGCAATAATTATTTTAAAACCATAAAAAGAATCCAACATTTTTTAAAGGTTGAGCCACTCATATTAAGCCCGGAAGTCAAAGCCAAACCCAAACGAAAACTAAGTGAAGCCATAGATAATTATGACGAATTACGAACCTACTTTGCACAAACAAAGTGGAAATCTTTTTTTAAGGATAAAGAAAAGATTTTTCATATTCCGATTTCAGAACATCGTTTCTTTTTCTGGAGGATGCAATACCAATTGAAGGAGAGAATAGCTGCATTGCGCATAATTCGACCTTTTATACATTTACGGCAACGATATCAAGCGAGCTGGTTTGAGCTTTTTACCATGCTAATTAAAAATGCCTTAGTTCAAAATTTTCATAAAGTCACTAAAAGCAAGATTAGTTATTACAGAGATTTGCCAAATACCGGAATGGTCTTTTATTCTCAAAAATTAGAAGAATTACTCATACGTTCATTTTTCCAGAATCGTCGAAATGGTGTTTTTTTAGATGTAGGTTGTGCCTGGCCCTTGTATTGTAGCACTACTTGTTATTTAGAAAAAAAATTAGGCTGGTCAGGAATAGCAGTAGATGCTAACCCCCTTATGAACGAGGATTGGAAAAAATACAGGCCCAAAACTCAGGTTTTTAAGTTTATTGTAAGCGACCATTCTGGCACAAGAGAAAAATTTTACCATTCTGGACCATTAGGCTCGATTCAAAAAGAGCGAGAGTTTAAAGGTAGAATTATTCGGGGAGAAGAGACAGAGGTTCCTACTATAACAATTTCAAAATTGCTGGATGAGCATAAAATCACCAAAATTGATTTTCTATCAATGGATATTGAAGGGGCTGAAATGGAGGCCTTAGCCGGTTTTGACATAAATCGATTTCAACCAGATTTAGTTTGTATTGAGTTTGACCTTCACCTAAAGAGAGAAATATTGGCCTATTTTGAATCCCACCACTATGAGTTGATTACCCAATTTGTGCAATATGATCGGACAAACAGATATTTTACACCAAAATCAAGGACAGCAAGAATAATTTAACTTTTAGACTTTTTGTTAATTCAAAAAAGGAACCTCCTGAATCCTTGATAGGTGGAACTTAACCTTGATAATAATGAACTTTATAAAACCGGAAAAAAGTGTTTTTCAGTTACTACATTTTGCTCCTGGATTTAAAAAATCTCCAGAATACAAATTCTTGTGTGATCGGATAGGCAAACCAATAATACCATCCTTAATTAAATTAAAATTGGATGAATTTTTACGAAGAATAAATTGTTTGTTCATAGGTAAAAACACTTTTTATAAGAAATTACCTTCAAAGGGCAGGGCCTATTATTCTCAAAAAAGAGAGGAATTGATTATTAGATCCTTCTTTCGAGATCGAAAGAAAGGAGTTTTTATAGATGTTGGCTGTGCCTGGCCTTTTCAACTTAATACAACCTGCTATCTTGAACAGCATTTAGATTGGACTGGGCTGGCTGTTGATGCAGATCCAAAAAACCTGAGAGGATGGAAAAAAGTTCGAAAAAACACTCAATTATTCACTTATATTATTAGTGATCATTCAGATACTGTAGAGAATTTTTATAAAGCCGGTGGCCTAGGATCTATTAAAAAAGAATACCGCTTTAAAGATAAAATAATACAAGGGAAAGAAATTCAGGTTCCTACCATTACACTCACTAAATTGTTGGAGGAAAACAAGATTACAAAAATTGATTTTCTATCAATAGATATTGAAGGGTCAGAAATGAAAGCCTTATCAGGCTTTGATATTGAACGATTCCAACCCAAACTGGTTTGTATTGAGTTTAACCGCAGTTTGAGATCTGAAATATTAGCCTATTTTGAATCTCATCAATATAAAATGTTAACCCAATACGAGCAATTTGATATCCTAAATAGGTATTTTGTTCCTCATACAAAATAGCCACCTAAGCTTAAATTTTTCGCAATTTTGCTTTGACTTGGCTTCTAAAGATTAGATAATTTTATTTTCTCATGAAACAGAATATTCGGTCTAATTACATAGGAGATATTGAAATTCTTAGGGCCTTTGCTATCATTTTAGTAATGTTGGGCCATTTTAAATTTTTCTTAATTAGATTGCAGGTTCCTTACACCAATGAAATTTTTTCTTATGTCGGAGGAGGAACAGGGGTAGATTTATTCTTTGTAATCTCTGGATTTGTCATTGCAAGAAGTTTACTCCCCAAACTGCAAGAGACCCAAACTACACAGCACTTTTTCCGGCAATGCATAACCTTCTGGATACGCCGTTTCTGGAGACTGATTCCTTCATCATGGCTGTGGTTGCTTATTCCCCTTTTTCTTTTTTTATTATTCAATCAATCAGGAGCATTTGGTACCCTTAAAGGTAACTTTGCTGGCTTGATAGCAGGATTGTTAAATGTTTATAACATTTTTTTTACACTAACATTTGGTAATGCAGAGTATACCAATGCCACATTTGTACAATGGACCCTATCGCTGGAGGCTCAATTTTATTTGTTGCTCCCTTTTATTATTTTTCTTTCTCGTGATAAATTGAAGATTGTTCTTTTGGTCTTGGTATTACTGCAATTAGTAATGATTAGAACCAGGTGGTTATTAATTTTAAGAACTGACGGATTTTTTATCGGAGTCTTAATTGCCATGTGGCAACAAGGAAAATCTACTTATAAAGACTTTGAGCCAACTTTCCTTAAAAGCCCACTTGCAAGAATAATTTTTATCGGTATCATCCTGCTGGGTTTGATGACCATGGGGGGTAGACTTCATATAGTTCCACCAGGTTATAGGGTAGCAATAGCTTCTATTATTAGTGCGATCGCGGTATTTGCAGCCTCCTATAATCAAAACTACTTTATTAGAATTCCTTGGTTAAAAGCTGTTTTGCTTTGGATTGGATCCCGATCCTATGCTATATATTTAATCCATATTCCTGTTTATAAATTCATATGGGAAATATATTTTCGCTCCTTTACTAATTTACCAAAGCATGAGCATTGGCTGCTTTTAAGCACACTTTTTTTCGCAACTAGTTTACTTTTAACTTTTTTAATTTCGGAATTAAATTTTCGATTGATTGAAGAACCTTTTCGCTTAAGAGGAAGAGCAATTGCTAAAAATTATTTCGAAAAAACAAGTATAAAAGAATGAAATTGCATTTTGTTGTGGCAGGTTTTAGTAAATGTGGGACTACCACTCTATGTTCTATGATGGCAGAGCACCCTAAATTATTTATGCCAACACGATTCAAAGAACCACGTTTTTTTGACAAAAAAGATTATTCACTTCATTGGGACTGGTATCAAAGTCTATTTTATACGGCTCCTGCCGATGCTCTATTAGGGGAAGGAAGTGTTTCTTTTGCAGAGGCTGAATTTGCTGATCTAAGTCTTAAGAGATTGGTAAAACATTTCCCTAAAGTAAAAATCATTTTGATTGCTCGTGACCCAATGGATCGAATTGAATCTTCTTATAGAGAAATGCACAATAGTGGTACGGATTGGGGAGTACATTGTCCATATAACATCGAGGATGCTTTAGTAAAATTCCCAAATATGCTTAGAGATACTATGTATAAAGAAATTTTTGAAACTTTTAAAAAGTATCTGCCTCTTCAACAAATTTTAGTCCTTTTCCTGGAAGATCTTAAAGCTAATGAAAAGGAGGTGTTAGACCAATGTTTTAATTTCCTGGGTGTTCCGTTCATGTCTACAGTGGGTATAAAGAAAAAACACCTAAATGAGGGAACCAAAAAATATTATGATACACCAAAACTTCGGGAGCTTAAGTTTAATCCCAATTCTGGCATGGCTGACCATAATATTCCTGCAAAGGTCCTAAATCAATTTATGCCCCAGTTAAATTTGCGCAAACCTTTTGGAAAGGAAAAGTTGGAATGGTCGCCTAAGGCATGTAAGCTATTGGTAGATGCTTTAGGTGGAGGACCTGAAATATTTCTAAATCAATTTCAAAAGGACATTTCATTTTGGCCTCGTTATGCCTCATTATTAAATGAGAGCTAAAACATTTATCTCCGATCACATCAAGTAATTTGAAGGAATAAATTAAGCATGACAATGAGATGAAATGGCTCAAGGAAGAGAAGCTTCGATTTTATCTAAAAATTGAAAAAACTTTGTTTCAATAATTTCAGATGAACAATAATTTTTCATACTATCATTAGCCGCTTTGGCCATGCTAAGGTAAAGAGCCCTATTATGTTTTTTCATTTCATAGGCTTGAACAAATGCCTCATTTAGGGAATAATTATCTTGATTTGTTTTTTGAGCATAAATCGTGTTTTCGGTACTTAACATGTGCAATTCTGAATAATTTGGACTTATGGCTGGTTTTCCCGCAGACATAAATTCCAAAAGGGAATTACCTACTGTTTTAGAGCTGGAAATGTTAAGGATAAAAGAGGTAGAGCGAACTAATTGCTTGTAATTGGATTCCGGTAAATGCTCAAAAATGATAATGATCCTACATTTAATGGATTTTTGCCTTAAGAGGGGGATACAAGACTCTTTTATTTGTTCATTTACCTGACCAACCATTTTAATAATTAAGATTGCATCCTCCTTATTTTTGAAGACCTCAATAAAATCAACAATCAACTTTTTCCAGTCTTTAAAAGAATTAGAAGGACGTATGACTGCTGTAAAAACAACTCCTTGTAGCTCCAATTTTGTAGGAAAAAAATGAATGCTACCTTTTTGGTACAGATACTTTTTTAGATACTTCGGCAAATGCTTTATTTTATAAAGGGTTCGAATGGCTTCAATTTTCCTCTTTATTGGTGTTTTGTAGTACACGGATTTGGGTTTTAGCTTTCGAATAGTGGTGTCTAAAATATTTCCATTGGTTGAAATGGTATTCGAGCTAACATCTTCTAAAGTAGGCTGCTCTTGTGATTTGTTATAGGAATCCCAGATTGGTGGAGGAATTTGAGCCATAGGGACTTTATGATTTGTCAGATTAGAGATGGTTTCTACACTAGACACGCAATGTGCAATTCCGGCCAGGGATGTATTGATACTTGATCTTAATAAGTCTTCTGAAATAAATTGGTTAGATCCTGAAAAGTATTGATTTTGATACTTAATAAGAGAGCAAATAAATATTTTTGGAGAGATAATATTAGAAAAATCTTGGTCAGGAGGTGAAAATGAAATGTATAATGAAGGCTCTCCAACATGTTTTGCAAATTTATAAACTCCATTTACCTGATCAAGTGGGTCCTTGGTGTATACTACGGTTCCTCTTTTCTCTAACAAGGGCCTAAAATCCTTAAAATGGGCATAGTTTTGTATTTCATCTAAACCTATACGATTTGCGAAATTCCCATCTTTTTTGTAGAATACAATATAAATCATGATGCAGAAAGTTAAAAAAAAGAAATATTCTTTTGCCAGCATTAAGCTCAATTGCATAGCCCTAACGAATAGGTAATAAATTAGACTCGAATTTATTAAATTCTAAAATCATATTCTGAGATATGCAATTACATTTTGTGGTAGCAGGTTTTAGTAAATGTGGCACCACCAGCCTTTGTTCTATGTTAAATGCACATCCCAATCTTTTTATTCCTCCCAGGATGAAAGAACCTCAATTTTTTAATCGAAAAGATTATCTTTTTTTTTGGAATTGGTATCGAAACTTGTTTTACACTGCTCCAGCTGACGCCCTACTAGGTGAAGGAAGTACCTCCTATACAGGTAAAGAATTCGCTTCTGTCAGTATTAGACGAATAGTTAAGTATTTTCCTGACATTAAGATTATTATAATTGCTCGTGATCCTGTAAGTCGACTCGAATCTTCTTATCGCCAGATGCACAATAATGGTACAGATTGGGGGATACACTGCCCTTTTAACATAGAGGAAGCCCTGATTCAATTACCTAATATGCTTGAAGACACTAATTATTATGAAATTTTACAAATTTATCTCCAACATTTATCCGAAAATCAGCTGTTAGTCCTTTTCCAGGAGGATTTAAAATCACATCCTGATCTGGTTTTAAAAAAATGTTTTGATTTTTTTGGGGTCAAATCAATAGCTATTAATCATTTAAAAAATAAACAATTAAATCTAGGGGAAAATAAATATTACGATACAGCCAAACTGCGAGATCTTCAAAACATTATGCTTCATCCCGTGACGGCCAGAGCTTCATCCCAGATTTCAGTAGCTGTTCGAGATCAATTTTTACCCCAACTTGAATTGCGCCAACCTTTTGGAAAGGATAAAATAGAATGGTCAAAAGGTGCTAGGAAATGCCTTGTACAAGCCTTAGATGAGGTCCCTTTTAAATTCTTGGAGAAATTTGGCAAGGATCATTCTTTCTGGCCACGTTACACACAATTTTTTAATGAAGCTTAGTTTCTATTTCGTCCAAAAATTCAGAGAATCTGGGTTGGACTACCGCTTGGGAACAATAAGATTCCATACATCTCATCGCATTTTGTGACATCATGCGATAACGATTTGGGGTATTTATTATTGTTTCATAACTCTGTTGCAATTGTTCCTTAATTGAAAACTTTCTATTATCATCAGTTGGAACAATAAAAGTGTTTTCAGGGTTAAGCATGGTCATCTCTTGATATTGGGGACTAATAGCCGGTTTGCCGGCCGACATAAATTCTAATTGGGAAGTACCTATTTCTTGAGTATTGGAGATGTTTATTAGGTAGGACGTGGAACGCACCAGGTTTTCATATTGATCCTGAGGCAGGTGATCCTGTATTATTATGATTCTACATTTGAATGATTTTGATTTCAGTATACGGAATGCTGACCTTTTTGTATTTCTTTTTATCCGACCTGCCATTTTAATAACTAATGTCACGTCCTCTTTATCTCTGAATGTCATACGGAATTCTTTAATCAATCTTCTCCAATTTCTAAATGGCTTAGATGGACTAAGAATTGAAGCATATACAATTCCCTTAAGGTCAAGTTTTATAGGATAATAATGAACACTTTTCTTTTGGAATAAATTGTTAATGGTTGCTCTTAGGTTTAATCTCCAAAGAGTTTGTCCAATTAATAAAATCCTCCTTTTTAATGGTAATTTATAAGCAATTGAATTTGGCCGCCAACCTGGAAGGAACGTGTCTATAATATGTCCATTTGTAGAAATAGAATTTGAACCTAATTTATCCAAAAAATCTAAATTATATAAGACCTGATAGGTGTCCCAAACCGGCGGAGGAATGAATGTCAAAGGAATTTCCTTTTTTGTCTGCTGAGCAATTATTTCAATCATTGCCTTATTAAATGAAATTCCTGCCAAGGATTGTTCGATTCCTTTTTTTAACCAATTTTTTGTTATTAAACGTATTAATCCGGATGGATGATTGATTGGATACTTAACTATTGATGAGATAAAAATTTTTGGACAGTTAACTTCACTATAGCTCCGATTAGGATTCGAAAACGAAATAAATAAACAAGGATACCCCAGATAATCCACAAATTGATAAATGCTATCTACCTGGCTTCTGCAATCTTCAACCTGTACTACCATTCCTCGTTTTTCCAACATAGGTCGGAAATATTTTATATTGGAATAGTGTAGTATTTCCTGCAAGCCAATCCGGTCGGCTAGTTCATGATCTTTTTTGAAATCAACAATATAAACCATGCAAGAAATAACTTAAATAAGGATGAGAATAATTATTATTTCTATTTTGTCAAAAATATATCCATAATTTGATAGGAAGGACACCTCTTACCAATTAATTTTTAAATATTTAGCATTTTAGCATAAATATAATATTTATCCATGGCTGAAAAGAAAGGAGTGGACTCACAGAAATTTCCTGCAAAAAACCGTCTTGTGGGCTTACTGCCTATCTTGATTAGCCTATTTTGGATTCTAGTTATCGTCCCAGATTACCTTTTTCACCATCCTTATTATTCCCAGGGGATTAGCCAATTTAAATATTGGGGCTTATTAGTTGCATTAGGCTTGATATTCGGAGCAGGATATTTTCTTTTGTTTAAGACGCGCCAAAAGCATCCTAAGCTAAAGATCAAAACCTTAAATGGATTAAAAATCTACCTTTTTTTATTAATCATTATGAATATCATCCTTGCCTGGTATGGTATTTCTAATGGATTATTTCAGACTAATCTAGCTGCACGACTTTTATACTTCACTGGATTTGTAATCCTATTGCATGCGGCAGTTTTATTTATCCTCCTTCTCGGATATGCAGCAGGATCTTTATTTATGCAAGCCTTCTCCGAGTGGTTTGCCAAATCTTCCAATCAGCTTGTTTCGATAGCCTTAGGATTGAGTCTGATAGGATTTGTTCTGGCTATTCTGGGCTTTTTCAATAGCTTGTTAGTGGCTTGGATATTATGGCCTCTTGCAATGGTATTATTGATTTTCCGTTACCGACTACTTACCCCTTTTCTTAAAGCTTTATTGCTATCGCCAGTGTCCGTAAAAAAATTAAAGGTCCAGGGATTTTTGGGAGCTAGTCTATTGATTGTTTTCGCAGCTGTCAATCTAATTGGAGCCATCAAGGCCTTCCCCATTGGTTTTGATGGAACAGCAGTGTATATGAACATAACCAAGCTTATTAGTGAATATCATGGCCTGCCGGAAGGAGGCCAGGCTTATTACTGGTCTGTTATTATGAGTTTAGGGCATTTGCTATTTGGTAGTACTACAGTTTCTATTCTTTTGTCTCACCTTGCAGGTATTCTTTGTCTTATGGTAGTATACAGGATTGCCTGCCTGTTTTTAACCCGAAGTAATGCCATTTTGGCGGCCGCAATATTTTACACTGCCCCATTTATTACCTTTCATAATTATTTTGATGAAAAAATAGATCTGGGCTTCTTGTTCATTTCCCTAAGTACAGTATTGTTGCTCTTGGAGTTTTTCCGAAATAAAGAAAAAGTTATTAACTCTACAAATAAGCCTCATCTGCTAAAAATTGGAACCCTAAACTTGAAACCTGATCTGTTGATTTGGATTTATGCAGGCTGGCTTACTGGTTTTGCTTTTGGTATAAAGTATACTGCCTTGTTCAGTGCTATTGCTTTAATCACTATGCTTTTTTATAAAAAGGGAGGGCGCAACGCTTTTCTGGGAAGTTTGCTGGTTTCTTTTTCTTTAATTTTTTTATTAGGTATTTATCGATTTGCAGGGATTGAATTGAATGGGATATCTCCTCTTCTTTTGATTGGCTTGCTTACCATTCCTGGGGTCACATTATTAGGGTTCGCATTTAGGGAATCGCAATCTAAAATCTTAAATACAGTAGTTATAGCCTTCGCATTTGCACTAGCTGCAAGTGTTGCTTTTGCACCCTGGGGACTTAAACATTTAATGGAAAATAAATCTGTATCGGTTTCATCGATTATTCAGGGTAAATCCCCAACTCCTCTAATTCCTATAAAAGCAGAATATCAAAAACTATCGGCTAACAAAACTTTGAAGGCCGAACAAAGTGAGGGAGAATTAAGTGCTTTTGATAAAACCAGACGCGAGGAGTTACAAAGATACATGGGCTTTGAAAGAGGGCTTCCACTTTATTTTTCTTTGCCTTATGACCTAACAATGAATACCAATCTGCCAGGCCTAATTTACCAGGATATCGGATTTTTATTCTTATTAATTTTACCCTTAACTTTTCTTACAGCGGGGCCCAAGGAAACCGGCCAAAACCTTTTGGTCTTCCTTTTGATGTTATTTATGTTGTTCACTTCTATGTTATCTGCTTATATTTTTAAAACAGATCCTACATTACCTGAAACCCTCCTCAGCCAGCAATCCACTACCTTCGCTACCGCATTTGGAGGGTTTTATATGACTGCAATGGATTTACTTATTTATTTAGCAAATAAGATAAGAGGTATTTATGAATGGCTATCTGGTTTCAATTTTATAGCTTGTTTGGTGGCTATTCTTATCATAATGGCATCAGCACTGTGGTTGGCTACTGAAAAATTAAAGATGCTTTCACTAACGCTCAAAATGTTACTTGCTTTTATTGTGACTTATTTGTGCCTTTGGATGCTTTTAGGTAATGGTATTTCCTGGTATGCTTTCCCCATGTTAGCTGTATTACCCATTCTATTGGTATATTATTTCGAGCATCCCAAACAGTTTTTGGGAGCTGTTAATGCACGATTTTCCAGAACCTTTTTAAGCATTAGCTTTGGTTTTTATTTATTTCTCAATTTGTGTCTTCATTTTTCCGATCCGGATCGAGGGAATAATCGGCACCTTATCTTTAAGAATCCATTCATCCAATATGCGGTGGGGAACATGGACAAACATGAGGTCTTGGCCGGGTTTAATCCCTTCTTCCAGGAAGCGTTGCAACACCTAAATAATAATCCCTCGGAAAAAGTCTATAGAGTAGGAACTTATATGCAATATCACATTACTCAAAATGATCGAAGGGTGGTTGAGGACAACCAACTGGGCAAGTTTGATGAGATATCCAAAGATCTTTCTGATCCAGACTATTTTTTCTCCTTATTGAATGAGGGAGGTTTTCGATATATACTTTATGATTTGAATACCGCAAGTATTGATAAGACGCCAGAACAATCCCTGGTTAAGAAAAATAATGCTTTTGTCAATCTGCTGCTCAATTCTGAGCGTATACAACTGCTTATTACTGATCGCATAATTCAAGATCCCGGTGGAGGTGAGGTCCGATTGCCTAATGGAACTATCCCTGGCAATCCAGGTTTGGTTGGGCAGCAGGTGTATCCTGGTACTTTTGCACTTTTCAAAATTCTTTGAAGCGGCAGCCATGATCCCAAAATCAGATATTCCTATTTTTATTCCTGCATTCAATGAAGAGCTAACTATTGCTAAAGTAATCTCAGAATTGAGGGAATGTGGATATTCTCAACTTTTCGTCGTGGATGATGGTAGTAGTGACAATACAGCAAAAAAAGCTAATGAAGCTGGTGCTTACCTAATTCAACATATTATTAACCGAGGGGCAGGTGCAGCTACCCAAACTGCCATTGAGTGGGCTAGAAAAAAAAGTTTTTCCTATATGATTCTGATGGACGGGGATGGACAGCATCTTCCTCGGGATCTTGAAAAACTTGTACAACGTATGGATGCTGGGGATTGTGATATTGTAATCGGTTCTCGATTTCTTGGCGATGTTTCTGCTATGCCTAAATCCCGAAGATGGTTCAACCGAATGGCCAATGTTTTAACTAACTTTTTTTGTAAAAATCAATATACAGATACTCAATCTGGCTTTCGAATGCTCAATCGAAATGCCATCGAAAATCTGCAATTGACACTTGATGAATATGGTTTTTGTAGTGAAATGCTTTTCCTTGCTGAGCAAAAGGGGCTTAAGGTAGCAGAGGTTGCTATTTCAACAATATATACCCAATATTCCTTGTCAAAGGGGCAGGGCTTTTATTCTGGTGTTGGAACGGCCCTAAATTTTATTTGGAAAGTGATATTTAAATGAAAATATTTATTTATGGAAATCCGAATTTTTCAAATAGTCGTACCAATAATTGCCCTATTATTTATATCCGGCATCTTTTTCCGATACCGCAAATCCGATATTACCATTTATGAAATGATCCTCGGTTTTGTATTTTGGTTAGCGGTGATCTTAGTGGCTATTTTTCCTGATTTTTTTTCCGAAGGAATAGCCAAAATTTTTGGGATTGAAAGCAATGTCAATGCCATTATCTTTTTTTGTTTAGGCCTCCTCTTTTTTATCCAATTTAAGATGTATTTTACCATCCGCAAACAGCAAAAAGACCTTACTGAATTAACCCGAAAACTTGCTTTAAGGGATCATTTGGAAGAATAGAATTGATGAAATTACTTTTTGTACTAGAACATTATTATCCATACATTGGGGGTGCAGAGAACCTGTTTACGGCCCTAACAAGGAAGTTGGTAAAAAATGGACATACGATAACTGTCATTACTTCGCTCTATGACCGATCATTACCATTAAGGGAAGTATCTGAAGGGGTTAAAATAATTCGAGTACGATGTTTGAACAGGTATTTATTTACTTTTTTTAGTCTGCCTATCCTGATGAGGGAGGTTCGCCGTTTTGATCTGATCCATACCACCACCTATAATGCCGCACTTCCTTCCTGGCTGGTAGGGAAAATAATGAATAAACCCGTTGTGGTTACCTTCCATGAGGTATGGGGAAAATTGTGGTTTCAACTTCCTTTTATTAAATCTTGGCAAAGCAGGCTATTTCACCTGTATGAAAAAATTATTTTAAGCTTGCCTTTTAAAAAATATATTGCTGTTTCCAATTACACTAAGGATTGTTTGGAGGAGGCGGGAATTGACTCTAATCGTATTGTTATGATCCATAATGGATTAGATTATGATTCTCTGTCATCTTATAGATATACGGCTCCAAAAGATTTCACCTATACCTACTTTGGAAGACTTGGTATTTCTAAGGGCCTAGATCTCCTTTTGCCAGCCGCAAAATTATTTAGCACTCAATATCCTGATTCCAAATTGCAATTGATCTTACCCAAGAAGCCACGTGCCTTTTTTAAAAAGATATTGCGAATGATCAGGCAACTGAATTTAGAAAATCATATTGTTCTAATGCATGGACTGCCAAGAAAAGAACTTTACCAAACACTTTGCTCTTCTTCTTGTGTAGTAATTCCATCTTATAGTGAAGGTTTTTGTTTTGCAGCAGCAGAGGCCGTCGCTCTTGGTGTTCCTATCATTTCTTCTCAAAAAGGTGCATTGAAAGAAGTTGTAAATGGTCGATATGTGTCTATTGAAGCTATGAATTCTAACGCCCTTTATGAGGCACTATTCAGAGCTAGGAATGAACAATGGACGGAGTCGCTGCAGAAATATTTCCCATTAAATAATACAGTTGATGACCATTTAAAATTATATGACTGTTTGCTAAACCAAGGTTAAAAATATGAAAATTGCTATTCTGGCAGACCCACTTGATAACCAAAATGCAGGTATTCATACCTTTACCAAAAAATTGGTAAATGCCTTAATTCAATATGATGAGCTTAATGAGTATGTATTGATCCGAGAAAAAGAGGATGCTGCCCTAGTAGGAAAGGTAGAGCAAATAGCTATTCAGAATTATCGAAGGTTTTTACCCTATGCTGCCTTGCGGATGTTTGTGATCATTCCCATTGTTTTGCGTAGACTTCAGGTTGATGCAGTTCTTGAACCAGCTCATTTTGGCCCTTTTAATTTACCTCGACGCATTCACCGGATCACTGTGATCCACGATTTGACTGCCCTACTTTTTCCCCAATTCCATCGCAGACACAGTCAGTTGTTGCAACGAATTTTTTTATATGGAATCCTGAAAAAAACTGACCTCATCCTAACAGTGTCTAAACATTCATTTAAAGATCTCACCAGAATTTTCCCTTTTACAAAGAAAAAAACGGTTGTAATCCCACCAGCACATGATCCTTTTTATCAGCCTCAACCTTCTAGAATAGCTCTGGAAAAATGGAAGATTCAGTCTCCTTTTTTTCTCTCAGTGGGGACTATTGAGCCGAGGAAAAATCTAATACTATTACTAAAGGCTTATCAAAGATTTAGGGATCAGAACGATGAATTAGTGTTGCTTGTTATGGTTGGTGGAAAAGGATGGAAATATCAATCTTTTTATGACGAACTGGCCCAACATCCTTATCGACAGGATATTCTTCTAACTGGTTTTGTGGATAAGAGGGATCTTCCTGTTCTGTATTCCCATGCACTTGCCTTTATTTATCCATCATTATACGAAGGCTTTGGTATGCCCATCTTAGAAGCTATGGCTTGTGGAACTGTGGTTATTTGTTCTGATCGTTCCAGTATGCCAGAGGTGGGTGGATCAGCTGCCCTGTATTTTGATCCGGAAAATGAAAATGAATTGCAAGACCTTTTGCAAGATGTTTTTCTGGACGATTCCCTGGTAAAAGAAAGAAAGGAATTATCCCTAAGAGAGGCAGCATCTTTTTCATGGGAAAACTATGTTCATCGCTTTATGAAAGCCATTCACGATATTAAATAATAGGTCTTTTTTTTCTGATTCTATCCTTCTAGGAATGGTTCCTTGTTTTTATCAAAAAAAAAATAAGGATATCGGGACATTCCAGCAATATTATATTACATTTTTCCTTATCTTTAACTTTGAAAAACCATAAGACCTGTCCTATAACTGGTAATTGATTAGTTTGCTAAATAAAATTTAAAGATGACCTAAGATTTATTTAGCTAATAAAACTTTTTCAATTACTTAATTCCATGCTGTACTTTTTAATGATAATCCATGAAAAAAAAGCTTACCCAAAAGATTTCTAATTGGTTTTTAAACCATATCAAATTATCTATTGCATTAATTCTTACTGTTTTATTTCTTGGGGCAGAATGGTTAGCTCCTCCTGCTAATGATGAGTGTGATATGGCAGAAGTGATTGACATTTCTACTGGCTCCGGTACTGGTACTGGTACTACCATGGAAGCAACGACTACAGGTGCTCCTCCCGATTGTGGTCACGAGGTTAATAATGGGGATTCAGGTGGGGTATGGTACAGCTTTACTGGGACAGGAAATACCTTCTATGAAATTACCACCCAGGTTCCTTTTACCAATTTTGATACTGAAATCAGTGTTTTTACAGGTAGTTGTGGTAATCTTACTTGTGAAGTTGGTAATGATGATGAGGGGATATGTGGGCAAAGTCCTGGAACTGGGTCTGGTTCAACTGTTTTTGTTTTCCCATCGGTAAATACTCAATATTTCGTTTATGTAAAAGGTAATAATGGAGATTCAGGAGATTTTGAGCTTCAAGTAAATGAGAGTTTTGACTGCGAGCGTGTTGAAGCTTGTGATGCTACCGCTAATGATGTATGTCTGTTAGGTTCTACACCTTTGAGCGTTAATACCAATAGCCCTGGTATGTGGACTGTTGTTACTGGATCAGGAACAATTTCCAATCCTACTGATCCAACTAATGCTGTTTACAATTCAGTCGCTAATGATGTTTCTTTTGGACTTTTGGAGGTGCAATGGACTACAAAAAGCCCTTTTATTATAGATAGTCCTTGTAGACCAGTTTCTACTTCTGTGAGATTTTTTGTTATCGAAATTATTGATCCAGGAAATATTATTGGCGGAGATACCTACTGTGATTTTGGTAATGGAGTTGTACCTGGTGAATTATCTGCTAATACTCCTACAGGTCTTAATGGTGACTTTGATGTGGACTACCGCTGGGAGTCAAGTACGACTGGATGTAATGGTCCTTGGACTCCCATAAATGGCGCTACAGAGCAAACTTATACTCCTTCACCGGGGTTAACACAAACCACCTATTATCGTAGAGTTGCTATTGCCATCGGGAATGGTGCTTCTTGTGAAAAAGCCAGTAATTGTGTTGTTGTTGAGGTTGTTAAGGCCGCCACAGCTGATGCTGGCCCCAACCAGGAGGTCTGTACCTTAGGTCCTGTGACCTTGGATGCCAGCACCAATGGCACTGGAAGCTGGAGTATAGTCAATAATTCT
>JANQPA010000041.1 GCA_028285545.1 Saprospiraceae bacterium | reverse complement strand
TTTTAAGGAAAAATGGAATTTTTCCTTAAAAATCACCCCTCAAAAAGAAAATTATTTGGCGGCTCAGAACGAGGATCCCGATAGCTATCGGGATATGAGACGCTCTCTTTTTAATCATTTATCTCAAATCTGATTAGACCTATTAGTATACACTTCAGAAAAACACCTAAAATGCTTTGCCCAGAGCCAAAATTTTAACAAGTCCAAATGGATGGTTGAATCTATGGCAGATAGCCTGTTAGTGCTAGTATTTATGATATTAAATAATCCCATTCTTTAGAAGAAACCAAGAGAATTAATTTTTTCGGAATGCCGAAAACCAATGGATATCATTGAATTCGGTAGTCTCATTTTACTCGTACAATTTATTCATTAATAACTCAAAATTCCTTTCAATGAAAAGAGTATTTACCCTTTTTTTATTCCTCGTTTTAGGATGTCTTAGTCTTAAAGCTCAGCTTAAAACGGATTATATTAAATTCTACGACGACAACTTTATCGACACTTTTAGTCGCGGTATGGATATGGTTTTATTAGAGAGTGGTGATCTGGCACTTGCCAGTACTCGGAATCGTCCTGGTGGCCTCGAATACAAAATAAATGTAGACATCATTACCGATAAGGGCGAGGTCGTTAATTCTGTTGCTCTGGATCCGGAGGGCACTTCTAGTTTGGCTAAAATCAGCCAGGCTCCAGATGGTTCGATTTGGCTTGTTTATAGCATTCTGGTGGTAGATGCCTCTGCCACGCAAAAGACAGGTATCGTTCAATTTTCACCGGATTTAAGTACCATTCGTTCAGAAGCTACTCTGGATTTATTGCCTGGAACGGAACTGCCTTTTGGTTTTTTAGCTGCTGAAGATCAGTTGTTTGTATTTACCAGAGGGATTACTCAAAATGAAACGACCGGATTTAATGAAGTTTACTATAATCTTCATAGTATAAACAAGGAAACACTTGTGGTTCAGCAGGAAGTAATAGATGCTATTCCCAGACGAAGCACTGCTCGAAATAATATAGTTAACATTTTACCTGTTGCACCTGATCGCATTGGTATTGGAATAATTCCTCGGGATACCGCTTTTAATGCCCTTGATTTATTAATCAGAGAATTTTCAACCACCGATCTATCACAGGTAGATGAATACAGTCCAGCTGGCTTGGGAGGATTTAGTGTTTCCACAGATATAGCTTATATACCTAACCTGGATGCCTATGGCGTCCTTGATTCCCGATTGAATACCTATTTTTTGAAAAGAGGTACGGGTAGCAACCCTATGAGAGATACCATACCAGTGCCCGATGGATTAAGACCCTTTACCAATAACCTGACTTATTTGAATAACTCCCTTTACGTAATGGGCAGAAATACTTATCGGATTGATTTTACGGAGGATGCGGTGGATACTGTAATAGTACTTGAGGGATACGAGAGTACCTACAGGCTTACCAAACCTACGCTTGATAGCAATATTGTGACGGTGAACACTTTTGGTAATACTAGAGCAGGACTTAGAGTTATTATTTATGAGAATTCGACTGCTTCTTTCCCGGATACTTTAGATCTAGTCCCTCCTAGATCAGGGGCTGGCGTTTCTTCTTATTATGGGGCTTTTACTTTTCCACCCCAGGTAGGAGAAGCTGCTCCTATTCTAGGGATCAAACAAAATGGAGAAGTTGGAGATGCTCAACTTACCTGGGGTTTCGAAATAGTAGACGCCGATACTGGTGAACGAACTGGTCAAACGATTTCTACTAATGATATTAGCTTCTGGGCAGAAAACACCTTCTTTGACGATGAATTAGCCTCATTAGTAGCTGTTGGAGATGGATATATGGGAATTGTGAATGAACGAAGGAGAGTCACTTTTTTCCGTTTTGATGATAGTCTCCGGGTTTTACAGCCAAACGAAGCAGGGTTCGGGGTTGCTGAATTTAATCCTCAACCCAATCTTTTGACAGCGAATACTATGAGGGTTGCTCCTACGAGTTATGGTATCTTCGGGGCTGTTTTTGGCTCTGCAAATATAAATGGTAGTTTTGTGTATCAACCTTATGTTTTCGCCTGCGATACTTCCTTTCAGACCACGATAGCTGCTTCAATTGATACCTTAACTTATTATCCCTTCGAGCCGCTGAAAATTGCGGTCGATACCATGGATCAGATTTATACCGTTGGTTTGAAAGCTGAGACGGGAAATCAATTTGGGAGATCAGACACCCTCATTATCACTGCTCATAATGCAGATGCTTCCCTCCGTTACATCACGGAGCTTCCCTTTGCCGATCGTGATTACGCCCTTCCCACAAAAGTAGTATTGAATAATGATCAAACAGAACTCTTGATTAGTGGTTCTTCTTTTAGTGGTATTTTTCGATTTGCTTATTTTGCACGGATAAATGTAGCTGATGGTAGTTTAATAGAACTGAAATCCTTTGATGGAACCGCTCTAGGTTCTATTGGCGGAGAGGTTACGAATTTCCAAGCTCTTTATGATGCCAATGACAACATTTTATCATCAATGGTAGCATTTGAACGGAAGCCTTCTGGTTATTCGGATTATGAGCTTCGCGTCGCTCAATTTGACTCTATGGGTAATATTGTTGAGAATGAATTAGTTTTTACTAGTGTTCAAAGGTTTGTCCAATTAATTAACTTTTCACGTATTGGAGAAGCCCTCTTCTTAAGTGGTACCTATAATTCCTCCTCAGGAATAGAAAGAGAGGCCTTTCTTTTCAGAGTAAATACCGGCAAACTGGTGAATACCAAAGAGGTAGATGTATCCGATGAGTTGCAATTTAAGGCATTTCCAAATCCGACAGCAGATCGCCTCACATTGACCTGGCAAAATGCTAAGGCAAGCGATTTCAGCTTGCGAATCTTTGATGGAACCGGACGCCCAATCCGTACCTGGACTGGAAACCGCGGAGTTGGGGAAGCTCAGGTAGATGTATCGCTAATTGATCTGCCTAAAGGCACTTATTTCATTCGGCTTGATATGGCTGATGGATTCTTGTTAAGGCCGGTTATTAAGCAGTAAATAATTAATCTAGTATCAATATATGTTTTTCGGGGGCCGCCGGCCCCCGAAAAACAAGAACTAACCAGCCGGCTTATAAATCCGACTTATTAAATTATCAATCACATAAGACTTAGACTGCGAATAAAAGGTATCCATTTCTTTCAAGTAGCGATGATAGAAATAATTCAATACCAGTCCTATCAAAAGAGCTACCAGGGTAGTATCAAAAGCCACGTATAAACTTTGGGTAACCAGAGGCATTCCCTCCGAAGTTTTGGCTAAATGGGCCATTCCAATTGAAGAGGATAGGCCAATTAGTGTACCAATAAATCCTAAGGAAACCACGGTACTCAAGAGGTACCGAACGATTTCAAGGTCTCCTTCCATTTTTTCCTTACTGTTATCTACCTGTGCCGAAAAGACTTGTAGTGTTTCACTGATCGATTGATCATTGCGGTATTGGGTGCAGGCCTTTTTTATGAAATTGCCTACCAAGGTTGACTGCCCTTCCTGTTCTAGTCGGATGGTATTCAACTTAATTTGAGCGACCTCTTCCGGACTCAATACCAGCTGATCCTGCAAGGGAAGCAAGCCCAAATTAAAACCAGTGTATTGCCGGCGTACAAACTTGCGTTTTTCCAACAGTTCGAACATGCAAAAGAAAAACAAGGCATAAATCAGGGCCTGGATAATCCCCAGACCGGAGCCACCTAATAATTCAAAAAAGCGATGGATGCCACTACCTGATGGAAAAATACTTGCCAATACTACCAATAATAGCCATAATCCGGCTGCCAATATGAGGCTGAAAACAGCCTGCGTGCGCTTATTATTAAACATGCTTAAGATTTTTTGAATTGAAAACTGATCTAATACAAATCTTTAAATGATCATTCACCTAATTCCGTGTCAGTTGATATTTTCCATTTTCTTCTATAATCAATGTTCCTATCAAAGTACGTTTTTTGCTTATGGCCAATTGCTTACTGAAGGATTCACCTCGCTCTTCGCCCAAGTCATTTTTGGTATAGATTAGCCCATTAATGACAACTGAGCTCTCGTTTTTTGCACTTTCTTTGAATAGTGCGTATATCTTGTATTCTCCTGGAATGATCTTGTCAAACTGCCGAACTGCTTCCTGGTTGGTACGCAAATCATTTCCAAACAGACGATTACGTGATTTGCCACTATCCCATTCTCCAATCATCCGATTTCTCTTCTCTGCCCCATATACGCAGCGGTTGCCCTTGCATACAAACAGGTCAATATTGTCTTGTTTGTTGGGCCAGTTGATCTCGATGGAAACACTACAGGGTACAGAGGGAGCATCTCCTCGGTAAACTGGCGGTTTAGGGTCCGGCTTAGGAACGGGAGGTTTGTATTCCTCCTTAGGTTTTGTTTCTTTCTTCGCTTCTTTTTTCTCCTTTTTGACAGGATCCTTTTTTTTAGGAGTTTCTTTTCGTTTTTGAGCGGCCAAAACTCGAGGGAATTTTTCTTTTTCCTTTTCTTTTGGAAGCAACTCGTGACCCAGCAAAACGGCAAAAATAGTATCGCCAGGTTCTTTATTAAACAGGCTATCGTGCAGATCACCGTACAGTTTCATCTGTACCGTGTCAAAATAAACTGCTGCTTGCCGTACCTGAGCTGCTGACTCACCTCCTTTGGGAGTTATGATGAATAGAAAAATGACTGCTCCCAGGGCACCTGTCATCAGGTCTAAAAAAGATAGATTAAAAAACTGCATTTTTCTCCTGGTCATAGCTAGCTTGTTTTCTTAGAGAAGACGGTCTGTGGAGACCGGTCTTCTTCAGATTTAAATACAAATATTTTGGGATTGGCATGCACTGGTTTTTCTCCATTGGGTAAAGGGAAATGACAGTGCATACATTTTGGACCATCTCCTGGTTTGGAATGACCACAATTCATGCATTGCTGATCCTGTTCATCGGATTGATGCGCATTTTCAAGTAAGTCCTCTCCTTTGGGGCGAAAATCATTGGTCATCTGGCAGTGGATGCATTTGATGACTTCCACATGGTTTTCGCCATTACAATTATTGCAGATTTTCATCCTTTATTAATATTTATCATTAAAATTAAAATGATACTCATAGCCAACAGTGAAGAAGGCTGACTTATGCCTAAGGGTTCCCTTATTGGTGTCAAAGAAGTCATTTGCATCTTTATATCTTGGGTTATAGGCATCACTAGAGCCGCTATCCCAGGTAACATTGAAAGTGATTTTGCTTTTGTCATTGACCAGATAAATCAATCCTGGAGAAATTCTGAATCCGGCCTGAGTGGGTTTATAATCGTCATTAATATCTTTTCCGAAGCTGGTTTTGTAATTGTCCGTTTGTACTTGTTCTCCGCCAAAATAGGTGGTTGTTTCATCCATTTTACCGCTTAGTCCCATGTTGATGGATGGGCCCATGGCTAGAGTAACTCCTAATTTGTCGCCCAGATATTTTCGATAACCTAGCATGATGGGTACACTTATGAAATGCTGTTTTTCTACAGCAGAGTAAAACCCAACTCCCTGCTCATCTTCAAAATTGAGGGTTTGATATTCACCTCCTTTTTGAGTGTATTCGATGCCCGTGGTTAGGGTAAAGTTTCGTATTTCTAGTCCCATCGTAAGACCACCGTTTAAACCAAACTTTCCATTCGAGATAGGATACAGCTCAAGTAAATCTTCTGTGAATCTAAATTTGGAAACATTCACTCCGGCATTAGCGCCAATGAAGAAAGAATTTTTCTGTGCCTGCAAAGTCATGATTCCAAGCGGGCATAGCAAAGCCATTACGATTACGAATCGTTTCATTTTAATTGGTTTTTATTGAGAAATGAAAAGGTTATAAGCTTGCCAGGACTAGATTTTATCCATCTACCTATAGTTTTATCAATGGTGGATAAAAGTTCTAAAGATCAAAAATGACATGGCATTTATGACCAATCACCTGAAATGGGTTTGTGTGAAAAGTCAATTTTTTTAAATTTTAGTTTTTACACAACCCCGTTTATGGGTAATTCTCAAACAAGCACTTCACAGGAATTAGGGATAGTCCAACTAGGTAGGGTTTCTTCTTTGAGTTAATTAGTGTCGAAAAACTCGATTTGGTACCAATCAGTTTTTGTCTTTTAGTTTACAAATAAATAGAATCCATCTGTTAAAGGATGTTATAATAAAGCTAGCCCCCTGTTAATTAGATCAATTTTAACATTTGAGATAAGCCTTATAGAAAGGTTAATTGATTGAATTAACACTATCATTTTTAGTAGAAAGTAAAAAGTAGAAGGTAGAAGGACAAAAGTTTAACTGGGATTTTCTTTTTTAAAATTGGCAATATTACCTATATGGCATTTCATCATCGGCTTATAAAACTGGTATTTCAAAGCTATTTTTTCTGTATCAAAAGTTTTGTTTTCCGTAATTGATGCTGCCAATTCATTTAAATAGCTTCTCGAATCCTCTAATCTCTGATTCATTTCGTTTGGGGATGTGGTAAAATCACCATGGCCAGTTATTAAAATTTGGACTTCTTTAGTTTGGAGAATCTCCTCAATTGTGTCTAAAGTCTTGTGATACTCCTCAAAACTGTGGTCAACAAAAGGAAATTCAATATTGCTAAGATAGTCACCTAAGACAAGAATACCTTTTGTTTTATTCCAAAAGATGATGCCATCCGGGTTATGCCCACTAGCTTGGAAGAATAAATATTCATCACCATGTAATTGCCAAATCTCACTATCCTGTTCAATCACTTTGTTTATTGGAGGGTATTCGATAACATAGGATCGTGCTATATAATACTCATCATCGAATGCTTGAATTTGTTCCAGGATAGATTCTTTATTGGCGTTTTCTACAAAATTTTTGGAAGCAATGGTTTGATATTCTTTAAACTTACCATAACCGATGATGTGATCATAATCCGAATGGGTAAAAACGAGGTATTTTTCCTGACCGCTGTCAATTCCTGAAATGTAATGGTGGATAAATGCTATTTCATTAGGAAGCCAATTGGGATCTACCAGCAATAGATAATTTTCCCCAATGATTAAACTTGTAGTGGTTCTATAGAGGGCACTTTCAAAAATGACAAGGTCTTGATCCTCCTTCTGGATTTTCATACCGAAAAGATTTACTTTAATTTAAAACTTGCTTTATTAATTTATCTATAAAGCAGGAGAATTAATTTCCTTATTCTGAACATCAAGTCCAATTTTGTTTTATCAAAGATTTTGATTTTCTTAATTTAGTTTAAGCAATAATGGCAAATTTTATGGAAGGAAATTAGCAGTGTTGATGATATGCGCAGATTTCAATTAAAAAAAATATTGATTTTTCTTTTCTTTTCTTTCCTTGCTTTCTCCTTTCCGGGGAAATTGGCAGGTCAAACTACTTTTCCTCAAAAACGTTCTTTTATTCATTATACCGATACGGAAGGGTTGCCTTATACAGGCATTACTGATTTTTTTCAGGATACTTTGGGCTTCATGTGGATTGCTACTCGAATTTCTATTTGTCGGTTTGATGGATATAAATTTCGGGAATACCATGTCTTAGATCATAATGGAGAGCCTACTGTTTTATCCAATCCCAAATTTTTTTCCAATACGGAAGGAGATCAACTGTATGTTCGGTCCTATAATAGTAGGGTTTTCAAATTAGAAGAAGATAAGGCCATATTTAAGCAACAGCTTCTACCCTTTGATACGATTACACATATTACAAATATTCAAGCTTGTTCAACAGGTGGGTTTTGGCTAAGCCAGGGATCAAATATTTATTACCTGGATGAATCTATGTCAAATCCTGAATTGCTCACTGAGCATCTGCCATTTACTCAATCATTGTTAAAGGATTTAGATGCCATTGCCATCGCCGATGGCGGACAAGAACTTTTTGTGTTGATGGGCGATTATAAGTTAGCGAAGATAAATCGAGCTGCAAAAACAGTCCAATTAATTGATTTAGGGCTTTCCAGGCTTGGAATTTCGGTAAGCCTTTATCTGGATAGTTTTAAACAATTGTGGTTTAAGGGGGAAAATTCAGGTCTGTTCAAAGTAGATCCTGAAACAGGAACTGTCCGGAATTTTTCTGCTAATTCCCCTGGACGCAATTATATTCCACATAATATTGTACGTGCCTTTGTAGAAGACCAGGAAAACAATATGTGGATTGGAACAGAAAATGGTTTATGTATTTGGGATCGGGAAAAAAACCAAATAGAATATAACCAATACGACATCAATGATTCAAAGGGCCTCAACAGCAATGCGATTTATGCTATTTGCCGCGATAACATGGGGAACATGTGGGTAGGAACCTATTTCGGAGGAATAAACCTTTACGATGCCACTGCAGAATTTTTTAATGTTTTAACAAGTGGAGTTGGAGATAGATATTTGAGTGGAAAACACGTCAGTAGTATTGTAGAAGATTCCTTCGGGAACATATATGTTGGCCTTGAGGGTGAAGGTTTAAATAGAATAAACTTTCAGACTGATAAAATAGACAGGTATTGCCATATTCCCGGAGAAAATAGTTTAAGTTACGATAATGTCCACGCCCTATTAATAGGAAAAGACCAAAATCTTTACATCGGAACTTTTACGGGAGGTTTAAATATATATGACCCAAAATTAGAATGGTTTGAAGTTATTAACACAAAAAATACTCCTAATTTGCCATCGGATGAGATTTACTCCTTGTTTATGGAAGGAGATTCTATTTTTATCGGTACTGGTAATGGAGTTGTGGTTTTGGATGTGCAATCAAAAGAAATTCGGCCTTTTTTAAATGGCGTATTTGGCAATTCTATCGTTGAATCCATTTGCAAGACTGAGCAGGATCTCTGGTTTTCTACCCGGTCAGATTTATATTCTTATAATTTAGAAACCAGTTCTCTTTCACGATTCGATAAATTTCAAAAATCTGTCAATATTTCCTTTGTGACTCCTGATAAACAGGGTAATATATGGATTGGAGATTCATTTCAAGGCCTTCATGTATATTGGAGAGATGAGGACTCTTTGCATCACTATTCTCCTTTTTTAGGTTTTCCCGCAAAGAGAACTTTCGGAATGATTCAGGGGCAGGATGGATTTTATTGGGTTAGTAGTAGTTCTGGGTTAATTAAATTTTTTCCAGAAACAAATAATACAGTTATCTACAATCAGGAATCTGGTTTTCCTTTTTCCCAATTTAATTATCAAGCATATTATAAAACACGTTCTGATGAACTTTATTTCGGAGGAATTAATGGGCTGATTCATTTCAATGAAAAAAATCCGCAAAATGTAAAAACGCCAGATAAAGTCATTTTTACAGATTTTGAGCTGTTCAATAAATCGGTTATTCCCGGAAAAAAGAATGTACTCCAAAATCCCATTCATTCAACAAGATCTATCAAGTTGAAATATTTGGAAAATGTTTTTACTATTCATTTTTCAGCACTTGATTATATTCATCCTGGTAGAGTGCAATATGCTTATTACCTGGAGGGATTTGAGTCTGAATGGAACCTGGTTGGCAATCAGGAATTTGCTACCTATACCAACCTTTCACCGGGAAAATATACTTTCCATGTCAAAGCATCTTATGATAATACAGACTGGAGTTCAGAAATATCCAATTTGATCATCAAAGTGGCTCCTCCATTTTGGCGAAGTAATTTGGCCTTTGTAATCTATGGACTCTTAATTGTTATAGCACTTATTTTCTTTTACAGAACAAGTGTCAAAATTGAAAAATCCAGGTCTATGGCCATGTTGGAGCATAAAGAGAAAAAGCATCAGGAAAGAGTCAATCAGCTAAAACTAGAATTTTTCACAAATATTTCCCATGAATTGCGAACTCCCTTAACACTGATTCTTGGGCCTTTAGAAAATTTAATTAGATCGAACCAATTAAAAGAACAATCCAAAGCTAAGCTAAAACAAATCCATCATAATGCACAACGTCTGAGAGGTCTGGTGAATCAGTTACTTGATTTTCGAAGAACAGAAAGTGGCAATGAAAAGCTACAAGTTAGAACTGGGAATATCCAGCTTTTTGCCAGAGAGATTAAAGAAGCCTTTGAAGATCTGGCTGAACATCGGCAAATTGAGTTCGACTTTTTATATGAGGTAAAGGAAAACAAAATGCTTTTTGATCCTGATAAGGTAGAACGGATTCTTTTTAATCTTCTGTCTAATGCTTTTAAGTATACTCCCGACCAGGGGAAAATTTCTGTTTCATTTAAGGATGATTTTGAGAAAAATGAAGGTCATTTCCTCTCCATTATAGTTAAAGATAATGGAGTAGGAATTCCAAATGATCAATTGCAACACATTTATAAACGCTTTTATCAGGCCGAAAATCCCATTCAATTTTCTACTGGCTCTGGCTTGGGTTTAGCTTTTGTAAAAAGCCTTGTGAAACTACATAAAGGGACGATGGAAGTAGAAAGCGAGGAAGGAAATGGAAGTTCCTTTGCTGTTAGAATTCCTGTAAGCTCTAAGGTCTATTCAGAAGAGGAATTAGTGAACAACGATATTTCTTATTACAGTAATGTTAGCGAATGGGTGAATACCCAATTTGCAGAGATAATTTCTCCAAATTTAGGAGTGAGTGTTTCCAATAGACCCAATATATTAGTGGTAGATGATAACCAGGAACTCCTGGCATTTCTTCAGGAATGCCTAATGGATCAATACAATGTTCATACTGCAAACAATGGAATCGAAGCTATTAGTAAATCAAAGGACATTAAACCAGAAATCATAATCAGTGATATTATGATGCCTCAAATGGACGGTTTGGAGTTTACCAAACAGATGAAAGAGAATATTGAAACTTCACATATTCCTATAATACTACTAACGGCAAAGGCAGATGTCAAACATCATTACGAAGGACTATCATCTGGGGCGGATTTTTATATCGAAAAACCTTTCTACCCGCATCTGCTGGTTAAGCATATTGAAAACGTTTTGACCACAAGGAGACGTTTAGCAGATCTTTACAAAGATAATATAGACCTTCAACCATCAGAAATTACTCATTCCAAAGCAGATCAGGATTTTATCGAAAAATTAACGGACCTCATAAATGATAATATTGATAACCCTGATTTGGATATTTCTTTTTTACTTCGACATATGCATGTCAGTCGTTCTCTGTTACACCTCAAACTCAAAAAAATTGTCAACTGTTCTGCAACAGAATACATTCGATCTGTTCGATTAAAAAAAGCAGCCAGGTTGATTTTAAATCAGGAGCTTTCCATAACCGAAGCAGCCTACTCTACGGGCTTTTCTAGTCCCTCTCTTTTCTCCAGGCGATTTAAGGAATATTTTGGTAGCTCTCCTAGGGAATATCTAAAAGAAAAACTCAAATCCTAGATCTGGAAAAGGTTGTTTTTATCCTCTTCAATAGATTATTGGACATTCATACTAGTATTTTGCACATGTGGTAAAATGCCAGGCCAGCAGGTAGCATAACTTTAGTTTATCGAAAAATTAGGCTTAGCCTTTAACAAAAAACCTATGTTTATGAACTACCTTCTCGCACCACTACTTAAAATTGTGAAGCTGGCACCTCCCAGATATTCACTCCTTTACTGCCTCCTTTTTCTATTAGGCAGTGCCTCATTAGATGGCCAAACGGTTAATGGAAAAGTTTCAGATGAAGCTGGTACCGGTTTGCCTGGAGTCAATATTATAGTCAAAAATACCAGCACAGGAACCATCACCGATGTAGATGGAAGTTTTACCATTAATGCAAGTCCACAGGATACCTTAACTTTTACTTATATAGGATTTTTAACTCAGGAAATAAGCGTTGGGAATCAATCTTTTCTGAATGTAGAATTGGTTGAAGATGTACAGCAATTAGATGAAGTTGTGGTAGTCGCTTATGGTACCAAAAAGAAAGCTGCTTTTACTGGATCTGCGGCCTTTATTGAATCTGAAAAAATCCAGGAAACTGCCTCTTCTAATGTCAGTCAGGCCCTGCAGGGTTTAAGTCCGGGTATTCAGGTATTGAGTAGCAGAGGTCAACCTGGAGCTGATGCCGTAATCCAAATTCGTGGATTTGGGTCCTTAAGTGCATCTAATAACCCTCTGATCATCTTAAATGGTAGTCCATTTGAAGGCTCATTGAGTAGTATTGCACCTAATGAAATTGAATCCATATCTATTCTTAAAGATGCAGCCTCCACTGCTTTGTATGGATCAAGAGCTGCCAATGGAGTCATCCTGATCAATACCAAAACCGGCGCTTTAGGAAAAACAATTGTCAACTTCAGGTCTACTTTTGGAACCTCTGATTTTGCAGTGACCTTACCTAACAAGCTAAACGCTGGGGATCAATATGAAGCCGTTTGGAAAGGATTTTACTATGATAACCTGCAAAGTGGAATGGAAGATCAGGCCGCCAGGGAAAATGCCTCTGGAAGGACTACCGACCGTTTTTATATTGCCCGCCCACATACCAGTTTTTTGGGCTATGAGCGTAGGTATCGAAGTAATTGGAATATTGACGATCCAGTTGGATTTGACGGAAAGATCAAGCCTGAGGCGGAGTTATTGTATGATTATGATTGGCATGATTTGTTTGATCCTAAATTAAGACAGGAATACGCCGTAGATGTAAGTACCGGCCTTTCTGAAAAAACTAAATTATTCTTTGCCACCTCTTTTTTGAATGATAAAGGGCAGTATTTTAATCAGGATTTTCAGCGTTGGTCTACACGATTAAATATCAGTACGGCTATTGGAGATCGAGTAAATCTCGAAGCCTCTTTGTTTTACCTTCGGACAGATCAAAACAATCCTGGTGAGTTTACAAGAGTAGTTCGTACCATTCCTTCTGGAGTGCACCCTTATGAGTTTAATCATGAAACTGGTGAATTCTTTGTGGATGTTTTTGGAAATACTGCTTTGCAAAAGGGTGGTGGACAGTCCTACTCCGGCAGAAGATTTTTCGGAGCTAGCAATCCATTTGATTTTTCCGTTGCCCCCAAAGAACCCGATTCTTATGCTTTTGATATCAATAATACCAATCAATTGGTCAACAGGCTAGGATTAGGGGTGAACATACTAAATGGATTAGATTTCAGGTCTACCTTTATTACAGATCTAAGTGTTTTCAATCGACACACCTACAGGGCACCCGTACAAGGCATTCTAACGGTGGAAGGAAATGCCTCAAAATTGAGTAATACCCGTTTTTCATATACGCTAACCAATATTTTGGAGTATAAAAAATCTCTTGGAAGTCATAATGTAGGCATTATGGTCGGAAATGAGTTGTACGCTTGGAATAGAAGTCAAATCTCTGGTTTTAAAGAGGTTTTTGCGGTGCCCGGAATATTTGAATTGGATGCAGCATCTGCGGAACCTTCTACCGGATCATTTGAAAATGACTATCGTTTGGCAAGTGTTTTTTCCCGCCTGGAATACGATTTTGAAGATAAAATATATGTAACTGCCAGTTACCGTACGGATGGTTCTTCCCGTTTTCATCCTGATAGCCGCTGGGGAAATTTCTGGTCAGTAGGTGCAGGGTGGAGAATTTCTGAGGAGTCCTTCTTTGATGGAGTTGACTTTATTGACAATCTGAAAATTAAAGCAAGTTACGGAGCCACCGGAAATGATCAGCTTTCCCTTTATGCTTATCAAGCTTTATATGACTTGGCTTATAATTTTTATGATAATTCAGGGGCCATTGAACAACGTCTTCCTACTCCTGAATTGACCTGGGAAAAGAATCTCCAGTTTAATACGGGCATTGAATTTACGCTGTTTAATAGGTTTTATGGAAGTTTGGAGTACTTCAAGAGAACATCAGAGGACTTATTATTCCGTCAGCCCCTACCTCAATCTTTTGGAATTACCGAAGTAGATGCCAACATCGCTACTGTTGAAAATACAGGCTTTGAAATAGACTTGAATTATGATATTATAAAAAACAGAAATTTCCAATGGACCTTCTCTGCTAATGCTACCCACTTCAAAAATGAAATTGTTGACTTACCAGTTGAAGAGGTTCTCATTGGGGATCGAAGATGGGTGGTTGGAAGATCTATTTACGAATATTGGACTCCCACCTGGGCGGGCGTAGATCCTGAAACGGGTGACAATACCTGGTTTGCCAATGTATTTGATGGCGAAGGGAATGTTATCGGGCAAGAAGTCACTACCTCCTGGGCAACTGTAAATACTCAGCCCAATCATGCCTGGCAAGGCTCCTCGCTTCCTGATCTTTATGGTAGTATAACCAATAGATTTAAAATAAAAAATCTGGACCTATCCGTAATGTTTTATTACAGCATTGGAGGCATTATGAATGATGTTGCTTACCGTGAGAATATCAATATGAGGAATGCTTTTGGCTTGATCGATGTGTGGAGAGACAATCATTGGTCTCCAGAAAACAGAAACACTTTTATACCAAGGCCTTCTCATAGAAACTTTAGAGATAATGGTAGAACGAGCAACCAATATTTTTATGATAATGATTTTGTACGTCTGAGGACATTAAATATTGGCTACACCATGCCAAAAAGTATAACGGATAAATTGAGAATTACCAGCCTTAGAATATTCGCACAGGGAGAAAACTTATTCACCTGGGGAGCTGCAGCGGATCGTGGTACAGATCCCGAAATCGCTGGTTTTGATGGACAATCTGATTACAACTGGGGTATCCGGAAGACCTTTACGGGTGGCTTGCAATTCCAATTTTAAACTAAATGATTTAACAACATGAAAAAGCTAATATATATTTTATTAATGGTTATCATGGTAGCAGGCACCGCTTGTGAAGATTACCTGGATGTACAACCGACTGTGGATGTATCTGAACAACAATTATTTGAAAATCTATCTGGTTTACAGGTGGTCTTAAATGGTGTTTATAAATACATGCTGACTGCTCCTAATGGTATGAATAGAGGAATAGCAGGTATGCAAATTTATAACCTGACAGCTTCACCAGACCTTTGGGTCCGCGAAATTGGAAATGGCTTTTATTTTAGCAGCGTTTTCCAAAGTGTACGCACCGAATCCGCCGGGGCTTATGCCAATAACAACTGGGAATATAATTATCAAATTATAAACAATTGCAATATCATTCTTTCGCAGGTTGATAATTTTACAGATCAACCGGATCTGTCCAATGCCATTAAAGGACAAACCCTTGCCATACGAGGATGGGCTTATTTTAATTTGATTCGCTACTATCAACAAACCTATAGCATCGCTAGTAATGAACCGGGAGTTCCTATATATACAGATCGGGCTACTCCCGAGAGAGAAAAAAATGACCGCGCTACTGTTGAACAAGTTTATTCACAACTTCTAGGAGATCTGACTCAGGGGCTCAGCCTACTCAACGATTGGGATCGGCCAAGCATGGAATACATCAATAAAGATATAGTGAATGGAATATTGGCACAAGTATATCTTACCATGGAAAACTGGAGTGATGCAGCCGCGCATGCCAATGCAGCCAGAACCAATTATGCTTTAATGACCGCTGAAGAATATCAGGGAGGATTTGCCAATGCCAATGACGAATGGATGTGGGGCTTCAGACAAACCGAAATCGATAACATACAGACAACTAATTTATTCTCCAGATGGAACATTAATGGCCATCGACCGGCAGGTACTATTTTTGGTGATGAGACGCTAAGGGTAAATGAATCCTTTGTGAATATGTTTGACTCTTTGGATGCCAGAAACCAATTTAGCTACAAAGAAGAAGGAGAATTAGACTCTGGTTGGTCTTCCAATAAATTCAGGGATGATGGAGCTAATTATTTGGGGGATATGATTGTTATGAGAGGGGCAGAAATGTTATTGATAGAAGCGGAAGCACTGGCACGCCAAAACCAAACAGATCAGGCCCTGGCATTGCTCAATCAACTGCAAACATCACGATTGGTAGAAAATCTAACTTCTTCTACCAATCAGCAAGAGCTGATCGATGCCATTTTACTTGAACGAAGAAAAGAATTGTACTCAGAAGGTTTGATCTTATGGGATCTTCTCAGAACTCAGCAAGATCTGGTAAAAGCCGGAGATGCCAGAGATCAGTTTACGATTCCTGCCAGATCTTATCAGTTCATTTGTCAAATTCCTGATGATGAAATTGGATTTGGCCATATTTCTGTTCAGAACCCACTTGATGCAATATATTGATGAATTTGTTTGGAGGGCGTCTCATAACTCCTTCCATACGGACCGTAGGTCGTCGTTATTCGACGCCCAAGAATACTTTATTTAGGAGTAGTTTTCCAGAAAAAAACTTTGTTTTTTTCTGGAAAACTACTCCTAAAAGAATATAATTGTTAACAATTTATACCCATTCTCTTATGATCAGAGGTTTAAGCATATTATTGATTCTTTTATTTTTTTCAGGAAACTCCAAAGCACAAAAAATGGAGTCTTTCTATCCCATAACACCTGTTAAATTTACCCAGGTGAAAGTGACGGATGTTTTTTGGAAAGAACGTATTGAAACCAATCGGGAAGTGACTATTCCAATCGCTTTCCAACGAAGTGAAGAAACTGGAAGGATAAAGAATTTTAAAGTAGCAGGAGGATTAGAAGAAGGTACTTTCAATACCAGAAGAGGCTACGATGATTCAGATGTTTACAAAGTAATGGAGGGTGCTGCTTATTCTCTGCAGCAAGTACGGGATCCGCAATTGGAAGCTTATCTCGACACCTTGATTTATTATGTAGGAGAAGCTCAGGAAGAGGATGGTTATTTATATACCGTAAAGACAATTTTAGGGGTTTCAGAAGAGCACCGAGACGCCAAAAAGCCTCGTTGGGAAGGGATAGAACAGTCAAGTGGAGGGTCTCATGAATTGTATAATGTAGGCCATATGTACGAAGCGGCTGTAGCTCATTATGAAGCAACCGGCAAACGAAATTTCCTGGATATTGCCATAAAAAGCGCGGACCTGGTCGATCAGGAATTTGGCTGGGGCAAAAGAGAAATAGTACCTGGCCATCAGGAAATTGAGATTGGCTTGGTCAAATTATACAATGTTACCGGAGAAAAGAGATACCTGGATCTGGCTAAATTTTTCCTGGATAAAAGAGGACTAAGCGAAGATCGTACCTCCTATAACCAATCCCACAAAAAAGTGACAGAACAGGATGAGGCAGTTGGGCACTCTGTGCGGGCCGCATACATGTACACAGGGATGGCAGATATTGCTGCCCTCACAGATGATCATCTTTATATAGAAGCCATGGACAAATTGTGGCATGATATCGTAGATGGTAAATTATACATCATCGGTGGAATTGGGGCTGCCGGCGGCCATGAAGGCTTTGGAGCTACTTATGAACTCCCTAATCTGAGAGCTTATAATGAGACCTGCGCCGGTATTGCCAATATTTTTTGGAATTATCGCCTGTTTCTTACTCATGGAGATGCTAAATATATGGACGTCTTGGAACGCTCCTTGTATAATAATGTATTATCAGGGGTTTCTCTGGAAGGAAATAAGTTTTTCTATCCCAACCGACTGGAATCTAGAGGTATTACTGAAAGAAGTGAATGGTTTAATACTTCTTGTTGCCCCTCAAATGTGGCTCGATATCTTCCTGCGGTGCCTGGGTATATCTATGCGCATAAAGAAGATGCTGTATTTGTAAACCTGTTCATCTCTAGTGCTACAAATTTTGATTTGGGCAATCAACAGGTATCCCTTAGTCAATCAAGCCAGATACCATGGGCAGGAAATGTTCAATTAAAATTGGATATGGAAAAGCCTGCCAACTTTTCATTGAACATCCGAATTCCGGGTTGGGCAAGTGACAGACCGGTACCTTCAGATCTATATTCTTTTACTAAAGGTCCTAAGTATAAAACCAGAATTAATGTGAACGGCAAACCAGTATCCTATTCCATGGAAAAAGGATTTGCAGTCATTAAAAGAAACTGGTCTGAAGGAGATGTCATTGATATTGATTTCCCATATGAAGTCCGGGCGATTAAGGCACATTCGGGGATCAAAACCAATGTAGGTCGCATTGCCCTGCAAGCAGGCCCAGTAGTTTATTGCACAGAAGGTATAGATCTCAATGGAGAAGCAAACAACTTGCTTTTAGATGAAGAACAAGATTTTGAACTAGTATATGAAAAAGATCTTTTGGAAGGGGTGATGACCATTAATGGTAAAGCGGAAACACTGCAAGAAAGGGAAGACGGAAGCATTGAAAAAATACCTGTTCCTTTTAAAGCCATCCCCTATTATGGATGGGCTAACCGTGGAGGATCTGAGATGCTGGTGTGGATTCCATCCGAAGAAAAGGCTGCCGTTCCGGAACCCTTCCCAACCATTGCCTCTAAAAGCAAGGTAGCAACCTCCAAAAAAATTCGAAAGGGTAATCTTTGGGCTGTCAATGACCATTATGTTCCTGATCCAACTGTTTCAGCAGAAGTAACCAACTTCAATTGGTGGCCTATTCGCGATACCACAGGATGGATTACCTATACATTTGAAGAGCCTGCTACTGTTTCAGAAAGCACCGTTTATTGGTTTAAAAGTAATGATGGCGGAGTTATTTATCCGGAATCCTGGAAATTGTATTATAAAAGTGGAAATGAATGGAAGCCGGTTAAGGTAAAAAACTATCCCATCAATGAAGATGGAAAACCCAGTACCGTTAAATTCAAAGCCATTACGACTAATGCTATGAAATTGGAGCTAGAAAATGGTAGAAGATCAGCTGGATTATACGAGTGGGTACTCAAATAAAACTCTTTTACCTAATCAGAAGAACTAACCATTAATTTAACTAATTGTGAACCAGATTATCCATCTCTCAGGAATAGTCTTATTACTTTTTGGGGTTTTCAGCTGTGAACGCTCACCTGTGATTCCTGAAAGGCCTAATATTCTGTTTATTACCACTGATTATACCCGAGGACAAGATCTCCCCAGGGTAGGAGCACCCTTTCTAAAGATGCCTGCCGTAAATAAATTGTCTGATGAAGGTGCGATTTTTCTAAAGCACGCCTGTGTTTCTCCTATATGTATGCCTGCAAGAGCTACGATTGTGACAGGTCATTATCCTCATGCTCACTCCCTGTGGGACAATGTCGGCATTTCATTTCGAGAAGAAGTAAAGCCTTTTCTAATTTCTGAATTAAAAAAAGAAGGTTATACAACGGTAGGTGTTGGGAAAATGCATTTTCATCCATTTACAGCGGACTATGATTATGATCTTCGTTACTCCTTAGAGGGTAAAGATCGAAAATATCGGGACGATGATTATGAAGCTTACCTCAATGAAAGGGGATCAAAACGCTTGGATATTTACAACCTAAACAGGGATTCAAAAATACCTCGTGGGCAAAGTTTCTTTGACTGGCCCCTTGATGAGGACCTGCATGCTGATGCTTTTGTAGGTAATAAATCTGTAGAGGCTGTCCAAAGTGGTATTTTGAAAAAAGATAAGCCCTGGTTTATGTGGGTTTCTTTTACAGGGCCACATAATCCCTGGAATGCTCCCGAACGCTTTTCAAGTATTTATCGAAATATGGAGGACCTGCCAAGCGGAGATTTTGTAGCGGGAGAGTTGGATAATAAACCTCTGGATTATACAAGGCATCGCTATGGCTATGGAGGCAATTTGTTCGATCACTATGACAGTTTGCCAAAACCAGAACAAGATAAATTGCGCCATAATGTTCGGGCTGCACATTATGGAAGCTTGAGTTTTATTGATGAGCAAATTGCCAAAGTCATTGGTGCACTAGAAGAAAAAGGCCTGTTAGAGAATACGATGATCATATTTACTTCCGATCACGGGAGTGCCTTATTTGATAATGAAATGCTCCATAAAGGAAGCCCCTTTCCTACTCAATCTATTGTACCCATGGTCGTTTGGTATCCTGGATTTGTGAAGCCTGGGTTTCGAGATAACTTCACCAGTCATGCCGATCTATTTGCCACTATTATGGAACTAAGCGGACAAAAAGATATTGCCGAAACAGAGGGCCGAAGTTTTCTGGAAATGTTCTATAAACCGGATTCAAAAGTCAATGATTTTGTGATTGTCGAAAGCGCGATGGTGACCTCATTGATGAATAAAGACTGGCTTTTAGGAGTCCATCATATAACCGAAGAACTAGAACTTTATAATCTTCAAAAAGATCCAATGTGCCATTATAATATTGCTGATAAACCTGAAAATAAAGGCAGGATCAATGGATTAATAGAGCAATTGGTCGCCTGGCGGAAATCCCAATCTGGAGGAGATAAAGTCAAGAATAATCCTTTTACATGGCATGAAGAGTTAGGAGACACCACTCAGATTAATAAATATAGAAGGAGGTATACAAGAGAATACCAGCGTCTGACAACTATAGCAGATGAAAGACCAGGGAAAACAGGAAAAGCAGCGGCGGCTATTCTGGAAAACATCTCTGAAAATCTTAAATAATGAGCATATCTTTGTTTCAAAATATCGCCAGATATTTAACTGCCGGAAGCCTGCTTTTTTTGTTAAGTATCTCTTGTAATGAAGAGCAAGTTGTAAAGCCCAATATCATCCTGATTTTAGCTGATGATATGGGATATTCCGACCTGGGTTGTTATGGAAGCGAAATCCCTACTCCCCATCTGGACAAACTCGCTGAAAATGGACTGCGATTTACCCAATTTTACAATACCTCCAGGTGCTGCCCTTCCCGTGCCAGTCTGCTAACCGGTCTTTTTCAACATCAGGCGGGTGTAGGGCTAATGGCTAATCCTCCGGCAAATAAAGATGCCTCTAAACGATTTGGAACACCTGGTTACCTGGGCCATTTAAATAAAGAATGTGTCACCATAGCCGAAGCTTTAAAAGGAGTCGGATATCAAACTTATATGACTGGTAAATGGCACATTGGCTATCATAACTCATCAGATTGGCCCCTCCAGCGTGGTTTCGACAAATATTATGGTATTCTGTCTGGAGCTAGTAGCTATTTTAAACCCCAGGGTGCACGTGGACTTACTTATATGAATGACAGCCTCCCTGCTCCTGACACTTCTTATTATACAACAGATGCTTTTACAGATTATGCCATTCAGTTTATTGGTGATCAGAAGAAAGAAACTCCATTTTTTTTGTACTTAGCCTATACTGCTCCCCACTGGCCTCTACAGGCAAAAGAAAGTGATATTGATAGATTTAAAGATAAATATCAAATTGGCTGGGACAGCCTTCGCCGTATTCGTTTTGAAAATCAAAAAAGACTAGGACTTTTCGATAAAAACTGGGAGCCATTTCGAGATACAACTGTACGTGCCTGGGAAGACCTTTCTCCCCAGCAAAAAGAAGAATCTGCTTATAGAATGGCGGTTTATGCAGCGCAGGTTCATTCCATGGATGCTAATATTGGACGGCTTATAAATTATCTGGAAAAAGAAGGGCAATTAGATAATACCTTAATACTTTTCTTATCAGACAATGGCGGTTGTTCAGAATATGGGGAATTCGGATCTGGCAAATTTGAAGATATCAACAATCCTGATATTTGGGGGGCGGTTTCTTATGGTAGAGCATGGGCCAATGTATCAAACGTTCCACTTCAGGATTATAAAAAATTTCCAGGCGAAGGTGGGATCGCTACTTCTTTCATCGCTCATTGGCCAAAAGTGATAACCGAGCAAGCAGGAAAAATTACAGATAATAAGGCCTACCTCATTGATTTAATGCCTACAATTTTAGAAGCCTCCGGTGCGCAATACCCAGATACTTCTTCCTATGGCCTGCCAACCTTTCCACTGGAAGGGAATAGCTTACTTCCAGTGCTAAGCAAAGGTGAAAAAACGGAACATGAATACATGTATTGGGAACACGTTAATCGATATGCTATTCGCAAAGGGGACTGGAAGGCTACCAAAGGTCGAAATCAAGTGGAATGGGAATTATTTGACCTTTCAAACGATCGAATGGAAACTCATAATCTTGCTGACGAAAACAAAGAGCTGGTGGAGGAGCTTTCCAAAAAATGGGAAGAATGGGCAAACGCTCATCAGGTATTACCCAAAATGCTTGACAAAGAAAAGTAATACTATTGCTCTTCTGATAGAATAGTAAAATTGACAATTAAACATCCAAGTAATGCAAAAAATAATTCTACTTTCTTTTTTGATAATATTGTTCCTTTCTTCCTGTAGTAAATCTCCTAAAGCCACCTCTCCTAACATACTTTTAATTATGGCAGATGATATGGGCTATTCTGATATTGGATGTTATGGGGGTGAGATTAATACCCCCCATTTGGATCGCCTGGCAGAAAACGGTCTAAGATTTACTCAATTTTATAATGCGGCTCGTTGTTGCCCCACTCGTGCTAGCTTAATGACTGGCGTTTATCCTCACGAGAGTGGAATCGGTCATATGACTCACCGAAACAATGGACCTGGCTATATCGGAATTTTGAATGACTCCTGTGTGACCATTCCCGAGGTTTTATCTGATGCGGGTTACTTTACCGCCATGGCTGGTAAATGGCACTCGGGAGCAGTAAGAAAATCCTGGCCAGAAAATCGAGGCTTCCAACGATTTTATGGCATTCATCATTGGGTAGATAGTTACTTTAATATTTTACAAAATTGTGAAATCTTCGAAAATGGGGAAATTGTGATCCCTGCTACTCGTACTCCCAAAGAATATGAACCTGAGACCAAGGGTGAATGGTATACTACGGATGCTTTTACGGATAAAGCCATTCAGTTTATGGGCGAGGCCTTAGATTCCGGCCAACCCTTTTTTCAATATGTAGCTTATAATGCTCCCCACTGGCCTTTGGAAGCTCATGATGAGGTTATAGAAAAATATTTGAACGATTATTCAGAGGGATATGAAGCCCTCCGAAGAGCGAAAAATCAAAAAATGCAGGAGATAGGCCTCCTTAATACTGATTGGCAATTACCTGATCCGGTCACTCCAGATTGGGAAGAACTAAGTGATTCGGCCCAACTAGATACCAGGTTCCGTCGGGCCATTTATGCTGCACAGATCGAAATCATGGATCAAAATATAGGGCGAATGGTGGAATATTTAGAACAGAAAAATGAATTAGAGAACACCTTAATTCTATTTCTCTCTGATAATGGTTGTTCTGCCGAGCCAGAACGAAACTGGTTTGGTTATCAATGGGAAAAGAATACACGCTGGAATTATCAGGAATGGAGGAATAATTCAGGAAGAGCAGGGGCAAGTCAGGGCATGGCCTGGGCCTTAACCAGTAATGCTCCATTCCAGAAATACAAAAAATTTGCTCATGAAGGGGGAATCTCTACTCCTTTGATTGCCCACTGGCCTTCCGGCATTAAAAATCCTGGTTCATTAGATCACAAACCAGGCCATTTAGTGGACGTAATGGCCACCTGTATTGAATTGGCTGGAGGGACTTATCCAGAAGAACGAAGCGGCATTAAAACCAAAAAGCTTAGAGGGTTGAGCCTGGTAGATAATTTTTCTGGAAAAAAAGGGAAAAGCCACGAATTACTCTTTTGGGAACATGAAGGCCATGCGGCTTTAAGAAAAGGAAAATGGAAAATTGTAACGATTAACCCTGCGGATGCTTTGTCATGGGAACTATTTGATATGGAAAAAGATCGAACGGAAACCAATAATTTGTCTAAACAATTTCCCGAAATCCGTTCAGAAATGATTGGGCAGTGGACTCAAATGGCCTATGAAACCAAAGCCTGGCCCGTTCCGGACCGGGAAAACTCCGTTCCTAATCCCGTTGATAAGTAAAAGCCAAATGAAAATGAAAAAAATCTCGCTATTGTTTTTACTGGTATTCCAGTGCCTGGCTGTTTTTTGCCAAAAAGAAGAAAAAAGAAACGATTATTACATCACAAATCAATCTCCTTTAGTTTCTCAACCTTATACAGCCCTTTCCTTAGGAAGTATCAAACCCAAGGGCTGGTTATTAGAGATGTTGGAAATACAGAAAGAAGGCTTAACAGGCAACTTGGATAGTATTTATGAGGTAGTTTGTGGCTCTAATAATGGTTGGTTAGGAGGTACTGGCGATGGTTGGGAGCGAGGTCCCTACTGGCTGGACGGCCTGGTTCCATTGGCTTATATTCTAGATGATGAACACCTGAAGGCCAAAGCCCAAAAATGGATTGAATGGAGCATTAATAACCAAAGGGAGGATGGCTATTTTGGCCCTCAACCCTTGCCCGACGGCTATATTAAAATACCTGGCATCCAACAGGACAAAAGAGAAGATTGGTGGCCTAAGATGGTTATGCTTAAGGTTTTACAACAATACTATTCCGCCACCCAGGACAAGCGAGTAATTGCTCTTATGGATAAATATTTCCGATATCAATTGGGAAAATTGCATGAATTTCCTCTTGGTCATTGGTCCTATTGGGCTAATCGTAGAGGAGGCGATAATCTGGCCCTTGTGTACTGGCTTTATAATATTACGCGGGAAAAATACCTCCTTGAGCTGGCAGAAATTTTATTTGAACAAACTTATAATTGGACCCAGGTCTATTCTGGGACTCAAATCGCAAGCCTCAATCCACTTCCTCACCTTCACTGTGTAAATGTTGCGCAGGGACTTAAACAACCTGTTATTTATTATCAACGTCATCCTGAGGGCAGGTATCTAGAAGCGGTAAAAAAAGGTTTATCCTCTTTAAAACAAGCTCATGGAGTAGTTAGCGGCATGTATGGTGGCGATGAACGCCTTCATGGAAATGATCCGACCCAAGGTTCTGAATTGTGTTCTGCAGTGGAAATGATGTATTCTTTTGAAAACATCCTGCCCATTACCGGTGATGTATACTATGCTGATTATTTAGAAAAAATAGCCTTCAATGTTTTACCAACCCAGCATGATGATCAATTTATGCGAAGACAATACTTCCAACAAGCCAATCAGGTTTTAGTAACAGATGTGAAAAGGAATTTTTTTAATGATGAAAAAGGGCGAATAGTTTATGGGCTATTAACCGGATATCCTTGTTGCACTACAAATATGCATCAAGGGTGGCCAAAATTTGTCCAAAATCTATGGTATGCTACTGCTGACAATGGCCTGGCAGCCCTGGTTTATGGAGCTTCGGAAGTGAGGGCTACCGTTGGTAAAGGGGAGGTTGTAAAATTGGTTCAAAAAACCGATTATCCATTTCGAGATAAAATCCAGATTAGTTATGAAACAGATAAAATAGTAAAATTTCCGCTACACTTACGGATACCAGGATGGTGTGAAAATCCGCAGATCAAGGTGGCTGGTAAATTATGGACTTTTGATGAAAAGGATAAAATTGTTGTTATCGATCGCTTTTGGAAAAAAGGAGATGAGATAGAACTTCATTTTCCAATGAAAATTAGAATCTCTGAATGGGCCCAAAATTCCAGAGGGGTGGAACGAGGGCCCCTTGTTTATGCTCTGAAAATTGAAGAAAAATGGAGAGAAGTTAGAAAAGCCCCTTGGAAGCATTCTTTTCTTGAAGTAGAACCCAAAAGTGATTGGAATTATGGCCTGTTTATGAATCAACTGAAAGGCGATTTTTTTAAGGTCAAAGAAAATGGACCAGTAGCCAGTATGCCCTGGAATCTTCAAAATGCCCCAGTCATAATTGAAACCAAGGGGGCTAAAATTCCTTCCTGGCAACTTTATAACAACTCGGTAGGAATGATTCCTGTGAGAACAGTTTTTGGGGTAAATTCAGCAGATCAGAGCGAAAGAATAACCCTCGTTCCCTATGGCTGCACCACTTTGCGTATATCTCAATTTCCACTAATCAGGATCCCGCCAAAAAAATAGCAAGTTCGCTCTATTTTAAATTCAAAATATGAAACTTTCAGTCTATCATATAGCCGTACTTGGGTTAAGTCTATTTTCATGCTCTAAGGTGACAGAACAAACATCTTCCCAACCCAATATCCTCCTGATTCTTGCAGATGATTTGGGCTATTCGGATATAGGATGTTATGGTGGGGATATTGAAACTCCCAACCTGGATCGACTAGCAGAGAATGGATTAAAATTTACCCGTTTTTATAATACAGCCAGATGCTGCCCTAGCCGAGCTTCTTTAATGACCGGCCTTCATCCTCATCAAACTGGGATGGGGTCCACGCAAGGGGTTCAGATTGGAAGGCCAGGATATATTGGAGAACTAAATGAGCAGTGTGTCACGATTGGAGAGGTACTTCGGCCAGCTGGATATGCAAGCTACGTAGTAGGTAAATGGCATCTCACCCATGCTCAGGATGGACAAAATAAGAGTGATTGGCCACTACAACGCGGTTTTGACCGCTTTTTTGGCACCATTTATGGAGCTGGAAGTTATTTTGACCCAAGGATGCTTTACCACGGAAATAAAATGACTACTTCCTCACCAGAAGGCTTTTATTATACGGATGCCATCAGTGACACGGCCTCTCTGTACATAAATAAGCATTTCCAAAATCAAAAAGAACAGCCCTTTTTTATGTATTTGGCCTACACAGCTCCTCACTGGCCTATGCATGCCAAACCGAAAGATATTGCTAAATACAAAGGTCGATTTGATAAAGGCTGGGATGTACTTCGCAAGGAAAAACTAGAAAGGATGAAAAGCCTGGGTTTGACTGATGAGGAATGGGATATAGTAAGTGATAAAAGTAATTCTCCCAAATGGGAAGATAGCCCTCAAAAAGATTGGGAAATAAATAGAATGGAGGTTTATGCTGCAATGGTTGATTGTATGGATCAGGGGATTGGCAGAGTCCTCCAACAACTGGAAGATGAAAATCAACTGGAAAACACTCTGATCTTTTTTTTATCAGATAATGGAGGCTGTGCAGAAACCTGGGGCGGCCCGAATCCTTGGGCCGCAAGATATGGCCCCAAGGTAACCCGAACCGGAAAAGTCATTGACTATTCTAATGATGGAAGCAGGATGGCCGGACCTCCGGATACCTATTTCAGTTATGGCCCCAACTGGGCCCGCTACAGTAATACACCTTTTTTAGGCAACAAAAGTGGTACATATGAGGGTGGTATCTCTAGTCCATTTATCGTACACTGGCCTAATGGTTTGACCGCAAAAGCTCAGCTTAGACATCAAGTATCTGGAATCATTGATATCCTGCCAACAATTATGGCTGCATCAGGAGCTGGTTATCCAAAAACATATAAGGGAAACAAAATTTATCCATTGGCAGGTTTAAATCTTTTACCTACCATTCAAGAGGACGCTGAGCTTGTCAGACCTTATTATTATGTGGAACATATAGGAAATAAAGCCATTATTTCAGACAATCATTGGAAGCTGGTACAACAAGGCGAAAAAGATTGGGAACTGTATGATCACCAAAAAGATCGAACAGAAACTTTAAATTTTGCTACCCAAAAACCTCTTCTAAAAGATTCGCTTGCCAGAGTATGGGAAAATTGGGCTCAAAGAAATAATGTTTTGCCCATTGATACGGTCAATGCTTTGCGGAGGAAAAAATAAAATATTAGAGAGGCTGTCGAATTCGACAGCCTCTCTAATATTACCTTCTCCTCCTCTGTGGCCTTGGAAAAACCTGGGTTCGTTGAAATTCTTTATACATGGCCTCCTTCAATTCTTCCACCTTATCGGGATATTTTTCAGCCAGATCATTGGTTTCGGAGCGATCCTCTTTAATGTTATAGAGCTGAAAGCTGGCTTCCTCAGCAAATTCCGTTTCTTGGAAAACGGGTCCTTTATGCGTGACCAGCTTCCAGTCGCCCACTCTGATAGCTGGATTTCCAGAGTGTTCAAAAGTAAGCAGGCGTTCTGGGTCTGTATTGCCTTCCAGTATGTTAAATAAGCTGGTGCCCTCCATAGGAGTAATTTTATTATTGCCATATATCTCAGGATAGGAAGCCTCTGCTGCTTCCACACAGGTGGCCATGACATCCACAAAATGAGCATATCGATCCGTAAAAAGTTTGGATTCCTTAATCTTTTTCGGCCAGTGAATGATAAGCGGAGAGCTAATTCCACCTTCATGAACATATTGTTTGTACAAACTAAAAGGGGTATTACCCACATTAGCCCATCCAGAACCAATACTGAACAAAGGTCCATCAGGTCCACCTAATAATTCGAGGGTATCTCCTTTATGCAATACATTCGGATGCCTAGGAGTACCCCCGGCAACACGGTCATCATAATTCGGATATTGGAAGCCAAATGGATCCCATTCAGCACAAGAGCCATTATCACTCATGAATAAAATAAGAGTATTGTCTAGTTTCCCTTCCTCCTCCAGATATTGGATAACCCGGCCAATATTTTGATCCATATTATCAAGCATTGCTGCATATACTGCCATTCTTCGAGCTAAATCTGCCTGTCTGTCAGCATCCAGAATATCCCAGGGAGGGTTATGAATACCATCACCAGGAACATTATTGCGTTCGGCAATGCGAGGAATGGGAATCTCACTTCTTTCGGATAAGACAATATCTTCGGGAACAACGCCCAACTTTTTCATTCTTTCCAGGCGCTGCTCTCTAATTTTATCCCATCCTACCAGATAGGTGTCCTTGTATTTTTCAATATCTTTTAAAGGCGCTTGTACTGGAAAATGAACGGCCTGATAAGATAAATACAGGAGAAAGGGTTGATCAGGCGTTGTTTTTGCAGAATCAAGAAAATCTAGTGCATAATCTGTGATAGCATCTGTAGCAAAAAATTCTCCTTCGTTGTAAGTTCTTTCTTTTGATCCTTCAGGATAGAGTTTCATCCATTTAGGTTCCCAGCTATCTATACCATAATCTTCAAGAAAGCCATAAAATCTTTCAAACCCTCTGTCGGTGGGACCAGGGTAGTTGACATGCCATTTTCCTGAACCGAAAGTACGGTATCCACTTTCTTTTAATACTTCTGCGAGGGTAACTGTATTTGAAGTGAGTTTGCCAGCATAACCAGGCACCCCTCTATCTGGACCAACAAATGATCCTATGCCCGTTTGGTGTGGAAATAGCCCTGTTAATAAGGAGGCCCTGCTAGGACAACATCGTGCCGAATTGTAAAATTGAGTAAATCGAACTCCATTATTGGCAAGTGCATCTATATTGGGTGTTTGAATTTCGCTCCCATAACATCCTAAATCCGAATAGCCCAGGTCATCGGCTAATATGATTAGGATATTGGGCTTTTGATCTTTTTTTTCTGGAGTACAACCCCAAAAAAGAAAAACACTTAGTGCTAAAGGAAGTATAAATTTTGAAAGTTTAATAGGTGTCATATTTTTTATTTGTGAAAAAAGAAAACCTGTTCTTCCATACTTACAGACCTGTAAAAATGTGGTCAATTGTTTGTAAATTATGGTATTCTGTTTTGGTTTTCAAATGATTAGAAGTGGTTTGATATATTGATCAACATACTGTAAAGTATTTTAAACATATGGTCAATTTTATAGAAAACAGCAGACTTAATTTTAAGGTGAATTTTTAAAACAGGTCTTATCGCTGTCAATAATTGAACTCTAATAAATGATGCAAAGAATAAATTTTGTGATTCTAAATCTGGTATTAATTTTTCTGTCTTACAATGGTTTTAGTCAGTCAAGAAATAGCCATTATATTACCAACCAGGCACCTCTTTTAGCACAACCTTATACTGCTCTTCCCTTAGGAAAAATCAAACCCTCTGGATGGCTTAAGAAAATGCTGGAATTGCAAAGAGATGGTTTAACCGGAAACTTGGATAGCATCTACCAATTAGTATGTGGCCCGGATAATGGCTGGCTGGGAGGGATTGGCGATAGTTGGGAACGAGGACCCTATTGGATAGACGGACTTACTCCTCTGGCTTATCAACTGGAGGATGAAGAACTTCAGGCCAAGCTAGATAAATGGATCAATTGGAGTATTAATAACCAAAGAGAAAACGGATATTTTGGCCCCTATCCCTATAAAGAAGGAACCAAAATCATCAAAGGAACTCAGCAGAAAATAAGTGAAGATTGGTGGCCCAAAATGGTAATGCTTAAAGCCTTACAACAATATTATACTGCTACAGAGGATCAAAGAGTCCTGACTTTGATGTCCAGATATTTTAAATATCAATTAGAAAAATTGCCCACTTTCCCTTTAGCCCATTGGACCTATTGGGCTGGAAGAAGGGGGGGAGATAACCTACAAATTGTCTATTGGCTGTATAATATAACTAAAGAAAAATACCTGTTGGAACTGGCTGAGTTGATTCATGAACAAACCTATAACTGGACGGATGTTTTAAGTGGTGATGCCATTAGAAAAACCAACCCATATACTGATATCCATTGTGTCAATATAGCACAAGGCTTGAAAGAGCCTGTCATATATTACCAACAAAGCAAAGATTCCATCCATTTAAATGCCCCCTATCTAGGTTTGGAATCACTGAAAAATGTTCACGGTTTTGCCAATGGAATGTATGGTGGCGATGAATCTTTGCATGGTAATGATCCCATCCAAGGCTCTGAATTTTGTTCTGCTGTTGAAATTATGTATTCTTTTGAAAGCATGTTGCCCATTACAGGAAACACTTATTATGCTGATTATTTGGAGCGGATTGCTTTTAATGTGCTGCCTACCCAACACAATGATGATTTTACCCGGAAGCAATATTTTCAGCAAGCCAATCAAATAAAGGTAAGTCATGAGTATCGAAATTTTAATTGTGAGTATGCGGGGAGCAGTACTCTTTTTGGCATTACAACTGGTTATCCTTGTTGTGTGTCCAATATGCATCAGGGTTGGCCCAAATTTGTACAAAACCTCTTCTACGCCACAAGTGATAATGGCATGGCAGCACTAGTCTACGCCCCTTCCTCTGCAGAAATTATAGTGGCTGATGGAGTCAAGGTAACTATAGAAGAAAAGACCAACTATCCTTTTGATGATCAAATTACTTTTGAGATAAACCCTGAAAAAGAAAGTGATTTTTCCTTCCATTTACGAGTACCAGAATGGTGTAAAAATCCACAGCTAAGTATAAATGGTACCGTCTATCCAACAAATGCGACCTCTTCCATTATTAGGATTAGCCGTACCTGGAAGAAAAATGATGTTGTAGTACTTGAATTACCCTCTGAAGTCAGGCTAAGCAGATGGTTTGAAAAATCTGTTGCAGTTGAAAAAGGTCCACTTCTGTATGCCCTTAAAATTGAGGAGGAGTGGAGAGAGGTAAAAACAGAGGACTGGAAAGATTCTTTTTTTGAAGTATGGCCCAAATCCCCGTGGAACTATGGTATTTCCAAAAAAACATTAAATCAAAAAGATTTTCAAGTGATCCGAACCGGGATTCAAGCAGATATGCCTTGGAATCTTCAAAATGCACCTTTAAAAATCATTACCAAAGGGAAAAAAATTCCTTTCTGGAAAGAATATAATGGCAGTACTGGAAAAATACCGGAATCACCCTGGCCACATAGAGATTTAGGGACGAAAGAAGAGTCTATAGAACTCATCCCTTATGGATGTACAACGCTTCGGATTTCACAATTTCCAGTAGTGGATATTCATAAAAAATAAGCTGCCCAATGAAACTAAGAATAATGAGGTTCACTCTTTTTATGGTACTCTCTCTTATTTGTTATGAGTTATTTGGGCAAACTCCAAAGGCAACTAGCCTTCCAAATATTATGATCATTCTTTCTGATGATCTAACCTATCATGACCTTGGATGTTATGGGAATGATGAAGTCCAAACCCCCAATATTGATAAACTGGCAAAAGAAGGGATGAAATTTAATTACTGTTTTAATTCATCTCCAATGTGTGCACCTACCCGTATGAGCCTTTTTACTGGCATCCACCCTGTGCGCAACGGTGCTTACCCTAATCATAGCAAAGTTCATGATCGTATTCGCAGCCTGCCTCATTACCTGGAAAGAAAAGGCTATAGGTCAGCCCTAATTGGTAAAAAACACTATCAGCCAGAAGCTAACTTTCCTTTTGAGCATCTCGGAGGCCGCGAACACGACAATGGTAAAGGGCTTGATCTAGATCTCTCAAAAGTCAAAGAATTTATAGAATCCTCAAAAGATCAGCCTTGGTGTCTGGTGGTTTCGTCCAATCAGGCTCACAGTCCTTGGAATAAGGGAGATGCCTCTAAGTATGATGCTAAGAAATTGACCTTGCCCCCTTATTTGGTTGATACCGAAAAAACAAGGGCAGGTCTGGTTAATTATTATGCCGAGATTAGCTATTTTGATCAGCAGCTAGGTACCTGTATGCAGTATTTGGAAGAAAGCGGTGAAGCTAATCAGACAATTGTTATTTACCTATCTGAGCAAGGTTCTAATTTTCCTCACTGTAAATGGACTTGTTATGATACCGGATTAAGGTCGGCGGCTATTATAAGATATCCTGGATTGGTGGAAGCTAATTCATCAACAGATGCTATGATTCAATATATAGACGTTTTGCCCACTCTACTTGAGATTATTAAGGATAATACATCTAAATACGACCTGGATGGAAAAAGCTTTCTTCCTATTTTGAAAAAGAAAAAAAAGGTTCATCATAAAGCTGTTTTTGGCATCCAAACATCAAAAGGAATATATGATGGCCCGGAGGCTTATGGAATTCGGACGATCAGGACCAAAAATTATCGATTGATCTGGAACATAAACTGGCAAAATAAATTCAGCAATATGGTTATTGCCCGGCAGGGTCCTTATGGGATTTTTGGCTCCTGGATGGAAGAAGCTGAATCTGGTAATACCTTTGCAGCAGAACGGGTAAAAGCTTATGAGATAAGACCAGAATGGGAGTTCTATGATTTGCAAAAAGATCCCTATGAACTCAATAATCTTAGCCAAAAGGCTGAATACCATGCCAAAATTAATAAACTTAAAAAAAAGCTGTTAGCCTGGATGAAGCAACAAGGTGATAAAGGGATAGAAACAGAACTCAATGCCATTGACAGGCAATGGAAAAAATAATAATCAAAGAATAGTTCAACAATAATAAGAAAATTATGAAAATCACTGTCCTTCTGCCCTTGATATCATTAATGATGGTTTTCACTGCTTGCCAGGAAGATAAATCGAATGATAAATCTTCTGAAAAAGTAATCCTCCAAAAAAGCACCATTACAAAAACTTATTTTGGTGATTCACCAGATGGCCCCGCTTACCTCTTTACTTTAAAGAATGTTGATGGGACAGAGGTTCAAATAACCAATTATGGCGGAATAATCGTTTCCTTAAAAACCAAAGATAAAAATGGCAGCTTTGGTGACATTGTGTTAGGCTTTGATAGTATTGGGAATTATGTCGACGAGCATCCTTATTTTGGAGCCATTATCGGCCGGTATGGTAATAGGATCGCAAAAGGAAAGTTTAGTTTAGATGGAGAAAACTACTCATTGGCAACCAATAATGGACCAAACCATCTGCATGGAGGAATTAAAGGTTTTGATAAGGTTTTATGGCAAGCTAGTGAAATAGAAGAAGAAAGTGCTGTAGGCTTAGCACTAAATTATTTGAGTAAGGATATGGAAGAAGGGTATCCAGGTAATCTGTCGATAGAGGTTATTTATTTATTGACAGAAGATAATTCATTAAGTATTAGTTATTCAGCCTCTACTGATAAAAAAACCATTTGTAATCTCACCAATCATTCTTATTTCAACCTGGGAGGGGCAGGAAATGGGGACATTCTCAGCCATGAGCTTATGATAAATGCTGATCAGTTCACACCTGTAGATGAAACTTTAATTCCTACTGGAATTTTTCAGGATGTCGACGGAACGCCCTTTGATTTCCGGACAGCCACTTCAATCGGAAAAAGAATTGACTTTGAAGATACACAGTTGGAGTATGGCCTTGGATATGACCACAATTTTGTCCTGAATCGAAATAATGAAGGATTGGAAAAAATAGCCAGTCTTTATGAGGTTAATTCTGGTAGATTTATGGAAATATTGACTACTGAACCTGGTCTTCAGTTTTACAGTGGAAATTTTCTCGATGGAAGTAATGTCGGAAAAGAAGGGAAGGTCTATCATCACCGCTATGGTTTATGCTTGGAAACACAGCATTACCCTGATTCTCCCAACCAAGCTTCCTTTCCTTCTGTGACTTTAAATCCAGGAGAAGAATACTCTTCCAAAACAGTTTATCGGTTTTCGGTAAAATGATACAAAATGCCAGTTTTTAAATGATATTTTATCACTTTTAACCCTGAATCTGATCAAAGAAAAACAATCTAAAACCTCCTTCTTTTTCTAAGGTATTTACATCACCTTCGTCCATCTGCCAGATTCCCTGGCGGTAAGAACCTTCGACAGGGATAAAACCATCATCTTTTAAAGAAAAAAAGTAGATTTCCAATCCACGACTCTCCTCTTCATTCCTCAAATTGATTTGAAGTGGCTGCTCCTTAGAAATATTTTCCAGGCCTTCGCAATTACTAAAGACCATTACACTAAGTTCTGGTTGAACCTCAGAAGGACCAAGGTCAAAAGGAATCAATGGCTTCCCTTGCTTTTGTGGTAAACCAGGACTAAAGGTTAAATGATTAGAAGCTGCTTCCAGGGTTTCGAGATGCACTTCAGCTGAAAATCCTTCTGGAGCTTTAATTTGATGACCAAATAATTCAACAGGTTCTTGATTTGTTAAAATAGTTGGAAAAAGGGGGCGGTAAATCGCAATGGGAATCGTTTGAATAAGCCAATCTTGTTTACGAGCCCGTTTTTTAGCTGCTCTATTCTCAGACCCCCGGACAGTATCCAGTTGTATGCCAGTCTGATTGAATTGATCTGTAACAAACGCGGAGGTACTCACAATTATTTTCAAATAATTTGTGGATTTGGTTATTCCCTGCTTATGAAGCGAATCTAATACTACAATAGGTATGTTTTTATTAAAATGTCCATCTTGGTTGAAGCCGCACCAGGCTTCCTTCCCAGCGCTTAATCTTTCTGAAGCCATTAAAATATTTGAAATACTGTAATCCACTCCCAAATATAAAACGCTGACCCAAACAGGTCGGAAGTCTGTATTTTTAATACTTAAGCGAAAGGTGGGATTTTTGAAAGAACCCTTTTCGATCCCATATTTGAATAGGCCTGGCTCCTGCCAGTTGACCATTTCAAAATCCATATTATCTTCAGACACTTTGCTCCTTAACAGGTTAATTTTAATGTTTTCGGAAGAAATGCCAGAATTGCTATGACTGAGTTCAAGAATTTGCTGCCAGTGTATTACTTTTTCAAATTCACCAATAAATTTTAGGGCATTTTCTGTTTTGTATCCATGTATTTTTTTAAATAATGGTTTGTTATCAAGAGGACCACTTAGGTAATAAGCTCCATTTTTAGCATGGATTAAAAATTGAGCATCTTTTGAAGACTTTGAAAATGTAAAAAAAATGGAAGGCTTAAGTGAAAGTTGGGAATCAAGGATACTAACACCTTGTTCTTCGCTATCCGGAGCAAAGGCTATTATAATTTTTGGAACGCCAGAAGATACCAATCTTGCAGGATATATTTTGTCTTTATTAAAATCGGGCATGTTTGAAATGCTCGAATGATCCACATACACTTTTTTGGCCAAAACTTGATGATCTCCTTCTAGTAATTGAAAAATGCTAGGATTGTCCACCTCTTCACCCTGGATTTGTTGGAATCTCCCGGCATTGATTACCCATCCTTTAGTTTTGTTCCAGCTAACTAATAAATCTGATTTAGTTTGTAGTGTTTGAGAGCCGAGAAATATTTTGTTTTTATCTTTTTCCTGACTAGCCTCCAGCATAGGATATTGATCATGAAAATATCGTTGAATGCGAAAGCGAGTTCTGCTAATTATTTCGTTGTAGCTAAGGGGAGTAATAGCCCCTTTTAAAACCTCTAAAAGCATATAGGTAAATACTCCTCTTTGTTCTCCATCCTCGGACCTTACTTCTTTGGCTGTTTGGTGAGATTGGGCGGCTGCCAAATGAATATAAATGCCCTGAGGAGGTATATAAGTGTTTTCATCTTCTTTTTTATATTGGTCAAAACCCAAATATTCCTCTATAGTCGGAGCAGTTCCAAACTGACTTACTCGCCTTTCTTTAATGGGATGAAAACGCATACTGCTCCCACTGTGACAACAATCGGTGATGGAGAGAAAATTTACTTCTTTCTTATAAGTAGCTTTCCATATGAGGTAGGATAATTCTTTATCTATCAAATCTCTTCCACCTTCAGTGCGACTATCCCAACAAACCAGGGTCTCATTTAGTCTGTCAGATTCCATGTGCCAGAATTCTTTGGGCGCCCTGCATTGAGAACCATGGCCAGCAAAAAAAAACAGACAATGATCCCCTTTATTTGCTTTTTCAAAAGTCTTAAACCCTTGTATAATATTTTCTCTGCTTGCCTGCTCATTAATTTGGATCTCGGTATTAAGCTCTAATTGATTGTCAGCACAATATTCCTCCAAATGAGCTTTCATGTGGTTCAGGTCATTGATACAGCCCTCAAGACGGTGGGCAGGATTCGGATAATCACAAATCGCAACTAATAATGAATATAATTGGGCCATACAGCTGAATGATTTGAAGAGCCGGAAAAGATCTAATTGGTGATTTTACATTTATAACTACAAGATAAAAAAGAATTTACCTTCTTTTTCTCCTAATCCTTATGGAAAGGATATCCTAAAATATTAGGATACCCTTAAATCGATTTAGTAAAGATCTTTGTCATCGAATAGTAGAACTTATTTTGTATCTTAGGATAAAATCCTAAATATTAAACCCAACTCACATGAGGTTAGACACTCCCCAAGTTGAGCTTTTCAGTATTACGGTAATCGGCAAGCCCAAAGAATATTTGCTGCATGCCATAACCTATTGTAAAAGCACTAATTTTCGAGCAGCAGGCTTTAGGTTGCATTCTGACGAGCCTGACGAAAATAATGTTTTTAAAGTAGACCTAATTATTGAAGAAGACCTCGACATTCCTTCATTACCAAGTATAACACCTGTTAATCACATTATTTCGTTCGGAGCAGTTCCTTTTGAGGATGATCGCGGTATTTTTGAAGTAAAAGCAGTTTTTAGAAAAGCAGTTTTTTCAAGAGACCCGGATGATCCACCAGAAGAAGAAGATGGTGGTAGTACTTCTTCAGGTACAACTGGTGCAAATGAAGTAGATCGTCCGATCGAAAAAATGAATGCATAATCACCCCAGCTTTTCTTTGATGGGTTAACCTTTTTTTTATGAAACGATGGCTAATTTTTTTGACTTGCTATCTATTCATTTCAGGACCTCTTGTGGCACAACAAGATTGGATCAAGATGTCAATTGATGAATTAGAACAACAAGCAGAGAGGAGGGAAGACAATCACCCCGAACTAATTGAGATTTGGAATGAATTGGCATTTAAACTCTATTTGAGGAAAAAATTTGATGCGGGAAATGAATATGGGCAAAAGGCCTTAAAATTAGCAGATCTTCTAAATGACCAACTAGGTAAGGCAGGGGCTAATGTTGTTCTTGGACACATGGCAAAAGATAATGGGGCTTTAGACCAGGCAGAAGATTATTATTCTGAGGCTATTGCCATTCGTAATAAGATTGGAGACCATTGGGGTGTTGCCAGTTGTTTTAACAGCCTTGGAGTCTTGTATCGCAACAAGAAAGGCCAGTTTGAAAAGGGCATTCAATATTTATATGATGGTTTGGCAGCCCTCAAAGTCTATGAGGGTGATGAAGGTAAATTAAACCGACTCAAAGCTAAAATTCATAACAATCTTGGAGATCTATTATTCAGGACAGGAAATTATGAAATTGCCTTGGTACAATTTGAAAAAAGCCGGTCCTTGCGGAAGCCTAATCAAATGGGCCCTTTGTATATTAATGAAGGAGCTTGTCTACTGGAGTTAAATTTGTTCCAATCGGCAAAATCTAAATTTCACGAAGCTATAAGGCTATTTCCTAAATGGGATTCAACTAACCTTGCGAAGGCCAACCTTCAATTAAGCGCTGCTAACTATAGACTGGGCCTCTTGGACTCTGCCCTATATTATTGGGGCAAAACAGATGACTTGGCTAATTTTTTGGACTCTTCCGAAAAAATTCTGCAGTTCCGAAATAAGGGAATGATCCATCGAGCAAGAAAAGAATATGATGAAGCTAATGAGAATTTTCAAAAAGGATTAGAATCGGCCCTGGAAGTTCAAGATTATACGGAAGGGGCTTTTCTGCATTTCGCAATTGGAAAAAATTATTATCAACAAAATGAATTTAGCAAGGCCATAAATTCCTTTGAAGCATGTAAAAAACTGGTTGATTCACTTTCTATCCTTGAACTCGAAAAAGAACTATACTACAAACTTTCAACGACTTATGCCTTAAATAATGAATTAGAAAAAGCCTATGCCACTAATTTAGAATACAGCTCCCGATCAGATTCACTTACTGAAAATAGAGAGAACGCATTAGTTGAACTCAACAGGTCGGCTCAGCTACTGAATGATCAGCAAGCCATGTTGGCACAGGCTAAGGAAAAAAAATACCGTAACATGACCCTCATAGGAATAATGGCACTAGGGCTTTTGCTTTTATTTGGAATTGCAGCAGCACTGGTAGCCATTTACAATAACCAGAAAAGAAAGCTTGTACAGCAACAGCAATGGCTTACAGAGCAACGCCTGAGTAATGCACTACAAGAATTAGAGGTAGAGCGAAATTACCTTCAAATAGATGACAGTGAGCGACTGCTAAACTGGGTATCCAAGGAGTTACATGACCGTCTGGGGGGCATGTTGTCTACCATTAAGCTCTATTTTACCAATTTAAATGATAAGATTAATACCCTCAAAGATGAAAATCAGCACCAATTTGAGAAAGCCAATATTTTATTGGATGAAGTTTGTGAAGAGGTGCGCCGCATATCAAAAGGAGCCTTGCCAGTAAACTTACCCAATCGAGGCTTGGTCAAGGAAATTGAACATATGCTGAACCACATCCGTGATTCACAAAGTATGAAGGTTGAATTTGCTACCAATGGAATGAGTCAAAGACTGGATACAAATAAAGAAAGGAAGTTGTATCGTGTTATTCATATTCTGGTCAACAACATTTTATTGCATGCAAAGGCAGATTGGTTTAGTCTCCAGATCAATCGTTTTGGAGATCAAATAAATATTATGGTAGAAGACAATGGCATTGGTTTTGATCCGGAAAAAGTTAAAGAAAAGGGAGGTACCGGACTAAATAATTTAAAATCTCTTTGTGCGGAATTGGGTGCTACCCTTACTTTTCATCCTGAGATTGAAAATGGGACCACCGTCACAATAGAGATGCCTGTTTTCGCAAAAACTGAAAGTCTTTGACCCTTGATATTTTATTGAACCTCCTTTTTTTAGATAACCTTACTCATAATATCCTAACCATAGTTCAAAATCATTTAGCCATGATCAATATACTCCTAGCTGATGATCATAAAATGTTTACTGAAGGTGTACGCTCCATTTTGGAGAAAGATGATGAATTACACATTCTTGGCGAAGCAGATAATGGAGAAGAGTTATTGACTTTGTTAGATAAAAATCCACATACTCATCTGGTAATTCTGGATGTTGAAATGCCAAAAATGAATGGTATAGAAGTAGCTAAAACCATTCGCAAAACTTACCCAAATACTAAAATCCTTATGCTTACCTATCATAATGAGGGTGATTATATTTATGATCTTTATCGTATGGGAGTAGATGGTTATTTAATAAAAAACAAAACAGGTGATTCTTTAATTGATGCCATTCATTCCATCGTAAAATATAAAAACCGCCCTTTTCCGTCTATGGATTCCTGGGGAAGCCCCTCCACTCCTTATACAGATGAAGAGATTCAATTAACGAGCAGGGAAGTTGAGGTGCTAAACCTTGCCCACCTCACTGGAAAGGAAATAGGAAAAGAACTGGGAATTGGAAAAACCACCGTAGATACTCACCTGGAAAATATGCGTAAAAAATTCAAAGTAGATACCACCAGTAAATTATTAAGAAAGGCCATTAGGTTAGGATATATCAAAGCCTAATAAGACCATTTACTATTGAAATGAAGACTGCCCTCCTAAATATTTAGGATATGCCATTCCTCAAAACTACTGGCTAAATTTCCTGAACCATACCTAAAGTATGGTCTATGATTTAGCCCTAACTTTATATTATCAAGCTAAGAGAATTTTAGGTGTGACAAAAGGAATAAAGGCAACTGTAATTCCAGGTGAAATCTCAAATTATTAAACACATACTACGATTAAGAAGTGTGAAAACACCTAAACCCCAATTATAGGAGAGCTGCTAAAGAGCAGCTCTTTTTATTTATGATCTTAAATCAAGCTTTTTAAAGTGTCAGAAATTTTTGTAGAAACTTGTAGAGACAAAACTATTGCATTTGAAGACCATGGTGCTTTCTATCTCCTAATAATTTAGGATATCCCTATCCTGCACACACCGGATAAAACCTCAGCAAATTTTGCCATAGGAGTCACTGCAACTTATTTGCATTTTTGTACTGTTGATCGATCTTTCGAAAAACAACCCCTAAAACCCTTTTTTATTTAAACGGGTCGCCTTGTTGAGAGGTGGCCTATTTTTATATATGGCATTGTCTAATTTTTTTATTTTAAATTTAATCCAGTTTTTAGTATATTAACATAACAACTTGAAGAGTAATTGGATTAATGCTAAAATCTGTTATCCTCTTTATTTTCTATAGTTGTTGACGTCTTTAAATCATTTACGACAAACATAGCATAAAATAAAAAAGTTATATTCAATCTTTTACACCTATAAAAATAGTATCCAGAGCTAATGTTATTATACTCAGGATAAATTGACCTAAAACTCTCACTATTCCAACAACCATGAGTGACTCCTCAACTAAACTTCCTGTCTTTTTATTTGCCTTTGCTAATGATGAGGAAGGGAGCTTAAAGGTTGAAAAGGAGGAGGATACACTTGCCGAAATATTAAAAACCCAAGCCTTAAGGTCTAGAGTAGACTATGACTCTATTCATAGTGCCAATCTCGATAGGATTTTTCGGGAAATTCATGTGCTGCATAATGACCTGCATATTTTCCATTATGGTGGGCACTCAAATAGTACTTCCTTGCTATTGGAGGATGTGGCTTTAAGAGCTTCCAGTCTTGCTCAGCTGTTGGGTAATCTTGAGAATCTGAAGCTGATGTTTTTAAATGGTTGTGCTAATGAAGATCAGGTGAAAGTATTTTTGAAAAAAGGTGTTAAGGTTATCATTGCTACTTCCAGCAACATAGAAGATAATAAGGCCATAGATTTTGCAGAGCAGTTTTACAGCGCATTAGTTAATGGCCGAACCATAAAAGATGCGTTTAATGCAGGAAAAGCATATCTAGACTCTAAATATGCTGAGGAGCAAATAGGAATTGATATTGAAAAGGTTGATCAGCCCCAAAGAGGCGAGTATAGCTTAGAAATTAATGAGTTTGCCTGGAAGTTATTCTATTCTGATGAAGAAAATTTAGATTGGACGATTCCGCCTACCAGGAGCGCCCCAGACCCGGAACCGGATAATTTTAAAGGTAACGAAAGTGTTATTTTAAGTCATCCTGATATTAATAAAAAGCTGGTTGATCTGGTACTTGAGGGCTTAAATGATTATTCGGAAGAGGATGAATTTGGTAGTGGTTTTTGGAATGCTTATCAAAAAGACCCTGAAAATCTTAAGTTCAGGAAGAAAAAAATTAAGATAAAAGAGTCTTTTCCTTCTATCTTTGAAGAGCTTCTATACACCATTCTTTCTGAAGAGGGAGAAAAATATGGAATTTACAGATTAGAAAGCATTAATAAAATTTATCGTTCATTTATCAGATTTATAAGTTATATTGCAATAGCTAATCTGTGGCATGAAGTAAGGAATGCAAAAAAAGCGAATGAATCATTTATAATTGAGGAGCCATATAAAAAAGATATTGTATCTATTTTTGACCTCAATTTTAAATTAGCAGTCCATTATGACTATGTTTGGTTAATTACCACCATTGGAAGAATTTTCAAACAAAACCAATGGACGCCTTATATAAAAGGGTTTGAATTATTTTTTTCGAGCATGATTGAGACAGATGAATATTATCAAGCCTGTCGTTTTCTGGAAAAAGAATTAAATCAGAAAATTACGCCCACCTTTTCTATACCAAGAGAAGAAATAGAAACACTCTGCTTAGAAGCAGAAAAACATTTAGGAAAGTTTTTAAAGCGGAGTGCTTTTTTATGCTATTATAATTGTCCCTTAATTGCCGTTAGTGGTATTAAAGTAGACAATCCATACAATGGGCGAGATGTAAAATTCGTTCATAACCATCGCAGTTTTGAGGACTCCGAGGAAGGGATTTCTGAGAAGCCAATTAGAAGGTCAGGCTTTACGGCAAATAGAGCTATTCTATTTGCCAAAAATTTAGAGGAAGACGAGGAACCTCTTAACTTAACTCCTTTCTTAATTGATCTCAACAATTTTGAAATTAATGTTGAAGAAAAAGAAGGCAGTATTCCTCAAATACTCCTCTTAGACTCATATAAAAGTGAAGAAGATAAACAAGGATATATTTATCGATTATCACAAACTTTTGAACCGAACCAAAATTTCATAGTGAATGAAAACTATGATAGAAGCAAGTATGAAGATTTAGAAATTATCCTGGATCAACTAAAATTATTCAAAGATGATTTAGGAGCCTAAAATTCAGATTATGCGTGATAGTCCATTTCAATTTTTAGATGCCTTTAATAAAAATGACAAGGAACTGTTCTTTGGTAGAGAAAAAGAAACCGAAGAGCTCTATAAAATGACTTATGAAAGTAAGCTAATCCTACTGTATGGAGCCAGCGGGACCGGCAAAACCAGCCTGGTCCAATGTGGGCTGGCCAATAGGTACGACAAACGATGGAAGGAATTATATATCCGACGAGAATACAACATCATTGACTCCATAAAACGAAAGCTTACAGAAGAATTAGAAGATATTGAAGAAGAACCAAATATTATAGATCAAGAAAAAGGCTTTGTAAAAGGCCTCCGGGAAATTCAGGAATCAGCTTTTAAACCACTCTTTTTAATTTTTGATCAATTTGAAGAATTATTTACCCAAAGAAATGATAGTAAAGAACAGGCTGAATTTTTTGATTTTGTAAAAGACCTTATTGGAGCCAGGTTTACCTGTAAGCTCATTTTTATCATGCGGGAAGAGTATTTGGCAGATTTATCAGAATTTGAAAAAAAGGTTCCCAGCTTATTCGATTTTCGCTACCGAATAGAAAAAATGAGATTTAATCAAATCCAACAGATTACCCAAAAAATGCTCCAAAGATTAGATGAAAAAGAAGAACTTGATGTGGATGCCCCCGATTTAATTTCTGAAAAAATTCGTCAAAGACTTCAACATGGTGGTACAGGAACCGAACTTACCTACCTACAAGTGTATCTGGACTGGCTCTACCAGCAAGCTGTTAAAAAAATAGAAGATGCTCCTCCCCGTTTTGACTCCAAATTAATTGATGTAACCGGTGATTTTGACGATGCCATTGGCTTCTTCCTCGATTCCAAAATTGAAGAATTGGAAAACCGCTTTGGAAAAACAACACCGCTGGCTGTTCTTAGTGAACTGGTTACTCATGAACATACCAAACGCATTGTTTCGGAGGAAGATTTAGAAAACATACGGAAAGAGTATCAAATTGACGAAAAAGACTTTTATGAATTGGTTGAAGAATTAGAAAAAATGCGTCTCATCAGAAGTTATGAAGATTAGCCATGAAAAAGCTGGAGTTACGACATGATGTGATTGCCCAGAAAGTTTGGGAAAGATTACCAGTGGAGCTGAGAATGCGCCGGCAAATTCTCCAATTGCTTGAACTCCAATACCAAAATTATCTGGATGCAGGGAAAAAAGAAGAAGACCTTCTTCCAGAAAAAGAATTATTAAAATTTCGAGCTTTTTTTCCAAGTTCAACTCTGGATTCTAACCTGAAGGAATTCATCAAAAAAAGTGAAGCTCTAGTTGAACAAAAAAAAAAGGAAGAAAGGCTTAAAGAAGCCAAAAGACAAGAAGAAGAATTAAAAAGACTTAAAGAAAAGCTTGCTAATCGACGTAAAATTCAACAGCTTTTAATGGGGGTCATTGTTGTTTCCTTAGTAGCAATTGGTTTATTGGCTTCAAATATTCAAAAGGATGAAACCATTGAGGATATGCAAAAGCAAAGAGCCGATCTAGCTGAAGAAATTGATAGCCTAAAAGAAATTGTTAACAGTCAAAAAACAAATATTGAAAGGAATACTGCCACTCTAAATTCATTACAGCAGACAAAAGAAAAGCTGGAAAAAGATTTAAAGACCCAGGTACTAAATATTAATCGAACCAGATTTCAGGCCCAATTGGATCTTGTTGACGTTCAAATAAAAAGTAATCAATGGAGCGATGCTCTAAGTAGCCTGAATGAAGCTTCTCAAATAGTAAAAACCACTGTTGATTCTTTCGATGTGAATTTTGATAATAACAGAATCATTCTTAATAAAAGAAGGGAAATAAGACAACTTCAAAGCCTGCAAGTTTCATGTGAAGAATTGGAATATCAAATAACTCAAGAGCTGTCCAGTAGGAATTTCTTTGTGGCAAAAAAACAATGTTTTGCTGCTATCAATCAATGTGCCGGATTGGAAATAATGAAAAGGCAATTACAGCAAAGATTAGATCAGATTGTTTATGAAGGATTTAATTATTATAAAAGCAGATATGACATTTTTAAAAGAATGCCAAATGCTAGTACTGAAAAAAATATGGCCCTAACTAATGCAAAAAAAATAATCGAAGAAGGCGAAGTCGACTATTCAAATAAGACATTTTTAAATAACATAACTTATGGTGAAGAATTAAGAAACCTTCAAAATAATTAATTTATTACCTAAATTTATAGACACAAAACCCTAAAACCATGCAGTTATATCATACTTTTCTATTTTTTGTGCTCATGGGAATGACCTTAAACTTCTTGAGTGGCCCCCTCAAGGCACAAACAAGCAACACTAAAAAATTAAACCTTTCTTTTAGTGAACAAATTCCAGTAAATTATTCCTGGAATGAAGCAACTCAATCCTTCCAATTGCAAATGGATCAAAATTCATTAAGCAATTATCAAAAGCAACTGATTAAAGACTTAAGAATCATCAATGGAAAAGATCTGGTCCTCGATTTTGTAATTCCGAGAGTGAAAATTCTATTTAATTCATCAGATAGTATTCAAAAAGTTTTCCATAAACGCCTTTCAAGGTTTAGGACTGCAGCTACTTTTGATTACAAACTGAATTTGACTCTACAAAATGATGATCACTTTAAACTAATGAGTAGCCCTGAATATCTTGAAGATGACTTCCAATTTTCACTTAGGCAAGCCAATGGAAAGAAGTCCCTCCTTTGGGAAGATTTTATCGAGCAATCCATTTTACTTCCTGGGCAATATAATTTGGTCCTCAATGCTGATCTGCTGGGGAAGGCCCCAGAAGTTTGTAAGAGAAAAAAATGCCCCAAATTTCGATGGTATAAACCAGCCATCATCGGCCTGGGCATACTTACCTGGTATGTTGGTGAAAAATACCGAGAATCATCTGATAAAACCTATCTGAACTATAAAGACGATATCCTTTTAAGGATGAAAAGGGACAACAGCACGGAAGAAAAATATTTAAAAGCCAACCGGAAAAATACAAAGGAGCATTGGTTTAAGGCAGTTGGGATAGGAATAGCTTCATTTGGAGTCATCATCACCCTTGATGAGAAATTAACATTGAAGAGAAAACAGTCCGATTATTGCTTGTTTTGCATCCAGGATAAAGATTGTGGTTGTGGAAACAATTAAGAATTAATTCCTTCCATAAAAAAACAACTTACCTCAACCTAAAACCTAAAACCTAAAACCTAAGAACAAAATGAAGCGAATAATTTCAATATCAATTTTAGTTTTTTTCTTCGTCCCTGCCTGGGGACAACCAGAAAGTCCAGAAGAACGACAAATTAGAGAGCGGTTTAAAGAAGCAGATGGCTATTTGTCCGATTGTATGGTATTAAATGATTTAAGCAAGCAATCTGACTTATATGAAATATGCGAGAATAACTATATTTCTTCCGGAATGAATAATAATTCACTTCTCCAAGAAATTTTCTCAAGAATTAAAGCTGTCAATGATAAAAAAGTCAATCTTTATAAAGCCAAAAGTTTGTCCAATTACACTCAAATTTTATTAGATGACCCATCGTCTGAATATACTCAAAAAGCCTTAGATTCAGCTTTTACGGCATTTGATATTTTATTAAAAGACAGCTTATGCGATGCGGAGGTGGTAACTACTTTTGGAACGGCCGTTCAACGACATCATACCTTAACCATTAGCCCATTTGACACCTTAAACGACATCGAAGCCATACAAAAAGTATATCCAGCCCATAAGGATAAAATAGCCATCATCGGCAGGGATAAAAGAGTGCATTTTTATGACATGAAAATGAATCCCGACTATGTTTTGAAGGACCATAAAGATTATATTTTATCTGCGCATTCTGATAAAAACCAACAGTACTTTGCCACATTAAGCAAGGATAATTCTGCAATAGTTTATGAAAATGGTCAGATTCAATTCAAGATAGAAGGGCATTTGGATGATGTAGTCTCTTTGGATTTTGAGTCCAATAACAATTTAATCGGAACGGGCTCTCGCGATCAATTTGCCTTTATTTGCAGCTTTGATGGAACATCCGTTGATACACTGGAGCATGATGGTGAAGTTCTTAGCCTGGCATTTTCCTCAGATGGATCTAGGCTACTGACAAGAACCAATACCAATAAAGCCTGGCTGTGGGATGTCCAAAAGAAATCACTCATTGATACCTTATCGCATGATGGATATGTTTTTAAGGCTTTTTTTATCGCAAACTCTAATTATGCTGTCACTTGTTCAGCGGATGGTCAGGCCATCATATGGGATGGAGACGGCGAAAAAGTGAAAAACCTTGAAAATCACAATGGTATCGTATATACTGGCGAAGCAAAACAAAATACTGGTGGCCACTTCTTTACAGCAGATCATTCTGCCATTAATTTATGGGATAAAGAGGGAACATTGATAAAGACATTCCCATCTTTGAACCAGAAACCTCCTAAAGCTACTTTTTCTCCTACTGACCCATCTATTTTAATTTGGTCAGGGAATGAATTGCAGTTTAAGGACTTTGAAGATAGGTCTATTATATCTTTGGAGCCATTCGATCAAGCCATTCGGTCAGCATCTTTTTCTCCTGATGGCAAAAGAATCCTGGTGATATTTGGAAATGCAGCTCAGATATTTGACCTAAACGGACAATCCTTGATAACTCAAAGGCATGATGCTGAAATATTAGGAGGATTTATTACTCAGGATGATCGAAACCTGGTTACCTACTCTAAGGATAACAAGGTAAAGATATGCCTGACCCCTTATCATGCTTTTGATTGTTATCCTGATTGTAAGTGAGTAACTACTTTTAAATAATAAATAAGTAGCGGCCGCCACCTAGTTATTATTTGAAAATTAGCGTATTATGCTATATGTACTATTCATAGGAATCGACGCTTATCAACACCCTGAGATAGGCAATTTACAGGGGTGTAAAAAAGATGTCAGCAAATTTGATGAATTGCTGAATAGCCACCCTCTTCTGAAAGACCAAGAGAAAGAGGTTTTTACTTTAGTTGATGAAAAAGCTACCCGAAAAAACATCATTGAGGCGTTTAGAAATCATTTCGGGAAATCAAATAAAAAGGATACTGCACTGTTCTGTTTTAGTGGCCATGGAACAACGGAACCTAGTCCGCAGGAGTTTATTAATGCCGGACTAGAGGGCCACCAATTGGAATCTCTACTGCCTTATGACAGCAGGGTAGATGGTATTTACAATATAGCGGATAAAGAGCTAAGAGTATTGTTGTCTGAAATTTCAAATCGTGGTACCCAGGTAGTAACCATACTTGATTGTTGTCATTCAGGTTCTATTACCAGGTTGAACAAAAATGAATATAGCCGTTCGCGACAGGATTATTCTGTGAAATATGATCAAGCCCGGCCCTTGGAAGACTTCTTAGATGGTTTTTATAGTAAGCAGGAAACTTTGCAAATTCCACCAGCGGAATACCTGGCTTTGTGTGCCTGTGAACCACAACAAAAAGCAATAGAGGACGACCGAGGAGGAAGATTCACTTCTGCTATTATCGAAGTATTAAATGCTTACACCCAAAAACTTCCTTCCTATGCAGAATTGTATGCTCAGGTCAATTATCTTTTGTCATTAAAGCAGCCCATTCAAAATCCCCAATTTGAATATTTTGGGGATGTAAACCCTTATTGGCACTTTTTAAACAAAGAATTAATTGATGTTCCTGCCTATTTTGACCTCAGGAAAACAGGAAAACAACATTTCATTGATATAGGCTTAGTTCATGGCCTCAGCAAGGATGGATTTCAGGACTTAAATATTCCAGTATACGAACAAAACAAAGAGGATCAAAAAGCTTTAACAAAGGCAAGGATAAAATCAATAAACCTAGAAACAACAGAGCTTGAAATTGACCCAACTATTATTGAAGAAAAAAAGCATCTGACAATCCCTTTCATTTCTAATCCATTTCCCTTGAAGGTTACCAATCCGGATGAAATCTTAAAGAATAAGTTGATCCAGCATGAATTTACCTCTCTCCTCCAAATTGTTCCTGATACACACTATGAAATTAGATGTGAAGAGGGCAAATACTTTATCATCGACAACCGGAGATCTGAAAATATCATTTGTTATACAAGTCAACAAGGAGAGGAGGCTGTACAAAAAATTTATCATAGCCTTAAAAAGATAATTAAATGGGAAAGAATAAAGAAAATAGAGCACTCCAGACGCAATCCTATCAATTCGAATCAGGTAATTATAAAATGCTCTTTTAACACTCCTCATTCAAAAAAAGAGGTCTTTATTGCTCCTTATGAAACAAAAGAGGCTAAGCAAAACAAATATCTTGATTATGGGATCAATAGAGTAGAATTGGATTTTACAGGTCAGTTTTTTACTTATGAATTTAGCGTGCTAAATCAGTCTTCCAGTCCTTTGTTTTTTTATTTAGTTCATCTCAGTCAAAATTTTAGCATTCAGGTAAAAAATGAAGATTTCAAAAAGATTGAATCTGGTAATAATACCTTCTATACCATTTACAATTCTCTACAATTTAAAAAGGGCCTTGGGATTGGCAAAAAAAATCAACTTCAGGAGCTTGATCATTTTTTGATTTTTGCCGTAAAAAGGCCCTTAAAATTCCCTTTTCTATTCAACCAAATAGAGATTCAAAATGACCTCGATCGTCAATTCAGGAATATTGACATTTGGTCAACCAGCAAAAAAGATTCACTCGAGAGTCAATCTTCCGATTGGATAGTTAAAAAACTAGAAGTTGTCATTAATCGGAAAAGTTAGGTGTTTTTCACCTCCGGATTCCTCGACCTCAACCTAATCAACTTGGTCATCCAGTCGCCTGCTTCCGGATCGTCCATCTCCTTGTCAGAGGGAGACAGTCGATCCGGATCTTTAGGTCGCAGGCGGGGTGCCGGTAGTGCCGGTTGAACAAAACGCTCTACGTCAAAGTCCTCAGTGCTGACGATTAGCTTGAAATAAGTGATGTTTTCCGGGAAGTTGAAATCTATCAAAAATTGATCCAGGAACAGAGAAATTCCCTGACCCTCCCTGGCCCAGGCATTCCCACCATAAGAAGACAAGGTAACTTTAGAAGGGTTTATCAGTTTTTCAAATACTCCGAATTGGTGATGCAAATATAAAAGTGCACAATATAATTCCTCATGGTAGTGGTTAACCAATTCGATTTTGACCCTACCTCCCCATTTTCCATCAGGCTGCTTCTCAAACTGTAATTCGATTTCATCTGCTTCAGCAGGAAGGTGGACTAAATTCCCATTTTCCTCCTCTTTATACATGCGAAGTTCTACGGGGAATTTCTTAAATAATTGGACATTTGGATTGTGAAGGTGCTTTACATATTCCCACCTGGACATATGAACCAGGTACTTTTTTACAAGAGAAGCTGAGTTAGGAGTATACCCGGTAATGGACTCAACCAATGGAAAGGAAGGTGAATGTGGAGGAGTGAAATAATACTTTTGATCTTGGATTTGCAAGGTATAATCAGCTTCAAATTCCTTAAATGTTCTATTTACATTCTGAGGTAAGTCACTAAAAATTTGCTCTATGCAAGTGAGTCCCTGACTATCTTCCGGTTGGCTATTTATAAATATGTTCAAGGGAGCCGATAGATAGCTTTCAAAAAAACCTTTGTATAATCCTTTTTGTGAAACCTGGGCTTCCAATTCATTGGAGAAAGAAAGAACCGTGTGGCTAGGAAAAACTTTTTTTAAATCCACTTCCCCTAATTCTTTTCCTTCAAAATCACTGATTTTTACTTTTTTCACTTGCTTGGACAAACCATGGATAGCCCCTAAATCCATTATCCAGCCAATTTTTTCATTATAACTGATATTGCCATAAAAGGGTTGCTCTTCTACATTTTTATTTAAAAAAACATGAAAAAGTTCTGACCCTTGATCTCCAGTATGATAAATTTGAGGAGTCTGCTGAAATTGGTTTTTTATATAGGTCTGTATCCGACTTTTTAAATTGTAATAATTAATGGCGCCTTGTGTTCTTTCCAGAACATCCAGAAGGTTTTTTGTAAAAACGCCTTCCCCGTCATGTTCCCATGCGGATTCATCCTTTTGGCAGGCTGCAAGTTGTATGTGTTTTCCTTCAGGCAATAATTCCTGAATAGATTTGCCGGCAAAATCTTGCTCATCTATTTGATCACTAAATATAAAATCCTCCCAGTTGCGCTTAGGGGCAATAAATGCCATACGACTCTGAGTGAGGACTTGTTTTTTTATGGTTTTTTGAACCTCTTTGGAAACGTGCCCATTACGAGTGTTTTCACCAGAGTGACAACAGTCAAAAATGCTGATGATATGGGCCTCATTCTGGCTTGTTTTATGGATCAGATACCTTAACTCTTTATCAGAAAGCAAATTGGTATGCAAAACTCCTCGCTTCATTTCGATCCCATCATAACAAACAAGTGTTTCAAGATATTTGCTCGTATCTGAGGACCAGAATACTTCTGCAGCTTTTTCACGGCAACCATGTCCGGAATAATAAAATAAAACGGTATCGCCTTTTTTTGCCTTCCCTAAATGTTCGATGAAATATTTGACAATATTTTCTTTAGTTGCTTCACCATCCAGTAATTTTTCAATATGTATGTTAAAATGGTCGGCTTCCTTTTGTAGATAAGCTTCCATCTTTAGAGCATCATTTTTACTGCCATTCAAGGCCAAGACAGGTGCATTATATTTTTCAATTCCAATTAGAAGGGCAAAGAGATTGGGTTTCTGGGGCATTATTAATTTTTTTAAAAAACTTAGTACTCTACTTATGTATTGTGAGATGACCAAAAAGTAAAAGTTAGAAGTTTTTTATTAGGATTTTAGATCATTTTTTCAAATTACTAAACATTTAATTAGTAGTCAATTTTTCTATATAAATAGTCTGCTCTAAGCTCCAGTTCAATATTTAATAGCTTTTGATTTTTAGAAATGAAGTTTGCATTACGTATATTTAAAGGTACAGGGATATACCTATTCAAATCCATTAAAACCATAAAATCAAATGGAAAACCCTATTGCCTCAGTATTACAAGATCAACGCCTTTTTAATGAAGTTTTTGCAAAATTCGAAAAAAATCGGCTCGACAAACAAAAAGAATTAGAACTTGAAGAAAAGGAAATCCTGAATCTGGTATCTGGTACAAAATCCGGGATCATTACTCCCGATATGTTTGACAATAACCCCAAATCAAAAGCCATTATTATGGCTTTTGGCAGACCTGCACTCCTGATCAAAAATAACACCTTTGAATTACCGGAAAGTGACGTTTGGAAAGAACGATTATTACTCCATCAATCAAATATCAATAAAGCCATCGTTTCAACAGGAAGGATTGAACTTCGCGGACACGATCAATACCCCTGGGTAGGAACGGGCTGGGTAATTGCAGAAAATGTCATAGTCACCAATCGGCATGTCGCTCAAGAGTTTGTGGAAAGAAAAGGAGAAAAATTTGTCTTTTCGAAAAATAAAGCAGGAGCATCCATTCAGGCATTTATCAATTTCAACGCGGAACATCAGTCCACCTCCAGCTTCGAGTTTGAAATAGATAAAATAATCCATATGGAAAAAAAGGGAGGAGACTGGCCCGATCTGGCATTTTTAAAAATTAAAAACAATGGAGACCTGCCTCTTCCCATAAGTGTTTCTGATCGTAAAATTCGGTATGATGACCTGATAGCCACTATCGGATATCCTGCCTTTGACCTTCGCAATAGCGAAACCCTGATGGACAAAGTATTTGAAAAAGTGTATGATGTAAAACGACTTTTACCTGGAAGGGTTATTGACGTACCTGAATATTCCTTCATCTTCCGACATGATTGCTCCACCTTGGGTGGTAACTCTGGTTCTGTGGTCATAGACCTGGAAACCGGTCAGGCTTTGGGACTTCATTTTTCCGGTACTTTTAAACAGGCAAACCTGGCCGTTAAAGCAAGCATATTATTGGAAAAGTTAAGTGAACACAATATTCAAATCCAGGTTTCAGGATCAGAAAAAGAAGAACTTAGTATTGATGAAACCTTACTAGAGGTTCCTCTGGATGACAGAAAGGGGTATAATCCCTCTTTTTTACCTGCCTCACAGCTGGTGCCTCTACCCAGGCTTAGTGATCGGATTCATTCCAAAGGCCTGGTGGTTAGTAAAAATAGCACAGGTATCGAACGATTTAATTTAAAATACACCCATTTCTCTATAGTAATGAATAGAGAAAGGAAATTTCCTTATTATGCTGCCTGCAATATTGATGGTACTAAAACCATCAGTATTCCTCGTTCCAAATCAGCAGGCTGGAGGATTGATCGTAGGCTGCTGCAAAGCACCGATGGAGTAAAAGAGTCTCATCAATTTGACAATCGACTTTATAAAAATAATGACCTTGGTCGAGGCCATATTGTAAAAAGGACAGACCCAGTTTGGGGAAGCCCTGAAGAAGCTCAAAAAGCCAATGACGATACCTTTTTCTATACCAATTCCTGTCCACAGCACAATAATTTTAATCAGGGCAAATGGTTAGAGTTAGAAAACTGGATACGGAACAACACCAAGGTTCATAACTTGAAAATCTCTGTATTTACCGGACCTGTGTTTAAAGAAAGTGATATGGAATACCGCGGTGCACAAATCCCCGCTGAATACTGGAAGGTTATTGCCATGATGGTGGATGAACCGAAGGGGCCAAGGTTCTCAGCTACAGCTTATTTGTTGAGCCAGGAAGATCAACTGGATAATTTCGAAAGCCCTTTTGCTTTTGGCAGCTACAAAACTTACCAAATTTCAATAAGTGAAATCGAGCAGTTAACCGGCTTGGATTTTGGTGAGGTCAAAAATGGAGACCCCATGCATGGAAAAGAAACCATATCCAGAAAGGAAATTCGAGAGTTGGAAGAAATAATTCTATAATAATTGATACAAAATAAGTAGGATGTTATGAGGTAGTATCTGTAATGGCTAATTAATATGGTCACTTGCCTTTTAACTTTCTACCTTTAACTGTCTACTCACCAAGTTCTACCTTCCACTCATTTTCTATTTGATTATCAATATCCTTAGCGCATATTGTAGTAAACTCAATTTAGAAAATCGAAAATCCACAGCATCATGAATTCCTCTGCCCTTAAATCAGACCAGAAAGTATACCTTGCAATGATTATTATTTATGTGGTGTTTATTAGTTGTGCGGCAAGCTTTATATAAAGTGTTCAAGTATTCAAGTTAGCAAGTGTTCAAGTTAACTTGCTAACTTGAACACTTGCTAACTTTTAAACTTAAAGCTTCCACCTCACCGTCAATCGTACCCTCCGGGTATCAATCTTTGTTTCATTGCGAGAAAAGTAGGATTCTATATCAATCAAACTAATCTCCCTGAGAGTATTAAATATATCCGAGACACTTAGGTTAAGCTCCATTTTATCAGGAAGGAATTCGTATTTGATACCGGTGTCTACTGAATACAGAGGCCGGGCTTCCCCCTGAGCAGAAGCAACAGCTGAATTGTAATAAGCAGATATTTGCCAATCCAATTGACTGGCTAATTTCCAGGTAGAGTTGAGTTTGTATTCCTGTGTAAAACCACTATTGTCAATATCTTCCAGATCGCTATTGAAGTCATTTTTGAAAAATACAAAACCTACGTTTACATCCCAATTTTTTGCAAGGGATAGAAAATATCCTAAATCTGCTCCGTAATGATTACGCTGATCCAGATTGATAGGAGCGATGATCCGAACAGCATTTTCGTCGATAGTGGAAATCCTCTGAATTAAATCATTATACTTATTCCAGAAGAAATTAACCGACAAACTAGACTGCTGGAAGGTTTTAGAAAACCCCAGGTTGAAAGCATCGACAAATTCTGGTTTTAGGTCAGGGTTACCTAATTCTATCTGAAAAGGGTTGGCTATATTCGGAAAAGGATTGAGTCGACTGGGAGCAGGTCGATTAATGCGTCTATTATAATTGATCTGAACATTAAAACTTTCCGTTGCCTTAAAGCCTATCTTTGCGGAGGGGAAAACATTAAAAAATTCATTGCTGAAATCTTGTCCCAATGATCCTGATGTATACTGGTTGGTGCTATATTCCAATCGGACTCCAGTGCCCAACTTAAACTTACCAAGCGGATATTCAATTTCTGTATAAACAGAAGCCACATGATCATTATAATTGAATTGATCATTTTGAGCAAATTCAGATTCAAATTCACCTACTGAAGGGTCAACCAGGCGATAATCAAATGTTTGATCAATATTGCGATAAAAATATTGGCTTCCCATATCTATTTTTCCTTCCTTCCAGGGCTTTTCAATGCTTGCATCAAAAAATATTCCATCATTAATGTCTATATAATGACTATAACCACCGTCAAATGTGGTAATACTAGGTTCAAAAGATTGTACTTCGTCAATACGTTCAATAATTTCATCTTCTACAGAATGGACAATATCCAGATAAATTTCGGTTTTGTTGTCCTCTTCTTCATTTTCAGAAAAATAGGAAAGCGTTAAGCCCCAACCCTCATTAAGTTCGGGTTCGGCATTTTGGGTATTCCTTATTTCAGAGGGAGTATCATTGGTAAAAACTTCCGATAATTGGTTTTGGTAGTGTTTTTTATTGCGATCTCTATATAGGCCCGACAAAGTGAAATACTGTCGTTCATTTAGAAAAAGATCCATGCCAAACTCGAGGTTGTGCCGAAGATCTACCCGCCTGGATCCCCCCATTTGATCAAAGCTTAGAGTATCATTCCTTAATTGATCGGCAATGGATTCCGAACGACGAGTTTGACGTTGGAAATTATATCTGGCAAAGAAATTTAAGTCATTTTTTCGATAAGAAATACTAGGAGATAGATTATATCGATCCCCATTGCCAATACTAGCAAGAATGCTACCCTTTAAACCCTCCGTTTTATCTTTTTTAAGAATAATATTGATGATCCCTGCCCCACCATCTGGTGAGCTACTAGCAGATGGACTGGTGATTAATTCTATTTTTTCTATGGAGTTCGCATCTAGCTGACTTAAAATTTGTGTGCCCTGGATGGCGACCATTCCTGAGGGTTTGCCATTGATTAAGACTTGTATATCTCCATTACCTCGCATAGTAATGGCACCCTGAGGACTAATGTTAACAATAGGTACAGACCTCAAAAGATCAATGGCTGAACCTCCACTTCCCGTTATTATCTTTTCTGGGTTTATGGTGATCTTATCGATTTCATTTTGGATGGCCAGCTCCTCGGCACTTACTACGATCTCGCTAAGATCTTTAACATCTTTTTCTAAAGTTATTTCAATGGAGAGGTTTTCATTCAAAAGCACCTCGACCTTTTGTTGGGAATACAAAATGTGAGAAACGATAATATAATAAGCTCCCTCAGAAATATTTTTGAATTCGAATTTTCCATCGATATCTGTAATCTCCCCCGTGAGGAGACTACTGTCAATACTATTAAAAAGTGAAATACTGGCAAACTCTACAAACTCCTTGTCTTGATCTATTACTTTTCCGGAAAGACGAAATTGACTATAAGCAATTGACGGAAGGCCTAAGCTTAAGATTAGTAAGAAGGTCAGGTGATGATACAAATGATTAAGCATGGTGATTTAATTCTGTATAACAGTTAGGTGCCAATATGCTTAATCTTGTTGCAATTCATCAGAAGAAAATAATATAAAAGTGTGTAATACTGTTTTTTTGTCGTAAATGAAGGCTTATCCAAAGGATTTAATATAAGTCTTAACTTCATTTTTATAGGTTTTGCTGACCTTAACCATTTGATCATTACTCAATTTGAGATGTAAATCCCCATTTTTTCCAGAAATAATGCCTTTAATTTTTTTAGTATTAATAATCGATGATCGATGCACTCTTTTAAATAGATCTGGATCTAATTTTTGTGATAATCCGGTCATTGTCATACGAACATAAAAAAAATCACCTTCGATAAATATCTTCTGATAATGATCTTCACTTTGAATATAAATAATGTCTTCTTGCTTAACTATTAGCTTTTCTCCTTTGAGTGTTTTTAGAAGAATTTGTGGAGTGGTTTTTTTTCTGTTTTTAATCATTCTGGAACTTACAAAAAGAGTAGCCGTGAATATTATTGTTGCGATATGTAAAAAGTTGATGGTTAGTTTTTTTACATTACGAATGATCTCTACATCTTGACCGCCACTTAACAAAAACTGGATGAGTTTTATTCCTGCCAGGTAAAGAAAATAATAAACAATAAAAGAGATTGGATAAATGATAATCCTTCGTTTAAGCTTATTGGAAGCCTTCTTTGCTACCCATAATACAAAGGGAACCAATAATACAAACATCCCAAAATTGACAAAAATTCGAGGTATTTCAACCGAAAAATTAAAATGAGCTCCCGTCTGCGACAGCTTGTAATATCTCTGGCAAAAAAAGGAGATGGCTGCTAGGCTAACCACCATAAAAACCATATAATAAACTCCCTTTTCATCCTTAGGGATATTTTTTATGTTCAGGAACTTTCTCTCTAGTTTTTTTTAATCATTATACACTGATAAACATTTAAGAGTATAAAAAATAGCAAATAAACTATAATGATAAAAATAAGAAAAAGCACTTCTAAAGACCATGAAGAAATTCTTCAACTGATAAAGCAATTAGCTAATTCAATGAATGCCCTTGAGGCTGTAAAAATTTCATCTGTTCAACTGAAAAAAGATGAATCCCTGTTTAATTGCCTGGTAGCTGAAAGCCCAGAGGGTGAAATAGTAGGTATAGCTACCTATTTCTATGCCTATTTCTCATGGACTGGCAAATCTATATATCTGGACGACCTGGTCGTAAAAGAATCTTGGAGGGGAAAAGGAATAGGGACAACCTTGTTCGACCAAATAATTCAGCTGGCTCAAGAATCCGATTGTACAAGAGTGCGCTGGGAGGTAAGTCGGCACAACCATAATGCAATCGAATTTTATGAGAAAAAACAAGCTCATATTGAAAGAGATATAATGGTTTGCCAGATTAATTTTTAGGGACAGAAGCCTCTATTTTTTTATTAGGAAATGCCTGATCAATAAAAAATATTGCCTGGAAAGCATTTTTGCCATTCTTCTTTAGTCTTTCCGATGGAAAATAAACTTCATCCTCTTGTGGGAAATAAAGCTGATAAGCTTGTTTATTCTGATGCAACTGGTATTCCAGGCTGTTTTCTTTTGCTGGTGCCAAGGGTTTGGCATCTTGCCCAGGGCGGCCAGTAGCTCCTTGGTAAGCAGTAAAACCAATGGTGAAAATTTCTTCACCTAGCTTTTCCTGAAGTTCAGACCAATACCCAAAAAGGAGAATTTTTTTATCTTTTAGCTTATTCTTGAAAAGCCAATCAAGGTTTTTAATAGTTGTTTCCCTTCTCCAACTACTGGCTGCAGATTCAAGTTGATTGGCAGGATAATGTCCTCTGATGAGCTCTAATTCTACAAACCAGGAAATGTTTTTTACAATTTGTGTGGAAAGAGAAGATTGAGTTTTGTGCTGGTTTAATTTTTCAGCTAGTGTTTTCAATTGAATCAATTCATCTTTTGTCAGGTTTTTGAGACGCTTATGGCGATTCCAATATTTCCAAAACAGATTGCTTTCATCAGAATTTAGCGTATTGAAGATGTCACTGCTGCGTGGATCATTAAAATAGGAAAATAATTGATCCTTGGAATAAGCATGAAACTGACAGCTTGCTCCCATTACTTCTAGTGTTTTACCAGATTTTTGGCTGGCTATGATATAATCCGCTAACTCATTTATAGCTACGCTTTCCTTCCACACTCTATATAAATTAAGTAAGGCCTCTTTTTTATTATTTGCCTCAAAAGCTTCCTGCATTAACTGTCCTTCAAAAAGTCCGATGGGCCACAATATCATATCAAAACCTTTTTCTTGGTGGAGGTAGGCCATAATTCTTCCAATCGCTTCATAAGTTGATCCGTCAGTGGCACTGGCCCAATCTTCTAAGGCGACCATCTGATATGCACCTATTGCTTCACCCAAAGGCTCCAGATCCTCAAAATTGTCTTCTTTGAGAATTCCAATATGATTGATATTGTGGATAATTGACGGTGTTTGTGCTTTTATTGAAATTATAGAGGTTAAAATGAAGCTAAGGATAAGCGTTGCCTTGCTAAACATATCATTGTTTTTTTAGATGGTATTCATAACCATCGGGTGAATGGCAAATGAAATATGGTTTATACTTGAATTGCTCTGAGTATAAATGATTCCTTAAACACTGAACACTGAACTCAACAAGTTTCAGCCAATATATATTAGCCTTTGAAAAGCTCTTGGTCTGGTGTAGAGATTGTCGTGGAAGACTTGTATTTCATCGTGAAATAAAGATGCTTTTTTAAGGATTAATTATTCCTTGTTTAGATGGGATACTTTCTTTTTCAGCTTCGGATCTGCCGTATATCGGATGATTGCTAGTCATTATATATCTTTTAACCAGCATCATCTAAAAAAATGTGTCAATCGTCGAGGAAAACGCATTTTAAAGGGATTATAAACATGTCATACTTAAAATGGCTTGATTATATTTATTTTTGTCCTATTACGAATTATGTTAATTTCGTGCTTTTAATAAATTCGACTGATTTGTTGGAGAAATGAAGTAAGCTTTAAACAAGGTCTATAATTATTGTAAAAGAAGGTTTGAAAAGCTTACAAGGATAAAAAGGGAAGAATGTTTGTTTGGATTGCTTTTATTATTTTGATTGTTATTTTTTTGGCACTTGATCTGGGGGTATTTCACAAAAACCCTCATGCGGTATCCACTAAGGAAGCAATCAATTGGACAATGGTTTGGGTTTCGGTGTCTTTAGCCTTTAGTGGGGTAATTTATCAAGTATACCAACAAGGGCTCACTGAAAATATTAATAATCTTACCCCGCAGCAGGCGGTACTTGATTATCTGACAGGCTATGTAATCGAGTTATCTCTCAGCCTTGACAATATTTTTGTTATTGCCGTTATTTTCACCTATTTCGGAATTCCCAAAGCCTATCAGCACAGGGTACTTTTCTGGGGTATACTGGGAGCCATCTTTTTTAGAGCGATAATGATCGTTCTGGGGGTTGTGCTTATTAATAGGTTCTCCTTTATGACCTATTTATTTGGATTGCTTTTATTATACTCGGCCTATAAAATGTTGTTCTCTGACGACAAGGAGGTCGATCCACGAAGAAACCCTCTTGTAAAGCTGGTTAAGAGATTTTTCCCTGTGGTTAATCGTTTTGTAGGCAACAAGTTCTTTGTCCGTAAAGGGAAATACCGGGCTGCAACCCCTCTTTTTATTGCCCTACTGGTGGTAGAAACTACAGACGTACTATTTGCAATAGACAGTATTCCTGCAATTTTGGCCATCACTACAGACCCTTTTTTAGTTTTTAGTTCAAATATATTTGCCATCCTGGGATTGAGGTCACTGTATTTTGTTTTGGCATCTATGCTGGATAAATTCCATCTTCTCAAATACAGTCTGGTATTCATCCTGGCTTTTGTTGGAGTCAAAATGATTCTTATCCATACCGTACATTTTCCGGAATGGCTATCGCTGGGAGTCATCTTTGTTTCCTTAGCTACAGGTATTATCGCCTCTTTATTTCGGTCCAAAACTTAAGAAGCAGTCGATTATTTCCTATCTTTCTTTTTTAATCCAATTAGCTTAATAAATCATCAAGAATGTTTGCGGATTGGAAAGAAAAAGGAGATTTCTTCCGATATAAACAAGCTCATAACATTTTTTTCAGACGAGAAGGAAATGGCTCTGCCTTACTTTTACTCCATGGATTCCCTACTGCCTCCTGGGATTGGAATAAGATCTGGCCTGCTTTGTGCGATCGCTTTGAGGTAATTGCTCCTGATTTTATTGGTTTCGGTTTTTCGGATAAACCCGCAAGCTATTCCTACAGCATCCTTGATCAGGCAGATCTTATTGAAGCCATAATACAGGCTCAAGGTTTTTCGGAGGTACACATTCTTGCTCATGATTATGGCGATACCGTAGCCCAGGAATTATTAGCCCGTTATATTGAAAGACGGGAAAGTAAAAAATCTCCTTTTGAAATTTTATCTGTTTGTTTCCTGAATGGAGGTCTGTTTCCCGAATCTCATCAACCTAGGGCCATCCAAAAATTACTCGTTAGTCCATTCGGCTCTCTTCTAACTCCCTTTTTAAACAAAAATATGTTGAGGAGAAATTTTTCAAAGATCTTTGGGCCAGATACGCAAGCCACCAGTAAAGAAATCGACGAATTTTATGCTCTCATTGAATACAACAATGGTCAGCCTGTTTTTCATAAATTGATTCGATATATGAAGGAAAGGAAACAATATCGTGATCGATGGGTAGGAGCACTTCTGGAATCCCCCATTCCCATGAGGTTAATCGATGGAGCACTTGATCCAGTCTCAGGAAGACATTTGGCGGAAAGGTACATTGAACTAGTTCCAGAATCTGATGTAATAATTTTAGATGCCATCGGTCATTATCCTCAAACGGAGGCACCTGAAAAAACACTATTGCATTTTTTTGAATTCATTGAAAAAAACACATAAATGCTGAATACCTCCTTTGTTTTACCTTGTGGGGCTACCTTAAAAAATCGACTAGCCAAAGCTGCTATGACAGAGCGTTTGAGTAATAAGGATGGTAAAGCCAATCAGGCGATTTTTAATTTATATGAGCAGTGGATCAATACGAATGCTGGTTTATTGATTACTGGTAATGTAATGATCGATTCTATGCACATGGAGTCCGCCGGTAATGTAGTAATTATAGATGAATCTGGGCTCCCCGAACTTAAGCAATGGGCTTCTATGACTCAACCTGGACAGCATCTTTGGATGCAGATATCTCATTCAGGAAGGCAAACCAGTCGATTTATCAACTTCCACCCCAAAGCTCCATCAGCTGTCCAGCTAAAACGTTTGGGACTATTTGGAAGACCCAAAACAATGAGCGAGGAAGATATTGAGAAGGTGATTTCTGGCTTCGTAAAAGCAGCATCCCTGGCCAAGAAAGCTGGCTTTGATGGAATTCAAATTCACGCTGCTCATGGCTACCTATTGAACCAGTTTCTTTCTCCAAGAACCAACCTCCGGACCGATCAGTGGGGCGGGTCATTGGAAAACCGAAGTCGATTATTAAGACGGATCGTTCAGGAATGCCGAAGTGCATTGGGAAATGAATTTCCGATAGGGGTCAAATTAAATTCCGCTGACTTTCAAAGAGGGGGTTTTGATGAAAAAGATTCTTTACAGATTGTAAAGATGCTGGAAGAGGAAAAAGTTGATCTCCTGGAAATCTCGGGAGGTACTTATGAAAAGCTGGCTTTTTTTATTATGAATGAAGAAAATCAAAAAGAAAGTACTAAGAGAAGGGAAGCCTACTTTTTAGATTTTGCCCAAAAAGTAAGGCAAATCAGTAGCTTGCCATTAATGATTACAGGAGGGGTGAGGACTTATGATTTTTGTGAATCAGTACTTAAGGCCAATGATGTAGATATTATTGGAATGGCTAGGCCTTTTATCACTAATTGCAATCATATTTCGGCTTTTTTAGAAGGCAAAAAAGAGTCACTGGATAACCTGGTAATTCGTACGGGAATTAAACAAATAGAAGATTCTGCAGAAGGAGGCTTTTATGCCAGGCAATTGTTTCGAATGGCTAAACAAAAATCTATTAAGTTGGACTACCATCCCATATCCAATACTCTTTTTTTGATAAAAACTGAATTTGTAAAAGGAATGGCCAAACGTTTTGGGTAAAACGGAATAGATACCTATTTTAATATTTTCAGTAATGAATGAAAAGAACCAAATGAATCCTGGATTATTTGATCAACAACAACAGCAATTTTATGAGCGCTATCAAAGTGACTCTTCATTCCAGGCAATCTTGTCTTTGAAATCCTATTATGAACTCCCTCATTCCATAGATTATTTTCGACTAGTTGAAATTGAGTTAAGTGAAAAAAAATCTGGCCCCATAGAAAAAAACATGGCGGATTTTTTTAAGAACCTTATTGACGAAAAAATTCGAATCCAACAAGAAGCTCAATTCATTAAAACCTGTTTTGATCACCAAAATAAATGGTCTAAACTTCTTTTCCCTGAGAGTGAAGAATCGTACACCACTCATGAAAACATTAAAACTATTGAGCGGTTATGTGTCGAACTTGCTAAAAATAAAGACGATGCAGATGCTATTTTTGTATCTTTTTTTCAACATCTGGTTGAGGGTCGAAAAGCATTAAAACACAATAAAGTTAATGATCATACAGTCGAGCAGGCCTTAGAACAATTGCCTGATCAATGGTATGCTGATCCCTGGTATTATATCTATGTCCAATATTTTGGAACAGATGAAAATGGACTAGGTAATTTTGATACTTTATTAAGGATGTTAGATTACCTGGATAAACTAGGTATTAAAAATATTTATATCCTCCCACATTACCAGTCACCCAATGGAGATGCAGGATATGATATTTCTGAATATAAACCAGCCTCAGAATTGGGAGGAGAAGTACAGTTTAAAAAATTTATAAAGGAGGCTACCCGCAGAGGATTTAGAGTAGCTACAGATTTGGTATTTAACCACACTTCTGCTGACCATCAATGGTTTAAAAAAGCACTTCAAGGCAATAGTAAATATTTTGAATACTATCTTAAATGTCCAAGAGAATGGGGAGCTTTAAATATTGAGGAAATTCGCAAAGATGAAAGCGGCGACATATTTCTCTATCTTCCTGAAAAAGATGCCAAAGGTAATTCAGTCACTTCTAAAAGAATTCTCATCTTCCCAGACGTTGATGGAACGGTTTGGTTGAAAAAAGCAGTAAAAGGATTGGATAAGGAAGTATTATTCTATAGAGAGTTTTATCCTTTTCAGGTAGACCTGGATGTGCAAAACCCTAAAGTTGTCAATGAACTTTTTGGCTTTTTGGCCGAAGAAATTAGCCTTGGTATTCTCGGCAAAAAAACGGATGCAATCACTCATTGGATAAAAAAACCAGGTACCAAAGCCAAAAACCTTCCCGAAGCTCATGCACTTCAAAAGTTGATTAAGCAATTTCTAAAGCATCTTAGTTCTAAAACCATCGTAATGCCTCAGGTAGTAACCAGCTCCAGAAACCTGAAAAGTTATGCAGGGAAGGCTACTACCATTAATGGCCAAACGACCACTACCGGAGGAGATGCGCTGCTGGATTTTCAGCTGCAGGGAATGCTTAGAGAAATGATGTATTTCCAAAAAACGACTCCCTTTTGGTCACAGGTACATGACCGTGGAGAGGAAGGTGTCAATACGGCTGTACCATTGATTCCTATAGAACATCATGATGAGACCTTTATTGGTTTTGTCCAGGAACAGGATGCCATGAGGGATTATATCAATTCAGATTATGTGTATTTGGATGAAAATGGAATCGAAGTAAGGGCAAAAAGAGGCTTGATTTATAAAAATGGAATGAGCGGAGGCGCTAGATATGCAGATTGCCTCAATAGGGATGTGCGGAGGATTGCTACCGCCTTCTTTTGCTTGTATATGATGCCAGCTAGCCCTGTCATTTATTATGGAACTGAAATTGGTGCCATTAACCAATGGCAACAGATGGAAATAAGACAGCAACAACAATACAAAACCCTCCATAAACTATTGGGTGCATCCATTGTAGGCCCTGACAAAAGCATCACTTTTGAAAAATGTAAAGATCCCAGGGAATTACAACGAGGCCCCATCCCCGCCGATGCTTTTAATAAGGCATTGGAGGAAGATTATCCAGCAGTAAAAGTGATCCAGGTGTTGAATAATCTAAGAAAAAACAAGTCGGCCCTCCGTTCTTTTAATTTTACTGATGTAGATACCTGGCATGAATCTATATTTGGGATGATATGCTTTCCGCATTGGCGTGGGGAATCTGATAAACCTATTTTGGTATTGGCCAATTTGTCAGAGCAAGCCAAGACTGCCAAAATTCCCTTCACCCAACTCCAACGCAAAACCCTCCATTCTAAAATTAAGTTGAAGCAAATTTTTAGAATGGAGGGAGATTCTCCGCATCAGGCAAATATTTCAACAGAAGAAATGAATACCGCCCCTGATTATGCAGAATTCTTGTTTTTTGATTTAAAACCTTACAGCGCTGTCTTATTCGAGGTTCATTGAATTTCGAATAAATCTTCTTAGTGTTTTTATTCTTCCAAATAAGCAAAGAAACCACCAGAAGCAAACTGACCATTTCTCACTTTAATCAGAATTTGATTAAGCCCTGGTTCCAGATCTATTGGTACTTTTCGGCCGGCATGTTTAGGGTTTTTCCAAAAATCATACCAGGCATTCCAATCATTTTTAGGTGAGATATAGCCATCCCGGTAAATTCGACCCCAATCCGTTCCATTTAAAAACAAGGTTAGTTCATCAGTAGTGGTAAAATGTATGGTGACAGTTTTTGCCTCAGAGGCTTCAATAGTTGTTCTAAAATAGGCTACTGTTTTAGGGCCTTCATATTGGGTAACCTTTCCAGTTACTACCGCTCCTCTTCTATCTGTCAGGAAAGGCTGCCAGGAATGATTTTTTCTTCCTACTTTGATCTTTTTAGCTACCTGCTCAAAACTTCTTTCTACCTCCGTACTTGGCTCAGAAAATGGACCTAATACCTCCCATTTAGTGATTAATTTATCCGATTGGTATTCAATATTTGGGATTTTTGGTCCCTGATAGCTCAAGGCCTTAATGGCTGTCACCTTAATATTGTCAACCCAAACATTACCACCTACAACCCGAGGTTGAAAACCAACTTTGCCTGAACTTCGCTCAAATAGGTCAAAGGTCACTTTCGGTGTTTCCATATTTCCTATATACAGGTGGCAATCGTGCCCTACAACTTCCATCTTAAATTTATGCCATTGTCCAATTATAATAGCCTGATCTCCCCTCAGGTTGGTCCGATACTCTTCATAAAGAAGCCTGGATACATTACCGTCTCTCCAGGGGTTGGCCCTAATGTAACTACCATTGCCTTTGACATATAAAACTCCAAAATCTTCTCTCTCGGAATTCTTTTGGTAATTAAAAATGAAACCAAGGTAATTGTGTTCGTTTTTCGGGAATAACATCTCTCCTTCTAATCTGAGCGGGCCCCATTTTTCAGAATTTTTTATCAATGCAAAAACATTTCCATCTGGTATGAGAGCCATGACCTTAGCATGGGAACCATCTCCTGAATCTATTATTTTAACCCCTGCATTTGCATTTATTTCCCATCCAGATAATCCATTTTCAAAATCATCCTGGAATATTGGCTGAGCTGTTAATGAAAAAAATGAAAGCAACAGTAGTAGTGGAGTGAAACGCAATCTTACTTGAAATGATTTCATTAGATTTTTATTTGATTTTAAAATGAGTCAGTAATTGCTATGAGATCAATCTAAAAAAACAGCATTGGAGGGAAATAGAATTACCTGTACAAGTTCATACAAGTTGGTACACAGAACTAATCAAAATTCAGATGAAGGCTTCGAATTTTTGATTTTCTTATTTATCTCATTTTAGACGAGCGCTTATTTTTTTATCTTAACACAAAAAAAATGAAGTCGTATTATCAACTAATCGCCAAATCTATCTTTGGTCTATTGCTTTTTCTGGCAATTCCAAATCAAGAATCACAAGCACAATCGAACGAAACAGAGACCTCTGTTTATGACTCTAAATTTTATGACAAATTAAAATGGCGTAATATCGGCCCTTACCGTGGAGGGCGCTCTCTGGGGGCTAGCGGTAGCCCTGGCCGCCCCAATGAATATTACTTTGGTGCGACAGGTGGGGGCCTTTGGAAAACCGTTGACGGAGGAAATGAATGGTTTCCCGTTACTGATGGTCAGGTGACCAGTTCCTCCGTTGGAGCAGTAGCCGTAGCAGAAACCAATCCAGATATCGTTTACATTGGTATGGGAGAGGTTCAATTACGGGGAAGTATCACCCAGGGAGATGGGGTATACAAAACCACAGATGGTGGCAAAACCTGGAGGCATCTGGGATTGGAAGAAACACAGGCTGTAGCAAGAATTAGAGTTCATCCTACAAATCCGGATATTGTCTATGTGGCAGCCCTTGGTCATCCTTATGGTGACAATGAAGAGCGGGGTGTATTTCGGTCTACAGATGGAGGAAATACCTGGGAAAAGGTCTTATATGTCAGTGATAAAGCTGGAGCAGTAGACCTGATTATCGATCGTACCAATCCCAAAGTAATTTATGCCTCTACCTGGCAGGTGTATCGGAAGGCCTGGAAAATGTGGGGCGGTGGACCGGATTGTAAACTTTGGAAGTCTGTTGATGGAGGAGATAACTGGATCGATTTAACAGAAAACCCTGGAATGCCGGAAGGTCCCATTGGTAAAATTGGAGTGACGGTTTCTCCTGCCAATCCTGATAGAGTTTGGGCTATTGTTGAAGCAAATGAAGGGGGCGTATTCCGATCAGATGATGGAGGCTGGACCTGGAAACGCACCAATGATGAGCGTAAATTGAGACAAAGAGCTTTCTATTATTCCCGAGTTTATGCAGATCCCTGGGATGAAGATATTGTTTATGGCCTCAATACCGGACTTTATAAGTCTACGGATGGAGGAGTAACATTTGATATTGTTATCCGACCTCCACATGGCGACCAGCATGACCTCTGGATAGATCCCAACAATCCCATGCGGATGATCAATGCCAATGATGGTGGGGGCAATGTAACCATTAATGGTGGTAAGACCTGGACCGCTCAGGATTTCATTACCACTCAATTTTATCATGTCATGGCAACCAGCGATGTTCCTTACCATGTAGCTGGTGCTCAACAGGATAATAGCACTTTATCCATGCCTAGTGATGGCTGGTCCAATATGCAGGCCCGAGGCCCAAATCGTGGTTGGTATTATGCAGTTGGTGGTGGTGAAAGTGGATATATTACCCAACATCCCACCAATCCTGATATTTTTTATGCGGGTAGTCAAGGGGCCTTATTAACGAGGTATGATCGAAGTAATGGACAAATAAGAGATATTCAGGTTTATCCTCGCTTTTTTTCTGGTAATCCCGCCAGTGATCTGCCGGAAAGATGGCAATGGACATTTCCCATTATTTTTTCTCCACAAGATCCTAATATCTTATATACTTGTTCGCAACATGTATGGAAAACCACCGACGATGGTCAGAGTTGGGAAAAAATAAGCCCTGATCTTACCTATGCAGATCCAGAAACACTAGGAAAAACAGGAGGAATTATTACCATGGATATGAATGGTCCGGAAATTTATGCCACTGTATTTGCATTGGCTCCTTCTGTACATGATATCAATACCATTTGGGCTGGCTCAGATGATGGAAAAGTACACATCACCAAAAATGGCGGAAAATCATGGGAGGATATTACCCCTAAAGATCTGCCTAAATTTTCCAGAGTAAGTATTATTGATGAATCTCGACATAATCCTGGTACTCTATATTTGGCTGCCAACCGCTATCAGGTGGATGATCGACAACCCTATGTATTCAGAACAACTGATTACGGCAAGACCTGGACCAAAATTATTAATGGCATTGCGGATGGGCATTTTGCACGTGCTGTGCGTGAAGATCCAGTTCGCCCAGGATTGCTTTTCCTTGGAACGGAACATGGTGCTTATGTTTCTTTCAATGCAGGAGATAATTGGCAGTCCCTACAACTAAACTTACCGGATACCCCGATCAGGGACCTGGTGATCAAAAATGATGATGTCGTTCTCGGAACACACGGCCGAGGTTTCTGGATTTTGGATGACATAGGGCCAATGCGACAAATAACGCCGGAATTGGCACAAAAAGATGTTATCTTATTTCAGCCTAGTGATCCGATTAGAGGAATATATTCATTAGTAGGTCAATATTATCTAAAAGAGCAGGTCGATTCGGTCAGAATTGAAATTTTAGATGAATCAGGAGCTTTGGTTCAGGCATTTACTGGTATTCATAAACCAGGTTCCAACATGGCAAGGAGAGGCTCTCCAACTACAGCTGCCGGACTAAATACCTTCACCTGGGATGGTCGATATCCAGGTGCTACTACCTTTGAGGGTATGATTATCTGGAGTGCCAGGCCTGCCAGAGGTCCCAAGGCACCGTTAGGAAAATATCAAATCAGGCTTACCGTTGGAGACGAGGTTCAAACGCATGCCTTTACCCTAAAAATGAATCCAAATCTAAAGGGGATTACAGAGGCCGATTTAAAAGAGCAATTTGAATTTGCTTCTAAAATTAGAGATAAAACGAGCCAGGCCAATGAAGCCGTCATCCTAATTAGAACCATCCGTAAGCAATTGAAGGAAAGGTTAGCCTCTTCTGATAATGATGCCCTGAAAAGCGATGCGGATGCCATGATGAAAAAACTTTCGGCGATCGAAGAAGATATCTATCAGGTTAAAAATCAAAGTGGGCAGGATCCCCTTAATTTTCCAATTAAACTAAATAACAGATTAGCCTATCTGCGAAAAAGTGTGGAAAATGGTGATGCACGGCCTACCAATGGAGCTTATAAGGTATTTGAAGAATTGTCTAAGGAATTAGAAGGGCATCTTCAAAAATTAGAGACCATACTCAAAGGTGAGTTAGGAGGAGTCAATGCCAAATTGAAAAGTGGAAATATGAAACCTGTGGAGTATACTGAGTGGACAAAACTATAATAAAAATAGAAGGCGCCGTCAGGCGCCTTCTATTCTGAAAATAGTATATGGTCAATAAAATTGATCTCACCCAATAAAACTATTCTATTATGAAAATGGAAGTCCGGATACCAATCAATGGATCAAAAGAAGATATTTGGAAAGTCATCACCGACATTGAAAATGCAACTTCTAATATTTCAGGTATCGAAAAGGTTGAAATTTTAGATCATCCCAAAGATTCACTAGTTGGACTAAAATGGATTGAGACGCGCACCATGTTTGGTAAAACTGCCACTGAAACGATGTGGGTAACCGAGGCTGAGGATAATCATTATTACCAAACAAGAGCCGAAAATCATGGAGCTATTTACATTTCCCGGCTTGAAATTTCTGAGGAGAATGGACAAAACTTCTTAAGCATGTCTTTTGATGGGCAGGCCCAAAGCTTTGGTGCCAGAATAATGTCTGCTATTTTTGGTTTCCTTATGAAAGGAGCTACTAAGAAAATGATTCAACAGGATTTGGAAGACATCAAAAAAGTAGTTGAAAGTGGTTAAAAATTAAATGAATGAACCTCCTTCCAAATCTTCTTCTTTTTGGTACCTTTCAAGGACTAATACTTGCTGGAGTGCTTTTAAAGAGTGGCTTAAAAAAGTCAGCTAGCTTGGGATTTCTTCTTTCAGTCCTTGTCCTCTCTTCCGGCTATTTACTTTATGAATATTTTGTATTCGAAAGGTACTTGAAAATTTATCCTCATTTGATAGGGGTATACCTGCCGGTTCTATTTTTAATTCCTCCCTTAATTTATGGGTTTGTAAAATTAGAGCTAAGCTATAACTACCAATGGAAACCAAAACATCTTCTTCATTTGATGCCGTTTTTTATCGTTTTCCTTGTTATGATTCCATTTTATGCCTCCCCAATGGAAGATAAATTACGGCTTTTACTCTCTCATAGAAGTGCCTGGGAATTATATCCTTTCAGGAAGATACTATCAATCTCTTTATGGTTTTCGGGTGTTTTTTATGGGATCTGGATTTTTCAACTGGTAAAAGATGAAAAATCGAAAAAAGTAAGGTGGATAAAGGTGTTCAGCTATCTTTTTTTAGGCCTCTTATTGAGTTTGCTAATTGCTAATTCCTTCACTCAGGCAGGCGTCCACCATCGGGAGGTAATGGTGTTTTCTTTGGTGACTTTTTCATTTCTTATTCACTACATCAGCTTTTCTGCCCTTCAGCAATCTAAAATTTTTAGTACCTCCCTTTCCAAATCAGATAATATCCTTAAAGATCAAACCAGAATAATTTTAAAAGCAAAAATTTTATCCCTTTTGGAGGAGGAAAAGGTGTTTAAAAACGCCAAGATAAGCTCAGATGAATTTTGTGAAAAACTTGAAATAAATAAGCGATACTTTTCTCATTTTATTAATACTGAATTTAATAGCAGTTTTACTCATTTTCTAAATTCTTACCGGATAGAAGAGGCTAAAAAAATGCTGCTGGATGACCAATATCGCCACCTCAATTTTACCGGCATTGCCAATGAAGTAGGTTTTAGCAATAGGAATTCCTTTACCAGAGCTTTTAAAAGACACACAGGGATTACTCCATCTCAGTTTGTTGCTATCCAAAAGCAATAGAGTTGGTATGCAAGAATAAACTTTGGTAAACAATAGATTACTAAGCCCGAAATGAAATGTAGGGAAGGCTAAGCTAATGTGCAAAGGCTTTCTAATTTTTTGCTTAAGCTAATTTTTAGGCTACGTTTCATGAATTGCACCCAAATACTGCAAGAAATTCCCCTTATTAAATTACCATTCAACTATCTTTTTGACCAAAAATGAAGACTGTTATTATTGCATTATTCATGCTTGGGTGTAGTATCCTGAGTGCTCAGACCTTACTTGATTCCATTACTTTTCATAACTCCACTTACGACATTGATTTTTCAGATGATGGCTCCATGATTTTTGTAGCCGGGAAAGATTCCACTGGTACCATCTGGGATGCTACCGGTCAATTGATTACTAAGTTTCAAGGCCATAGTAGTTCCGTTTCTTCTATAAATTATTTCTCCAAAACCAAAACTGTTCTTACTGGAGCTTACGACCATGACAATACAGCTATACTTTGGGACTTAAAGGGCAAAGAAATTGTCAGGCTGACCGGACATTCGAATGCAGTCATCAATATTGACCAAACAGATGATCTACTTGCCACCGCCAGCAGAGATAAAACTGCTAAGGTTTGGAAACGGGATGGAACCCTTCTTTTTTCCCTGGATGAACATACAGGACAAGTTAATTTTATTCATTTTTTTGAGGAAAAACGATGGATTCTGACAGGGAGTTATGACAAAACCTTAAAAATATGGGATTATGAAGGGAATTTACTGCATACCTATGAAGCCCATGATTCAGGTATTCGATCTATTAGTATTTCAAATGAAAACAACCGAATTGTATTAGGCCACCGGAATGGAAGTATTAGTATAATGGACCTTGAAGGTAATCTTTTGAAGGTTATAAAAGCTCATCAAGAGATGATTTGGGGACTGCAATTTATTAAAGGGACCTCTTTGTTTATTTCTGGTAGTGCAGATAAGGCCATCAAGTTGTGGGACCTCGAGGGAAGATTATTAAATAGTTTTTTATCTAATCGCAAGTATGTTTCTGGTATTGTCTATGCAAAGCAAAAACTAGTGGCTGCAGGAGGAGATGGTATCGTAAGGGTTTGGAATTTGACTCCAGAATATAAATTTACTTGCCAGAACCCCAACTATGCTTTCCTGAAAAAAACAATAGGTGTTTGGGAGGTCAAAACAAAAGACCGTACCTCTCCTGGACATTATGAAAACAATTCAGGGACAGCAAATATCACTGATGCCATTCAGGGATGTGGCATTTCTATTTCCTATCGAGGTACTTTTAGAGACAAACCCTATGCCAGAGAGGTAATCATTACCGGAAAAGACTCTAATAAGGTTCAAATGGTAGCTATGGATTCTGAGCATGGTTCCTTTTCAACTTTAGAGGGCAAGATTATAGATGACAAAATGGAACTTCTTTGGTTTAGAAATAAAGAAATAGGGAGGCTCCGATCAAAATATGTTTTATCTTTCCAAAGCGACCAAAAATTCGAATTTTCCTCATTTCTTTCAACAGATTATGGAAAAACATGGGCTTTAACTCATGAGAGGAAATATACAAGAAGTGGTAAACTTTCGGCCGGGAAGGAATGATGAGAAATTGCCCCTCAATACATATTAGACTTCTTTGGGGGTAACTGTGAAATTTGCATTTGATGTCGAAAATTGTCAGATTTAGCACTGATTGTAATGATCTGATAAGTATTTATGACAATTTTCTTTTTATGTATTCAGCTACAAGTGATCAACAATGGATAAGAAGAGTAGATTTCAATCTAAGCAAATATTCCGAACACTTTTTGATTGATGTAGGGAGATTAGAAAGCCTTGAGGGTTTTGTTCGGGATGATGCCCCCCATACCCTTAGTTTTTATGACATAACCTTTATTCAATCTGGATCAGGAGAATTATGTTTGGATGGGGAGAGCATTATCTTAGAGTCAAACACCATTGTTTTTACTTCTCCTTTTCAGGTTCGAAGCTGGAAATCTCTTAATTCCTTAAAAGGAATAGCATTATTTTTTGTCAGAGATTTTGTCAATATGCTGTTTAATGATCGATATTTTTTAGATCGATTTATGTTTTTTGATAATTCAGGTGTTATTTCTCATTTAAAGGTAGATTCGGAATTCTTTAGTAACATATTTGAAATCTTGGTTGAAATGGAAAAGGAATTTCAAACTAAGGACATTGACACTAATGAAATCTTGGCCTCTAATTTATATAAAATTTTAGCCTCATTGAATCGTAAAACCAGGCTCCATAATTTAGAAGCGAAAGTCTTTGTGAACCCATATATTCATGCTTTCAAACAATTACTTGAAGAAAAATTCAAAGAAGAACATCAAGTTAACTTTTATGCTCAGGAATTAGCGATCACTTCAAGCCATCTGAGCGATTTATGTAAAAAAAACCTGGGGGTCAATGCTTCTGAAATAATAAAAGACAGGCTGGTTCTGGAAGCAAAAAGATTAATTCTGTATACCGAATTAAATATCAAACAAATTGCCTTTGCCCTAAATTTTAGTGAAAGTGCAAATTTTAATCGCTTTTTTAAGAATAATGTAGGTTGTAGTCCTGGCTCTTATCTTAAATATTCCCCAAAAAGACAGTTTTATCCTTAAAAGTGATAATGATTTGAAGGTAGGATGGATTTAATTTTATGCATTGACAAGACTTTCTAAGTATTTACGGAGTCTATTTTAGTTGTAAATGTGTAATTATGGCCCGAATATTAATTTCCATCTGCTTTGTATTTGTCCTATTTCCTCTTAAAGCTCAAGTAATTTACGTAGATGCTTTAAAAGGCGACGATTCTTTTGCTGGCACCCAATCTGTTCCTATAAAGACTTTAAAAAAAGCAGCCGAATTAATAAACAATAACAAGGGATATTCATTTGCTCAAGTAGTGCTGGCTGAGGGAGTTTATTTTATGGATTCAGCCGTTATTTTTAAACCCTCTACCAAATATTCTGTTCATAACAGGCTAACCATAAGGGCTGAAATCCTTCCTGATGATCCCGATTGGACACCTTCCAAAATGCCTGTTCTTTTACCTGCTCTATTTGATCAGAAAAAGGATAAAGAAGGAACCTGGTCTAACGGCCTTCAAATTGAAGTTAGCCATGTTACGATCCAAGGAGTTAAAATTATGGGTTCACCTATATATGAGCATATCGAAAAAGGCAAGATCATTCGATCCTATCCCATTGTGTGGGATGGAGAGGGTTTAAAGGATTTATTAATTAAGCAATGCCTCTTTTTAGGAGAAGAACAGATATTACCTCTTCATTTGGGAATATATGCAGCAGGTGATAATGTGGTGGTAGACCACTGTGTATTTTATAATTGTAAAGTGGGTGTTTTGTTTGTCAATTATCATGAAAAGGAAACGGTAGGAAATGCACTAACCAATAATCTTTTTATTGGGTCTTATGGCGCTGCGGTCTGGATTATGAATACCTCCGAGGATTTTGTTTTCAAAGGAAACAGCATTGTTAACTCTAATTATGCCCTTATTTTGGAAGAAGGAACCCCCAAACAGTATACAATTGAAGAAAGCCTGTTTTCTGGAATCCAGGAAATGGTAGGTACTGGAACAGGCGCTTTATTAAACTTTTCTCCTTTAACTATTAATCACCTAAATTTTGGTGCCAAGGTTAGGATAACGGGTAAAAGAGTCGATATAAATTTTGACCAAGGAGATCGCCAATATTTACACATCCTTGGTGAAGAGCAAGGACTTCTTGAATCTGGATTATTTAATAAAAATTGAGTGTTTTCCAAAATTCAACTTACTGGTTTGGAATTTATAGGCAATATCCAGAAATGTGAAACCTTTTAAAGGGGTAATTAAAATATTTGACTTTAAAGGCTGAGTGTAATAACTTATAAGGGAATGGAAATTAATTTTTTAGACTGTCCAGTCATTATAAAATTAATCTGTTCAATGACCAAATGAATTATTTTATAACCCCATACCCCATATATAATTATGGAATTAAAAATAGGCGTTTATAATGTTGAATGGATGCGAGATTTATTCAACAGAGATGGAACTCTGAAAACGGAAGGTGAAGAATTTGAACGAGGCCAAAAGCTAAGTGAAGTTATCAAAAAAATGGACCTGGATTTTTTGGGCATTGTTGAAGGTCCTGACACCTTGGCCGATGGTTCCAAAACTGCCTCTCAGCAGCTGGAAACCTGGATTAATCATTTTGGACTCAAGCCTGATTACCGGGCTGTACATGGTACACCCTCAGGAGGGCAGCAGGAATTATGCGCAATTTATGACTCTTCAAAAATAAATGTCCGATTTAAGCCCACTACCAGTACTAAAAACCAATTTAACAAACCATTCCTGGTTGACACTACTAATAAATTAATTAAAGAGCAGTATAAACACTACAGACCGCCCTTAGAATTGGTTATGGAAGATTTATCTGGAACGGAACTGACTAAGGTGATTGTAGCTCATACTAAATCAAAAGGCATTTTTGCTGTTGTTGATCTTGCCAAATTTGAACAGATTTCCGAAAGAGACCGAATGCGATTATACGCAGAATGCATGTCCATAAGAATGAAATGTGACACTTATTTGGAGGACGGCTCTAATGTAATTGTCATGGGAGATATTAACGATGGAATTGGAATGGATTTTTACGAAAATAAATTCAGTAAAAGTGCTGTCGAAATACTCTTGGGTGATGTATGGAAGCCTGAAAATATCCTCCTTTCTGTTCTAAAAAAACCCAAATGGGGGAAATACGGCTGGAAACCCTCTTCAAGCAGGTATAGAGATCGAATTACAGAAGATGATATCAATGTGTTAATTGATCATGTTTTAATTAGCTCAGGAATAAATTTCTCCGAAGGGAAGGTTTGGAATCCATTTGAATTAAAAGATGATGTTGATGTGCAAGCCATCAGAAATGAGCTAAAAAAAGCCTCGGATCATTTTCCGATAACAGCCAAGATTGAAGTGTGATTTTTGAAGGTATAATTATGGCGGTTTGTAACCTGTTTATGGCGGTTTGTAACCGCCTAACTAAAAACCTTATCCAAATGTTCCTCGGCGGGAATTCTGTTTTTTGTCAACCCACTGATCATAAAAAAGGCTATCATCGATAGAATGAATGAAGGAATTACTTCGTGAATATCACTCATCCCCTCCACTTGAAACCGGATGCTAAAGCGCCAGATAATGCAAGATAGGATACCAATGATCATTGATACGAAAGCAGCCAAATCAGTCCCCCACTTTAAATAAAGACCTCCAAAAATAGCGGGAAAGAAACTAGCAGCAAAGACGGCACCAGCAAAAGCCGTCAACTCGACAATACCCGCAGGTGGATATAAGGTAAACAAAAATACAAACACGCAATAACCAAACATTGCCCATTTAGTGCGAGGAATAACTTTATTTTCAGGCATGGTTTTTAAAGTGTCCCAGATGTCTCTGACAAAGGCCGTCCCAACGATTAAGGTAACGGAGGCAAGGGAAGACATACCTGCAGCAAATAGACCTGCCACCACAATGCCGCTGATCAGCTGGTTATCAAATTTGGCTAACATAAAACCAACCACCTCATCTGTATTATTGATCAGGTAGGCTGCTTCCTCCTCTGTGGCCATTCCATGTACAAGTGCACCCAGTCCCATTACACAAACCAGCGATATTCCCAGGAAAAAAGGAGTCCAGGTCATCGCAAATTTCATTCCCTTAGTATTATTTATAGAATAAAAACGAATAAGGCATCGAGGTTCCGATATCTGTTTCATACCTACAGCCAATCCAATTCCGATAATATAGAAGAATGAAACCAGGTGCCCAAAACTGACCAGGCCATCCCCCATTGGTTGTCCATTTTTATCTAAATGTGCTGTTTGACTTATTTTGGTCATCAACTCATCCACGCCTCCCACAAAAATGAAAGGAAGCATAACCATAATGATGGCAACAGCAAACATCATGATGCCCTGAATGGCATCCGTCCATAGAACACTATACATTCCCCCCCAAATAGTATAGGCACAGGTTATGAAGATGATTAAAAAAGCTCCATACTCATATGGAATATCCATTACCGTTTCAAGTAGATGGGCGCAGCCTTTTGCAATGCCTGTCATGTACCATATGGTAGCAAATAGAATGACAAAAGCCGATAAGATTCGAATAGATTTTGATAAACTACTTTGATATCTGAAATGAAAATAATCAGGAATGGTAAGCGATCCCAACTTCATTGTCTGATTGCGCATACGTGGCCCCAAAACCAACCAGGAAATGACACTAAAGATGGCCCAGAATAAACCGACCCAGGCCCAGGACAATCCTGCTTCAAAAGCTTTGCCGGCTTGTCCAATATAGGTGTTGGTACTGGCAAAGGTGGAAAAAAAAGCAAGTGATACCACCCATCCGGGAATTTGCCTCTTGGCGACATAATAATCTCCAATACCTTTATTTGCTCTTTTTTTAAAATACCAGCCGATATATAAACAAATAAGGATATAAATAACGGTAAGGGTAAGAACGATACCATTCTCTTGTAAGTAAGATGACATAAGTGAAAAGTTGGCTTTTTTATAGACTCAATATTAATCTTGATCGTCAATTTTAATGTCCATACGGGAAACAATTATGGCATTTATGACTACCAAGGCTATAATGGCCCAGTAGGGGAAGTAGGTCCAGAAATCCATATGTTTTTTGTTTATTTCACATTTAAGATACGAAAATGTCTTTAGCTTATAAAGAATGGTCGAATTAAGTTGATAAGTCTACCCTTTTCAGCCTTACACTGGATGCCTCCACAGAAGCAGATTGGGAAGGAAAGGGAGTCTTGCCGGATGTAGTGCTTTCTGATGTTGAAGTATTTGAAAGAGCGTATCAATTGGCCCTAAATAAAAATTAAAAAGGCAAAATCAAATTAATCTTGAAAACACCGTTGTAAGGCTTTTTTGGTCACCTTACCAATAGTGTTTCTGGGGAGGTCTTCCTGGAAAATATATTGACGTGGTATCTTGTAGGAAGGTAGTTTTGTTTTTAGCCATTCATTTAGCGCTTTTAAATTGGGTTTTTGACCAGGGCAAACTAAGCTGGCAGCTACGATTTCGCCCCATTCCTCATTGGCTAGGCCTACTACTCCACAGTCCTTGATGGTAGGATGGGTACGAAGCACCTCTTCAATTTCCAGGGCGGAGATTTTATATCCTCCGGATTTGATAATGTCAACCGAATTACGTCCTAGAATTCTATAGGCTCCCTCATTCCAAATAGCCATATCTCCAGTTCGGAACCATCCATCAGTAAACGATTGAACGGTAGCCTCAGGATTTTGCCAATACTCTTTAAATACATTAGGGCCTTTGACTTGAATTTCTCCTTGTTCTCCCTCTTTTACCACCACCCCATCTTCTCCTACCAACCGGATGTCAACCCCAGGTAAAGGTTGTCCCACATGACCAGGCCTGCGTTCGCCCCTATACGGGTTGCTGAGAGCCATACCAATTTCTGTCATACCGTAGCGCTCCAACAAAGTATGGCCACTAATTTTTTTCCAATCTTCAAGTACGGAGACTGGTAAGGCAGCAGAGCCGGATACCATAAGTCGGAAGTTGGAAAAAATATTAGAAAGTTCTTTTTGAGTGCGTTCATCCTGATTGTTCCAATAGCTTATTAGCTTGTAGTACACTGTAGGGACAGCCATAAAAACATTGATCTCACCTTTTTTAAATCTTTTAAATACTGCATCGGCCTTAAACTTTGGAATAAACTCTACACAAGCACCAGACCACAGTGCACAGGAGATGACATTTATTATGCCATGAACATGGTGGAGCGGTAAAACATTAAGGATGTGATCATTCATGTCCCATCCCCAGGCATCAATTAAAGTGCGGATCTGATATTGAATGTTTTGATGGGTGGTGACCACTCCCTTCGGCAGATTGGTAGTTCCACTAGTATACAAAATCATTGCTCGTCTTGAATCTGGAAAAGTGGGGAGAGGATTTATTTTTTCTACCTTAGGAAATTCCTCTACAATATAAAATTGAAGATCCCTTTCCGCTACAAGAGGCTTTAGAAGCTGCTCGTATTCTTGATGTACGATTAGTGTTCGTGCATTGGTGTTTTCGATAACATATTGAAGAGATGGAAGCGGATGATCAACACATAATGGAACGGCTATACCACCTGCTTGCCATACCCCCCATTGCACCGCTACATAATCAAAACCAGGACGAACCATAAAAGCTACCCTTTGCTCACTTAAATCCGTTTCAGTACCTAATAAATGGATGGCAATAGACTGACTTTTTTGTAATAATTCAGAATAACTAAATGCTTTGCCTTGGTCTTTAATGGCAGTCCTTTCAGGCCAATTTTTAGCCCTTTCAATAAGTTTGATCATACTGAATATTATTCCTCGTTTACCTTCAATACTAATTTACCCAATTTTTTTCCACTGAAAAGGCGTAGAAAGGTTTCATGGAAGTTTTCTATGCCTTCATAAACATCCTCCTTGGTTTTCAATTGACCTGCAAGCATCCAGCCAGCCATTTCCATAGCTGCTTTGCCAAAATCTTTGGCATAATCCATAACCAGGAAGCCTTCCATGCGTGCTCGGAATACTAATAGGGCCATATAATTGCTAGGTCCCTGCATGGCAGAGGTAGCATTATATTGAGAGATGGCTCCACAGATGGGAATTCGAGCATGCATATTAAGGTTGGCAAGAGCGGCATTTAAAGTGTCGCCTCCCACATTGTCAAAATAAATGTCCACTCCATCTGGGCATTCTCTTTTTATGGCAGTATAAAGATTCTCATTTTTGTAGTCGATGGCGCCATCATAACCTAGTTCATCCACAATGTATTTACACTTTTCAGGTCCGCCTGCAATGCCAACGGCACGACAGCCCTTTATTTTTGCGATCTGCCCCACAACACTTCCCACGGCACCAGCCGCGCCCGAAACCAAGACCGTCTCGCCCTCTTTAGGCTGACCTACTTCCAATAACCCAAAATAGGCAGTCATGCCTGGCATGCCTAAGGCACCCAGATAAACAGGCAATTCCACAAGAGATGGGTTCACAGGGAACCAGCCTTTACCATCAGTGACCGTATATTGTTGAACGCCACCCCATCCCATAAAATGGGCACCAACTTCAAAATTAGGGTTTTTGGAATCAATAACTTGTCCGACTGCACCGGCACGCATCACTTCACCAATTTGGACTGGTGGGATATAGGATTTTCGGTCACTTATCCAGCCTCGCATAGCAGGATCTAGGGAAATATATAATTGTTTGATAAGAACTTGTCCTTCTTCAAGGCTAGGAATCGAGGTTTCAACCAAGTTCCAGGTGTCTGCTTCTGGGAGGCCAACAGGCCTTTTGGCTAGAAGTAATTGTTTATTCATTTAAAATTTAGTTTGATGTAAGCAAATGGGAGTTCTTTTTTATCTGCCAAAATCATCTTGCAGGCGAATGATGTCTTCTTCATTAGAAGGGTTTTCTGGATCAGTATGAAGCCAGATTTCAGCAACTAAACCAAAACCATCAAGACCAATTAATCGGTGTCTCATCCCTTTATCTAAGGTAACGGTATCTCCTTTTTGCAAGCGCTCAACCGGGCCTTGCTCATCCGTGGGGCTTTTAATAACGCCGACTTCACCACCAACCACTCTCCAAACTTCTGAACGACGGTGATGATATTGCCAGGAAAGTCTTTTCTGAGGAGCCACAATCAGGATTTTTGGGCTCATCCTTCTTCCTATGACAAGATCTTTGATGTCAATATCTGGAAAATATATGTTGATAAAATGAGGGGCATTCTCTTCTTTTAAAACAAAAAAACCACCCCATGGCCGACCAAAATCTTTGCGATCTATCTCAAATCCTTGCTGATCTAACAGCTTGCCTATAGCCTTAAAAATAGCTGATTTATCCTCCAATTCAATGTCTATGGTTCCTTTCATTATATTTATTTTTTTCAAAGGCATCTTAGAAATGTGTGGGCCCTAATTTCTTTATAATTATGAAGTAATCCAAGAAAGAAGAATTATTGCTTTGAAAAAAACAAGTGGAAACAGCTTTACCTATTATTCATCGGGAACAATAAAATCCACCATTGCATCAACTTCCTGCATATGTACGGGGTGGTCTTTGCCCTCCATCGTAATCAACTCGGCATTACCATTTAGTTTCTCTAAAACAAAAGGAGAGTTTTCATAGGGCACAAGGGTGTCAGCATCCCCGTGAATAAGGGTCACGGGTACTTTTACATTTTGATAAATGGGCATGATTTCTCGCAAGGCATCAGGATGAGTTAGTTTTTCAACATTCGCTACCCAGATAAATCGCGGTAATACATAAGCGAAAAACTTGTAATTGATGAAGTGCGAAATTTTGAATATTTTTTCATTATCAGGATCGTACTGTCCGGATACACCATAAACCTTTGAAATCTTTTCTGGCTTCATGGCACCCATTATTACTGCAATAGGACCACCATAACTGTGCCCCATAACAACTGCTTCTTGGGCTTCACCATCTAAAACTTCTAAAATTCTTTCTGCCTGTTTTTTGATGGATCGCTCCGCTCCACGGGGTTTGGTCCCTCCATAGCCAGGGCGTTCGGGTATCAATAATCGGTAATGATCGTAAATGTTTTTATTTTGAGCAACTCCCTTCCAGTCAAAAACACTACCTGGAGCACCATGAATAAGTAATAGGGGTGGTTTCTCAGCATCTCCAATTTCAAAATATCGAATTCCTGAGTGAGTAAACTTGATCTTTTTATTGGTATGTGGAACCTTCTTATAAAGCCACATTGCTCCTTTTTCACTAGAAATATATCTGTCAAAACCCTCGATAAAGGCTAATAAAAGAATAAACAGAATAATGAGAATAAGCGCAAACCAGCGCAGCACTTTAAAAGAAATGCTCAATGCCTTTTTCATAGCAGTTATAGTGAGGTGGTCAATGGAATAAGAATATTTTAATAACAGCTGAAAACTTTAATTCGTTTAGATCAGCATCATTATATTTGTAAATGAACCAGTTGTTTGATACTATAATCCTACAATGCTAAGATGGTTCGATTTATTAGTATAAATATGTAAATGCGTAGATGTGCAAATTTGCAAATTGTTTGATATTGTGATTCTATGCTAAAATAAAATACCATTCCTCCAAAATACCTATCCCCTAAACTTGAACACTCGAACACGTGAACACGTAATAACTTAAAAAAATGGAAGCAGTACTCAACTTTATCCTTGAAAAAGAAGGAAATCAACAAAAAATTCTGGAGCGCCTTCATGATCTTATTTGTTCCTTTCCGGAGATTACCACCAAAATCCGCTATCGAGTACCCTTTTACTACCATAAAAGCTGGATTTGTTATCTCAATCCTATAAAAAATGATGGGGTAGAATTAGCTTTTATCAGAGGTAATGAATTAAGCAATGAACAAGGTCTTCTACAACACGAAGGAAGAAAACAAGTTGCCGGAATAAAATTTTATGACCCTAAAGAGGTCAATAATGAATTGATCATGGAAATTTTTCAGGAAGCCCTTATTCTGGATGAAGAAGTTCCTTATGCTTCCAAAAGGAAAAAAGGATCTTAAGTTTTTCTAATATACCATTCTCCAATGCCATAGGTAATTCCAAAGCCCAGCCAAAAATATATTGCAATAAAGTTTAGAGGGCTAATGCCCAGGATAGCAGTACCGATCATTAATATTCTAAAAACCGAAATACCAAGTCCAATCGAAAAGAGCCTAATCATATCGGCACGATGTTTTTGAATTCTTTTGTTTCTGATATACCAAACTCCTCTTATGGCAAAAAACATAAACAGAATCCCAAAAACTAAATTGGGAATTTGCTCTTCTATAACTCCGACACGTTCATCATATTTAGCATAGGGGAACATCAGGACTATAATTAAGGAGGAAATGCCAGCGAGAATAGCTGACGAAACGATTAAATAGCCCGAAAATTTGTGGAAGCCTGGAAAAGACGAACGTATCTTTTTAATAAACTGAAAAGGCCCTAAGAGCATAAAAATCAATCCCGGAATTACGTGTAATAGCGTAATATTTGGATGTGCCGGGATTCCAGGATTGTAAGAATTTGGGTGGGGAGGTATTTGTCGAATGGCCGCAAATATTCCTGTTGCAACTAGAACAACTAAACCTGACCATAATATTCCCTTGATTATTTTTTTCATTTTTGGCACCAAAGCTAGTGCTGCCAAAGTCCTCAATCGTCTTTCCGTGAAGGGTGAAACCAATTCCTGGAAATAAATCAGGAAAGATGTTTTTTGCGAAATGAAGAGGGAGTCATGCCCATATGTTTTTTGAATGCATTATTAAATGGAGCTTTAGAATTGAATCCTGACTCGAAGGCGATATGGAGGATTGTAATATTTGAAAATGAAGGATCTTTTAGCATTGAAGCAGCCTTTTTGACTCTTTGGCTATTGATAAAATCATAAAAATTTTGCTCATAATGAGAATTGATTAATTGAGATAAATGATTTGGGGGTAAGTCCAAATCTGAAGCCAGCTTTTGCAAGGTTAAACCTGAGTCGAGAAAAGGTTTTTTTTCACGCATAAATTTTTCAAGTTTAAGAAAGGCTCTCTGAGCTTTTTCAGAACTGAATCCGGATTTGGCATATTTAGGCGTATTTTTTTCGATAGTTAATGTAACAGAAGATTCGGTAAATACCTGTGTCTGTTTGATTCCATAAAAGCCAAGAAAAAAGACTTCAATGCTTAATATGCCTGCTACTATATTGAGTTTTGAAATCTTTGAGCCCACGAAAGGGTCGCCAAAAAATAAAACGAGGGCAATAAGGAGGTAACCAACTAGCATTATGAGGATAAATACTTTTAACCAGTTCAAAGTAATGAGCTGAAGATTACTAAACTGGTGATTGATATTTTGACGATGCTTTTGTAACAACCACAAATTGAAAAAGGGATAAAACCCACCCTGAATAGCCATAAAAAGGTCATTGTTTTGGAATATTTCAGGGGCATTTGAATAGAATAATAACTGACCCTCTCTAACCAAATATATCGGATCAGTGGAATAAAATGATTGATAAATTATAATGGAAAGAGATAAGATTAAAAATGGGGAGAGATGTAAAAATTTATAAAAAAGAGAAATGCGTTGAACTCTTGTTAATTCTACAACATAAAAATATAATAGTGGTCCATATAAAAGTGGAAAAAAGAAACCAAATATCAGCCAGTTGGTTTTTTCATCAATAAGATCATTAAAACTGATATGATAAAATAATAAATGAAAGCCTGCCAATAAAAACCAGGCAAGAAGATAAACATCTGCTTTTTTCTTTTCCCTCTTTGAAAATAATAATCCACTAAATAAGAGGACCTGACTTATTCCAATAATCAAGAAAAAATCCATGTCGGGTAACAATACAAATCCAAATTATTGTAACAATATACCAATACCAACTCCAATAAAAGTACCTATAAGATAGCCAAGTATACTTATCAAAATTGCTGGTGTGACCGTTTTTCTCATTTTAAATGTAATGGCCATTGGAGCAGTGACGGATGGTCCAGCTGCATTGGCGCAGCAGGCAATCATAATTTCCTTCAAACTAAATTTTAACCATTTTCCTACCAATAAACTGATGATTAACTGCACGAAAAGTATAATAGTGGCCATCATCAGGATACCGGGGATAGTGGTAAATAAGAGTCTCAAGTCACAAGAGGCCCCAATCACAGCCAGGAAGATGTATAATAAAAACATTCCCAAATCAAAGGCAATGGTATCATATTTTTGGAGCCAATTGGGTATTAGGTTGGCCAAAATCACAATCAAAGTAGTGATGACCAGCATATCCAGGTTGATGTCTGTACGGATCAATGCAGCCAGCCATCCGGAAATGGCCGTGCCCGCCCAGCATATTAAGCCACTGATTAACAAACAAACGGTTATAGCTTCTAATAAACCACCAGGAGCTTTAGGAACTTCCTCAGTCTTATAATCCACATCATCGTCCTCGTCAATTTCTGCTTCAGGATAATATTTTCTAAGAAAATTAAATGCAGGGATGTAAAACAAAAGCATGATATACACATAGGTGAATACATTATCAACCGCTATCACAGAAGGAAATAAACTGCTCCTTAAAAAATCAAAAGTGGCAGCTACGGCCATAAAATTTACACTACCTCCAATATAAGTACCGATGAATACACTGGCTACCTTATAAGTTTCTGGGCCTAAATTAATCAAGGAAAAAGCCAATAAGGCTCCCAATACCACACCACCAGCACTAATCAAATAAATAATCAATAGTCGACCAGATTCTTTGATGATTTTCCTCAAATGAAGTTTGAATAAAAGCAATGGAATGGAAAAAGGAATAAAGTAGGTGAATACGAAATCATAGCTGGGAACACTAATTTCGGTATCGGAAGCATTTGGAATTAAACCAATGCTTGTAAAAACAGCGGCAAGAATAATGGTCATCAAAGCTCCGGAAATCTTTTTAAACCATCCAAGGCGTTCTCCAACCATTCCAAAAAGAGCAGCAATCAGTAAAATGACCCACAGTCCAAGCGAATTATCAGGCGTAATCATAATAGTGAGGTATTTGAGAAACCTAATGTAAGAATAAATTCACTACCATTTATTACCACTCTATCTCATAATTTAACCACTTGACTGCTTTGGAAGTGCGGCACCATCCTTTAAGCCCTCATATTTGTAGTGTCATCCAACAAAAGTGATGGCAAATCTCAAAAAATCAAAACCAATTCAATAACCTTATTAACTCAAATTACTTTACCCAAGAAATCAAACCATCATGAAAAAATCAATAATTATTATCGCCTCACTGCTAGTAGTATTTTTTACGAGCCATAATACCCTACAAGCCCAAACAATGGTCAAAGGAGAATCCGTAGCAACTCTAGGTATCGGCCTGGGAGCATGGACCACCGCTTTTACTACCTCCGAAACACCATTGATTATAGCTGGATACGAAACAGGAATTAAAGATAACTTCGGCCCAGGGAATTTATCCGTGGGAGGAAATATTGCCTACAAATCCGGTAATTACAGTTTTTGGGATAGCAAATGGAGCTACACGTACGTGGCCGTAGTAGGACGAGCAAGCTGGCACCCACATTTTTTGCAATCTGACACCTGGGATGTTTATACTGGACTTTCCTTAGGATATTATTTCATTGGTACAGGATCTAGTACTACCGATCTTGATGACGGCGGCATTGGTGTTGGTGGCTTGGAATTCGCCACACACGTTGGAGCCAGATATAACTTTTCAGAGAACTGGGGGGCTTTTGCAGAGCTTGGCTTCGGGTTAGGAGTTATCAAAGTAGGTGCAGCCTATAAATTTTAAATCGATTTTTTATGTTAAATTAACAGTAGTAAGTATTAAAGGTATTTTGAGAAGCTTAGCCTTCTCAAAATATCTTTAAAAATTTAAACTTCCCCAATGCTGATGACTTATGAAAACAGCGAAAATTTTTGTGATAATTTTATTAGTACTTCCAAGCATAATAAATGCTCAGGAAGATTCTGTTTTTGTAAATAATCAACTTTTTGCCTTGACTGCCGAAGATTTATCTGGCGATCGTAAATTGGTTGAAAACATCTTAAACAAAAAAATTATCACAGCCGCCCAAATAGAGCAATTTGCTTCAGAAGCACCCGCCACTATTCATGTCATCACCAAAGAACAAATCGCGGTCCGTGGATATGAAAGCCTTTTAGATATCCTGGAAGATATTCCGGAAGTAGAAATTCAAAATTATGGTTCTCCGGAATTTAATCAACACATCAGCCTAAGAGGGGTAGCGGGTAATGAAAAATTCCTGGTACTCCAAGATGGAATCAGAATTTCAGCACCTACCGGAGATACACATTCCCTGGGATACAACTTCGCTATTGATCATGCTGAACAAGTAGAAGTTATCATTGGCCCGGCTTCCTCTTTGTATGGTGTTGATGCTTTTTCGGGGATTATTCAGATTATCACCTCCCAAAATGAACGCTCAGACACTAAAATAAAAACCAGTTATGGGCAATATGGAACAACGCACAATTCCATTGCTTTGAGCACAAAAATTGAAGACTTCACCTTTTCTTTTAATGGTGCCTTTTATCGATCTGATGAGCCTGATTTCCAAAACCTGTACCCCCAAGAATTTGCCTGGTATAATGAACGATATTTGCCAAACGGTGAAGTTTTAATTTCTCCATTTTTTCAGCAAGCCGTTAGCTCCAGCTTTGAAAATAATGATCGCAAGTTTGAGATGCCAACCACCTCGTATTATGCCAATGCCAATGTGAAGTTTAAAGACTTAGAGATTAATTATAACCGCCATTATGATTCTTACTCAACTTGCGGCTCCTCCCAGCCTGAATATTGCATTTATTCCAAAGAGTCGCTTTTCGCTTATTTTATTGAAACCCTTTATGCAAGACACGTTTTCCGAAGCAGTAATCTAAAATGGCGATTGCAAAGCATTTTTTCATTTCATACTTATCAACTGGATAATCAAACTGCTTTTATCAACACCTATACCAGTTATGAGCCAGGATATAAAATGGAATTTGGGAAAAGTAAAAAATGGGAAGAGCGCTTACAATACAATTTTTCAAGCCAGGCTAATTTAATTGCAGGCTTTAGCTATGAAATTCTGGATGATCTACCTCTTACCGGGGACCTTCCTTTTCCTTTTGACTTCGATCAGCCGGCCGACCTGCAGCAGCAATATTACCTTGGAAGTAATGTTGTTGATAAAGATGGAAACGACCTGAGCATACAACAAGACTTTTTTTATTTGCACTACCTCAACTTTGGAGGCTATTTACAGTATCAATCCAAATTAGGCTCAACGGCAAGCATTACGGCTGGACTTAGGTATGATATTAATACCAGATATGGAAGAAGTTTAAATCCCCGATTGGGGCTGGTGTGGAATCCAAAAAGAGAGTTGAGCTTTAAATTTTTATATGGTGAAGCCTTGCTTTCTCCTTCCCCTCGTAAATCCAATTCCCATTACGGATCTTTTTATTCCAGAACAAATGATGATGGAGAAATCATTGGCCTGGGTTCCAATTTTTTTCACCTATCCAATCCAGACCTGGAGCCAGAAAAATTGAGAAGCCTGGAAGGGAGTTTTAGATACGTTTTATCCAATAATGTAGTCTTCAGTCTAAATGGTTTTTATACCCGAATCAATAACCTCATTAATAAATTTGCCCAAAATGAAGAGGTGACTTCCTTCAAAGATGTAGAGGTAGCATTTGTTGAAACTGGATTAAATGAGGGTAAAGCAGAGGTGTACGGTACAGCAGCAAGAGTGGATGCTGTTTTTAACCTTCAAAACGGAATGGGGCTTAATTTTTATGCTGGCTATTCCTATACGGATGGCACATCCAATGAAGGCTTGCTTTTGTTCAATGCCAGGCATAAATTCAAAGCTGGAATGGAATGGACGCATGCCCGATTTTCCATTTCTCCACGATTAATTTATCGTAGTTCCTCTTATGGATCTATTTTGGATGATGAAGGTAATGCGGTAAGTAACCCTCCTTTTACTCTGGTGAACATGTTCGCCAGATACCGACTAAGTGAGCAAAAAAAGTGGCGTCTGACCCTATTTACCAGAGTCAAAAATCTATTTGACAGAAGATATTATAACGTATTTATTGGAGGTGCAGAAGGATTTTCTCAAGTACCACAGCGACCGAGGATATGGACGGTAGGCGTTCAGTTGGAACTAAAAAAATCAATTTGATATGAAAAGGAGGCCCACTTTGAAAATTAACAGGTCCCGGAGGCTCTTACTCCACACCATTTTTAGTATTTGGTGCTCCTCCTTTATTTTTGGACAAGAGGCAACTAGTCCGGAAGCTTTTTCTTTTTTGAAAAAATCAGAGAATAGTTATCAAAAAGCTCAGATTGATAGTTCAAGGATTTATGCTCAATTGGCCTATGACCTTTGTTTGCAACAAAAGGATACCAGCTGCATGGCCCAAAGCCTGCAATTGATTGCAAAAAGTTGGGAACTAGACGGTGAAATTGAAAAAGCCCTTCGCAATTACTTGTTGACTTTAAATCTGAGAGAAAGAGTTAAACAGGAAGAAAAAGTAAATGCCCTGCATTTTGAACTGGCAGAGCTTTATGAAAGATGGCATATTTATGAAAAAGCCTTCCGGCATCATAGTGACGTGTTAATGAGTAAAGAAGCTAGTGATAATATTTCATTACGATTAAAGACCTTGGAAGGAATGGCTCAAAATAAATATGATCTTCAGCAGTTGGAAGAATCTCAAAAATACAATTTTGACATCTATGCCATCCATGATTCCTTAAACAATGAAGAGGGGCGGATTGAAAGTCTTCGTCAAATTATCAAAGTCTTCAAGGAAAGCCAGCAGTTTGAAAAAGCACTGGATTATAATAAACAATTACTCGATATCAATATTGCCCAAAAAGACACCTCAGAAATTATTATTTCTCTGAATAATATTGGTGTCTTGTATCGCCAACTGAAAAACCTGCCGGAAGCACTCAATTATTTCAGTCTGGCTTTTGAAACTGAAGAGCAATTCCGGCCCAAGGAAGGAGGCAATCCCATCACCTTAACCAATGTGGGGATTCTTTATCAAAATCTGGGAGATTATTCTAATTCTCTATCCAATCTTCTCAAAGCGGAAAGCAAACTAAGAAAAATGCCTTCTCCTGACTTTCGAATGCTGGCCAATGTCAGTAATTTGATAGCCATTATTTACCTGAACACTAATGATATCAATAATGCCTATGTCTATAATCAACAGGCGATCTCAATGGCTCTTACCATCAAGGACAAGAACATAGAACAATTATGCTATCGCACCCGTGCCAGTATTTTTGAACAAATCAATGACTTCAAAGAAGCCTTTACTTTTTATCAGAAGCACGCGCTTTTAAAAGACACTTTGTTTCAACAACGGCTTTCAGATCAGGAAAAACAATTGATGAGGCGCTTTTCCGTGGAGCAAACCGAAAAAGAAATGAGTTTATTACTAATTGATCGGGAAATAGAAGCCTTAAAATTTAGGCAGGATTCGCTGGAAAATGAGCGACTTCGCCAAGAAAAAGCACTCCAGGCTAGTCAGTTGGAAAGAGAACAGCTGGAAAGAGAACAAGCCCAGCAGGCACTAGAATTAGCTCAACAACAGTATGAAGCAGAAAATACTGCCCAAGCTCTACTATTAGCTAAAAGACAATTGGAGACCGAACAAAAAGATCGACAAATTGCACTTTTAGAAAAAGATCAGTCAGAACAGGCCCTTGAGCTAGCCCAGGAACGATTAAATTTAGAGGTCAAAGATCGAGAGATTGCACTGGCTGCAAAAGACCAGGCACAATTGGATTTGGACTTACAGCAAAAAAACTTTGAGTTGAAAAGCCAGAGACAGAGGCTCTTCCGTAGCTTAATGCTGGGGTTTATGCTTTTGTTTTTGATCATTTCCGGTTTTATTTATCGCTTGAGCCGACTCAGGAGGAAGGCCAATACCATTTTATCCACTCAAAAACAAGAGCTTGAGCAGTTATTAAGTGATTTGAAAAAAGCACAAACCCAGTTGGTACAATCAGAAAAAATGGCCTCCCTGGGTCAACTAACCGCTGGAATTGCCCACGAAATAAATAATCCCCTGAATTTTGTAAGTACCAATGCCCGAGCTTTAAAGATGGATTTGGAAGAAATCAATCTGCTATTGGATGAAGTTCACTCTTTACAGGACAATTCTTCAAAGGAACAAGTCAGCAAAATTTTAGAAAAGATCAAGGTACTAGACACCGAGTTTATAAGAAATGAAATGAACGAATTGATAGCGGGTATCGAAAGAGGAACCATTAGAACACAGCATATTGTTAGCGGGCTGCGTATTTTTTCCAGGAATACAGATGGCCCATTCCGGGGAGCCAATATCCATGAGGGCTTAGAATCTACTCTGATTATCTTGAACAGCCGACTTAAAGGTCGGATAAAAGTTCATAAGGATTATGGCCAGCTACCGCTTGTGAATTGCCAATTGGATAAGCTCAATCAGGTATTTATGAACATTATTAGTAATGCCATTGAAGCTATACCCGAAAATGGGGATTTGTACATCAAAACCAGGCAAATAGAGAAGGGGGTTGAAATAAAAATCAGGGACAACGGGGTGGGTATGCCTAAAGACATTCAAAAGCGCATTTTTGAGCCTTTTTACACTACTAAAGAAGTAGGCAAAGGAACCGGCTTGGGCTTATCAATCAGTTATGGCATTATTGAACAGCATAATGGCTGCATAAGCGTAAACTCCGAAGCAGGACAAGGGACTGAATTTATTATTAACTTACCTGTTATTATGGGCGATACAGTTTGTAAGGACGATAAAATAATAGAACCTAAGCATTAGGTAAATATGAATAATAGCTATCCAGATAAAATTGGTGTTTTACTGATTTTTCTAATTTTTAATTGCATAAAATTGGGCGCTCAGTATGATGGGATATCAAAAGATCTGAGTAAGGGTTCAGAGATTGATAGCTTGATTGAACGTGCCCATTTTTATTTCAGTAGCCAGCCGGATAGTTGTATTTTTCTTTCCCAAAAAGCGATTCAAAAGGCCCGCCAAGTAGGAGACCTTATTAATGAAGGAGATGCTTATATCGAAATGGGCTTAGCTGAAATGACCAAAGGCAATTGGCTGGATGCCAACGAAGCCTATCGAAACGCCTCCAAACTCTTTCTTACCGAGGGAGATTCTTTTAAGCTTTCGGTAGCCTGGTTGAATCTTGGCTATTCCTTTATAGCCATGAAGCAGTTTGACAAGGCTTTAGACTTGCATCTTAAATGCCTGCGAATTCGGGAAAATTTTCCTAAAAAAAAATTGGCCAAGGCGGCTGCTATTGGCGCAATAGGATACAATTATCAAAATTTGGGGGAATATGATAAAGCCATTGAAAAGCACTTGGAGGCCCTTGAACTCAGGCAAAATAGCGAAATCCCCATACCCGATGGCATAGGTTTTGTGCATAAAAACCTGGGAATCATCTATCGATTGCAAAAAGATTATCAGAAAGCTGAAAAAGAATTTCTGATCGCCCTAGACACTTTTACCAACACCAATAATTTACAATTTGTAGAGGAAATGCACCGTCGTTTAGGGGGTGTTTATGCGGATATGAGGATGCTTGAAAAATCTGAAGCTTCCTTTTTTCAAGCTATGGAAGTGGCAGATCAGTTGAAAGGAAGTGGCGTAAAAGGGCGAAGTTTTGGGGCGTTGGGGAAGGCCTACCTCTCGTTTGGACAAAATCAAAAGGCCATTCAATGGTTGCGTCAAGCCGTATTGGTAGCAGAAAAAAAAGGGGATAACATCTTGCTTTCAGATGCCGGTTATCAGGAATTGGCCAAAGCCTTTGCTGCTTCCGGTCAAAGTGATTCGGCCTATTATTATTCTCAAAAATATATTCGTCTTCAGGATACCCTTTTTAATGAGCAATCAGGATACATTTTAGCTCAATTGAAAACGGAATATGAGACAGAGCAAATTCAGCAGGAACTAAAAATCAGTAAGGAAAGGGAAGAACGCAATACTCGGGAACGCAATATTTTGATGACCAGCCTGGGCCTGGTGATCCTACTGGTTCTATTTTCATTTTGGGTAAATCATCAGCGACGAAAAGCATTTTCAGCTTTATTAGAAGAAAAAAATAAGACAGATTCTTTATTGGAAGAAAAGGACCTACTTCTTAAAGAGTTGAGAGAGGCACAAACTCAATTGGTACAATCCGAAAAGATGGCTTCTCTTGGACAGTTGACTGCAGGCATTGCTCATGAAATAAATAACCCTATCAACTTTGTAACGGCAAGCGTAGAAGCCCTAAAGATGGATTTTCAGGACCTTCGACCTCTTTTGCACAAAATCCTGGAGCTAAAAGTGAAATCCAATAACGGGCAGGTAGAAGAAATCATCGCCATGAGGGATCAATTAGAGGCGGAATACCTGGAGAAAGAAATAGCTGGCCTTATCGGGAGCATCGAAAGAGGGGCCTTGCGCACCAAAAATATTGTAGCAGGGCTCAAGGTTTTTTCCAGAAATGCCAAAGATCAAGTCATACAAGCCGACCTACACGAGGGCCTGGAAGCTACCCTTACCATTTTAGGAAACGAGTTAAAAGAAAGAATTACCGTTCATAAAAAATACGGAGAGATCCCGGTGCTTAGCTGTCAATTTGATAAGCTTAACCAGGTATTTATGAATATTATCAGCAATGCCATCGAAGCTATCGAGGAGGAGGGTAATATTTATATTAACACCTATCGGGAAGGTGAAAACATCATAATTGCCATCAAGGATGATGGTAAAGGTATGGATGAAATAACCCGCAAGCATATTTTTGAACCCTTTTATACCACTAAGGAGGTTGGGAAAGGGACAGGCCTTGGCTTGTCGATCTCTTATGGAATTGTAGAGCAACATAATGGAAAAATAGAAGTTGAAAGTACCCTTGATAAGGGAACCACTTTTTATATTTGCTTGCCTGTGGAAAATGTTTAATTTACAGATGGTAGGCCGCTGGCCAGCCGCCTACCATCTGTAAATTATCTTTGTTGTTGTATCTTAGATATCATTCTCTTAAATTTTTATTGTAAATTTAAGTTCATGTCAGACCGTGCTTTAATGGCAAAAAAATATAGCATATTATATGTTGATGATGAAGCGGATAATCTTCTAGCTTTCAGATCGGTATTTCGTCGTTTTTATGATGTAACTACTGCCGAAGGAGGAGAAGAAGCGCTTAAATTGCTTAGAGATAGATCTTTTGATCTTATCCTTTCTGATCAACGCATGCCCGAAATGACAGGAGTAGAATTTTTTGAAGCCATGATGGAGAATTTTCCCACACCTGTGCGAATTATTGTGACAGGTTATAGTGAAATGAAGCCGATTAATAAAGCTATGAAAGAGGGTAAAGTGGCAAAGTGTATTACCAAGCCCTGGAATGTAGAAGAATTGAGAAAGCTTATTCAAAAAGAACTTGAATCATAAATAAAAAAAGCGGGGCTGAAAGGCCCCGCTTTTTTTATTTATTTTACCGATGGCTTTTTACATCCTTTACCTTCATACTGTTGCATTCCTAATTTAATCCCATCTGCCAAATCCATTTCATGTAACCAGATATCCACATCCTTTGATACCGTACTTCCCTGCAAGGGCAATCCAAGGATACTGCGCAATTGATTGGCTCCTGAATTTGAAACTGTCACTGAAGCATCAATTTCTTCCCTGCTGATCTGAACTCTGCCAAAGTACAATTTAGCCCACGATTCATTGACTGGCAATTTGACCATTTTAGAGGCATTACCTGCACTATGAGGATCTAGGAATTCAGCATAATCTTCTAGTTCTTCCAGTGGAAAGTCAGAACGAAATTCTCTGTAGTCAAACTTTTTGTGACCAAAAAACAGATTGCCTGTAAGAACCAAACTCTTACACTTCTTGATGTTATTCACTCCTCCCATATCTCCGAATCCAAAGATATTATTCTCAGCAGTTACTTTAGTATAAGTATCCATCATGAGAGAAGAACCTCCACGGGTAGCAACTCCATCATAAGTCCAGGAAAATAGAATGGTATTATTGCGTACCAAAAATTCTGGCGATCCCTGCTCATTGTGGAAATTGGTCTGACAATAAATACCTTCTCCGGTATTATTGACAATTAAGTTATTTTCTATGACTCCCTTGCCATCTCTTCCTAGTTGTACTTCTAATACGCCTTGTGAAGAGCCACTATTGATGATGACACAATTTCTCACCTCTACCATGGTTTCCGCACCTACTCTGACTTTTATACCAGGGCGTGCAGGCGTAGGACCCTGACCTGATCCGGGATTAGCATTTCTTAGTAATAGTTGACGCTTGTCGGTAGCATAACGGTTTCGTGGGCCATTATTAACGATTAGTCCATCTACAACGATGGTCCCCTTCCAGTTACGAAATTTTTTGTCGGTGAAAATGGCCAGGCGTTCTGTAGTTTCAGAGGTTGCGTAATCATTGGTTCCTGTTAAAACGGTTTTATATTTTCCCCAGGGATCTCTTTGGCTAAAATCATCGTTATATCCTCCGTAGATAGAAACGGGCACTTCAATGATGTCCGTTCCTCTTTTGGTTTTGCTGACATATTCTCCAGCTGCAATATGTACACGATCTCCAGCTTTTAGAAAACCACTGATGGCAGCTAAATCTTTTGCTGGTTGCTCTTTGGATCCCAAGCGGCCTTTACCCATGTTTTGAGATACATAATAATCTTTACCAGTTTCGTTTTGTGCTGTGAGACCTGTAGCACCCAGGCTAAGTGTCAAGGCAAGAATAATACTTGTTTTCATTTTTTTGGTTTTTTAGTTTAAAAGTTGACTCAAAGGTAGGGTCAACGACTACTTAGTAGTTATTTAATTGAAGTGAAGAGGGAAAAGGAAGTAGTGGAATATGAATGATCATTTCACTACAAACATTTCTCAGTTCACTGATACAACCTTTAATTGAAATATGAGCTCATGTATCTTGCTGATGATTAAAAGAATGACCTCAAAAAACCAAATGATATGAAAATCTTTTCCGTTTTAGCACCCGTATTTGGAATAATGTTGATTGGCTTTGCGGCCTTATTATATTGTGTCAAAAATTTCACCTATAAAATAGAAGGAGAAAAAGTAATTCACCAAAAAGTGAACTCACAGACCTGGAAGGTAGAAAAGAGAGAAATTGCAGGGGCTCATGCTCCAAGTTTTAAAATAATGATGAGTACCTATGCTAAGGATAAAAATCATGCTTATCTGGATGGCCGCCTCATCAAAGGATGTGACCCCAAAACCTTCAAAGTACTGGATTATACCTGGAAGTTTAGCCGCGATGCGGATCATGTATACTTCCGACACAGCAAAATCAGCGATGATCCTGAAAATTTTGAGATCCTGGAAAAAGGAGAATCTAAAGATCGATTTCACCGCTACAGATATCAACAAGTAGTCGAAACTTTTAAAAAGAATGGTGTTTAGCCCCGGGCTAAACACCATTCTTTTTTTATCCATTCTATTTGCTTTTTTGATAGAACCCAGGTATATTTGTTTTATTAATTATTGTCAAGACAATTAATTTATCGCTTATGCCAATCTATCATAAAGTCGGACAAGTGCCGTCCAAAAGGCACACCATCTTCAAAAAACCAAATGGAGGATATTATTATGAGCAGGTTTTCGGAACGGAAGGCTTCTCTGGAATGTCATCTATCTTGTATCACACTCATCGTCCTACCCAAATAAAAGCCATTTTGGGACAAATTGATGCCAGTCCTAAAATTGCGGTGGACAAAAATATTTTATCCAGGAAACTAAAGGGCTGGGATGTGGATCCTAAAGATGATTACCTGGAAGCCCGCACCCCTCTCCTCGTTAACAGCGACTGTCACATTGGTATAGCCATGCCTAGGAATTCTGTTAAAGATTATTTCTACAAAAATGCAGATGCCGATGAAATGTTATTCATTCATCGCGGAAATGGCACACTTCGGACGATGCTGGGGAATATCCCCTTCGAATATGGAGACTACCTCATTATTCCAAGAGGGATGATTTACCAGTTGGACTTTGAAACTTCTGACAACTGCATTTTTTATGTTGATTCCTTCAGTCCAATCTACACGCCTAAGCGATATCGAAATTATTTTGGTCAAATGCAGGAGCATGCCCCTTTCTGCGAGCGAGACTATAAATTGCCAGGCGAATTGGAAACTCACGATGAAACTGGGGATTTCCACATGAAAATCCGCAAGCAGGGAGTGATTCATGAAGTGGTCTATGCCACTCACCCCTTCGATGTTGTGGGTTGGGATGGATACAACTTCCCTTATGGATTCTCGATCCACAATTTTGAACCGATTACTGGCCGTGTACATCAGCCACCACCAGTTCATCAAACATTTGAAACCAGCAGTTTTGTGGTTTGCTCATTCTGCCCACGGCTGTATGATTATCATCCGGAGGCAGTACCTGCACCTTATAATCATAGTAATATTGACTCAGAAGAGGTACTGTATTATGTAGATGGTGATTTTATGAGTCGAAATGATATTAAGCCTGGATACATCACCCTACATCCTGGCGGAATCCCGCATGGCCCTCAGCCCGGAGCAATGGAAAGGAGTTTAGGAAAAAAAGAAACCCATGAATTGGCGGTTATGGTTGATACTTTCCGCCCCTTAATGGTAACTGAGGCAGCTCTTAAAATTGATGATGGGGATTACTACAAATCCTGGTTAGCTCCTGAATTAGCAGGGGTGTAAAATTTTTAAAGACAATTATTAAAAACCAAATTATGATTACGGATCTAAAAAATGATGTTGTACCTAAAATTTTTGGAGATGCAGATGACTTCCTGCCTATTTTAGGGACAGATTTTATTGAACTTTATGTTGGAAATTGCCGTCAGGCTGCTCATTATTATCAAACCGCTTTTGGCTTTCAACCCTTGGCTTATTCCGGACTCCAGACAGGGAGAAAGGACAGGGAGTCCTATGTTTTAGTTCAGGATAAAATTCGATTGGTTCTTAGCTCGCCTTTGCATCCGGGCACGGATATTGGAAGGCACATTGATCAACACGGTGATGGAGTCAAAATTGTAGCCATGTGGGTCGAAGATGCCGAACATTCTTTCCAGGAAACGGTAAAAAGAGGAGCTAAGCCATATATGGAAACCAAAGTTAAAGAGGATGAGTATGGTGAGATTAAAATGTCGGGTATCTATACCTATGGTGAAACGATTCACCTCTTCATTGAGCGAAAAAACTATAATGGCATCTTCCTACCTGGATATGTAAAGTGGGAGCCAGAATATCGACCTTCTGAAGTAGGGCTAAAATATGTAGATCATATGGTGGGAAATGTAGAGTTGGGTCAAATGGATCACTGGGTTAACTTTTATCAGGATGTGATGGGCTTTACTCAAATCCTTTCTTTTGATGATAAAGACATTTCCACAGAATACACAGCTTTGATGAGTAAGGTGATGAGCAATGGAAATGGACGCATCAAATTCCCTATTAACGAACCTGCCGCTGGTTTAAAGAAATCTCAGGTAGAAGAATATTTGGATTTTTATCATGGTGCCGGTGTTCAGCACATTGCAGTAGCTACCAATGATATTTTAGGTACTGTAAATGCCCTGAAAAGTAGAGGGGTTGAGTTTTTGCGTGTCCCCACTAATTATTACGATACTCTGATCGAAAGAGTAGGCGAAATTGATGAAGATATTGACTCTCTGAAAGACCTGGGTATCCTGGTAGATCGGGATGATGAAGGTTATTTGCTTCAAATTTTTACCAAACCCGTTGAACCAAGGCCAACCATGTTTTTTGAAATCATCCAGCGCAAGGGAGCCAATTCTTTTGGAAAGGGTAATTTTAAAGCATTATTTGAGGCCATTGAAAGAGAACAAGAGTTGAGAGGTACTTTGTAAAAAAGGAAACATGTCAAAAAAACTAGAATCATGGGTGGATATTCCATCCCAATCTGACTTTACTATATACAACCTTCCCTACGGAATCTTTTCAACAGCAGATCGAGGAGACCGACCAGGGATTGCCATTGGAGCACAGATTTTAGATTTGCGAGAGCTGTCAGGTACTGGTTTACTTGATGACTTAAAAATGCCCTTGGGGGTATTCAAAAAAGAACTGTTAAACGATTTTATGGCTCTGGGCAAGCCAGTATGGAAAAGATTTCGAGATCGGATCACCTCTTTATTGTCTACTGAGAATGAAGAATTGAAACCTTTTGCGGAAAGAGTGTTGGTTGCTCAATCTGAGGCCACCATGAAGATGCCCATCCACGTCGGGGACTATACTGATTTTTATTCCAGTAAAGAGCATGCTACTAATGTTGGGATGATGTTTCGCGATCCCGAAAATGCTTTGCTGCCCAACTGGAAGCATTTACCAGTAGGTTATCATGGTCGGGCGTCCTCCATTGTTATCTCCGGAACCCCAATCAAGCGACCTATGGGACAAACCATTCCAGCGGATGCTAGTAAGCCTGTTTTTGGAGCTTCCAGATTATTGGATTTTGAATTGGAAATGGCCTTTGTGATTGGTCAGGAAACAAAGCTTGGAGAACGCATTTCAGTGGATAATGCCGAGGATTATATTTTTGGGATGATGTTATTCAATGATTGGTCCGCAAGGGATATTCAAAAATGGGAGTACGTACCTTTAGGGCCATTTCTGGGTAAAAGTTTTGCTTCTTCCGTTTCTCCCTGGATCGTACCACTTGAAGCATTGGATCCATTCCGAATAGATAATTATCCACAGGATGTGGAGGTGTTGCCTTATTTAGAATCGAAAGGTAAGCATCGTTTTGATCTTAATCTGGAAGTAGCTCTAGCACCAGAATCAGGTCAGGAAACCGTGATCTCTCAGACGAATTTTAAATATATGTACTGGAACATCTGTCAGCAACTAGCTCATCATACGGTGAATGGATGTAATGTGAATGTAGGAGATATGTGTGCCAGTGGTACCATCAGTGGTCCAACACCCGAAAGTTATGGCTCCATGTTAGAATTAAGCTGGCGTGGTCAAAAACCGCTAACTTTAGCGGGTGGAGAACAAAGAAAATTCATTATGGATCACGATACTGTTATTATGAGGGGGTATGGAGAAAAAGAAGGTATCCGGGTAGGTTTTGGAGAAGTGAGGAATAAAGTGTTACCAGTAGATTAAATTCAATAGAAAACTGCCCTTACAAAACGGGTTTTAGACTTTGATAGGTAAATTTTTTCCAATCATTTTTATAAAGTCATGTCTATCTTTGAAAAAGAATTTAGGCATGGCTTTTTATATTAGCTTTCTACTTTTCCTTATACCTTTAACAAAATCAACTATGAGAATTATTATTGCTTTTAGCCTTTTCTCTTTTCTTCTTTTTTCTATTTCATGTACTCCTGCCACCCAAGAAAATTCTGAACTTACACCAACTGAGGAAGAAACTTCTTCAGAAGATAACTCCTATGATGCAGCACTTGCTGAAAAATTAGGTGCTGATGATTATGGAATGAAGAGTTATGTTTTTGCCTTTTTGAAAACGGGCCCTAATCGAACTCAGGATTCTGTAAAGGCAGCAGAATTACAAGCGGCACATATGGCCAATATTGGTCGATTGGCGGAAGCGGGCAAATTAATCTTAGCCGGTCCTTTTATAGATGGAAATGAAACTTTCCGAGGTATTTATATCTTCAACACCTCCTCAGTAGAGGAAGCACGGGCTCTTACAGAATCCGATCCTGCCATTCAAGCTGGCAGCTTGGTAATGGAATTGCATCCTTGGTATGGCACTGCGTCCTTACAATTGTTAAATGACATGCATCCCAAAGCAGCGAAATTGTCTTTTTAGTAAAAAATATAATAAGTTGGAGTATACCCTTTAGGGTGTCAGGTTTTCAGCCTTTACGCTGAAATAGAAAACTAAAATGGTCTTAAGACTATTTTCCAGACCTCGTAAACGAGATAGCCCAATTTAGAAAAAGATAATTATCCCTAATCAAAATCAGCTTTTAAGGGTTTATCTATAAAAGCAATAGATTTTAAATGTCATTCAGCACCGAAGAATTAAACAGATATGCCCGACATTTTGTCTTACCTGATTTTGGCATGGAAGGGCAAGAGAAGTTAAAAAACGCCAGTGTCCTGGTAGTGGGGGCAGGTGGTTTGGGATCTCCACTTTTACTTTACCTGGGAGCTGCAGGAGTTGGCAGAATTGGAATCATTGATGATGATGTAGTAGATCAATCCAATCTTCAACGACAGGTACTTTATACGGTTGAGGATGTAGGAGAATCTAAGGCACAGATGGCCAAAAAAAAGCTGGAAGCCCTAAATCCACACATACATATCGAAGTATATCAGGAACGTCTACTGCCAGATAATGCCATAGAAATAATTTCAAAATACGATGTAGTAGCAGATGGCACCGATAATTTTCCCACCCGATATTTAGTCAATGATGCCTGTGTTTTGACCGGCAAAATAAATGTATATGCTTCTATCTTTCGTTTCGAAGGTCAAGTATCTGTTTTTAATTACCCATTAGAAGATGGTACCCGAGGGCCTAATTATAGAGATATTTTTCCAGAACCACCTCCACCTGGTTTAGTCCCCAATTGTGCTGAAGGTGGAGTTTTAGGTGTACTTCCTGGAATAATCGGATCGATTCAGGCCAATGAAGTAATAAAGGTATTAAGTGGAGTTGGAAAACCTTTGAGTGGCCGACTTTTCCTTTTCGATACTGCAGATTTCTCCACCCGGACCCTAAAAATTCGAAAGAATCCAGATGTAGAAATTAAAGACTTAAGTTTTTATGAGGAATATTGTATGCCTGGAGAATCACATCTTAAAGAAATTGATGCTTCTGTTTTACAAAAGTGGATGAATGATAAAGAGGATTTTCAACTGATTGATGTCAGGGAACCCTACGAATATGAAATGGCAAACATGGGAGGAGAATTAATTCCTATTGGTGAAATCCTGCAGCATGTCAATAAAATTGATAGAATTAAAAAGGTGGTTGTCCATTGCAAAACAGGAGGGCGTTCCGCCAGAGCCATTGAACAATTAGAACGTAAGTTTGGCTTTACCAATTTGTATAATCTAAAAGGGGGAATTGAAGCCTGGTCCAAAGAGAAAGTTTAAATCGCTTTATGGTTAAAAGGATTTCATTATCTTTCTAAGACAAATTTGTCAAGCCATGAAAGCCTTAAACCTATATTTCTTTATTTTCCTATTCATATGTCCCCAAATACTCTTTGCCTATCAAAAGGTTGACAGCCTTAAATTACTTTTAGAAGAGACCCTGTCAGATCATAACAAATTAGGGGCTTTACTTGAGTTGATAGACCTAACAAGTTTATCAGATCCATATAACCTAGAATACCTTGACCAGGCCCAAAAATTAGCCGAAAAATTAGAGGATTATAAAACTCAGGCAAGAATTTTGAATATAAAAGGGAGCTGCCACCAAGTCCGTCAAGAATTTACCCAAGCTTTATATTTTGCACGTCAAGCATTAAAAGTAGCTCAAGAGCATCAAATAACCGGAATTTTTCCATCTGTTTTATCCAATATGGGGCATACCTATTGGCGGCTTTCTCAATTAGATTCCGCTATCTCTGTCTACCAGGAAGCTTTAAAATATTTTGAGCAGATGGGGCATAAATATACGAGTTGGAAGACTTTCGTAGGTTTAGCCCGATGCTATACTGACCTGAAAGATAATGAGCAGGTAGAAAATAATTTGTTGAGTGCCTATGAAATTGTAAAAGATAGTGAGAACAGAGCAGATAAAGGAAGTGTTCTCTATTTTCTGGCAATTCATTATAATGATACAGAAGAATTTGATAAATATTATGATGTATTATCAGATTGGGAAGCTTTTCAAAAGGAAAAGGAGCAGGATGTCTTGGAAATGGGTGAAGTAGGCCATGCCTCCATTTTGAGTATGTTTAATCAGCCAACCGAGGAAACGATAGAAAAATTACAAAACGCAGTGGCTTTTTACCAAAACAGAGGCAACCCATTTAGATTAGGATGGAGTTATGCTGACCTGGGGCAAGCATTCTATTCACAAGGAGAGTTGATTCCCGCCAGAGATTATTACTCAAAAGCCTTAGAGCAATTTCAAATAGTTAATTATAAAGAAAGGTTGTCTGAAACATATAATCAATTATATCAAATTGAAAAAGAACTTAATAATTTTCCAGCCGCTTTAAATTATTTGGAAGAGCATGAAGCTCTCAAAGATAGCCTGGGTTTTGAAAAAATGAAAGCTCATATTGCCGATCTCGAAATAGCCTATGAAACAGAAAAAAAAGAACAATTATTAGCCCTCCAGGATTTAGAGCTGGCCCAAAAGACCACTCAGCGCAACATATTTATAGGTAGTTCTTTTTTACTGGCTACATTAGCCCTTTTGATATTCTTTGGTCTCAGAAGTAGAATCCGCCTTACCAAAAAAATTGCACAACAAAGTGCAGATATTCAGGATCAAAAAATAAAACAGTTGGAGCAGGAAAAACATTTGATGGCGTACAACTCTATGTTAGAGGGGCAAGAAAAAGAGCGAATACGAATAGCAAAAGATCTTCATGATAGCCTCGGAGGTTTACTGACCACAGTAAAAGCTCATTTTAATGCCCTAAAACCGAAAGACCTCAAACCTAAATCCAATGAAATTTATTCTAAAACCAATAAATTGATTGATGATGCTAGCGTGGAAATACGTCGTATCTCTCATAATATGGTACCCAAAGCACTCACTATCTCTGGATTAAAAGGAGCGATGGAAGACCTGGTTGAAAACCTGGAGGCACATGGTATTCAAAGCAATTTGGAAATGGTTAATATTGAAGAAGAAATACCCCAGTCAAAAGCACTGGTAATTTATAGAACCATTCAGGAAATATCTAATAACATCATTAAACATGCTGAGGCAAAGAATGTATTAGTCCAACTTATCAAGAACCAAGGACAGCTTAGCATCTTTATTGAAGACGATGGCAAAGGATTTGTAGTAAATGAAGCATTGGAAAAAGGAGGAATGGGATTGCAAAATATAGAATCCAGAGTTCAATTTTTAAGAGGAAAAATTGATTGGGACTCAATTCCTGGCGAAGGGACAACTGTGAGTATTACCGTTCCCCTGGTTCAACAAAAACAAAGCACCGTTGCTGCCTAAATAGAATATAAACATAGAAAACTCAAATATCGAGAATATGATCAAATTACTAATTGCAGATGATCACCAGATTGTGATTGATGGGGTTAAATTAATGCTTGTCGATCAGGATGACATTAAATGTGTAGCTGAGGCCAATAATGGTGAAGAAGTAATTCGAATACTAAATAACCAGGAAGTAGATATCATTTTATTAGATATTAATATGCCCGTTATGGACGGGATAGAAACTTGTAAACAGGTCAAAAAACATCATCCAGATGTTAAAGTATTGGCCCTGTCCATGTTTAAGGAAGCCAGTATGATCAAATTAATGTTGGAACATGGCGCATCGGGATATTTGCTGAAAAATGCAGGTCAGGATGAAGTTTTGGAAGCCATCAGAAAAGTTAATAATAATATGGAATATTATAGCTTTGATGTACTTCAAACCGTTATGAGAAGCTTGACTAAAAATGAAGAAGAAAAACAAAACAAGCCTTTCATCCCTAGTCTTACCAGAAGAGAAAAACAAGTACTGCAACTCATCGTTGATGAATTCACCACTGCCGAAATTGCCGACCAGCTTTTTATAGGCTTTGGTACTGTTGAAACCCACCGAAGAAATCTACTTATGAAATTAGAAGCCCGCAATACAGCTGGCCTGGTACGAATGGCTTTGGAATATAAATTATTAGAGTAGTAATCATGTTCTATAGGAATTCCCATAGATGATAAAATCCTGGTATTCGTAGAAGTACCTCTTGCCTATTTACCTGAATTTTGAAGTGATAATCAAAACTTGATTAGCTTAAAAATTCAGACCAGATGAAATTCTCATATTCTTTAATGCTTATACTTTTTGTTTTTGGAGCGTCCTCCCTTATAGCCCAACCTAATTTGGAAACTTTTAAAAAGAATGCAAAAATGGCCATTCCCAACTGGTCTCCTGAATTCCATTGTTTTTTGATTGATGGAAAATGTATGGACCCTATGGATTATAATGGTGATGGTCAGCCTGAAATCATTTCTTTCACCCATAAAATTGGTAGTAGTGATATCGTCCTGGTAGCTAAAAACTATACTAACCCTGATTCTATTTGGACTTTCCCATTACCATCTACCATTGCCGAAGATTTAGATTATCTGGCATTTCTGGGGTTTTACGACATTGATGGTGATGGAAACAATGAAATATTGATCGGTAGAATACTCCCTCCTTTTTCTCAAAATGGAATTGATAGAGGGGTCATATTTATTCCTGCTGGCGGAATAATTTTTGAATGGGATAATAAGGTGATAAAAGATATCAGGGATTGGGATAATGATGGATACGTAGAATTGGTCTTGCAGGATAATCAATCAAATAATATTGAGATTTGGGGGCAATAATCCAAAGTTTTAGATTCCACCTTTAGTTGTGCATTTTTTTGGAATATCTATTATTTGGAGCTTTTTTGGCACGCAGATATCGCCAATTTCGCAGATTACTTTTAGCGTAATTCGCGGTATCTGCGTGCTTAATAAATTTCTAAAATAACAGTGTAACTTAAAATATTACAAAACTATACCCAGAACTCTGAACTCAAATATTAGACATTCTCTCAAATTTCACACCCTTTGTCCTTCCATTTCCTACTGCAAAGCCAATAACCTTTCCAGAACTATTCCTTGTAAAAGCCATCTCGGCTATAAAAAAGGCATCACTTGAAAATTTATCAAATTCCAAAGGACTAAGTTCTATTTTTTCTGAGCCATAAATTTCAACTTTAAGCACTTCTTCCTCATAAGTAATGGTGTAGACGGTTTCAATTTCCTTGGAGAAATATCTACCTGTGTAGGCCTGTAATTCCTCTTTGCTGGGATCAAAACCTGCAGTCCTTTCAAAAGAATAATCTGAACCCCCCTGGCTATGAGTAGCACCTGTCACTTCATTATCTTCTGTATGGAAAGTCAGTGTAGCTTCTACTCCCTGATATTCAAATTCTTTATCCGAAATTGCTTTTAAGTTTAGAGGGTCTTGCCCTGCGAATTCGGCCTTCAATTGATCCCCTTCTAGCGTAACTTCAATAATAATCCCAAGTTGTTCAGATTGGTATTTTCCGACATAGGCTTCTATTTGTTCAGGGCTAGCTAATCTGGCCTTTTCTTCATTTTCTTCTATATCCTTTTCTATTTCCTCTTCCTCTATTTCCAGATGTTCTTCCAAAAAAACATCGATAATATCATTGGTTACGGCTAGTGAAAAAGCCCCATTATTGCTATTAGTCACTACACCTTTATTTATTTCCGGAAAATAAACCAAATTTGTACGATGAGCAATATCTCCACCTGTATGAGAATACCTTTTTAAACCTTTATATTCAGAAATACCTAGGCCTAGGGCATAAGACATAGTATCTCCATTATTCAAAGTGTCTGGAGTAGTCAACTTTTTAATTATGTCTGCTCCACCTAATTGAGGATCATGAAAATTTTGTAGCCATTTTGCAAAATCACCGATGGTTGTGTATATCCCTCCAGCTCCATACGCGGCATAAAGATCACCTGCTTCTCGGAATCCGTTATCGTCAGAAATATATCCCTGAGCAGCATTTGGGATAATATGTCCTGGGTCTCTTCTTATATGAGTATTGTTCATTTCTAAGGGAGCAAATACTTTTTCCTGCATATATTCTGGAAAGGTTTGATCTGTTATTCTTTCTACGATATGAGTGAGCAAAATAAATGCAGTATTATTATAATTAAATTCTTCTCCCGGATCAGCCTGTAGCTCGGGCTGCCTTTGGACAATCCTAATGGCTTCTTCTCGTAATAAATTATCTTCTCCATCCCAGCCCCTCATAGGCATCATATTATAAATCTCACGTAAGCCATTGGTATGGTTTAATAGATTTTTGATGCGTATGGTTTTGCCGAAATCAGGCAACTCAGGTAGGTGTGTTCTAATATCATCTTCCAAACTTAGTTTGCCTTCTTTTTCCAATAAAAGGATTCCCATGGCCGTAAATTGCTTACTTACCGAACCAATATTGGAAGGCATATCAGTTGTAAAGGCTATATCATAAGCCAGGTTGGCCATACCAAACCCTTTGTCATAGGTTACTTCACCGTTTTCTATGACTCCGACTACGGCACCAGGAGTGAAGTCATTGTCATATGCTGATAATAATTGATCCACTTTTTCCCCTGGATTATCAGCCAAAGGCTCCATTTTTAATAATTGGATAGTATATTCTCCTTCCTGCTCTTCAAAAGGACTAACTTCAATTTTATAGGTACCCTCTATTACCGCATCAAAATTAAAATTTTCCATACCTGAGGCAGGGCCATCGAATGAGGCAATTTCTTCTCCAGTTGGATCAATAATAGATACTTCTACATCTAGTGTTTTTTGATTGACTTGTCCAAACACGAATGATCCGGCAGTTACTTCCAACTCATATTGATCAGCTTCTTCTTTAGCTAAATCTCCAGCTACTAATTTGCCTTCGGCAAACAAAGCTGGATCATTAACAGGAATCTGCTCATCGGAAGTTTGATAAGAAGCATTATTATTTGAACAGGAAAAAACTACTAAATAAAGGAAAAGTAGGCGAAAGATGGTTTTCATGATAGTAGGTTTTATTCTAAGAACTTGTCCTTTAAAGATAAATAAATAAATCTTCCCAATACCCCAATACCCCAATACCCCAATACCCCAATACCCCAATACCCCAATACCCCAACATTAGCTTTTAATTAACGATTTCCAAATATTAAGCGCTTATTTGGTTTCGTTTTAATGGAAACCAAATAAACACTATTATGAAAAACCCTACTCGCCTTAATGGCTTATTATTTATTTGTCTACTTACCATTCTTCAATTTTCATGTGAATCGAGCGCTTCTTCTAGTAATGACAAGTCCATTGATCAAGAGAAAACGGATGAGCTCAAAGAACTAAAAACTCCAGAAGATGAGGGTACAGCTTCCCAGGTTTCTTTGCAATCCTCAGAAAAAAAGAAAGAACTAGATGAATCTAAAGAAAAAGAGAAAAAAGCTACAAGCAAGCTTAAAGAAACAAAGAATAATCCCCTCCCTGTAGAAGAACCCACTAGCAATAATTCAACCACCCCATCAAGAAATGCCGAAACTTTGATGCAGCGAATTGTACCTCCAGAAGGATTTAATCGCTCAGAGGAAACTACGGGCTCTTTTGGGCACTATCTTCAAAATTTGCCTCTGAAACCTAAAGGAACAGAAGTGAAATATTATAATGGTGCTGTAAAAGCGAATCGGGGAGTATATGTAGCAGTAGTAGATTTAGATGTAGGAAAAAGAGACTTGCAGCAATGCGCTGATGCTGTGATGCGCCTTCGGGGAGAATATTTATGGCATCAGAAAAAATATGATCAGATTCATTTCAATTTTACAAATGGCTTCCGTGTAGATTATGATAAATGGCGGCAGGGATACCGAGTTCAATTTAATGGCAATAATACCAGTTGGAAAAAGAGTGCCCAGGCTTCTAATTCCTACCAGAGTTTTAGAAAATATATGGACTTAATTTTTGCTTATGCCGGCACTGCTTCCCTGGAAAAAGAGTTAAAAAAAGCTAGTCTTGATGACCTCCAAATTGGAGATGTATTCATAAAAGGAGGGTTTCCCGGCCATGCAGTTATTGTGGTAGATATGGCCATCCATCAAGTTACAGGAGAAAAGATCTTTTTGCTGGCACAAAGTTATATGCCTGCCCAGGATATCCAAATTCTCTCTAATCCCAATGACAGAAATCTAAGTCCCTGGTATCGATCCTCCGGATTAGATCAGTTGGATACTCCAGAATGGACTTTTTATAATGTAAATCCGAAAAGGTTTTAGGTTAACTGGGAGAATTTAAGATAGTTGAGAAACTATAAAATAAAAAATAATAGTTCTGGAATACGTTGTGCTATTAAGCTCTTGGCAAAAAGCTTCGGAGAAGCGGAATATTCTTAGAATGGAAATGGTTCCAATATAAATATGAGTCATCCCAAAATTTTAAAGACAAGCAAATAAACTTAGTTTAGGTAAAATGGAGGGAAATATATTGAAACAAGCTCCGCTTAGCGGGACGAAGTAAAGTAGAAATAATTTGTTTTTAGTATTAGGACAATATATTTCTATCTTATTTCCCTAAAATTTGAGATGACTCATATTTTGTTTTCTATTAATTCATTAGATTCTTGCCATAAGAGCTATATGGCCAGAGCATTTAGCAAAACATTTTGAAAGGCTTACCCTTTCAAATACTACTTTTAAACACAACAATAGATCTGGCCATCACATTATATTCTGAATGATGAATTAACTGCTCCTTCTGCATTTTTAAAGAAGTATCGAAAACCTGGGTCCAATTCTGATTTTTAGTCTTTTCTAAAGGAGGCAATTCAAATGCCAATGGCTCCCAAAAGGCATTGATCATTACGTAAATCTGATGATTATATTTAGGGTTTTGTAGGCCAAAGGCAAGGGAATGAGAATGAAAACTAAAATCAGGCTCTCCTATCTGAGTCCCATGCCAGGTAATTAGCGTAGCATCAGGAAGCGGTTCTTGGGTCCAGAATTTTTTTTCTTGAAAATAAGGGCTGGATAGATTAAATCTGATGATTTTTTTCACGAAATCCAGAATTTCGTTTTCCTTTTGAATGGCTGACCAATCAAACCAACTCAACTCATTATCCTGACAATAGGCATTATTATTACCCATTTGGCTGCGTCTTAATTCATCACCCATCAAGATCATGGGAGTACCTTGAGAGATTAATAATAAGGTATAAAAGTTTTTTATTTGCTGCAGCCTCATTGCCTGGATATCAGAATTATTTGTTGGCCCTTCTTCGCCTCCATTCCAGCTATAATTCGCATTGGTCCCATCCCGATTATCTTCCAGGTTTTGTTCATTGTGTTTTTCATTATAAGAAACCAGATCGTTTAGGGTAAAACCGTCGTGGCAGGTCACAAAATTGATGCTTCGATTGGGGTTTCTGTCTAGAGTAATGGCAAAAAGATCTTTACTACCCAGTATCCGATTGGCCAGGGTAAGGCTAAAGCCGGAATCACCCTTAACAAATTGTCGGACATCATCCCGAAATCGCCCATTCCATTCCGCCCATTTATCTCCTACAAAATTGCCCAATTGGTATTGCTCAATATCCCAGGCTTCCGCAATGATTTTGGTAGGCGCTAATACTGGATCGGATTCTATTTCCCATAACAAAGGTGGGTTTTTTAAAGGCGCCCCATCTTCTCCTCTAGATAGAACTGAAGCCAAATCAAAACGAAAACCATCAATATGCATCTCTGCTACCCAGGAACGCAGGCAATCTCGAATCATCCGCCTGACTACAGATTGGTTGGCATTCAGCGTATTACCAGTACCAGAGAAGTTTTTATAATGATACTTGTTCTCTTCCAGAATATAATAAGCTAAATTTTCTATACCCTTAAAAGATAAAGTCGGCCCATGTTCATTGCCTTCGGCAGAATGATTGAATACCACATCAAGAATGACGCCAATATCTGCTTTGTGAAGGGCTTTAACCATGTTCTTAAATTCTCTTACCAATTCGACGGGATCATCCGAGCAGGAATAAGCATTATGTGGAGCAAAAAAGGCCATAGGTGCATAGCCCCAATAATTAATGAGTCCTGCCGGAGCTTCCTGAGGGTCAAATTGCTGGACAGGAAGCAATTCTACAGCAGTAACTCCCAATTCCTTCAAATAGGGGATTTTTTTAATCAAACCCCGATAAGTCCCTCTTTCATGCGCGGGTAGGCCTGAACTTGGGCTTTTTGTAAATCCTCCGACATGCATCTCATAAATGACGGATTTAGCATAGGGTTTATTCAAGGGCTTATCTCCTTCCCAATCATAATTATTAGGGTCAATAACTACAGATTTTGGAGCAAAGGCGCAGTTATTGCCCTCCCGGCTTGCTTTTGCCCGATCATAAGTGTCCGTAACCACTGCTCGGGCATAAGGGTCAATCAGAACTTTTTGCCCATCAAAACGCCAACCACGTTCTGGCTGATAAGGACCGTAAACTCGATATCCATAAAGCTGGCCTTCTTCCAACCCAGGGATAAAGCAGTGCCAATAATAAAAGGTTTTGTTGATTTCCGGATCCAGTCGAATAATGTGAGTAGGTTTTGAGTGATTTTTGCGATCAAAAAGAAGCAGCTCAACAGCTGTACTGTTTTTGGAGAATAAAGAAAAGTTTACCCCTTCTTTTTCAACAGTTGCTCCCAGTGGATAGCTGAGCCCTGGCAAGACTCTTAGCACTTTTTTCATAAATGCTTTTATTTAGTATTGGGTATGGAGAATTGAGTATGGAGATAAATTTAGTTTAAATTGGAGGGATTTTGCTTTTTTGAGGATTAAATAAATCTAAATACTTAAACTATAAGCAAGGAGAGCAAAATAAAACCCTGGTTAAAGGAGTAGATTTTTGATTCCTCTTGACTTTCACTTTAGAGGGGGAATGTTTAAATTGGGGAGGTAGGGGATTTAGACGTCATTGGGTAGGCCCTAGTTACCAACAATTAAGAAAAAAATTATGAAGACCAAGTTAATAAAATACCGAGTTCAAAAGTTTCGATCAATTGAAGACTCAGGTTGGATCGATACTGATAAGGTTGGTTGCCTTGTCGGCACAAATGAATCTGGTAAAACGAATATTCTCTTAGCATTATGGAAATTAAACCCTGCTAATAATGAACCAATAAATCCACTAACCGACTACCCAAGAAAACTATACCATACTTACTCAAACACTGATGGCAGGGAAATTTTTATATCTCCAGAATTTGAAATTTCTGATCAATTGGCGAAATCTGTTGCTGACCTAACTGGATGGCACTTCTCGCTAATGAAAAGAGTTATAATTTCCAGACAATATAATGGAAATTATAAGACTCAACTTTCAAAAGATCATATTACTGAATTTCAATCTAATGAATTAAAGGTAATATTTGAATCCACATTAGAATCGTTGAAAGCCTCTAGCTTAAAGGAAAAAGAGGCTGAACCTATATTCGAGGACTTAATCAAGAATTTAGATGATGAAATTAAATCTATTCCCTCTAATAATGTTTTAGTTAAGGAGGATATAGATACGATAATTTTACGTATTCAAAAGTTTCTTGCTGATAATTATAAACGTAAAACCAATATCAATTCATTTTATAATGAGTATTTAATATCTGTTCTTAAGAAAATAGCTAAAGGATTTGAAAAAGGAGGAATTGTTCTTACCTCGGAGGCTAAAACTAAAATAAGAAATAACATACCAACTTTCGTCTATTACAGTGATTATGGTAATTTAGATAGCGAGATTTATCTTCCGCATGTAATTGAAAATTTTGAGAGAGATAACCTAGGTGAAAAAGAGAGGGCGAAAGTACGAAGTTTGAAAGTCCTTTTCGAGTTTGTGAATTTGTCGCCAATTCAAATATTAGAGCTTGGGAAAGAATCACTCCCAATTAGAGTTATTACAAGAAATCAGTACGGAGTTGTTCAGTCTGAGAAAATGGAAGAACCCGAGGAACAAGATATTTCCTTAGAAAGTGAACAAAAAAAAGAACGCGAAATTCTTTTACAATCTGCCTCTTCCACGTTAACTGAGGATTTTAAACAATGGTGGAAACAAGGTAACTACAAGTTCAGATTCCAAGCTGATGGTAACCATTTTCGAATTTGGGTAAGTGACGATAAAAGAAGTGAAGAAATTGAATTAGAAGGAAGAAGTAGAGGATTACAGTGGTTTTTTAGCTTCTTTTTAGTTTTTTTAGTTGAAAGTAAAGATAGTCACTCTAATTGTAATTTGCTTCTGGATGAACCCGGTCTTTCTTTACACCCACTTGCCCAATTCGACCTAACAGCGTTCTTTAATTCCTTGTCTAAGGAGAATCAACTAGTGTATACTACGCATTCTCCATTTATGGTTAACCCAGAGAATTTAGGAGGCGTATATGCTATGTATGTTGGTGATGATGGTAAGTCAGTAGTATCTCCCGATTTGCGAGCAAATAAGAAGATTGCAGAAAAATCAATATATCCTATACATGCTGCAATAGGAATTACAGTTTCTGATACCTTGTTAATTGGGTGCCAGCCAGTACTTGTTGAAGGGGCTTCAGATCAAATTTACTTGCAGTTAATGAAAACCTATGCCCTAAGTCAAGGAAAGTATGTGAACGAAAAGGAGTTAGTTTTTATTCCAACAGGAGGGGTTCGAGGAATGTCCCCAGTTATCAAAATAATTACTGGAAGAGATAACGATTTGCCATTTGTTCTCCTAGATTCAGATTCAACTGGCAAGGAGAAAAGGAAAACTCTTGAAAAAGGGCTTTACAAATCAGATCTTGATAAGATTATTGAAGTTTCTGATTTGCTTGGAGAGGGAGAGTACGAGATTGAAGATTTAGTGCCATCAGAAGATTTAGCACGAATTTTTGCAAAGCAATATAGGAGAGTAAATTCAGAAGACGAATTCGATTATCTCTATGATTCTAACAAACCAATCATTGATCAGATGGAAGAATATGCAGACTATAATGGTTACAAATTAGAATTAGGCTGGAAAGTAGAATTAGCAAAAGAATTTCAAAAATCATTTGACCGAATTCTAAACCGAACAGATGAAACAGTTAAAGAGAAATGGATTATACTGATTGAAAAATTGACTGGGAAATAATAACTTTTGGAAATATAGTATAGCCAACAATACTTTTACCATCACTGGGGTGCATAGCCTACCATTTCGAAAAACAAATTTTGAAAAAAAGAGAAATTAAAATAAATTGAGAGAAACAAAAAATATGACCATAAGGGAACAAATAATATCAGACTTAAATGAATTGAGCAATCAAAAATTATTATATCAAATTCTTGAATTCATCAAGATTCTGAAAAAAAATGTAACCGCCAAGAAAGGTAATCGAGAAGACGTTTTACAGTTTGCAGGAATCTTAACTGATGAAGAAGCCTCTGCAATTCAAAATGATATTGGGGAAGAATTTTCAAAGATTGAGGGAGACTGGTAATTATGAATGCCATAGCCTTAGATTCAAATATTGCCATTGCTGTCCTAAATGGGAATAAGGCTTTGATCAAAAAATTACAAGCCTTTGAAATGATCTATATCCCTGTAACAGTATCTGGAGAACTCCTTTTTGGAGCAAAGAACTCCCAAAATCGTTTGTCCAATCTGGAAAAATTCAGAAATTTTATAGGTAATTGTGAAGTTCTTGACATTAACTATCTAATTGCCGAATTATACTCAGATATTCGACTTAAGTTAAAACAGAAAGGAAAACCGATACCTGAAAATGATATTTGGATTGCTGCGATTTGTCTTGCAAATGGACTTCCATTATTTACCTCTGATAAACATTTTTTGGAAATTGAAAACCTGAAGGTGGTCACTTTATAGAATCTCCTAACAATGTTCAACCGATCAGGCCTGCTTCAAAAGTCGTGTCAAAATATGATCTTTTGTAAGCCAAAGTATTAATTCCAAACACACTCCTATCCCAGGTAAGGAGCATCTACAGAAAATAATTTTAATTGGAAATCTACGCCTATTTTTCAAAAAAGCTTACAGATTCTTATCAAATAATCATATAGAAGTTATGGCCTTTTTTGTTCTAAAATAGAACATGATATTGTTTGATTTTAGAACATTTTGTATTTTTGTATGTAGTATATATAGAATAAGAGATCCAGAATGAATCAAAATATTTCTCAACAAGAATTAGGTCAAAGAATTTCTGCTTTACGACAATTCAAAGGCTTATCACAAGCTGAATTAGCAAATCAAATTGAATTGTCTAGATCTTCCTTAGCTCAAATAGAATTAGGTAATAGAAAATTAAATGTTACTGAACTACAGAGAATTTCTCATGTTCTCGGGTTTTCCCTGGATAATTTTCTTTCTCAAAATTTTAGCATCGAAGAGTTTTCAAATGAAGAATTTAAAGATCATGCTAAAGATGATAGCTATCGAATTTCAGAACCTACCCTCAATATTGATAAATTTTCAAATATTCTTCTTTATATTCTTGAAAGATGTGCTGGAAAGCCAAATCTAGGTGAGACCCTAGTTTATAAAATGTTGTATTTCTCAGACTTCAATTATTATGAATTATATGAAGAACATCTGACTGGTGCGAAATATTATAAACTTCCTTATGGACCTGTTCCTCACAATGTGCAGTCAATTATCAATAAGATGATCAGTGAAGATAAAAGCATTAAAAGAATAAAAACTGATTATCACAATTATAAACAAACTCGATATATACCCTTAAAAAAAGCTAATCTTCAAGAACTTAAAGCAAGTGAAACAGAAATTTTAGATCATGTAATTGAACAATTTTCTGATTGGTCTGCAAGGGCCATAAGTGAATATTCTCATAAAGATATTCCGTGGTTAGTCTCAAAGGAAGGAGAGGAAATAAATTATGAATTAGCCCTTTACAGAGAAGCTCCATTTTCTGTTAGAAACTACGATGAAGACAACGATTAACCAATATGATTTTTGAAGAGTTAGATGAATTTAAAAAAGATCTCAAATCTTTAAAAAAGAAATACAGGAGCTTGGATGAAGATTTAGAGGTAGTTAAGAAAATTCTTGAAATCTTTCCTGAAGAAAGACCTCCTTTTAGTTTCCAAATTGATAATTTAGGAATAGAAACTTGTGTAATTAAAGTTAAAAAAATTGCTTGCAAAGCACTTAAAGGAAAAGGTGTAAATTCTGGGTTAAGGTTAGTATATGCTTATTTCGAAAAACTAGAAGAAATTAGAGAAGATGATCAGATAACTCAAGAATACAGGGAGGCTAAAATTGTATTAGTCGAACTTTACCACAAGAATAGTAAGACTAATGAAGATAGGGATAGAATAAAACGAAATTTTGACTGAACACTAGCCTTGTTCGAAAATGAAAACCATTAACATTCAATAGTAAAATGACAAAAGAACGACTCCAACACGAGGGACTTGAGAAAATAAAAAAGGACTTCCTATACTTAGTATCCCTATTCAAGGAAATGCTGATATCGATCGGTGAAGAAGATTTGGTGGAATCATTACCATTCGGTAATCAAGAAATGGTGATTAAAAACAAGCCTTCTAATGAAAAATTGATCCAAGCCATCGGAATATGTTTTGAATTATTGAACTTAGCTGAAGAAAATGCCGCTACCCAATATCGCCGAAAAACAGAAACACAGTTTGGTATAGAATCAACCAGAGGCTCATGGGGAGAAACATTGTATAAGTGGAAAACTGCTGGCATCGATGAGCAAAGAATAGCTCAAAAATTAAAAGAGATAAAAGTTGTTCCGGTTTTGACGGCTCACCCTACGGAAGCGAAGCGTCTTACTATTCTAGCCATCCATAGAGAGTTATATTTGTTATTGGTCAAAAACGAAAATCCTAATTGGTCTTCTTCAGAAGCCGAAGGACTAAAGCAAGAAATCATCACTTTAATGGAGAGATGGTGGCGCACAGGCGAAATTTATCTTCAAAAGCCCAGCCTTAAAGATGAGAGAAGAAATCTGATGTATTATTTCGTAAATGTATTTCCGGAAGCCATACATTTGATAGATGGACGCCTGCAAAATGCCTGGAAAACATTAGGTTTTTCTCCGGACTTATTGGAATGGCCCGAGGATTTTCCCCTTGTTCAATTGGGAAGTTGGGTTGGTGGTGACCGCGATGGCCACCCATTCGTTAGCCCTGAATTTACGGCCTCTACTTTGGGCCTGCATCGCCAGGCTGCACTAAAAATGATCCATGATAAACTGTTTAAACTGGCATCGAAACTCAGTTTTTCTATTTATAGATTTTCTATCCCACAAAGCTTATTAGATGAAATTCAGGCGAAGGCCAAATTATTTGGGGAAGACGGACAAATCGCATTAGATCGAAACCCTTCTGAGTCTTTACGTCAATTTATCAACTTACTCTTAATAAGGTTAAAGAATACTATTGAAAACGATCATACACTTGGGGAAACAGGCTATTTTCAATCGGCAAGTGATTTATCGACAGAGCTCAGAACATTAAGGCAGGTACTCATTAAGCTAGGGGCATCCCGTATAGCAAAACAGTGGTTGTTTCCAATAGAGCGGATAGTCCAGTGTTTCGGCTTTCATCTGGCAAAGCTTGATATCAGGCAAAATAGTGCCTACCACGAAAAAGCCATTAGTCAAATATTAGCTGCTTCGGACTATAAAGACTCAGATTATGCCAATTGGGACGAAGAGAAACGATTATCTTTTATTAATCAGGAATTGAAAAGTAAGCGGCCATTTCTGGTGGCAGGCACCTCATGCGGGCCAGAAGCAGATAATGTTTTGGGCTATTTCCGCCAAGTGGAGGCCTATATAAGTCAATATGGAACAGATGGTATTGGTTCTATCATTGTCAGTATGACGCGTAGTTTAAGTGATCTGTTACTAGTATTCATATTCTTACGAGAAGTGGGTCTGCAAGACACTTATCTTCCCGTGGTTCCATTATTAGAAACAATTGATGACCTGATTGCCGGCCCTGAGATTTTGCAGGCCTTCCTGGAACATCCCGTTCTTCAAAAACAACGCCAGGCTGTACCATCTTTTACTCAAGAGGTGATGCTGGGCTATAGTGATAGTAACAAAGATGGTGGGATATTAACCAGTCGATGGAATATATACAAAGCAGAGGAAAACCTCACCAAAGTAGCTAATGATTTGAATGTAAAACTGTGTTTTTTTCATGGACGTGGTGGAACCATCAGCCGGGGAGGAGGCAAAATTCATCGATTTTTAGATAGTATGCCTCCTGGTTCAATGAGTGGTCAAATTAAAATGACCATACAAGGAGAAACCATCGCCAACCAATTTGCCAATCGACTTACTGCCATGTACAATCTGGAGATGTTTGTGGCAGGAACCGCCAGGCAAGCTATGACTGAAAATCTCCAAACCAAAAATGAAAAGCTTTATATAATAATGAATCATTTAGTTGATATAGCCAGGCAAACCTATCGCAAACTACTTGATCATCCTAAATTTATTGATTTCTACACGGAGGCAACGCCAATTGATGTTTTGGAACAAAGCAAAATTGGATCCAGACCTTCCCGTAGGACCGGTCAGCGTTCCTTAGAAGACCTTCGTTCAATACCATGGGTTTTCAGTTGGAGCCAATCTAGATTTAATTTAAGCGGTTGGTTTGGAACAGGAATGGCTTTAGGAGAGTTTCAAAAACAATATCCAGATGATTTTGAGGAGTTCAAACAATTAGCTGAAGAATGGCAATTCTTGAAATATAGCCTCATTCAAATTGAAACCAATCTATTGCATTCAGACCCAGGTATTATGAATGCCTTTGCTGATTTGGTTCAGGATAAGCAGACCAAACAAGAGTTAATGGATTTGATTCGAACAGACTACCAAATGAGTCTCAAAAAAATTGAAGAAATAATGGGCGCTTCAGTGGAGGATCGACGAATTTCAAAACTGGAAAACAACAAAGTAAGAAACGATGCCTTGAACGTACTCCATGAAATACAAATTAATTATCTCATAAAGTGGCGAAGCATATTAGAAAAAGGTAAAGAGGACAGCGATCAGTCTCTTTTGCAATTACTATTGCTTGTAAATGCGCTATCTGGTGGCTTAAAAAGTACCGGTTAAAATTTTATTCCCTTAGACTCTTTTTGATTATTTTTTGAGACAGCCCATCAACCCGCCTTTTTCAATAATTCAAACAAGGTAGCTTTGTCCAAATATTTCATTAATGGTTGGTAAGGAATGCCTTTTTCAATAACATAAAGGGTAAGGAGCTCTTTTACATATTGCAAAAGAAGAGCACTTTGCCAGGGCTTTTCAATGTATCGATCAATGGCAGCCTTATTAATAGCTCGGATGGTATCGGCATGAGTGGCTAAACCAGTAAGTAATATTTTTTTGGTATTTCTAAACCTATCATCATCGTGTAAGTCACTGAGGAAATCCACCCCATTTTTTCCAGGCATAACATGATCTGAAACAACTACAGCCAATAGGTCACCTTTGGCATCAAGCTCTTCAATAATTTCTTCGGCCTCAGAAGCGGATTCACATTCCTCGATCACCAAATGTTCTTCAAAAAAAGAAAGATCTTCAACGATGGAGTTAAGAACCTCCGGCTGGTCTTCTATGCATAGGATATATAGTTTTTCCATTTTTATAAATTTAAATAATGGATATGTTTAATTTAAGAGTTGCAGGCGGCGGCCACCGCCTGCAACTCTTAAATTAAACTGGAATACAAATGCTGAAAATTGTTTTCCCTGGCGCACTCTCTAATTCTATTTCTCCATTATAAGACTGCACAATTCTTTGTACGATTGACAAGCCCAAACCTAAGCCAAAAGTCAAACCATTAACCTTAGTGGTCACATTGGGTTGGAAAATCTTCTTCTGGAGCACACTGGGAATGCCTGGACCGTTATCTTCTATATTGATCCAGATCTTTTTGTTCTTTACAAATGATGAAACCTTTATCAATGGCTTTTGGGTATTGCTAGATATTAAAGCTTCAATAGCATTTTTTATCAAATTGACCCAAACCTGAACCCAATCATTGGTATGGGCGGTGATTTCCGGAACATCTTGCAGATCAAGACTGATTTCAATATGTTGACTAATGTCGTCCAAAATGGCCAAAGCGTCCCTGATGGTTCCATTAATATCTAACTGATTAATATTAAGTCGGGTATCAGTGCCTAACTGTTGAACAGAACGAACCACCTCACTAGCATGCCTTGCCGCAATGAGCATATCATGGATGGCTAGGCCAGTTTCATAGTAATAATTAATGCGCTGAAGAGAGGAAGACAAATCCGGCAGGAATTCTTTAATCTCTTTATCGCTTAATCCAATTTTTGCAATATTCTTGGCCTGATTGGGAGGCAGTTGAAAATTATGTTCAATTTCCTTTTTGCGCTGCCTTACAGCTTTAGTGGGTAAATTTTGCCCATGTTGTAGGCCTTTTTCAAAAAAATGATACAGTCCATGACTGTCCTTTTTTTGTACATATTCAGATATTCTTTCTACTAGCCACTCCGATTTTTTTTCAATCACCCCAATGGCATTATTTAGTTCATGAGCCAGGCCTGCTGCCATTTGGCCAAGAGCTGCTAGTTTTTCAGCCTGATTCAATTTTCGAAGCGTTTTTTGGCGTTCGATGCTTAGCTGAGTAGCTAATAATTGACGCATATAGATCTCCTCAACTATGATGGGAAGAATCCGCTCCGCAAAAGCAGCATAGTTTGCTTCTTTCTGATCCAGATCATCCATTTCGATAAAAGCTATGAGGGCCTCCTCTTCCGCCCTTACTGTAGAATAACTTTTATGTGTCTTGGAGAAAAAGCTATAGGCCCCTACCAGCTGATTTTTTCCAGATCTAAATATTTCAAATGGCTCATCCAATTCATCTTTTATATAGCCAGTAAGAACTCCCCGAATTACAAAAAAGAGCCTTTCGTTATGCTGGTTAGGACGCAACAAAACCTGCCCCTTTTGTAGAGTAATTCGCTTCTCTGGATCAGAGAAATAAGCTTTTTTTAGCCAGTCGATATGTGAAGGAGAAACAGTCAATGTTGTCATTTTTAATTTGAAAATTTAGGATTAAGCTATTATCCAAAGGGTTAAAAAAACTAAAACAATACCTATAAGGCCAATTACAATACCCATTCTGGCCATTTGTGATGTTTGAATCTCTCCGGTTGCATGTGCAAGGGCATTAGGGGGCGTACTGATGGGTAAGGCCATTCCTAGGGAAGCCGACAATGCAACAGCTAATATCAGTGTATTAATTCCTCCAATTTGATGAATACCTGGTATGGCTACAGCCAAAGCCGCAATGATCGGCAATAACAAGTTGGCCGTTGCTGTATTAGACATAAAATTGGCCATAATCATTGCTAAAAAGGCCGCCGCTACCATAATGGCTATTACAGACATGTTTTGAAAAGGAATACTTTGAACCAAATGAGCTGCCAGGCCGCTTTGGTCAAGGGCATAACCTAATGCAATACCTCCGGAAACAAGCCATAGGATATCCCAGCTCAATTTTTTCATGTCTTCGGTGTTAATAATATTGGTAGCTAGAAATATTACTACCGGCAAGATGGCCACAGTATAGGCATTAATGCCATGTAAAAAGTCAGTTAGCCAAAGGATAATTGTCAATAGGAAGGTAATGTATACGATCCAGGCTTTTGGAGTCTGTAAAAACCGGCCTTTAATTTTCAATTCAATCTTTTTCGATTGAAAAGGAAAAATAAACAATAGCAAAGCCCAGCTAAGTACTAATAAAACTAAGGCAAGCGGAACCCCAAAACTCATCCAGGCACCAAAACCAATGGAATCATCTCCCGTCAGATATTCAAGAGCAATAGCATTTGGAGGGGTCCCAATAGGTGTTCCTATTCCTCCGACATTGGCAGCTATCGGAATAGATAATGCCAATCCGGTCCTTCCCTTATCTGTATCCGGCAAAACAGCCAATATTGGAACCAAAATGGCCAGCATCATAGCAGCAGTAGCTGTATTGCTCATAAACATGGAAAAAAAAGCGGTAATCATCATCAAGCCCAGCATAAGCCATTTGGGTTTCTCACCAAAAGGGTATAGCAGTATTCGGGCTAAATTGGTGTCTAACCGAAATTTAGTAGCTGCCTTAGCTAAAAAAAAGCCGCCCAAAAAAAGCATAATGATGGGTGAGGCAAAAGTGCTTATAATTTCCTTATGACTTAATAATTCATCCTCCGCAGGGCGAAGCCATTGCCAACCGCTATCAGAAATCAAAACCAATTCTAAAAAAATGATTAAAATAGAGGTGGCATGGATAGGAATAGGTTCAAGTATCCAACAAAAGGCAGCAAGTATAAAAATGGCAATAACACGCTGCTCCGAAATGCTTAAGTCAGGTATTGGAAAATAGGCCAAGGGCAGCAGGACACATAGAATAGGCAGCCCAAAACAGAGCAAATAAATGAAAATCTGCTTAAGGATTGGACGTTTAATACTTGATGCGAATGTTAGCTGCATGAGACTTAGTGTTTTGTTTACACTAATTTTGTTTGTTTGGTAAATATATATTAAGAAAAGTAGGGCAAACAATGCCTTATGTCACCTCTAATAGATAGAATTGGTCATTGAATTCCAGTATAGATATCCAGGTTTATACGCCTCTTTACAAAAGGAGCAGTAGATCCTTTGTAGTCCCCTCTATTTTTTGGATCTTAAAGATAATACGGAATAAATACTTTCTAAACTGACTAAAGTGGTACCCTACACCAAGCATACATAAATAGGATTCAATAAAAGTTTGTGATATTGCTGATTCAAAAAATAAAGAAAAAATGCGCCTAATAGAGGACTGCGTCCGCTGCCCTCCATTATTAACTTAAATTTGACTACCTACTTAACATCTATTAAAAAAGATAAAATGCAAGTTCGAATCATGTATATTGAACATAAAACCAATCAAAATGATAAAGGTGAAGCATGGATTGGAAAAGTTGAATTTTCAAAAACCGGACAAACTGTTTATTTTAATAATCGGGCCTTTAAAAAACTTAAATCAGGAGGAACATCAGGCAATCATTATGATTTGGAAACAGGTGATGAGTATTGGATCTCCGGAGTTAAAAAAAATGGCCAAGATCGACATTGGGCTGGAGGCGGAAAGGTAAAAATTGACGAAAAAATAATTGAGGAATACCTTTCAATTGTAGATTTTGAAGATATTGATGATTCAAAATTCGAAATCGTAAATATCCCTCCAACTGATAAATCGAAATTTGATAAAATCGAAAATGAATCTATACAGGACTAAGGTGAAAACTCTAAATTAATTTGAATGAGAAATATAGTATTCTTATCCTGTTTGCTAATATTATTTCAATTTTAAAACATTAAACTAAGCATATGAAAAAAAGTAGACGGAAATTTTTGGGTATGGGCCTGGCATTAGGACTAGCACCTTTATTAAAAGCCAATCCGGCAAAAAGACTATTTGACCATAAAAAGAGTGACAAGAAATTAAAAATTCTCATTCTTGGAGGTACCAGTTTCCTAGGGCCTCATCAAATTGCATATGCTTTAGAAAGAGGGCATGAGGTGTCCACTTTCACCAGAGGAAAAACAGTACCAAAAATCCATCAAGAGCTTTTTACTAAAGTTGAAAAACTAGTAGGAGACCGGGAAAACAATTTGGAAGCACTAAAAAACAGAAAATGGGATGTAGTTATAGATAATTCCGGTCGAAGAACCAAATGGACTGAAGACTCCACTAAACTATTGGTTGACAACGTTGGGTATTATATGTATACTTCTTCGATTAGTGTTTTTTACCCCTTCACAGGTGATGATTTTTCGGAAAACAGACCTTTGGTTACCGAAATACCTCAAGATGCTAGCGAACAGGAAAAGCGGACCTACCAATTTGGCGTGATGAAAGCAACCTCAGAATTAGCAACCATAGATACTTTTGGGCCAGAAAGATCCATTATTGTAAGACCAACCTTGATCGTTGGCCCTGGAGATGTTACTGATCGTTTCCCTTACTGGGTGACAAGAATAGAAAAAGGTGGGGATATCATCATTCCTGGAAAAAGGGATGAAGTAGTGCAATATATTGATGTAAGAGATCTGGCAGAATGGATGATAAGATTACTTGAAAATGAAGCAGCAGGAATATATAATGGCTCAGGACCAGGATTTAATATGACAACGGATGCCTTCGTACATGGTATTCATGCCAGTTTTAATTCTCCCGTCAACTACATACAAATTGATGATGTCAATTTTTTACAAGAAAATAATGTAATCGGCATACAGCCATGGGTGATTCAGTTGCCTGAATATGCGGGCATGTCTAAAAGTGATAACAGCAAAGCCATTAAAGCTGGTCTCGAGTTTAGACCATTGTCCGAAACTGTCAATGCAACTAAAGAGTGGTGGTATTCAGATGCTGTTTCTCAGGAAAGACGAGACAATATATTATCAGGAGAACGCTCATTTATGAATAGAGAAAAGGATATTCTGGAAAAATGGAAGGCTAGAAAGGGTTAAAAATAACAACAACAGCAAATTTTTTTTCAAATGAATTTGACTTCAAAAGCTCAAGAAATCTATACCCAAATAAGCAAAGAGGGTGCCAAACTGGGGGACCTTCGAAAAATTGCCAAAGAAATAAAAAAGGATCACGAACTAGCCATGGAGCTATGGTCTTCTGGTGAATTCATGCCACGACAACTGGCTATCCTGATCATGGATAAAAAACTGCTCACACCAGAACTTATCGATCAACTTGATCAGGATATCCAAAGTCATGAATACGATGAGCAAAATCATCTAATAGATTGGCTGATGGCCAACCAACTCACTAAGGATAAAAAAACCATTGCCCTCATAAATTCTTGGGAGAGTAGTCCTTCCAAACTCAAAAGACGACTATTTTGGTATTATCAGGCCCGGTTAAGATGGACTGGTAAAACAGAACATGATAATACGGCTGAATTACTTTCTCTTGTTGAAGAAAAAATGGCAGGGGAAGAGCCCGAAGTTCAATGGGCTATGAATTTTACCACAGGCTGGATCGGCATTTTTGATTCACCATACCGATCCAGGTGTATCGCAATAGGCGAAAAATTGGGTTTATACAAAGATGAAGTAGTACCCAAAAATTGTACACCCAGCTATCTCCCTAAATTCATTGAAATTGAAGTCAATAAGCGTATTAAGCAACCAGACTAAAATAATTATAGGCTATTCAAATGGGGTTTTTCCATTAAGGGACCGGTCCTGGTGGTCTCTGACTGCTGTAACTATCCTTATTTATATTTTTGGAAAAAAACCTGCAGTAACACCAAGATCCAAAATTTCGTATCTGGCCATAATTTTCTATTTAATTAAAAATGAAAAACATGGATCAAACCTGGTTAATTAAGGGAAGAAAAATTTTTAAAATCCCAATAAGAAGTCAAAAAATGTTTTAAAGAGGGTTTTTATTGTTAAATTAAAGGGACTTTTAATTTGTTGGGATTCAAGCAATTAATAAGGCACATGAACAAAAAAGCCTTAAAAAATACCCTCGATCAAATTTTTGAAACCATCCGAGAAAATTAAAAATAGCTAAACTTGATATAAAATGAAATTTTCAATCCCTTTATTCCTAATTTGTCAATTCTTTTTTATTGGTATACAGGCACAAGACAATGTGACCATTGCTCATACCGAACAATTTGAGCTCGTCTCAGAATACGCTCCATCTAAAGATATTGTGATTAAAGTATTCCTTCCTTACACCTATCATAAAGATGAAAATATTAAATTCCCTGTTTTATATCTAACCGACGCAGATGTTTTTTTTGGAGCCGCAACAGATTTGTCTTATTTTGTTGATTATGGCAAACCTTCCCACATTACAGTTGGCATTTCTTATGGTTCCTTTGAACAAGGATGGGGTCAAGGAGCCAAGAGAAATTTAGACTTTTACAGCGATAAGTTTATTGATTTTTTTGAAAAGGAGCTTATTCCAAAGATAGAATCCAAATATCGAGTAGATCCTTCTAAACGAATATTTTTTGGCTGGTCTGCTGGAGGGTATTTTGGGGCAAATTATTTGTTTACAAAAACAGACCTGTTTCAAAATTATATTTTGGCCGGAATACCTTTGATCCCGCGTCTGGGATTGTTTGAAAAGGAACAGTCCTTCTATGAAAAAAATAAAGCTTTGCCTGTAAAACTTTTTATGGCAGTAGGAGGTTCTGATCAACTGGTTAGCCCTGACCGTTTCAAGGAATTTGTTAATATAATTGAGCGTAGGAAGTATGAGGATCTAATGTTTACAAACGAAGTTTTCGAAAGGATGGGACATAATTATTCAACAGCAATAAGTGCTTTGGAAAAAGGTTTAGTATTCATTCTTAAAGGCCATTCTATTTATGAACTTTTACTTAAAGAAATTGAAGAAAATGGAATTGATACTGCAATAGCCTTATACAGATCAATAAAAACAAACAATCCTGAAGATTACATATTGAACGAAAATGAATTAGATAACCTGGGGAATTTTTTAATTAAACAAAATAAATTGGAAGAAGCTATCACCATTTATAGCTTGAATCTTGAAACCTATCCAAATTCAGCCCGAGGATATTTCAGACTAGGGGAAGCCTACTCCAAGAAGGGAGTAACCAAGCTTGCAATTAAAAATTATGAGCTTTCTTTGGAAAATACCAAAAATGAAAATCGTCGAAAAATGACGATGGAGGTGATTGAAAAACTAAAGAATAAGGATTGAGAAAGGATTCAAAAAACCAAACTTTCGTTACACTTTCTCAAAAATAGTATCTTTAATCTATTGCTCTCCGTTTGACCAATAGGGAGAAAAGTTATTAGTCGAATAACCTATAAAACAAACTGCAAACTTATGCGAGGAAATCGCCGGCTTGCGGCCATCATGTTTACCGATATTGTTGGATATACCGCCTTGATGCAGGAAAATGAAAAGAAGGCAGCAACCATTCGGTCACGACACCGAACAGCCATCGAAGGCCAACATCAGATCTGGCATGGCGAAGTGATCCAATATTTTGGAGATGGCTCCCTTAGTCTTTTCGAAAGCGCTGTGGAGGCTGTCCAGTGTGCCATTGCCATCCAGAAAGAACTACAAGAAGACCCAAGGGTTCCGCTTAGAATCGGTATTCACGTCGGGGATATTGTATTTGAAGCCGAAGAGATCTATGGAGATGGAGTCAACCTCGCATCGAGAGTTGAAAGCCTGGGCGTGCCTGGTAATATTCTTTTATCTGAACGGGTTAACCAGGAATTGCACAACCAGAATGACATCTATACTCAGGCCCTGGGGCACTTTGAATTTAAGAATGTCAAAACGCCGGTTGAAGTGTATGCAATATGTAATTCAGGAATAAAAGTTCCTACCCGCTCCGAATTAAAAGGCAAACTGGCTCAGCAAAAAAAATCTATAGCCGTACTGCCTTTTGTAAATATGAGCTCCGATCCTGAAAACGAGTACTTTAGTGATGGCATCAGCGAAGAAATCCTAAATGCCCTGGTCAAGGTGGAGGGCCTGCAAGTAATTGCCCGTACATCTTCCTTCGCTTTCAAGGGCAGGAATGAGGATGTTCGCGAGATCGGGCGTTTGCTGGGCGCTGCCCATGTATTGGAAGGCAGCGTTCGAAAGGCCGGCAATCGCGTGCGGATCACCGCGCAGCTCATTAACAGTGCTGATGGCTACCATTTCTTTTCAGAAACCTACGATCGCGACTTGGAAGATATTTTTGCTGTCCAGGATGAAATAGCACAAAAGATCACCAACCGTTTGAGAGAGCATCTTAGCGAAAGTAAACATCAGCAATCCTTGGTCAACGCTTCTACGGATAACATGGAAGCTTACACCAGTTATCTTAAAGGCAAGTACCATTTCAATCAATGGGAAACAGAAGGCATGCAAAAAGCCCTTGAGCACTTTGAAAAAGCGATCCAACTCCAGCCCGATTTTGCAGAACCATATGCCTTTCTGGCAGTATGCTACATGATGATGGGATACTCTTTACAAATTTCCTGGACTGAGGCGAACCAAAAATCCAACTACTATGCCTCCAAGGCTACTGCCCTGAATCCGGATCTGGTGGAAGCCTATTTTGCTCAGGCAAATAATAAGATCCTCTTTGAGTGGGACTGGGAGGGAGCAGAACAATTGGTGAAAAAGATAAAAACCATAGCTCCTGGAAGAGCAGACGTCATTATGCCTTGCGCCATCTTTTATGCCGTAACAGGAAGGGTGGAAAAAGCAGCTGCAGAATTTAAGCGAGGCCTTGAAATCGATCCCCTCTCCGTTTATCTGAATATGTATTATGGTGACGTAATGGCATGGTTGGGCAAATATGAAGAAGCCATTCAATATTTTGAACGAGCCCTGGAAATTACCCCAAACAACCGCTCTGTATATGAATTGGCAGGCTGGTCCTGCCTGTACAAAAAGGACTATGTGCAGGCCAAGATTTATTTTGAAAAAATAGAAGGGGAACTAGGCTATCAATTTACGCGCTCTGCCAATCTGGGCATCTGTTTTGCTATGCAAGGCAAGGAACAGGAAGCCCGCGAATGCCTTACAAAGGTATTAGCGATGGATAAAGAAATAAAGGAAATCAGTTTAGCCAATGACCTTGCTTTGCTATATACCTGGCTGGGTGATTTTGATAAAGCCTTCGAGTATCTGGATTATATGGTTGAACATAAACTTGGCGATATTACTTTTGTGAAAATGGATCGCAAAATGGACCCCCTGCGAGAGGATCCAAGATTTGCAAAGATCGTGGAAAAAATATTTGGGGAATACGCATGAGGACCAACTCCGATTAGATAATTAATCCTTCAACATCTCCAAAATCCTCGGATCATCCTCAAATTTCTTCAGTGCCGGATTTCTGAAAATAAAACCTTTAATTTCATCTGCAGAATCTCCTGCTTCTTTTCCAAGGGCAATCATTTTCCCAATCCATTGGTAGGTTTCTTCTGAATTCCCACTAAGTGCATGTATTTCTGCAATGTAATTGGCATTATAACCTTTCCATAAACCCAGGTCATAAGATTTGGTAAAAGCATTTATTGCTTCTTCTGGCTTATCTTGATTTTTTAAACAAAAACCAAGGTAGTGAAAAGCTCGGCCATCGCTTGGCCGTATTTTAGTAATCTTCTCATATTCCATAGCCGCCTTTTGCCAGTCCCGCATCCCTCTATAGGTCATGGCTTTAAGAGAAGAGGCTTTTTGACTAGAATAATCTTTGCCTAAGGAAGCTTTTAGCAAAGGCTCACCCAATTTTTCATAAACAGCATCCGAACCAAAATTACCTATGACATGGGTGATTTCTCCTTCTTCATTTTCTTTGAAAATAATTTTATGTGTCCCAGGTTCATCCACAAATTCCAATGGACTGATGGCGTGAAAATTAGTGCCTAAAAATTTCAAGCTGCCTTCGCCAATAGATTCCATGGAATGAATACGTCTACTGGCTCCTTCGCCTTCAAAACAATGATGGCAATACAAAATATTAGCATAGGTCCCTTCAAAGCGTTTAGTATCAATTTTTATGATATTATCTGTTGGATATACCTTTTTATTGAACCACCTATCCAGCAGTTTTTTCTGTAAAATATGCCTCAAACGAGGATTGGGGCCCGTCTCAAAATCTCGGGTATAAACAAAATAAAAGCCCAATTCCAGTTCGGGAAATAAATACATAGAGCTGGTGTATCCATTCATAATTCCTCCATGCCAAATGGCCCTTTGTTCATAAGATAAATCTTCCCAAAAGCCATAAGTGAAACCAGGATAATCAGGATGAATTCTGAATTGTGGCTCTTTAATTTGTTTGGCCATCTTTTTGCTTAAAATTCTACCTCCTTTGACACTACCATCCCCTAATATTGCCCTTATAAATTTGGTCATATCAGTGGTGCTAGCATCAATAGAGGAAGCAGGTGTAGTCGTGTATAGCTCATATTTTAGAGGAACGTACTCCTTATTTTTTAAACCATAGCCAATGGCTAAATTTTCTTTGAAATCATCTGGGACCTCAACCCATGAATTAGTCATTCCTATTGGCTCAAATAGATGTTGCCTTAGATAATCCTGGAAAGAAAGACCAGAAACATTTTCAATAATCCGACCCGCCAAAGTAATTCCATAAGTGTCATAAGTAGTCATTTCACCTGGAGGTCGAATACGGACTAACTCACCTTTCAAAAATTCTCTAATGGATGGGCGAATATCTTTATTATCAAATAGTCGACCTCTTAGTTTTTGATCAAAACCTGAGGTGTGGGTTAATAGATGCCAGATTTTCACCCCTTCTGGATAGTTTTCATCCAGTTTTAAATCTTCCTCTAAATATTGATTGACATCGTCATCAAGATTGACTAAGCCTTTGTCAACTAACTGTGTCAAGGCAATACAGGTAAATACCTTTGAAATCGAACCAACTCTGAATAGGGTTTTGTCAAAATCAACCGACATTCCTTCATCTACATTTTTCACACCGTAGGCCTTTTTTATCAGTACTTTCTTCTTGTGGACTAAGGCAAATGTAACAGCAGGTAGCTGCTCTTTCTCCATCTCAGAAGTAATGATGGAATCAATAAAAGAGCTCAAATTTTGAGGATCTTTCAGGTCGGAATGCAAAGCCTTTTTTTGTCCATACATTGCGTCGAATCCAAAGAATAGGGCATAGAATGTCAAGCCCCAAACAAGTAATTTGGAGTAATTCTCTTTCATCATAATTTAATTTATCGGGTTAATATTTTTTTAGGTAAAAATTGCCGGCATAAGACTGAAGAATGATTTTTACACCTCCTCCATTGATGGTGCCCGTAATGATTCTTTCCTCTTCTGTTTTTTTATTGGAAGGAGTTCTTTTGATCTCAAAATCAGTATAAATTTCTCCTCTGCCTGAACTCATTTCCAGACTGGCTTTTGTAGCAGCCTCTAATTCAATTTCAATATCTGCATTATAACTACTGATAGAGATCGGACGATTATGATTGATTTCAGAAAAACGGATCTTCGTTTCTCCATGCATGGAATACAAAACCAAAGGACCTGTTATGTTAGAAATATCCATTTTACCATTGATTCGGTGAACTTCCAAACTAGATTTTAGATTCGAAATGCGTAATAACTTCTGGGAATCATGGTTTCGCCATTCCGCTTTAATATTGATGTTTTCGGGCACCAGGATATGATAAGATTGATTTCCTTGTCTAGGCAAGCCTGTAAATTCAATAACTTCACCTGTTTCGTTCATTGTTAAACCAATGCCAGTATCTGAGCCACCAGAATATAAAGGAGTCAGGCCCTTGCCTTTTGAATTGTGCTGTATACCCGTAGCTTTGATTATAATCTCTTGTTTGTTATGTCCTTCTATTTGGAAAGCACCATGTCCATCTCTAATGATTATTAATTGAACTTTTGAGGATACTGTTTTGGTGAATTCTTGTGAAAAACAAAAAGTTGATGTCAAAAAGCAAACCGCAAGTATTAAGAATTTCTTCATTGCTATTTTCATAGGGATCGAGATTGAGAGTTTAGCTCTTTTTGAATTCTCTGTCGATCTTCAAAAGGAAGATTTTCATTTTGAATGGCTTCTTTAATGTTCTCGAAAGCCGTTTTTTCATTAAGGGCAAACATCATATTGATAAGTGATATCTGAATAAGAGGATGCTGGTTTTGTTTGTTGATGGATTCGATTAAAGTCTTTTTGGTTTTTTCATTATGAGCAAACTGGAATAAGGCATTACCTGCTGCCAGCCGCACATTTACATTTTCATCATTATTGAGTGTATGAGCAAGTTCATCAATAATGTCATTGCTTAAGGAGTTGAGCTCATAAGAGTATTGAACTCCTTTTATCCTATCGCTTGGAGAAGTTAACCTGAGGTTGGTTCGAATTAACTCAGTATTCATTTTTGAAACTTGGGCTTGTAATTGTAAATACTCTTTTTGATTAGATTGACTGGATATCCTACCCAACCAAAAACTAGCCAATAAAAAAATTACAGCTGCGGCTCCTCTCAAACTCCATTGCCAATAAATTTTGCGAGTGTCTGTTCGTTCTTTTAAAAGTTCTGCTTTGATTTTTTCATCAAATTCAAATTTTGCTTGAGGTGAAAAAGCTTGTCCACTTGTCACTAAAGACATCAAATTTTTATCGCTAGCCAGCTCATCACTGAAATCTGTGGCCCTAAAAAATGATTTTATTTGGCCCTCTTCTTCTAATGATGTGAGTCCTTTATAATATTTATCGAGTAATATTTTAATCTCTTGTTCGGTCATAGGATTCGATTTTTTGGAATGCTACTTTTAATTTTTTGCGAGCCCTGGAAAGGTTTACCCGAATGTAGTTTTTATCAAACCCGGTAATGGCTTCGATCTCCTCAAAACTATAGGATTCGAAGTCCCGCAAATGAATAATAATCCGCTGCTGCTCGGGGAGTTCGGCACTTAGCTTTATAAGGATGTTTTTGGCATTTTTAGCCTCTATGTTCCTGAGAATAGGCAAGGAAAAGGAAGAGCTGTTATGCCCAAATTGCTTTAGATACTTAGTATGAGTAGCTACCTCTGTTAATTTGTTCAGACACAAATTTTTAGTCATCGTCATGGCCAATCCTTCAAGACTGCTATAATTATGTAGCAATTCTTTTTTTTGCCAAAGCTTCAGGTAAACATCTTGTACTACATCCTCAGCCGTTGATTCATTTTGCATAATACTTATGGCAAAGCGAAACAACTTTATCCTTAGCGGAGCAAGCAGATTATTGAATTCCTTTAAGCTCATGTTACCTATAAGACAGATGTCAATGAAATATATTACACTTGGCCTGAAAAAAAATTGTAAAGAGGAGTTTATTAGGAAGTAAAATGGAAGTAGTTAGAAGTAAAGTAGAAGTAGATGGAAGTAGATGGAAGTAGATGGAAGTATAGTAGAAGTAAATAGAAATAAAGTAGTTTAAGCTGATTTTATTTCTATTTACTTCGTCCGCTTATACCTATGGGCATTAATCGCTTATAATAATTAGTATAAGCTCCATTTAGCACCAACTAAAACAGTGAAGAGTCAGTAGTAGTCAGTCCAAGTCCCTGACTGCCGTCAGGCAGGTGTGTCAAAAAAAGAAAAATCAATTTAGCCTCAAACCAATACCCAATACAACTCGATTCTGGATGTATTCATTTTCCACTATTTGCAAGGGCCCTGTATTACTCACATAGGGCAAATAATTTTCCTGCCATCGATTATTATGGTAGCCCAATTCGGCAAAAAAACGATTGGCTCGATAGCCCAGACCCAGGCCAAAAGAAAAATTAATGGTATCATCACTGTCTAATGCTGAGGGATGAACACCAAAACCTCCTCTAAAGCGGAAATTGTTAACAGCATATTCACCTCCGACACGAGCATTGATGGTATTTCTGAAAGCGGTGGAAATTTCACCATTAACCACTTGCGCATCCTCAGGGGCATCAGGAAACTTAAACTTACTACTGGAATAATCTACTAATTCAACAGCGGCACTAATGAATCCAGATTTATCAATAATAGCTCCAAAGCCCACATTAAAACGCCAGGGACTGCTTAGGCGATATTCAAAAATCCCTTCCGGTGATTGAGCCAGATTATCAAAAGATTGCCCATCTTCAACATACTGATAGCGTACATCTGAAATGAAAGAGTCATCCAGACTCCAGGCAGTTGGGCTGTGTACACTACCACTCACTCTAAACATTTGATTGATTCTAAATATGACACCTAATTTGGCATTTATACCCACACCCGTTGTTGTTAAGCCCTCAACAAATTCTATGCTTTCATAAAAGTCGACTTCATCATTATCATCTGATTCCAGATAGACTTTATCTTCACTGTATTCCAAAAAGGGTATCCCCACTGCTAAACCAATAATAATCTTTTCTTTGAGATTGCCGCCTAGGGTTAGTTGCAGTTCGTTTAGCTGCCCCTGTCTGGTTACATCCTGCCTTCTGAAATAATTAGCATTGGGATTTAGCTCCACATCCGATTCATAAGTTCCATCATCTTCAAGGTCATAGATAGCACCTGCATCAAAAGCTGGTCCCGCCTCGAAATCGTCCAGGCCACCGCTATTAGCTAACTCCTGAAAACGATTTACAATAGAGCCTTGGGAGAAGCCTTCAAAAAAGAAATCCTGGTTAAAATTGGCTAGTCTTTGGAAAGAGATTCCAAAATTAGCTGTAGTAAATTCGGAGGCAACAGGACGGTTGGCAAATACTGCTCCAGCTTGTTGAATAGGGAAAAGTTCATTGGTCCGCTCATTAAAACCATTTCCTTGTCCTTCCAATTTGGATTTAATGGTAGTAAAACTAAAACTCGGGGCAACAGCAGCAGCCGAAATACGGAATAAACCAATTCCTGCGGGATTTACATGCATGGAAGAAAATTCAGCACCCAGGGCTGGCATAGAGCCATTCACTCCAATGGATCTGGCAGAACCTAAAAAATCATAATTTGAATATCTAAATGACTCCACAAATGTTTGTGCATTCAGCAGGTTTATTAGGCCAAGGAATAGAAATAAATTAAACCAATATTTTAATCTGTTCATTTGTTTTCAGTTTCGGTTACGAAAATATACGTCTGCCAGGGCAATTTTAAGTTAAAATTGGCTGGATTTTTTTTCATCAACCGGTATTAATCTAGTGAAAATTAGAAACTCTTGTAAATTAAATCGGGAAAAAAGGTAAGATATGTTTGGGTAGATAAAAAGAGCGGATCTATTTATAAATTAATAAATCCGCTCTTTTAATGCATTTATTAAGTCTTTACAGCACTCTTTAGAAATCGCACAACTATATGTTAATTTCCTCTCTTTCTGGAAGAAGTAGAAGAGGATCGGGTACGACTTGAAGAACTTCCGCTACTTCTAGTTACTCCAGAAGAAGAACGGCTAGGCGTACTAATTCTGGAACGAGAAGAAGAGTTACTAGATCGAGTACGTGTAGAAGGAGATACTGATCTGGTACGGGTTCTACTGGAGCCGCTATTATTAATTCTTGTGCGAGAAGAAGGTCTGGTTAAAGTACTATTTCTGTTACGAGAACTACCTGAACCGACTCTTGAATTTCTAGGGTTATTATAAGGCTGAGCCGTAGTCGAACGAGTACGAGAACGTTCATTCGAATTCGTATAATTAGGATTTCTTGTGGTCGGCTTCAGTGAATTAGCTCCTGCTGGCGAATAAGGATATGGCCTTTTTCCATCTACGGTGTTAGGTTCAATATTTCTTCCATTACGAGTGGTGGTTCCTCTCCTTGGGATTACGCCTCCATTTGGAGCAATTGAACTACCTCCTCTTCGAGAAGTGTAAGCCGTTCCTCTGCTATTCGTGTCAGAATAATAGTTGGTTACGTTATTATAATTGTTGTTATTACCCCAGACTGGAGGACAATACAGGGCACTTAGACCTCCTCCGAATGGAGAAAATCCAAACTGATTGAATCCAAATCCAAACCCACTATTAAAGCCAAATGGACTAAATGGATCATAGCCAAATGGGGAAAATCCAAATCTGTTGAATCCAACCCCACCATTAAATCCAAATCGATTGAATCCAAAAGTGTTAAATCCAAAGCGGTTAAATCTACTATAAGACCAAGCCCGACGACTGTAAAAGTCATCGTAGATCAAAACAGTCATTCCTGGCCTCATGAATGGATCATAATATAAAGCATCTACGTAAACTGGATCGAAAAATCCAAAACCATACATTGGACGGTGAAAACGACGAATACGCGAGGTATAGTAAAAGTCATAATCATCATAATAACCATACTCATCACCCTGGTACTGGTTCCTGCGATAATTGTCATTGGAAGAATAGCGATTTGTATTTTCAACAATGACATCTTTATCAGGATCATAGTACACATCATCCCACTGCGCATTGACGTGAAATACGCCAACGACAAGTAAAGTAAGAATGAGCGCTGTAATCTTGAAGCATTTCATAAGTTAAATTTTTATAGTTATTGCAGTGCTCTGATTTCTGCTTGATATAAAAGTATCAATTTTATTTCTCTTTTTTTGTTAAATCTATGATAAACCACGTGTCAACACTGTTAAAGAACAAGCTCCAGACACATTAACAAATGTTAAAAGGAATTATTTTGCACTACTATATGTTAAATTCCTCATATATAGGACTTGACTAAAGTAAATTTGTCACTGATATTCCTATATAAAATAACAATTAATAGCTGAAAAAGATTTACTTAATGCAGACTTAAGTCGTGATGCTAGCATTCTAGCTATTTTTTCTTTTATTTTGTGTCCTTAAATAGAGTAGAAGGTCAAAAGTAGAAAGTAAAAAGACATTTTGTCATTCTACTTTTGACCTTCTACAAAAATTAAAACATAGCTGAAACACATGGCCAAACAGATTACAAGCAGAAGCGAAGACTACTCGCAATGGTACATTGATATCGTAAAAAAGGCCGGCCTGGCCGATAATTCCGCCGTCAGAGGTTGTATGGTAATAAAGCCTTATGGTTTTGCCATATGGGAAAATATGAGAGATCAGATTGATCGCATGTTTAAGGAAACCGGACACGTTAATGCCTACTTCCCCATTTTTATCCCTAAGAGCTTTTTAAGTCGCGAAGCTCAGCACGTAGAGGGTTTTGCAAAAGAGTGCGCGGTTGTGACTCACCATCGGCTAATGAATGATCCAAATGGTGGTGGTGTGGTAGTGGACCCTTCGGCTAAATTAGAAGAAGAATTGATTGTAAGGCCTACTTCAGAAACTATTATCTGGCATACTTATAAAGATTGGATTAATTCTTATCGCGATCTTCCTTTGCTGATTAACCAATGGGCAAATGTAGTAAGATGGGAAATGCGTACCCGTTTGTTTTTGCGTACAGCAGAATTTTTATGGCAAGAAGGCCATACCGCCCATGCCACTAAAGAAGAAGCTGTAAAAGAAGCCGAACTTATGCAAAAGGTCTATGCAGATTTTGCAGAGCAATATATGGCCATGCCAGTAGTTAGAGGAACCAAAACGGCCAATGAGCGTTTTGCTGGAGCTGAAGAAACCTATACCATCGAAGCTTTAATGGGAGACGCTAAGGCATTACAAGCTGGGACTTCTCATTTTCTGGGACAAAATTTTGCCAAAGCTTTTGATGTGAAATATCTGAATGAAAATAATGTCGAAGAATATGTTTGGGCTACTTCATGGGGTGTTTCCACTCGCCTTGTAGGAGGTCTGATCATGACACATTCTGATGACAGTGGATTGGTACTTCCTCCTAAATTAGCGCCTATCCAGGTGGTAATCGTTCCTATTCCAAAACCTGCTCCTGAAATTGATGAGGCAGCTCAAGAAATTATGAATGCCCTCAGAGCAAAAGGGATTACAGTAGATTATGATACTGATCCTAAAAAACGCCCTGGTTTTAAATTTGCAGAGCATGAAATGAAAGGTATTCCTGTACGAATTGGAATTGGAAAAAGAGATTTGGAGAAAGGAACGGTGGAAGTAGCCAGAAGAGATACCAAAGAAAAAACTTTCCAGCCTAGAGAAGGAGTGGCAGAATATATTGAAGGGCTTCTTGAAGAAATTCAACAAAACTTGTTTAACAGAGCCCTGAAATTTAGAGAAGATCATACAACTGTTGTTGATTCTTTTGATGATTTCAAGGAAGTAGTGAAATCCAAAGGTGGCTTTATCTCAGCCCACTGGGACGGTACTGATGAAACAGAGAAAAGAATCAAAGAATTGACCAAGGCTACCATTCGCTGTATCCCTCAGGATGTGGAAGAAGAAGAGGGAGTATGTGTACTCACAGGAAAACCTTCTAAGAGGAGAGTTCTTTTTGCTAAGGCGTATTAATTCTTAGTGACGAGTTTAGAGTGATGAGTGTTTAGTATAGTTTTGCTATCTTTTAAGACACGCTGTTATTTAAAACTCTTAGGCACGCAGATTTCGCTAATTTTATCTGCAAAATTGGCGAAATTTGCGTGCTAAAAAAAACTTAAATAAGTAATCCTGCCCCCAATAACCCATTACCTCAAACTCATCACTCATCACTCATCTCAAAAGACTCCTCTCATTCATAATCCGGAATTGTCTGTATTTTTTTTTAAAGCGGGAAAAAATTACCCCTTACCTTTGTCTAAAGATAAAACAGCCATATAGTTGAAAGCTATTTTAATGCAATCTGACATAGAACTTATTGCCTTATCTAGACAAGGAAACATGCTGGCCTTTCGACAATTGGTCCAAAAGCATGAAGCTCAAATCCGTTCCACCGTTCTGGGTATGTTAGGGGATACTTCAGAAATTGAAGATGTCACGCAAGAGGTTTTTATCAGATTTTATCGCTCACTAGATAAATTTCGGGAAGAGGCTGCTTTGAGTACTTACCTTACCCGAATTGCCATTAATCTTAGTTTAAATGAGATAAAAAAGAGAAAAAGAAAGAAGAACTGGCTGAGCAGTATACAGAAAAACAATTCCCCAAGAGATTTGATCGATCATAGTACAGATCCAGGACGAGCAGAGATGAAAGACCTACTTCGTAGAGCTCTAAATACACTGGAGACTGATTTTAGGGTAGTAGTAGTATTGAGGTTAATTGATGGGTATTCTGTGAAAGAAACGGCAGAAATTCTGAATCTTCCAGTGGGAACGGTAGCTTCTCGTTTGGCAAGAGCGCAGAAAAAGTTGAAAACCATATTGAATAACTGGATGTAAATATAGAAAAGCAAACTAACAAGATATATTTTGTTGATTCTGGCAACTAAGTATATCTTTTACATAAATAAAGGCCTTATGAATGAAAAAGCACTAAATCTTTTGATCTATTCTCTCGATAATCAACTTACTCCTTTGGAGCAAGAAGAGTTGGATCAATATTTAGCATCTTCAGAAGCACTCCGTGAGGAAAAAGAGGCCCTTCTGGAAATGAGAGCTGGCCTGGCAAGCCTAAGGAGAGAAGCAAATGAAAATTTTGCGGATCAATTAATTCGTAAAATTCAATCAGGTAAAGTAGAAAAACCTGTTCAGAACTTCCAGTTAGCAGTTGTGAAATTGTTCCCAAAAGTAGCAGCAGCCTGTGTTATTGCAATGGTTTTAACTGTTTTGGGAACCTTTTATGTAGAAGGGAATTTGAGCCTGGAAGCTTTTATCGGTGTTCAGGACCTTTCTCCTGAAGATGCCTATTCTCTGCTTGATTATTAAATGATTACAACTTATGAGAACATTAAAAATAATTCTGTTTGTGACCAGTTTGTTGGGAGTAGGTTTTTTAGCTGGCTTTTTCACTCATCGTTATGTGGTGGGCAAAAAAATTGAAAAAGTAGCAGAGATGAGATTTGCCATGGGCTTTAGCAGGAACCTATTTGAAAGAATTAATGCCGATGAAGAACAAAAATCAAAGATGGCTCCTGTAGTTGATAAGTATGCGCAACAGATGGCTAAAATAAGTAGAGATTCTCGTGAGAAAAGAAAAGAACTTATAGATTCCCTATATAAAGAGATCAGACCATTTATGACCCAAAAACAAATAGAAGAAATGGAAGCCTTTTCCCGACGATTCAGACACAAGGAAAGGGAGTGGAAAGATAGAAATATGAAAAAAAAGCGCCGCCGCCCGGAAAATGTAGCCCAATAAAAGAGTCTAAGTATAAAGCACGTGCCCGTTTTATAAATTTCATCTAAAAAAAGTAAAATGAGAAAAAAGAGTTTAATCTCTACAGCAATTGCTGTATTGATCAGTGCGAGTATTTTTGCACAAGCCTCTAAGCAGAGGCATGCACGTAACGAACTTCATCAGTTTAAATCTGAGCTTAACCTGACCTCAGAACAGGAACAAGCCATTCAAAAAATTAATGAGGAATATAAAGTCAAATTAAAAGCATTACGAGATGCTGATATGGAAACATCGGATCGTCGTACCCAATTAATAGCCTTGCGAGAAGCACACCAGGCCAATCTTAGTGATGTATTAACGGAAGAACAAAAAACTCAGCTAACCGAACTTCGTGAAGAAGCCCAACAAACCAGAAAAGATAGAGCTGCCTCCATTGATAAAGAAGGCCTAAGAAAAGAACTCAAAACTTATCGCGAAAATACCATTCAACCCACTCTTCAAACCCAACGAGCTAAGTTGGAAACAAAAATATCAACAGAGGATAAAGAAGCTATTGAAAAACTTCGCGCCGATTTTCACTCTGTAGGGAAAAGAATGAAGGAAAGAAGGCAAAAAGGTGAAAAACGCCATTTCAAAGGTTTTACAGAAGAAGAAAAGGCCAAACACGAACAACTCGGCTCTTTAATCGAAAAATACGATTCTGATATTAATAATTTAATGGAAGAAATCGAGCCTCAGACAAAACAATGGAGGGAAGAAACTAGAGAAATTTACTCCAAGTATATGCCAGAGAGGCCACAAAGATCTGAGGATAGGCAAAGAAGGATGAAAAGAGCTGAAGGAGAAAGGGGCCAAAAAGGTAAGATGAAAGGCAGAAGAGCTGAAATGCGTAGTTTTATTAGCAAAGGACACTTCTTACTCCTAGATCCGAATTCGGATAATACCAACAATCTTGAGGTTATTTCTTTAAATGAAATGCGTTCCTACCCTAACCCTGCTGTAGGAATTAATACCCTACAATACACAATTAAACAGGCGGGTCAAATCCGGATTGAGTTGCGGGATCGCCAAGGACAGGTACTTAAGGTGTTGGTAGATGACTTTCAGGATTTGGGCTCTTATAATATGGATGTAGACATTAGTCAATTAAAAACAGGAGTTTATTATTATACAATTATTGATGGACAGGGTCAGCGTACAGAAAGATTGGTAATAACTAAATAATTAGAAGCATCAGCGCCGGTCCGGCGCTGATGCTTCTAATTATTTTTCAGACAATGAAAACATATCCCCCAAACGGTGGGTTATGAAATAGTATGAGTACTATTAATTGTTCGAATTGTGGGAAACCATTGGAATGCCAATCAGAAGATGTAACTAATTGCTGGTGTGCCAGCTACCCAATGATTCTTCCCGTTTCTGATGATAAGGGTTGCCTTTGTTCTTCCTGCCTTAAAGAAAAAATTCAATCTACTATTCAAGGTATAGTTCAGGATATAAAATTGGGTAAAAGAAAAAATGATGTTCCAAAAATCGGAGGAAAATTAACTCATCTAGTAGAAGGCATTGATTATTATATTGAAAACGGATTATGGGTTTTTACTGAGTGGTACCACCTCAAAAAAAATTACTGCTGCGGGAATGATTGCAGGCATTGTCCCTACAAAAAAGTAGGGTAGGCCATTTCCGGGCTAATATGGAGGCCTACCCAAAGATTCAAAATATATTTTTATTCAATATTGAATGTCTTAATTACCGAAAAAGGATACAATCCTGACAAAACTACCTCTACTTCATATTGCCCTGCTGGCCATGCACCTCCGGATCTATTTAAGTTAGCAACCAGTTCATATTTAGATGACTTTTTGTTACTTAATTCCCTTGGTTTTAAAACCATAGTTTCAAGCAATTTCTTTTGGCCTTCTTCATATAAAAACCAGTGAAAACTTACTTCCACTTCTTCCGTTACTTGTTCAAGCAGACAGCTTACATAAAAGGTATTGGTAGTAGGAGAAAAACTAGGAATTCCCTCATTACAAATGCCTTGATCAAGCTCACTGCATATTCGCACCTTCCTGATTAGAGGGGGTGTATTCAAATCCTCCTGGCATGATGCTAACAAGAATAGTATCATACCAATAGTAGTGTATTTTAATAACATACTTTACTACAGCTTATAAACAGTAGCGTTTGGATTTGTCTGGTAGGTCGCTAAAATTTTCACAAGAGAGGAAAAGAAAACTTCAGTTTTCTTTGAAGTCAGGCATGAAATTACGAAAATATCGTCATAACATCAAAAAAAAAATTATAGAAAATTTAGGGGTATTAAAGGCCAGTTTGCATCCTATTAATATAAAACAATCTACATATTATGTATTTGCCATTAATGATCGCTTTGGAATTGGTTATTCGAATTATCCTAGCTTTATTAATTGGATAAAATCACCCAACTGAAAAAAAATAGGAAGAATGTTGTATTAACATCTTCCTATTATTTTATCCCCACCGTAATTTGCATAAATCGACGAGAAAATAAAATTTATCGTCCCGTGCGATCTTAATCTTTTTACGGGATAGGAATTTTTATTGTTGCAAAAATCTACTAAATAATTGACATTTTATTTTTTACAATGTGTTTATAATCAGATACTTCTGAACCTAAAAGTGATTAAATCGTCTACTAGTTCTGTTACTGCCTGCTTGTAAGGCACATACATATTGTCCTGGAATTATATTCATCTTTTTTGGATGAAAAATCAGCTCTTGTTTACCCGAATATTGATAGGCATCCAATAATTTTCCGACGAGCTGCCCTGAAAGGTTATAAAGCTGAATGTTCACTTTCATCGCCTCAGGAAGTTCATATTGTATTTTCATTTGTTCTCCAATAGAAATCAACCTAAATGGAATATTGGCACGTCCTAAGGGTTGATTTGTAGAAGTGATGGAGCTGCATTGAAGCCCAAGACTGGTCAAATTGTCAAAAGATTGTCCCATAATAAGATCCACCATACTTTTTTCAATGCAAAGCCAATTTTCTAGGATGGTGGCATAAATCTGCCGGAAATCGATGTTGAATTTAAGGTTTCCAATATTATCCAGGTCATTAAGGTTGGGTCCATCGCCTACAAAACCATTTTCCTCCAACCCTGGTCCGAACATCATAACAGGTGCGGCAGCTCCATGGTCGGTACCCTGAGAAGCGTTCTGCTCTATTCTTCGACCAAATTCAGAGAAAGTTGTTGCTAAGACTCTTTTGTCATCATCCGACTTTTTTAAATCCTCGAAAAAGTGGGCAATGCCAGTAGACAAAACATTTAATAAATAAGGGTGAATCTGGTTTTGAGCAGCGTGGGTATCAAATCCATCCAAACTGACCATATACAATTTAGAAGATAATCCTCCCTTAATCAGTCTGGCAACTACCGATAGTTGATTTTCCAGTTGATTATTATTGTATTCAACATCATTTTGAGCACCATTATAAGTTTCGGAGATCACTCCTGCATATCTGAAAGTACTGTTGGCAACAGTTCTTAGATAAGCAACCTGTTCTCCTCGATAACAATCAGGTACATCATTTACATCGTATAACTGACCATTTTGAGCAATTTGGGCTAATTGCTCCGGATCATTCACAATCATACTCATATTGTTCATTCCGGAATTGTTAAACACCAAGTTTCCAGTTCCTCCAATTTGAACTGCAGGAGGATGTTCAGGTGGATTTTCTAGAAAATCAGGAAGCTCTTGTTCCAGATATCGACCCAACCAGCCCGAGGTATCCAAGGTATTAGAATCGCTAGCCGAAGCCCAGATATCTGATGACCTGAAATGTGAAAGGTTTTGATCTGGATAACCTACACTATTGATTACTTTCATTTGACCCTCATTCCAAAGGTTTTCCAAACTGGACATATAGGAAGGAATTCCAAATGCATCATTTAATTTTATGACTTGATTTTCCGGAATATGAATGCTTGGCCGAAGCTGCTGATAAGTCCCATAATCGAATAAGGGAATAATCATGTTCAGTCCATCGTTACCACCTTTTAATCTGATTAATATTAAAATTCGGTCACTATCCGCATTATTTAAGGCTTTTATCAATGGATTATTGGCTAAAGCTGAAACAGAAGTTTTGCCTAAAAACAGCGACACGCCACCAACGATTCCCAAATTGCGCATAAATGATCTTCTACTCCAATTCAAATGATCCTTTCTATGAGCTTTTTCATTCTTTAAGGTAGTACCAGGACGATGATGAGATTCTTTTTTATGATGATCACACATAATTTTTGTTTTTACCAAAGGTTTTGAAAATAAAAGTGCATCAGTTTACCAAACTATTGTAATTGGTATTCCGGTAATTTGATGACATGCTGAAGTAGTAAGGCCACCTGTGCGGGAATAGTGTCCCAGCTTAAATTCCACAAATCATTATCGAAATAATTTTGAGGGATTTCATGCTTAAAGACTTGAGTGGCTCGGAGATAATCTTCATCATGTTGTAAACCATTTGGCAAAATATGATCAATTATGACCCGTGTGGCTTCTTCCGGATCGGTAGTTTCACTTATGAGCCCCAAAATAAATTGCCTATATTCTTCCGGGGTGTATTCATAGATATAGTAGAGGTATAACTCCAGGGCCTGCCACCTCAGGGTTATGGTATTATTGTTAACCCAATTTCTGTTGCCCTGCCATCCTGCTACATCAATAGGATTGAATAAATGCTGACCCATAAGAAAGGAATAAAATAATACGCCTGTAATCAATTCTTCGTTATAGCTAAAATTCCCTTGCCGAATAAATCCAATAAATGTATCGATAGGACTTTTAACCTGGGTGCCAATAATAAAATCATCGAAAAAATGCTCGCTCTTGAATAGCTGGCGAAAAACAGGCGCTAATTCAAAATTATTATCCTTAAAGGTTTTTGCCATCTCCGAAACAATGAATTCGTCGACTTCTGGATGTACAAAATGTTGGTATATTTTTGAGCATATATATTGGGCGATCTGATCCCCCCTTTCTTCAAAAAGAATATCATAAACCTGGCCATATCCCCAATTGCCTGTCCTGCCAAATATGGTTTTTTCACCAGTATCATGATATTCCTGAACAAAGCCAATTGGCCCACAATAAGCAAAATACCCCACCCAGCCGGTGAGTGCTCTGGCTGTTTCTTCAATATCTTGTTGGGTATAGCCATTGTCTCTGCCGAGGGTAAAAAGTTCGTATAGTTCGCGGGCAAAATTTTCATTAGGTTCAATGCGGGTATTTTGTACTCCGTTTAAAAAGACCAGCATGGCTGGAGACTTGCCCATGATTTCAACAAAATCCTTGAAATTACCCAAGGCATGTTTTTTGAGCACCATATGATAATGAAACATCTGTGGCGTACAATTATAGACCTCATATTTGGTAACAAAATGATTGCTCCAGAATAACTCAAGTTTTTCTTTGAAACCTCCTTTAATCATATCCGTAATCCACTGGCAAGACCATTCCTTATATTGTTCCTCGCGCTGTACGTTAATATCTGTATAATCATTCTCTGTCCAACTGGCCCATTCTGGCGGTGCAGGAAGTTCCTGGTTTAAGCATTGATCTATAATTGAATCTACAAGGTTGGATGGACTGCTGTTTAATGCCTGTTCTAATTGCTGAGGGGAAATATTAAAGGCCATACGCCTCAGCAAATGCATGGCCCGCCTACTATCCCAGGGACGCTCCACAGATGGAACATAGGCAGCAAGGGTTCCACTCGCACAGTTTAATGTAGTGTTCATATGATTTCTTGTTATATTTTAAAAAAAGAATGATTTTCTCAACCTAATTCAAGGGCTGATACATTGAGTGGAACGAATAACAGAAAAGGTACCCTACCGGAATAATATTTTTTTTTAAAAATGTAAGGAGTTGTGTAAAAAGTGTTGGCGGCGGATCGCTACCCACACTTTTTACACATAATAATTAGTTTATATATTAAATGCACTTTTTTGCTTTGTCCTATC
>JANQPA010000040.1 GCA_028285545.1 Saprospiraceae bacterium | reverse complement strand
TTTTAAGGAAAAATGGAATTTTTCCTTAAAAATCACCCCTCAAAAAGAAAATTATTTGGCGGCTCAGAACGAGGATCCCGATAGCTATCGGGATATGAGCCGCTCTCGCTTAGGTGCATTAGTAAACTCAATTTATGTAAGCTAAACCTTTGATTTGTTTATGACCGGATTTACGGTCAATTTGTGTAAAAAATGTCTTTAAATACCTCTTGATATCAATTTTACTTCTTTTGCTCAAAAAAGGATGCATATCGACTTTTCCTAAGATTTGTTCTTCCTTTGATTTGAAATAATCCAGGCAATTCAGCATTTGTTCCTCTGTGCAGGAAAGTCCCTTATAATAGCGCTCTCGATATCCTATTCCCAACTCTACCTGTGGTATATAATAGGGAGCTTTAACCAGACCACTAAAATCAAAATCATAGGAAACCAACTGAAATTTATCGGAGTTATTGGCTAAAAGAACCTTTACATTTTTTTGGTGGGCTATAGACCAATCAGTATTCCCAATCATGTATTGAAATACGCTGGCGTAAAGAACATTTTCTTGATCAAATTTACGATTTACACCATAACAGTCTTGACAAATGGTTCCTTGAAGTCGCTGGGCCATTTCTTTGTCACTTTCAATTATTATTGCATAATGAGTAGATTGATCGCCACTGCCAGTATCGAGATAGGTGATCTCTATTAATTGAGTACGGAAACTGTTAGGGCTTATTTCTTCCTGTAACTGATAAACTAGGTGCTCTTTCAAAACCATTTCATCCCCTTCATCAGAATCCAGACAATGGGTAACTATTTTGTATTTATCAAAAGAAGAATACCCCTTTGCGATTAATTCTTCAACCTGAAAATTAAGCTTAATAGGAGGAAGATCACATTTGGTTCGTCGGTACTTGCCTCTTACCCTAATATCCACAGATAAATTATGGTTTATCCCTTTTTCATCTGTAAAAGAAAATTGGGCAGGAATATAGTTCCCATTTCTTCGGTTGGCCTTAAATGATTCAATGTTGGTTTCCAGATGAATCTTTGTTATTGAGGGGCCATACATATGATCGAACAGACTGGGTGCCTGTGCATTTAGGTCATAGCTATTCAAAGCAAGTACAAAAACCAATAAGATCATACTAAAAAACCGTTCTGTGTCCATAATGGGTTTTGAATCATTATTTTTAACTAATATGCAGGGTGTGCCACAGTTCAATCCATTTTTTACGTTCAAAATCGTAGAAAATGCGACGAAAGAACAGAATCCGACTATTTTCATTCCAAAGTGACTTTTGAATTTAATTCATTTATAGAAATTTTTCCTCCCTTTGTAAAAAAAATAGGAATTCGATCATTTTTCAAGGTATCATGAGCGGACAAACTAATATTATTATTGACTGTACCCATCATCATGTTTAAATACCCCAATACCCCAATACCCCAATACCCCAGAATACTATACTACCAGACCACTAGACTACTGTAACACTATACTACTAAAAGCTATGAAAGCATTTTTATTCTTCATCATTCGACTGATATTTTTCATTTTTCTACCCTTCTTTTTACTCATCAGAGTAAGTGTATACCTGCATTGGGTTCATGAAATCTACCCATGGATAGCAATTTTAGGAGGGATCATAAGCAGTGCTTTGGTCTTACTAATTTACGTTCTATATCATTTATATAACTTCACTGGCAATCTAGGTAATTTGGATCGGGTTAAACGGACCTATTGGGTAGTTATTGCTTTGGTCTTAGTGTATTGTGCTCCAGGCCTGCTTTATTTGTCGGCCTCTAATGCCAAAAGTGAAGAAGTAAGAAAGGAGTTTCGGACCTTACATCCAGTGCTAAGGTTGGGGATTAGCACGCTTGCCCTGGTAGATAAAAATTTGATCCTAACCGATGCCAATCGTTATCCAGAGGATTACAGGAAAATGGGACTGCCAACCAAAAACCATTCTCTACATTATAAACAAAGTAATGGTTTTGTACATGCAGTTGATCTTCGTACTCGAGGAAAAAGTGAGTTTAGGAATAGGCTGGTAACTTGGTACTTTAGGATGATGGGATTTAACACCTTAAGGCATGTAGGGACTGCTGATCACCTTCACGTTTCTATTAGTAGTCACGATCGGCCGAGGGGGATATGAATTTATGATTTTCAAATTGGGAGATAAGTAGGTTTGCAGATTTTTTGGTTCCTCCTAAATACAATATTGACTAGCTTATCCAGCTCTATATGAGTGCATTAAGTTGATTATAACCATTAAAACAGCTTATATTAAGCATCGCCTATGACAGTTAAAACCTCAAGCTTAGGCAGACAAGCATAGCAGTCTGTGTGTGCTGGACCTTGTCTGCTGGAGGCATGATGTGTCAAAAAAATACAATTAAAGTTATAATCAATGCACGACCTAAAAGGCGGATGAGTTAGTCAATATTATTCCAACTCAAATGATATTTTATTCAATAACTTCAATAGAAGTAATAACCTTTTTAGAATTATACCCTTTGGTTTTAGGAGAATAGATGTCCATTGTTTCAAAGGAGATTTTTACTTTTTTTCCGATCATGGCCTGTGGGTTAGAAACAAAATCATCGGCTCCGTCTACTTTACTTAGCCATAGAAAGGAATTAACATCTCCAGTGCCATCATCTAATTGGATATAACTTAACTCCTGGCCTGACACCCCCTTTACGGTTCCGCTGATCTGACTTACCGTTTTAAGTTGGGATTCTGACTGCATTTGAGCAATTTTCATCATGACATCAGGGCAGTTAACAGCCATTTTCATCCCTACTTTTTCACCAAATTTTTGCATAGAAGCCTGATTGGTCATATCAATATCCAATTCCTTAAGTTTAGCCTGGTCCATGGAGCCGAGGCTCTCCATTAAACACAAGCCAAATTTCATGTTTTTTTCATCCTGACTAAGCCCTGTAAGGTCTAACTTCCCTATACATTCACAACCCTGCTTTGCTATCTCATCTAGCATTTCCTGCGCTTGCATTAGGCTAAGTCCTGAAAACAGCAATACAAACAATAGAATTATTTTTTTCATTTTTTAAGATTTAAGGAGTCAAAGGGTACCTCTGACTACAACTATACAAAGTGTTAAAAAATTACAGAAAGAATTATTTAAATCATTGACAAATTAATAAACATCCTGAATATGGACTGTTCAATAGACCGAACATTGCATTAAACTTATTACTTTTGGCAATTGTTTTGCCAATGACCCTAATCATTTCATTATTGATCATCCAAATTAATAGACGTTTTATGAAACATAAAGTAACCACTGAGTGGAAGGGGGAAGGACTTTTTGATAGTACGGTTAATAATCACACCATACGAATAGATGCTGGCGATGGAAATAAACAGGGTCCCAGCCCTAAGCGCTTGTTGTTAAGTGGATTGGCAGGTTGCAGCGGTATAGATATAGTTTCAATCCTGGAAAAAATGAGAGTGCCAATAGAAGGCCTTGAAATTAATGTAGAAGCTGGACTTTCCGATGAACATCCAAAAGTGTATAACCAAATCCACATTCATTTTCGATTTTTTGGTAAAAATTTGGAAGCCAAAAAGCTGGTGAAAGCGATTAATCTATCTTTAGAACAATATTGTGGGGTAGCTGGGATGTTACGAAAAAGTGGCCCGATAGAGTACACTTACGAAATTTTGGAAAGCTAGGCCATGAATAAAACTGGTGTTAAATTAACCCTGCTTTTAGCTAGTTCATTAACGGTTATGGCAGGGGCATTAATTGCTCCTGCCTTACCTAAAATGGCAGAGGCTTTCTCTGAATTGCCTAATGTTAACTTCCTAACAAAATTACTTCTTTCTGTACCTGCTCTATTTATTGCAATTTTTTCTCCGTTAGCTGGAATAATAATTGACAGATTGGGTAAGATCAAGCCCATGCTGATCCTGATGGTGGTTTATGGCCTGGCTGGCTCAGCAGGCCTTTATTTAAATGATCTGTATCAAATTATAGGAAGTAGGGTATTGCTGGGAATTGGAGTAGCCGTAATTATGACCGGAGCCACGACCCTAATCGGCGATTATTTTGAAGGGGAAGAAAGAGCCCGATTTTTAGGTATTCAGGGAGCATTTATGGCTTTTGGAGGTACCATATTTGTGAGCCTTTCGGGAATCCTGGCTGATTTCAGCTGGCGCTACCCATTTGCTGTATATTTAAGCAGTTTTGTGGTTATCCTTCTTTCCTTAATTTATCTGTTTGAACCTCAAAAGGAAAATGAAGAACTATCATTAAATAAAAAAACGGCCAAGGTTAACTGGAACCTATACCTAACCATTTATCTGGCCACCTTCTTTGGAATGGCATTATTTTACCTGATACCCACTCAACTACCTTTTTTGATGAGTGAAATAGGTATTACCAGTGCCAGTTTGGGGAGTGTGGGATTGATTGTTGCTACTTTTACAGCAGCCCTATCTTCAGCAAATTATCAGCGACTGGCCAAAAGATTCAATTTCAGACAGATCTATTATATTCTGTTCATTTTTGCAAGTTTGGGACTTTTTTTAGTTCAATGGGTCAATTCTTTAGGAATGACCATTTTGACGATGACAATAGCAGGAATTGGTTTTGGCTTATTAATGCCGAATGCCAGTCTTTGTCTGATTAGTCAGTCTCCTCCTGCTATTCGTGGAAAAGTAATAGGAGGTTTAACGGCAGCTGTATTTTTAGGACAGTTTTTCTCACCTATTTTAATGGAACCTATCGTGCAGAATTTTGGGATAAAAACGGCCTATATGTTTGGAGGATTGGTTAGCCTGGGGATCGCTATTTATTTTTTCTATCAACATCGCCTAACAATAAAATAGATTTTTTATCCTCCCAATACCCCTTTCTTATAACTTAATATTAATGGTTATCATAAAGATTAAAAACATAATCACTGCAGAAGAAAGGAATAAAACAGGTCCTATTATCCCCATGAGAATGCCACCAAATAATAATCCTAGAATACTAGCAAGACTTCCGGTGCTATTGGCATAACCTTGGATGGTACCCTGCATATCTTTATTTCCCGCCCGGGAAAGTAAAGATAAAAAAGAAGGCCACATCAAACCATTACCCAAAGCAAAACAAATGGCCCCGGTGAATGCCCAGTTTGTTTGGCCAAAAGAAAGAAAAACAAAAAATAGACTAAGAAGTACCGAGCCTACCAGGATTAAACTTTTTTCATTCGTTTTATCAGATAAAAAACTAAGCAATGGTCCTTGAACAAGAATCATAATACCACTGGAAAGAGTAAAGAAAAGGCCTAATTCCATTGCAGTCCATTCCATTCTATTCATGGCCATCAAGGGAAAGCCCACATAAAAAAAACTGAAGGCCAGCATGGTAAGAAAATAGATTAAAAACATAGTGGGAATTTGAGGGATACTCAATATCCCTCTCAAGGTTTTTTCTGGACATCGGTCCATCTTATAACATTCTTTATGCTCTACTTGAAATGATTTAACAATAGATAAATCTTCGATATTAGGATCTACTGCTTTTTGACGAGACTCCGGCAAATAAAAATGAATAACAAATATAGCTACTAGAGAAATAAAGGCGGCCATTAATACTGGAATAAGCTCTCCATAAGAAGTAGACCCAAGTACCCCTGCTACTGAAGGCCCAAGGATAAAACCAAGACCTGCCGCCATTCCCATTTTGCCAAAATTTGCTTTGCGGTTTTTTTCAGTAGAAATATCCGAAAGATAAGCATTGGCAACAGAAACATTTCCTCCCGTTAATCCATCTAGTGCTCTGGCAAAAAATAATATCACCAAGGGAACGGTAAAAATAAAAGTTCCCGCAATACCAGATTCAACACTAAAAAAAGCCTGAATGGGCAGAAATAAAGCAATAATAAAAAATCCCCAAGCAATAAAAGTACCGATCTGGCTAAATAATAATACTTTTTTTCTGCCAATATTATCTGACCACTTCCCCATTAATGGTGCTCCAATTAGCTGAAAACCAGGGTACATGGCCCCCATCAGTCCATAAATAAATTGATTCCCTCCAAAACGATCTACTAAGAAGACCAAAAAGGGCATAACAATACTGTATCCCAGCATTCCAATAAAATGAACCAATAAAACTGGAAACAACCTTGGTTTTTGCATAATGATATTTTTTCAAAAAAAAATTAAAAACGTGGATGTTTAAACTTTTTTCTCCAAGATTTTTCAAATTATAAAATTCAGACGATTATTTGGTTTCTCAATAAGATGCGGTAGAAAATTTATATTTCAAAGCTGAAAAAAATAGGATTTTTGGTTGGATCTATACGAATTTAACGCAAAGGCAATGTTTAATTTTTTTTAGATCAAAATAGCATCAATAAGTGATAAAAATGACCTAGAAACCCAAGTTCCCTGCACCTACTTTTGCTCCTGAAACTATATAACACCAATTGACAAACAACAAAATTGAATTACTTATGAAAGCTTTAAATGTGTTAATAATTGGACTATTTACCACCTTTCTATTGACCAATGTGGTAGCAGGGAATAATAAGCATCTAAAAGTTGATATTAAGGCAATTCCCGGCTCTCAAAAAATGAATGTAAACTTAATTGGCCTTAATGGTGAGACATTAATTCAATTAAAAGATGAAGGAGAAGTTGTCCTTTTACAACAGCTAACTCAAGAGACCGAGTATAATAAAATACTGGACCTCTCAGCTTTGATGGAGGGAGAATATTCGCTCATAATCTTGTCTGGCAATAAAGAAATTTTGCAATCTGTTTTTGTCCAAAACGGAGAGTTGGAAATACCTTTCTACAAAAGAAAAATCTATTTTTCACCAGTAGTTAGGGTCCATGGCTCAAAAGTAGACATTAGCTGGTTTAATGGAAAAATTGCAGATATGAAAGTCCGCATTTCAGACCATAATGGCAGCATTATTTTTGCTGATGATATTAAAAATGTAATTAAAGTTGAAAAACGCTATAATCTGGAACAAGTAATTAGTGGTAATTATACTATTGCAATAGATACACCACGCAGAACATATTACGAAAATGTGACTATCGAGTAAATCTAATTTTGGTAGAGAAATGGCCCTAGGGCCATTTCTCGATTTTTTTTCTATTAATCGCTTTCATCTTTTGGAAAGATTTCTCTGAAAGCAGGTAGTAAGTTTTCAATACTTGATTTCAACTCTTCAAACCTATCAAAGGCATCTTTGCCCGGCATTTGGTCAGCTCGATCAATCATAAAGCTTAAATACCGAATCTGATCAACAATCATAGGTTGCTGGTAACGTCCACTTTTTGTGATCAAGGCATTTTTTATTTTTTCAAGCTTGGACATTTTCTCTTTTGCAGCATCGTTGCTTCCTCCCTCTTTGATTTCTTTACTTAATTTATTATGCTCTTTTCTGACAATGTCTGCCATCCTGTTTCCACGAGTCATTAAGTCTCGAACCTTAATAGCCAGCACTTCCTGAGCTTGAATTTCATTCATCTTAATTCCACTATCAATAACTCTAGGATCAGGGCGTACTTCGAAAGCTACTGTACTTTCCTGGTTACCAATTTTTAGTCGTGCATAATAAGTACCAGGAGAAACCATAGGTCCGCTGCCACCACCGCCTCTTGTCGTCCAGGCACCAACATGCCTCATATCCCAGCTTACCCTGTGCATGCCTGCCTCTGACTGTAATGCAGAATTGAATCCTTGAACGAAGTATCCGGTACTCATACTTGGTTCTGGCAGGTTGTCTCGATTGTCTTTCTGTTTATTGGTATAAGAGCGGATGACCTCTTGATCGGCATTCAGAATATCCAATTCAATTTCATCCTCTACTTTTTCTTTCAAATGATAATGAATCAAAACACTTGCTCCTGGGTAATAAGGAACCGCATTTGAACTGGTTCGGCGATATCTCAAGCGGTAGCTATCCCGCGGTTTGAAGAGATACATATCCAGCTTGGCCACTGTTTCATTCATCTGATGTAAAGGAGTAAGGTCATCCAAAATCCAAAATCCTCGACCCATGGTAGACATCAGAAGATCCCCTTTATTGACTTTGATATCGGTTATTGGAGTGTTGGGAAGGTTTTGTTGGAAAGATTCCCAGCTTTCTCCATCATTATTTGAAATAAAAAGGCCAAACTCTGTTCCAGCATATAACAAACCTTCCTTGCTGGGATCTTCTCTGACTACCCTTACCGGATAATCAGCAGGAAGACCATTATCTCCAGAAGTTATTAAGGTCCAGTTTTTTCCATAGTCCTCTGTTTTATAAATATAAGGTTTCCAATCACCTAATTGATAGCGATAACCTGCTACATAGGCTTTAGCTGGATTATGGGGAGAGGGTTCAACTGCATCAATGCGTCCTCCATTTTTGAAGGCTGCTGGAGTGACATTATCCCATTTTTTACCACCATTTTGAGTCACATGAACAGGTCCATCGTTAGCACCTACCCAAATAAGCCCCTCACTTAAGGAAGATTCCCGGATAGCATAGATGGTACTATAAAACTCTTCGCCTGTAATGTCTCTGGTAATTGGGTATCCTGAGATAACCTGCTTATCAGGCTCAAAAGCAGTAAGATCTGGGGAAATGATTTCCCATGTTTTACCATCATCAATGGTTTTATGAACATATTGCGAGGTATGGTAAACCACATCCGGATTATGTGGAGAAACATGAATGGGAGCAACTCTTTGGAATCGGAATTTTAAGTCCTTAGGATTATGGCCATACATGTTGGATGCTCCTACGTAGTATTGGCGTTCCTGTCCTGTTTTTTTATTATAAACTCCAAAACGTCCTTTGCAATTGGCATAGACAATATCAGGATTTCCTGGCTTGGGAACCACAGGACCGGTCTCACAACCCCCAACCGCCATCCAATAGCCTGTTGGACCACTAGTAGCACTGAAAGGAGGAAGAGAAGGTAAGGAAATCGTGGAATTATCCTGCTGGCCGGCATACAACCAATAAGGGAATTGATCATCCACTTCTACTTGATAAAGTTCAGCAGTGGATTGATTTGTTTGAGTAGACCATGTTTTACCCCCATCTCGGGTAACATTGGCCCCTCCGTCATTACACTGAACCCAAAGGTCAGAATCATCAGGGTGAATCCACATATCGTGATTATCACCATGAGGTGTAGACATACGAGTCCAAGATTTGCCCCCATTGCTGGATTTGAAAAAACGGGTGGCATTTGAATAAATAATATCAGCATTATTCGGATCAGCATCTATATTACAGTAGTAGAAAGGACGATCTAATAAGGGAGCAAAATTGGTTACCAGCGAAAAACTTTCTCCTCGATCATTCGAAACATACAATCCTCCTTTTTTTTCATCTTCAGGAGCTTCAATAAGGGCATAAACCCGATTGGGATCAGCAGCTGAAACAGCCAAATCACTTTTTCCAAAAGGATCACTTGGAAGGCCACTAGTTAATTGATTCCAAGAGTCGCCGCCATCAGTGGATTTATACAGTCCTCCTTCTTTATCCCCACTAATTATGGTCCAGGGCTTGCGTTCACCCCGCCACATACAAGCATAGAGTGTATTTGGATCGCCAGGGGCAAATTCTAGATCTACTGCTCCTGTTTTATCAGAAATAAAAAGAATTTGTTCCCAACTTTGCCCACCATCCTTGGTTCTGTAAACTCCTCGCTCAGGATTGGGAGCAAATGCTTGTCCGATGGCTGCTACATATACAATGTCCGGATTTTGAGGATGGATTTCTACAGCTCCAATCTGTCCAACTTTTTCCAATCCGATATGTGACCAGGTTTTTCCAGCATCTGTAGATTTATAGACGCCTTTACCTGTAATGACATTGGAACGAATACCATCTGATCCGGTACCAACGTAAATAATATCCGTATTAGAATCAGCTGCGCGGATGGCACCAATAGAGCCGGTTGCAAAAAAACCATCGGATACATTTCTCCAGTTATGGCCATAATCGGAGGTCTTCCATAGTCCTCCTCCTGTACTTCCCATAAAAAAAGTACCGGGCTTATCTGCAATTCCTGTTACTGCAGTTGCACGGCCTCCTCTGGTAGGGCCAATATTTCTATAATTTAGATCTTTGTAGAGTGGGTTTTCTTCTGCATTTTGTGCAGTAAGGGGGATACTTGGCATGCCAAAAGCAGTTAAAAGTGCCAAACATAAACCCCATAGTTGATTAGTCGATTTCATGTTCTCCAAATTTTTTTGTTCTTAAACATGAATATAAAGAGTTTTGGGGAGTATACGAGATTTTAACAAATGTATAATAGAGTGGTAATATCAATATCAATGGCAATAGCAATAGCAATAGCAATATCGATAATTGATATTGCCATTGCCTATGAAAGAAACAATCTTGTAAAATGCTTATTTAACTGCAAGCTGTTGCTCAGGGTATAGCTTTAATAAACCCTCTTCACTAGCCTCACAAATTCCTCTTTCGGTTATAATACCTGTAACATATTTTGCCGGAGTGACATCAAATCCATAATTGAGGGCAGGGCTTTGAGGAGGAGTTAATAAGACTTTTTTAATTTCTCCATCGACTAAACCCTGGATATATTTTACCTCTTCAGACCCTCTTTCCTCAATAGGAATTTCACTTAAACCATCTCTAAGATCCCAGTCTATAGAAGAGTGAGGAAGGGTTACATAGAAAGGAACATTATTATCATTGGCGGCCAGGGCTTTTAAATAAGTACCAATTTTATTGGCTACGTCACCCTGTCGGGTGGTCCGATCACTTCCAACAAAAACCAGATCCACCATACCATGTTGCATTAAATGCCCACCTACGTTGTCCACTATGACGGTATGAGGTACACCATGTTGACCTAATTCATAGGCCGTTAGCCTGGCTCCTTGATTTCTAGGCCTGGTTTCATCGACCCAAACATGCACAGGAATTCCGGCATCATGTGCTGCATATATTGGCGAGGTGGCTGTACCATAATCAATACAAGCAATCCAGCCTGCATTGCAATGGGTTAAGATATTTACAGGAGCACCATTATTTTCTTCACTAATAGATTTGATAAGGTCAAAACCATAGGTTCCGATCATGCGGCAATGTTCGGCACTCTCCTCGATCAGCTGTTTTGACATCTGGAGGGCAATGGAAATTCTTTCTTCTTTGTCCTGACCCTTAATTACTTCTTGAAAAACCCTTTCCGTCCAGCTAAATAAATCAACCGCAGTGGGGCGAGTAGCTCTAAGTCGGCTTAAAGCCTCTGTGATATAATTCAATCCTTGCTCACCATCAGGAGCTTCTAGACAGGCAATGTATAAACCTAATACTGCTGTTCCACCAATCAGAGGTGCCCCACGGACATGCATTTCCCTAATGGCATTAACAAAGTCTTCCGTTTTTTTTAAATCCTCGATAATCAATTTATGAGGTAAAAATCTTTGATCAATAATTTGAACGGTTGTAGGGTCGTTCTCTTTTAACCAAATGGTCCGGAAATGCTGGCCGTCTATTTTCATTTAATTCTTTTTTCTATTTTCCATTAATAATAATTGAGGGAGTTTTGCCGCTTCTTCCAATTCGTCGCTTAAATCATCATCAAAGGCAAAACTAAGTAAAAACCATTCCCTGTCGGGTTTATAAAACTTGAAGGTAAATCGTATTGGCTGGCGTTCATATTGAATTAGATAACTATATAGCACCAAGCTACTCCCAATTTGTTGTTTAGTGATGGGTTCTCGCCCATAATATTTTCCCAAAACCGGGACAGCCTGTGCCAATTTATCCTTTACATGTTGGGCTTGCTGTGCTGCTTCTCCTGAAAAAACTGGATTTTTAGAAAAAATGAAATCAACGGCCTCCCGTGAGTTATACCGATACTTGCTAAAGAACCGTTCCAGAATTTGCCCAGGAGAAAGCTGACTGTAAGATGGTATGTAACAGGCAAATAGCAAGCCTGCTATAATAATGATTGATTTTTTCATAAGGAATTAATTAAGGTTATTTATCATCTTTAGTATTTAGACGATAAATTTCTTTCCGCCAGTACAATAAGAGGATAAATTTATATTTTCCTTAATAAGATTTGCTTGCAAATCTTATGCTTGTTATTAAAGGTATGAATAAAGACCACAAAATAAATATAAATGTTCCAATCCCCTTATATACATTTCTACAATATTATCTATTTTTGCGAGCAAAAAAAAGATGACTGGGAAAAATTGTGTGATTACGGGAGCCAACGCTGGCCTGGGATATGAGACTGCCAAGGCCATGGCCTTAAGAGGAGCTAACGTAATGATGGTTTGTCGTAATGAAGCTAAAGGTAAGAGGGCATTAATAGAATTGGTACAGGCATCTGGAAATCAAAATATATATTTACAAACAGCAGATCTTTCTTCACAAAAGGATATTAAGGCGGCAGCTGAAAAAATCCGTGAACGATTTGCTATTGTGGATGTATTAGTCAACAATGCCGGCACCTGGATTTCCAACCTTACCTTTACAGAAGACAATATTGAAAAAATGTTTGCCGTGAATCATCTGGCCTATTTTTATTTGTCTCACCTTTTATATCCCGCTATTGCCCGGGCGGCAGATGGAAGAATTGTTAGTGTGGCTTCAGATTCTCATTTTCAGGGTAAGATGAATTTTGAGGATTTGTATTTAACCAAAAAATATCATGGCTTGAGAGCTTATGCTCAATCAAAGCTGGCCAACATCCTCTTTACCTATGAATTGGATCGTATAAAGCCCAATGATAATGTTTCCACCTATGCTGTTCAGCCTGGTTTGGTTAAAACTGATATTGGAGTAAAGCACACCAATTGGTTGCATGCCTTTGCATGGAAAGTACGCCGTAGTGGAGGGGTCACCCCAGATATCGGTGCCAAAACACAAATTTATCTTTCAACTGCGGATGAAGTGAAAGATCAAAGTGGAAAATATTGGGATAAATGTAAGCCCAAAAAATCTTCTAAGAGAACCTATGTTGAAGCGGATGCTCAGCGTTTGTGGAAGATTAGTAAAGAATTATGTAAGATTGATGATTTTTTTAAAGATAGCTTATAATAGACAAGATAGACCTTGAAATTCTATATATCTAATAAATTAACTCAAAATAAAGAGAAGTAAAGTAGAAATATAGATGCCTTCGGCTTCTGAAGCATCATAGAAGTAAATTGTTATAGATTGAAAACAATTTACTTCTACTTACTTCTAACTACTTCAACTTTATTATTGAGGTCAATAATAAAGGATTACCAAGATTCATTATCTAATCAATGCCACATCTCCTCTATATAATAAGGTAACCCCATCAATGAATTCCACTTCCACCAGATAAATATAAACTCCTGCATTCATTTTTTTACCATTATATCGGCCATTCCACACAGGGATTCCGCCTTCACAGGCAGGCCCCAGGTTCGTTTGTTCCACCACCTGATTACCCCAACGGTCAAATAATCGAACGAAATTAATATTTTGAACACCGTTGCAGGCGAAAATCCGGAACTCTTCATTCAGGCCACTACCTTCTCCATCAGGAGTAAAAATATTCGGAATAAAGACATTCCTGTTCTTATCTACTTCAACTAAGATGTTGCCTTCTGCAACACAGCCATTAACATCAACTACGCGCAAAGTATATTGTCTGTCGTCAACAGGATTAATAAGAGGTCTTTGTACATCTACTGCTGAAAGAAAATCTCCTGGTGACCATAGAAAAGAATCTATCGGTAAGGAGGATGTAATAATGGGAGACAGTCTATTTGTGGAATCACCTAACTCTATTTCAATAACCGCAGGGCTAAAGGCAACTTGTATTGGATCGGGTTGTGTAATGGTTAGGGTATCTTCATAGGTACATCCCAGCTGATCCTCTATAATAATGGTATGCACTCCAGCGAATACCTGAGCAGGCTGGTCCGGCAAAAAGTCCAAACCATTATTATCAATGGTGTAGGTATAATCAAATAAATCTTGCCCATTACCACCTGTAATTGATTGAATAATAATGTCTGTTAACTCACCAAAACATCTCGGGGCAGGTGGTTGTGGGATAACTGCTTGTATGGGAGGAGGAGCATTCAAGGTGAAAGAAATGGAATCCTGACAACCCTTTACATCTGTAATGGTCACCCCATAAGTCCCGGCATCTAGATTTTCGGCTGCGTTGGCATCAGGGGCAGCTACTCCATTAGACCAGGTATAAGGTAGAGGACCTAATGGATTAATACCAGCGGTATCATTTACTGTTACAGCTATTGATCCATCCATGGTATCACTACACTGAGGATCACGTGTGCGGGTGAGGTCTAGTGAAAGCATTAATGCCTCTGGTTCACTTATTTCTACCTGCTGTGTTTTGCTACATCCATTGGCATCGGTGATGATGGCATTATAAACTCCGGCAACCAGACCACTTTGATTGGAAGTAGTACCTCCGGTTTCAAGCCAAAGGAAGTTAAAGGCGCCTGTACCACCTGTGGCTGTTAATTGAATATCTCCATCTCCAAAACCATTACAGCTTACCGAATTGGCGTTAACAGCTATATCAATTCTTGGAGGACTAGGTACATCTATTGAATCGACGAGAAAACAACCATCGCTATCCGTTATGGTTACTTGCTGAAATCCAGCGCATAACTGGACAGCACTAGATTGAGTATCATCTATTGTTTCTTCACCAGTTTCCCACCTGAAGGTAAACAGCCCTTGCCGGATATTGCCTTCATAATTGGCAGCTACTAATGCAGAACCATCACAGGTGCCCTCAAAACAGCTAACATCGGTGATATTGCTGAAGTTCGCCTGAATGGCTGGTGGATCTGCAAGCGCCTGGCTACCTGCTACTGAAGAACAATTGTTTGCATCGACTACTGTAACGCTATAGGCTCCAGAACTCAATCCAGGATAAAGGTTAAAATTTAAAGTATCGTTCTGAGGTTGATTATCCCAAACATAAAGATAAGGCGTGGTCCCTCCGCTGGCAAAAACGGTGAAACTTCCATCTGAATCACCAGGACAACTTGGGCTAGTACCCACAATACTATCTATCTGCAGAGGGAAGGGGGCAGTTACAAAGGCAGAATCAATGGCTACACAGCCATCATCAGCGGTAACCGTAACAAAATAGGTGCCCACAGGAAGGTTTGATATGCTGGTTCCTGTTTGTCCATTACTCCAGTTATAACTGATGATGGCACCCCCCACTTGCTGAGCAGTTACACTCAGCTCGCCATCAGTATCATTTGGACAGGTCAGCACATCATCATCAAGGGATACAATATTAGGAGGATCAAATTGGAGAACGGTTACGTCAATGGTTTCCCTACAATTATTATTATCTAATAAATCCAAGGTATAGTCTCCTGCAACCAGGCCGGATGCGATAGAGTCCATGTCTCCATTATTCCAATCATAATTATAAGGGAAAGTACCACCACTAACTCCTACAATAATCTCTCCGTCACTTCCAGGCAGACAGCTTTCTCTGGTAACATTTAATACCGATAATTGAATAGGAGCAGGTTCAACAACTTCAAAGGTGTCAAGAAATTGGCATCCTGCGCCGCCTGAATCCGTAAGCGTCAGAAAGTATATGCCAGGGGCCACATCAACCAATTCACTGGTGGTAGCAGTATTATTAGGTTGGTTATTAAATACACCATTGGTGGACCACTGGAAGCCAAATGGAGGTATAGGATTGTTAGAAGTGCCTGTTACCAAAATCCGTCCGTCTTCCAATCCATTACAACTGACGTTTTCAATAATAGGATTAACACTTAATGTTTGATTATCCCTAACTAAGAAATCATCCTGGATTTGACATCCATTAGCATCAGTCACTGTAACAAAATAAATTCCACTACTAAGGTTGGTAGGACGACTTGAGACAAAAGTACCATTAAAAGCTTCCAATCCAGCTTGCCAATTAAAGGTATAAGGTCCTGTACCTCCATTAGGGGTTACTTCAATAGCACCATCTGCAATTCCTGGACAACTTGCAAGGCCAATTACGACATCTAGGTTTAGAGGAGGTGGGTCCGCTAAAGTGGTTCCAGCGGTAGCAATACATCCTCTTGAGTCAACTACAGTTACATTATATTGACCACTCGGAACACTATCTAATCTTGATACATTACCACTGGTTACATTCCAATTAAAAGTATACTCAGGTCCAGGGTTATTTACTATTTGGCCACCAACAATCAATTGAGTAATGACACTACCTGTATTTTCGCCGGCACATTCTGGTAAAATGGGTGTGATACTTAAGCCAAGACTTGGTGGAGAAATAATTTCAATGGTATCAATTTGTTGTGTGGGATTTCCTACTGTATTATCAGTAATTGTTATTTGGTATTGCCCTCCCGGCAAACCTGTAAAAAAGGCGCTTCCGCCCTCTGTATTAATGACTCCTGAGCCAGTTCGCGGTGCAGCGGTCTCAATTTGGGTAAAATCTACCTGGTAGGCAGGTATACCTCCGGCCACCGTCACAGTAAAACCTCCATTTCCATCCCCAAAACATATGACACTATCCACTTGATAACTCACAAAAAGAGTATTTTCTGAAACTGCAGCTCGCCCGTTATCCAGAACATATCCTAATTCTTCTTCTTCTGTGGCTTCAATGATTTCAAAGAAATCCGGATCAAAGAATATGTCCGTTTCTTGCCCATCAGCTCCTATGCCTTCAAAGCACATTTCGAAAAGCACTGATCCATCGGGAAGATCTACTCCAGTAAAGGCGGTATTGAACCAACTCCAGGTTAATAAACCCGAAGACACGTTTTGAAGACTTATACTTGTTCCAGGACTAAATCCTAGTAAGTTGGGATTGATGTTATCCAATCTTACAAAATCTAGTATTGTAGAATCCCAATTGATGGAACCCTGGAAAGAAAGAACATCCAGAAAATCACTTACTGTTACAGGAACACAGACGGTATCGCCATTAGGAATATTTATTGGGGTAACGTCAAAAACAACAGCCCGACATCCTGACATGTCAATAGTAAATTGTTTGCCACAGCTTACTCCGTCCTCTATCATTACATCATAAATACCAGGTTGAGGCACAAAAAACTCTAGTGTGTCTCCATTTCTAGGCTTAAGAGTATTGAGTAATTCCCCACTGATGGTGGGATCTCCTTGAAGGCTCAAGTCGACCTGGAAAAAACTTTGATTGTCAAATTCAGGAAGGCCTCCGGTCATGGCGATTTGACCGCTACAGCCATTATTACTTGAATTGGTAGAAACAATATCTTCTTGAATTTCATTAAGATAAACTATGGAAAAGGCTTGATCAGCTCTAAGATTCACGCATCCTCCTAAGGTCCCGGTAGAATCGGGTTCAAAAAGCTCTCCATTAGGATCATTAAAATCATCAGCAGTAAGAGGGGCAAAAAACATTTGAACGGGTCCGCCATTATTAAATTCCTGCTGAAAAAAACCATTATTTACAAATTCTATATTCCCATCGATATCCCCGGCAGTAGCCCAGAGGGAATCATCTTGCGTAGTTGGTACTCCCCCAATATTAATTGGACTGGTATGGTTAAGGCATGGATCTGAAAGAATATCTGCTAAGGTTGGTCCCGTAATGGTTGGTGGACAATCATAAAAGGCATATACAATCCCTGCTTGTGTATTGGGATTAGGATCTCCGCTTAGGTCTGCCGTACCTGGATCATGAACCACATTAATGCGGTCACCAAAGCACAAAAATATTGTGTCTGGACTGACATCACTACTCTGACCTGTATGCACACCAAATGAGATGGTCCCCGCGTCGTTTGTACAAGCATTCTTTTCCGCTTTTTTATTTGCCAGCGGTCCATCCAACTTGATATTTCGAGGTACTTGTGCTCCCAGTGAAAACACGAAAAACAATAGAGTACAACAAGAAATAAGCTTTTTAGCCATGTTTTTGAGAGTTTTGCAAAGTAAAATTGACTATTGGCCCCCTGATCTTGCAAAAATCTATGGGGAATGTGAAATACCTACTTGTTATGAGACTTTCGATTAACAAAACGAAAGGTAAAACCAATTATTGCTACTGCCCAGTTAAAGTACGTCCGGCAAAGCTAATATAATTATGGTTTTGTCTGTCACTAATCAGAATGAATAAATATCCTTCATTTAGTCAGGGCGTAAAAATAGAAAACATCCGAGAAATTATTGGAAAACTTTTTTTCAGGAGAAAAGGAGAAGTCGATGGCAATATCAATTTCAATTTCAATATCAATATCAATGGCAATATCAATATCAATGGCAATATCAATTTCAATACCAATATTAATTATTAGGTGAAGATTGAAATTGCCATTGTCATTGCTATTGCTATTGAAACGGCATCATTCCATGTCAATTTTTTTTACAAAACCGAAGATTTTTTTGGTTTTAACTCTCTTCATGCAGGAGATGGCTTCATTTTGGTTAATATATTTACCAGCGATAACTTTAAAAATTTGGCGACTACGATAATTTTCCTTAATAATATAAAGGTCTTCATTAATTTTTCGTCGCAATATTTTCATCTCTGTTTCTGCATTGGATCTACTTGAAAAAGCACCTACCTGTACACCAAAGAAGGTATTGATAGAGGGTTCAATTTGATTAAAGGTGCTTATTGAGTTTGTGCTTGCAGGTAAGGAAAAGGCTTGGGTAATAGGTTGAGAAGCAATTACCTCATTTTGGTCAGTTGAAGCACTTAGTTCAGGAACTAAGGGGGGATAATAAATATTGGCAGGTTTAGGAGCATGTAGCATAGGGCTATTTGCCTTAGAAGGCCGGCTGCTTATTTTGGTACCAGAAAGGTTATTTTTTTTTAATAGATGAAGCAGTTTTTCTGAATCCATTGATTCTTCATATCGCGCAATCAAATTACCACCGCTATCAAAGATTAATATGGTAGGGAGGAGATTGACATGATATTTCTTTTTTTCTTTTAATCCTGAAGGGCCGTCAATATTTACGCGTATTGGAAAGTAATTTTCATTGAGGTAGTCTGCTAACTCATCGTTTTGATAGGTATTCTTTTCCATCCACTGGCAGGGCATACACCAGGATGCATAAAAATAGACTAGGGACATTTTGCCATACTGGCTGGCTTGTTGTTGTAATTCTTCTAATTGTCCCTCAAAGAATTCAATATGGGAAGAATTTTTTGCTGACAGACAAAGTGTCATGCAAAGTGCGAGTAAACACAGTAAGGATTTCATAAATCGTTCAATTTTGGGATTATAACGGCAATTATGGCAGTTATTTTAAATATGCATGGTATTTGCACATAGATAGCTGAATGAAAGCATTCAACTAATATAAAAACTTTTACGAAGAAGAATTTGAATATGTTACGTCAGGTACTGGACTAAACTTTACATTTTATAAAGCTTAACAGTTCTTGATATTCGCAAAGTAAAGCTTGAGAGGCTTCGTAAAGCTGATGGAAATGAGCCAACATGATCTGAACATCTTTAGGCTTTTCATCCAATGATTCAGCCTTATACATGCAACATGTATTTAAGCTTTCAAAGACATTCTGAATCTGTTTAGCTTTTTGACTAAACTGTTCGAGAATTACCATTTCAGATTCTGAAATTGTATTGACATTTTGAGGAGGGGCACTCGACAGATCAAATTTACTTAAATCTTTATGAGTGAGGTCAAGCATAGAAATGCTAAAAATATGAGCCAGCTTACGAAGGTTACAGATTTTTGGCTCGGCAGTTCCATTTTCATAAGAGGCGATGTTTCCTCTGTTTAGGCCTATGCGTTCAGCCAATTCCCCCTGGCTCATTCTGAGCTGCTTGCGAAGACAACGAATGTTGTTAGGCAAGTAAATTTGATCAGTTAAATTCAATGCATCCATAATGTCACACTTCAACAATGGTTATTCTTCTAAAAGTGGTTTCTAGTTTTCGGCTTTTGTGTTTTGTTTATTAAGTATACAAATTTCTTAAAATTTAGTTTATAGTTGTTAACAATTTTAACACAATTTGCCGTTTTTGTAAGGAAACTGTCCATTTTACTACACATAGTGTCAAATCTATGTCTGAAAAGATAAATTTATTTGCATTTAAATCACATTAGAGGTATTTTTGTAAAAAATAATTACATAATATCCCTAGCAAAAGTCACCGGCTATGATTTACGCGATTCAAAATCAAATTTACGATCAGTTAGACGTCATCAGTAATTCGCTGCGTGCCTTCTCTCTGAAACTTACTGGAAATAATGTGGATGCTGAGGATCTGTATCAGGATACGGCCGTTCGGATCATTACAAATGCTGATAAATATAACCCAGGAACTAACTTTAAGGCCTGGGCCGTTACCATCATGCGAAATATTTTTATCAATAATTATCGCAAGAAGGTACGCCGTAATATGATTATAGATCAAACTCCTAATAATTACTATCTTAACTCAGGTGATAAATCTGTGAGTAATAAAGGAGAATCCAACGTCGCCTTTGATGAACTTTTATCAATGGTTGATTCCTTACCAGAGGATTTCAAAAAGCCATTTATGATGGCTTATCAAGGGTATAAGTACGAAGAAATTGCTGATGAATTAGGTGCCCCACTGGGTACCATAAAGAGTAGAATATTTTTTGCCCGAAAAAAATTGCAAAAAATGTACAAAGCCTATTATAAAGAAAGAGCTTAAGATTTTTTCCTTCAATTAATAAAAAAGCGTCACCTGACATTTGTCGGGTGACGCTTTTTTTATTGCGTACTATGTACTAAGGATAAACTACTTTCAATAGTTCTTTAACTGCAGCTTCCAATTGTGGGTCCAAGCCTTTTTTGACTTTACCTGGATCATTGGGTACTTTAATATCTGGCTCCAATTGTGTGTTTTCCAAGTATTCACCATTATTAGCTACCATACCAACCTGAGGGATACCGAATACCATTCCATTTTGTAATCGCTCCCACCAGACCGCTGTTCCGGTTCCTGGTACAGGCATTCCTACCAATTTCCCAATCCCTAATTCTTTATAAGCAAAAGGAAACATATGGGCATCTGAATAATTGCTCTCACTCATTACTACGATGGAAGGTTTGCGCCATTTGCCGCTAGGCTCACCACCCAGGTTTTGGCCTCTTGGCATGAAGGTGATGTATTTTTTACCATCTAAGAAGGTAACTAAATTATCATGCAACCAGCCTCCGCCATTAAATCTGGTATCAACAACCAATGCCTCTTTATTGGCATTTTTACCTAATACTTCTTCTACCACTACTCTATAGCTGGCATCATTCATTCCTCTGACATGTACATATCCCAGTTTGCCACCAGATAGCTTATCGACTATCTTACGACTATTCTCTACCCACCTTTCGTATAACAACTGATTTTCGGCACCTCTGGAAATGGGTTTGAGAGTTTCTTCCCATCGCTCACCATTATCCGGATTGTAGAGAGATAATAAGGTCTTTTTGCCTGCCTTACGATTCAATAACTCATAATAATTGGTATTGGCAGTAATGGTCGAACCATCGATTTTTTCAATAATAATTCCTTTTTCTACTTTTGAATCACTATTATCTAAAGGACTCTTAGTGATGACTTCTTCTACTTTTAGTCCTTCGCCAGCATAATCATTTTCAAAAAACAGACCTAAGGAGGCTGTCTGATCTCCAGTTTGATTGTTCGGACGGTAGCGAGCACCTGTATGGGATGCATTCAATTCGCCCAGCATTTCGCTAAGCATCTCCATAAAGTCATAATTATTATTTATGTGAGGTAGGAACCGAGCATATTCTTCTTTGTAAAACTCCCAGGATACCTCATGTAGACTTTTTTTGTAAAACTTTTTATCAACCTGCCTCCAGATGTGATCAAAAAGATAGGCTCTTTCTTCTGTTTCATTCAGATTCATCTCACCATTAATACCGACGCTTGTTTTTTTCCCTGAAGCAGCATCAATTTTATGAACCCGTCCGGAAGCCATCAGAAATAAATTTTTTCCCTTTTTATCCATGGTCAAATATCCAGCGCCATTAGCACCTAGTTTAGCATGTAACTTAGTTGTCTTAGTACGCAAATCTGTTTTCCACAAGTCATATCCTTTTTCAAAACGTGCCAGATAGAATAAACTCTTTCCATCTTTTGAAACAATGGCATCGTTTAAACGGCTGGAATGACGGGTAAGTCTTACCTTCCGTTCAGCAATTCCTTCCAGGTTGATCTTTATTTCATCTGTTTTTTCTTCTTTTTCCTCCGTACTTTTCTCTTCTTTTTCCTCCTTTTTCTCGTCAGCTTTGGCTTCCTTTTCTCTTTCTTCCAGCAATTCAAAATCTTCTTTGCTTAAAGTAAATCTATCATAATCTTTTTGGTGGAAAAATAGGGCATAAGCATCCACTTCGCTACCTCCATTAGAAATATCAGACATGCCATTTCGAGTGGAGAACCACATGACCATTTTGCCATCCATCATCCATCGAGGACTAAATCCGCCGAATCCACTTTGGGTAAGATCTGTTATTTCCCCTCCCTGAGCACTAACCAAACCAACCTGAGATGTCCATTGCTCTGGTTGTAGAAAGTTGACCAAGAACCATTTACTGTCTGGTGACCATTCATAATGCTGATCTCCATCTGCATAAGAGTAATTTTTATCTGCAGCCATAATTAGGCGAGATTCCTTACTCTCCAGGTTTACCACCTTCAAGGCAGTGCGTTCCTCTAAATAGGCTACTTCTTTGCCATCGGGTGAAAAAGCAGGTTGAAATTCCTCTTTTGGTGAAGCAATAACTACCTCTTCTTCCAATATTGTTGAGGCATAAAAATATGCTTCATCTTCACGTGCTAATTTAGTTTGATAGATATTCCAGCTACCATCACGCTCACTTGCGTAAAGAATAGCCTTGCCATCAGGGCTGAAACTAACACTTCGTTCTTGTTCTGGTGTATTGGTGATTCTTTTGGTAGTGGCAGTTTCGACAGAACTGGCAAAAACCTCACCTCTTACAATGAAGGCAATTTCTTTGCCATTAGGAGAAAGAGCAAATTCTCTGGTTCCTCCACTTATTTTTTCAATTTTTTGAGGATTGTATCGATCTCCAAGAGCCATAAAAATATTTACCTTTTTGGGCTGCTGGCCATCTTTAAGGGTATACAATTCACCATTATAACTGAAACACATCAAGCCTTGATTACTAATGGTAAGGTAGCGCACCGGGTGTTTTTTTAAATTGGTAACCGTTTTACTTTTACCTGGAGAAGAGAGGTCCATTTTAAATACATTAAAATCGCCTTTTTCTTCACTTAGATAATAAATGCCATTTTGGTTAGGGGTAAATACCGGATTTCTGTCCTCCCCATTAAAGGCAGAAAGTTGGGTGTACTTATCTTCTTTGACATTATAAAGCCAGACATCGCGAGTCACCGAAGAGGTATGGTGCTTTCTAAAGGCATCTTCATATCCTTTTCTATCGTGAAAAACTATCAGACTACCATCCTTATTATATTTTGCAAATTCGGCAGGAGTAGTTAAAATTTGCTCAGCTCTTCCACCTTTTGCAGGGATGCTGTAAAGTTCAGATAGAACTCCTGAAGGAAATTGCTGATTAGAAGCATCATCTAGTCGGCTGGAAGTAAAAATTACTGAATTATTGTCTGTACTAAAATCAGAAGGTAAATCCGCTGCCGAATGATAGGTTAATCGTTCAGCAGAACCTCCCTTTGCATTCATAACAAAAACATCAAAATTACCATATCGGTCAGATGCAAAAGCAATTTTTTGACCATCATGAGACCAAACTGGCATATGATCATACCCTTCGTGAATGGTAAGTGGATAGGCAGGGCCGCCTTCAGTGGCTACTTTGAATAAATCTCCTTTGTATGAAAAAACTATGGTTTTACCATCCGGAGAAATCGCTGGGTAGCGCAACCATAAAGGAGATTCCTGTGCACTTAGTTCCAAAAGGAATAAGCAACATAAAAAAATCGTTAAACTGTTTTTCATAATAAATTTATTTGAATTGAATCGGGCAAAACAATTGAATTGTTAAATTACAATTTTGTATTTTGTAATATGTAAGAATGGAAAAGAATTCAACATTATAGCAGGATTTTCTATGCTTTAATGCTAATTCCGAAAATTTTCGTACAAATATGAGAATAACAAATGATTTTCTACCCTTCAAATGCCTTTTCTACCCGACAATCTATACAATTAACAATTAACAAATAACAATTAACGAGTAAGGAATAACCCATCAACCAACAACTTACAACTGATAACCAAATAACATGAGCATGCTAAAAGTAAAATGTGGTAAAGGATTTATTAAATTGAAGAAGAGCCCTAAAATTGTTGGGCTAAAAACGAAAGTTGCAGAAGAGAGCAGCAGGAGTCTTGATCAAGAAGAGACTTCAAGCTCTAAAGAATATGTAGATCGGGAGGTTTATAAAGATTTAGGAGGATTTAATGTGGTGACTTTAAAGACCGATGAAGCTACTGTTGATCGTAAACTGGATGAAGTTCGCGAAATGGAAGAGGTAGAATTAGGTACTCATGTTTATTATGCTGAAGGCAGTGATAAGCCTCTTATACCTACCGGAGAGATCTTTATAACATTTGAAGAGGGGGTGAGTTTAGGAGAACAAGGGATTGCTCTTGATGAATTTCATTTGGAGTTAATTGAACAAATTGAGGAGGAAGAAATTCGGGTTAAGGTAACAGCCCAATCTCCAAACCCCATAAAAGTTGCTCATTTTCTTCAACAGACTTCCCTGGTTAGGTATGCTGAGCCTGATTTGGATATGCCTATGGATCATTATGCACTTCAGATGCCAGCTGACTCATTATTGAGACAACAATGGCATTTACAAAATTCAGGTTTTCTTTCCGATACTCGCAGACCCTTGGCCAAAGGAGCAGATGCCAAAGTAATTGGAGCATGGCATCGCCTGGGAAGTTTGGGTGATTCATCGCTTAAAATTGCCCTAATTGATAATGGTTTTGATCTATCGCATCCTGATCTTAGGGATAAAGTGGTTAATCCCTTTGATATTTGGAATCAAACACCCAGGTTATACCAGGGGGACCCCCAACATACTCACGGAACTCCCTGTGCAAGTGTAGCCCTTGCAGCTTCTAATGGAAATGGAATGGTAGGAGCTGCCCCTAAAGCCAGGTTTATGCCTATTAGCGGTACCTCTTTCAGCACTTCCAGGACCGAACAGATGTTTGATTATTGTGTTCGGAATGGAGCAGATATCATAAGCTGTAGCTGGGGAACCACCAACCCTCAATTTCAATTAAATGCGGCAAAAGAAAGAGCTATTGCCAGGGCTGCCAGAGAAGGAAGGAATGGAAAAGGATGTGTGATTCTTTTTGCTGCCGGAAATGAAAATTATGATTATCTGAATTATTATGCGGCCCATCCAGATGTAATAGCGGTTGGGGCCAGTACCAGTATGGATAAGCATGCATCCTATTCTAATCGAGGGAGGGAATTATCAGTGGTGGCTCCTTCTAATGGAGATTGGCCCATCCTAGCAGCAAGGGCTTGGTGGGATCAGGGGTGGTCACAACAAAATGGCACATTCAGGTATTGGGTGGATGGCCGTTCTCGCGGAGACAGATACAAACATTTTGGAGGAACATCCAGTGCAACACCTCTGGTAGCTGGGGTTTGTGCTCTGATTCTTTCTGCTAACCCGGATTTGACTGCGCGGGAGGTAAAGCAGATATTAGAGCAAACAGCAGATAAAATAGGTTCCCCTTCTTCCTATTATTATGGCCATTCCAGAAGATATGGATATGGCAGAGTAAATGCAGAGAAAGCCGTTCTGGAAGCCTTGCGTCGTAAAAGATCTTCTTCCTCCAGTTCCACTCAACCACCTCCAGAGCTGGATACTCCAACTCCTCCTACAAACTCTGGCGGACAAACAGGGACAGAATTATTTAAAATTGATGTTCAAAAACAACAAGCTAAAGGATGGGGAATTCAGGTAGGCGCTTATACCGATTATAATAATGTAATTTTACAAACCAATCGGATGAAGCAGTTATTTGGTGAGCCGGTGGTAGTGGCCAGCAGTCAGGTAAGTGGCCGGATGGTTTATAAAATCGTGGTGGGAAATTATGCAAATCTTCAGGAAGCCAAAAAATTACAGACGAAAATGAAAGCCAAAGGAATCAATGGATTTCCAAGAAAATTAAGTGATTTGTAGTCCCTTTTTCAGGAATTTGATCGCAAATTCCTGAAAAAAATTATTCTTCGCCTTACTTTTTTTTTATTCATAACCCCTCTCTATGAGAAGCAAATTAAAAACATCTAAAAAAGCAAAAAATGAAATCTTTATACTTTTTCTTCATAGCAGCCATCTTATTAGTAAATCCTTCAATTTCTCAAGCCCAGCAAACAGGGCGTGTCGATTATAAATTCTTGGGTATCAATTTTACCATTCCTCAGGGTTGGGTAGGGCAGGAAGCAGAAGGTGCTTTTGTAATTGGATCTCAAACCATACCTGGAATGATCCTATTATCTACTCATGAGTCCTCTACTTTGGAACAGTTAAAGATTGAAGCTCGGCAACCAATGCAGGATGGAAATGGAACCAACCTGAGCATCACTGGTGAATTAGATCAGCTGGGAAATAATGCCATCGGAGGTGAATTGACAGGTACCATGCAATATCAAACCATAAAAGGATATGTTATTGGAATCATTAATCCTCATGGACAGGGAGTTATTATAATGAGTGCAGCCCTTCCAGCTCAATATAATGATGCCATAAAGCAAGCCGCCATAAAAATTAAAAATAGCCTACAGTTTAGAAAGCCTGAAACAGGACCTATTGTACAGCAATGGAAATCTCAAGTTGGAGGCCGAAGATTAACTTATCTGAATTCTTACTATTCATCTTCCTATTCTGCTGGAGGAATGAGTGGAGGATATAGCGACGAAACCATCATTGAATTGTGCAATAGCGGCGATTTTTATCATTCCGCAAAAAGCGACATGACTGTAAGTGGTTACAATGCTTCCGCTTTAAGTGCTAGCAATGATCAGGGGCAAGGAAAATGGAAAATCACTGTAAAAGGAGATGGAAGCCCCGTTCTGCAACTAAACTTTTATAATGGTGAGGTATATACTTATGACCTTACTTTCAAAGACAAATATTTGCATATGAATGGTAAAAAATATTTTAGAACTGCTCTGGAATATTGTCAGTAATCTCAACAACATACAACTAGAAATTATACAGCCAAGTGGCAAACTTGAATTAATTAATCGGCTGTCAGGGCAAATTGTCTTGGCAGCCGATTAAATTTTTAATTTTACCCCTTTTTATAGTTTAAGCCAATATTTTAATGAATCATCCAACACATCCATTCGATTGGAAAATTTTAGACTCTCATTATGCTATTCATGAACGGTGGTTAAAGGTTAGGCAAGATCGTTGTCAGATGCCAGATGGTCGGGAGGTTGACCCTTATTATGTTATCGAATATCCAGATTGGATTAATGTATTAGCCCTGGATAAAAACCAGCATGTAATCCTCACCCGACAATATCGGCATGGCATAGGAGCTACAGTTTTAGAATTGCCAAGTGGAAGTGTAGATAAGGGAGAACCTCCTATTGACACAGCCAGGCGAGAATTATTGGAAGAAACCGGCTATCATTTTGACAATATTATTCAAACCTCAGTAGTATCTCCAAATCCTGGAAATCATGCTAATTTAGTATATTCTTTCCTAGCTATTGGTGGGGAAAAGATAAAGGAACCCAGTTTTGATGAAACAGAAGAAATTGAAACCGTCATTATTTCACTAAATGATTTTAAAAAATTATTAGCGGATAATGGTTTAGTTCAGGCCATGCATGTTAGTGCAGCTTATTATGGACTTAAAATGCTGGAAGGAGGTAAAATTTGAATGATAAAGGAATCCATTAATTTTTTGAAAAAAATAATTATGAATAAAAGCAATACCAGGTCGGCAGGAATGCTATTGATCAGAGGCATATTAGGTTTAATTTTTATGATGCAGGGCTTTGGAAAAGTATTTAAGTGGGGAATTAATAATGTCTATGCCAATTCTTTCCAATCTTATGAAGAAACACTACCGAAATTTATTTTATGGTTTACAGCCTATTATACCTCCGTTATTGAGCTAATAGCAGGCGCTCTATTATTTATGGGCTTATTAAGGTATTGGTCTGCATTTGCTCTGGGGACAGTTCTTTTGATCGTCACTTTTGGTCATGGTTTGGCTTCTCCTATTTGGGATCTTTCTCATGTTTTTCCTCGAACGGTATTACTGGCAGCCTACCTTCTATTACCAGTAGAATGGGATCGTTGGCAGTTGGATAGATATATTGGTAGAAAGTAAAAAGTAGAAAGTAAAAAGTAGAAAGATTTCTACTTTTTACTTTCTACTTTTTACTTTCTATAATTTCTATCTTTATAGCCACAAAACTTAAACTTACTGAAAAAAAGATATCGCCTATGGAACAGCTAGGAACTTATGCAGAACAAATTTCCTCTTTAGCCATACAATACGCTCCTAAATTATTGTTGGCTATTATAGTTTTATTGATAGGATTGCGAATTGTTAATAAAGTTTCTGATGTTGCAGGTAAATCCATGAAAAAATCTGGACTCAGTGATGATATTCGTCCTTTTTTGGTGAATATGATAAATGTTGCACTAAAGCTGTTGCTTATTTTCAGTGTAGCTGGGATTGTTGGAATTGAAACCACTTCTTTTGTTGCAGTTTTAGCAGCGGCAGGTTTTGCAGTGGGTTTGGCCTTGCAAGGGAGCCTGAGTAATTTTGCCTCTGGAGTCATGATTTTAATTTTTCACCCTTATCGATCTGGAGACCTGGTAGAAATAGAAGGACAAATGGGGCATGTGGCTGCCATTCAGATATTTAATACCATCATTACAACCCTAGATAATCGAACGGTAATTGTGCCCAATAGTACCGCTGTAAATGGAATCATAACAAATTTATCAACTAGAGAACATTTAAGAGTTGACTTAAATGTAACCATGCCTTACGGGGAAGATTTCCCCAAAGTAGAAGCTATTGTTTTAGAAGCTTTAAAAAACACACCAAAAGTTTTGACAAATCCAGAGCCATTTGTTGGTATTGAAACCTTTGATAGCCATAATATCGTTTTGGCCGCCCGCCCCTATGCCAAAACAGAAGATTATTGGGATGTCTATTTTGAAGCTAATCGTAGGATAAAGGAAGCCCTAAGTCAGAATAAGGTACAAGTTGCTTATTCAGAAGGAGTAGAACTTGGACCAATCGGGAAATAAACCCTTATCAGTTAATCGTTATTCGTGTTTTCCTAATTACGAATAACGATTAACCAATAATGATTAACGGGTTTTTTCCAAGGGAATTTGTAGTTGATGAGGCCTATTTTCCGCTGTGTCAAAGGGAGTACCGTCCACATGTTTTGCTCCCATAAACAACATTTCATTTTTAAAATAAATCAAATCATAATCAGAGACAATTTGCCCTTTCGAAATATTAAACATTGGAAAGGCCTGTCCCAGGATATCCTTTTTTAAGTTTACCTCAAAAGGACTCAAGCCCTCAGGTAAACCAGCATTTAACATCTGGGCCGCCTGTTCATGTAAAGGGGTCACACCAAAACCTTCATTAAGGACATAATCTATACTCCAGGCTCCATCAGCAATGGGATGTTCTTTTCCCCAAATTAAATCTCCTTTAAATTCAAATTCCATTAGTGGAAATTGTCCGTAATTATCAGCATATAGGGTAATTGTTCCTACAAATTTATCATTGGCTAAATATTTGAAATGTCTTTTTAGATAAGTAGGCTGAATTTTGCCACTACCTGTTCGATCTTCTGTTGGACGTAACTCTACGCTGATTGATTGCCATTCGCCCAATGCATAGGCCTTTACTTCTTCTAGTGTTTTTGGCTCCATAATATATTGTATTGATTTTATTAGGTCAAAATTCTTATCTTTGTATGAAAAAATAAAGTAGTCATAAAAAAATTATATAGTCATGAAAAAATGACTATTATTGATAATCAATTAGATAGGCCAAAAAATATTTTTGGAATGGAAGAAAAAAAATCGGTTAGTGTCCAACATTGTCCGGTAAGTTATACCATGAGTAAGATAGGAGGTAAGTGGAAGCCAATCATTATCCATTTAATTACCAAAGGAGGGAATCGTTTTGGAATTCTTCAAAGAAGTATTGAGGGAATCAGCAAACAAATGCTGACCAAGCAACTTCGAGAGTTGGAAGCAGATGGAATATTAAGCCGAAAAATATTTGCTGAAATACCTCCCAGGGTTGAATATTCTTTAACAGAACTTGGAGAATCTTTAATGCCCATTATTGTTAGTATGAAAAACTGGGGAGATGAACACATGGAAGAGGGCTAATCAATAGACTTATGAAAGAGATTGTATTTGATAATATTCATCGGAAGAAACACTTCGAATTTTTCCTAAAAATGGATCAACCGCACTTTGGGTTGACTTTTCTCATTGACATCACTTCCTTTTTACAATATATTAAGCGTGAAGATCTACCCTTTACCGCATCGATGGTTTATATTCTTAGCTACACGGCTAACGAAATACCGGCATTTAGATACCGAATAAGGGGCGAGCAAGTCGTAGAGCATGAACTTGTTCATCCTAGTTTTACGGTGATGACCAAAGTTTCTGATGTTTTTAGTTTTTGTAGCGTTCCTTTTTCCTATTCAGCATCCGAATTCATTCTACGGACCATTAAAAAAATGGAAGAAATGGAATACAATCCTTCCTTTGAAGATGAGGAAGGAAGGGATGATTATCTTTTTATGTCTGCCATGCCCTGGATTTCATTTACTTCGGTCATGCATCCTATGCATTATCATCCTGTTGATTCCGTTCCTAGAATTGCCTGGGGAAAATATGAAAAAAAAGAAGGAAAAGTGATGATGCCGGTTTCCTTACAGGCACATCATGCGGTAGTAGATGGTATTCATTTTGGGAAATTTTTTGAACTTTTGAATGAAAAAATGAAAAAACCAGAAATTTTTTTCAAAGAAAATGAGCTTTTTTGAAATAGAAAAAAATTTGGAATTCTTTGTCAATTGACAAATCCTGTATTGCCTAGTTTTTTCTAGTCTCCCGAATATTTGAAAAGCAGAAGTAGCTTCCAAATGACTTCCATTGGAATCTGTTTCCCTTTCCTCACAATTAACAAAAAAAATACTATTCCTGCTTGATAACCAGTAGGATATAAGCTAAATTTGACTTAGATTTGCATCTTAGTGTTAAAAAGACACAAAGTAATTAAGGAACAGATATCGATTTAGAAACCATTTAACCTTTAAAAACATGTTGAAGAAGCAATATCAAAAAAACAACAATTGTAAAGTAACTTTTGTACTTCCTAAAGAAGCTTTTCATGCAGAATCTGCTAATACTGTCAAAGTACTAGGAGAGTTCAATAACTGGAACTGGGAAGAAGGCTTAACTATGGAAGCAGCTAAAGGTGCTTTTGAAGCAAGTATTAGTCTTGAAACTGGAAGAAGCTATCAGTTTCGTTATGTAGTAGAAGGACAGGGTTGGCTTAATGATCCTGCTGCTGACAGATATGTTCCCTCTCCATTCCCAGGAATTGATAACTCAGTTATTGATGTTGAGGTAATAGCTAATGGTAATGGAGCAACCGTTGCTAAAAAAGCTCCTGCCAAAAAAGCTCCTGCTAAGAAAGCTCCTGCTAAAAAGGTAGCCGCTAAAAAGACTACTACTAAGAAGACTGCTACAAAAGCAAAGAAAGATAACATCAAAAAGCACATTGAAGGTATTGGACCTAAAATTGAAAAATTGCTGGCTGAGAAAGGAATTACCACTTTCGAGGCACTTGCAAAGGCCAAACTTAGTGTGTTGAAAGAAACACTTACAGAAGCAGGACCAAGATTTAAAATGCATGATCCTGGTACATGGAGTGAGCAAGCTAAATTAGCAGCAAAAGAAGATTGGGATAAATTAAGCAAGTTACATGAAGAATTAAAAGGAGGAAAACGTAAATAAAAAACTTTTTATCCTGAAAAAATAAAATAAGGGGCTGTCTGAAATTATTTTTTAAATTTTTGGACAGCCCTTTTTTTATCTCCTGCCTTAACATTCCTTAAGTTTTGTAGATTTGCAGAATCAGATCACAATAGCACCAATTTCAAAATATGAATAAAGTTGTTCACCATAGCCTTTTCTCGGAATTCGATGTTTACTTATTTAAATCCGGGAAGCATTTTAATGTACATGAAAAATTAGGAAGCCATATCATTGAACTTGATGGAAGCTCCGGGACTTATTTTGCCGTTTGGGCACCCAATGCCCAGAAAGTTTCAGTAGTTGGAAATTTTAATCAATGGAATGGTCAATCCCATCCACTGGCACCACGATGGGATGAATCAGGGATATGGGAAGGTTTTATACCAGGTATTGGTAAAGGTGAATTGTACAAGTATGAAATAAAAACCTACAATAATAAAACTTTTCAGAAAGGGGATCCTTATGCCTTCTTTTGGGAAATTCCTCCTAATACCGCTTCCATAGTTTGGGATTTGGATTACAAATGGAAGGATAAAAAGTGGATGAATCGAAGGCAGAAAATGACTGGCAAACAACAACCTTACTCTGTCTATGAAGTTCATTTAGGAACCTGGAAAAAACCAAATAATAAGACAGAATCCCTCAGTTACAAGGAGTTGGCCGATGAGTTGGTTTCTTATGTTAAAGAAATGGGCTTTACTCATGTGGAATTATTACCACCAAATGAGCATCCTTATTTTCCTTCCTGGGGATATCAGATTACTGGATATTATGCCCCAACAAGCCGTTATGGTACTCCACAAGACTTCATGTATCTGGTCGATTCATTTCACCAAAAAGGTATTGGGGTTATTATAGACTGGGTTCCTTCCCATTTCCCTACGGATGGGCATGGACTTGCCCAATTCGATGGCTCCTATTTATATGAACATGAGGATGTGAGAAAGGGGTTTCATCCAGATTGGAAAAGTGCTATTTTTAATTATGGCCGTAGTGAAGTACGCAATTTTTTAATTTCCAATGCCTTATTTTGGATTGAAAAATATCATATCGATGGCCTGCGGGTTGATGCAGTAGCTTCTATGCTTTATTTAGATTACTCCAGAGAAGATGGTGAGTGGGAGCCCAATAAATATGGTGGCAATGAAAACCTGGAAGCCATTTCTTTTCTCAAAGAATTTAATGAAACGGTCTATAAAGAATTTCCGGATGCCATCACCATTGCCGAGGAATCAACAGCCTGGTCCGGCGTGTCTAAACCAACTTATGTAGGTGGCCTTGGCTTTGGACAAAAATGGATGATGGGCTGGATGCATGATACCCTCAATTATTTTAAATTAGACCCTATTTTTAGAAAATATCATCATGGACAAATCACTTTTAGTTTGATTTATGCTTTTAGTGAAAACTTCATGCTTCCCCTTTCTCATGATGAAGTAGTGCACGGAAAAGGTCCTTTAATTGACAGGATGCCTGGGGATGAGTGGCAGCGGTTTGCTAGTTTGAGGCTTTTGTATGGTTATATGTATACCCATCCTGGCACCAAACTCCTCTTCATGGGAAGCGAAATCGGGCAAACTTCAGAGTGGAATATTGAACGTGGTTTGGAATGGGATTTGTTGAAATATGATTATCATAAGGGAGTCCAAAAATGGGTGAAAGATCTCAACTCATTTTACAATAAATCATTGCCCCTTTACGAAAAGCAATTTGATCCTGACGGATTCGAATGGATAGATCATGGAGATTATGAACGAAGTTTACTAAGCTATCTGAGAAGAGGAAAAAATGAGGATGATATTCTAGTGGTTGCTTGCAACTTTACACCTGTTCCAGTAGAGAAATATAAAATGGGCGTTCCACTTGAGGGTGATTGGAAAGAAATCCACAATAGTGATGATAAAAAATATGGAGGTACAGGAAATTATCTGAATGGAAAAATTTCCACTATCGAGGAAGAGTGGAATGGACGACCACAATTACTGGAATTGGATTTACCTCCACTCTCAGTAATTGTTTTTGAGAAATTGAAATCAAAAAAGAAAAAGAAAAGCATTGCAATGCCCCAGGGGGGAGAATAATTCAGATTGTAATTCAAAAAAGATTCATAGGATTATAAATTGGATATATTCATTGTAAAATGTCAAAAAAAATTGGGATTAATAATTAAGGCGTCCGTGGGAATATAATCATCCTTATGACGCCTTCATTTTTGGAAGTCACAAATTTTTTTCTGAAAAATTAATTTTTTCTAATAAGATCTTTTGATTTGTGTACTTCTTGCATTCAATAATTATATCATCTAGGATTACCTATATCTCATCCTTAACACTGATACCCACCACTCATTACTAAATTGAATTATCGAATTAAATAAACAAAATTACTTTTCCGGGGTACTCCATTTTTATCATTCATTCCATCCCAAATGGTGCCATCTACAAATACGGCTCTTTTTACTTCCCAAACGTAAACACCGGCTGGAAGCATAGTCCCTGCCCCAGCACCTCTTTGCAGTGTTCCATCCCAATGTTCTGTAGGTCGCCCTTCTTCATCTAATGCTGTAGATTCCCATACCAGGGTTCCATTTCGGGAATATATGGCAATATGGTAATCCACTAAAGAAATTCCTTTAGGCTGGAAAACTTGTTGACCTAATATTTCACTTCGGGGTTCCAAAATATTCGGAATAGATAAATTCGTAATGGTATCCAGGCTCATATTGACCGTGTCTTTACCAATACAACCAAAAGGAGTTTCTACTTCCAGGGTTATGGTCCTGGGAACAAAGTTGATATACCGATGTCGGGGATGGGCAAGCTGGGATGTTTGACCGTCACCAAAATTCCAAAAAGTTGATCTGAGTTTTGCATTGGTATTTACAATAAACTGATAAGTAACCGGTAATTCGTTGTCCAATTTATCAAATGTGATGCTTGGATTTGGAGTGGGATGTACCACTATAAGATCCTCATAAGTAATGCTATCCCTACAGTCTCTTCCATTTTTAATTAAGAGGGTCACTGAATAAACCCCAGCTTCCTCAAAGGTTCGCTGAGGATTTATGGACCTGATGGTATCTAGGGGTTGATCAGAAAATATCCAGAAATATTCATCCGCATTTTCTGATAGATTGGTGAAATCCACAATCAGAGGTTCGCAGCCAGTAAGGACGGAAGCTTGAAAATCCGCCATCGGAAGCCCGGCTGCTAAATAATCTTTAGAAATGGTATCTGCACACAAATACTCATTTTTAGCAATTAGATCAATGGTGAAATTTCCATTTTCAGTGTATTCTATGCATGGATTATTTAAATCTGATTGCTCTCCATTATCAAAATCCCATTCAAATCCTGAAGCTCCTGATGTGGTATTATTAATACAGATATTTCTGGGCAGCCCACAGTCATCTTCTTCAAGAATGTCAAACCCAGCTGTGGGTTCTGGATATACTTCAACCAGATTAAATGCCGTATCACTTGCACATCCTTTTTCATCTATAGCAGTTAAGCGGATTTCAGGCAATCCACTTTCTGTGTAAATATGTGAATTGGGATTCTCTTCAACCGAAGTATTTCCATCACCAAAATCCCAAATATAATAGAGTGCATTATCTGTTTGATTTTCCAAAGTAACCTCTAATGGTGGACAGCCAAAATAATTGCCGACGCTAAAAGCAGGCTTGGGAACTTCCTTTATGTCCAGAATAAGGGTATCTACTACAGGACAACCATAGGGGATAGATCGCCCTGATAAACTTACAGTATAGATACCGGCAGTTTCATAAAGATGCTGTGGAGCGCTATCAGTAGATACTTCACTTCCATCACCAAAATCCCAGATGAAATCACCTACATTTTCGGATAAACTGTAAAAAGGAACAGAATCCAAAGGACAAATGGTGTCGGAGGCTACAATTGATAATTTGGGTGTGGGAAAAACTTTAATAAATATAGAAAAACTATCCCTGCTGGTAATGTTTTCGGCAACCAAGGTGACTTTGTGGTCTGTGATGGTATCATTTTCAGCATAAAAAGTATAATTGGCATTCTTTGAGCCTAAACTATCCTGATCTCCAAAATACCAGGTGAAATCTACAAATTCATCTGGTGCTGCGGTGAAATTGATGAAATCTACATTAAATGGTTCGCATCCCTGGGTAGTGTCCACTCTAAATTGTGCTTGCACTCCCTTGGGTTTAATGATAATTTCCTTAGTTACCGTCGAATCCCCACACTGGTTAAAAGCCTTAAGATTTACATAATAATATTCATAAAGAGTACTGTCGGCTGTAAAGATCTGTGGAGGTGGAATTGAATCTCTTGAAAATACTGTGGTTACCCCATTATGGGTAATACTCCATTCAAAACTTTCGGGTAAACCCAGTGTGGCATTATCGAAAATTACCTCTAGGAATTCGCAACCAAAATCTTCACTTAGTATGGGACGAGGAATGGGTGTAGGAAAAATGGTGACAGAATCTACAAAAACGGACTCATGACAACTGTTTCTAACGGTCAGGCTTATCACATAGGTCGTATCGCCAAATCCTTGTTCAAATATTACCGGATCAGGTTGATAACTCCTGCTGGTTTGACCGTTTCCAAAATCCCAAATATATTCCGTAAATCGATAGCTGATGGAATTATTTACAAAATTTACCTCTAAAGGAGCACAACCTGATTTGGTATCAATTTCAAAATTGGCTAAAGTAGCCCCGGACACAAAAAACTCAGTAGTAATCGAATCTCGACAACCAGTAGATGATTCTACTACTAATTTTACATTATGAAATCCCAACTCTTCAAAGGTGTGTGTGGCTTCAAATTCATTATAAATACTAAAAGAACCATTTTGATTTTGAATGTACCAGGTATATTGGGCGCCACCTGTAGAAGTATTCTCAAAGGTGACTGGATTACCAACACAAATGTTGTCATTTTCACCAATTCCTGCAGTGGGCAATAGATTTACACTAACAATAAAAGTATCAGAAGCAATACAATCGGTTCCTTCGAGTTGAAAATAATAGGTAAGGATATAATTCCCAATGCCTAAATCTGAAGGCGCAAAGATTCCTGTAGAATCTATAATACCAGGCCCTGAATACCAACCTCCTTCAGGAATAGCCCCCCCTAAAACATATTGATCATCAGAAATACAGGTGTTTGTAAGTGGACCAGCATCTATAAAACCAAGATCCACAACAAAAATTTCTTTTAAAGCACTGACCTCGCAAGCTCGAAGCTGGTATACATACTCAATAGAATCTATTCTTCCAAACTCAAGTTGAGTTCCTGCAATGATACTTGGGTCATATAATCCTTGGATACTATCAATGATCGCTGGGGAGCCTCTCCAATATCCCCCCGCTGGACTAGGGCCAGGAATCTGGAAAACACCATCTGTCCAGCAAAAAGTATCTCGCTGGCTTAAGCTTATTGTAGGTGTTGGATCAAGGTAAAACTGTTGACTACTCGAATCTACACCACAGGCATTGAAGACTTTAACCGTTATCGTATGCATTCCAAAGTTTCGATATTCTATATTTTCAGGTACCCACTCGGAACTAAAAGAAGGTTGACCATCCGGGAAAAACCACTGTACACTGTCAATTCTACTGGTATCACTATAGTTTGCTTTAGGAGTGATAATTGCCAACTCACAAAAATCTTGAATAGGTTCAAGATCTACAGTGGGGCCTTGACTTACAAGAATAGAATCTTCCCAAATGATCCCGCTACATAGAGGATTAGATACTTCTAATATGATTTTATATCGGCCTGTATCCAGAAAAGTGAAGATGGGTTCGGCGGAGTTTGGCGTATTGATGTCAGGCGGAGCAGCACCTGGTTTATCCAGATGCTCCGCTCGCCAAAGGTATTCCAGATCATCACCGATGGATAAATTTTGTACCCCAAGGATATCCCCAATACAAATGAAGTTGGTATCCAGGAGTGCTCCAGCCACTGGAGTAGAATAAAATTGAAAATTGACATTGTCAGAAATGGTATTACAGCTATTGTAGACGGTAACACTAATATTATAGCTGCCACTGCTGTCATACACTAGGGTAGGAGGAGTGAAGCTACTAGAGCTAATAATATTTGATGCCCCTGGAAATTGCCATCGAATGGAATCAATTAATGAGGTATCACTAATCGAAAGGATTTTAGGAATTACAGTGGCTATTTCTTCACATAAATTTGGAATTGGAGCTAACTGTATATTTGGCGCCTCATTAATGAAAATTTGTTCTTCCCACTCGAAGTCATTACAATTCAAATTAGTGACAAGCAATTTGATGGTATACTGACCTGTATCCAAAAAGTTAATTCGCGGTTCAAAAGCTGTAGAATCATTGATGTTAACCCTACCCATTCCTTCTATTGACCAGTTGTAAGACAGGTTTTCGCCTACAGACAGGTTGTTGATGATCACAGTTTCACCTAGGCATGCTATGTTAGAATCCAATCGGGCCAGGGCAATAGGTGCTTTGAAAAAATTATAAACGAAAGTATCACTGTCGGTTCCACAAGGATTAAACACAGTAGCTATTATGGGATAGCTTCCGGTGCTGTCATAGGTGATTTCAGGAGAAGAAAAACCATATTTTACCATCAGGTTATTATTTCTATCCCTATAAACCCATTTTATGGAGTCGATTCTGCTGGTATCGCTAATGGCTGAAAATACGGGTTGGATTGTAGCACTATCAGCACAAATCTCCGTAATAGGAGCCAATTCAACAGATGGAGGCTGACTTACTAATACCTCACTTTCCCAAATGAAATCAGGACAGGAAGGACTAAATACATTAAATTGAATGGTATAAAGGCCTGTATCTGGAAAATAGAACCTGGGGGCAATTTGAGCAGAATCGAAAATTTCAAAATTAGCCGAAGGTCCTTGTACTGACCAAGAATAAGATAAACTGTCACCACTCAATGAATTATTGATCCTCAGGGTATCCCCTTGGCAAATGATGTTGCTATTTAATGAGGGGAGGGCAGAAATAGGCTCCAGGATTTTAAAATTAGTGGTATCGGAAGATGCACCACAACGATTAAAAATGAATACCCGAATTTCATAAAACCCTGTTGAATCATAATTGATGGCGGGGGGCTGCAGACTATTAGATACATTGATATCGCCACCTGGAAATTCCCACCTGACTGAATCAATGCGCCCAATATTTTTAAGGTTTTTTAATCGGGGGATAATCGAACCACTTTCGCAGAAATCATCGACGGGTTCAATTTCTACTGTGGGTTCCTCAAAAATAGTAATGGTTTCTTCCCAAAGCCTTTCTTCACAAGCTTGACTTATTATTCTAAGGCTTACTTTATATTGACCAGTATCCTGGAATTCAAAGGCCGGCTCATAATCTTTTGCAGTAGTATTATCTGTAAAAAACCAGCGGCCGGTAGGATTACTTATGTTGGTTACCTCCCAGGAATATTCAAGAGAATCCCCAAATGTCTGATTGCTTACCCGTAGAATGGAGTTGGGCAAACAGGCTACGGTGTCCATTTGTACATTGACTTCTCCTTTTTCTAATACCTTAAATGTTTTTTCATCAGTATCTATCCCACATTCATTGATGACAGTAATCTTTACGGTATATGTTCCTGCTGTATCGTAAAATACTGTTCCAGGATCTGGTCCTATAAAACTATCAATTGATCCACCTGGAAATTCCCAAATTATTTCTTCTATCATTGGAAGAAAATTAAAGTTTGCTACTGGGTTTAGGGCGGCGGTATCACAAAAATCCGCAATAGCATCCAGGTTGACTTCCGGCTCGTCTATTATGAGAAATTCATCCTCCCAAAATCGAGATCCGCATGGATTGGTTGTTGTTAAAGTGACTTTATATTGACCAATTTCATTAAACCGAATTTTAGGTTCAGCATCTGTTAGGCTTGTATTTTCTAATAAATTCCAGCCGGTAGAAGGGCTAATTTCCCAAAGATATTCGACATCATCACCTGTGGAAAAATTGCTTAAATCCAGATCTACAGGTATACATCTGGATTGGGGTGAAAAATTAGCCCTGGCTAAAGCTCTGGTGCTTTCATAAATTACAATGGTGTCTCGTGCAGGGGTTGCATCACAACCGTTTCGAATAAGCATCTCAATAGGATAAACTCCTGGCCCTGGGAAAAAAATACCTTCCGGTTGTACTCCCTCAAATGAGTTTGGAATAGCTCCTGGAAAACTCCATAAAAATTCAGGATCTTGATTGCACCCGCTAATATTATCTACTCTGAAATCTAAGGTCGCGGAGTCACAGGTGATTTCTGATAGGGTAGATATAGTGGCAAATGGGGCACCAGATATGATTAGGGTATCCTCAAAAAATGCCCCACCACAAGCGTTTTCGACATCTAACCTTACGGAATATTGCCCAGGTTCCAGGATTTCTACCTTTATCCGAGGATTGGTGGTATCACCCTCTAAAAAGATAAGTGGCTCATTATTCGAAGCCTGACAATCACTGGGAGTATATTCAAAGGTCCATTTATATTTGGGAAGACTCCCGGAGCGACTGTTGAATTCGATAAAAAGATTCTCTAAGTCTACTACTACCGGAGTACAGGTATTTGACTGGGCAATTGCAAAATCGGCTTTAGGAGTTGGAATTACCTTAATTATTTCCTGAGTGGTGCTGACACCACAGTTATTTCTGGTTTCTAATGTTACAAGATACTCTCCGGCTTCAAATTCAATTTGTATGGAGTCCCGGTTAGGGCGACCGAAAATGTAATTAAAACTTCCCCCATCTAAAGGAGTAATGGTCCAAAATGAGCTTACTAAATCACTGCATAAATTATCTCTAAAATCAATGCCGTCATCCGTGACATTTCGAAAGGTAAAAATGGTAGCATCACAGGATACAGGGGCTGGTTCAACATTCATCTTGGCCGTAGGGGCCCGGCCTACTTTTATGGGCCGTATATCAGCTTCTTTCTTTCCACAAGGGTTTTCTGCTTTTATTGAAAGCTCATAGGCGTCAATTTCAGTTTTGGAAATGGTGCCGCAAGAAATTGAATCAAACACATGAACCAACTGTGATGGTATGGTTGATTGATTAAATACTTGCGTTCCCGAACCATCATTAATGGTTATATAGTATAGCGTTCCAGCTGTATTATTTTCTGTATTTAAAATGTTGAAAGTTATATTTCCAGGGATACAAATATTGGTTCTTCCATTTATTGATAAACCTAGATCCGGGTCGGTACCATTATAAATTAGATAAGATGCTGAGGATGATTGACATTCAAGGGAGTCCACAAACACGGTATATACCAATTCAAAGGCTCCAATATCGTAATCATGTTGTAAAAAATCTGGTGGGGTGGTACTCTCCCAATCAGGGCTTCCGTCTCCCCATTCTATCCTGTAAAAATCTGCTCCATTACCAATGTTTCTATTGGACACGATTAGCCGGAATATATCAGGGGTTGGAGTTGGGCAGTTTAAAAACTCCGTTCCATTATCATCAAATAGTACTGCTTGTGGAGCTGATTTGGTGGTGACTTTAATAAAATCCGAGGAGCAGGGAACATTGGAATCATCATAAGCTATTACAGAAATGATAAATACATCTCCAGTATCGCTTGTTGAAAATGCATGCATGACAAATTCACCTGTTGCTGTATTGTTATTTACTCCTGTAGGATTAAATATTTCAGCATCAGGGTCACCAAAATTCCATCGATAGGTAAGCGTCGGATCAGGATTTTCAATCTGGAAAATGATAGGTTCTAGTCCACAGGGTTCAGTACTTGATGCTATAATATTTACATCACAGGTAAAAGCAGCTGTAGTTTCTCCTTGTTTATATCCACCATCACTAGCCAGTAGGCTTATAATAAAAAAGCTCAAATAGCTAAGCATTTTCGACATGGTTCGAACATTTGAATGTCAATAATCTGTGTTCGTTTTGTGTGTTTAAATTGTTTGGTTGAGAGTGTAATAATTATGTATAAGTAAAGATGAGATGTAGTATTTAAAATTTTACAGGACATGCTCCACCCCTAAAAAATTCATTTTTCCCCATTTGGCCACAATCCTTAATTGTTTTCCTTTTACCACTACCCGTAAAGCTCATGCGTAAATTGAATTCCAAAACTCCTAATGTTTTATTAGACTTAAGCCCTCCGAGATTGAAATCATAACTAAAGCCTAGGTATAAACCATTACTCCGACTAGGAGCATTTTTCCTCCAGTCGAATGATTTAAACACATCCAGGCCCGCACTTAATATTATGGTTGAGGTATTTTTTGATAAAAAATTCCTTGGTGATTCTACGATAGGATTGTCAGCTCCACCAGGATTAAACTGGAAAAATATTCCAGTATAATAAATCTCTGTAACCGAAAAGGCTCCTGCCGTTATTACACTGACACCTGCTTGCTGATCCCACCGGAACTGAGGGGCAATATATATAGGCTTGGCATTGCCTTTGAATACAGGCATGGTATGATAGGTTCCCAGATGTACCGTTAATCGACGAGGAATACTAATCCCACCTGCATTATTGGTTAGAAAAGCAGATGGGTCGGTAACATTGGATAAGCTTATACCTGCTGTAAATAAGGTTCCTTTGAATTTACTTTTTTTGATATATCCCCTCATCATCACCCCTACATTCAAATTGGGAAACCAGTTAGTTTGGCTTTCAAAGAGGGCTGGACTACTAATTAAACCTCCTATATGATCCAGTTGATTGGAATAAATAAAATGATCCCCCATTATTCTTTTTTGCATCATACTGTATTGGAAGCCTACCCTCCAGTCAAAACGAAGCAGTTCATAACCCAATATTTTGATGGTCTTATTAGCTGGTTCTAATGACTTTTCAAAGCTTAAGGCCAAGCCAAATCCAGTAGTGCTCAAGGGAGCATCACCAGCAGCATCTTTAAAAACTGAAAAGGCAGATCCCAAATTCAGGTTTTCCAAATTTAAGAAACAAGGTAGCTGAAAATCAAGAGTGGCATTATAGGTCCTGAAACTGTTACCAGCAGTAGCAATATCACCATCAGGTATTCCAAACCATTGATCTCGATAATTAAAAGAAAGAGTAGTGCCTGGATCTAGTCCGGCAAAAGCTGGATTTAAATAGACCCTATTGGCAAAAAATTGCGAAAAGTGTGGATCTTGACCATTTAGGACAAAAGGCACTAGCATAGCTAGAGCCATAATGAGGCTGTAGTATAAAGGCTTCATGATTTGTTATTTAGCACAAGAGGGTCCTAAAGGGGGAGGATGTCAAGTTTTCTTATCTGAGCCTTAAGATAACTGGATTTTTTAGATTTAAAAAATAAATATTTGAAAATCAACTATTCTGTAGTAGAAAAAATAATGGACGGCGATCGCCGTCCATTATTTTTTCTACTTTTCAGCTGTTATCGGACTATCCATATCCTGCATCACCTCTAGCATTCTAATAAATTCATGTCGATATCCATTCTTGTCTTCACCCTTAGCGGATCTAGCCAACTGGATGGCTTGGGAATATTTCGCTTCTTGCTTAAAAGGAGATTCTCTTAACAGAAGTCCAAATTCAGCAACAGCCGCCGCCCATCTAAAATTATCGCTGGTTTTTTCCAAATTGTTGGCTTTTTGATCAAAAGTCGTTGTGATTAGTTGACTCTTGTCGCCGTCGGGTTTTTTATATCTTAATTTTAAGGTTAACCATTCCTTGGAAGAGGATTTTTCAATTTTGTTGTTTTGATACTTTAAATCATCTACATCCGCCAGAAATTCACTTTCGGTACCTGCTGGAATAATTTCATACAGAGCGGTTACGGTGTGGCCTGATCCCAATTCTCCTGCATCTTTTTTATCGTCATTAAAATCTTCCTTATTCAGCATGCGGTTTTCATAACCGATCAAGCGATATCCTGCTACTTTGGAAGGATTAAATTCCAACTGTAATTTTACATCCTTGGCTATGGCAAACATGGTACCGCCAAACTCATTGATCAGGACCTTCTTGGCCTCACTGATGTTGTCAATATACGCGTGGTTACCATTGCCTTTACCAGAAAGTTCCTGCATTTTATTGTCTTTGTAGTTGCCCATCCCAAATCCAAGTACGGTTAAGAAAACTCCACTTTCTCTTTCTTTTTCAATAAGACGAACCAGACCAGCATCACTGCTTTCTCCTACATTAAAATCTCCGTCCGTGGCAAGGATAACTCTATTATTTCCACCTTCTTTGAAATTCTCACGAGCCAATTTGTAGGCTAGTTGAATACCTGCTCCTCCGGCAGTAGATCCACCTGCTTCTAATTTATCTAAGGCACCTTTAATTGCTTGCTTTTGGTTCCCTGGAGTAGGTTTTAGTACAACACCTGCTGCCCCTGCATATACTACGATAGAAACCCTGTCTTTTTCTCTTAATTGATCAGTAAGCAATTTGAATGAGGATTTTAGTAAGGGTAATTTATTAGCATTAGACATACTTCCGGAAACATCAATCAGAAAAACCAGATTGGAAGCCGGAAGATTATCATAAGGAATTTTTTTGCCTTGTAAACTGATGGCTAATAATTTATGATCAGGAGCCCATGGGCAATTTGCCATTTCCATATCTACAGCAAAAGGATCATCCCCCTTAGGCTGGGAATGCTGATATTCGAAGTAGTTTACCAACTCTTCAATGCGTACCGCATCCTTAGGAGGTTTTTGTCCATTATTGATGAATCGACGGATATTGCTGTAAGCTGCAGCATCTACATCAATAGAAAAGGTAGATAATGGATTATCCAAAGGCTTCAAAAACCGATTTTCAGTAATTAGACCATAATCTTCAGTGTTCCAATTGGTATTAGGTTCTGTTCGGATGGGAAAGCCCGCTCCAGAGGCATTATTATAAGGCATCATTCTTTTTTGCATGGCCCTTCCCCGATTAGATGGTTTCACTTTATAAGCAGGTGAAACGGACATATCCAACATTATATCTTCCTTTTCTTCTTCGGCTTCCACTTCAACAGGAGGGTTTTTGGGGTCATTAGCCAGATTAATCGTCACTTCACTTCCACTACAGGCACTGATAACAGATTTGGAAAGATAATTTTCTTTAGTGGCTTTCAGGGCTACACAGGAGTCTGCACTCATAATAGTAAACTGGCCTTTACTATTGGTTTTGGTTTTTCTTTTGGTTCCAAAAATCTGGATTTCAACATCAGCTAATGGGCTATGCCATTGATTGTAAACCGTACCTTTTATCTGATACTGGTTTTTTGGGGATGTCGAGTTTTTTCCGTTCATGATAGGAATTAGGCCCAGGCCTAGTGCAAATAATACTAAAAGATACTTTTTCATGGTTTTTTTTAGTATTGAGATGCAGGATGGGAGAAGATTACATAAATGGAGGAAATTTTTTTTAGTTCAGTGTTCAGTGTTCAGTACTCGGGGTTCCTTAGGGTTTAAATAAATTTGAAGAGGTCATTTTAAGTTATTGAAACAAATATTTGCTTGATATCTTATAAATCTTGAATATTAAACGAATAGGAATTTAGCTTAATTTTTTATCCTTGACTATCAATAATGACAAAATTAGATTTCAGTATATTTGAAAAACAATTTATTTTCAAAACGCTGAACTCAAAACGCTGAACTCATAACTAACAAAATGCTTCGTTTCCTCAAATCAAACACTTCCCAACTATCGGACCAGCAATTGCTGGAGCGATACGTTCGTTCGGAAGATTTGGAATTCCTTTCCAAATTGTATGAACGATATGTAGAGTTGGTATTTGGTTTGTGTTTAAAATATTTGGAAAATGAAGCCAGTGCGGAGGATGCGGTGATGGAAATTTATGAAGAACTAGGACCTAAGTTATTGAAACATGAAGTGAAAAACTTCAAAAGTTGGCTGTATGTTTTTTCGAGAAACCATTGTTTGATGAAAATTCGGTCTAAAAAGAAGGAGCCTAGACTAGAATTTGATCCCAATCTTATGCAATCTTTAGAAGATTTGCATCCTATTACCGAGAACGGTCAGGAAAATGAAAATATACACGCATTAAAAGACTGCCTGGAAGAACTACCGGAAGAGCAAAAAAACTGTATTAAATGGTTTTATTATGAAGATCGGTCTTATAAAGAAATAGCGGAAGAAGAAGATTTGCCATTGGGTAAAGTTCGATCCTTTATTCAAAATGGCCGAAGAAATATTAAAAATTGCGTAGAGAAGAAAACGATTAAAAATGAGTCCAAGGGATAACAAAAAAACACTGGCAGAAAGGACTTGGGCCTGGTTGAAGGGAGATCTTCGACACAAGGAGGAAAGGCAATTGTTTCAGGAAACGGAACAAGATCCTTTTTTGAAAGAGGCATTAGAGGGCTACCAGCGTTTTCCGGAAGGAGATCATATAGCAAGAATAAATAACATAAAAGGAAAACTCCAGCAAAGAAAAAAACGGGGTCTTATCCTACCTATTCGAATAGCGGCCGCGGCCGCCTCCATATTAGTAGTTACTTTTAGTGCATGGTGGCTCACTCGAGATCCAGGAAACGACCTGGCTATGAAAGAAGAAGCGGTCGAAACGGAACAAGTGGCCGTGGAAGATGAAATAGCTACTCCCGAATTGAAGCAAGAAGATATTTTGCCATCAAGTACAGTTGAAGAAGAACAAAATTCAGAAAATAAAGAAATTATTACTTCAATCAATACTCAAAAATCTAATCCTCCTCCACAGCCTGAACCCCCGGTGGAAGAAGATATCGAAGAGGAAGAAGAATCGCTTGAAATGCTGGATATTTCTTCAGATGATGTTCCAACACCACCACCACCGGTAGTAACTAAACCTGTACCCGCTCCTGCCCCTGTCCAGGAAGAAAAGATGGATTTGGCAAAAGAAGAAATCCAGAGTGAACCCAGAACTCGTGCGAATGAGGGTAGGGGAGCAGTGGCTAAAAAAAGACAGGAAAAAGATGCTGCTGCTAATTCCTTTAGAAAAATGCAACCTGCTAATGCCAGGACACAGCAAACAGATGAACTCTCTAATTACCAATTGCTTGATAATAAACCTCTTAAACATCAAGTTACTCCTTTCATTGCACAGCCCATTGGAGGATTCCCAAATTTGAGTAATCACCTGGATTCAACGGTGCTTTTTTCTTCTGATCCGAATTCAATAATAAATGGGGATACCTTAAAAGGATTTTTTGAGCTTGAATTTTTTATTGACCGGAAGGGAAAACTTTCGAAGTTTGTTAGTTCTCCGTTTTCCAAGGGAACTGAAGAGGAAATTCAAAGTCTTAAAAATGCTTTAAAATCTGGTCCTCGTTGGGAGTTTTTAGGTACTAAGCCTAAGAAAAAGGTGAAAGTGAAATACAGATATCTACCTTTTAAGGAATAGTGGTTGTTGAGTATTGGGTACTGGGTATAGAGCAATTGTATTGACAAATTAACTTGTATTGAACAAAGATTACTAAGCCCGAAATGAAATGTAGGGATTGGTAAGCTTTATAATAATTTAATATTTCCATAATTGAATTAGCAGTTTTCTCCATACCTAAAATTTCAGAGCCTTTACATCTTTGTTTTATTAAAAGAAGTTGTTTGAACCTTCCTCACAGGAAGCGAAAAAACAGCTTTAAAAATGAAATAAATAATTATGTACAGGTACTATTTTGTATTCTTTTTCTTCCTTTTTTCTCTTTCCATATCTGCTCAAAAAGAAGGGACCATTGATTCCAAAAATGCCAAACTTCATTATAAAATTTTTGGTGAAGGCATGCCTTTATTGATCATCAATGGAGGACCTGGCTTCAATAGTGATGGGTTCATTCCCTTGGCCAAAGAATTTGGGAAAAAATACATGGCCATCATTTATGATCAAAGAGGAACCGGGCAATCCGTAATGGAGCAATTAAATAACGAAAACATCACCATGGATTTGATGGTGGAAGATATGGAGGTTTTGCGGAAGCATCTAAAACTGGAAGAATGGACAATATTAGGGCATTCTTTTGGGGGATTGATGGCTGCCTATTATACCAGCAAACATCCGGATAAGGTTAAGGGGATAGTGTTTTCTTCTTCCGGAGGCCTTGATTTGGGTCTTACCAGTTATGTAGGACAGAGAGTAAACTCTTTGTTGACTCAGGAAGAAAGAGATTCTCTAAATTACTGGACGAATAAAATGAGCCAGGGAGACAATTCCTACCATGCCAGATATAGGAGAGGTTTAGCACTTGCTCCTGCTTATGTTTATAATCGAGAGTTTATTCCTGCCATTGCTGAGCGACTTACCCAAAGTAATATGCAAATCAATGGTATGGTTTGGAGTGATCTCAGACGAATCAATTATGATACTAAAGAAGAACTGCGAGAATTCAAAAACCCCGTATTAATCATTCAAGGAAAAAATGACATCTTAACCGTTGAAACCGCTCAAATAGCACATGAGGTGCTTCCCAATTCTAAACTAGTTACCCTTGATAAATGTGGCCATTACGGCTGGTTGGATAGGAGAGAGGCCTTTTTTAGAGAGATCCATGCTTTTTTAAATCAGAAAAATTTGAAGGAGTAATAAAATAAAGTACATTTCCCTCTCCCACGACGGTGGCAGTTTGTAACTGCCCACCCATCTCACCACGTTGGTGGCAGTTTGTAACTGCCCTACCCATCTCACCTGTAGCCGAGACAATTGCTATAAATAACCTAAGCAAGCAGATTCATTTCAAAAAAATTCAAAAAAAAAACAACATTTGTAAGTTTTAATGTTCAAAATCCGTCTTATTGGGCAAAACTATTTCACTCAAACGACATCACAACTTGAATGAAGAAAGTAACTACCTCTACATGCGTGCATTACTGTCCTTCTACTTTTTACTTTTTTCCTTAGACCCCAAGCTGCATTGCAGCTTGGATTAATTAGCAATTGATGAAAGATAAGTTCACAGAGTTGCTATATGAACATCAGGCTATAGTTCATAAGATTTGCAATTTATATTTTCAGAATAGGCTTGAAAAGGAAGATTATCACCAAGAGCTAATTATTCAGTTGTGGAAGGCTTTCCCAAGTTATAATAACAAAGCCAAATTTTCTACGTGGATGTATCGTGTGTGCATAAATGCTGCTATTGATATCCTCAGGAAAGAAAAAAAGCAATTGAAATATGTAAAATTATCAGAGGCTAAATCTCATAATTTGACCGAGAACAATGACTCAAAAAATGCCAATCAGGAAAAACTGTATGCAATTATCAGCAGACTATCGGAAGTTGATAAAGCTATTATCACCCTATATCTCGATGAGTATAGCTATAAGGAGATTTCTGAAATCATAGGTATTTCTGAAACTTATACGGGAGTTAAAATAAACAGAATCAAGTCAAAAATTCTAAAATCGTTTGAAAATGGAATCGAGTGAATTAAGAAAAATATGGAAAACGCTTGCAGAAGAAAAGTTGATAGATAGAAAATTAGCTAAAGAAAGTATTCTGGAAATAATCACACAAAAAGGCAATGGGGTGATCCATAAAATATTAAAAAAACACAAGTTTGACTTCAAAGGTTATTTGGCTGCAGCTGTATTAATATTACTATTTGCTTTTTTTGTCACATACCGAGATAGGCAGTTTCCCGACTCCAAAACGACTGCAGAAATAAGTAATCAAAACATCATTTTTGGTCTTTTGGAAGCATTCATGATTTATGCGATGATGAGTCTAAAAAGAAATATGGATTTTATTAAGAAGACCTATAACACTGGCACCTTAAAAGAATCACTTTTGAATGTTAAGTCTTATTTTAAATCTATCACTAAAAGTGGCTTTTGGATAGGTTCCCTTTCATTGATGACTATATTGACTTTTATTTTAGTTACTACGCTAGTGAAATTAGAAGGAATTAAGAATATGAATTTTTCATTCAGCGGATCTTATATCTACGAGTCTTATTTTTCTATTTTTCTATTGATATTGATCTTTTCTGTACCCTTCATAGTCAGGAAAGATGCTAGAAAATATGCCAGTGTATTGCGGGATTTAGATCAAACCATTGATGAGTTAAATGAAGAGGTTTAATACAGATATTCTATCGTATCCTCAAGCGTTTTTAGGAAATTTTTAGAGGTATCAAAATTTCTGATTGAATTTCCACCTTCCGCCTTCCGCCTTCCACCTTCCGAATTCCCTTCAGCCTCTAATCTTATCCAATAAATCACTCAAAAGTCGGACTTCATTATCATTAAGATTTTTTAGAATATGGTCGACGTGATGGTCAAATTGGTCTAAATCAGCTAATAAATCAAAACCGGCCTGGGAAAGGCTTACGTCTACCAGGCGTTTATCGGATGGGCAGGTTTTGCGGACGACCAGGCCTTTTAGATGCAAACGATCCACCATTCTAGAGGTGTCAGACATTTTATCCAACATTCTTTCTCTAATCAGGGAGGTACTAATGGGCTCCTTTGCTCCTCTTAAAATTCGAAGCACATTATACTGTTGCATAGTAATACCATAGGGCTTCAATTGCTGCTTGATCTGATCTACCACCCAATTGTAAGTATAAATTAGGTTTACTGTAGCTTCGTGATAATCATTTCTGAATGGCTTGGTTTGTTTGATGTCCGATTTAATACTCATTGGTTCTGACTTTCTAAAATTTTCGTATGTAGCCCTAGTATCTGACATTATAATAGAATTTTAAAATTAATGTTTAGACCTTGAAAAAAAAAATTAGGCATAGAACTGATCTTTCCTGGATAATTTGCTTTTCAAAATATTTCTCGCTTTAAAAATTCTGCTTTTAACCGTGCCAATAGGTATTTCCAAGTCCTGAGCAATCTCTTCATAAGCATAGCCTTGGTAAAACATCCAGAAAGGTTGTCTGATTTTGGCATCCAGTTTTTTTATGACTCTTAAAAGCTCTTGCATTTCCATAGTATGTATACCCTGATTGTCGATGGTATGAACTCCTGCCAAATTGAGATATAAACTATCATTGGCAATGCTTTCTGTTTTTCTTCTTTTGTGGTTCCTTTTTTGATTGAGAAAAATATTTCTCATCATGGTGGTAATCCAGGCTTTGAAATTGGTACCGATGGTAAAATGATCTTTATACCTTAATGCTCTAACTACAGTTTCTTGTACCAATTCCCGGGCTTTTTCCTGATCCTTAGTCAATTTTAAAGCGAAACCTTCAATTAAAGGGGTAGCGTCTTTGAAATATTGATTGAATTCTATTGTGCTCATCTTTTTTGGAATTAATTGCAAAATCAATTAATGTTATAACACTAAAGTTTAAACATTGTTTAGGGTTTTTTGTTGAAAAGCCACGAATAGACAATTTTCGAATTTGTCGGCAAATTTTTCGAATTGATATAATATAATGAAGGAAGCTCAACAAAAAGGCGGAAAATCTATTTAAATGTTGTTTTCTTTGAACCAGATTATATCTAATAATCAAAAATTAACATGAAAAAAGTTTTATTCTTAACGCTTTTTGTCCTACTAGGAATGTTGGCATACGGCCAGCGACCGAACTTTAGTGGAGGTTCCAGAGGTGGAGGTCCAAGTATTACAGGAAATATTTCGGGGGTTTTGACAGATTCTGTTTCAGGTGCAGCAGTAGAATTTGCAACAGTAGTTTTGATAGATGCCAAAAGCCAAAAGCAAATTGATGGTGGCTTAACAGATGAAAAAGGAGAATTTAGGCTTTCCAATCTCAAATTAGGTACCTATAATTTAAGTTTTACTTTTATGGGCTACCAGGGTAAAGAAATAAAAGGGATTACCTTGACGGGTAAAGATCCGGATTATAAAATTGACAATATTCCTTTGGTTGCAGAAGGGGTGAATTTAGAGGAAGTAGAGGTAGTAGGTCAGGAGGTACTCGTTGAAAATAAGATAGATAAGCTAGTTTATAATGCAGATAAAGATGTAACGACCAAAGGCGGTGACGCTACAGACGTATTAAGGAACGTTCCTTTACTAGAAGTTGATTTTGATGGTAATGTTTCCTTGAGAGGGGCATCTAATGTCACTATACTTATTAATGGTAAACTTTCTACTTTATTTGGGGCTAACCCAGGGGAAGCTTTACAAACTATCTCAGCGGATCAAATAAAAAGTGTAGAGGTGGTGACCACCCCTACTGCTAAATACGACGGTGAGGGAACTGCCGGAATCATCAATATCATTACCAAGAAAAAATCCATTGAAGGATTTACCGGATCGGTTAGTACAGCCATCGGTAATCGGAATGGACGTGCAAATATTAATACAAATTTAGCGAGAGGCAGATTTGGCTTGAATGCTAACGTATCCTCTTACTTTTCCTGGCCTTTGGATCGGCCTTCGGAGTTTTATCGTGAAAATACCGTTAATGGTATTACCAGTACCTTGTCACAAATAGGAGTAGGAACAGGAACTTCTTTTGGCCCAAGAGGAAGTATTGGAGCATTTTATGACTTTAATGCTTACAGTAGTATTAATACTTCTGTATCTTTCTTTGGTAGAGGAGGGTCTAACGATTCTAGGATTGATGCAACTTCTACAGGCTTATTTGATCAAAATTATACTCGCTTTCTAGACAACACTTCTCTTAGAGGTGGATTTGACTGGACTACTGATTATCGCAAAAAATTCAAAACTCCAGAGCAGGAGTTATCTATGGCTTTCCAATTAAGCGGAAACAAATCCGACAATGAGTCAACTATTCTACAAGAAGGAGATGATCCTTCACTTTTTAGAGATGAGAGGAATGATAATGATGGATTAAATCTGGAATACACCTTACAGACAGATTACGTACATCCATTTTCTAATTCTGTTAAGCTTGAAACTGGAGTAAAGGCCATTCTACGTCGAATTGATAGCGATTATTTATACGAGGAAAGACAAGAAGGAGACTTAGATTATACCATCGATCAGAGTCGCACTGATGAATTTGGTTATGTGCAAGATGTATATGCTGGTTATGCTTCCTTCAATTTAAAATTTGGAAAAAATTGGGGGGTTGTTGCCGGAGCGAGGTATGAGTTGACAGATATTTCTGGTGATTTCAGAGATGACCCTACCACTTTTGCCAATGATTATGGGAATGTGCTACCTAGTCTTATCATAAGCCGGAACTTCAAAAATTTCTCTTCCTTGAAAGCAAGTTATACCAAACGTATACAGCGACCTAGTTTGAGAACGATTAACCCCTATATTCAGGTAGAGGATAATCGGAATATTAGTTTTGGAAATCCTGATCTTAATCCTGAATTAACAGATCAGTACGATTTGACCTACCAGGCTTTTATAAAAGGCTTGGTGATTAATGCTTCTGTTTTTTATCGTACTACTTCTCAAACCATCGAAAACTTTACAGATGTGGCTTTTCAGGATGATGGAGGTATAGTGACCACTATCTATGATCAGTCCACATTTACTAATGAGATTGTGGATCGATTTTTAGGAGAAGTGGCAGATCGAGAAGTTTCCTTTACTACTTTCCGGAATATAGGTCGAGCAGAATCCTTAGGCTTCAGTTTGTTTTCCTCTAAAACAATAGCAAAAAAATTGACTATTCGTGGAGGATTTACCTTAGCATCTTATAATGCTGAAGCTACTATTGGAGACCAGTTAGTCGAAAGAGACGCCTGGAATTTTAATGCCAATTTAAGTGGTACTTATACCATCAAAAAAGGATTTAGAGTGGAGGCCAGGGGTTTTTTCAGAGGAAGAAGACAAACATTACAAGGCTTTACGCCATCTTTTACCATTTTCAGCGTAGGAGCCAATCGAGATATAGGAAAAAGAGCCAGCTTAGGTTTAAGTGTGCTCAATCCGCATAGAGAGAATAACGTATTTGGTTCCGAATCAAGAGGCGAAAACTTTTATCAATTTAACAGGGTAGAATTCCCATTCCGTTCTTTCCGTGTAAACTTTAGGTTAAAATTTGGAAAACTAAACTTCAAGCAGGCACGAGAGAGACGTAGTAAAATCCGGAACAATGACCAGATTCGTGGAGGAGATAATGAAGGTGAAGGATTTGGGAATTAATCAAAAGAACCCAACATTTCTACTATTTAAGATTTAAGTCAATTAATCACAAAGCTATTAAGAGTCCGTTTTAAATTCATTTTAGAGCGGGCTCCTTTTATTATGAAATAGGCTTTTTGGAAAAAAAATGTTTATTTCGTGCTGGAAGGTAAAGAGAGCGTCTCATATCCCGATAGCTATCGGGATCCTCGTTCTGAGCCGCCAAATAATTTTCTTTTTGAGGGGTGATTTTTAACCCGTACGGGTAAAAATCACCCCTCAAAGAAATATTATTGGCTGGCGAATCCGTACGGATGAGACAGCCTCTTTACCTTTCTTGACTACCGGAGGAAGTTACTTTCTACCATTCTTAAAAAGAAAGAATTTACAAAATGAACAACCAGCAATACTATACACTTGTAACAGGAGGAAGCCAAGGCATAGGAAGAGCCCTTTCAATGGAATGTGCCAAAAGAGGAATGAATTTATTGATTGTGGCACTAGAAAATGAACATTTGAACAACACTGTTGAGGAAATTAAGGATACATATAACAACATTTTAATCCATTCATTGGGTATAGATTTATCCAAAAAAGAAGCAGCTCAGGAAGTTTTTTCCTGGTGTAAGGAAAATGGTTTTGAAATAAATATTTTGATCAATAATGCTGGTTTTGGTCGAAGCGGATGGTTTGAAAAAATTCCTTTAGAGATGTATCGGACCATGATTCAATTAAATAATCAGGCCTTATTTGAATTATGTTACCATTTTATTCCTATGCTCAAAGAAAATAAGCCTGCCCACATTATGAATATGAGTAGTTTGGAGGCTTATCTACCCACTCCTTATAAAGCAGCTTATACCGCTACCAAACATTTTGTGTTTGCCTATTCTTTGGCTTTACGAGAGGAAATGAAGCAGTTTGGTGTAAATGTAAGTGTGCTTTGTCCAGGTTCTACCGTGACCAATGAAGACGGCTTAAAGCGGATTCAATCACAAGGTAAAAAGGCCAAACTAGTGGTAATGATGCCGGAGCCGGTAGCAGAAATTGCCATCACAGATTTGCTCAACAATAAGCAAATTATTATTCCGGGTAGAGTAAATAAATTTATTGCCTTTCTAAGTAAAAGAATTCCCATTCGCAGGAAAATGCGACTTCTGGAAAAGTTATTCCGCTCATATGTGCAGGAAGAGGCTTAAACTTCTGGAATATTTTTGGTCCCAGATAAATCCTTATCTCATCATGGTTAAACTCCCAGTCAGGACAAGCTCCTGGCCCCTACACAAATATCGAATTTTATAAAGTAAGACACCTGAATTCATTTCCTGGCCACGATAAGAGCCATCCCACTTTCCAAATGCATTGGTGGTGGCAAAAACTCTTTCTCCCCACCGATCAAAGATCTCGAAGGAAATCAGTTGAGGGATTGCGTAAGGATTACTGATGCCGTATTCATCATTAAGCCCATCTCCATTTGGGGTGAAGGCATTGGGAAGAAACACCTCTTCACAATCTAATTGGGATGGATCAATTACATTAATTTCTACAGAATCACGAGCTATGCAATTGGTAACATCATCTTGCATTTCAAGGAAATAGGTCATTTGACCGGGAGAAGTGGGTAGTATGATTGGTTCGGCATCAAAAAAGTTGGTGACATCTGCTGGCGGAGACCAGTTGAAAGAACTTGCACAGGTGCTGCTTACTTTCATTTCTACCGATTCACCAAGAAATATTAGGGTATCTGAAGTTGTAATTTGATCAACAGGAAAAAATAAATCGCCAATTTCTCCATCCAAAAGGGCTCTATTATAAAACCGAAGATCGTCCATCAGTCCATTAAACCTTCTTTCATTAGGCGACCGGCAAACACTTCCGCCGATGACAAGAGAGTCTGGATTTTCAAGGTCTATTCTGCTGGTGGTTTTTCTAGATCTTTCTAACTGTCCATTGACATATAGTCTTACCTCTGGCCCCTTGCGCCATACCACAACATGCTGCCAGCAAATACTTGGATTGAGCTCGTAAACAAGGGAAATTGATTTATTAGCTGTTTCTGCCAGATAAAGATTCAACGCATTTGAAAAGGGTTGATAGCGGAGGTAAAATACATTGTCAGATCTGCAATCATCCCAGCGCTTGGAAATTAAATATTGAGTGCCTCCTCCCTGATTAGGTTTAAAATACAAGCTTATAGTAAAATCCTCTGTATTAAACTCATCCTGGACAGGGCCGGATATAATTATTTCATCATTGGTACCATCAAAGAAAACAGCATTACCAGTGACTCCACATTCAAAATTTAAGTTTCCTATCTCAAATCCGTTATTGGAAGTATTTCCAGTTGCATCGGCAAGACCATTATCAAAAGGATAATAGGCCACCAGTCCTGTCGTGGTTTGCCCAAATCCATAAAATATCCCCAAAAAGCAAAATAAAATAGTAAGAAGTTGTCTCATAAAAAGATCATTCATGCCAAATTAATATACTTAAACATTAACGATGATGGCATGCTAAAAGTATGTGCTCTGTATTTAATATCAGCCAAATAGATTATCAAGACCACCAAGGCCCGGAGGAAGCATGTCTTTGATTAAGTTTTGGGTTTCTGATTTTTCTTTTTCAACTGCCAATTCAATAACTCGGTTGATGGCCACTAAGAGAAGATCCTCTAATTCTTCAGTATCTTCTAAACTTACGGCTTCCTTATTAATAGAGATATTGAGGATCTCTTTATTGGCATTGGCGAGGATTTTGATGGCTCCATCACCGGCCTCCGCTTCAACAGTAATTTCTGCTAATTTTTCTTTGATGGCGTTTTGTTTTTCCTGCATATCGCCCAATAGGTCTCCAAACATAGTATTTAACTTTACATATTAGAATTGAAACCAAATGGAGAGGATTTTTGATTCCTCCAATTGGCTTCTTCAATTTTTTATTCTCCCTTTACGATATTCGATGTAGTATTCATAGGAAGATCAGAGACACAGTCTGCTGATGCATTTTCAATAGGGTATTGATTATATAATTCCTCAACCTCCTGTTTGTTTAATGCTCTGCCAAATATTCTTACTTCATCTAAAATTCCTCTAAATCGTCGGGTCCTGCCCAATTTGATACATGGGCTGTTAGAAAATGAAAGAACGGCTTCATTACTTAAATCGATACCATTACAACGATAACCCTCCTTTTGAAGCTGCCCATTGATATAAGTAGAAGCTTTTAAGCCTTCCCTGACCAGGGCAATATGGTGCCATCCAGACTGGACAATAGCTGGAGATAATAAGCCATAATATTTTGAGGGAGTCTCATGTACCATGGTTTTTACTTCCTTATTATTTAAGTCTAATAAGAAATCAAACATATTATACTCTGTACAATCAAGCCGTTTTGAAAATAGGCTTTGTTGGAAAATCATATATTGCTCAGGCTTAAAATAGTAGCTGATGGTAAAATCAGAGGTGCCAAAATAATTATTGACAGCACCATAGAATTCAATATAATCATTAACACCATCCAGCAATAAGCCATCATCATCTACACCACACCAACAACTTACACTACCAAATAATTGACCATGAGATCCATTGCCACTGTCATCCCTGGCATCACATTCATTAAAGGAATAATAGGCTATCAGGTCTTCATCGGGATTAAAAATACGATTAGAAATAGGAATCATCCCTGCTGAAATCAGAAAGAGTCCAATAACAAAAACTAAAAATCGCATAAGATTTTAATAAGAGGGTTACTAAAATTGCTAAAGTCGTGTTTACAACAAGAATTATCGCGTCGAATTTTCTATGGAAAAATAATTGAAATCAATGACTTTTCGAAAACTTTTCCCTGGATTATTCTTCCAATTTTGGAACGGATAAATTGTTATGCTTAAATGACAATGGTGAAAAGAAAATGGGAAAATTAAAAATTCATCCCTCTGGTTTCTTTAATTCTCCTGTGCTGGATTAATGCTTATATATTTGCACCGGAAAAAAGCTGGGATGCATATAACATATAAAACATCAGCAATACAATTCCTTCCCAGCGGGTGATGGTTTTATTATTTGACATAATTCCAAATAATATGGTCATAACGATCATGATCGGTAAAAAAGTATCCAGGATTTCACCACTTACTTCTACCTTACCAACCAATGAAGGGATTCCAACTACCACATAGGTGTTAAAGATATTTGAGCCTAAAACATTTCCCACAGCAAGGGAGGGTTTACCTTTGCGGGCCGCATTTAAACTTACGATCACTTCTGGAAGAGAGGTACCTAGTGCTACAGCTGAGACTGATATGATACTGGGCTTGATACCTGCTACTAAAGATATTTCTTCGATGGATTGAATGGCAAAATCTGAGCTGACCCAAACTAAGATTCCTCCAATTAAGAGCATAGCATAATGTCGCCAATTGACTTTGGGCCGGGACTCCAAGGGGCCGTCACTTGATTTCATGGAATAGGCCATAAATGTTACAATTCCTGCCAAACAAATGATGGCTTCAAAAATGGAAATTTGTAAGTCACGAGTGATAAACCATAAAATAAATGCAGAACCCCATAAATAGGGCATGTCAATATGCCAAATATTATATTCGAGCTTAATGGTTTTAGCGACAATGGCTACTAGTCCCAATACCAGTGCAATATTGGTAATATTAGAACCCACTACCGCTCCCATAACAATGGTTGATTCTCCTCTTAAAACTGCTGCAATGGAGGTGGCTAACTCTGGAAGAGAAGTTCCAAATGCAACGATTGTTAATCCAATAATAAAGGGTGAAATTCCAAGGGACAGACCTATTTGTTCAGAAGAATCTATAAACCAATCAGAGGCTTTTAAAAGTACGGCTAAACTGATTGCAAATATAATATAAGGTAATATAACCATTTGATAGGTTTGCCTGTTGGTTGAAACAATTGATAAAAATGTTAGGATAAAATTAGATAAACAAACTCACCTTCCCGAAAGATTAGTTGACAAGTACATTTAAAATTTAATTTTATCAAAAATGTATTTGACCTTATTGTCCAGCTATTTTCACCTATTTGCAAAAGGTCTCAAATTTCATATTCTGCACTCTATTTAAATCACCTTCTAAATTGAAACCTATGCGAAGAATCGGACAAAAGTAAGATTTTTTTTATTTAAGGCTTGAAATTTCCTACCAAGGAGGTAATTTTTTTTACAAGAGTACCAAGACCTTTGACATAAAAGTAGGGAAGAGGATTTTTTGCGCGTTATTTAATAACTATCTTTATTCTGGGCCGCCCAGCAGCCTAGAATAAAGATAATTTTGCCCAGGCAGTAGCTTGAGAAAAAAATCTAATAACTTTAAACAACTTCTATTAAAATATTGGACAAAATATTAGTTTTGCTTCCTAAATAAAAGAACATGGCACTAGATCAAGTGGATGTGGATTCACCCATAAAGGAAATGTCTTTTTTAGAGCACCTGGAAGAATTGCGTTGGCATATCATAAGGTCTTTGATTGCAATTGTAGGGGTGGGTATTGTTTTATTCTTATTTAAAAACTGGCTGTTCGATACCGTTATTTTTGGGCCAACACGAGATGATTTTCTATCCTACCGGGTATTTTGTGATTTATCAAACAGTTTAGGTCTTGGAGATGCCATGTGTATTGTACCACCTGAATTCCAGAAGCAAGCCATTGGTTTTGGAGAACCATTTATCACCAGTATTAAAGTTTCTTTTATTGCCGGCTTTATATTGGCGTTTCCCTATATTTTTTATGAGTTTTGGCGTTTTATAAGTCCAGGGCTTTATCCCAATGAACGGAGGGCTACCCGGGGAGTTGTCTTTATTTGTTCCTTTTTATTTTTGTTTGGTGTCCTTTTTGGCTACTATATTATCGCTCCCTTTGCTGTTAACTTTTTAGGAGGTTATTATATTCCAGGGGTACAAAATTCACCAACTTTATCTTCCTTTATTAACTATATGCTGATGTTTACAGCTCCGGCCGGTTTAATATTTGAACTGCCCATAGTTGTATATTTCCTTTCAAAGGTAGGTTTAATAACCCCGGATTGGATGCGTAAATATCGACGTCATGCCATAATTGGTACTTTGGTTCTGGCGGCCATCATCACTCCTCCGGATGTGGTAACACAGTTTTTGATTGGAATTCCTTTATTCATCCTTTATGAAATCAGTATCTTCATCTCTGCACGAGTAAATAAGGCGGAAGAGCGAAAGATGAATGACAATAATGACTAAGCTTATGCAGAGAGTGTCGACCAACTGGACCTTGTTTTTTAAATTTTTCTTGCCCGTTTTCTGGATCGTATTCTTTGGCGCTCTTACTGCCGTAGCCCTGTTCTACAAATATGAATATGTGGGAGATATCCCAGCCAGTAGCTTTAAAATTGGAGTGGTGATTTTTTATTTCAGCGGCTTAGCCATGATGATTTTTACCTTAATGCGACTCAAAAGGGTAGAATTTGATCCTCATTTTATTTACATCACCAATTATTTTAAAAATTATAGATATCCTTATCATAATATTGAAGGAGTATATATCAGTCGGTTTTTATTTTTTGCTACTGCTACCATCCGATTTAAAACATCCGGCTCCTTTGGCAAGCAAATTTTTTTCCTTCCTAAATTAGAGAGGTTAAGGTATTTTCTAACTCAGCATCCTGAGGTTTTTTCCGATGTGAAGATAGAGGGTTTGAAATAGATAAATAAACAAAAAAGCATCATATTCCTGCGCCCAGCGCAGGAATATGATGCTTTTTTGTTTGCAAATATTGATTTGTTCAAAAGTGTTATCTATATTTGTAAGACAATTATTTATTAAATAAAAATGGAATTAGGAAATTTAGAAGAAGCCATCTTATTATTGGTGCTAGCATTGGATGGCAAAGCCTACGGGATTTCGGTAGCTGAAGCTTATGAAGAGCATTTTAAACGCTCTATTCACATACCCTCTGTCCACACTGTTTTGAGGAGGTTAGAGAAAAAAAAATTGATCCAATCGCAAGAGGGGGGAGCTACCAAAGAACGCGGTGGCAGAAGAAAACGGTATTACACCATAAATGCAGAAGGATATGCTTTGCTTGTGAAGGTCAGGGAACAAAGAAATAAAGTTTGGAATATAGCGCCAAATCTATCTTTCGATAATTCATGAATCACTCCAAAAAAATACCACCGCCTCCTGCCTGGGCCGACCACTTATTGGAATGGTTCTGCCAACCTGAATATTTGGATGAAGTACAGGGAGATCTTCATGAATATTATTACTCCAAAGCAGAGCAAGGGAAGATTTGGAAATATCAAATACTGTATGCTTATCACACTTTCAAATCCTTCAATATCTGGAATAGCCGCCAAACATTGACCCTTAGTCATGAAAATTTTAGAAGTATGATTATCAAAAGCATTATTATTGCTTTGCGCAATTTTAAAAAAAGAAAATTTACCACCTTTATCAACCTTTTTGGATTTTCTTTAGGTATTGCCAGTTGTTTGATTTTGTCCCTTTTCTTTCAATATGAAAAAAGTTACGATCGTTTTCACGATGAGGGTGACCAGATTTATCGCATTCATCAACTTTCTAAGTACGATGGGGTAGAGGAGTGGATTTCTAAAGTGCCTTTCCCTTTTGGCCCGGTACTTCAAAGTGAATATCCGGAAATACAGCAGGTGCGATTGTATCAGACTTTTCGGAAAATACCTGTATTACAGCCTCAGGGATCAAAAAATGCCTTTTATGAGGACAAACTATTCTTTGCCGATTCTACTTTTTTCCAGCTTTTTTCATTTGACCTGATAGAAGGCCAGGCTGATCAGGTATTGAAGGCGCCACAGTCGATAGTACTCACCGAAAGTACGGCTAAAAAAATGTTTGGGAGGGCAGATGTAGTCGGGGAAACCCTTCAGTTTGAAGGAAAACTACCCTTGCAAATTACAGGCATAGCCAAAGATCCACCAAAAAACGCTCATTTCACTTTTAATGCCATTGCTTCTTTATTGAATATTGGAGATATTTTTGCTGCAACAGGTAATTCCTTCTCTTATGAAAGGTGGTTTTGGACGGCTGTACATACCTATGTGAAATTACCTCCTCATATGGATCCTTCCACACTTGAAAATCAATTCGAAGATTTTAAAGATCGGCACCAGCCAGATTCTTATAAAGATAATAGAACTTACGCATTACGAGCAATTACTGAAATCCACCTCGGGGATAATTATAGCGGAGAAATTGAGGTGAATAGGAGTAAAAACGAGCCCTTTATATTTTTATCAATCGGCCTATTCATCTTGTTAATTGCTATCGTTAATTTTATCAATTTATCTACTTCTCATGCTTTAGAGAGAGCTAAGGAAATAGCATTACGCAAAGTGCTAGGCGCTCCAAAATGGTATTTAATTCTTCAATTGCTGGTTGAGTCTATCCTGATCACTTATGTAGCCCTTATTTTGGCAATCGGTTTAGCGATTGTAGTGTTACCGTATTTTAATCAGCTGATGGGCACTCATTTGCATATGGGCTTGTTGTGGAATTTTCAGATCCTTATCTATTATTTGTTAGCAGGCTTATTAGTAGGAATTCTTGCAGGATTGTACCCTGCTATTCATTTGGCCTCATTTGATTCTACCTTAGACAACCGTGCCAGTGCACTTACCGGGAAAAATAAAAATACCTTTGTTAGGAAAACCCTGGTAGTGTTCCAATTTGCTGTTGCCGCCCTGCTTATTTTTTCAACTATTTCTGTTTTTAGGCAACATCAATATTTGTTGAAAAAGGATTTAGGTTTTGAAACAGAAGAACTGATAATGATCCCAATACGTGGATCTCAGGTCAAAGACCAAATCAATGTATTTAAAGAAGAACTAAACCAAAGTCCAAGGATTTTGAGTGCTTCCACCATTTCTGATGTCATTGGAGAGAAAACAGTTACTAGAACCTTTGAGATTGAAAATAAGGAAGAAGAACAAATGATGCCTTTTTTCTATACTGATTTTGATTTTTCAAAAACCTTTGGAATCGAAATGGCAGAGGGGCGTACTTTTGATAAAAATATTCTAACAGATTCCACAGCCTTTCTTGTTAATGAAAAAGCTTTAGTGTATTTCAGCGATCAAAAGGCAGTAGATAAAGCAATGGAGGATGGAAGGGTAATTGGAGTAATTAAAGATTTTCATGCTTTTAGTCTTCGAACAGAGCTAAGCCCCCTGGCTATTGGAATTAACGAAAGTTGGGCTGCCTATCTGGCACTAAAAGTTGCTCCTGGATCTTATTCGGATCTAGTACAATTCTTAAGTAATAAATGGAGTGAATTTGAGCCCAATAAACCCTTTTCTATGTTCTTCCTTGATGAACGCATTCAATCTATCTACAAGAATGAAGCGTATACAGGAAAACTAATCCTGGTATTTTCTATCCTGGGTATTCTGGTAGCTTGTTTTGGCTTATTGGGGCTCATCAATTTTGCTACTCAAACCAGGATGAAAGAAATTGGCATACGGAAAGTGTTGGGAGGTTCTGCTGGAAATATTTACATCCTTTTTGCCAAAAATTATTTGACCTTGGCTGTAATGGCTTTAATGCTTGCATTGCCGGTTGGTTATTTTTTAATGCAGAAATGGTTGATTAATTTCCCATATCGCATAGAACTAACCGGCTCTTTATTTATTTGGCCTATACTAATAGTTATACTTCTTACTTTATTAACCATCAGCTACCACATTTTGAAAGCAGCTCAGACTGATTTAGCTCAGGTTTTAAAATCTGAATAAGTAACAAATAGTAATTCTGCCGCCATGAGAATGCAGAATTACTAAAATATTTTATACTAATACTTTAGATATTTTAGTGGAAGTAATTTTTAGAAGGCAGAAGGGGCTTTTGTCCTTCTACCTTTTACTTACTACTAAGAATAGCAATCGGACAAATCATTTCTTCCAATGAAATCCCACCATGCTGGAAGGTATCCTTATAATAATTGTGGTAGTAATTATAATTATTAGGATAGAGGAAGAAAATATCTTCTTTGGCAAAAATAAAGGTTGAACTTACATTTGGCTTGGGAAGTTTGGCATGTTCGGGGCGTCGGACTTCCAACACATCCTTGCGGTCATACTGTAGGTTTCTTCCTACTTTGTATCGCAAATTTGTAGTGGTCTCCCGGTCACCTATAACCCTGGAAGGCTGGTTAACTCTAATGGTACCGTGATCTGTTGTCACTATTAATTGGACATCTCTTTCAGAGACCCGCTCCAGGGCTTGCCATAAAGGCGAATTTTGAAACCAGGATCGGGTAAGAGAACGATAAGCTCTTTCATCGCCGGCTAATTCTTTGAGCACTTCCATTTCGGTACGGGCATGAGAGAGCATATCAATAAAATTGTAGACAATGACCGTCAAATCATTATTTAGATAATTTAGAACATTATCCTGCATTTGCTTAGCATTGTTCACATTGGTAACCTTAACATAATCCCATTTTATGGGTCTTCTAAAGGTTCTGTTGATGAGTTCTCCCAAGAAATCTCCTTCATGAAGGTTTTTGCCACCTTCCTGATTATCATTTTTCCACCATTTAGGAAAATGTCGGGCAATTTCTCCAGGCATCATGCCTGCAAAAATTGCATTACGGCTATACTGAGTAGAGGTTGGAAGGATGCTATAAAAGTAATCTTCCTCGTCCACACGATATAATTCTGACAAGATCGGCTTGATGATTTCCCATTGATCAAATCTTAGATTATCCAGCAGTAGCATAATTGTTGGACGATCTACCTCTAATTGGGGGAAAATCTTGCTGCGCATGAGATCACATGACATAACTGGAGCATCTTCGGGATGTGCTATCCAGTCTTTATAATTTTTGACAATGTACTTGGAAAATTCTGTGTTGGCCTCACTTTTCTGCATGCTCAATATATCAGCCATTCCCATTGAGTTGGACTCTTCAATCTTTATTTCCCAATTGATGATTTTGCGATAAATGTCGACCCACTCTTCAAAATCCAAACCACTGTTGATTTGCATGAGAATTTGCCGAAACTCTTGCTGGTAATCAGAAGATGTTTTTTCTCGAACCAGACGTTTGTTATCTATGATCTTTTTGAGCGTAAGCAAAATCTGATTGGGGTTAACCGGTTTGATCAGGTAATCAGAGATTTGACTACCTATAGCCTCCTCCATCACATTTTCTGCTTCATTTTTAGTAATCATTACAACGGGTAAGCTGGGATAAGATTCCTTAATTTTTGCCAGGGTTTCCAATCCTGTAATACCAGGCATACTCTCGTCAAGGAATACCACGTCTATTTCGTCATCTGTTTCGCACTCTTCAAGGGCGTCATGCCCATTGGTGACTTTGACAACCTCATATCCTTTACGTTCCAAAAACATAAGTTGGGGCTTTAGCAGATCGATCTCATCATCAGCCCAAAGAATTTTGATTTTATCCATGGCTACAATTTAATACTTAATTTACGTTGTAGTGATTACTTTTATTGCGAAAATAAAAATATTGCAGAGGTCAATTTAGGAGGAATAGACTTTTTACTAAAAAAAGTATCTGAACATTCTTAAAAAAGACGTCTGGTAATATAATGAATAATACTCTTTTGTGGTTCGCCAGAAATGATAGAAAGTAGAAAGTAAAAGGTAGAAAGATTAAAATAAATATCTAAACAATATTAAATGTATCATTTGGGGGCCCAGTAGAGTCGTGCATTAACTGGTTATAATTTGTAGGCTAAGCTTTAGTTAACATCTACTAAAACAGTGAAAGTCGGTAACAGTCTGTGTGCGTTAGCCAGTGTCAAAAAAATTGATTAGAACTATAACTAATCAATGCGCGACCCTAGCAGCTCCCCAAATGATATATTTAATTGAAAAATTACATTAAGTGAAAAAAGCCAAAAAGATTCTCAATGACCCGGTATATGGCTTTGTGAGCATTCCTGATGGATTAATTTTTGAACTAATAGAGCATCCTTATTATCAGCGCTTACGACGAATAAAGCAGCTGAGCCTTACCCATTATGTCTACCCAGGAGCTTTACATACTCGATTTCATCATGCCATTGGTGCTTTTCACCTTATGACCCAGGCCATAGAAATTCTGCGTTCAAAAGGCACGGATATTACAGATGAAGAGGCCGAAGCTGTTTCAATCGCTATCCTTTTACATGATATCGGTCATGGACCTTTCTCTCATACCCTCGAAAATACTTTAATTCAAGTACACCATGAAGATCTTTCGCTGGCTTTTATGGAAAAAATCAATCAGGATTTGGATGGTAAATTAGAATTGGCCATACAGATCTTTAAAGATGAACACCCTAAGAAGTTCTTATATCAACTGGTCTCTGGACAATTGGATATGGACCGGATGGACTACCTTAATCGCGATAGTTTTTTTACAGGAGTACATGAAGGAGTCATTGGATACCATAGGATTATTAAAATGCTGGCAGTAAGTAATGATGAATTGGTTGTGGAAGAGAAAGGTATTTATTCTATAGAAAAATTTTTAGTAGCCAGACGTTTAATGTATTGGCAGGTATATCTCCACAAGGCGGTTCTTTCTGCTGAGCGTATGTTGGTTCTTGCATTATTGAGAGCTAAAGCACTCTGCAGGATGGGAAAAAATCCTAAATGCCCCTCCAGACATCTGGAATATTTTTTATTAAATGGGCATCTACTGGATGCAAACCAACCCATTTCCGATGAAATGCTGGAACATTTTGCCCATTTAGATGATTTTGACATTATTTCAGCCTTAAAGACTTGGATGGATGAGGAAGATGAGGTTCTTCGATTTATTTCAAAAGGTTTAATTAACCGGCGGTTATTTAAATTAGAATTAAGTCCCAAACCTTTTGATCGGCACTATGTAGAAAACATCAGGCAAAAAATAGAAAAATGGGGCCAATTTTCTGCTGCTGATCTGCCTTTTTTGATTACCGAAGGAAAAGAATCAAATAATGCCTATAGTACCTCCAAAGATGAAATAAAAATCAAATTTAAAAGCGGAGAAGTAATGCCTATGTCAGAGGTAGTGGATCATGGCATCCAATTTCAATTGGTTACGAAGTATTATTTGGGGTATCCGAAAGAGTTGGTAAGCTTATAGGTTTTCAATAACAATAACAATAGCAATAACAATAGCAATAGCAAAAGCAATGACTAGCTGAGTATTAACATTGACATTGAAATTGAAATTGACATTGAAATTGACATTGACATTGATTCCCGTCTTTACAACTGCAAAAACAAATTTATTTTCCTTGGATGATCAAGTGGGATAAATATACTCTTACACGTGATATCCCGTCTTCCATTCATCATACCAAGGGTTATTTTTTCCTTGATAGGCATGCAAATAAAAATTCATAAGACGATAATAGGGTTTTTGAAAATCAATTAGGTCTACCCTTTCCACTGCTAATTGAATATTTCTATCCAAAGCCATTTTTTGTGCTTTTTTTAAGAGCACAGGATCTTCACTTATTTGGGTATCATAAATGGCGATTTGTTCAAGATTGGGTAAATTTATCAATTCTTCAAATTGATTCATTTTTAAAGCAGAATAACTAAGATCTAAAGCCTTTAATTTTGTAAGACCGATAAGTGGAGAAAAATCGCTTAGATTCGGACATCCCCACAAGCAAAGGTATTTTAGCGATTTAAATTGCTGTATTGCTTGAATGTCCTGGATTGGATTTTGAGCTAATGAGAGTAATTCCAATTCAGGAAATGAAGTATCTAAAACCAACTTTTTTAATCGGCATTTGCCAAGGTATAAATGAACTAGTTTAGGAAGTGCCAAGCCTTTGAGACTGTTAATTTTTGTGCCGCCAAGAGATAAATATCGCAATCCCAGGCCGTTTAAGGGCATTATATCCTTTACACTAGTTCTATCACAAACCAATGCTTCCAGTTTGCTAAGTTTATTCAGGCCTGAAATATCTTTTAGCTTTTTGTTTGAACCAAGAAATAAGGATCGACAATCTTTTAAAACCTCCAAAGGTTTAGTATGGCTTAAGAGCCGACTCATCAAAAACAGTCTTTCCAATTGTTTGACTGGAGAAAAATCAGTACTATCATTTATTTTGGTATATATGCCTGTATCAGAACCCAATTCTAGTTGCCTGAGTTCACTGAAATTCCTGAAATAGGATAACTGATCGATAGTAGCAGAGTGGACTTCTAGTTCTGAAATTTTGCTAGATAAACCATCTAATTGCTCATAAACCCTTTGATTAACTTCCAGCTTCTTAAGTTGTGGGAACCGTTCAAGAAAGGAAAAGTCTTTAATCTTTGTTTTTTCGCGGATGGCAATACTTCTTAATTTGGGGCAGGCAATTAAAGGATCAAGCGGAGGTACCAGGCCTGGGGCGCGCAAGAGCAAATAATCTAAGTTTTTACATTCCGTTAAGGGGGCAAATGATCCTAGACCTTTTAGATTCCTAAGACTAAGACGTGTAGTTTGAGAAGAGAGTGGATTGCCTTCTGCTGCCTCAATAATTTGTTTGTCCGTCATATCGATTTTCTTGTTTTACCGACAATATCAATGGATGTGGCATTTAATTCGATAGATATGTTGTAAAATGAAAAGAATGGGTAGTGGCTTGGAAAAATTGAAGAGTGAGTGATTAAAAGGTTTCAAAATTTAGAATTTAAGGTGTCAATTTTTTACTACCTTTGCACTTCTTTTCAAAGCAACGATAAACCGTAAATGGAATTAAAAAAAATAAAAAGGGCCCTGATTTCTGTTTTTTCTAAGGAGGGTTTGGCTCCAATTGTTAAAAAATTAGACGAGTTGGGGGTTACGATTTACTCTACTGGAGGAACCCAGAAATTTATTGAAAAACAAGGTGTTAGAGTAGAACGTGTTGAAGATTTGACAAGTTATCCTTCTATTTTGGATGGACGAGTAAAAACATTGCACCCTAAAATTTTTGGAGGTATTTTGGCCAGAAGAGAAGAAGCACATCTGGGGCAGCTGGAGGAATATCAAATTCCAGAGATAGATCTGGTTGTCGTTGATTTATATCCTTTTGAAGATACTGTAGCCAACACATCAGATGAATCAGCCATTATTGAGAAAATTGATATTGGTGGTATTTCCCTTATTCGGGCAGCTGCCAAAAATTATAAAGATGTTGCTGTACTGGCATCCAAAGATGGCTATGATGATTTTTTGGACTTGCTAAAGTCTCAATCTGGGAGTACCAGCGTTGCTGATCGCAAGGAATTGGCCCGCCGTGCTTTTCGGGTTTCTTCTCATTATGATACGGCTATTTTCCACTATTTTAATGAAGAAGAGGATTGGACTTTTAATCAAAGTATCCTTAAAAACGAAGCATTGCGATATGGGGAAAACCCACATCAGGCAGGTGTATTCCATGGTGATCTGGGGCAGAACTTTGAAAAGCTACACGGTAAAGCATTATCTTATAACAACCTGGTGGATATTGATGCTGCTGTTGGGCTGATGAGAGAATTTAAGGAGGACAAACCTACTTTTGCGGTATTGAAACATACCAATCCATGTGGCCTTGCTTGCCGCGAAACCGTCCTGGATGCCTGGAAGGATGCTCTGGCAGGAGATTCTATTTCGGCTTTTGGTGGAATATTAATTTCTAATGCGGCTATTGATTTGGCTACAGCCATGGAAATCGACAAATTGTTTTATGAGGTATTAATTGCTCCGGATTTTAGCCAAGATGCTCTTGAGCATTTGATGAAAAAGAAAACACGAATTCTACTAAAAATTAAAAGTTTTGATGGCCCTAAGAGGCTATTTAAATCTCTTTTAAATGGAGTGATTGAACAAGAGTCTGACCTAAAGATGGAGAAAGCAGAAGATTTAACTGTAGTAACCAGTAAATCTCCCACGGATGAAGAAGTGTCAGATTTACTTTTTGCTAATAAATGCGCCAAGCACCTTAAATCGAATACCATTGTTTTGGCAAAAAATGAGCAGCTCTTAGGAATGGGCTGTGGACAAACATCCAGGGTAGACGCTTTAAAGCAAGCTATTTTGAAGGCGGGGCATTTTGGGTTTGACCTTGAAGGGGCGGTAATGGCATCAGATGCATTTTTCCCTTTTCCGGATTGTGTAGAAATAGCTGACAAAGCAGGAATTAGGGCTGTTGTACAGCCTGGGGGATCTAAAAAAGATCAGGATAGTATCGATTACTGCAATAATAATGGAATGGCTATGGTGATGACTGGTACACGTCATTTTAAGCATTAATCAGAAAGCACCTATTCATGAATTTGGCCATTGATATAGGAAATACCCGATGGAAGTTAGCCTGGTTTGAGGATGGGGAAATAGTTGAAAAGCAGGTGTTACAAGATGAATCGACGGAAAAAATTATGAAAACGGTAACCAACCATAACGTCGAAAATATCATCTTATCTAGTGTAGGAGCAATTCCTAAGGATCAATTGCTTCAATATTTTGATGAGAATTATTATTTTGTTCATCTAACTGCCAAGACGCCTATACCTATAGTCAATGAGTATCGAACGCCAGAAACACTTGGACTGGATCGTTTGGCTGCAGTGGTAGGTGCACATCATTTATTTCCAAATGAATCCAATCTGGTAATAGATGCCGGAACTTGTATTACCTTTGATCTGATTAGTGCAAATGGGCATTATAAAGGAGGCAATATTTCACCTGGAATATCCATGCGTTTGGAAGCCATGCATTATTTTACGGCAAAACTTCCAAAAATGGCTATTGGAGAAACAGAAAATTGGATAGGTTATGATACGAGTTCAGCCTTAAAAAATGGTGCCCAATGGGGAGCAATTTTTGAAATTGAGTCGTTTTGTAACAGAAGCGAGCAAAAATTTGAATCAATTAACGTTATTTTAACGGGAGGAGACGCAGATTTTTTGGCAAAAAAATTGAAAAGAAAGATATTTGTGAATCACGATTTAGTCCTAAGCGGTCTAAACAAAATACTTGACTATAATGCCAAGCAATTGGAATAGATTTTTTGGTGCTTTAGTAATATTCTCAGGATTGTGTGTGAGTATGATGGGGCAGAACCTATTGATTAACCCTACCAATAACTCGCCCTTTTCGCGATTTGGCCTTGGGAATTTTGCTGATCAGTATAGTGCTATGCAGGCAGGTATGGCGGGTTTAACTACGGCAATGCCAGATCAATTTCATCTGAATTTTGGAAACCCTGCCACCTTAGGTTTTCTTCAAGTTACCTCTTTTGAGGTAGGTCTTTCAGCAAGATATGCTGCTTTAAGTGAGCCCAATAATAATGAAAATGTCTGGACAGGAAATCTTAATTACCTTGCCTTGGGCTTTCCACTTATCAATCCGATTAATAAAGTTTTAGATAGAGATCAGACTCCACTGGGAATAGGAATGAGTTTTAGCTTACGTCCTTTTACCACAGTAGGGTATGACATACTTACGGATATCGAAGTTCCTGAAGTAGGAACCACGGTCAACTCTTTTAAGGGAAGTGGAAGCACTTATAAATTGACTTGGGGGAATGGCCTTCGATATAAAAATTTTGCTGCTGGATTTAACATTGGAGCCATTTTTGGCAAGCTTACCAATAGTCGACGTATTGATTTTGATAGCTTGTCTATATCCTATTCTACGGAATTTCAGGATGAAGTCAGTGTAGGAGGCTGGTTATGGGATGCTGGGCTCATGTATGAGTTGCCATTAAATGAAATAGAAGAAAGTTCCAACCGGGTCAGAGCAGGTGAAATTAAACGCTTGATTTTCGGTCTTAGAGGAAGAGGAACCAATTATTTTACCACCAATGGTTCAAGTTTCCAAAGAAGAGATAATTTTATACTTGGAGATGTTGATACACTATTCGACCAATCGGATGTATTACGTCAGGCAGTACTTCCAGCCGAATTTAGTGTAGGAGTGACCTTTGAAAAGGTCAATCAATTGCGATTAGGTATAGAATACAGTATGGGAATGTGGTCTAATTATCGGAGTGAAGGCTTACCGGCAAATTACTCTGATACCTGGCGCCTGGCCTTTGGAGGAGAATATGTACCCAATATCTTTTCGTTTAATAGTTATTTCGATAAGGTTAGGTACCGATTTGGTGCTTTTTATGGTACGGACCCTCGGGTCTTTAATGGCCAACAACTAGAAAATTATGGACTTACTATCGGATTTGGTTTGCCAATGATTAAGCCCAGGGAAACCATTTCTTATTTTGATATTGCATTCGAGTTAGGACAATTTGGGGTGTCCGATATATTAAAAGAAACTTACGTTAAATTGACGTTTGGTTTTGCTCTGAATGATAATTCATGGTTCTTTAAACGCAAATTCAATTGATCATGAAAAAGCTACTTAAACTTGCTTTTGCATTTATGTTTTTCACTGGACTTTCTTTAACAGGATATGCACAGTGTGACACTTGGGTCGATAACCCAAAACAGAGTGATGCTGAAAATGCTCACGTTATTTATCGCGGAATTGTTAAAGGAAAACAACCTGCTGACCTTTCTAAAATGGACGCAGAGAACTTTTCTATGGCCTTTGACAATTGGAAAACCGCCTATGAAATAGCTCCCGCAGCAGATGGCCAACGCCCATTCCATTATATGGATGGTAGAAAGTTATACAAGGCCATGCTCGAAAAGGAAACAGATGAAGCTAAGAAGAAGGAGTATACAGAGACAATTCTGTCTTTGTATGACCAACAAATTCAATGCTTTCCGAAAGCTGCTGCCGCTCTTTATGGTCGTAAAGCATTCGATATGTTTTACTCTCCATTTTATGGATATCGTCAAACTACAGCCGATGCTTTTGCTGAAGCAGTAGAAAAGGCCGGCGACAAAACTGAATACCTGGTTTTTGAGCCTTATGGGCAATTGGTAGTATACCTCTACCAGAATAAAAAAATGGAGCAATTAAAAGCCAGAGAGATTTTCTTAAGACTTAATGAAATTGCTGATAAGAGTATTGAAGCAGGTGGCCAGTACAAAGCTTATTACGAATCTTCAAAAGCACGTATGAATAGCCACTTCAAGCCTATTGAGGATGAAATTTTTGACTGTGAATATTTCAAGGGCAAATTGCTTCCTGAAGTTGAAAAGAATCCTGAGGATTTAGAAGTGTTAAAATATGCTTATAATAAGTTGAGAATTCAAGGATGTGATACTTCTGCTACTTTCATGATGGATTTGAAAGGAAAATATGAGGCTAAGGCATCGGAAGTAAATGCTGCATTGGAGGCAGAATTCCTTGCTAATAATCCTGGTGTGGCAGCAAAACGTGCTTATGATGAGGGTAAGTTTGAGGAAGCAATTAGCTTATACGAAGAAGCTATTTCTAAAGCTGAGGAAGAAGGTGATAAGGATAAGCAGGCTGAATACTATTTTGGAATTGCATCTATCCAGTATAGAAAATTAGAAAACAAACGTGGAGCCAGAGAGTTTGCTAAAAAAGCTGCCAGTCTTAGAGATGGATGGGGACGCCCCTATATGCTAATTGGCGATATGTATGCTGCCTCTAGTAGAACTTGCGGTAACGATGGTTATAGCAGAGGTCTTGCCGTAATTGCTGCTATTGACAAATACAGCTATGCTAAGTCCATCGATTCCGATGTCGCTGAAGAGGCCAACAGAAAGATTGGATTATACCGTGGTTCAATGCCTACAAAAGAGGATGTCTTCCAAAGGAGTCTTAAAGTAGGAACCCCCGTAAGAGTTGCTTGCTGGATTGGTGAAACCGTTAAAGTTCGCCATCAATAAACCGAAAATGATTTTTATATAATTATATTTATGAGCCTCGTTCATAACTTTGGTTGTGAACGAGGCTTATTCGTTTAAATATGAAATGAGTACACCGACAAAATTAAATTAGAATTGAAGGCGGCGACCGCCGCCCTCAATTCTTAACTTAATTTTGCCAACCTGCTTATTTTCTTCCTTAAGTCTATAATTTAAAATGGTTCTATTATGAAATGGGAAAAGTTACACCTGATTGGATTCCTTGTCTTAATTTTTATTGCAGCCTGTTCACCTAAAACTACCCAAGAAGTAACACAACCAGAGGTGGTAGAAAATCCCACACCTAAACCTGAAGAAAATGCCAACCTGAGCCCTTGCCCTAAATTTACGGATGCTCCTGATCCAGATGGGATAACTGATAAATACGTAATCTATCGGGATTTTATTAAAGCACGCCAATGGGATCAAGCCTATGAATTATGGAAAGAGGTATATGCCGTAGCACCTGCTGCAGACGGCCAAAGAAATACTGTTTACGCAGATGGTATTCGTTTTTATCAGCATTATCTGACCCAAAATCCAGATGAGGCTAAGAAAAAGGAATACATCGATAATATCTTTCGTTTGTACGATGAAATTGATGAATGTTATTCTGAAGGGGGATATATTCCCGCCAGAAAAGCTTTTGATCTTTATTATAAATATCAGGACAGAGCCACCAAAGATGAGGTTTTTGCCTTATTTAAGAAATCTTTTGACATGGATGGCTTAAAGACGCCTGATTTTGCTGTCAATCCATTTACGGCTCTTCTGGTTGAAAGACATTCTCAGGGGAAAATAAGTGATGAGGAAGCGAAAAAATATGAACAACAGATACGAGGTATCATTAAAGAAGGTCTTTCGGAATGCGAAGGGGTAGCTTGTGAACGCTGGAAAATTATTGAGGAATATGCCCCTAACAGACTTCAGTACTTCGAAACGGTCAAAGGCTTTTATGATTGTGATTATTATATGGACAAATACTATCCTGACTTTTTAGCTGCACAGGATGACTGTGATGTAATTCGCACCGTTTATTCCCGCTTGAAATGGGGTATGTGTGAAGAAGTTGATGAACGATTTAAAGAATTGATCAGAGCCGGTAACGAACACTGTGTGGTAGAAACAGTAGGCCCAGCTAAGCTTGCTTATAACTGTTTAAAAGAAGCCGATTACCAATGTGCGGTAGATGGCTTCCTTGAAGCGGCTGGCAATGCAGAAGATATGGAGAAAAAAGGCCAGTTTTTATTGATTGTTGCAAAAATCTATCAGGCCCACCTTCGGGATTTTTCCAAGTCCAGAAAGTATGCTTTAGACGCTGCTGAGGTGCGCCCCAATTGGGGAGAGCCTTATTTGCACATTGGTCGTTTGTATGCTTCAAGTGGCCCCTTATGTGGCCCTGGACGTGGCTGGGATAGTCAAATTGTAGTTTGGCCTGCCATTGATATGTGGAATAAAGCCAAGCAGGTAGATCCAGAGGCGGCTAGTGAAGCCAATAAATGGATCGGACAATATGCGCAGTATATGCCTAAAAAAGAAGATGTATTTCAAAGAAATCTTAAATCAGGTGATAGCTTTTTTGTAGGGTGCTGGATACAAAGAAGTACAAGAATCCGAACTGCAAACTAGATTTTTGATAAATTTTTGGTGGCCATGGCCACCAAAAATTTATCAAAAATCTAGTTCTGCGGTACAACAAATATCCCCATCTCCTTCGGTAAAAGATCCGTACTCTTATTTGAAGGACGCTGCTCAGTAGGAGGTGCTACCTTGGTTGTTTTAACCAGATAAGGGACTCTTTGCTGGATGAACAGTTTTAATTCCTCGATGGTAATCACACCGTCTTTGCCATTGTCCTTAATGCCATTATTTTCGTTAAATATATCAGCTCTGATTTTTTTGCCATTACCTACATCCACGGTTTCATTTCTGAAGGCTTCCAGGATTGACTTGGTGAAAGCACCGTTGCCCCATTTTTTATCCTCATAAGAATATTCGTTATCGCCACAAGAAGCGATGATTTCAAGACCGGAAGAGGCACGAATTAATCCATTCAGCATCTGGCTGGCTGCAGCATCCTGCATAGAGCGACTGCCTGAAGAAAGAGCACTTCCACTGTGACATGCATCAATGAAGACCAGTTTGTTACCATCCAATACTCTCAATTTTTTCAGAATATCTTCCTTAAAGTTGACAGAGTACAATTCTTCCAACTCTGAATTATAATCAGATGGGATTAAAATGAATTCTCCATTATTATTGACTTTACCGTGGGAGGAAATAAAGATGACGACTAAATCTCCTTCCTTGATGTTCATTCTTCTTAAGCGAATGAAAGCAGCTTTGATATTATTAGCGGTAGTCATTTCATCTTCGGTTACCTCAAATACTTCTACTTTTCTAAAAACTCTTCTGTCTTTTGAGTCTCGGAACCCTCCATACATTCTGGCAAAATCTTTGGCATCTTTTACAGTGTACTGCAAATCCTGGTGTTTAACGCCAATGGATAATACAAAAAGGTTGGGCTTATCTTTTGGTGAATAATCAAATACCAATTCATCGCTACCGAAATCACCTCCATCTTCGTCATGATAAACTACTCTTACTTTATTGACTCCTTCTTTTAGGCGCAATTTATTTTGATAATTATATCTATCAACACTGCTTCCCTCAGAAGTAAGTTTGACCTCATCCATTTTTTGCCCCTGATGTCTGTTGCCGTTGATGTAAACACTAATTCTATTTTTCTCCAATTGACGAGTAGTTAAAATCTTTAGTTTAATATCTACATCACGCTTATTGGTAGCAAAAGTGCGAGTACCTTTTTCATCAGGGTCATGAGACATCCAAACCATCATATCTCCCATATTTCTGCTGTTGTTATTTTGGGTAATGGCACCGGGTTGTATAGCAAGCGGATATCTTTCAAAGATAGAACTGCCTCGCTGCCCCTGAGTTTGAAAAAGTACCAGGATTTCATTTCCTCTAAAACTCTGGTCATAGACAAAAGAAAAGGAAACTCTATGCGTTTGTTTTGGTCTTAAAGCTGGTAGTTGCACCGTCTTTGAACTTCTGGGCTTAACGCCTTGAGGTAAATCAAAAGTAGCGCTCATTGGCTCGGTAGCCAGTTCTCCGTTATTGACTAAATTGACATATAGCTGAATGGGCTGACCTGGTTTAGGAGCACTTCCGGGTACAAATTCGTGTCTTTGAGCCACTAAAAGGGCACGAGCGGCAGTATTTGATTTAAGAGAAGCCGTAGTAGAGGCTGCATACCTTTCATTGACATCCACATTAATATCCAACTGATAGGTTCCTTCTGGTAAGGCCTGGCGAGCATATACAGGAACATAAATCTTTTTCTTTTGTCCTGCCTTAAGAGCTCCCACCTTCACTTTTTTCCAATAACCAAATTCGGATTGACTGGAATTTCCAACGATAGTAGCGCTTACATTATAAAGATCTTTTTGCTTATTATTGGTGACTTCCATTTCGAAATAACCTCTTTCATTAGCTTCGAGTAAGCTATTGCCATTTTCATCCATCAAAATAGCATCTGAAAAGGAAATGGTACCGCTCAGTTCACTACCAAATCGATCTACTCCTGACCCACCAGTATTGGAGTTAGGTTCCAGGTTTTTATAGGTTATAGCACCCAGGTAAGAATCAGGTAAGACATTCTTTTTTTCTGGTTCTATTGTTCCCGCAATTACTACATTATCATTGCTTAGCAGTTCAGCTACAGAAAAAGCTATTTCATTTCCTCCTCCTTCTCCTTCATATATAATAGGATAGACACCATCATCTTGTGGATTACCATATTCATCCGTAATGATCAATTGTAGGGTAGAAGTTCGCGCTTTAGGCAGCAAGGAATAGGTCTGGCCAAAAATAGCTAAGCCCCCGGTGGATAATTCTGTAATGGCACGACCGATATCAGCATTATGCTTTCCATATTTCTTGTCCCATTCCAATTCTCCATTATCATCTATTTTTAGCAACCACATATCCAGATTTCCTTCTGTCTGGGCATTTGTAGAACCAATTATAGCGAAGCCACCATTTTGGTACGTATAGGTAATATCCATGCCTTCCTGGAAACCTCTTCCTCCATAATACTTGATTCCTCCCCAACGGTCTTGTCCATTTTTATCTATTTTTTTCACCCAGATATCCTCTTTATATTCAGGATTTTGAATATCTGTAGAGCCTAACAAAGCAAATTCCCCACTTGGTGTGGCTGTTATACCACTTACTCTGGCTAGTTTGGATTCACTAAGAGTAGTACTGTTATTAATTCTATCCCTTCCTATATTTACGATCCAAACATTACTGGATTGTTTACTTGTTTGTGAGCCAACTGCTAACACATCTCCTTCAGGATTTATGGCTACATCAACAAGCCGTGCATCGGCAGTAGCAGAACTTTGAGGATTGGCTTCATATAAATTATTTCCTGAGATATCAAGCTTAAGGACCCAACCCTGAGCATTGCCTCTTGGGTTGGATTGGTCGTATCCTACCAGGGTAAAAGTTCCATCATGATTTTGAACAACAGAATGAAAAGCCTGATTTCCTTTTCCTCCAAATTTACTCCTGAGTTTGAATTGACCATTATTGGCATGGAGAACGAGGAAAAGCCCGTCGGAATCTTGTTTGCTGTCCCCTAAGGTTTCACCAACTGCTACAACATAATCATTGGTAGCGGCAATTACTTTATGAATTTTTTCATAGGTATATTTGCTGCCTTTAAATCCCCAATTTTCTAAGAGGTCAATCTCATCCTGGGCAAAAGAGAATGTATAAAAAAATAGAAGAGCAAAAACGGATATGTTAGTAAGTGTTTTCATTTTATCATATTGTTGATTTTGCTAAAATCCAATTTTTATTATTCTTACTCAAAAAAAAAATCTTATTAAAAAATTGGAATATACTTGATTTTAGCCTACATAAAATAAGCATTTTTCTATCTATATATCAATTAAGAAAGGAAAATGTCCTAGTGGTTTAAGAGTTTTTTAGGAAATTTTTTGCTAAAAGGTATAAGGATAATGGTAGAAAGACTTTTCTTACCCATATGGTTTAGTTATTCCTAGGAAAGTTAAAGCCATGGAATGGTGGCATACTTAAGCCGATGGCGAAAGCCATCGGTAAATAATGCGAGCCCATAATAAAGCTACAGAGTAGCGAAACAAACTGATTATTAGTTAAGAAAAGCTGTATTATTGCTGTTCATAAATTAACTATCTTACGATCAGGACAAAATATTGATGAATTTGACCTGGAGCTTATCACAAAACTGGCTGGTATTTATGCGTGATTATATAGCTATGTTCATTCTACTGTTTGCATGTAAAGGAGTGTTGGCTTACCAGGCCGATACCAATTTGGTAAGACAACAATTTGAAGAGGCCTATCAACTCAATGAAAACAAGGATTTTAACCAAGCGGCGGAATTGGCTAATCAAGCTTTAAATACCCTAAAAAATTCTGACCAATCTTCACTTTTCCTTGAAGTAGGCTTGATTCATATTCTTGGAGATTGTGCCCTTGATAAAAGTGATTATGCGGAAGCCATAAGACTTTATGAGCAGGCCAGGTCTGTGTTGCAAAACTCCTCTGTGAAAAACAATCCACTTCAAGTAGAGAACTTTAACAAGATCGGCAATTATTATAGGGAGATTAAAGATTTTGAACAAGCTCTGGAATTTCTCAACCAGGGATTAGATTTGGGACTTGGGTCATTGGGAGGCCAGAGCATAAAAGTGGCTAATCTTTATAATAACATTGGAATATGTCTGGACAATATCGGTGATTTCGATAAGGCGTTAGAGTATTATAGACAAGCATTAGCCATCCGATCTTCACAATTGACAGATCCACATCCACAGATTGCCCAAAGTCATAATAATATTGGTTTATGTTTGTTAGACAAAGGAGAAAGGGAAGAGGCCCTTCAAGCGTTTCAGAAGGCTGTAGATATTTATTCCCGCCACTATGGAAGAGACCATCAAGATATTGCGGATGTCTATCTCAACATAGGAAGTGTATATTTTGAACTACAAGATGAGGCTCTTTTTACCGAATACAATAAGGCTCTTGATATTTATAAACGTACTCTTAGCGATAAGCACCCTTCTATTGCCTTATGTTATAATAATCTGGCCAATGCTTATGATGGTCTGAATAATTTTGAAAAAGCTTCTGAATTATACCAGCAAGCCCTCGAAATAATGACTTATAATTATGGAGCTGTACATCCTGATGTGGCCATGTCTCATTTTAACATAGGAGTGAGTTATTTTTTTGCTGGGAAAGACCAAAAGGCAAAAGATGCCTATGATCAATGTTTGGAGGCATTAGGTTATAATAATGAAGGTCGGGCTTCTTTTGATGAAGTCAATGATCATCAAATACTGCTTCGTTTGTTTAAATCAATGTCTGATGTAGAAATCGAAAGCTATAATAGTACCCGGGACATTAGTCGATTAGATCAGGCTTTTGATTATTATAAGGATATAGACCGCCTGTTGGATTATTTACGAAATCAGTATGAAGCTAGCGGCTCTAAACTTATGCTTTTGGATATGGCACATGATTTATATGATTTTGCCATCGAACTTGGAGTAGTCCTGCATCAGTTGACAAATGAAGAAAAATATATCCGGCAAGCTTTTCAATATTCAGAAAAAAGTAAAGGTATTCTATTGCTGGAGGCTTTACAAAAAACAGAGGCAGAAGAATTTTCTGGAGTACCTTCTAATATTATTGCGGAAATTAATGACCTGGAAAGGGCCATTGGTGATTTAGAAAAACAACGCTTTTTGGCCTGGCAGAAAGCAAGCTCACAAAAGGATAATCAAATCGAGGGTTTAAATGATCTTATTTTTGAAAAAAAACAATTACTCTCTCAACAAATTGCGGCTGTAGAACGCAATTTCCCTGATTATTATAATTTGCGCTATGAAACAGCGACTTTACCTGTTAGCGAGGTGCAAGAAAAATTGCTGGCACCTAATCAGACCATCTTGGAATATTTTCTTGGAGGAGAGTCTTTACATATTTTTGTTATCAATAAGGATGATTTTAGAGTGGTGAGTTTGGGTTTGGATACGATATTTTTTAATGCATTGGATAACTATAATATTTCCATTCGAAACTTCTCAAGCGCTTCTTCAGCAGAGCTCAATCAAAATTTAGAAAAATATGTTTCCTCTTCCTATGCTCTTTATCAATTTCTGATTAAGCCTGTAGAAAATTTATTAGCAGAAAGATTGCTTATTATTCCAGATGAAGAATTGGGTTTTATTTCTTTTGGAGCATTGTTATCGGATTACCCTGAGCAAGCCAATGGACTTAAAACTCATCCTTACCTGATTCGAGATTATTCTATCAGTTATAATTACTCCATTCGATTGTTTAAGGAAATGATTGAACGGACAGGCAGAAAGGGACTGCAGCCTTATTTGGGGCTGGCCCCTGAATTTGAAAAAGGAAATGAGAATGGATTATATCCTCTAAAATTTAATGGCCAGGAAATTCAGGGCATCACAAAATTGGTAGGCGGAAAAGGAATCTATGATGCCGAGGCCTCCAAAAGTCGATTTCTAGAATTGCAGTCTAGATATAAAATTGTACACTTAGCCACCCATGGAAAGGCCAACAGTGCTTCCGGCGATTATTCCTTTTTAGCCTTTAGCGAAACTCCGGAGGCCAAAGGAGAAGAGGCCCTTCTTTACGTACGTGAAATTTACAATATGGCCACCAATGCCGAAATGGTTATGCTAAGTGCCTGCGAGACCAGTGTTGGGGAACTTCTTAAAGGAGAGGGTATTGCCAGCATCGCCCGCAGTTTTTCCTATGCAGGTGCCCAAAGCCTGATGGCCACCCAATGGAGCGTAGATGATAAAGCCACTCATGACCTGGTTCAGCTGTTTTTTGAAAAAATAAAGCAGGGCCTTTCAAAAGATAAAGCCATGCAAGCGGCCATGCTGGACTTTTTAGATACCAATGGCCTGGCCAAGGCTCATCCTTATTTTTGGGCTTCTTTTGTGCCTATCGGGAATATGGAAGACCTGAAAATTGGTAGCTCAAATTCTTATTTTATTTGGGGTGCTTTGGCGGTGTTGGCAGTTGTTTTGTTGTGGTTTGGAAGGAAGGTGATATCTAGTAATGGGTAGTGAGTATTGGGTAATGAGTAAATAAATTCCTCCCACTTCTTAGCCAGACAATTTTTAATCCTTATCTTGTTTATAGTATATTTGAGGAGTATGAATTGTTCTTACCCGTGTGAATATGAATGCAAGAATACCAAAGGATAAAACCTCCAGATTAATCCCTATTTTAGTACTTGTGATTATTTTAGGGATGCTGAGCAGTTTGTTTTTTTTCAAAAAAGACCAAAATGCTCAGAAAAAATGGGAAGGAATCTGGGAGATCAGTTATTATTATGAAAATGAACCGGGTCTGGAATATACCGGCACTTTGAAATTAAACTTCGAAGATTCTCTAAAGGGAGAGTTCGAAATTTTTGCTCCAAAGAGCATCCGATCCGAACTAATAGATATTACCAATTTATCCATAAAGGAAGGAGGTGCAAGAATAAGCGGAGAAATGGAACATACCAGTTATAAGATAAACGAAGGTTTTTTGAAAGAAACGTTTGAATTTGTTTTAGAAAAACCTGATGAATTTCGCGGGCAAGGCCAGTGTTCAGCATTTTGTGCAGAAGGAACGGAAGGCTTCAATATTGTCTGGGAAGGAAAAAGACCGATTTAACCTCTAAAAATTAATAGAATGAATCTATTCGCCACCTCCAAATTACCCTTATTCATCCTGGGAATTTGTTTGCTTTCATTTACAAACAATTACGCCCAAAAATTTAAATATTCTATTCCTGGTTTAGACTCTTTAGAGGAGACCTTCATTGTCAATGGAGGAGCTACTACTATTCTAAATCCAGGAGAAGGAGAAGTTATTTGGAATAATACCCTGGCTTCCTATTGGATTGCTTTACATGAAAATGGTCAAAATTCGCCTGTTTTTGACCGTATCCGCCAAACCCAATTCATCTCTGACCTTTATGGCTTTTATGGTATCTCTCCTTCTGGTAGATGGGATATAGGCATTCAACTCAGATATTTAAGGGCACGTAAAGACAATGCCGCTTCCAGCTCGCCTTTTAGGGTTTTTGAATCTGAGGATGGCGAAAGTCGAGTAAATTCACCAGATTTTGCCTCTGAGGCCTCTGATATTATTTTTGATGATTCCTTTGGTGGACTTGTAGGTGCAGGTCTTCGTTTAAGGTGGCAGCCTTTTAGATCCCGTCCTGAATTGATTGTTAGTGGAGGCTATTCCATATCTACCTTAAAAAATGAACCCAAACAACTTCAGTTGGGAGCAGGCCGGGATTTTGCAGATATAGGACTTACATTTTACAAAAGCATTAGTCAGAATACCTATTATTTCTTTAGTGGTATGTTTATGGCTTTTCTGAAAAGTGAGGTATCTGATCCCAGACCTATTGATTTTCGAAATGAGAATCATTATGCAACCAATCTTAGTTTTTTCCTGATTCAGCGTACCAATAATAATAAGTTTACCTTTTATCCAGGCCTTGCTTATAATTTAAATTTCAAGCCTGCGCAGTTTGATGATAGCTCATTGGTTAGAACTCAGGAAGCACTTTTTGCTTATGCGGGAGCACAATATGCCCCAAACCAGAAATATAATGTGTTTTTAACCTTTGGTTTACCCTTGATAATAGATGTGGAGAGTTTTCAGCAGGAAATAGTGAGAGAGTCTTATTCTATTATTTCATTGGGCGCAAGAGCAGGATTTTAATTTTTTATTGAGACAGGAAAAATTCAATTTTTCCTGTCTCAATACCATTCTAGTCGGCGCCACGGAATAAGATCAATTGCCTTCCAGTCTGTTTAGATACCAAATACATAATATTCGGTTTTGAAGTACCATCTGGAGAACAGGCTCCTCCTACGGTATAATCTGTATCTGCAGGCAAATTATTGGGGTTGATAAATTGTCCTTCATATTCCTCTACACCTAAATTTTTACTGGTGCGATCAATACTAATGCGGATAATATTATTTTCTTTATCAACGATTCCAGACACTGGATTATCGTGATATAGCCTGTCAACGGCCGCAGTTCCACTACAACCTACCGCTAATTCTACACTACCATCTTTAGGACCAATTCCATTAGGAGAACCTGCAGGAATCAAAGTAGGCAACTCAATGGTAGTTCCATCATCCAATTCAACGATAGTCGGATTAAACCAAATACAATAATCTCTATTATTGGGGCTAAACCAGGCATTAACAACTGCCGGTGGGGGTGCTACCGGAGGAGAAGGAATAATAATAAGTGGGGGAGTGGGTGTTACAAAAAAGGGATTATCAGCAAAGAAAGAAGGGTCAACCACTCTTGAAGATTCTCCTATGGGAATTAAATTACCACAATCAGGATCTTCAATTAAAAATTGAACGTCGATATCTGTTTCTGTGGGAATTTCAATAATGGAGGCTCCTAATTCTTGAACAAATGTGGGTACCAATTCATCGGTTGTACTGACCCCTGTTACATTTCTAGACGAAAGAAAGATTTTTCTACCATCTAAAACCCCTGGAGGATTGGCTTGGATGGCAAGCTGAGTTCCTTCTTCATAAGGCCCAGGCGGAACAAAAATATTGGAAGTCTGAATGGTATCGCAATCTGGGTTACAGCTTTGAAAACCAAAAAATAAAGCAACAGGAAATAGGAGGGTAACAAATTTCTTTATCATTATTCCTTTATTTAAAAATTTGGTAATGAAGATTTTTTTTGAGTTTTAAGCATAGATGTCAGCCTTAACTGACCATCCTAATTTATTATAAATTTCTTCTTAAATCAGTAAGTATTCTATTGATATCTTTTTCCAGAGTTCTGAGGTTGATGGTCAGGTCTTGGTGAGCAGAGGTAGCTAATTTCTGAGCCTTTTGAGGTTTTTGCTTACCAACCTCTGCCATCACTTCGGCTGTTGTTTTATAAATTTGGTTGTAGTGAATCCCCTTGGTTAAAAATTCCAGCAAGTCTTCCATATTCCTGGTAATACTTCTATTTCCCCAATAATGCTTGACTCCTTCCATGTAATCCAGTTGATTGTTTTCTAATAATTCATATTGCTCATTATAGCCGTTAATATCCTTTTTATAATTTTCAAAGTTCCTTACAGAAAAATAGGTTTTTATAAAAGGCAAATGATCTCTCAAATCTTTAGCTTTACGCAAATAGGCTAATAAATTGCCAGAGATATTTTTGAAATAGGTATTTTTTCTCAAATAGCGCTCTTCCATGGCTTCCTCCAGATCAACTGTTAAACGATTAACCTCATCCTCAAGCCTCAAGATTTTATCATTTTGGGCAGAAATTTCCCGCCTCTGTTCTTCAGTCAGGTTTTCATAATCCTCGATTTCCTGTTCCAAACCTCTTTTGATGTTTTCAAAATGCATGATGGTATCCAACAGTTGGTTATTGATGGCATTGAGCTGGCGCTGAGTTAATTCATTTTTGCTTTTTAACCTGGAGATGCGAGATTCCAAATCTCCAATTCGCTTTTTAAAAGCTTCACTTTCTTCTGCCATATTAACCACCAGAAGTTCTATAAATATTTCTTCCCTGGTGGTATCCAGTGCAATAGAACCATCAAGGGGTTTTAGCATTTTATGCTCCTCAGAAAAAAGGCCGATGGAAATTTGAGGATCTACATTTTTTCTGATGGCATATGGAAAGGTGTATTGGCCCTCTGCATTTGTAAGGACTTCACCATAATCAGAAATGTTAAGTTTTGTATTGGCAAGCGGCGTATTCTTATCAGCTACCTTTTCTACAATTTTCAGGTGGACGTCAACGTAATCCAATACCTGTGAAAAAGAGGCGACAGAAAAGAAAAGCAATAACGCTATAATCGGAATGCGGATTAACAACATAGCTTTCTAAATGGTTTTACTTCTAAGTTTTAAGGGATTATTACGGTTACTTTATTAACCAAATGTACAGAATTAAGTTCCTGCAAAAAAGCACAGCAGGAAAAAAGATAAAAGAAAAATGGTAATTTTGGGCATCTTAGCAAAGCCTGTTCTTTCCATGAAAGAATGGGCTAAAACTCGGGTTCTTTTCCAAATATAATAGAATCAAAACCAAATGTGCATGCACATACCATTTACACGTTTCAATTTTTTTTTCAAAAAACTTACTTTAAAGTAGGACATTTTCCTCATTAAATCCACTCTTAAATGAAACCGTTATTTTCGGACGCGATAATAATAGAGCATATAAAAGCCGGAGGTCAAAAGAGACAAAAAGCAATTGCTCTAATTTATCGAGATGAAAAATTGAAAAATCAGATCATCGCTTTTGTGAAAAACAATAGTGGTAGCCATGAAGAAGGGATCGATTTATTCCATGAGGGAATCATCGCCTTTGATGAAAATGTCCGCAAGGATAAGTACAAAGGAGAAGGAAAACTGAAAGGTTATTTATATTCTATCTGTCGTTTCTTATGGCTCAACAAATTGAAAAGAAGTAAGCGAATGGTCTATACAGCAGAAACCGCAGAGTTAGATCAGGTATCTTATGAAACTCCTGAACATTTATCACTTCAGGAAGAACAAAAAAACATACTCGATCAATTGCTCAGTCAGCTGGGGGAAAAATGCCAGAAAATTCTGGAACTTTGGAAATTGTCCTATAGTATGGAAGAAATTGCCAAAGAAGTAGGCCTTCAAAATGCGGGAATTGCAAGAAGACAACGATACAACTGTTACCAGAAGTTATTGCAGAACATTGATAAAAAACCTAACTTAAGAAACGTTCTAAATTAGTATAGTCATGGACACTAATAAAGACATCGATAGAATAGAAAAATATCTGAATAATGAGTTAAATGATGCAGAGAGAGCATCTTTAGATAACCATATTGCAGAAAATGAAGATTTAGCAGATGAATTCAAGCGTAGAGAATCTGCTCATTTGGCCCTCGATTATTTAGTGGCCAAAAACCTTAAAGCCCAGTTGGAAGAACTAGAAGCAGAGAGTAAAGTAGTTCCTCTGCATAAAAAGCGCAAAAGTCGCATGGTTATATTGTCCATCGCTGCTAGTATGTTGCTTTTAGTTGGAGCTTTTTATTTTATTCTTCCTCAAAACAACATGAGCAGCCCTGAATTGGCAGCTGCCTATTATGAGCAGCCAGATTTTAGCAACAGAAGCGCCGGAAATGCTATATCTGAGGAAGAAAAACTAAATGAAGGTATGGAAGCACTTCAAAATGGACAATATGAGGCTGCCATCTCTAGTTTAGAAACTATAGCAGAAGGTAATGCTTATTATATAGTAGCTCAATATTATCTGGGGCATTCTTTTTATGCCACAGGACAATATGCGCAGGCTGCTCAAAATTTTGCCATCGTTAGTGCAAGTAATGATTTAAGATATTTAGAGGATGCTCAGTGGTACGAATTACTAAGTTGTTTGGCTCAAGATAATAGCTGCAGCTCTCTTTTGGACAAGCTGGTAAATAATAACAGCCATAGCCATCATCAGCAAGCATTAGAAATCAACAAAAAAACAAAGTAACTGAACCAGATTCGTAATAAGTAAAAATAAAAGAAATGAAAACTAGAATTTTAAACACCGTCTTATTTATACTGGTTTTTTGCATAAACTTTAGTTCTGTTAGCGCCCAGGAGTTTTTTGAGGAAGAGTTTGTTCAGAAATTATCTTTTGAAGAAAAACTACTTCACATCAGAGGAATTATGGTGGAAGGTGACGAGCGTGCTACCATGGCCAGATCTCATCAAAAAGTAGATAAAGCACTCCAAGGATTTCTCGAGACAGAATTCATGGAAAAGTATAAAGAGATTCGTCTAGAAGCAGAAATTTTAGCTGCTACCTTTAAAGCACATTCTCAAAAGCTTTCTCCTAATGAAGTATCAACAGTACAAAAATCTTATGCCAAAATTGCGGATAAATTTAATGTGCTGCTAATAGAGATCAAGAATGATTTTATGGATCGTAAAAAATTGAAGACCATTAGAAATCATCCTGATATGTACTCTAATTCCTTGCAATATAAATTAAGAGAACTAAAAGATGATTATTCGCGTGATTTTGAAGTGGTCGTTGCCGAAATGACCGGAAGTGATATGTATTCTGCAGCTCCTTTGGCGGCCATATTTGGAATGATCAAACTTGCAGTTGACTTTACCAATTACCTGGTTACTGCTAATTTTGAGGCCCGTAAGGTAAAAGAAGAGCACCTGCAAATGTACTTTGTTGAGCCTTTCAGGTTTAAACACTGGGACGACATCATGGTCAGCGAAGGCGATATTTATAATCAGGCCATGGAAAATCAAGACTATCCTCAGGTAAATAATAATGAGGTAGATCCATTTGATGAAGAAGTCAATAGTGCCAAGCCTAAGAAGAAAAAGAATAATAATTGATTGGAATAAAGTAGAAGGTAAAAGGTAGAAAGACTATATCCTTATAAAAAAGGAGGAGTGCCATGACACTCCTCCTTTTTTTGTGTACTACATCATTTATGATGTCTGGACTTCAGCCTTTAGGTTGAAGAGAAAAAACGTTAAGAAAAGATTAAAATAAATTTCTCCCAGGACATTTTCCCCTCCCAATTTACAGTACTACGAAAACAATCAAATCCAAAATTTAATTCAACCAAAAAACCATGAAAAAGTTAGCATTTATTTTAATCGCCGCTGCCCTGTTTTTTTCAATTAACTTATCGGCGAGTACTACAGAGAACACTGCAGCGGAGGAGATGACCTGCGTTTGGGACTCCTGGTTTAAGTATCCTCAGCATAATGCCAAAATTGCAGAAGGGAAGCATGTATATGTAAGAGTAGATCCCAAACAAAAGCATCATATTGCTTCTATGGAATTGTTCATCAATGGACGATTCATCCGCAAAGAAAATAACTATCCATATGAGTGGGCTAAGCAGGGAGGAAGTGGAGATCCTGTATTGCGTAACCTCAGACCTGGAACCTATAAATTAAAAGTAAAGATCCAAGACAGATGTGGTCGCTATAATGAAAAATATTGTGTGTTTTATGTGATAGGCCGTAATCAACATCCTCTGCCTAGCCAGTGTGAATGGGATTCTTGGTTCAAGTCTCCAAAAGAAAATGCTACCTATCCCTCTGGAAAAGATGTATATGTCAGAGTAGAACCTAAAAACCGACACCATATTGAACACATGGAGCTGTATATCAACGGAAGATTTATCCGCAAAGAAAGTAGCTATCCTTTTGAATGGGCTAAGCAAGGAACAAGAGGCGATGAATATTTGCGCAATATGAAGCCAGGAAGCTATAAGCTTAAAGTACGCTTCAAAGATAAGTGTGGTCAGTACCATGAAAAATACTGTGTCTTTCATGTCAAAGGCCATCATCCAAACCCACAGCCAAGTAGATGCGAATGGGAATCCTGGTACAAGCACCCAAAAAATGGAGCTTCTTATCCAGCGGGAAAAGATCTTTATGTGAGAGTAGAACCCAAAAACCAACACCACATTGAATATATGGAGCTTTATGTGAATGGAAAATTCGTCCGCAAAGAAAACACCTATCCATATGAGTGGGCAAAAGGATCTGGAAGTGCAGACCATTACCTGAGAAATATGAAGTCTGGTACCTATAAACTGACGGTCCGAATTAAAGACAAATGTGGAAAGTTAAATGAAAAACACTGCGTGATATACGTGAAAGGACATCAAAATCCTGGACATTGCCAATGGGATGCATGGTTTAAATACCCAAGAAATAATGGTACCTACAAATATGGCAGTGATGTTTATGTAAGAGTGGATGCCAAAAATTATCAAAGTATTGCTCACATGGAGCTTTATGTAAATGGAAAATTTGTCCGCAAAGAAAATAGCTATCCATACGAATGGTGTAAGGGACAAGGTAACGGCGACGGATATCTAAGAAAACTGAAGCGAGGAACTTATAAACTAAAAATTAAAATCAAAGATAAGTGTGGTCAATACCGTGAAAAATACTGCACTTTTTATGTCAGATAATTAAGACCCAATGTACTGATCCCAAAGTACCAAATGAAAACCAGATACACCTAAAAGTAATATTCGTTTGACAATTATGATCTAATCCCAAATTCATATTACAAAGCTTCCCGACTGGCGGGAAGCTTTTTTTAAACTAAAAATAAAGATTAGCAGATGTGCAAATTGGTAGATGTGCAAATTGGCAAATGTGCAAATTGGTAGATGTGCAAATTGGTAGATGTGCAAATTAGCAGATGTGCAAATTAGCAGATGTGCAAATTAGTAAATGTGCAGATGGAGATTTGTAATTTTTAGAAGCTTGGTTTAAATTAAGATAAATTCTAAATTCATCATTAGATTCGAAAACTGATTAAAGATGAAATATCTATATACTTTCGCATTTCTTTTTTTGATGCTTCCGATTATTGGGTGGTCCCAACAAAGCTATCCTCTTGGCCTGGTGCTTGATGATGATGAATATGATCGATTGCCCTATACTTCCAAAAATATCCAAATTAACACTGGTCAAAAATCTATCAGCCGGAAGGTTGATCTGAGTGCCTATGCCCCCGCAATCCGTCATCAGGGAGACATTGCTTCTTGTGTAGGATGGGCGGCAGGTTATGGAGCTATGACGATTGAAAGAGCGATAAAAAATAAGTGGAGGGGGAAAACTTACATTTCTCAAAATGCTAATTCAGCACTTTTTATTTATAATCAGATCATTGAAGGGAATTGCGATATGGGCCTGACTATGCCTCAAGCCCTGAGTCTAATGCAGGAAAAAGGCAATTGCCTGGCACGTGATTTTGATACGGACCCCAATGATTGTTTAAAAGAAGTGCCCCCTTCTTTATTTGACAAGGCCGCAGAATATAGAATAGAAGATTATATCCCACTTTTTAAAAAAGAAGCAGAGGCAGAAGAAAAAATCCGAAGCACAAAGCTGGTACTTGCCCAAAACAAACCAGTAGTTGTAGGAATGAAAGTTTTAAATAACTTCTATAGTATTCGAGATGGAGATGTAAGTTGGTTTCCTACGGTAGGAAATACGACCTATGCAGGAGGCCATGCTATGGTGGTGGTAGGCTATGATGATGACAAATTTAGTCGCCCTGATCAAGAAGTTTCTCCCAATATGCAAGGAGCCTTTAAATTGATGAATAGCTGGGGCAGAAACTGGGGTGATAGAGGATATATTTGGATTCGGTATGCTCATTTCGCAGATTATTGCCGTCATGCCTATGCCATCATGCTAGCAGAAGGGAAGCCCATTGATTTTAATATGGACACTACTCCAGAAGAATTGGAAGTAGTAGAAAAGGAAGATCCAGCAGAAGAAATAGTTGCAGAAGTTGAAAACACTGGAGCAGATTTAAGATCCATGGCTGGTTCCTTCGGATTTAGAAAATTTACGGGCAGGGTCGAAAATAATACCCCTATTTTTGAAGAAGCAGGAGTCCAGTTAAGAGAAGGATTTTACACCCTGCGTGGTCCACAAAGTGTTGGAGATGTCTTTCAATTATATGTGGAAAGTGGTTTCGATAATGGTTATATCTATGTTTTTAGTTTAGATCCTAACGGAAAAGCAGAGGTGCATTTCCCAAAATCTGAAGATTATAATGAGGCATTTCAGGGGCAGCAGGAATCAGCCATGTTGTTTAGTAGCGGATCACTCCTAACCATCCCTTCTAAAAATACGGGTCTAAAACTTTCCTACCAGGGGAAGGATTATTTAGTAGTATTATTTTCTACCCAGAAAATAAAAGCCCAATATATTCAGTACTTATGTACGGAATTAACTCGTAATAAATCAAATCTTAAAAATCATTTATTAAAAAAGCTCAACAAGTTTATGGTCCCTTCCCCAGATATTACCTATGATAAATATCGGATGGGCTTTGATGTGAGCACTCGCAGTGAAGGAAAGATAGTGCCTATCCTGTTAGAAGTAGAAGTAAACTGATTCTGAGAATGCAGGCCACCGGCCTGCATTCTCAAAGATGATTCTACTCATTCTTCAACACTTCGACCGGATTGCGTTTGGCAGCCAGGCGGATTTGCCAAAAAATTATTAAAAAACCAAGGCTAAAGATCAGTATCAAGCCCAAACTAAATTCAATATATTGTTTAGAAGCTGGATAGGTCAACTGACTTATTACAAAAGAATCCAGAAAATAATAAGAAGCTGGTGTTGCCAAAATGGCTGATATAAATAATAAAATCAGGAAGCCCCTGGAAAAATGAAGCACCAATTGATTTTCAGAGGCACCGAATGTTTTACGAATGCCAATTTCCCTTAGCTTGGTTTCAACATGATAAATAGTAATTCCTAGTAATCCCATTGCAGCAATTAGAATGGCTATACATGCCAGGAAGCCCACCATTTTCATCATGACGGCATATTCTTCATAGGTAGATTTTATCCGATCATCGAAATATTCGGCATTTAAGGTGTGTACAGGATCAATTTTTTTCCAAACATCATTAAGGTTGGACATCAGCGTCATTGATTGGGTAGGATCTATTTTTAGGTTGAGGTATTTTGCTGCTGTTGGATCATGTACCAATGCAAAAGCATGTATTGGACTAAAAATAGTGCTATGATGTAGATTTTCTAAAACTCCAATAATTTGCATTTTTTGGCCATCCAATAAAATGATTTCATCAATCGCTTCATTTGGGCTGCCAATATTAAATCTTTGTAGAAAGGGCGCATTAACAATAACGGATGGGATTTCCTTAAGATAATCACGAGCCCCAAAATTCTTTCCTGCCGCCAATTCAATATTATGGAGGGGAAGATAGTGTTCATCTACTGCATTAAATTCTACTCTTGCTGAATCCAAAGGATCATTATATTTAGCTCGAGTACTAATTACATCTCCAGTACTCATTATCATTTGGGAGTTGGATACCTCCTTAACGGCAGGAAGGGTAGCAAAGGCATCACTTAGAATTTCTGGATCATTACCTTGTAAATCAACATTAACAACGTATTCAGTTTGGTATCCTAAATCAAAAAGTACTGCATGCTGGTACTGTCTGTACAAGCCAATTGTTGAGATAATCAATACTATACAGATGGCGAACTGGAGGACAATAAGCGTTTTGCGAAAATTAAACTGTTTGAATAATTTTACTTTGCCGGTATCCTTGAGTACTAACAAAGTCTGTAATCTTGACATAAGTATGGATGGCATAAACCCCGCTAGTAAACCAATAAGAATGGCAAATAGAAGAAAGTAGGGGAGAAGATTCCAGTTAGTATTTAACTTAACCAATTCTGACATTGACTCATCTAAAGAAAGAAAATAGGGTTTGATTAAATAAAAAAATATTAGAGAAAATGATAGTGAAATCAAGGCAATAGTGATTGCTTCTATGATAAACTGTCCGAATATTTGACCTTTTTTGGCGCCTAATACTTTTCTAACTCCAATTTCTTTAGCTCTTCGAATAGACCTGGCTAAAGAGAGGTTGGTATAATTAAAACAAGCACTAATCAATATGATAAGGGTCAATCCAATGATAAAATAAAGTTGGCTGGTTTGAAAGGCAGGCCCTATTTGGTTGGAAAGATTCTTACCTGGCAAAATCTCCGATAATTTTTGAAGTCCAACCTCGATGGTGTATGTTTGGAGTGTTTTATTTTCGATATCTGCAATCTGTTGCATGGAGCTATATATCTGATCTTCGCTGGTATTGACTTCTTTTTTTAGATAGACATAACTATCCCACATACTAGACCATCGGTATAATCGTGGATTTTCTTCATTTTGAGCTTCATTTTCCAATGTTTGTAAGGATACCAGGGCTTCAAATTTGATATGGGAATTCATTGGTGGATCTTCTACAATTCCCGTGACTTCAAAATGTTTGTCATCATTAAATTCTACAATTTGTCCTAAAGGCTCATCATCAAATAGTTTTTTGGCTAAAGTAGTGGTAATAACAATAGTGTTAGGTTGCTGAAGTGCCGTTTTTGGATTCCCCTGAATAAGCGGAAAAGAAAGTACATCAAAAAATGATTTAGAGGCATAAAGCCCCCTGATAGGAACAGCATTATTTCCCTTCTTTACATCGCCTGATAGTGTTCGATTAAGGATAACCAAAGATTTAATTCCTGGGGTTTGTTCCTCCATTTTCTGGCCTAACAAAACGGATGAAGTGGCCAGTTCAAGAGTGCCATTTCTTGGAGACTGATAGGTGCTAATTACGCGGTAGATATTTTCTTTATCCTCATGAAAGCCATCAAAATTTGATAACTCAAACAAAAAGGCAATCACCAATAAGCCAATAGACATGCAAATGGCTAGCCCGAATATATTGATTGAAGAAAATAAAGGATTGCGAAAAATATTGCGGACAGAGGTCTTACTGTAATTACTCAGTAAGCGTAAAGAGTGAATGATAGATCCCATTTTCGGATTTTTTACGGTGTAAAATCGGATGAATTTGAAAACATCAATGACGTAGATCAGATTGGCTTTTTTACCATAAAGCTCCCAGTTTTCATGATAACATTCTTCCAGGTCTCCAGCGAGATCTTCAAAAATTTCGGATCTGCAATACCATTTTAGAAGCCGGGTGGCCCACCTAGGAGGGGAGTTAAAGTCTGTCATAAGAAAGGCCTTTGAAGACAAAGTCAGGAATGGTATTCCACAGTTGTTCGCGTTGGTTTCTCGTTTGCAAAAGGGCTACTTTTCCACTATGTGTAATTTGAAAATAGCGCTTTCTTCGACCTCCTCGTTTTTTAGTGGCTTCCGCCAAATGAGAAGTGATTAGTCCCTTTTTTTCGAGCCTGTTTAGAACAGAGTGGACCATCCCTAATTTGACATTTCGATCGCTCACTTTCCTGATTTCATCCCGAATGGAAACCGAGTAAGCTTGATCCAAAAGAGCTGCAATGGAAAGGAGGACCATCTCCTCAAAAGCTCCTAATCTGATATCCTGCATCTGATATTTTTCATACAATGTATAAAAAATAAAAACAGCATGCAATGTTTTTTATACATTGTATGAAAAATAGATCACTATTCCCTTAATTTTCTAGAAGCCTATGAGTTTTTTTAGATTTCTGATGAATTGTTCAAATGATTCACCCTTTAATGTAGGACGTAATTGGATAGTCTCAATCTCCACCTCAGTTAATTCTTTCAATTCTTCAATCAAGGCTATAATTTCATCATATAATTTTATGGAAAGATCTTTCCCCTTGATTTTAGTTCGAATGAGTTCATTTAAATCAGTGATGACTGAGTCAATTATAGACATGGTTCTTCCGTCTAATAATTCTGCTTCACTGTACTTATAGACTTTGAATGGGAAAAACCATTTTTTCTCTTTTCCCTGTTGTTTTAGTAACTGTATTGCTGAAAATCCTTTTACTTTTAACTGCTGAATTGGGTTATTCGGCTTTTTTCTTCTTCGTGGCCACATAACTGGTGGTTTAAATAAATGTAATTGGGCTTAGCTTGGAATTTGCTTGGGTTTATCGAATATAAAAATATTGTCAATATTTATCTTAATTTTTTTGTCTTTCAAGGATGGTCGGTTGAGGACATAGCAACGATTTTAAAGCCATTAATCCAATACTCTAAAGGTCAAAAAATTCCAACTTCCCCCTTCCAACTTCCCAATCACTCTTGCAATTTCGATCCAAAGGCTAAATCTCCTGCATCACCTAATCCAGGGACTATGTAGGACTTAGCTGTTAACTCCTCATCCAAAGCGCCTATCCAAATATGAGCATCCGGGTAGAGACGTTGGATGTATTCTAGACCTGTTGTGGAGGCAATGGCAGTTGCGATATGAAGTTCTTTAGGGGTACCAAATTGTCTAAGTTGGCGGATGGTAACATCCATAGAGGCTCCAGAAGCCAGCATGGGATCAGAAATAACCAAGACACAATTGTTCAGATCGGGACAGGAAACATACTGCAAGGAAATTTCGAAAGTACCGTCTTTATGATGTTTTCGGTAGGCCGAAATAAATGCGTTGTCAGCCTTGTCAAAGTAATTCAACAAGCCCATATGCATGGCCAATCCTGCTCTTAGAATGGTTCCGATAACAATTCGATCGCTAATTAAAGAGGTATGGGCTACTCCTAATTGGGTCTCTACATCTTTTGCTTCATACATAAATGACTTACTCATTTCATAAGCCAAAATCTCAGCCAGGCGCTCCATATTCCTTCGAAAACGCATGCGATCTTTTTGGATGTTAAGATCTCTTAATTCGGCAATGAAGTGATTAGCAATGGATTGTTTTTCTTCAAGTATGAATGTCATCTGTCATTAAATATTTTCAAATTAATGTCTAAGTTTTTGGGCCTTTTGCAGAATGGCTTCATAGACCTCCGCCCATTCCTCCCAAGCCTCAATATAGGAAAATGAACTATTGTGCCAAAGTGTAGAGAAAAAACCTCCCACGGAAGCAGTTTCTTCCATCAATTGGTAGGTCTTGGTTAAAGATTCCTGGGGGCTTAATTTTAAATAATTTTTCAGTGTTCCGTCCATGACCTGAAAGGGATGAATGATAAGATTAGTCTGTTGTTCATTAGCCAGATCATACCAGGGAAAAGCTTGGGCTATACTGGCCCGAAATCCAAGAGCCCCTGCGTAACCCATGCTATATTCATGCTTGATTCCTAATTTAATCAATTGTTGAAAAGAATGAGGAAGTTTAAATTTCAGAAAATGAAAACGACTGTGAATTACTTCTTTTCCGGTAATTTGTTCAAGTCGTTTGATTTCTTTAGCCAACCTTCCTTCACTTTGGTGGGATTGATAAGAAGGGTGGATGCCAATTTGGTATTTACTGGCTTGTTTGTGAATTAATTTTTGTAATTGTGAATTGGAAGGGTCAATATTTCTATCGTAGCGACTAAAATCCCCTAGTAGGAAAAAGAAAATGGGAGCATATCCTAAGTCAGAATGAATATTATTGATATAATCATAAGTGTCAAATGGATCCTCGGCCTTTCCTTTCAATACCTTTTTCCTAAGCCCCAAAGATTTCCAGTCTTGTTTTAATACATCTCGGACCATAGACATAATTCGACGCTGTAAAGACCTTTCCTTGAAGGCCCAGGCGAGATCAATATCAAAAGTGGGTACAAATTGAAAAGATTTGGCTCTAAATTTTATCTGGGGATATTTTCTGGTAATCATTCCACCTAATCGAATACTCCATTGATTGATAAGTGGTTGCCCCAGGAAGTTATTTTTATAGGCAAAGCTGCTTTCAGCCTTAAATCTGCCATGTTGGTCAAAAGCCGCCTTGTCTCCATAATATTCTTCATACCTACTCAATAAAAAGAAACAAAAGGCAAATAGATCAAAAGGTAAATCAGCTTCTGGAATGTCATGGAAAAAAGCAGCTGGTAGGCCATTTACTGATTGGCATACTATCTCTTGTGGTTCTATATTTTGCTCAAATAATAAATTGACTGGAGCTATCCAAAGTTCCTGGTCAGATATTTTTTGGGAACTGTAATTAATTTTTATCCCCGGATATTGTTCATAATCATCAAAATCAGCGGTAAGGGTGTATTCGGTATCTAGCAAGCCTCCAAAAATGACATTGATTATGTATTGGAGACGTGAACTTTTTTGTCGTGTAAATATTATTATTGAGGAATTCATGGATTTTTATATAGAACAGGAAAATTTGTTCAACATAGTATTGGTTATTTTATTAATTTTATAGAAGGAGGACAAATTAAAAGTACTCCAGGCCTCCAAAAACCAATCTATTCTTCCTTGATTTTAACAAATAAATGCCCAAGATAATGATGAATCGTTTACTTTTTTTTCTTGTGACTATGATAATGATGGGCCAGCCGCTTCTTTCTCAAAAGAGCATCAAATTTGGTGAAAACTATTATGATGACTCTAAAGGAACTCTTTTCAGTAGAGAAGTGACAGTGGATTTTAAATTGCATACAAATGGTTTTGGATTAGGAGTTAATATAGGTGAGCTACAAACTTATTACTTGACTAACTTCTGGAATTTTGAACTAATTGAAATAAAACACCCTAAAGAGATTCGCCAGAGTTTTGATTTTCAACCTACCACAAACGGGAAAGTATCAAGGGCTTTTATTTTTGGCAAGCAAAACAATTTTTATGTTTTGCGAGGAGGATTTGGACAAAAAAGATATTTTTCTGAAAAGGCTAAACGCAAGGGAGTTGCCATTGGTTTGAGTTATGAGGGAGGTCCATCACTAGGTTTGTTAAAGCCTTATTATATGGAATTGAAATATCTGGAAGATCAGGGATCCAATAATACTGATTTTGTTATTCGAAGCGAAAAATTTAGCGAAGACAATAAAGAGGAATTCCTGGATATCGGCAAAATTTATGGGGCCTCCTCTTTCGCCAAGGGATTAAGTGAGTTGTCTATCATTCCTGGTTTGCATGCTAAAGTAGCTTTACATTTTGACTGGGGAGCATTCGATGAATTTGTAAAAGCTGTTGAAGCGGGATTTATGTTAGATTTTTATTTCCAGAATGTACCAATTATGGCAGAAAACCCTGGCGTTGTGGATGCAGAAAACCGTCCTTTGTTTCTGAATCTATTTTTGAATCTACAGCTTGGAAAACGCTGGTAATTTTGGAAAAATAAAATAGGAGAGTGATTCTGCTGTCAGCAGAATCACTCTCCTATTTTATTTTTATGTCAGGCAAAACACTTATACTTGTAGTTGTGTTCTAAAAGAGAAAAAAGAGAAAGAAACAATGATCGATTTACCAATTGTTGAAGCAAAAGAACCTAGAAGAAGAAAACCTGACTGGCTTAGGGTCAAATTACCTATTGGTCCGGAATATAAGAAGGTGCGTACACTGGTAGATGAATATAAACTTCATACAATTTGCCAAAGTGGAAATTGCCCGAATATGGGTGAATGTTGGGGAGCAGGAACAGCAACTTTTATGATATTAGGGAATACCTGTACCCGGTCCTGTTCATTTTGTGCTGTCAAAACAGGAAGACCGCCAGAATACGATGAAGATGAACCCCGTCGTGTGGCTGAAGCCATCCAATTGATGCAGGTTAAACATGCCGTTATTACTTCCGTTAACCGTGATGAAAGAAAAGATAGAGGTGCCGAGATTTGGTACCAAACCGTCAAATTAGTGAAAGAACTCTCTCCACAGACAACCATAGAAACATTAATTCCAGATGTTAAAGCTACCTGGGATGCTCTTGAGAGAATGATAAGCGCTGGTCAGGAAGTCGTATCGCATAACATGGAAACAGTTGAAAGCCTTTATCGAAAAGTACGCCCTCAAGCAAAATATCATAGAAGCCTGGAACAAATTAAACGAACCAAAGACTATGGTAAACGCACTAAATCAGGCATAATGGTCGGCTTGGGAGAAAAAGATGAAGAAGTCTTCAAAATTATGGATGATCTCCTCGAGCACGGATGTGATGTATTAACCATTGGACAGTATTTACAACCTACCAAAATGCATCTAGAGGTTGCTGAATATGTGCATCCTGATAAATTTAAAGAATACGAAGAAGTAGGCTTGCAAAAGGGATTTGATTTTGTGGAAAGCGGCCCCTTAGTACGTTCTTCTTACCATGCTGAAAGGCATCTATAATTTGTTCATAACAAGAGATTTGCCAGGCAAATCTCTTGTTATAGACCTAAGGCAGACTTCATTTTTCGATATAAATCCGTATTGTCATAAATACCAGAAAATGATTCTGATCCCGGTCCATAGGCAAAAACTGGGATTAGAGATGCAGTTGGCTGAGTGGATACAAAAAACCCAAGAATGGTATCTCGTGTAGAACCTGGATTGATGGCATAACCTCCTGTTTCATGATCCCCGGTGATGATTACCAGTGTTTCACGGTCTTGTTGCGCAAATTTTAATATTTCCCCAATGGCCTTGTCAAAATTGATTATTTCCTGAATGATAAAATCAGAATCATTTTCCAGTCCTGCCCGGTCAATCATGGCATCTTCTATCATAAGAAAAAATTCACCTTCTCCATGATTCTTTAAAAAAGAAGGGGCTAATTGACAAGCTGTAAATAAATCTTTTCTTGATTTTTCGATGTCATCCTGGAGGTCGTTGGAAAGAAAGAAGGCATAATTTTCATTGAAATCAAATGAGCCTTTTCCGAACTCTGTTTTGGAATAATCAGAAACCTGATACCCGGCAGATTCTAATTCACGGTAAAGATTTCGGCTATCACTTGTTCTTTGATCAAAATACTTTTTGCCTCCTCCAACTAAAAAATCTACCTCTGTTTCCAGGTAGAAGGATGCAATATTTTCTTGATCCTCTTTGGAGGTAGTATGAGCTACAAAGGCTGCAGGGGTAGAAAATGTGAAAGAGGCATTGGTAATAATGCCGGTAGATATCCCCTTCTCTTTGGCCTCTTCCAGGATGGTTTTAACGGGAAGGCCTTCCTCGTCAACCCCGATATAACCATTATTGGTTTTGATCCCGGATGCCATTGCAGTTCCGGAAGCAGCAGAGTCAGCAATTAAATTATCAGCAGAGTAAGATTTATGAAATCCAATGGAAGTACTTCTCTCCAAATTCAACTTATCATTATTACCATACATTCCCGCCGTCACTTGTTGAAGTCCCATTCCATCTCCAATCATAAGAATTATTCTTTTTGGTTTTTTGTTAACCTCATGAATTGGTGATGGGTTTGAAAAGGTATCCTGAACAGGTAAGCATGTTAATACCAAACCTACTCCTATACAAAACAATGTGTGCTTGTCCATATCTTAACAACTTAGCAGTGTGGATTTTATTTCAGAACTACGTTTGATGAATAAAGGCATGTTTGGAGGCTAATTGTATAGTTTGATGATTAAAATCCAAACACCCAACATAAAGTAACAAAGCAAATATAAATATATTTTTGAGGGAGTCCGGATACGGCAAACCTATATTTATATTGCTTTAATTAGTGAAAATCGATTTCCGGGAAGGGATCGAACAATTCCCTTGAATTCTAATTCTAGTAATAAAGCACTTAATTGACTCTGACTTAATTGACATTGATAAGACAGATAATCAATCGATAGGGATTTTTCTTGCTGGAAAAGCTCAATTATTAATCTTTCCTGATCATTTAAGTTTTCAAATAATTGTTTTTGGATTCCAGCAGCCGGTTTTTGCTCCCATCCCATAAATTCCATAAGATCTTTGGCATCTTCAATCAAGCCGGCTTTGTTTTGTTTGATGAGTTTATTACATCCCTTTGATCTTATATCATTTACCCTACCTGGAAAAGCAAGAACATCCTTATGGTAAGAATTTGCCAGCTCCGCACTAATTATTGAGCCACCTTTTTCTGCTGTTTCTACTACTATCAATACATCGCAAAGGCCTGCAATAATTCGATTACGCATAGGGAAGTGTTCCTTTTCAGGGCCAACATTACTGAAGTATTCACTAAGTAAACCACCACAGTTTTGTATTTGTTTGGCTATGGGATAATGAGCCGCCGGATATATTTTATCCAAACCATGACCAAGAACCGCGATATTGGGAATTCGGAGCTCTAAACATTTCTTATGGGCAATAGAATCAATTCCATAAGCCAAACCACTTACAACCATTAGGTTTGGAACCTGGATTTGTTCCAGAAGATTTTCACAGTTTGCCCGACCCAGGAGACTGGGTTGTCGAGTCCCAACAATGGAAATCACTCTTAAAGCATTGAGATCAGTATTGCCTTTGTAAAAAAGTAAGACGGGGCTATCCTGTTGATGTTTTAATCGCTGAGGGTATTCTTTATCAGTAAAAAATAGAACTTTAATCTTATTTTTTTCAATAAAATTCAACTCCTTTTCGGCTTTAAAAAATACTTGTTTTTGACAGATTTGTGCAGCTATTTGAGGCCCAATACCTGGAATTTTTTGTAATTCTTTGCGATTACTCTTGAAAACGGCCAATGCACTGCCACAATGAGCAATTAATAATTTAGCGGTCATTACTCCTACCTTCGGGATCAAGGTAAGAGCAAGACGACAGAGTTTTTCGTCCATGCTGTTGTGATTTAACGAAAAGAAAGATATATTAAAGCAGGGCATTGGAGAGCAAGGGAAGAAAATTGTCAACTGAGAAGATGCCCCCAGTTTTTGATTTAATTTTGAAATTAGGAAATAATGAGCAAAAAAAAGAAAAGCTCTATTTTACCTAGAGTAGAGTTAATGGTTATCGGACTTTTCGTTTGTTTCTTTCTGGTTTGGTCTGTTTCAAGGTGTAATGCCACCCGAGCAAAATATGCTGCCATGGAAGAAAGCACAACATCTATTCAAGAGGATTCTACTTCAACTGAAGTATCTGCTCCAAGTCAAGTAGCTCCTCAAAATGAAGTTAACACAAGGGCTGCAAATGAACTTCCACGAACTATTAGAGAGCGCTATACTCCTCTTTATGTCAGCATAGAAAACCTTAATGTAAGAGCTGATCCTTCTCGAAGTGGTAAAATTCTTACGGTTTTAAAACTTTTTGAAGAGGTTACTTTCTTAAACGAGGTCACTAATTTCGAAGATGAAATTAATCTAGGTTTTGAGGTAGCCAAAGAGCCCTGGATCAAAATTAAAACTGAAAGAGGATATGTTGGCTGGGTCTTTGGTGCTGGAGTTCATTATTATAAAAAGTCCCGTAAACCTATCGAAAACAGTGAAGAATCTCCTGAAACAATTACTACACAACCGATTAATTAGGTAAAAAGTAAAAGGTAAAAAGTAGAAAGACCTGTCCTTCTACTTTTTACCTTTTACTTTCTACTATTTAATTCTCATCAAAACGATCAAGTTGATATTGACGAATAATGGATATTATGCTTTTATGAGTATTTTTTTCGGTATAAAATTTTTCTTTTTCCAGTGATTTTGCCCAAGCTTCATAATTATCACTTCCATGTTTTGTTAAGCTTGCCAGCCTTCCTGAAGTCAGGAATAAGCTGTGATCTCTGAAACTGGTCCATGCATTTTCGTAATGCCTGAAACATACTCCAGAATAATAGCCCTGTTCTCCAAACCAGTCACTGGTGCATTGTAAGCCAAAATAATTATTCCCACTTTGTGCCATATCTACTGTGCCTGCACTCGAAATGAGCAAGCCATTTGCAAGAATAATCGAAGCAGGGACCCCAAATTTTTTGCGCTCAGCAACAGCCACCCGTCCAAAACGCCCAATAAATGCGGAGATAGTAGCCTCATCTAATTGCTTAAATTCCTGAAGTAAACGATTTGTATTTTTCTTGCCTCCAGATATTGGATTCAAATTGAATATATTTGATTGTTGATCTCTTTCTCCCTGGGGAACAGGAGCTGCCTCCGTATATCGTTCTTCTTTAGGCTTTTTTGAGGGCTGTTGTACTGGTATTTGTTCCCTCTCTTCTGGGCTATTTTCATATAAAGGAGACTTCAAATCCAATTGAAAACTGAAGTCTTTTTTAAACATTAAAAAAATAATAAACCCAATTACTAAAAGCTTGAACCAATTCCTCCGCAAGAAAAGATCCATTTTTCCTCCCTTTGTAATCATAGCTTTAGTATTTAAAATTGACAAATTGTTTATTTCTAAAGGCATAGCACTAATTTTATCAAATAATTTGTTTTAAAAATGTGCAATTATTCAAAAATAAAACAATTTGTTTTATTAACCAAAACTTTTTTGACTATTTATGAATTATTAGAATGTAATTGTGGAGGTGATATGGAAGTAGATAGAAGAAAGTAGAAGTGAGGTGGTCCGGTGAAACCGGACCACCTCACTTCTACTTTTAGCACTAAGCCTTCCCCTTCAACATAAGATTCCAATACATAAAAGGCAGACCATATTTTTTCAAAATCCACATACTCCATTTTTCTTTCGAAGTATCAACAAATTTTGATATAAGAGGATCCGAATCTCTGACATTGCCGTATTTGAATTCAGCCAATACCATTTTACCATAGCCAGTAATTAAAGGACAAGATGAATATCCATCATAATTTCTGCTAAGGATTTCTTGATGTTTCATCACTTCTAATAAATTTTCTACTACCACTGGTGCTTGTTTCCGTATTGCTGCCCCCGTTTTAGCGGTTGGTAAGGCTGCTGCATCTCCCAGAGCAAATACGTTAGGATATTTATTATGAAGCAAGGTGCTTTTATCAATGTCTATCCAGCCTTTCTGTGGACCTTCCTGGTGGGCCAATTTAGATCTTTTAATAAAATCGGGAGCAGATTGTGGAGGAGCCAGGTGCATCATATCATAAGGAATGACCACTTCTTCCTGACTGATTTCTTCTACACCAAATTCTTCTTTGTCATTATAGATTAATTTGTCAGGCTCACCTACAAATTTTGTAATGGTGTAATATGCCTTTTTATTTTCGCTATCAATTTTAGTTAATTTGTGGAAATACCTAAGCCCAATATCTTTTCTGTCTACCACTTCCATTAAGGTTTTTTTGAAGTCGGGAACCCCAAAAATGGTAGAGCCTGGCATGGCATATAGGACGGAAGTATTTTTTTTGACGCCTGTTTTTTGCCAATAATCATCGGCCAGGTACATGATTTTTTGAGGGGCACCTCCACATTTTACTGGGGTAGCTGCCAGAGTAAACAAGGCTCTTCCTCCTTTAAATTCTTGTAAAACTTTCCAGGTATAATCGGGGTCCGTATAGTTGCTGCAAACTCCATTTTTATTAATAGTTTCTCTTAGTCCTTCAATACCATCCAGATCTATTTGGATACCAGGACAGGCAACTAAAAAGTCATATCCGAATTCTGATCCATCTGTTGTTTTGATCAAATTATTATCTGGGTCTATATCTTGGACAGCCTTTTGTATCCATTTTGCTCCTTTGGGGATAAGATCTTTCATATCCCTTTCGGTTTTATCATACTTATAGGTTCCAGCACCCACTAAAGTCCATGCAGGTTGGTAATAATGCTTTTGTGCTGGATCAAGCAAGGCAATATCCAGGTTCTTATCTTTTCTGAGCAACTGTGCCGCTACAGTAATTCCTGCAGTCCCAGCTCCTATAATAATAATTTGATGGTGATTTATATTTTTCATGTGAAGCGGTTTTATAGGTATTGGAAAAATTGTTTAGTTTCGATGCTTAAGTCTTTCAACCCCTATTTCTAATTCAAAATTTGGAATTTTTTACCTAAAAAACTGTGATATGAGTCACAATTAGATGTGCCAGAGATTTTAAAATTGGGTCTAAAATATTCTTAAAAAATCTCTGAATGGTGCATTTACTGTAGGTTCTACTATTGAATAATAAGTATTTGATTTTTTATTCATTCGAATGATCCATTTTCTGGTAATGGTATTTTTTATGGATGAGCAAAACCCTACTCACCTAAAAAGTTAAGGTACTTTTCAGTTTAAAAATGGATCTTTTTACCTGGATTGTTAATGACTTTGGTCAAAGTTTGACCTGATTTCTATCATAATTATTGCTAAGCTTAAATGGAGGAATTTAAGATAAATTTTGTACAATTAATTGTCATTTGTGGAATAATCCAAGGTGTTATTTTTACAATTTTGCTGCCCTTTCGGAAAACAAATTTCAGAGCTAATTGCATGTTGGCACTGTTTTTATTTTCTGTATCCTTTACTTTATTTACTTCTCTTGTTCTTGATTTTGGCTTGTACGATAAATTCCCGGAATTGCATTGGTTGCCCATGTCTCTGACTTTCTGGTTGGGACCTTCTCTTTATTTTTATATTCTATTTTTGACAAAGCCCAATTATCATTTTAAAAAATTAGACTTGTTGCATTTTGCACCTATAATTTTTAATTATTTCCATAGTATCTATCATTTGGTACTTGGCAGAGCTAATCCTTATCCGCTCTTGCACAACTTTACAGAGGCAATGGAAACCTATGGAATCCTTTCTATAATCATCTATTTCCTTCTTATACTAAGAATTGTAAAAAAGTATCAGAATTCAATTTTTGATAAGGTTTCTAACCTGGAGTTTGTGACTCTTAAATGGATCAGAGAGTTGATTTTGGTCGTTTTTATTTCCCTGGCTATAGTTTGGATATTCATTTTTATTGACTTCAGAGTTCTCATAGACTATAGACTGGAATATTATGATACAGTATTTTTTCAATATGATAATGCCTTGAAATTGATAAACGTAATATCCCTGTATTGGCTTGGAATAAGGGGCTATTTCCAAATGAGCATATATCCCTTTGAATCTTCAAAAAATGGCCTAAAGCCTGAGGTCATACCAACCGAAACGGAGAAAGTTCAACCAGGTAATATTGATCTCCTTTTGCAAGCTATGAAAAAGGACAAACTCTATCTAAATCCTACCTTGAGCCTGCGGATGTTAGAGGAGAAGATTAACCTTCCTGCCCGCGACATTTCCAGAACGCTTAACCTGGGGCTTCAAAAAAACTTCTACTATTTCGTAAATGAATATAGGGTGGAAGAAGCAAAAAGACGACTTTCGATGCCAGAATATGACCATTTAAGTGTTTTGGGCATTGCCTTTGATTCAGGCTTTAATTCTAAAGCCACTTTTAATAGAATTTTTAAGGAAATTATCGGAGAATCTCCCTCCCAGTTCAGAAAAAAGATTCAAGAGGGCAGGAGTGGAGTTTCAGGAAAATGAAATTTTGATTCATCTTTAAGCCTCACTGCAAGCAAAAAGTCGATCCTGCCCTTTATTTGATGTTTTTTTGAAGAAAAAAATGATACCAAACACTCACTCGACTTTTACCTCTCTTTTTATTGCCTTGTTTTTTAGCATAACGAATATTCAGGCACAATCCTTTTCCATTCTTTCTGATACGAATAAGGTCCGAAGTATTATGGATTCAATCATTTTAAGCCACCAGTCTGAATACAATGTCACCGGAGCTACCTATGCTATTGTTAAGGGGGAAAAACTATTGGCCATGAATCATATAGGATTGGCAGATTTAGAAAATAAACTGCCGATGGATGCCGAGCATACCACCTTTATGCTGGGATCTTTGTCAAAATTGGTTGTAGCTACTGCTGTGATGCAAATGGTGGAAAGAGGTCAATTAAATTTGGATACAGATGTTAATGATTACCTGAAAACAATAGAAGTTCCTGCTGTCAGTTTACGTCAATTGCTTACCCATACAGCGGGATTTGAGGAACGAACTTTTGCTCGCCTCAGATTAGAGGAAAAAGACTTTATTTCATTAAATGATTATTTATCGAAAAGGATGCCCAATCAGATTTTTCCGGCTGGTAAAGTAGCTGCTTATTCAAACCACGGTGTCGCTTTAGCTGGGCTGGTTGTGGAAGAAATTAGTGGATTAAGTTTTGAAGAGTTTGTTCAGCAAAATATATTTGGCCCTTTAGATATGCAAAATTCTACCTTTATCTTAAATGAGCAGAGCAAAACCCGATTGGCAAAGCCTTATCAAATCCAAAAGGGACAAGCAATACCTACTCATTTTGAATATGTACAAACTATCCCTGCTTCAATGTTAATTGGGTCGGCACGTGATATGGCCCATTTTATGATGGCTCATGTAAATGGTGGGACTTTAAATGGGAAGCAGATTTTAAAAAAGGAAACCATCGATACCCTACAAAAAAGACACTTTAGTGGACATCCATCAATATATGGTCGGGCTTTAGGATTTTTTGAAAGAGAATTTCGAGGAATGCGAGGCTTAACCCACGGCAATAATCGAAATGGGTTTATTAGCTATATTCACCTGATTCCTGAGGATTCTCTTGGTGTATTTGTGACCATAAATGGCGGTCAAAGTGCCTTTCGCAACATAGTGATCAATGAATTTTTCAGAATGATTTATCCTGTCAAAGAAAAGCCTAGCCCTTCCTTCCAAAAACTAGGGAATGCCCGGAAATTTGCTGGAACTTATTTGAGAACCCGTAGAAATGATACTAGTATTGAACGTATATTTTACCAGGTAGTTTTAGGAAATGAGGTCAAGGTAAAAGCTTTAAAAGATACTGCCTTATTTCTATTCAATGAACCTTATAAAGTAGTTGAGCCTGGATTATTGGGTAACCCTGCTGGTAGTTTCCATGTTGCTTTTTCGAAAATAAATGGGGTGCCTACTTTACATTTGCCAGGAAGAGCTGATGCCTTTCAAAAAGTATCCTGGTATGGGCAAAAGGGATTTACTTTTTTCTCACTTGGTTTATCCACTTTAACTTTTATCATAATTTTAATAGGAGGATTAATACGATTATTTTTTAAGAAAAAAAGAAAGGAAGCCTCACCCTTCAAATATTGGCGAGCATTTGCCGGATCGGGATTATTATTTATTGTTACTTTTTTTGGTAGTATTGCAATAATTGGAGCAAATATTCAATATGGGATTCCAACTTTCTTTTATCTCATATTTCTACTTCCAATTCTTAGTATAATATTTTTTGTAATAGCCGGTTTGGGAAGCCTAAAAGCCTGGATGGATTTGGGGAAAATGGGAAGAGTGAAACATGGGCTTCTTATAGCGATAGGATTGATTTTTGTCTGGCAGCTATATTATTGGAACTTTATTGGATTTTCCTTTTAACAATGTCAATATCAATATCAATGTCAATTTCAATAGCAATAGCAATGAAAATAAAATTCAACTTATTGCCATTGCTATTGAAATTGGTATTGACATTGAAAAAATAAGATTTTTAATCTACAGCCTGCCACAATACTTTTGTAATCATCCATTTGCCTTCATATTTGGCCATTAGCAAGTAATCGATTCCCCAATACAGTGTTAATTTAACAGAAGCTATTTTATCTTGTACATCTAATATTTTAATTTTTTTTACAGCTCCCTGAGGAGCAGCCCATTGTGGGTCATTGGCCACCTCACGGGCAAAACCAATAGCTCTTTCATAAGTCATTAGGTGTCCTTTATAAGCCTTTGTTTCATCATTTTTGCTATAGCCATATTTTGACAAATCAGGATGAATACTTCTTTTTATTTTCATGGTATCTCCTATATAAAAGCCTTCGATATAATCTAATGCAGCCCTCTTAATTCCTGCCTTGTCCTGGCTGTAGGAATTCAAGTAGAAACAAGTAGAAACAAGAATTATTAAGATGATTTTCTTCATAATTGAAATATTTAATTTTTGCAATAAAATTGGGTGTCAGAATTCGGATATCAAGCAATATAATATTGTTATATTTAATTAGGCTGAAACCTTCATTCCATTAATAATTAAAGAAAGATACAATGGAAAAGTCGATTTATTCTTTGATTATGCTTCTACTACTTTTTCCTTTTTCCATCCTTACCGCACAAAGTGAAGGGAAAAAAATTGCCATCATTCAAAATCCCTATGCTGGTGATAGGGCAACCCAGGAATATGCTCAGGGACCAGAAATATTAACAAAGGAGGCGAAAACAAGATTGGGTTCTTCTATTAAATTAGTGCCAGCTGTAAAATTGAGTGCTGATGAGGATAAAGAATATGGTCGATGGCATCGTTTCGGAATGGCCAATGGCCATCTTGGCGAATTGGTCTCCAAAACAGTTAAAGAAGGTTATTTTCCAATTGGTTTTCTGGCAAATTGTAGCTCTATCATGGGAATGTTAGCTGGTCTGCAGCACTCCGGCCCAACCAGAAGACCTTTGCGGATTGGTTTAGTATTTATTGATGCGCATGGCGACTTTAATACGCCAGAAACTACACTGAGCGGCATGCTAGGGGGAATGCCAGTTGCTATTGCAGCAGGTCAATGTTTGACACGACTACGCCTCCAATCAGGTTTGGATCCTGCATTGCCTGAAAAATATATTGTTCTTGGTGGTGTGCGAGATACAGATCCATTAGAACAGGAACGCATTGATAATTCAATGATAGAGTTAATTTCTGTGGATGAAATTCGTGAGCTTAGCAAAAATCTTAGAGTACAGATGGAGCGTTTGAGCAAGCTAACTGATTTGATTTATATCCACATTGATATGGATGTTTTAGATCCTGAGGAAGTTTCAGGACATCCATTGACTGTTCCCAATGGTCCTTCTAGTAAAGAGCTTGGGGCTGCCCTTAGGTTGATGTTTCAATACCCAAAAACAGCAGCTTTGGGAATTGCTTCTTATCCTTATAAAGATGATGCCGATAAAAAATCAATGAATGCGGTATTTAATTTAATTGAAGGAGCTTTACAAGGTTTAGAAGAAAGGCAAAATTGAAATTTTTGTCCTTAAGCCTAATAATAATAGTGGCATATTAATTCTATTCGGGATGCAAATTTATTTGTTGTTGCTTTGAGATCCATATTTTTTTTTGATATGGTAATAGGCATCAAGGGCATCTGGGCTTTCGCTATAAAAAAGAGCGCCCGCATCTAAATCTTCCTTTTGGATATGTTCGATTACTTTATGAGCAGTTTTTCCAGGAATAAGCTTATGAAACTGAGTGATCCCCAGCCAAATCAATCCAAATCCGAGGATAAGTTTTAACCAATTGATGAGTCGATTATGGGATGTCTTGTCACTCATTTTATTTAATCATCAAAGATTGTTTGCAATATTAAATCATACTTAATTCTTCTTTCCTGGATCTTACTAATTTCAACTAAATATTTGAAGAATAATCCGGAAATACCAGATAAAACATAATATAGGCCATTAATAAAGTTAATCCCAGATTCAAGGCCTGGCCACATAAATATAATACCAGGGGCTTCCCTCCAGTAAAGTGTTTTTTTAACTCCTTAAAATTTATTGATAATCCAATACTAACAAAAGCCAGGCAAAACAACCAGCCACGAATATTTTTACTAAAACTGGCAATTAACCCCTGATCAATAAGACTGTACCCCATATCTGTTCCAAGGATGGCATAAACAACTGAAAATAAAATTGAGGCAGTAATGAAACCCAAAATGAATTTAGGAAAGCGATACCATATTTCGGTCCAGGAAACTCGGGCCTTTTTTTCCTTTTCAACTTTACTGGCGAAATAGATGGCAACTCCAAAAGCAATAATACCTATTAATATATTCTGGATCATTTTGATGGTGGCAGCCACACTTAATGCCTGATCTCCTAAAAAGGCACCCGCTGCTACAACCGCCCCTGTGGCATCAATGGTACCACCAATCCAGGCACCACCTAAAATCTCAGGCATGCCTACAAAATTGATGAAGGCGGGCATTAATATCATCATTACTGAAGTGAAAATCATGGACAAGCCGATAGCAATGGTCAATTCTTCTCTGGTGGCTTTACAGGCTGCCGCTGTTGCAACAGCGGCAGATACCCCACAAACCGACATATCTGCCGAAATAGTCATATTCAAGGATTTGGAAGATATTTTTAAAACCTTTTGTCCAAACCAAAAGGTACTAACCAAAACGATGGGCGTGACCACCCATGCCACAAAAATGCCAGGTACACCAATGGCTAAAATTTTTCCTAATAAAATTTCAGCTCCTAGAACGACCAGTCCCGTTTTAATATAAAACTCTGTACTTAAGGCCTTTTTTACCCAATCTGGAGTGCCAATGGTATTACTTATCAATAGGCCCAATATGATGGCCCAGGCTGCATAGCCAAAACCAATGGCTTTCATATTGGATTGAGCTCCCAGCAAAAAAGCCACTACACCGACCAAAAAAACAATCGAAAAGCCTTTTATAAAATCAACTATAGGGGTACCCATTACATGCATACCCACTCCAAAAAGCAAGCCAAATATTACAAACAATCCAAAAAGCCAGGGAATTTTATTAAAAGGGCTAGCCTCATATTTTTTTTGAGTTTTGCCTAATGAATTGTTGGCTGCCTGCCATTCCTGAATGGCTTTATGGGCTTGTTCATTATAAGTGGGATTTTGATAGGATGAGTTTTGAGCGGTCGAGTCAGTGAGTAAGGCAAGCTGTTTTAATTGACCTTCATATAACTTTGCTTCTTCGTAATCAGATTGAACCTCTACTTTTATTTGCTCTGCTTTTTTATTGGAGTGAAATAAAGCATCTAAAGGATTGATTTTCCACTCGGAGGGTTTTGTAGTCAGCTGACTTAGAAATTGGCCCATAGGAGTTTTTGATGCTTTAAGACCTTGTTTGTTGTTAAAGGCTTCTTGCCAGGCAAGAGTATGATAAGGAGCTTTTTGATCTTCAACATCCATTACCCTCTGAAATTGCAGATGTTGGCTTTTCCAATTACCTGGCCGACTTAAATAAAAAAGACACAACCCTGCCAGCAGCAATCCCAATCCGATCCAGATGGACCAGTAATCATCTTTTTTTAAAAGTATATTTTTGGCCATAGTTTAAAGGTGTTTTAAGGAATGACAGAAAAATTACGAACTTTTTCTGTCATTCCAACAACCTTTAAAAACTATCCAGTGCCTTTGCTAAATCTTTAATCAAATCTTCAATATCTTCAATTCCGACACTGAGTCGGATAAGTGTGTCCGTTAGGCCAGTTTTAAGCCTTTCTTCTTTCGGGATTGAAGCATGAGTCATAGATGCAGGATGGCCGATAAGGGACTCAACCCCGCCCAAGGATTCTGCCAATAAGAAATAATGAGTATTACTCATAACTTTGTGTGCATTTTCCATACTATCTTCCAGAAGGTCAAAGGAGACCATCCCTCCGAAATGCCGCATCTGCCGCTTGGCTACTTCATGATTGGGATGAGTTTCAAATCCAGGATAATAAACTTTGCCTACTTTGGGATGATCTTTTAAAAAATTGGCAATGGTAGCTGCATTTTGGCAAGATCGCTCCACACGTAAGTGTAGGGTTTTTATTCCTCTTAAAATCAAAAAGCAATCTTGAGGCCCAGGAACAGCTCCAACAGCATTTTGTAAAAAATAAAGTTTCTCTGCCAGTTCAGGCTGATTGGTTACCACTGCTCCATGAATCACATCAGAATGTCCGCCTAAATATTTAGTAGCGGAATGAACTACCAGCTGTGCTCCCAGATCAATGGGCACTTGTAGGTAAGGAGAAGCAAAGGTATTGTCAACTGCTACCAAAATGTTTTTTGCCTTAGCAATATTGCAAATGGCCTGAATGTCCAAAATATTTAACATTGGATTAGTAGGCGTTTCTAACCAAAGCATTTTGGTGTTTTCTGTTATGGCATTGGCCACCACAGAAGGATCTTGCATATCGATAAAGGTGGCTTTTAGTCCATATTTTTCATGAATTTGTACCATTTGCCGATAAGACCCACCATAAAGGTCATTTGTAGAAAGGATCTCGTCTCCTGGCTCTAAAAGGCGCATGACAGCATCCATTGCCGCCAACCCACTACTAAAACATATGGCATGAGTCCCATTTTCAAGAGCGGCTAAATTCCTTTCCAAGGCCGATCGGGTAGGGTTCTGGGTACGGGCATATTCAAATCCTTTATGCTGGCCAGGGGCATCCTGAGCATAGGTGGAAGTTTGGTATATCGGAGTCATGACAGCTCCGGTTTGGGGATCAGGCCCCAGTCCTGCATGTATAACTTTAGTTCCAATTTTCATAGGAAAATAAAGATTTGAGTATTATCTAAGAATTTTCTTCTGGCCTTAACAGCTTGAAGATTTAAAACAAATTGCTTAGGCCAGTTCAATTATTATTTTCTATCAATGGCTCTTTTTATAGCCGCTTTTACATCTTCCACCCCAAGGCCGTATTTATCTAAAAGATCGCTAGGCTTTCCACTTTCGCCAAAGCTATCATTTACAGCAATAAATTCCATAGGGCGCGGATTTTTATGAACCAATAATTGAGCGATAGCCTCGCCCAAGCCACCATTTCTTTGATGTTCTTCGGCCGTAACAACGCATCCTGTTTTACTCACAGAATCCAGGATTGCTTCTTCATCCAGTGGTTTGATGGTGTGAATGTTGATGATTTCACAGCTAATTCCTTCAAGAGCAAGGCTTTTTGCAGCTTCCACTGCCTGCCAAACCATATGGCCGGTGGCAAATACACTGACATCCGTACCTGAGCTCAATAGGAGGGCTTTCCCGATTTCAAACTTTTGATCGGCAGGTGTAAAAACAGGCCAACTGGGGCGCCCAAATCTTAAATAAACAGGGCCATGATGTTCAGCAATGGCAATAGTAGCTGCCTTGGTCTGATTATAATCGCAGGGATTAATGACTGTGAATCCGGGTAGCATCCTCATCATGCCAATGTCCTCTAGTATTTGGTGGGTAGCACCGTCCTCTCCCAGGGTAAGTCCAGCATGGGAAGCACAAACTTTTACATTTTTATGGGAATAAGCTATAGACTGTCGAATTTGATCATAAACTCTTCCCGTGGAAAAGTTGGCAAAAGTTCCAGTATAAGGGATTTTTCCGGATGTAGCTAGTCCTGCAGCAATCCCCATCATGTTTGCCTCAGATATCCCTACCTGAAAAAATCGATCAGGATGACTATTGATAAAATTCTGCATTTTTAAGGATCCGATGAGGTCAGCACATAAGGCCACTACCTCAGGGTTTTGCTCTCCTACCTCAAACAATCCTGCTCCAAAGCCATCCCTGGTGGCTTTCTTTTCTGTATATGTTAATTGATCAAGCATCTTTTTAAATTTTGGTTATTGGTTATTGGTTATTGGTTATTGGGGTAACCTGGTTAGAAAAAATAAGTAATAACAAGTAACAAGTAACAAATAACGAATAACAAAAAACAAATAATTAAGCTGGAAAATCTCCCAGTGTTTCTTCTAATTGCGAAAGTGCCGCTTTTGTTTGTTCCTCATTGGGAGCTTTACCGTGCCATTTATGAGTGCCCTGCATAAAGTCCACTCCATATCCCATTTCTGTCTGCATAAGGATTACGATTGGCTTACCCTTGCCGGTTTTAGCCTTCGCTTCATTTAAAGCGGCCACTACTGCTTCCATATCATTCCCTTTTTCCAGATGCATAACCTCCCATCCAAATGCTTTAAATTTTGCAGGTAAATCTCCTAATGACATAACCTGGCTGGTAGGGCCATCAATCTGCTGACCATTCCAGTCGACCGTTACAATTAAATTATCAACTTTATGATGAGGAGCAAAAAGGGCCGCCTCCCAGATTTGACCTTCCTGTAATTCACCATCTCCTGTAAGGACATAAACCAACTTATTATCTCCATTTAATTTTTTGGCAAGAGCGGCACCTATAGCTACTGAGAGGCCCTGTCCTAACGAACCAGAAGCTACTCGAATTCCCGGAAGGCCTTCATGAGTGGCAGGATGGCCTTGTAACCTGGAATCAATTTTTCGGAAGGTGGCCAGTTCTTCTACAGGGAAATAACCGCTATGAGCAAGTATGCTATACCAGACTGGAGAAATGTGGCCATTTGAAAGAAAAAACATGTCTTCGCCCTTACCTTCCATATTAAAGGAGGGGTCATGGTCCATAATATTGAAGTATAAGGCGGTAAAAAACTCAGTGCAGCCCAATGAGCCTCCAGGGTGACCACTAGCTGCCAGATGAGTCTGACGAATAATATCTCGTCGGACCTGGGAGGCAATTTTTTTTAACTCGTTTGTGTTAGACATAAGTTGGTTTTTGTAGAAGTGACTATTAGCGCAAAGGTAAAAGAAAAAAGGGCAATCTGAAACCCATGCAGATTGCCCTTTTTATAAGGATTATGTTTAGAAACTGGCTTAGTTTACTGAATCAGAAAGTTCTTTGCCAGGCTTAAACTTAACAACATTTTTTGCTGCAATTTGGATAGTAGCTCCTGTTTGTGGGTTTCTTCCGGTGCGTGCCTCACGCTTAGACACAGAAAAAGTACCGAAACCGATGAGGGTAACCTTATCACCATCTTTTAGTGAATCAGCGATACCATCAAGAACAGCGTTTAGAGCTTCACCGGCCTGAGTCTTGTTAAGATTTGCAGTTTCTGCAATTTTGTTAATCAAATCTCCTTTATTCATTTCGAAACTTTTTAAATTAAAAATGAGATCAAAAATAGATGCTTCGGTTCGTAAAACCAAGTTTTGCGTCAAAAATAGGCAAGGCTTTTTAAAATGAAAACTTAAATGAGCCTAAATCCTAGAATATTATTTGAAATTAAGATATTTGTAGCAATAAAATCTCCAATCTATGAAAAATCGCGCTAGTTTCCTTAAAATTTGCCTGTTTCTGGCCTTTTCTGCATTCATGATTTCTTCAACTTCCTCATGCGCCCGTGGTGTAGGATGTCCTGCTCAGGATAATATCACCGCCAAAACTAATAAAAAAGGCCAATTAAAAGGAAAAAAAGGAAAACAACATCTGTTTTCTAAAAAAATGAGGAAAAAATAAGCCTTAAATTTTTCAATTAGAGGGGCTAAAATGCTTGGCGGCCAGCGGCCGCCAAGCATTTTAGCCCCTCTAAGTAAAAGAATTATGTATCTAATTTTGGATTCAATGCTTTGGTCAAACCTTCCCCTAAAAGATTAAATAATGTCACGGTTATAAAAATGGCAATTCCCGGAAAAATAGCCAGCCACCATGCTGAAGCCTGACCTCGTGCCTGGTTTAAGAGGTATCCCCAGGTGATGTCTTCATCATCTAATCCGATGCCTAAAAAGGAGATGGTAGCTTCGGCTAGTATCGCTCCAGCCATTCCAAAGGCGATGACAATCAAAACAGGTCCAATACTATTCGGTAAAATATGCCTTGTAATTATCCGAAAATCTGAATAGGCGAGCGCTTTGGCTGCCTGAATATAATCTTGTTCGCGTACTTTTATGACTTCTGCCCTGACAAATCTGGCGATGGTTGTCCAACTTACCAGACCAATAATGATCATTACATTATAAATGGAAGGATTTCGGATTATTGAAGTCGCCGCAAGAATCAATAATATAGCTGGCATCGCATCTACGATTTCTACCATTCTCATGATAATCAGATCAAAGGGTAGGTATACCTTCTTCATACCAGGAATCATGTTTTCCATCAATCGGCTTAAGCCAAAAAACCCCAAAACACATAGCAACAAAATTCCCAGGCTGATGAGGATTTGTATTCCTAATGCTCCTTCTTTCAAAGCATAACTTCTACTGATGAAACCCCAAAACAACCCAATGCACAAACCTATAAGTATCAATACAACCCTAAGAAGGCTTATTCTGACCTGATTATCGCCAAAATAACCGGCTAACAAACCTAGAACAATTCCAATTAAAGAGGCGATACCCATTGCGATAATGCCCACTGCCAAGGCAATCCGGGTCCCGGCAACAAGACCTGCTGCCAAATCCCGGCCAATTCTGTCCGTTCCCAGCCAATGGCGATATCTTGACGATTCAATATTTTGCTTCCCAAAAGGACTAGAAAAACCCATATTCTTCTGGTCCGGCTTATGTGCTGAATAAGGAATTATTGGCAGAACCAGCCCCTGATGCTCTAATGTTCGCCAGTTTGGGCGTCCTAATGTGTTCATTGGATCTAGCAAACCCAGGTTTACCAAATAATCCTCAACGATTGGATAATGAGTTTTTCCGTCTACCTTGCAGTATATTGGCTTTTCATTAGCTATGAAATCTGAAAAAAGTCCTACAAAAACCAATAAATAGAAAAGTCGAAGTGACCATCGGGTAAGAGAATCCCTTCTAAACCGCTTAAATACGATTTTGCCATAAGACATTCCCTTATCGGTTTCAATTCTTTTCTTTAATTTTTTGGACTTCCAGAACATGAAATTATTATATTCAGAATAATTTTAATTCGAAGAATTATTTATTCTTTATTTTGAGTAAATTCGGAAATACCCCAGGATAATAAGAGCTTAATGGGGTTTCAAATCTTTTGTGTATCGCAATTGGATTTTGTGGGGAAAATAAAAATATAACAGGTTGTTCATCATAAATAATTTGTTGTAACTCCTGATATATTTTTTTCCTTTCTTCCGGATCTTCGGCAAGTTCACTCCTTTCAATTAATTCATCTGTATAAGTAGAACCAAAACTGGTACGATCTCTACCTTCAGAATGCCAATTTTGCCGGGGAAGCCAAATGGGTAGTTGGCCTAGACCTCCTGAGTAGATATCGTAGTCTTTATTATTTAAAAGTTGTATACCAGTACTGTGTGAAACAGGAGTTAATTGAATATCTATTCCAATCTCCGAAGCAAAGTCTTTAACCACAATTGCATTGGCTTCAGAAGAAGCTCTGTTTATATGATGATATTCCAGGCTGAGTTCTGTTAATTCACCATTTAGCATTTTGTCAACTATGCCATTATTATTGGAATCCTCCCAGCCTGCCTCCTTCAATAAGGCTTTTGCTTTTTCTGGATCATAAGGAAGGGGTTGTAATTCTTTATGATAATCAGGAGTGGAATATGCCACCGGAGAAGCTATTTTTTTAGCTAAGCCCATAAACATTCGGTTGATTAGGGTGTCAACATTAACAGCATGAGCTAGGGCTTTTCTTACCCTTTTGTCACTTAAATTTGGTTTGCCAGTATTTAAATACAGAAAATAGAAGGCTAAATTTTCCGGAGCATGCAGGTTATATTTGGAAGTGACAATATCCTGATTTTGGATGCTGACAAAGTCATCAGGCTGTATCCTGATTACTACATCCAATTCTTCTCCTTTAATACCTGTGATTGCAGTAGCATTTTCAGGAATAGGTTTAAAAATAATTTGATCGGGAAAAGCCTGTAGACCCAAATAATCCTCTTGTAAATCATCAGCCCACCAATCCTCTTTTCTATCAAGTACTATTTCCTGACCCGGAGTCCAGCTGGTAAAGGAATAAGGTCCACTGCCAATAATCTTCTCTCGCGTAAATTCCGGACTCGCAAAGACCTCCATAAATTGTTTGATGTTATCAGAAGATGAGGCCAGGTCTGTTGCTTTATCAAGATCAGTTAAATCGACTAGAGGAATATCATCCAGAAGACCCTCTTCATCATAAATGTGTTTTGGTAAAACGTGTAAATGATTACCAGCAACTGCTTCTGCCAGAATATATTTTTTATTAAAAATGACATCGAACTTTTTGGGATTATCCGGATCAATCTCAACTTGCTTGAAATAAGTCATCGATGCCTGGAGATTTGGATCGGCCAAACCAGGGATAGACATGACTTTTGCTGAAAAAATATAATCTTCGGCAGTAATGGCTTTGCCATCATCCCATACGGCTTCGTCATGGATTTCAAAAGTGAATTTTACTCCTCCTTTGTAAGGACCATTCTCGATATTTTTAATACCAGGGCGAGATTTTGCCAACTGGGGGATGAGTTCCAGGCTTATAGGATCAATAGCCAATAAATATTGATAAACCTGATTAATGGCTAGAATACTGGAATTGTTAGTGGTAAGTTGTGGGTTAAGAAGATCCGCATCACCCAACAGACGCATGACAACGGAATTATCTGTCCTTTTATAATCAATAGCTGCTTCTGTCCCTTCACTGCTCGTTTTTTGACAGGCCACCAGGCAAATCATCAAATAAAAGAATACAATACGAGAAAAGTAGTAAGAATTCATAGGACGATTATTTTTTAAATTTAATTCTGGGATCAGCAAGTGCATATAAAATATCTGTTAACAAAATACCCAACACTGTTAATATGGCACCAATCATAAGAACGGCATAGACGACGGGCCAATCTCTCTTAAAAATAGCTTCAATGGTAACAAACCCCATCCCTGGTATATTAAAAATGCGTTCAATAACAATAGACCCCGTTATTAAAGCTGGAATAATATTGGCTACAAGCGTGATTAATGGAAATAATGCATTTCTAAACGCATGCCTCCAGATAACTCTTCCTTCTGATAAACCCTTTGCCCTGGCCGTTCGGATATAATCTTGTTGTAATACTTCCTGCATAGACCCTCTAACCTGTCGAGCTATGAAAGCTACACTTCCTACCGCAATACACAATACTGGTAAAATAAGATGCTCAATACGGGTGGTAAATTGCTCCCAGCCAGAGGCATTTCTAGATACATTCCCCAAACCCATAGAGGGAAAAAAATCCATTCCGTATTCAGCGGTAGTTAAAAAAATTAAAGCCATAGTGGCAATCCAAAAAGTAGGGATGGAGTATAAAAAAAAGAGCAGCAAATTAGTATACTTATCAAAAGATTTCCCTCTTTTTCTGGCTGAATGAATTCCAATAGGAATAGCAATGATAAAAGCTAGGCTAATAGCCATTAGATTCATTTGGATGGTTATCCAAATGGCTTCATTGAGTTTTTTGCTCACCGGACGCTGCTCATTATAGGAAATGCCCAGCTCGCCTGACCACATGCTTTTCAGCCAGTTATGATATTGATTATCGAAACCATACCAATTGAATGAAGGGAGATAGAGACCTTTTTTGTCTTTGTTTTTAATAATTGATTGATAGGAGGTATTTATTTTTTGTCCCTGGTCAAAAAAATTGGCCTTTAGCAGAGAATCGTTTTTAATTTGTCGGACAACTTTGGATACCAGAACATCTGTATCATCTTTTTTATATCTGGTTTTCAGCAAAGAATAAGTATTTCTCAATTGAATAAGGCTGTCAGACCGATGCAGTCGAGAAACTTTTTGGATATTGTTTTCCAGATCCTCACAATTTTGAATAAAGGTTGACACATTGGGCCAGTTTCCATACTGAGCCACCCATCTGCGTAGGGTTACCCTTTTATTTTGAGGATAAATGCGATATAAAGTATCTGGGTAAGCTTTTGGACTTATCGAAAAATAAAAAGTAGGCTTATCCAGACCAAATTTCTGAGCTGTAGCTTTATAGGAAATCAGATAAATACGATCCTGCAAACTGCCTTCTTCATTACCTTTATTGAGGATGATGTCTACGGGATCGCCAGCGGATAATTTACTAATGCCAAAGGCGATCAAAGAGATCACCCAAAGAGTAAAAATCGACAATAGTAATCTTTTTATAATGTACTGTAACATATCCCGATTATTGAGAGCGTCCCTTAAATGTTTAATTTACCTATGGTTTGCCATCGGCCGATGGCAAACCATAGGTAAATTAATTTTTGTTCCGCTGTCCTATTTATTCCCAACAAGTTCTTTTTTTAACTTGACCAGATTTGGGAAAAAACTTGGATAAATGGGGGTAAATGGAGTTTCAAATCTTTTGTGAATAGCCATTCGGCTTTGTGGAATCATCAGGGAAATGATGGGTTGTTCATCATTAATGATCCGCTGTAATTCATTATAAATAAGCCTTCTTTCTTCTACATCCATTATCAATTCAGCTTTATCAATCATTTCATCCATCTGTGCATTACCAAATGCGGTACGATTAGGGCCAGTGGAATGCCAAATTTGTCTAGGGTTCCATCTAATCTGTTGCCGAAGCCCACCTGAATAAAGGTCATAATCTCTTTGGTTTAATCTAGCTACCCACTGAGTCAATTCCAAAGGAACCAATTGAATGTCTATTCCCACTTTGAGGGCAAAATCTTTGATCAAGAGCCCCACAGATTCAGCGGTAGGGCGATTTGCCCCTAGTCCATATTCAATAGACAATTCGGTTAGCTTACCGTCAATGGTTTTGTCTACAATTCCATTATTATTAGAATCTTTCCAGCCGGCTTCCTCTAGCAGAGCTATCGCTTTTTGTGGATTGAAATCAATAGGGGAAAGACTTTTGTTATAATCAGGTGACATGGGATGTACTGGCGATGCCGGACGTTTTCCAAAACCTTTATAAACCTGGTTAATAATGGTATCAACATTTAGGGAATGAGCAAGAGCTCTTCTTACTCTTTTATCTGAAAGTTGGGATTTTTCGGTATTAACATACAAAAAGTAGTGAGCCAGCTGCTCAGTAGTAAATAAATTATATTTGTCGGTAACTATCTCATTATTGACCATTTCGACATAATCTGCCGGAGGGATACCCACAACCACGTCGATTTCTTCGGATTTAATAGCCGTTATTGCTGTAGGATCTTCAGGAATGGGTCTAATGATAATTTGATCAGGAAAAGCCTGGAGTCCTGGAAATTGGGGAGCTAAGTCTTTACCCCACCAGTTGTCCTTTTTATTGATGACAATCCTTTGTCCTGTTACCCATTCTTCAAACTCATAGGGGCCGCAACCGGTGATGATTTCACGAGAAAATTTTGGATCGCTGAAAGCATCCATGAATTGCTTAATCTGATCCGAACTTTCAACCAACTGAGCCGCCTTTTCGGTATCGCTCAAATCACGAAGTGGGATATCATCCAATAGACCATTTTCGTCATAAATATGCTTTGGCATGATATGGAATAGATTCCCAGCTATTTCCTCTGCCTGCCAAGACCTTTCATTATAATAAACATGAAATTTCTTCGGATTATCTGCATCGACTTCGGCATCTACCAAAAATGCCGTATAAAGAGAAATGTTCTGGTTAGCCAGTCCAGGTATCTTTAAAAGTTTTACTGTGAAAACATAATCCTCTCCTGTAACGGGAGTACCGTCATCCCAAACTGCCTCTTCATGGATTTCAAAGGTGAACTTTAAGCCCCCCTTATAAGGTCCATCCTCTAGATTCTCAACTGCAGGCCTGGATTTTGCTAGTTGGGGTACTAAGTCCAGAGTTTCCGGATCATTTGTCAGCATGTACTGAAACACTTGATCAGAAATCATGGTACTGGTATTGATGGAAGATAACATGGGGTTAAGAACATCGGCATCATTTAGAACTCTTATGGCCACAGAATTATCTGTTCGTTGAAAGTCTATTTGGTTTTCAGATCCTTCATTATCTGAGTTTCCACAGGAAAAAACAGTAAAAGCAAGAATAATTACACTAAAAAGTGCGGGGAAATGTTGGCGATTCATGGTCATAGATTAATTTATTGTTTACAAATAAGTCGTCCAATTTCACTAGTAAACCAATGAAGCATTAAAAGAATCCTTATCTAAAAAATGAAAAATCACATAGAAGTGGAAAGCAGGTACCCTTGTAAATGTTCATGGTTATTAACTAGCTTTTGTTTTTGATAACAGAGAAGGGAATTCCGTTTGGCAGTATTCAATAAATGATGCCATTCCCAAAACACTTCTCTAAATTATAACTTTTCGATAGTTATGAGAAATTTTATCAAAAATTAATATTGTTTTAAGGCTTAGGAGTGTATTAGAAACAGTCTTGTGATTAATTTACCTCTTGAATCCTAATAACTTGCAAACTTGAACATCTACCTGTCGGTAGACAGGCTTGCAAACTTGAACACTTGCAAACTTTTATTGTTGATCGGAAGTACAAACCATAGTATATGAGTCAAACGGTATTAATTGGAGGAGGCTCTGGCCTTATTGGTTCCAGGCTGAGCAACTTGCTTAAAAAAAGAGGATATGAAGTAATCCATTTAAGCAGACAAAAAAAACTGGACAAAGATTTCCCTGCCTATGCATGGGATTTGGATAAAATGACCATTGACCTGGAAGCAATACAGAAGGCTGATTTCGTAATCAATCTGGCAGGAGCTGGTATTGCGGATAAGCCATGGACCGCTGCCCGAAAAAAGTTAATTATAGATAGTAGGGTCAAAAGCAACCAACTCCTCTTCAAGTCTTTTAAATTAGCCAAGCACAAGCCTAAAGCTTTTATTTCTGCAAGTGGTATTGGATATTATGGCGATAGTGGTGAGGAATTAGTTGATGAAAATTCACAACCTGGTTCGGGATTTTTATCTGAAAGTGTTAAAATTTGGGAAAAAAGTATTGAAAAAGATTTAGATAAAGATATTCGAAGGGTAGCCTTAAGAATTGGCCTGGTTTTGTCTACCAGGGGAGGTGCGCTTCCTCCTATGATGTTACCGCTTCGGTTTTTTCTTGGAATATACTTTGGCAAAGGACGGCAGTGGTATTCCTGGATACATATTGATGATCTTTGCCAATCCTTTATTTGGGCTATCGAAAAGGAAAACATAAATGGAGTTTATAATGCTGTTGGACCAAACAGCCTGCGAAATAAAGCTGTCATAAGAGCTTTTGGGAAGGCTAGAGGACTTCCCTTCCTGTTGCTTCCGGCACCTGCTTTTGCCCTGAAGTTATTTTTAGGAGAATTATCTCAAACTGTATTAATCAGCACAAAAGTATCCTGTGAAAAATTAAGTCAAACAGGATTCAGATTCCAATTTCCGGAACTAGATGAAGCTGTAAAGGATTTGATAAAAAGAAAAATATAGTTGCTAAGGTTTAAAAACCTCAATGTCGTGATTTTGGACTATTAAATCAGTAAATTTTCCTTTAAAACGAGTGGCTTTAACGATATGGTTATCTATCCAATGATAATTCCCTCCTCTCGGTTTATTCATAAGAAGGTAATGGTAATGGAAATTATGCTTTTTTAGCCAGTCTTCTGTAATATTTCTGTGCTCCTCGGTCCTGGAGGTGAAAAAGGTAATGATATGACCATGTTCAAACCACTGGTTAATCATTTTTAGAGCACTTGGGTAAGGTAAGACAGTAGCCATTCGTTCTGCCTCTTCATTGGGGACGTCATCACAAATAGTACCGTCAATATCAATCAGGAAGTTTTTGACATTTTTGGGTAATTGCGGGCTTACACGTTCTCCCTTTACATTAAAAGCCTCCTTCAATTCATTCTTAGTCTCACTCATTTAATGCTTTTTTTCCAAATTCTATTGAATAAAAGTACGATATTAAACCAATATAAAAATGCCCCAGTGACTATAATACAAAGATTTTAATAGAATGTTTATTATTGTTTTACAATTGGTTAACAGCCTAAACTCCAATTTTGAGTTAGAGGATATTGGTTTTATCAATAAGAATTTAATACAAGAATTAGAATTTGATAAAAGCTGTTGGGTTGATCGGTTTTCCTCTGTGCCAAAGTTCAAAATGAAGATGAGGGCCACTGGAGAGGGTGCCCGTATTTCCAATTATAGCCACGGCTTCACCAGCTTTGACAAAACTACCGGTTTTTTTTAATAAGGCGGAATTGTGTTTATAAAAAGTGATGATGTTATTGGAATGTTGAATGCCGATGGTGTTACCTGTTTCAACTGTCCAATCAGATATAAAAACATAACCATCCATAACTGCTTTGATGGCAGTATTTTTAGGAGCCAATATATCCACCCCATAATGCTTTTTGTCAGGCATAAATTCGGCACTAATTTCTCCGCTTATCGGAGGTAGAAAAAATAATTGTTCCAGAGGGACATCTCGAGCATTAAGGTTAGTGGCCCGCCCTAGTTTGGCAGCGTCGCCAACATCTTTGAGGTCAATTTCTTTTCTTAGGCTTTGTTCATCTTCCGAGGGACTAATGGTCAGATTGCTGTCTGGACTAGCTGGTTCGATATTCTGATCAATATCTTCCTCAGTGGTCACATCCCCAACCAACATTTTGCGGAAATTGTCTGCATAAGCTTTTTGAGCATTAAATTCCTTTTCAAGTGTTTCTAACTCTTGGGTTAGGGTCAAAACTTTCTTATCCACATTGCCATCTCCATACCCTGGTACATATTTTCTTAAAGGAGTATAGGCCACCAGGCAAAATACAATGACAAAAAAGACCACCAAAATGGTGCTGATGACAATATATACGTTTAAAAGTGTTAACTTGTAAGAACCTTTTTCTTCAAAGGTTTCATTGTTCATGATGACCAATCGGTACGTATGTTTCATCCGGTCCCACCAGCTTGGCTGATTCTCATTATCGTACATACCCATGAAATTTAGTAGACTTTTTCACTGAAAAAGGCTTCAGGTAGCCATTTACAGTTTGAAGACTAGAAATAATAAAATAAATTTGTCGATTCAAAGTTATAAACTAATACTGCTTTGATCTCGTATTTAACAACAAAGCAACTATTAAACACAAAGTTAATCTTTTAAGTTAATGCTTTAGGCATCTTAGTGATAGGTTTAACGAAAAATTAGCCGATTAAGCAATACAAATTGCGATTTTATTTAAAAAATTCAAAATTCTACTGGTTTTGAAACATACTTACAAATTATTTATTCTGGTGTTATTGATGGGGTTGGGCTCTGGCTGTGTGACTAAGAAAAAGAAAAGTGACACTTCTTTATTAGGACGCTTATATCATAATACAACGGCTAGATATAATGGTTATTTTAATGCTAATGAACTGGTAAAAGAAACCATCCTTCAGTTGGAAGAACAATATGTAGAAGATTATAATGAATTACTGCCCATTTATGCCTATACAGAGGTTGGCAATGTACAGACCATTTCAGAAAACATGGACAATGCCATTAAAAAAGTAACGGTTGTAGTTTCTCTTCATCCTCAAAGTCATTGGGTAGACGATTGTTATCTTCTAGCAGGTAAAGCAAATTTTATCAAGCAAGATTTTGAAGCAGCAGAAGAAATGCTTCGTTATATGGTGAATGAATTTAATCCGGAACTTTCCGGATTTGGCGAAACCAAAGAAAGGGCTTCTTCAGGTAAAGTTAGTGCTAACAAAAGCAGTGCTGCCAATAAAAAGGCACGTGCTAAATTGAAAAAACAAAAGGAAAAAGAGCGCAAGAAGAAAAAGAAAGAAGCAAAGAAAAGAACCGCAGCTCGCAAAAAATATAGAAAACAAGTATCAAAGGCTCGTAAAAAAGGAAAACCTGCTCCCCCTAAACCTGCCATTTTACAAGCCTACGAAGAAGGTAATGAAGATAAAACCCCCGAAGAGATCAAAAAGGAAATGGAGGAAAAAGCAAAACAAGAGGCTGAAGAAAGTCAACCCGATAACTATTTCCTTAAGCATCGCCCTTGCTACCAGGAAGGGGTTCTATGGTTAGCCAGGACACTAATTGAAAGAGGCAATTATGAAACTGCCCTGCGCTATTTAGTTGAACTGGAATCTTCGGCCAAAACCTTTGATGATATCAGAGAACAAATCCCCGTTGTAAAGGCACAACTTTATATTAAACAGGAAAGATTTGAAAATGCTCTGGAGCCTATGCAAAAAGCAGTAGCTCTTGCTTCCAATAGAAAAACAAAGGGAAGGTATTCATTTATCCTTGGACAATTGTACCAAACTGACAAACAAGGAGCACAGGCTTATCTTGCTTTTGAAGAAGCCCATAGGCTTTCACCTGACTATGAAATGCAGTTTAATGCCAGACTTAATATGGCTACTAATAATTGGGCTTCAGGACAAGGTTCTGCCTCTCAGGCCGTTGCTGAAATCAATAAAATGATTAAGGATGATCGAAATGTAGAGTATAAGGATCGACTTTATTATGCCCTGGCCAAAGTTGCTTTGGAAAATGAAGATACTCCGGAAGCCGTAAAAAACTTTCGTCTATCCTTAGATTACAGTCAAGGGAATGCTAAACAAAAAGCAGAAGCCTATATTGCCTTAGCAGATTTGTACATGCAAGATGAAGATTATTTGCGAGCCAGCTATCATTATGATAGTACTTTACAGGTTATGCAGAATACAGATCCTAGGTATGCTGAGGTAAAAGCACTTACCGAGAACCTCTCTGATATTGCCAGAAACCTGGAGACCATCGCTTTGCAGGATAGTCTTTTGCAAATTGCGGAACTTAGCCCTGAAGAACAAAAGGAATTAGCTACACAAATTAAAAAGAAACAAGACCAGGATAAATTAAATGCTATTGCCGCCAATGTCAATAATCCAAATCCTAATGCCCGCAGTATTTCTTCACCTGCTGCTTCTGGTCGAAATGCTTTGCAAAAAGAAAGTTCCTTCTTTGCTTATGATGAAAAATCTTTAAGGAGAGGGGAAAGAGATTTTCAGCGTAAATGGGGCAACCGGGTTTTGGAAGATAATTGGAGAAGAGGCGCACAAAATAATCAAATTGATCAGGCACAGGAAGTGGTTCAGGTTAATGAAGTGGGGTCAGTAAATCTGAGCGAAGAGGAAATAAAAGGTATTTTGAGTGGAGTGCCCACTACAGACTCTGAGAAGTTGGCGTCTCAGCTTAAGATTCAAGAGGCCATGTTTAATTTGGGGAAACTTTATCGCGAAAAGCTTGAAAACTATGATAAAGCTATTTATGTACTGGAAGATTTGATGCAGCAGTACCCTGGAACTTCTTTTTCTCTGGATGCCTGGTATTATTTATACCTGTGTTATCAACAAAAAAACCAGCCAGGCAAAGCACAGGAATATGCCAATAAAATTATTCAAAAGTACCCTTCCAGCACCTATGCTAAAGTAATTCAGGATCCCAATTATGTTAAGGAGCTGCAAAGTGAAGAAATGCTGCTGAATGCTTTTTATGATCGGGCATATGCCAACTTTACAAGCGGAAATTATCAGCAAGCCTTTCAAATGGCGACAGTGGAATCAATCCAAAAGTTTGGATCTCAAAACGCTCTACAAGCAAAGTTTGCCTTGTTAAGTGCTCTTTGTACAGGCAATATTAAAGGCAAAGAGGCTTATGTTCAATCCTTAAATGATTTGGTGGCTAAATACCCTAATACTGAAGAACAAACCAAAGCGCGTGAAATTCTTCGATTGCTGGGAGTTCGTGGAAGCCGCCTTCCTGGAGGCGCAACAGCGGATAATGGGAGCTCTAAAAATTACAAAATTGAAGACAATGCACTTCATTACATGCTGGTCGTATTTAATGCTGATGTAAGGCTTTCTGATGTTACCAATGAAGTTTCTGATTATAACAGAAAATATTATCAGCTTGAAAAATATCGCTATTCTCAAATGTTTTTAGGAAGAACAACTCAGGATGGGATTCCTGTGTTGGTTATTCGGCGCTTTAAAAATAAATCCGATGGGATGAAATACTATGATGCCATCACTAAAAACAGAGGAGAATTCATTAAATCAGTGACCAATTTTGATGTGTTCCTGGTCAGCCAAAATAATTACAGAGAAATATTAAGGACAAAATCCCTTGCGGGATACCGAGATTTTTTTGAGCAAAACTATTTGCAATAAAATAAAAAAGCGGGCTGCAGGCCCGCTTTTTTATTTTATTGCAAATAGTAGAAGGTAGAAAGTAGAAAGATATAATATTACTTGTCTTTCTACTTTCTACCTTTTTCTTTCTACTATGAAATCAGAATTTCTTCCCAGGAATCTTTATTTCATAAGTTTTCCTGCTTCGATTTGTCAATCTGGAATCGGTTAACCAGGGGTTAAATACTTTTATCATTCGATAGGAGGTATTGTATTTTTTAGCAAAATCACCAAAATTTTCAATACTTCCATTGACTTTTACTATTGAGTAATCAAATAGAGGAGGATATTTTTCGTCTTTATCCAGATAAAATCCAAAGGCACTGGGGTTTTGCATGATTTCTTTTATGGCAATCAACCTAAATACATACCTGGAAGTTTCTTCGTTTAAATTGAGATCATAATAGGTTTCTGCTCTTTGCTCTGCAATATTTCTGGCCAATCTGGTTGGACCTACATTATAGGCGGCAGCAGCCATCGTCCAGGAACCAAACCTCTTTTTTAGATATTTGAAATATTGACAGGCTGCTTGCGTTGATTTCTCAATATGATATCTTTCGTCGACTTCTGAATTGACTTCTAGTTTATATTGTTGTGCAGCTGATTTCATGAATTGCCATAGTCCTCTTGCTCCTGCTGGAGAAACCGCATTGCTTAAGTTACTTTCAGCTACTGCAATATATTTTAGATCCTCTGGCAGTCCATTTTCTGCTAAAATTCGCTCGATAACTGGAAAATATCTGGCTGCTTTTTTCATGTTCAGCAAGGTGCTGGAGTGCCAGTAGGTGTTAACGGTAAGCTCTCGATCAAGTCTTTCGCGAACATCAAAATTTTTAGTTGGAATTATTTCATTAGCAAATTCAAATCGTCGATTTAAATCGATGCCCTTAACGACCTGGGGTATTATTTTATCACCTTTATAAGTGACGGAAGCCGCCATATTTTGGTTGCTGCCTTTTTTGGAATTTGAACTCATAAGAGCTACGGTGAGCACAGCTGCAAGAATGAGTGTAAAGACTTGTATTCCCTTTTTCATGATGCCCTACTTTTACTTTCGTGGAAAAAGATTGATTTATGACTGTTAATTTCTCTAAAAAAATAATACCACCATTACAGAATGTAAAAACTATCTGTAATCTGCAGAGAATATAAAAAAAAAAGGGATAGTAGTCGAGTCAAATATATTGAAAATAGATCAATTGAACATTTTAGCCTTGATTTCTTGGTTTTTTGAAGATCGGCACCGTCGAACAAGGTTCGCCAAACATAATACTTTTGGCAATTGGCCGGAGATATTGTGTGAGTTTCAAATATGCTGATAAGGGGACTTTTTTATTACTACAACCTTTAATGACAATCCGTTGATCCATGAATGAACTGTAGTCCATTTCATTTAATATCTTATCAAAAGCATTTTCAAGAAATTTTTCCTCCATCCCCTGGTATAGATCTGCTGCATAGGGTTGTGCATAGGAAGCAATTAACATATAAGCCCAAATAGGAATGATGGCATCAGAAGAGCAATAAACCAGCAAGGTCTTCCCTGCATACTGCTCCCAATTATGTTCTTTTAAGGCGGCTCGGAAATCTTTTTCTTTTAATAATAACTCCTTAAATAAGTAATCTTTAATATCAAAATGTGCCAACTGCACTTCTGGATAATACTTTTCTAAGTCAAGAGTTATCAAACTACTTGCCGCAACCCTGTTAACTAATGGCTTATCTTCCATAAATAATACTCAATCTTTTATTTTGCTAACGCCTTAAACCCAGGAAAGGTTTTAAAAAACCTCAAACACTCTCCAACTTACAAACTTGCCAACCTGTTAACTTGCAAACTTGAACACTTGCAAACTTGAACACTTTCCTACTCCTCAATAGGAGCCTGTTCCCCTATTTGTTCATCCGGATTTTTAAAATCTTTCGGTTTTGGTAAATCATTAATACTTTTTAGCCCAAAATAATCCATGAATTTATCGCTGGTGCCATAGAGTAGGGGACGCCCGGGTCCGTCACTACGCCCAATAATGGAAATTAGCTCTTTTTCCAATAACTTTTGAATGGCATAATCACAACTTACTCCACGGATTTTTTCAACTTCACTTTTTATAGTAGGCTGTTTGTAGGCAATTATGGAGAGTGTTTCTATAGCTGAGCGTGAAAGCCTTTTTTTAGTAGTTCGTTTTAGATATTGACCTACAGATTTATGATATAACTCCTTAGTTAAAAATTGATAGCCACCACCAATCTCCAGGATCTCAAATGCATACTTGGGGTCTTGGTATTGTTGTTGAAGCTGTTCAACGGATTCGAGGATCATTTTTTCTTTAAAAGAAGTTTCAAAAGCATCCTGCAAACAAGCTCTGATTTCTTTTACAGAAATGGGTTGATCTGTTGCAAAAATGAGGCTCTCAATATGCTGTGTAAGGTAGTCCACGTTTTGGATTTTAATTTCGGGATAAAGGTAGGAAAATAATATTATTAGAGGCATGGTACTAAGCAAGCCAATAGTCAACCTAATGTGGAAAATAATGATTTACCACTCTAGATCTGAGCAGTTTTTTTTCAGTTTTTTTCGGAAGGTTTTAGATTGTAGGAGTTTTTGGAAACTTTCTTTATTGTGCTTAGGATGTTCAGATTTAGACAAATCCTGGTAAAATAAATCTGCAAGGCCAGATATCCCTTTAGCCTCTATGGTACTTTGCAAAATACAACTGGCCTCTTGTTCATCCAATTCAGAATGTAAAGCCAATAGTTTGTTAAGAACCAGTTCCTTATATCTTTTTAATGTTTTGCGGCGAGGTTGATTAAAGTGAATATCATGTATTTTGGGGTGTTGTGGTAAGAAGGTTAGCTTAAACTGATCACCTGAACGAACTGGTAATAAGCCTGCTTGCAAAAGGGATATGTCTTGATGAAATTCTCGGGCTTTTCCATTTGCTATAAAAGCATAAGTCATTTTCATCTGATCATCTCCTGTTGGATTGACAACAACTCTTGCAGTGGTTATTAATCCCTCTTCCTTTAAAAGTTTGGATTTATTTAGAGATAAATACTGATCATTTCTGTTATCAAGAATTTTAATTATTCCAAAAATCAGCAAAGCGAACAAAACCAAGCCTGCCATGGACCAGGTGAAGTGCTTAGAACTTCTTTTTTTTCGTTCTTGATTTTTCGGAGTCTCTACCTTTTCATTTAAAGTGAAATCATAATCAAATCCTCCATTACCATCTTCTTCTATTTTAATTTCTAATAATTCATTTTCAATAAAAAAGGAGTACGCTGAACTCTTCTGAACATGGAAATCAATCAGAATGATTTTGGAATTGCAGTACACCAAAAAATGACCACTTTCGGAACCGTGATACATCCCAATAGTATACCTCTGACCACGGTCACTTGTATATGTCCAGTTCAATTGAGCCAATGTCTAGTAAAATTTTATCTATAAATTATTATTTTCTTTAATTTAGGAATGTTTATGAAAAAAAGCCATATCTATGGGGGAGTTTAACAGTTTTAAATAGTAGTCTAGTAGTCTAGTAGTCTGGTAATAGACATTATTGACAATCAAAAAACTAGACTACCAGACTACGATAATACTAGACTACAAAAAAATGGTTTACAAATTCAAAGGATTTATCCCCGTCATTCACGAAACTGCCTTCATCCACCCACAGGCAGCAGTTACTGGTAATGTTATTATTGGAAAAAATGTATATATCGGCCCTGGTGCTGCCATACGTGGGGATTGGGGAGGCATCGTCATTGAAGATGGTTGTAATGTACAAGAAAACTGTACCATCCATATGTTTCCTGGGGTTACCGTTACCTTAAAAGAAGCAGCTCATATTGGGCATGGTGCTATTATTCACGGTGCTATAATAGGAAAGAATGTGATGATTGGAATGAATACTGTTGTTATGGATAATGCAGAAATTGGAGATGAAAGCATTGTAGGAGCACTTAGCTTTATCAAAGCCAATACCAAGATTCCTGCCCGAAGTCTGGTAGTGGGTAATCCAGGACGTATCATCAAACAAGTTAGTGATGAAATGATTGCCTGGAAAACCAAAGGAACTCAACTCTACCAGAGCCTGCCTAAAGATTGTTATGAGCACTTGCAAGCCTGTGAACCCTTACGTGAGATTCCCAAAGATAGGCCTGCACAAGAAAGTTTATATCAGACCTGGGAAGAGCTTAAAAAAAATGAAATTTGATGGCTTGAAGCAGAGATTAAGTGATATTGTGATGTGCGGAATAGTAAATTTGAAAATTAAACAAATGAAAAACTCTCTTTTTCTCTTAATAATTTTTTCTTTCTTTTCCTGCAATGGATCTCAGGAATCCACTATCCCAATTACGGATAACTCAATTACGGATAAGCCCATTCCCACAACTCCATATCTAGTAGTTCTTGGCATCGCTCAAGATGGTGGCTTCCCACATGCCCGATGCGAAAAAGATTGCTGCAAAGAAGTTTGGGATAGTTTAGGAAAAAGAAAAATGGTGAGCTGCTTAGCCGTTGTAGACCCTCAAACAAATAAAAGCTGGATATTTGATGCCACTCCGGATTTTAGAGATCAATGGCATATTCTGGAGCATGATTTACAGGCGGGCTTATCGGGGATTTTTCTTACTCATGCCCATATAGGTCATTATACAGGTTTGATGCATTTGGGTAGGGAAGTGGTAAGCACCAATAAAATGCCGGTATATGCCATGCCGAAAATGAAAGAATTCCTTGAAACCAACGGGCCATGGTCTCAATTGGTAAAGCTCCAAAATATTGAGATTCAACCTATCCAAAACGACTCTATTGTTTCGATAGAAAAAAATATCCAGGTAACTCCGATGCAAGTACCTCACCGCGACGAGTATTCTGAAACTGTTGGATTTAAAATTCAAGGGCCTGAAAAAACAGCCTTATTCATTCCTGATATCAATAAGTGGGAATTATGGGATAAAAGCATTGTAGAAGAAATTCAAAAGGTAGATTATGCCTTTTTGGATGGTTCTTTTTTTAAAAATGGAGAAATCCAGGGAAGAGACATGAGTGAAATCCCTCATCCATTTATTGAAGAAAGTATGCAGCTTTTTAATCAATTACCACAAGAAGAAAAATCAAAGATCTATTTTATCCATTTTAATCATACCAACCCTGTTCTTCAGGAAAACAGCAGTGCTCGCCAGGAAATAAAAACATCGGGTATAAATATCGCAACAGAAATGTTGAAAATTAAGTTGTAATTTTTTAAGTGGTATAAAATAAAAAGTAGAGTGGAGAAAGACTTCAGACCTACTTCCTGTTGTTTTATCAGATTCACGACTTTTTACTTAGTATAACAATGATTTTATCTTGGCATTGTACTCGCATTTGCGTACTTTTGCTAACGAACATTCATTCGCAAATAAACGTTGATAAACTAAAACCCTGTTAACAAATAACAAATAACAAATAACCATCACCACTAATCGTCTTATATGAAGACTCAAAATTATATAATGGGCCAATGGCTCTCTCATCACGGCTCGGGAGAGCCCCAATTTGATGCCATCACGGGGGAACTGATTGCCACCTGTAGTACCGAGGAACTTGATTTTGCGGCAATGATGAACTACGCCCGTAAAACAGGCGGCCCCGCCCTTCGCCGAATGACATTCAGAGAAAGAGGGCTTATGCTGAAAAAATTAGCCTTGCATCTTCATAGTATTCGCAAAAAATATTATCCCTTAAGTTTTAGAACCGGAGCTACCAAAACGGACAGTTGGATTGATATCGACGGAGGAATTGGTACCCTTTTTGCCTATGCGAGCCTTAGGAGGCAATTTCCGGATGAGCCATTTTATGTAGATGGCGAGGCAGCTAATCTTTCCAAGGAAGGTACCTTTATAGGACACCATATTATGGTACCCAAGCGAGGGGTAGCCATTCATATTAATGCCTTTAACTTTCCAATTTGGGGAATGCTGGAAAAAATGTCGGTGAATTTGTTAGCTGGGGTGCCCTGCATCATCAAACCTTCAGAGCTTACTGCTTTTTTAACAGAGGCCATGGTTAAAGATATTATTGCTTCTGGTATTTTACCTGAAGGGGCACTTCAATTAATTTGTGGAAAAGGAATTGGCATTCTTGATCCTGTGACTTCACAGGATATTGTCACCTTTACCGGCTCTGCCAGTACCGGTAAAAAACTGAAGCAGTACCCTACCATTATAGATAATGCAGTACCATTTAATATGGAGGCGGATAGCCTTAATGCTGCTGTTTTAGGAGAGGATGCAGTGCCTGGTACTGCTACCTTCGATCTTTTTATCAAAGAAGTCAGAAGAGAAATAACTGTTAAATGTGGTCAAAAATGTACCGCTATTCGCAGAATTATTGTGCCGGAAGCTTTAGTGGAAGATGTTCAGATTGCTTTGGGTAAATCTCTTGCTCGAACAGTCATTGGTGATCCAAGTGTGGAAGGAGTAAAGATGGGGGCTTTGGTTGCTAAATCACAGCAGGAGGAAGTTCGTCGCCGGGTACAACAACTATCAGAAAGTTCTTCTATCGTTTTTGGTGATTTAGACAATTTTGAAGTTACTGGGGCAGAAAAAAATAAAGGTGCTTTCTTTTCACCTATCGTCTTTTTGAATGATGATCCTTTTAACAAAACAGCTTCTCATGAGGTAGAGGCATTTGGTCCTGTTAGCACCATCATGCCCTACGGGAGTATGGAAGAGGCAGTAGAATTAGCCAATATGGGTAAAGGGTCTTTAGTTTCAACCATTGCCACTGCCGATAAAAAAATCGCTAAAACCTATGTTATGGAATCGGCACCTTTCCATGGGAGAATTCTAATTCTAAATGAAGAAAGTGCTAAGGAAAGTACTGGCCACGGATCCCCGATGCCTTTATTAAGTCATGGAGGACCCGGTAGAGCAGGTGGAGGAGAAGAAATGGGAGGTGTTAGAGGAGTAAAGCACTATCTGCAACGAACCGCCATTCAAGGACATCCGACTATGATCACTGCTGTTACCAATCAGTATCAGGTTGGGGCAGAAAAAAAAGAGGATCGTCTACATCCTTTTATGAAATATTTTGAAGAGTTGGAGGTTGGAGACTCACTGCTTACCGCCAAGCACACCGTCACAGAAACGGATATAATCAATTTCGCCAATGTCAGTGGTGATCGATTTTATGCCCATGTAGATGCTACTTCCTTAGATGGTACCATTTTTGAGAAAAACGTAGCTCATGGATACTGGGTTTTATCAAAAGCGGCAGGCTTATTTGTTGAACCTCGTAAAGGGCCGGTTTTATTGAATTATGGCCTTGAGGAGTGTCGATTCACTAAACCAGTATATCCTGGTATGACAATTGGGGTAAAACTTACCGTTAAGCAAAAGACAGCTCAGGAAAAAAGAGATGAAGAAGACATTCGAAAAGGCATCGTCAAATGGTTGGTGGAAGTATATGATGAAGTTGATGAAACGGTAGCCATCGCTACAATTTTGACCATGGTAAAAATGAAAGTACAGTAATGGAAAAAATTCTTCAAGGACATATTCAAACTACAGTAGAGAACGGAGTAGGTGTTATCGAGTTTTATCACCCTTCTCATAATTCTTTACCTGGAAGATTGTTAAAAGAACTCACTATAGCCATTGAAAAGGCCGGTGAGGAGGAGGCGATCAAAGTGATTATCCTCAAAAGTGCGGGAGATCGTACTTTTTGTGCCGGAGCTAGCTTTGATGAATTAATGTCAATAGCTGATCTGGATCAGGGCAAAAAGTTTTTTAGTGGTTTTGCCAATGTAATCAATGCAATGCGAAGGTGCCCGAAGTTCATCATAGGCAGGATTCAAGGAAAAGCAGTAGGAGGAGGAGTTGGCCTTGCATCCGCAACTGATTATTGTTTAGCTACCAAATATGCTTCAATTAAGTTAAGTGAATTAGCTATTGGAATAGGTCCTTTTGTTGTAGGACCAGCTGTGGAAAGGAAAGTAGGGACTTCTGCAATGACTCAATTGGCAATCAATGCTACTGCCTGGCAAAGTGCCGAATGGGCAAAAAATAAGGGACTATATACCGAGATTTTTGAATCCGCTGAAGCTATGGATGAAGCTATTGACTCTTTAACTGAGAAATTAGTTGCTTCCAATCCTGAAGCCATGATGTTGCTTAAAAAAGCTTTTTGGACAGGAACAGAGCATTGGGATGATCTACTGGAAAAAAGAGCTGAGATGAGTGGAAAATTGGTATTGTCCGATTTTACCAGAAATGCAATTGAGGCTTTTAGGAAAAAGTAGTCTGGTGTTCTAGTAGTCTGGTATTTTGGAACAATTTGAAATAGTAATTGATTATTTAATAAGGGTAGTAATCAATCTAATTATGCAGAATGGATTTACACGAAGGATAAATATAAAAATCTGCGGTATCTGTGAAATCTGCGTGCCGAAGTAGCATTAATAAATGGCAATACCTCGATTTCACCCAAACCAAACCATCAAATAACAACCAAAACCAAAAATGATAAAAACCAAATTGCCCATCAACAAAAAAATCTTAACCCAGGCCTTCCGACTTATGGCTACTGCCAAAAGGATGACGGAGCTGTATGAAGAGAACTTTAAAATGGTTTCAAAATATGTTCATGCTACCTCACGTGGTCATGAAGCCATTCAGTTGGCCTTAGCCCTCCAGTTAAAACCTCAGGATTTTGTAGCACCATATTATAGAGATGATGCCATGCTACTAGGAATTGGTATGGAACCTTATGATTTGATGCTGCAATTGATGGCTAAAAAAGATGACCCTTTTTCAGGAGGGAGAACCTACTATTCCCATCCGAGTTTAAATGTTCCAGATAAGCCTAAAATTACCCACCAATCATCAGCTACCGGTATGCAGGCCATTCCAGCTACAGGCATAGCTATGGGTTTGAAGTATAGAGAAGACCACAACTTAGGCCCAGATTATGACTCTGGACCTCCCATCGTAGTTTGTTCTCTGGGAGATGCCTCCGTAACAGAAGGAGAAGTAGCAGAAGCTTTTCAAATGGCCTCTCTAAAAAAAATGCCAATTCTTTATCTGGTTCAGGATAATGGTTGGGACATCTCTGCAAATGCTGAAGAAACAAGATCTCAAAATGCAGCTGAATATGCTGATGGCTTTAAAAATTTGGAGGCTATAAGTATAGATGGCAGTGACTTTGTTGGATCTTATAAGGTTATTCAAAGAATCATAAAAAAAATGAGAAAAGAGCGCAGGCCTTTTCTAATACATGCTGATGTCCCCTTATTAAATCATCATACCTCAGGTGTCCGAAAAGAATGGTATCGAGATGATTTGGAAGAACATGAAACAAGGGATCCCTATCCCATACTAAGAAATCAACTACTAGAATTAGGCTTTCAGGAGGAAGAATTGCAAAAAATTGAAAGTGAGGTTATTGAAAAAGTTAAGCTTGATTTTGAAAAGGCAAAAAAGGCACCTAACCCCAAGCCAGAAGATTTATTTACTCATGATTTTGCAGAAACACCCATCCAGGAAGAATCTGGTAACCGTCGCCCTGAGGATGCTAAGGAAGTGATAATGGTGGATTGTGCGCTACATGCTGTGCAGGAATTGATGGCGGAACATCCTGAATGTTTGTTGTATGGGCAGGATGTAGGAGGTCGTTTAGGAGGTGTTTTTAGAGAAGCAGCAACTTTGGCACAAAAGTTTGGAGATGGCCGCGTTTTTAATACCCCTATTCAGGAAGCTTTTATTATTGGCAGTACGGTGGGGATGTCAGCTGTAGGCTTAAAACCTATTGTAGAAGTTCAATTTGCTGATTATATATGGCCGGGCCTAAATCAACTATTTACAGAGGTTAGTCGTTCCTGTTATTTATCCGACGGGAAATGGCCAGTAAGTTGCGTCATTAGAGTTCCAATAGGTGCTTATGGAAGTGGAGGACCTTATCATTCCTCAAGTGTAGAATCCGTATTGACTAATATCAGGGGTATAAAAATCGCTTATCCATGTGATGGGGCGGATCTTAAGGGTTTGATGAAGGCTGCCTATTATGACCCTAACCCTGTGGTTATTCTTGAGCATAAAGGCCTTTATTGGTCAAAAGCGATTGATACCAATACTGCTAAAAGTGTTGAACCTGGACCTGATTATATTTTGCCATTTGGGCAGGCAAGATCTGTTTTAGAAGCCAGCCAGGAAAATATTGACAAAGGCAATTCCATCTTAGTCGTTTCATACGGAATGGGAGTTCATTGGTCCTATAAGGCAGGGATGGAGTTTAAAGACCAGGTGGAAGTTATGGACCTCCGTACCTTATACCCTTTGGATGAAAAAGCTATTTTCCAGGCTGCTGAAAAACATGGTAAAGTATTGGTGGTTACTGAAGAACCGGTGAATAATTCTTTTGCCCAAAGTATCGCTGCCAGAATACAGGAAAATTGCTTTGAATTTCTGGATGGGCCTGTCAGAACCATAGGATCGGAGAATATGCCGGCTATCCCCTTGAATGCTATTTTAGAAAAAACAATGATTCCATCAGCTGAAAAGGTTGCTGATGCCATTAAAAACCTACTTGATTATTAGTACTGGGTACTGCCTGTCTACCGACAGGTAGAAGTACTGGGTATTGAGTACTTTTGTAAAGTAAGCCATTACTCAATACTCATTACCCATTACCCACTACTCATTACCCATATGAAATCTAGGCCTTGGTATCTTTTGCCAATAATTATTTTCGCACAATTTGCAGGCACTTCTTTGTGGTTTGCTGGTAATGCTGTGCTTCCTGACCTTCAGGCAAATTTTAATTTGAGTCCTGAATCTTTAGGGGCAATAACCTCTTCCGTCCAGTTGGGTTTTATTGCTGGAACATTAGTATTTGCCTTTTTCCTAATTGCCGATCGGTTTTCACCTTCAAAAGTATTTTTTATTTGCGCAGTTTTAGGCGCTGTCTTTAATGTTTCTATATACTTATTGGCTGATGGATTTAACCTTATCTTGATATTGAGGTTTTTGACAGGATTTTGCCTTGCAGGGATTTATCCTGTGGGTATGAAAATATCTGCAGATTGGTATGAAAAAGGATTGGGCAAAGCCCTCGGGTATTTGGTTGGAGCCTTGGTATTGGGTACTGCATTTCCGCATTTGGTGAAAGCAAGTATTGGAAATTTACCCTGGTCATATGTTTTAATTATTGTATCGATTTTGGCATGTTTAGGAGGTTTAGCTGTTTTTTGGTTAATCCCGGATGGGCCGTTTAGACGTAAAAGCAGCCACTTTGATCCTCGTGCTATCCAAAAGATTTTCAGAGTAAAAAAATTTCGCTCAGCTGCCTTTGGCTATTTTGGACATATGTGGGAATTGTATGCATTCTGGGCTTTTGTGCCCATCATTTTGCAAAGTTACCAATCTGCATATGGTGCCACTCAAATTGAAGTTTCCCTTTGGTCTTTTTTTATCATCGCCATTGGGAGTTTGGGATGCATAATTGGTGGATATGCTTCTTTGAAAATTGGCAGCGCCAAAGTTGCCTTTTTTATGTTATTAATTTCAGGTTTAAGCTGTTTGGGATCTCCCTTTATGTTACAAAATGCTTCCTTTTTCTTATTGGTAATCTTTTTGTTAGTATGGGGATTTGCGGTAGTCGGAGATTCTCCTCAGTTTTCTACCCTGGTAGCTCAAACCGCCCCCAAAGAATTTACTGGTTCTGCACTCACCATCGTTAACTCCATTGGTTTTTTTATCACCATATTTAGTATTGAGTTATTGAATATGCAACAACAGAATACACAGTATTTGTTTTGGTATTTACTACCTGGCCCTTTGTTTGGACTTTGGGCTATGAGAAATATTTTATTTAGAAATAAATCTTGATGACTAATCTGGACTCTATATTAGTGTTCAACTCTCAACCTGAATTTTTTGATTTAGGCTAAGGATTCCTTCTTCTATAATCTTTAGACTTAAATCCACATGTTCCAAATGACTCCTAAAACTTCCAATAGCCATCCTAATCCAAAATACTCCATTGATAGTGGTACTGGACAAAAACACCCGCCCGTCATCGTGGATAAATTGGACCAGTTTTTGATTAAAACCATCGGCATCCTCATCTTCAGGAATATATCTGAATATCATAACAGATAATTCAGGATAAGGCCCTACTTTAAAACCTTGTTCTTGAATTTTTTTATAAAAATATCGACAAAGCCAGATCTTTTCTTCAATAGCAGCTTTTAGAGTGTCTAATCCAAAAAGGTGCATACTTAACCACATACGCATCCCTCTAAAATGTTTGGTCAATTCTGGAGACATGTCAGCAGGTGAGATATCTATATCAGGATTAATTGCATCCTGCATATAATTGGCAATGTAATGATGAGTGTCATATACAGCCTTTACATTTTTTACTAAAATAGCTCCCAAGCCATAGGAAATGAACAAGCCTTTATGAGGGTCAATAGCAATAGAATCAGATCTTTCTATGCCCTTAAATTTATCTTTTAATTCTTCCATTAATATGAAAAATCCTCCATAGGCTGCATCAATATGATACCAAATATTATGTTTTTCGGAAATCTCAGCAATATCATCTAGAGGATCAATTACTCCTGTGTTTGTGGTTCCTGCAGAGGCCACAATTAAAAAAGGTTTGAAACCATTCTGTATATCTTTCCTGATTTGTTCGTCCAGAGAGGAGGTATCCATTTTCATCTCCTCATTTACAGGGACATATCGAATTTGGACCTCTCCCAGTCCTGCAATTCTAAGAGCTTTTTGTACACAATGATGAACATGTTCTGTTAAATAAATACATGCCTTGGGATAATCGATGGCTTTTAGCCCTGCATAATCTCTTGCGGTAACCACCGCTATGAGGTTAGCAATTGAGCCCCCGGAAGTCAGGTTGCCAAGAGCACTTTCAGGATACCCCATAAGTTTACACATCCATTTGATTAATTGATTTTCCATGCGAACCCCGCCAGGACTGGCATAAGAAATTCCTGCATAACGGTTGCTGGTGGCTGCTATATAATCTGCTAGTGCAGTCGTGAATAGCCCCCCGCCAGGAATATAACCGAAGTGTTTGGCCGAAGCAGGATTGAGGCCGGTATCATCTACTTTAGTATTTATATAATCAATTAATTCTTCAATTGGCCGAGGATTGTCCTGGAACTCCAGTAATTGTTTGGGCTGATCATCGCCTACATAAGTCTTGCCTTTATTTCGAACATCCAAAAAATGATTAGCATATTGCTGAGTTTGATAATTCCAATGATCGCGGAGCTCTTTTGCAACTTCCAACTTACGTGATTTTTCTTCTAATGCTTTTATCTTTTTTAACATGTTTATTATTGATTTGTTATTGGCAAAATAAAAAAAGTAGGGGAGTTGTTTATTAAGTGTAGGAAAAAAACATAACATGTCATGTTTAGACATGACATGTCCCCTTTAAATGGAAATAAAAAAATGCCATTTGGTTTTTAACTGCTTGTTTATCAATATTTTATTTTAAAATTGACCATGTGGCTATATATGACATATCTAAACATGACATGTCCGATTCAAGACCACATAAATTCTGATTATGCTCAAACTAAAATTTAACTCTTATCTGCTTTTATTTTGTTGCTTTGGATTTTTTTCATGCGTTGCTAGTAGAAGTTCTAGCACTGATGTAAGGACTAAACCCAACATACCCGTTCCGGAAAAAATGGATTTTCCGGTAGAATTGCAAAATCTGCAGAGCCAATGGCAGCGGGTAAAATCCAAATATGATCGATTGCCAGTTAGTCAATTACAGCAATCCGGGCAGGATAAAAAGCTTGCTTTAAGCAGTATATCTTATATTTTGAATGATGTACAGAAGACTTTCAAGGAGGAAGAAAAAAGTAAGGCTCTCAAAAAAGTGCCCAATGCAAGCACTGATTTAGACCTTGCTGAATCATTAGTAGGGGATCTTCAATCTGGCCGAGCTCCTTTTAAATCTCGGAAAGGGGATATGCATCTGGCCTATCGTTCGGATCTGGATGGGACCCTGCAACCATTTCGCCTGTATGTACCCGAAAACATTAACATCAATCAGGCTAATCCCCTCATAGTTGGATTGCATGGTAGAACTGGGGATGAAAATTCCATTATGGATTCCTATGGCGATAGAAAGACCAATAACAGCATCTTTAAACAAAAAGGTAAAGAGTATGGCTTTATTTTGGTTACACCGAAAGGGAGAGAAGCTGAATTGGGCTACCAAAATGCAGCAGAAAAAGATGTATTAGATGTAACCTCTATGGTTTCCGCTGTTTATTCAATACAGACAGATAAGGTATTCCTCACAGGACATTCAATGGGAGGAGGAGGAACAATGTTAATTGGGCTAAAAAATCCCCAGTTGTACAAAGCTTTAGCTCCAATTGCCGGTGGACTTTGGGTAGCAGGGGGGATAAATAACCTGAGTGTCGAAGCGAAAAAACTTCCTGTTCAATTTTATCATGGGACCGCCGATAATATTGTTCCTGCGGACCCTTCTGCCCTTCAAGCCACAAAAAATGCCTTGAGTAATTTTAAGTTTTTAGAATACCAGGGGGAGGATCATGGAAGTATTTTCTTCAGATCCGTGCCGGAAATTTTTAAGTTTTTTTCAGGAAAATTATAAAAATAATAAATGAGTTTGGCTAAGCCCCAGGGCTTAGCCAAACTCATTTATTAAAATATCAATTCCCAACCATTGCCTTCAGCTGTCCATGCACCCACACTAACCATTCTGACAAACATACTTTGATTATAAATGGCATAAAAACCATTGCCATCATAGGCCATAGGGCTATAATCGAGGAATACCATAAGTTTTTCTAGTCCTGAAAATTGTTCAATCTGAAAATAACAGGGTTGTCTTTCACAATTGTTTTCTATGTACCAACCTTTCATTTTAGCCTGAGGAAAAGTGCTCATATCCTCAGTCAATTTAATGGTCTCGAGTTTATGGAGTGGAAAAATATTGGAAGTAGTCCCAGTGTTGTCTTTAAAAAATGAGATTCCCTCACTGCTGAGCTCAATATTATAGCTAAATCTCTCCTGAGGTTTAGATTTAAGGGTTTCTTCCAGGGTAAAAATATTCCCTTCTTTTTTAATCACCTTTAGGGAAAGTGTATCGGGAAGATATTTTATTGCTGGATCATCGGACTGATAATAAGGCTCACCCTTAATTTGTTCATAATAGCTTACCTGGCCTACCTCCAATTGATCAAATTGGACACAATTTTCGCAAATATCCTGAGGAGTTAAATCTGAACGAATCTCAAGATTTTGCTTTTCACAAGAACATAAAACAATGAGAATGACAATTGCTGCAAAGGGGATTGTTTTCATTTTTACTTTTTTAGTCTTTAGACTGCAGTTTTTGATGATAGGGTTGGGTCTTAAAACCGATTCAATACGATGATTTTCAGATAATTCTATCTTACTAATGCACATTAATAATTAAAGAAGATAATTGATCGGCAATTTTTCGGTCATTTGATAGCCGAGGCACTTTATTTTGGCCACCCAACTTCCCTTGAGTTTTCATGTATTCTCTGAATGCCCCAATTTTTAAAGGTCGAATTTTAAGAGCTTGAAGAATATTGCCTTTGATTAAATCCTCATAATAAATATTCTGCTTTATCATCAATTCATCAACTCTTTTGGCAAGTTTTTCCAAATCAAGAGGAGCTTGATCAAATTCAACAAACCATTCATGATAGGGTGTTCCCCCTTCTGGAGGATTTACCTGTGGAGCAACCGTGAATTCGGTTACTGTAATGCCCAATTCCTGGGCAGCAGTGAGCATGGCATGTTCCACTTCCTTACCAATTACATGTTCACCAAAGGCAGAGATAAAATGTTTGACCCTACCGGTAACTAAAATACGATAAGGATCTTTTGAAACAAATTCAATGGTATCTCCTATATTATATCCCCACAAACCTGCATTGCTATTGATAATAACCACGTAATTAACTCCAATCTCAACGTCTTTAAGTGAAAGCCGGGTGGGAGCATCATTAAATATTTCTTCAGCAGGAATAAATTCAAAGAAAATTCCAGAATAAGCATTTAGAAGTAGTCCCTTATGTTCCTGACTATCCTGGAAGGCTATGAATCCTTCAGAGGCAGGATAGGTTTCTATACTATCTATTCTTTTCCCGACCAGATTTTCTAAGGAAGCCCGGTAAGGCTCAAAATTTACGCCACCATAGACGAATACATTATAATTTGGGAACAGGTCTTTTATATTTTTTTTTCCGGACCGATCCAATAAGCGTTCATAATACATTTGAACCCAGGGGGGAATACCTGAAATAAGACTCATATTTGCGCCTATGGTTTCATTAACGATATGCTCTAATTTTGTTTCCCAATCCTCAATGCAATTGGTGGCATAGGAGGGTAACTGATTCGTTCTTAGCCAGGAGGGAACCTCATGGTTAACAATGCCCGATAACCTGCCTGTAGGAATTCCGCCTATCTCCGTTAACTCAGGACTACCAGACAGGAAGATCATTTTTCCATCCAACCAGCCTCCTTTTCCGGTACGGGCATAATAATTGAATAAGGCATTTCTGGCGCTTCCAAAATGATTGGGCATGCTTTCTTTAGTAAGAGGAATATATTTAACTCCACTAGTGGTACCGGATGTTTTAGCAAAATATTTTGGCTTACCTTTCCAGAGAATGTCTGATTGTCCTTCCTTAATAAGTTCTACATAAGATTTTAATCCCTCATAATCTCGAATGGGGACATTATTTTTGAATGACTCATAATCATTGATGGTCTCGAATTGATGGTCTTTGCCAAATTTTGTATTTCTGGCACCTTCTAATAAGGAGTTGAAAACGTCATTTTGGGCCTCAACAGCCTGAGAAGACCATTTGTCAATTGACCTGGCAATATTTTTTGCGAATGGTTTTACTAAGAATGACCTGAATCCCATAGATCTTTTGCCTGTTTTAATTCATTAGGAAAACAAAGGTATAGAAAATATCAGTTGGATCTTTAAAATGGGGAAAGCTAAGGCGTCTATTATTCTTTTTTAGCTGTAAAATTATTTCCTTACCTTTGCCGGGAATTTAATTTTTCAATTAAAAATGTCAAAATAAAATGGGAAAAGGAGATAAAAGATCAAAAAGAGGTAAGATCGTAAATGGATCTTATGGCAAGACTCGCCCTAACCCTAACAAGCAAAAAAAGCATGAAAAGGAGAAGAGCATGAAGAGTAAAGAAAATTAAAAAATAAAAAAAGGTAGAATTGTTAGAGACATTTTCTACCTTTTTTTATTTTTAGATGAACCAAATTAAAATCTCACTTGGGCCTTTTAATCAAAGGCTAAAATATTTTTAAGATAACCTTGAATTTTGCTTTTCCGCCTTTCCAAATAAAGCCAATTATCATTTCTTTTTTCTTTATAAGGACTTAAGAGCATTTTAATTATTAAATCAGGCCAAATAAAATATGAAGATACTTCAAATTAGCCCGGAATGTTACCCTGCTGCCAAGGCTGGGGGCCTTGGGGATGTAGTTGGGGCTTTGCCAAAATATTTGAATAGGGCAGGGGTTTCCTCTGCGGTAGTTATTCCAAAATATCAAACCAAATGGTTAAATCAGCAGCAGTATTCGACAGTGTACACTGGTACCTTTCGACTGTTTCAGGCCATGATGCCATTTACCATTGAAAGAGTGTTGGGGGAAGAATTGGAATACCCGCTTTATGTAGCAAATATTCCTACAAAATTTGATAGGCCAGGAATCTATCAACCTGAAGATGGCAGCAATTTTGGAGACGAAATAGAACGGTCTCTATGTTTTCAGCAGGCCGTTTTGGTTTGGATAAGAGACATGGAGGAGAAGCCTCAAATCCTTCATTGCCATGATCATGTTACAGGATTAATTCCATTTATGATCAAACATGCACCAGAGTATAAAATTTTAGGAAACATACCGACGATGTTTACCATTCATAATGGAGAATATCATGGTGCTTATTCCTGGACTAAAATGCATTTGCTTCCCTTCTTTGATGCTAATGCGCGTGGTTTATTAGACTGGGGTAATGCCATCAATCCTTTGGCTACGGCCATCAAAACTTCATGGAAGATAACGACGGTTTCGCCAACTTATTTAGAAGAATTAAAAACCTCATCTAATGGCTTGGAAGGACTAATTAGGAGTGAGGGGCATAAAGCAATAGGTATTCTGAATGGTATTGACACCCAGGTTTGGGATCCTTCTGCTGATACTTATATCAGTCACAAACTAAAAAGAGCTGTCCATACCTTTAAATCAAAGAATAAAGCAGAATTATTAAATAAATTCCATTTCGATCCCAATTTACCAACCTTGACCTTTATTGGCCGCTTGAGGAGAGAAAAAGGTGCTGACTTGTTACCTGGTTTAATTCGGCAGGTACTGGAAAGTGGTTTGGAGGTAGCTTTTCTGATATTGGGAACTGGAGAATTATCTCTACATCAAGAATTACAATATTTAAAAGGACGTTATCGGGGACGCCTGGATGTGGCCCTTGAATACAATGAAGGTTTGGCTCACCAGCTTTATGCAGGTTCAGATTTTTTACTAATGCCTTCAAGGGTGGAGCCCTGTGGACTAAATCAAATGTATGCTATGAGGTATGGAACGATACCAGTAGTACGTACAGTTGGTGGCCTAAGGGACACTGTAATTGATCTTGGTTCACCTGGAGAAATTGGAAGAGGAATCCGTTTTGACCAGTTTACCACTGGAGATGCTCACCACGCTGTCTATAGAGCCTATCAATTGTATCACGAAAAAGAAGAATTAGGAAAAGTCAGAAAAAGAATCATGTCCCAGAATTTTTCATGGGAAAAATCAGCAAGTGATTATGCTGCCATTTATGATCAGCTGCTTTCATAAGAAATACAATTCAACTATCGACTTTCAAGTCACTAATTATATGATGAAATTATAAACAGAAGATATGGTAACCAACATGAACACCATCTCCTTAATTTTAGGAGGAGGCACAGGTTCTCGCCTACGCCCATTAACTAGTCAACGTTCTAAGCCTGCTGTACCCATCGGAAGTAAGTATAGGCTCATTGATATTCCAATTTCGAATTGCCTGAATTCAGGATTAAAGCGGATGTTTGTATTGACCCAATTTAATTCCACCTCTTTAAATAGACATATAAAGAATACTTATCACTTTGATAGTTTCACCCGGGGCTTCGTAGACATTTTGGCGGCTGAACAAACACATAGTAGTGATCAATGGTTTCAGGGGACAGCCGATGCTGTACGTCAATCCATGCACCATTTAGTAAATCATCAATATGAATATACGCTCATTCTATCTGGCGATCAGCTATATCAAATGAATTTTAAAGAACTTGGAGGTTTTCATGTTGATCTGGATGCTGACTTAACAATTGCCACCATCCCTGTAGTAGCAAAAGATGCTTCGGGTTTTGGCATTATGAAGGTGAATACAGAAGGTTTTATTGAAAGTTTCATCGAAAAACCAAGTCAGGATATCCTAAGTGATTGGGCCTCACCTGTGGCAGAAAAATATGCCAAAGAAGGAAAAGTATTTTTGGCTTCCATGGGTATTTATATTTTTAAGAGAGCCTTTATGGAGCAACTTTTTGAGGATTTACCAGATGCAAAAGATTTTGGCAAAGAAATAATTCCTGCAGCTATTAACGGTGGTTATAAGGTAGCTAGTTATTCCTATGGCGGCTATTGGACGGATATAGGAACTATAGCTTCTTTTTTTGAAGCTAATATTGCTCTTTCCAAAGATGTTCCGGAATTTAATCTTTACGATGCAGTGAATCCAGTATTTACCAGACCTAGGATGTTAGCACCCTCCAAAGTATTTGGGACCATGCTCAACAATACAGTAATTGCAGAAGGTAGCATCATTCATGCAAAAAAAATTGAAAACTCCATTGTAGGTATTCGTTCCCGTATTGGAAAAAATACAGAGGTCATCAATTCCATTGTTATGGGGAATGACTATTATGAAACCATCGATGAAATAGAAAGCCGGGAGGATGCACCCCTGGGGGTTGGTGAAAATTGTTATATCGAAAATGCAATTATTGATAAAGATTGCAGAATAGGGGATAATGTGAAAATCCGGGGAGGAGCTAACCTCAAAGATGAAGAAACAGATACCCACTACATAAAAGATGGAATAGTAGTATTACAGAAAAAAGCATTTATTCCGGATAATACAATTATTGGAGTAAGGTAATTTTAGAAGGAGATTAATTGTTGATTACCTCTTTTACATATTCAAGAACATCGGGATAGAAGTTTTACTCTTCTATCCCGAGTTCATGAAATTTATTATTTCTGCTTACAAATAACCGGTAATATACCTTTGAACCAATCAACTAAGGCAATCTCTTGTGCTTTGGTTAAATCTGCGCAGGCTTCAGGATATTTTTTCATATCTAAATAAGCCTGGCCTCTGACCAGTAAGAAATTCCCATTGTTTGGAAACATGTCTAAAGCTTGAGAAAGGAGATCAATGCCCTCGTCCTGTTTGCCCTCATTAAAAGCTGTTGCTCCCTGATTGGCTAAACCTAATGCTTTTTCATAATTGCTGATAACCGTTTTGCAATGATCAGCCTCCGGGGTGAAATTCAAAGTAATATCGAAGGCAGAAGGGACATCCCTTCCCCGATAGGTGGCTGATTTCCATTGTCCTATGGTAGAAGTAACCACATCGGATACTTCAGACCAAAAATCAAACCCCAGGTTATTATAATCAGTGATATCCAAAACTTTTACTACTCCGTCAGGTCTTACCAAAAGTTGTACATCAAAAGAGCCAACTAAACAACTGTCATTTCCGGATTCGGGATAATCTAAGCGCTCATTAAGGAAAGAAATGAGGGCATCGTTTCCTCCATTTTTAAATTCAAGCGGTGTATCTAATGAAGTATAGACACTATCACCATCTACCAGGACATAGGGGGGAGCTTCCTGTAATTCAAATTTTATGGGAAGTGTAAAGCGTGTTCTTACCGTATCTCCTTTATTGATCCCTGGTACCCAGCGTATGCCAGCCTGATTCATGGCACCAACAACATCTAAAACTGACTGTGCACAACCTCCGCCGATATCTTTTAGAATATTAAAATTGCTAAGACTTCCGTTTTTTTCTACCACAAAGGTAACCACCACCTGGCCTTCATTCCCATTTTGACGAGCTTCAATAGGATAAACTACGTTCTTGTATACAAAAGCCATCAGAGTTTGCATGGCACATTTCTGCTTTACAGCCAATGTGGTATCCAATCTTTCACAAGCTGGAAAGCGAGGAGGTTCTTCGGCTATCACATAAATGGTAGTGTCGCTATTCTGAGCTTTTAAACTTATAGCTCCAAAAAATAATAACAGTAATATTAAGCAGTTTCTCATTATTTGTTTATTTATCGATTTGTCTGTTTTTTGATTTTGAGTTCAGTGTTCCATATTATCGAAATTGAAGGTTCGGTTCTTACATTAGCTTTAATTTTGGCACGCTAATTTCACAAATATTGCAGATTTTGTTCTTAAATGAGCAACAATACTTTTAATATCAAAACTAAGCTTATAACTGGAACACATAAACACCGGAGCACATAATCAAATGCTCTGTGCTACCTTTTCCACCTGACGCCAGACTCTAAACACATTTTCATAGCATATCTTGCGAATATCTTCTTTAGAATATCCACGCTTAAGTAATTCATGGATTAAATTAGGATATTGAGATACATCTTTTAAACCTGTGGGTAGGGAATCACCTACTCCGTCAAAATCAGAACCTAAACCTACATGATCGATTCCTGCCACCTGTACTACATTGTCAATGTGATTGGCTACCATCTGTACATCTGAGTAGAGGGCTTCTTTATTTTCTTCTCTAAACTTTTCAATTATAGGTTTAGCTTCGTCATCAGTGTCTTCCAAACCTTGCTCTTCCAGAATTTTTTGAAGTTCTCGGCGTTTTTCCTGGCTACTTTCTCTTAAGGAGCCATCCAAAAATCCTGAACCAAAGTTAATTTGTATTACCCCTCCGTTTTCAGCCAGTTTTTTGAGCATATCGTCACTCATGTTCCTTTCAAAATCTGGTGTGAATTTTCTACAGGAAGAATGAGAAGCGATTACAGGTGCTTTTGTCAACTCCATTACCTGATAAAAGGTACTATCAGAAACGTGTGAGATGTCCACCATGATGCCTACATTATTCATTTCTTCCACAACTTGACGTCCAAAATCACTTAAACCACCATAAGTACCTGAGTCATCATAGGAAGAATCACAGATTTGATTGTCTTTGGAATGAGTTAAAGTAATGTACCTGATTCCCCTTTCATGGAAGTAGGCTACATTAGCCAGGTCATCTTCAATAGGAGCTCCATTCTCCATGCCCATAGGTAGGGAAATTAAACCTTTTTCAAATTGCTCTTCCACCTGATCAGGCGAAGTGGCAATGGCAAAATAATCGGGATGGCTCTCGGCAATTCCAGTTACCATATCAATTAATGAATCTGCAAATTCTTTAGCCCCACCTGTTTCCTGATAGGAAGCGGGTATGTAAATGGACATGAAGGGAGCATCCAGGCCACCTTCTTTGGCTCTTTTATAATCAAAATCACCAGCATCCGTTTCAATTGGAATGCCAATAAATTCTTTAGTAAACCTGAAGTTGGTTATGTTAAGTCTATAAGGCAAATCCACATGCCCATCTGTAATGATGTATTCATGAGCCAATTGCTTGGCTAGTGCTTCCAGTTCCTCATCAGATAATTCACTAAGATCAGTGGATTCAGTAGATGAGGGAGTACATGCAGAAAAGCCTGCAAAAAGAACCAAGAGAATTAAAATATTACGCATAATAAGATATCTATTTTGATGGAATCACCAAAAATAGAAAATAATCTATTGATGCGCGAACTTTGTGTGAGTTTGTCGTTAATCGTTATTGGGTTATTCGTTATTGGGTTATTCGTTGAAAAGATTAAACCGCCAATAACCTAATAACGATTAACCAATAACCCAATATAGATTAACCAAATTACCTAAGGTCCACAATATTGTAACCTTGATAATTTTCTTTTTTGAAGCTAAAGTAGGAGCTGGAGAATTGCTTATTAGGGATCAGGCTTTCTAAAGAAAAAGTATATCTCGTCCCGTCTTTCCCAAATGCTTTTACCCGAATGATTTCCTGCTTACGCTTATCAATGGTCATTCTAAGTTTTGAGTAATCTGCATATTCATCAGTGGGTTTGAATTCTATTTGCTGAACCAATCTTCCTTTTTCCATCATTTCATTGGTAAGATAATAGATAAAATCATCACCTTCATAAAATGAAAATAGAGTCTGGGGAGTAAGAATAGCAGTTTCCTCATCTTCTTCGGGAGCTTCACTTATTTGAACTTCTTTATTATTCCCCAGAATTATCCAAAGTGTTGTACCATCACAAATAAAGGCCTGATTGGCAATTTCAAACTTATACCGATCACCTGCTCGACCTATCATTCCCTTTTGAACTTCTTTGGGCTGCTCAGGAATTTCAATGGTAAGTGTTATTTGAGCTTCAATGGATTTGTAGCCATCGTATTTGGCTTTTAGACTTTTAAGGACTGCCTTGGCTTCCGGATCAGAGTCGGCAGAATTGGTGAAATCTTGCCCGAATACAGAAAGAGTCATCAATAAACACAAGCTCAATAATGGAATTAATTTTTTCATATGCTGTTCACTACTGTTTTTAGAAAAACGATAATAGCTTTTGATTTATTGAAATAAAACAAACAAGAGCCGTTAAGGTTAATTTAAAGTTTTGACGAAGCAAATTATCAAAAGTATCAGATAAAAATGTAGAGTAGGAGGTATAAGTTAGATGTACTGGTAAATAATATTGCAAACTAAAATCTCATTAGCAGCAAAAGGATTACCAAGCTAAAAAAGATTGGTAAGCCAGGTATAAAGCTTACCAATCCCTACATTTCATTTCGGGCTTAGCAATCTTGGATTTACTACAAGTTCATATGTCATCACAGGCAGAAAATAGAAAGACTGTTTCTCTTAGGACCCTATAATATCTTCAGGTGACCAAATCAATTAGGGTTCTGTAATCATCGAAAGGGGCATCTTTGGATTTCATTTCCAGTACATCCAGAAGTTCATCACCATAATAATTCTCCAATTCTGCATGAGTAAGGTGACAGCGTACCTCTATTTGACCTTGCTTGAGTTGTTTTTGCCGCCAGATAAGCGTAGCTGTCATTTTATTTAATATCCTATGATGGACTTCCGCCAGGTCGGATTCGGCATCAATGGGGTTGACTTCCTTAAAAGCCAGGTTATTCCTGGCAATCATAATGCCTTTTTCAATAATAAAATAGGCAGTATGCGCCCATGGTTGTGGAGTGTCTGACAATTTAGAATAAAGGACTAATTGCAAATCTTCTTCATTTTTAATGATAAGTTTTCTTCTATTTAGTCCTCTCCATTTCAAATCCACAATAGCCCTTTCTGATCCTCTTTTGAGCATAAGATCTAGTCTCCCTTTTACGGGGGTGGCAGAAAAATCTCCAGCTATATTTTGTTCAATTCCCACAATATTCCAGCCGTTATTTCTTATTAAATTAATAAGACTCCAGGCGGCGTATTGCATTTTATTTAAAAAACTAATTCGAACCGGTTCTTTACCATATAATAATAATACTGCACCTTCTTTTGATAGTAATTTTCTGCCCTCATCATTGATCCACTGCCTTACTTTTTCTTTAGACCAGTCCAGTGGATTCTCATCCAACAATTTTTCCATCAGTCGGTGGGATAAATTACCCATTAAGGTATGATCTCTGACAATACTCAATATGGAAGCCTTATTTAATTTTAGTTTGTATCTAAAAGCCCATTGGTAAGGGTAGAAAAATAGCCTGTCCAGACTGCTATAGGTTTCTTCTGCTAGACCGAGTTTATCCGGATTTTGGATGTTTACAAAAGCTTTGGGATGACCCAGTGGCCGAATCTTCAAAGAAGTTTTTTGTGGGAGGTTAAGACCCTGGCTTATTTTTTGGAAGGCTTCCGGATCCTGGATATTTACGGTAATATCTTCTAGGTTTTTGAAGGCAGCCTCCAAATTTCCCATTAGGGGATGTGCATTGGCAGGCAGTCCGTTATTTTTATCTGGCATACATAAAATAAGTTGATCCACAGCCCGATAAACGGGATTTTTCCTATGCCAGATTAATAGATTATTTTCGTCACTAGGTAATAGCAGCCGGATATTTTTTTCAAGCAAAAATTGTCTCTCTTTTTTATACCATCTGGAAAAAAAATGGACGGGTTCAGATTGAATAAACTCCCACCAAACGAGTTGATTAACCGGGCCATAAATAGCACCTGGGTGATAAACAAAGGGCCAATGGCCTTGTTCGGCAACACGGAACTGTATGGGCGCTGGTTCATAGATTGTCCGAACTAAGCGTTCCAGTTCGAGGGGAGAGAGTTCAATTTCAGGCAGGGCTTCTACTAATTCTGTGAGTCTTTTAGCTTGTTCACTTAGTATTAAAAGGGACTGCCTGTTACTACCAGATTCCTCAAATACTTCTTTGGCCCAGGTTTTTATATAGTGAAAGATGGTATAAACTTCTTCTTTCGGTACTTTTTTTTGTTGATCGAACCTTTTGCGCTCAAACCAAAACCGATATTGTTCCCTAATTTTCTCAGGTTCCAGGCTTTTATCAAAAGAGGCTCTGTTATTTACTTCATCAAAAAAGGAAGCAACTGTTGCATACCAGGCTTCACTCTGCACTCCTGGTGTCTGAGCCATTTTTATGGCCAGGCGGTGCGCCAATTCATCATTAATAGGTTTAATGGGTAAGGATAAAAACTCTAAAACTTTGATCGGATCTAAAGGGAACCACAAAAATGTAGTTACCAATTTGAGTACTTGTAGTGCCGGGCGTGCCAATGAGGCGGTCATTATGCCCATGCTGGGGATCCCTTCCTGAATGAAGGCATTATCAACTGTTCTATTTTTGCTGGGTAACAGGCAAGTTGGGCGATAAGAAGGATTCAGCTGGCCTATTTTTGCCAGAAAAGAGGCCAGGTCTGTAGATCGCTCTCCTTTTAATATGATCAGACTTCCATCCCCTTTCAGTTGTGCCGGTTCCTTTGCAATGGAAGCTCCACTCAAGATTTTTTGAAAAGAAGCAAGGTCAGGTCTGGAAGATAGTGTCTTTGTTAAGGAAATTTGTTCAACAGTAATCTTTAAGTCGGCTAATTTTTTGAATAATTTGGCATAATAAGGAGGGAGAAGATCCAAGGGCTCACACAATCCAATCCATTGAATTGGAAGTGTTCGTTCAGACAATAATTCCATTATTTTTGAAAACCGATCAGCGAATCCTGCACTTAAGCCATCCTGTTTGACATATTCTTCGATCTGAGCCAGGCATTGTAACCTGGGAGGAAGGGAAGAACTAATAACAAAATCCCATCCTGATAAAAGTAATTCATCTCTGCGGCTTAACAATTCCGAAGCACAGGCGAATTGGTCAGCCTGAAAGGAAGTCTGAAAAAAAGGCTGTGGATGTTTTTCCAAATATTTTAAGAGGCATTGACGGTATTGTTCAATACGGATGTAGTCGATGTTGGAGGTAAGGTGGGTATTTCCCAAATGGCTTTCTAGAATTTGAATCAGACCTTTTGGCCCTGAATAATAAACCCCTCCTTTGGTATAAGAAGGGTTGGGATAGTAAGAATCATCAAAAGTTAGACCAAATAGGATCTTCATGAAGGGTATATGGCTTGACTAGCCACCTGTAGCTTTTTTGAGACGATCCATTTGTTCAGACCAATATTGGGTTTGATCTTCAACTTCATCATCATCGCAAAAATCAGTTAGCAATAAGATGGTTTCACCAGTTACAGGCGAAGTATTGATATTAAATTGTAGAAATTCATTATCATCACTATCCTGCCATTTGAACTTGACATTCTCATCTTCAGCATAATCTACCAAATCGGCGATTTCTTCTGATCCACTCCAAACAAAGGTAAATTCTTCACCCTGGATATCTACCTCATCACAGAACCATCTGACCAGACAGGCAGGTGTGGTAAAAAACTTATAAAGGATAGTAGGCGAAGCTTTGAAAATATATTCAAGTTCTAATTTTGATCTTTCCATACGGTGATAATTGCTTGTTTTTTTGACGATTATGAAATTTTCTTTGTTTGTTACTAAAGAAAAATCAATGGTCGAACTCTATGGTATGGTGCTCCACAATAAAATATAAAAAAATGATTTTTCCAAATAAAATTTTATTATGAACCAAGGTTGCTAAATTTTCGTAAAAGAAAAATAAGAGGCTTAGCACTCATTTCTCATAATTATCTTGACTTAAATGCTGAATTCGCTTATTTTTGTACGCTGTGAAGTGTTAAAAAAAAGTTATTAAACTGAATTGAGCAGAGAAGTGTTATTTATTCATACCCTGTTAATTGGCATATGAAAAAAACGAATCAACATAAAATTACATTTCAGATTAAACACACTTTTCCCATTCATATCCTTCCCCATAGCCTTCGAAACGATTTGCCTACAATTTGTCAACTTAAATAAAAACGCAAGAAATACATGAGACAGCTTAAGATTACTAAGTCAATTACTAATCGCGAAAGTCAGTCATTAGAAAAGTACTTACAAGAGATAGGAAAGGTGGATTTGTTAACACCCGAGGAAGAAGTAGAATTAGCAAAGAGAATTAAGCAGGGCGATCAGGCTGCTCTTGAAAAGCTTACTAAGGCCAATTTGAGATTTGTGGTATCTGTTGCTAAACAATACCAAAATCAAGGGCTTTCTTTAAGTGATTTGATTAATGAAGGCAACCTTGGTCTGATTAAAGCTGCACAACGATTTGATGAAACCCGAGGATTTAAATTTATTTCCTACGCAGTTTGGTGGATTCGTCAATCTATTCTGCAGGCCCTCGCCGAACAATCTCGAATTGTCCGCTTGCCTCTTAACAAGGTAGGATCTTTGAACAAGATCAATAAGGCTTTTTCAGAGTTAGAACAAGAGTATGAAAGAGAACCATCTTCAGATGAATTAGCAGAAATGTTGGACATCCCTACAGAAGAGGTTGAAACCACCCTGGGGGTTGCAGCAAGACATGTTTCCATGGATGCTCCTTTTGTTGAAGGTGAAGATAATTCCTTGTTAGATGTCCTCGAAAATTCAAGTACACCAGAAACAGATCAGGAACTGGACTACAATCAGTCCTTAAGAAGAGAAATTGAACGTTCATTAAGTACCTTGACCGAACGTCAATGTGACGTTATTAAACTTTATTTTGGAATAGGTGTAGAACATCCAATGTCTTTAGAAGATATTGGCGAAAAATTTGGCTTGACTCGTGAGCGAGTTCGTCAGATTAAAGATAAAGCCATCAACAAACTTCGTTCTGCCAACCGCAGCAAATTGTTGAAAGGATATTTGGGATCTTAAGCTTATTTAAACTCTTGCGAAATTTATTTTATACCCTTTTGCAAAATATATTTCTAGAGGTCAGCATAATTGATACCAGAGCAACATAAATTAAAAGAGCTTGTTTCAGCTGAAACAAGCTCTTTTAATTTATGTTGCTCTGGTATTCTAAAGGGATGAAAATTATGGTGAAGTGGTCATTTCCTCTTCTTCTTTTTCTATGGCAATCGGTCGGTTAATAGATTCCTCCAAAGAAATAAAAGTTTCTGTGCGTTGGATTCCTTTCACTTCCTGGATTCTATGGAGGACATCTCTTAGGTGATTGGTATCGCGACAAAGTATTTTAGCAAAAATATTGTACAAACCTGTAGTATAATGAGCTCCAACAATTTCGGGGATGCCTTCCAGTTCTTTGGCTACATTTTCGTATAGAGAACTTTTATCTAGATAAATGCCTAAAAAAGCACAAATATCATATCCAAGCTTGGCATGATCTACTTCTAAATTGTATCCTTTGACTATACCAGCATCCTCCAGCTTTTTCATTCGCACATGAATCGTTCCTCCAGATACGTACAGTTGTTTGGCAATGTCAGTGTACGCCTTTTTGGCATTGAGCATTAAAATAGACAGAATTTGTTTATCTAATTTATCAATATCATTAACCTTGCTCATATAATCAGGTATTGTTAATTTTTTATCAAAAGTATCTATTTGTTTCTATATTGTCAAAAAAAGCATTAAAATGTTTGTTTGAATTGATAATTTTTTATTGAGCCTTGATTTTTTTGTATCCGGAATATTTTTCACTTTTTTATAAAATCAAAATTCTCATTGATTATCAATCACTTAGGTCGACCTTTTGTGGAAGGGTTTTTTAAATTGAAACAGCAGGACGGAGCTTACGTAAACTTTTTTGGTGTCAATATATTTACTACTTTGTGAAAGGCAAGTCTTTGGCCAATTTAAGGCAGTAATAATATCAGAATTTTAAAACAGTCTAAGTATAATGAATCAAGGAACCAAACCCACTCCCAGAATTAATATCTGGCTTCCCTTTTTATTAGCCTTGGTATTAGTGGTTGGGATGTTGATCGGTATTCGAATGAATAATGGCGTAACTCCGGTGATGCTTGAAAAAAGAGAAGACTTGGCAAGTGTAAGCAGCCAGGGTAAAATTGATGAGTTGATAAAATATATTGAAGCCAAGTATGTTGATGAGGTAGATCGCGAGAAACTACTGGATGAAGCCATAAAAAGCATCCTTGACGAATTGGATCCCCATTCTATTTATATAACAGCAGAACAGTTTGCAGCTACAAATGACCCTCTTGAAGGAAACTTTGAAGGCATCGGTGTTGAATTTATCATTATTGAAGATACTATAGTCGTTTTAAATGCTATGGAGGGAGGCCCTTCCGAAGAAGTAGGTATCCGCTCTGGAGATCGCATTATCACTGTTGAAGATTCAACTATTGCTGGTAAGGGCATTAATTTTGAGGGAGCTAAGTCTTTATTAAAAGGGGAGAAAGGAACAGAAGTAACCATTGGAGTCAAAAGAAATAATGAAGAGGGGTTACGTCAATTTACCATAACCCGGGCAGAAATTCCTATTTATAGTGTGGAATCCTCTTACATGTTAAACGATAAAACCGGATATATTCGGCTTAGTAATTTCAGTAGCACTGCATATGAGGAGTTTATGCAGAAAATGGAATACATGATTGAAAATGAGGGAATGAAAGATCTGGTACTTGATTTGCGTCAAAATCCTGGAGGTTATCTGCCCCAGGCCACAAAAATGCTCAACCAAATTTTTCCTAACCGAGATCAGCTAATGGTCTATACGGAAGGCCGAAAATCCAGTAGAAAGGATTATGTGTCTAATGGCCGAGCATTCTTTGATGTTGAAGAAATTGCTGTTCTAATTGACCAGGGATCTGCTTCAGCCAGCGAGATTATCGCAGGAGCTGTTCAGGATCATGACAGAGGTTATATCATAGGTCGCCGATCATTTGGCAAAGGTTTGGTTCAACAGCAGTTTATGCTTCGCGATGGTTCTGCATTGCGGCTTACCATTTCCAGATATTATACTCCTTCTGGAAGATCCATCCAAAAGCCCTATGATGATTTAGAGGAATACGATAATGACTTTATGGATCGCTATTATTCTGGAGAGCTATTATCTGAAGATAAATACGCACCTGAAGATTCCATGGAATACCTTACCAGCAATGGACGTGTAGTGTACGGAGGTGGTGGGATCTGGCCTGATGTTTTTGTTCCTTTGGACACCCTTTTGTTAAGCGAAGATTATTTAAAATTAAGGCGCCAAACTACTCCTTTTATTTTTAAGCAGTATGATAATCGCATTACCCAAACTAAGGAACCGCCTATTTCTTTCAAAGAGTTTAATAGGGAGTTTAAAGTATCCAATTCAGATTGGCAGGAATTTCTGAATTATGTGGCTGAAAAGAAGGTGAATTATGACAAATCCAAACTCTCTGCTATCACCCCTTCACTTAAAAGAATGATCAAGGCCGAACTGGCCAGAATTCTATTTGATGAGTCTGCTTTTTTCCAGGTTTGGAACGAAGCTGATGCGGATGTATTGAAAGCTATTGGCATATTAGATGATCCCAAGTCTTTGAGAGTGCTGAATAATTAAACCAGGAAAGGTAGAATGTAGATAGTATAAAGTAAGCAGACAGTTTATCAATTAAAGCATAAATCATCCTTCCTAATGGAATAATATTCCCTATTTGAGAGTTATGTCAACGACTTCACAGGCTCTCCCTATGGACCTAATAATTACTCCCGCAAAAAGATCAATTCATCTTTATCTGATAATGTTACCACCACAGCTGGGTGCCCTTCGTTCTTTTCCAGTTGCCGATGCTTTGCTACAAAATCTACATTTTGTAAAATAGAAGAGCTAATTCCGCCAAATGATTTTGGTATGAAATCATCATTTACAGTTGCAAAACTGGAAAAGATGGGTCTTCCCAGCTCCTGAATCAGGTGCTGGCAAAAATCATCTCTGGTTAGTCGAACACTTAGGGATTCCGATGTAGCCTTCAAAGTGGGAAAACGATGAGGTTGTTGGATAAGCACACTAAGAGGACGGGTGTGATAATATAAAAGAGTTTCTATTTTTGGGTGTAAAGAAGGTACATAGTTTTTAAACATTTTTAGTGAGTGAACCAAAATTTCGATGCCGTAATGGGACAGGTTGGATTTCAATCGGAGCAATTTTTGGCAAGCATCAGTATTTTCCAGATCACATCCAATGGTCCAAATGGTATCTGTAGGAAAAAGAACCAGACCCCCAGATGAAAGGATGTTTACTGCCCCTTCTATATCCTCGACTGCGATCATACTATTGAGCGTATTGGTAAAAGTCATAACATTCATGAGTGTTCAGATTTTTTGGCAATAAAATGCACTTACTTAATCAGTTTTGGGATGGGAATTGAAAAGATTTTGATTGTGTTCTCTCCGGCAATTCTGTCTTATAGTTTACGAACCCATAGTTTGTGATTCTTAAAGTACTAAAAGACCAAAACAATAATTATCTTAATCTGGTCATTCTTATATGATAATGACATGCTATTGAGAAAACTAAATGCTTAACCAATATTTGAGATGATATATGCAATTCACTTTGCTTTCATTCTTTAAACTGAAAATTTCGCGTACTATTGTATAAAATGACATTAATAACTTTCGACGTTATGAAGAGATCTTGGCCAGCCGTACTTTTGGCATTTTTTTTCCTTCCTTTTTTACCTCAAAATTTGGATGCCCGTCATATTATTGGTGGGGTAATTACCTATGAATGCCTGGGGAACGGAGATTATGAGTTTGTCCTTAAAGTGTATCGTGATTGTAATTGTGAAAATTGCGCTGATTTTGATACCCCTGCTAGGATAGCCATCTATAGATGTAATGGCAATTCTTGTGCTTCTGTCAACCAGTTTCAGGCCGATTATCGACTTGATGTTCCCATTGACGGAATTACAAATGTAACGGCACCTGATTATCCCTGTCTGATACCGCCGGATGTTTGTGTACAAGAAGGGACTTATACTTTTAGACTCAGCAATTATGGCATCAGATTAGATAATGTAGGAATTAGCTATCATGTTTCTTACCAGCGTTGTTGTCGAAATCAAACCATAAATAATATTATTGGCCCCGATAATGTAGGTGCCACCTATACCATTGATATTACTCCTACAGCACAGGATTCATGTAACAGTAGTCCTGTTTTTGATAATTTTCCTCCAACAGTAATTTGTGCAGGAGCTGCTCTTGAATTTGATCACTCAGCCACTGATCCCGATGGAGACCAATTGGTTTATGAATTTTGTCCTCCTCTAACTGGTGGAGGTCCAATATTAAGTCAGCCTGCTTATACATCATGCCAGGGAGCGCAACCAACCCCTCCTTGTCCTCCTCCTTATGGAAATGTAAGTTTTATTGTTCCAACCTATACTTCAAAGGCCCCAATGGGGGGAGATCCGGTAATTGCCATAGACCCCAATACGGGGATGATTACAGGGACCCCGGATGTTTTAGGGCAGTTTGTTGTGGGGGTTTGTGTATCTGAATATAGAAACGGGGTCTTACTCAGTCGGGTATTTCGAGATTTTCAATTTAATGTTGCTTCCTGTGACCCAACAGTTATTGCGGATGTTAAGGAAGATGCCGTGGTGGGTGACCAAGAATTTTTAATTAATTCGTGTGGTGATTTTGAGATTACTTTTGAAAATGAAAGTTTTCAACGGCGATTCATTGATTTTTTCGAATGGCGATTTGACTTTAATGGTCAAACGGTGACTTCCAATGAATGGAGTCCTACGTTTACCTTTCCGGGAGTAGGGGATTATAATGGTGAATTAATACTCAATCCCGGAACCGACTGTGGGGATACCGCTAAAATATTTGTTAACCTTTTTCCCTCGATAGAGGCTGAATTTTCCTATCAATATGATACTTGTGTAGCAGGAGAGGTAACCTTTACAGATCTTTCCACAACGGGTGCACAAGACATTGTGAGTTGGAACTGGAACTTTGGAGATGGGAATAATTCCACCCGGCAAAATCCATTACATCAATATCGAAGTCCGGGTGACATACCGGTGTCCCTCACTGTTAGGGACAATAATCAATGTGAGGACACCTTTGTTGATCCGATATCTTATTTCCCTGTGCCAGCGCTCATTGTGGTGGCACCAAGCTCGTTTACGGGTTGTGTGCCAGCGGATATTTTCTTTAATAATTTATCATTTCCAATTGATTCTACCTATGGTATTGAGTGGAATTTTGGGGATGGAGGAACCAGTGGAGATATTAGTCCGACCCATACTTATGAAGATCCTGGAAATTTTACGGTGGATGTCAAAATTACATCTCCGATAGGTTGCACAACCGATACTACTTTTAATGGCTTAATTTCTATGCAGGAATCTCCAAAAGCTGATTTTACTATTTTTCCAGAAAACCCGAGTAGTATAATCCCAAGGGTAGAAATTACGGATAGATCCGAAAGGGCTACCCGATGGTTCTATGATTTTGGAAATACCTTTAATACTTTTGAACGGAATCCTTCTTATTCTTATCCGGATACAGGTCGTTATACTCTGACTCAAATTGTTACCCATCCAAATGGTTGTATGGATACACTTTCTAAGTTGATAGATATTCAACCAGAGGTCAGGTTCTTTTTGCCGAATGCCTTTACACCAAATGGAGATAGTGTTAATGATGTTTACAGAGGGGTAGGAATAATGGAAGGGTCGACAGATTTTGTAATGACCATTTGGAATCGATGGGGAGAACTGGTTTTCGAAGCGGATGATCCTAATGAATCCTGGAATGGCCGGAAATTTAACTCCGGTCAGGATGCTCCGAATGGGGTTTACGTTGTGCAAGTAAATTATAAAGGTCCCAGGGGGGAAAAGATCGAATTAAAGGGCTTTGCCACTTTGATCCGATAAAAATAAGATCCTAGTAATGCAGTATTAATTGAGAATATGAATAATATTGGGTGTTTTTTTGAAATCCCTTAGGTTTCTATTCAAAAATGCTTTGTTTCCTATAAAATTTAACTTACCTTTGCACGGCTATTTTTAGACCATATGTATATTAAATTGCAGAGCAATGGACGCGATAAATTATATTCACCAGGAATTACAATCTGATAGAGGATTACCTGAATTCCGCGCCGGTGACAATGTTGAAGTTGGCTATCGGATTATTGAAGGAGATAAGGAGCGTATCCAGAGATTTAGAGGAGACGTCCTTCAAATTAAAGGGGAAGGAGCTACAAAGACCTTCACGGTAAGAAAAATGTCAAATGGAGTGGGCGTTGAACGTATATTTCCATTTTCTTCTCCGAACATTACTGATATCAAAATCCTGAAAAGAGGTAAAGTGCGTAGAGCTCGTCTATTTTACCTTAGAGACCGGGTTGGTAAGAAAGCTAGGATTAAAGAAAAAAGAACCGTTAAACCAACGAAATAATTCTATTATCAGAATAAAAAAAGCCTGCTGAGCATTCAGCAGGCTTTTTTTATTATTGAATTTTCACAAACCGTTCCTTGGCAATAACTCTTTGGTTTTGCATTACCACCAGTAGGTAAAGACCATTTTCTAAACTGCTAATATCAATTCGAGATTGAATAGTAGCTTGATCCAACTGCTGATCCAGGATCAGTACTTGTTGGCCGTAAGAATTAAAAATTCTTAATTGAGCTTTTCCAGTGGCGGGTGCTTCTAACTCAAACCCAAGTATATCATTTGCAGGATTCGGCCATACACTTAATGTTGCCTGATCTGCAAGTATAGCCTCCTGCTCCCTTCCAGCTTCAATGATTTCATTGCTTTCAGTTGTAATATTTATGGTAATGAAGTTGTCTGACAGTGCAAAACACTGATCAGATAATTGTGCGAAAGCAATCTCTTCACCGCTAAGCCCGGTATAATTACCATTTAAGGCCAATCCATAGATTCTATAGCTTCCCGTGTCTAAGGTGGCTAAATCTACATTGGTTTCAAAAGTGGCATCTATAATTATACTATTGTCATCGGTGAGTACAAAAGCATACATTTTTCCAATACCACCAACTTGTTGTACATCCACTCCATTGGCAGCAGCTTCTGCAAGACTTAAACTAATTTCGGTAGTATCTGTGGTAGTGCTAACCATTCCACCCGTAGCTCCTTCATTGAATACCGTTATAAAATTGGAAGAAAGTTCATAACATTCTTCAGATAGTATATCAGTTGTAATATCGCTGTTAACGGTAGGAGTGAAATCTCCGGTAAACGAGACTGCATAGATACGATATACCCCTGCTGGTGCAGGGTTAAAATCAACGATATTGCCACCTGCATCAGGAATGAAGATCCTATTATCTTCCCGTGTGATGACATAACGGTAATTTTCAGCTTGTAAAGTACTGGTCGATGTAATCACTGCAAGATCAGGAGATGCATCCCCTGGGCAACTATATAAAGTTGTTGTTCCATCACCCAAGGTGATTGTCCCACCATCCACATCGCCTAAACGTTCAACCTGGATAGTATTTAAGGCCAAATCATGGCAACTACTGGCCAGATTCCCGTCATTTATATTAGCTCCAATTTGAGCAGTTATCATTCCGGTGTAGGACAATCCATGAACCAGGTAATTACCTCTTTCCACCGCAGTCATATCAAGAGAGCTGTTGGTAGAAATATTTACAATCTCTCCGTCTTCAAGAGTTAAAATATAAGCATATCCTGCATCAGAATTATTGTCAACGGCTAAATTTAAAGTAGGATTAGCAGGGCTGGCGCAGAATTGGAGGCTGGTCTCTCCTGTAGCAGTACTGATCATTCCTCCATCTGGAACATCTAAAAAGACCGTAATAAAATTATCTGAAAGGGTATAACAACTATCAGAATGCATAACTTCACTAATTCTTCCTCTACCTGCATTGTCAATGAAAGAACCTGTGAATGAAATACCATATACTCTTAATTCACGGATTCCAGTACTATTAAAATCTCTAGAATCATTTTCAAGGTAGCCAAGTATTAATTCATTTGGTCTTGTTAAAGCATATCGATAACCACCCCCTTCAGCAGTACTATTGTTGGTAAAGCTTATGATATCATCAACATCATCTGGGCAAACATATATGGTGTCAGATCCAAAAATGGTATTTATCATACCTCCGTCCACCTGAATTTTATTTACCTCAATAAAACTTTCAGTCAACTCGAAACAATCATCAGATAGTAAGGTCCTTTGAACATCATCACCAATATTAAACTGCAAATTCCCGGTATAAGATAATCCCCATACTCTTGTGATTCCTGGCCCTGACACTTCAAAATCAATACTCAGGTTGCTGGAAGTATCCTGTATAAGATTATTTTCATCTGTAAACACTAGCAAATAGGGACTTCTGGATTGCTCCGTACTACTGAAGATTATTAAATCTGAATTGCCATCGTTAGCACAAACTCTAAAAGAGGTATTTCCTGAATCAGTACTCAAAATACCAGCCTCTGGTGCATCCCTGATAACCGTAATTGGGTTATCTGATAAATCAAAGCATTCTGATGATAAAGCATCAGAATCCAGATTGCTTCCAACTTGAACTTGTGAAGTGCCAGAATAAGAGATTCCCCATACTTTAGTTACTTCGGGAAGGTCATTTTCAAAATCAAACTGATTATCCGTCAGCACCTCAAGAACAATATTGTTTTCATCGGTGATGACAAAGAGGAGTGGGTTTAAAGAAACCTGATCTGCAAAGAAACTCAACACGTTGGGATTATTGTCATCAGGACAAACATACACCAATTGCTGTTTGTCTGCGGTTTCAATTGCTCCAACATTAGGATTGTCATTTATTATGCTAATGGAATTATCTGACAAATCAAAACAATCGTCTGTAAGGTTTTCTTCCGTAACGATTGTACCTTCGATGGCAATGATTTGTCCGGTAAAGGCAAGGCCGAAAATTTGATACTTGCCTGATGCCAAATTATCAAAATCTACCTGATCACCATTTAATTCCATTAAAAATTGCCCTTCCTCATCTGTCAAAATATAGGAATATGCTCCTTCGAATGCTCCAACACTATCCAGGCTAATTATATTAGAAACACCATCTCCATTACAGAAATTAAAATTACTTTCTCCGCTTTCTGTAGCAATACTGCCTCCTTCTGGAGAAATTTTAAAGACCTCAATGAAATTAGAGGAAAGGTTGGCACATCGATTGGCTAGGTCTGTATTTAGGATATTCTGACCCAATTCAATAATCAAACTATCCACAAAGGCTACTCCCCATACTCTTGTAACATCATCTGGGGCATTGTCAAAATCAAATCCTTCTTCCCCCGCAACTCCCAATAGCTCATTATTTGTATTGGTAATCAGATAAGCATAAGAACCTGTAGTACTACCCGTATTTGTAAATGTCAACAACTTGGGAGCAGGGTTTTCGGGACAAGTAAATTGTTGGCTGGAACCATCTGAAAAACTGATGGTGCCTCCAAGAACTTCATCCTTAATCAGTATTACTGCATTATCAGAAACATCAAAGCAATTATTAGCCAACTGAGCTGTAAGAATATTGGCACCAACCGTAGCACTCAGTTCGTCTTTATGAGATACGCCCCAAATTTTACAAATACCAGCTGGGACTACGTCCAGATTAATGCTATTGCCTTCGAGTTGTATGATTATGTTATCATTTTCATCCGTTAGGAAAAAGGAATATGGACCTATGGCCTCTGTTTCTGAGCTAAAAGAAACTACATCTGCAATACCATCATTAGCACATACCTGGATTTCTGTACTTCCATCAGAAGTACTTACCTGTCCACCATCAACCAATGTATAAGTCAACTCTACAAAGTTTGAACTGAGTTCAAAGCACTCTGTAGAAAGAACAATTTCAAAGATATTACCCTGAGCATTGGTCAGTGGATTACCTGTATATGCCATTCCATATACTCGTGCTCCTTCCACAGGCTGATATTGCAAATTTATTGAAGGTGAGGTAGAAAATTGAAGTATTTCCCCATTCGGATCTGTAACAATGTAAGCATATCTTGTACCTACGGGTGCGGTATTTCGCATTCGTATCCGATCTCGGCCGGCATCTCCAAAGCATACATCTAAACGACCCAATCCGTTTATCAGACTTACAGTCCCGGCTTCCAAATCTATTCGATTCAGGGTTACCGAATTATTGGACAGATCAAAGCAATCATCCGAAAGGATAGCCGCAGTTACATCTTCATTAAATCCTACCGTTATATTTCCGGTGTAAGAAAATCCGAAAATTTTAATAATACCACCTACAGAACCATCCAGATCTACGGCATTACTTTCAAGAACAGTTAATAACTGATTACGGTCATTGGTCAAAAGGTAGGCATAATTTTCTTCAGATGGTGAATCATTAGCCAATTCTATAAGATCAGGATTACCATCGCGAACACAAATATTGGCAAACAAGCGGCCATCAGAAAGATTAATATTTCCTCCCTCAACTATTTTATGCCTAACTGTAACGAAGTTTCCACTCACCTCAAAACATTCAGTAGAAATGGCAGTGCTCAAGGCATTATCTCCTACACTAATTATTTGATCACCTGTAAATATGGCACCCCATACCCTGCAAACCGGGATATTAATATTGTCAAAAGTGATGCTTGGATTGCTGGAGATTTTTAAAACATTATTGTCCTCATCAGTCAGGAGGTAGATATAGTTTTCATCTTGAGGAGAATCATTAGTAAAGGTTAGTGTTTCTCGGTAATTATCTCCAGCGCAGATTTCTATACTTGTGCTTCCATCTTCCAACCTAACCTGCCCTGCGATAAGATCCTTCTTTATAATTTCAATAAAATTATCTGATAAATCGAAACAGTTTTCTGCCAGATTGCTGTCGTTAATGTTCATCCCTATGGTGGCATTCAACTGATCAATGAAGGAAACACCATAAATTCTGCAAATCCCGGCATTGGCAATATCCAGATTGATACTATTGCCTTCCAAAACGATTAGGATATTATCATTTCCATCTGTTAGGATAAATTTATAATCTGCATTTATAGTAGAATTTGTCTCAAAAGATACGATATCTGGAATTCCATCAGAAGAACATACAATGGTACCGGCACTATTGGCTGTAAGCGCAACAATGCCTCCTTCAACAAAAAGGTGACTGATGGTTACAAAATCATCCGTAATATCATAACATTCATCGGAAACAGCAGTGGTAAGAAGGTCATCTCCAATTTGAAGATTAAGGTTGCCTGTAAATGATACTCCATAAACTCTACACAAATCTTCTGTTATATTTAGGAATTCATAAGTGGATGATTCAAAAATATCGAGTATTATATTTTGGCGATCCGTCAAAACAAATCGATAAGCTCCTGTTTGATTAAAATTGATGCTTTGAAAGTCCAGAATATCCTGGCTTGGATTTCCAAAACATAAACTGGTATCCTGAGCTCCAGAGGAAAGACTGATACTACCAGCTTCTAATAACTTACTGGTAATATTAATGGTGTTATCCGATAGATCATAGCATTCCGATGCAAGATCCACTTCAAAAATATTTTGACCTACTTCAGCTAATAAATCACCAACATATGATAAGCCATAAACGATGACATCGCCTGCATCCTCGGATTCAAAATCAAAATTATTATCTGTAATGATTCGACTAATTATTCCTTCCGGGGTGGTAAAAATGAAGGCATAATTATCTGTTATGGCGCCAGAAGTTTCAAATGCAAATAAATCTTCACTTCCATCCTGGACACAGATAATAGCTGAATTACTGCCATCTGTAAGGTTAATGGAGCCTCCTTCAACAAAAAGGTGATTGATTTGGATAAAATCCGGCGTAAGCAAATAACATTGGGTGGAAAGGCTGGAAGTAGCAGCATTATCTCCAACTTGTGCGGATAAGTCGCCTGTAAAAGCCAATCCCCATACCCGGCATTCCGCAATAGAAACACCGGCAAAATCATAGGAGGGCTCTTCAAGAATGGCCAGAATATTATTCTCGGCATCAGTTACCAAAAAACGGTAATTTTCTGTGGTATTGTTTCCAGAAAGCTGGAAATTTAAAATGTCTTCACCCGCATTGCCAAAACACAGAGAAGTATCCTGGGCTCCTGATTCCAGACTTATGGAGCCGGGATTTAAGAACACATTTTCAATAGCAATGAAGTTTTCTGACAGCTCAAAGCATTCATCTGAAAGTGTTGCAGACAAAATATTATCTCCGGCCGCACCAAGATATACACCAGAAAAAGCAAGTCCATATATTCTAAAACTTCCTCCGGAAAGCCCTTCAAGGTCAATGTTCTCTTCTTCAAAAGTCTGGATGATTTGGCCTAAAGTATCGGTAAGAATATAAAAATAGGACTCGTTGAACCCTCCGTTATTGCTTAAACTTACCTGATCGGCTTGAAGATCATTAACACAAAATAATCCTTGTTCTGAGCCATCTGCAAAAGCTACTCTTCCGCCGGCAGGATTTTTCTTGATAATTTCCACAAAGTTTTCTGAAACATCAAAACAATCATCACTTAAGGCCTCAGAAAGTATATTGGCTCCAATGGTAGCACTAAAATTTCCAGTGAAGGAAACTCCTCTAATTCTACAAACTCCGGTAGCCAGAAAATCAAAATTCATTGAATTGCCCTCTATGACAAAGAGTATTCTATCAATACTGTCCGTTAAAACAAATCGGTATGGAGCATTACTGTTGCCTGTGGCAGAAAAAGATAAAATATCCTCCTGGGAATCTCCGGTACAAACTACAGAGGTCGTCTCTCCGGTTGTCAGTTGTACTTGCCCTCCATCCGGCTCAGTTTTTATGATTTCAATAAAATTATCGGATAGGTCGGCACACTCAGTAGCCAGGGTAGCCCCAAAAAGTTCATCTCCAATCTGAGCACTTAATGTTCCTACATAAGAAACACCCCAAACTCTAGAAGTCCCTAAAGCCTGACCATCAAAATCAAAGCTGTCCTCTACAATAACATGTTCAATAATGTTGTTATCATCTGTTATGATATAGCCATAATTGGGATCATTGCTGGTGGTTTGGAAATTGACTACATCAGGATTACCATCCAAACTACAAATGAAAAGAGAGCTTTTGCCATCATCAGTGGCAATGGCCTGACCATCGGGGTCAACGTTGAACAGGCCAATAAAATTATCAGAAAGCTCATAACAGATATTGGCAAGCCGGGTTTCACCAAGTTTCATTCCCGTCTTAAGAGAGGGAGTACCTAAAAATGAAAATCCATATATTCGGTAAGATCCTTTGGGCAGATCATCAGTTTTTAAAAAAGACCGAAGACTAAACTTGACAATGATGTCATCAGCATCCACTATCAGATACCCTATGGGAGTGGCATAAGAACTACTTCTTAACTCCAGAATATCTTCAATTTCATCACCAATACAACTAAACACCTCGTCACCACCATTTAATACACGAATTTCGAATTCCTGCAGGCATTTGATTTGTGCCTGGGCACCCGAAATTGAAAATACAGTTACCAAAAAAATCTGAAGTAGATTTTTCAATTTCATGAGATATAAATTTATTGTTACTGAAAGCTTGTTGAACAGAAGTTCATTTGGACAAGCTATCAAAAAAATCAATACAGCCTTGCAGTAAGTAGGTTTCCTGGTATTGATTGCGTTTTCTCCTTCGATTTAATTATGCTTACGGGTTGGGGGTAGTCTTTGTTCCACTTTTTAAGAGGGGATAAAAAAGCAGAATTTCCTAAGACAATTAGGTATGGATTTGTGATAGCGAAGTTAATATTTATTTTTCTTTAATAAAAGGGTAAATTACCTAAAAATAGGGAAAAAATGAGCTTTTAGGCTTATACAGGCCCTTGCTCAAATTAATTCTAATATTTTATCGGTTTTTCGTAGTTTTATGGGTCTTGTATTTTGTAATCCCATTGACTAAAAAACATTTTATGCCGTTTAACTACATCTCGCGGGGCTATTGTATTTTAATCGTGAGCTGCATATTATGCTCTTCCTATACCATTGTTCCAAACTTACCTTATTTATCTAATACTACAACGCAAGCCGGGATTACCACTTCTAATCAATATTCAGTAGAACAATTGGTCAAGGATATTTTTATTAATGGAGGTTGCAAAAATGTTTTTAATATAAAAGCAATTGGTAATCTTCAGGGGATCGGTTTTTTTGATAATGGGACTAGTTCCATTTCTCTGGAGAAAGGAATTCTTTTATCTACGGGGCCCATCAAGAATGCAGAAGGCCCAAATACCAGCAGACAAATTACTGGTGATTTTGGCGATGCCAGAGGGGATATTGACCTAAATATTATTGCTGAGGAGAAAGTTGCAGATGCGGTTGGAATTGAATTTGATTTTATCCCTTTGGATTCTACTGTTTCATTTAATTACGTATTTGCTTCCGAAGAGTATTGCGAATTTGTGGGCACCAAATTCAATGATATTTTTGGATTCTTTATAAGTGGCCCCGGAATAAATGGCCCCTTTAACAATAATGCTACCAATGTGGCCCTCATACCAGGCACCAATGATTTTGTAGAAATTAATTCTGTTAATCATCAAAAGAATAGTGCTTATTACGTAAATAATTTGCTTGCTGATGATGCGACTTCATGTGGAATCAGACATGAAGATAAGCCTACTCGACAACTAATTGAATTTGATGGTTTTACCACCGTCCTTACTTCAACCATTGATGTGATTCCATGTGAGACCTATCATATCCGATTAGTAGTGGCGGATAGGGGAGACCACTTTTTCGATTCTGGGGTGTTTTTAGGGGCGAATAGCTTTACTCTGGGCGGAGAAGCTACAATTGCAGGAGTCTCAAGAGATCCCAACCAATTGGTGTATGAAGGATGTTCCGATGGGCAGTTTTTGTTTGAGCGGGTAAATCCGGAAAGTTTGAATGAAGTGATTACTGTACCCTTTAAAATTTCCGCAAATAGTTCGGCCGTTGAAAACAGAGATTTTACTGCCCTTCCCCGATCGATAGATATACCAGCAGGTGACCAATCTGTTTCTTTACCCATTGAGGCTTTAATTGATGACCTGCCAGAAAGCTTTGATACTCTTTTTTTGGAACTAGACTATCCCTGTGAGTGTCGTACAGATACGGCTTATTTGATAATTGCTGACCCTCCGGCTTTACAAGCTATCATCCCGGAAACTTTTATCTGCCCAGGTGAAGAAATAGAACTCAGTCCAAAAGTTTTGGGAGGTAATTCTCCTTTTACTTATGAATGGGATAATGGGGACACAACCTTGAACCGAATTGTTTCTCCAGCACAAGAAACACGATATATATTTAAGGTGAAAGACAATTGTGGTCAAGAATTTGAGACCTCAACATTTGTAAAATTATTACGACCAGCTGAGGCTACCTTGCGGGGTGAACAGGAGTTTTGTGTAGGGAGTAAAGCAGAGCTTAATGTGAGTTTTGGCGGTGAAGCTCCCTGGTCATTTTCAATAACTTATGAAGACACTATTACCCAAGAATATACGGACATTAGTCAAAATCCTTTTTATTTCCAGGTTGAAAAGCCTGGGAAATACGTTTTAACACAGTTTAATGATAATCGTTGTAAAGGAGTACCATTAGGGGAAATTGATATTAGGTGGAGTATCGTAGACGCAAGTCCTGAAATAAAAGCTCCAACTTGTTTCGAAAAAAATGATGGGACCATCAATTTGAAAATTAACTCTGGGGCAAGCCCTTTCACTTATTCCTGGTCTGATAATCCAGGCCTAAATCAGCAGAATAGAGCAGTTGGGAAAGGCCTCTACCAAGTTAGCATTACCGATAATAATGGCTGTACTTCTGAGTTTGAAATGGAAGTTGGAGCACCTGAATCTTTAGGGCCGGTTTTATATGATTGTGAGAATCCTAACATTTCATTACGATCCTTAAAGGCTACGGGAGGAACGCCTCCTTATTTGTATTCTGTAAATGAAATTAATTTTAGCACCTCTCTTCTTTTTGAAAAATTAGATCCTGGTAGTTTATATGATTTAACCATTAAAGATCAACAGGGCTGCTTGTATACTCAGCTTTTCCAGCTCCCAACCGGAATTCGCGATTTTGTTCGACTTCAAAGAAACATTATTCTAGATTTGGGCGATAAAGTCCGGCTAGAGCCAGAATTACTGGTTCCTCGTACTCTAATTGATTCGGTAAGTTGGTATCCTGAAGACAATCTGACCTGCCCCTCCTGTTTGGACCCAATTCTGACAGTGGTAAATAATGATGTATATCGATTGGAGGTATTTGATATATTTGGCTGCAAGGATACGGCTACTATCAATGTTACATTAATAGAAGGAATACAGGTATATGTTCCAACAGCATTTTCCCCCAATGGTGATGGAATTAATGATCGCTTTAATATTTTTGCCAAAAACAGCCAGATAAAAAGTGTCAATATGTTTCGAATTTATGATCGATGGGGGAACCTCCTTTTTGAGCGCAAAGAATTTGAGCCTGGAGATTTTTCTGCTGGATGGAATGGAAGAGTAAATGGGAAAAAAGTCAATCCCGGCACCTACATCTATAATTTGATCGTAGAGCTCATAGATGGAACGCAAACCGAAATGAATGGTAGTGTTTTATTAATGCGGTGACTTGATCTTTTTAATTTTTAGAATAGGCTATGCCAAACTTAGCTTCTCTTTCTTGTCCTGGCTCCAATCGGATTAGTCCCTCTCCATTGTTAAAAGCATCAACATTACAGGTCATAGGCTCAATGGCCAAAGCCTGTCTTTGTGGAGGAGTAAACAGCTGAATGAAATTAAATTTATCTGATCCTGTTTCCTGCCAATACTGGATGGTCCCTTTGTCCCCTTTTAAACTTAATTTGAAAGGAGATTGGGCAATATCTTTAATGGAAAAACAATTGTCCAAAACAGTTGATCTTATTTTTCGAGCTTGCTCAAATTCATCATAATCATAACGTTTACCTGTGGGAATCATGCGATCATCCAGACCTATTAGCTGGCAACCTGAGAAATGTAATTCCATATCATCTAATTTTTCGGAGAGTTGGAAATAAGGATGCCAGCCCATTCCCATTGGAAGGGGCGTACTCGATTCATTTCTAATTTGAAAAGTTACCTCAAAAGTCATTTCATCAGTGATTCTGAATTTAGCCGAAAAAGAAAAAGGGAAGGGATAAGCTTCCAGATTTCCATCATACTGATACATGCAATGAATCATTGCCTTTTGATTATCTAATTCAATCTCGGTAATATCCATAGATTTATCCATGGCAAAACCATGGATGGCATTATTGTTTTGAGCATCATTAATGTTAAATTGATAAGATTGATTTTGCCAGGTATACTGACCAGTATTGAGGCGGTTAGGAAAGGGCAGCAGGATGGCACTTTTACCCCAGTTATTCAGGTCTAATTCAATGGGTGTTTTGCATCCGTCAAGAATAGAAAGGTTATCAAACTGTATATCCAAAACGCAAGCCCCCTGGGATGAGACTACTGTAAAGGAGTTGCCTGAAGATTCATTCCCGATTTGATGTTTTTGAAATTTGCCGAAAGAATGAATTTGATGTCTATACATGCCATTGGTTTTAAGAATGCTCTATATTATATGAATAAGGGACTTATCTTTTTCCTAAAAAGCGGCAAAATACTTAAAGTCTTGGTAAAAGGAGGTATTATTAGAGAATTGAGTTAGATTGGTGAATGAAATGTGTTAATAATTTAAATACATTAAAAATCTTTACTTTTACACAATTTTTCCATTAGAGGGCACCTCATAAGTCCAAAAGGTAAACATCCCTAATTATCTTGAAGTCGCAGAGTAGTATTATTGGTTTAGGAATATATTTTTTGGTAGCACTGTTGATTCGTCTGCCTTTTTTTTTCAGAGATTGTATTGATCGTGATGAAAGTACTTTCATTTTATTGGGGCAGTCCTGGGTAGATGGTTTTTTACCCTATACTCAATTATGGGATTTGAAGCCCCCATTGGTATTTCTATTTTTCGGCATCATTATTCAGATTTTTGGGAAAAGTTATATTGCCATTAGGTTGTTTGGAACCATAGCCATAGCTTTTACTGCTTATTTTATTCAATTAATTGCCCAAAAAGGAAGCCATAAAGAGCATGGTTTTTATGCTGGACTATTGTATGTTTTTCTATCCAGCCTTTTTGGAAGCCTGCAAGGCGTTATGTCAGAGCATTTGGCCTTATTTTTTTTCATGCTGGGCTTTTTGTGCTTTTTAAATTCAACTAAAAATAGTCAATTATTCCTTTCTGGCTTTTTATTTGGAGCTGCCTTGATGTTTCGATTAAATTTAATTTATCCTGTTGGTCTACTCTTTCTTTTTTATCTTTTTAGTTCCGGATTTGACTTAAAAGAAATCATCCAAAAAGGTTTAATATCCATACTAGGAGGAATTATGGTACCCTTACTTACCTTTTTGCCTTATGTCAATCAGGAAATACCTTCGGTATGGTGGAACGCAGTAATTAGGGCTTCATTTAGTTATGATAATCCAAGTTATTTTCAAATGTTTGAAGCAGTACTGGAATTGACACCTTTCCTCGCTCTTTTTTTCTTAAGTATTATTTTTAGAACCCGGTTTAGGATATACCAGGAAAATCCACGAATATTAGTGCTGATTTGGGTAATAACAGCCGGTCTGTTTTTAATGCTCATTAAAAGTGGAAAAGTAAATGGGCATTATCTCATACAAATTTATCCATTTATCATTCTTTTGTTTTTGCACTTATTGTACAGTCTTAAGCTTTCATTTTTTGCTAAAATTAAACCCGCCTTATTTATCCTTTTTTTATTATTGCCAATAGAATCTTATCTGGAATACGTGAAAATTGGCAAGAGGTATTTAAATGGAGAATCCTTGTACAATGGAAATGGTTTAGATATTTCAAATTTTATTCAGCAAAACTATCCGGAGGATGTTACTGCTTTATTTCTGGATCACCATATCGGCTATTGGGAATTAAATAAACTTCCTCCAAGCAAAATAGTCACTCATCCCTCCAATTTAATGAGAGTCTCTAACTATCCCTTTGTTGAAGATATCCGACAAGATCCCATTTCAGAATTAAAATATCTTCTCAAGGTTTACCAACCAGAATTGATCATTTCCAGATCGGAACACATTTCATTTTCTGAAAAAGATTCTGAGGAAAATCAATTTTACCAGCAATATCTAGGAGAAAACTACCAATTAGTATATCAGAAAAAAAGAGGCTTAGTATATGAGCGAGTACAAAAAAAATAAAGGGGTATGATGCTAGGCTGTAAGATAGGTATCTCTTGTTAACCATAGTTCCTCAATCCGATACAGGTGAAACTGATCGTGCATTACCAAATGCCGTAGCAGTATTTTGGGTGTACATATTTTATATTCCGGATGTGTGGCTTCTTTTTCCCAATCCTGATTTTCGAAAGAATTAAGGAGGGTGAGTGTTTTCGCTCGTGTATCTTTATATTGGCGTATAGCCTTCTTTAATTTCATATTGATAAGGTGGTCTTCTGGCCGAGTAGTGCCTTGCAAAAAGGGTTGAAATACAGGGTATTCAACATTTTTAAAAGTCAGGAATCGATCATATGTAGCTGTTTCCACCTCCGCCATATGGCATATGTGTTCATGAATACTCCATTTTTGTGGCCGCCTCCTGGTTTTTAATTGCTCCTTATTAATGTTTGTTAGCAGGTCTTGAAAAATCTCCAGGTTCTGCCTTAATTGAGTCTTCAGTATGTCAATTATATCCATAATGACTTTTTTTATTAATATCCCTATTTCATGCTCTACTGTCAAGTGCTCGGGACTTAAAATGCAATATCTTCAACATAACTCCTGCTTTTTTTTATTTTTGCCATGATCGATCAAAATGATGGCTCAATAAATTATATACTAATAAAGGGAGCTACTAATCACATTATCATCTTTAAGCACCATTTTTCCATGAAAAGAAACCTTACCTTTTTATTTGTCGCTATAACAACACTATTAAATGCCCAACAGGTTGAGAATAATTCAACACTCAGTATCCCACAAATCATGCAGGGAGAAAAATTTGTTGGATTTAGCCCCAATAATATATTCTGGTCTCAGAACAGCAAAACGATCTATTTCTCCTGGAATCCAGAATTAGACACTTTAAGAAGCCTCTATAAAATGGAAGTCGGTGGTTCTGCCCCCGAAAAGGTCAGCTTAGATGAAGAGATGGCCTTACCGGCACGAATAGGAGTATACTCCAATGATTACAAACAATGGTTGTACCAAAAGAACGGAGATATTTTTTTGATGGACATTGCCTCCGGAGAGATTAACCAGATCACAAACACTATAGAAAGAGAATCTAATCCTCAATTTTCAGGAGATGAATCCAAGGTCATCTTTACTAAATCTAATAACCTTTTTTCGTGGGATCTAAATTCAGGTGGAATTGCTCAACTGACCAATTTTACCACCAGAAGAGCACGCGCGGGAGGTTCCTCTCTCCCAAAACAGAAACAATGGCTGGCAGACGACCAACTTGAACTTTTTGGTGTTCTTAATGAACGAAAGGAAGTAAATGAGCTTAGAACGGCTCAAAGAGAAGCCAGAATTGTCAAAAGGCCAAAAGAGATTTATTATGGCGGAAAAAGTCTGTCTAATATCAGGATAAGTCCAGACATGCGTTTTATAAGTTATCGACTTACCCAACAGGCTAGCGCAACAAGAACAAAGGTCCCCAATTTTGTAACAGAATCTGGTTACATCGAAGATTTAAATAGCCGCCCTAAAGTGGGATCTCCTCAAAGTACTTATGAAATGGGGATATATGATAGCGAAAAAGATACCTTCTTTTTGATAGATCCTAAACAGATTGAAGGAATTTATGATAAACCAGGATTTTTGAAAGATTATCATGAAGGTGAAAAGCCATTCGAAGCTAAATTTAAAAATCCCAGGGCAGTTGTGATTCATGGTCCTATTTTTTCAGATAATGGAGACGCAGTGGTAGTAGTTCGGTCTGAAGATAATAAAGACAGATGGATCATGTCCCTAAATATGCAAACTGGAGAACTGGACTTAATTGATAGACAAAGAGATGAAGCCTGGATAGGAGGTCCTGGTATTTCCAGCTGGAATTTTTCTTCTGGCAATATTGGCTGGTTATCTGATAATACTACCATCTGGTTCCAATCTGAAGAAACTGGTTATTCCCATCTTTACACCTATAATATTAAGACCAAGAAAAAAACAGCTCTGACAAAAGGCAATTTTGAAATTCGCAATGCCCAACTTTCTCGCGATAAATCTCAATTTTATATTTCTTCTAATGCAGAAAGTCCTCATGAACTTCATTTTTATAAAATGTCGGTTCGAGGTGGAGAGATGGAAAAAATAACAGGCCTGGAAGGAGGCAACCAGGTAATAATGTCGCCTGATGAAAGTCAGCTTGCTATACGGTATTCTTATAGCAATAAACCTTGGGAACTTTATCTGATGGGAAATAAGAAAGGAGCGGCCGCCAAGCAGGTCACTTCTTCAACTACTACGGTATTCAGAAAATATCCCTGGAAAGATCCTGAGATTGTTTATTTTGAAGCAGAAGATGGAGCAAAAGTTCCTGCCAGACTTTATCGACCTGAAAACCCAAAAAGAAATGGACCTGCAGTAATTTTTGTTCATGGTGCCGGATATTTGCAAAATGTCCATAAATGGTGGAGCAGTTACTACAGAGAATATATGTTTCATAATATATTAGTAGATAATGGATATACTGTTTTAGATATTGATTACCGAGCAAGTGATGGATATGGAAGAGACTGGAGGACAGGTATATACAGGCATATGGGAGGTAAGGATCTGTCTGACCAGGTAGATGGTGCGAAATATTTAGTAGAAAATCACCGTATTGACCCTGCAAAGATTGGCATCTATGGAGGATCCTATGGTGGCTTTATTACGCTAATGGGATTATTTACTTCTCCAGGCACCTTTAAGGCTGGAGCGGCTTTGAGAAGTGTTGCAGACTGGGCTCATTATAATCATGGCTATACTTCCAATATTTTAAATACTCCTGCAGCTGATCCAATGGTATTTAAAAAAAGTTCACCCATATATTTTGCCGAAGGGCTAAAAGACCAACTGCTCATTTTACATGGCATGATTGACACAAATGTACAATTTCAGGATGTGGTCAGGTTGGCTCAACGCCTGATAGAACTTGAAAAGGACGATTGGGAATTTGCCGTATTTCCTATGGAAAGGCATGGTTTTGTAGAACCCAGCAGTTGGTCAGATGAGTATAAGAGAATATTTAAACTTTTTCAAACACAACTTAAGTAATAATTATGAATATGCTTCAGGTTGTCATTGGTCTGGTATTTGTAATGTTGTTATTAAGCCTTTTGGCTACAACGATAATGGAGTTACTGGCTGCTGGCTTATCCTTGAGGGGAAAAAACCTGGAGAAGGCCCTAAAGAATATGCTGGCCTCAAAAGATGTTGAAGAAAAATTATTTAAGCAGTTTAGAGAAAATGCCTTGTACAAACAATTGTCTCAAAAATTTTGGGGCAGGCGTTACAGTCCTTCCTATATGAGTTCTGATGCCTTCCAATCTATTTTATTTAATGTCATTTTGGAAGGACAGGGAATGGATAAGCTAAGTAAGAAATTAGAAGACATCAAAGATGAAAATCTTCGGCAGGTATTAAATCAATTCTTAGTAGATTCCAATTATGATTTCAACACTTTCAAGGCCAGGATCGAAAAATGGTATAATGATGTTATGGATAGGGCAGGAGGATGGTATAAAAGGTCAACACAAAAAATACTTGTATTTATTGGAATAACGATTGCTATTGTCTTTAATGCTGATGCCCTGGCCATATACCAGCGCCTGGAATCTGATCCTGAAAGTTTACAAGAAGTGGTGACTATGGCTGAGTCTTTTGTCGAAAGGGACAGCTCTATTTATACCTATTACTATGAAGGAGATAGTGTAATCTTAAATGAACATCCGATTTTAGTAGCAAATGATGAGTCATCCGAACGCTTTCAGCGTGCTCTTGATCAGGCTAAATTAATGGTAAACGAAGAACTAGAATCTATTCGAGCACCACTTGGTTTGGGTTGGAGTTATTTTGACTACAAAAATGCTGAATGGACGGTTTGGGCGATGAAAGTACTGGGATGGATCGTAACAGCCCTGGCCATTTCCCTGGGTGCACCCTTTTGGTTTGATTTACTTAGAAAATTAGTAAATATTAGAAGTTCTGGTAAACAATCCTAAGTAGGTTCTTAACGTTTATGAATTTTGCGATACCTATCCAAATAACAAGATACTCATGAGAATACTACAAATAAATGATCTGCATATAGCAAAGGAAGGTGAAGATTCCTATGGCGTGGATGTACGTCAAAACTTCCTTAACATGGTTGAACGCTTGCGTTCTATCCAGGCAGATCTCCTTGTCATTAATGGTGATTTGTGTTACAGAGACGGAGAATTAGAAATCTACGAGTGGATAAAAAGTCAATTGAAGGGAATTTCCACCTCAGTAGCTTTTACTTCAGGCAACCACGATGACCCCGAAATGATGGCTGATGTTTTTGACCTGGGTACTCATATACATAAGGGTGAACTTTATTATCGCTTAACAGTAAATCATAAGACCTGCCTTTTTCTGGATACTACCACCAGAAATGTTTCTCCGACTCAACTTCAATGGTTGAAAGAAGAATTAAAAAGTGCTGAAGGTAGTATTTTTGTATTTATGCATCATCCTCCCATTTTAGCTGGTGTCCCTTTTATGGATAATAACCATGCCTTGATCAACAGAGAGGAAATCCAAGACATTTTTAAATCCTACCAAGATTCGGTATATGTGTTTTCTGGTCACTATCATGTAGATAAAATCGTTCATCATCAAAATATGACGGTTTTTATTACTCCCGCCTGTTTTTTCCAAATAGATCAAAATGACGAAAACTTTAAAGTAGATCATTACCGAATAGGATTCCGAGATATTATCTGGGAAAATTGCGCCCTTCAAAGTGCTGTGCATTATATTTAGTGAAGAGTGAAGATTTAACCAGTCCTTGTTTAAGACAAGGAATCACCAAATTAAATTGGAAAGCTTAAATCAAAAATGGTTCCTTTTTCCAATTCACTCAAAAATGATATTTCCCCTCCATTCAATTCAATAAACTGCTTGGCAATCACCAAGCCGAGGCCAGTACCATCAATATCTTCTACGTTTTTTCCACGATAAAAAGCAGTAAAAAGATTGGTTTTATCAGACTCGGGAATTCCCCGTCCAAAATCTTGAAGTTTTATGCTTATTTGATTAGACTCGTAGCTTATTAAAATTTGTGGAGCGGGTTTATTTCTGGAATATTTTAAGGCATTTGAAATTAAATTGCCAAAAGCATGCTCCATCAGATTGGGATCTAAGCTGACAGGTACATTCTTGCCTTGCATATGAATAACTACCTTTCTATTATCATTTTCTGATCTGAGGTTTTGTTCAACAACTTTTTGAATCAAAGAATACAAATCAATCAATTCTTTTTTGGCAACAAGTCGTTTGGCGTCAATTTTACCCAGAGTTAGGATATCATTCATCAAGCTCGTCAACCGATCGGTTTCTTTATCAATAGTATGAAAAATCTCCTCATACTTTTTCATATTGATAACCATCTTTAAATATTGAGCACTGGCTTTGATGCTGGTCAAAGGGGTGCGAAACTGGTGAGAAGCAGTAGTAACAAACTGGGAACGCAGCTCATTAATTTCTTTTTCTTTTTTTAAAGCTCGTTTGATATTATGTTCGGCCTCCACTAGTTTAGAGATATCACGCGAATAAGTATGAATGGCTATTATGTTTCCCTTTTCATCAGTGATGGCTCTGGATTTGCTATTGATCCATGAATAGCTATTATCCTTTTTTCTAAATCGATAAGTAATCGAATTGTGATCGGAATTTTTATTTAATAAAGAAGTATAGCCTCGGTTTTTGATTTCAGAAAGATCTTGAGGATGGCAAAAATCAAAGGGATTCTTTCCGAGTAATTCCTCTTTTTCATATCCAAGAAGTGGTTTGCAGGCTTGAGAAACGAAAGTATATTCTCCGGTCGGAAGGTGAGCAGAAATTAAATCGGTACTGGTTTCTGACAAAAGCCTATATTTCTGTTCGCTTTCTTTTAGTTGAGCCAAAACTTCCTGTCTGGCCCGATCTAAATCTTTTTCTACGGAAATATTTTCAACCAATAAGATGGAAATCTCCTTGCCTGGTATTTTACCCATTATTTTAGACAGATGTAGTTTGACCCAAATTAATTTTCCCTTATTTGTGATCAATTGCTTTTCGGATGTAAGGTTTTCTACTCCTTCTTCCTCCAGACTTTGGAGTTCTTGGGAAAATACAATCCTACTTTCTCCTGATAATATATCCAGGCAATCTCGGCCCATAATTTCTGCTTTTGAGCACTCCAACAATTCTGTTAGATAATGATTGGCTTCCAGGAATAAATGATTATGATCAAGTACAGCAAGGCCGATGATGTTATTGTCAAATATTTTTTTTATTCGGAAAATGGCTTTTTCTAATTCCTCTTCTTTTTCATTCACAGCTACTTCCAACTGTTTGTTCAATTCTTTGATCCTTTTCTGATTGGCGTAATTTTCAGTGATGTCCTGAATGACATTATAAACGACGATCTCATCTCCTTCCTTTAGGGATTTAGCCCATATCTTGATGACTTTATTTTTATTGGGTAAAAAAACAGGTGAGATGTATTCATCCTCAAGGCCAATTTGATCTACATACCTCTTTACTTCATTCCAAAACAACTCCTTTCCTTTTTCTGACAAAAAGTAATCCACAAAATCAAGAGAAGGTTTTATGCTGTCTTTAGGGATTTCCAGCATATTGTATATGCCTGGAGACCAGGTAACCTCTTTAGTGGTTGCATTATATCGTGCTACTCCAAGACGGGACATCCTTCCAGCCTGTTCAAGGATTAAACGCGATTTAATAATTTGATTCAGTTCTAATTCTCTGAGAGAAATATCCTGGTTAGCGGAATAAATGATATGAGGTTTGCCATTCAGATATTCGATTAGCAAATTGACAGCAATCACTTTTACCTCGCCTTCCGGGGTAACAATGCGATGCTTCCCCTCAATGGTTTGAATATCTCCACCGGTAATTATTTGATTAAAAAGATCCAAGGCCTCCTGTCTATCGTCAGGGTGAATTCTTTCCATATAATTTTGAGGAGAGGGAGTGGTGTCGTTTGGGGAAAGGCCAAGTAAATCATACATATTTTCGGACCAAACGGTATGTCCAGTAGAAATGTTGTGCATTGTGCTGCCCAGTCCTACCATTTTTTCACTCAGGCTTTTTAATTTTTCCTGCTGTCTATAGTTTTTTTGGATATCATTTGATTGAATTTTTATGGGATAAGAAGGATTAGCCCATTTTTTTATATAAAAAGGTAGCCTAAAAGACATGTCACTTGGCAGGTAATCATCGAAACCTTCCTTTAAAGCTTTTTCCATACTGGCTCTGTCAGCAGGGCCTATTCGAATTAGAGGAACAAATGAATAATTGTGGTCTTTTATTTTAGCTAATTGCTCTGTTAAATAGGGCTCAAGGGAAGTATCACCTAAAAAAATTATTAAATCGTAATTTTTAATTTCTGATTCCTGAATGATATAGCGGCTAATGTCCTGGCAGCTAAGGCTTGTTTTAGAAGAAATAAGTTCTTTGATCTGATTGATTTGTTCTTGAACCGTTGTTTGCGCCTTATTATAAAGAACCAGGATATCCATTTGACCATTCTTTTTTTTACTTAATAAGGTGGGATGGCGGGTATCCATAATATTTTCTAAAGGCATCTGAAAAGTAAGAGACATTCTTAAAACCACTCTTTTCAGCTACCTCATTGACATTATGAATACCAAGGTCTAATAATTCTTTAGCATATTCCAATCTTTTTTCCCTTACATATTGAGTGAAGGATTTGTCTGTCAATCGCTTGATTTTCTTTTGAAGTCCAGAAGGACTCATATTTAGAGCAAGTGAAACTTTATCCAGGTTAAGGTCAGTATCTGTGATATTAGTACTGAGATAATCAAATAATCGGCGAAGGAAGACCATGGATCTCTGGTCTAGATTTCCATTATTGTTTGGAGTGATGTTTTTTTTGCTTCTATTGCGCAGGTCTAGTGTGTTTTTTATGCGTAAAACCAATTCCTGGACATCAAAAGGTTTAATAATATAGTCATCAGCCCCATGCTCCAGCCCCTCGATTCGATCTTCTAAGGTAGCTTTGGCAGAAAGGATAATAAAGGGGATATCTTTATAGGTGGGATTTTTGCGAATAAATTTCAAAAATTCTATCCCATTCATTTTCGGCATTAAAACATCTGATATAATGATGTCAGGGTAAAAACGTTTCAGATCTTTGAGTGCGTGTTCACCATCTTTTACCGCATGGGTTTTGTAACCGGCTTCAGTAAATACTTTAATCAGTATTTGCCTTAAAGATTGATCATCTTCAAGTAGCAGAATTTTAGCATTTTGCGAATCTGCTTTCATTTTCATTAGTTAATTGGTGTTTAGGTCTGAATCTTAAGGACAATGTAGCTTATCAACAAATGAACAAGTCAGTTGATGATTTTTAGGAGTATGTAGGTGTTGGACTTATAGTTAAATTACTAAATTTTTTTAGATTTTGCACTGAAATTTAGCTTGCCTGTAGGTTTGACATTTTTTAGTGGCTGGGGCCTTAGAAAATATTTCATCTTTTTTTGGAAAAAATCTATAAAACTTCTACCTTTGCAATCGCTTTTTAAAGGCGAGGGTAAAACTTTGCCTTTAATTCATTTGACAATCATAGTGTTTAGTTGAAAAAAACAATATATGCCAACTATTAATCAACTTGTACGCAAGGGAAGAAAAAAGGTTATTACCAAGAGTAAATCTCGGGCGTTAGATGCTTGTCCGCAAAAGCGAGGGGTGTGTACAAGAGTGTATACTACTACACCAAAGAAGCCTAACTCAGCTTTGCGTAAAGTGGCAAAAGTACGCTTGACGAACGGAATTGAGGTGATTGCCTATATACCTGGGGAGGGACATAATCTTCAGGAACACTCAATTGTGCTCATAAGAGGAGGACGGGTAAAGGATTTACCTGGGGTTCGTTATACTATTGTACGTGGTGCTTTGGATACTGCTGGGGTAATGGATAGATTACAGAGTAGATCTAAGTATGGAACGAAACGTCCTAAGAAGTAATTCGTAAAACGGATAATGATAAAATAAGATGAGAAAAAGAAAACCAAAGGTTCGAATCATAAATCCTGATCCTAGATATAATGATCCGGTGGTTACTCAGTTTGTCAACAACCTGATGCTGAGGGGAAAGAAAACGGTTGCTTTCAAAGTATTTTATGATGCTATGGACATTGTAAAGGAAAGAACCAAACAAGACGAACATCCTATTTTCAAAAAAGCATTGGCAAATGCTATGCCACAGGTGGAAGTTCGGAGTCGCCGTATTGGAGGAGCTACCTTTCAAATTCCAACGGAAATACGCGCTAAGCGCAAAGTTTCTATTGGAATGAAGTGGCTAATTAAATTTGCTCGTCAACGCAGTGGTAAGGGAATGGCAGAGAAGTTAGCAGCAGAGTTGATAGCAGCAAGCAAAGGGGAAGGAGCAGCTGTAAAGCGTAAGGAAGATACGCATAGAATGGCTGAATCTAACCGTGCCTTTGCTCACTTTAGAGTTTAAGAATCATCTGTATCGAACACATAACAAAAAATTAAAAAATCCTTTTCGAGGAACAGTCATGGCAAAAGATTTAAAATTTACCAGAAATATTGGTATTGCAGCTCATATCGATGCCGGCAAAACGACCACCACTGAGCGGGTTCTCTTCTATACGGGGATCAGCCACAAGATTGGTGAAGTTCATGACGGCGCTGCCACAATGGATTGGATGGAGCAAGAACAGGAAAGAGGGATAACCATTACTTCGGCTGCTACCAAAACTAGCTGGAATTGGCAGGACAAAGAGTATTCTATTAACATTATTGATACTCCTGGACACGTTGATTTTACAGTAGAGGTAGAGCGTTCTTTGCGTGTATTAGATGGTGTAGTAGCACTTTACTGCGCAGTTAGTGGGGTAGAGCCACAGTCTGAAACGGTTTTCCGTCAGATGGACCGCTATCATGTACCCCGTATTGGTTTTGTAAATAAAATGGATCGCTCAGGAGCTGATTTCTTTTCAGTAGTTGATGATATTAAAGATAAGCTAGGAGCTAATCCAGTGGCTCTTCAAGTTCCTATTGGAGCTGAAGAAAGATTCCGTGGTGTAGTAGACTTGATTACCAATCAGGCAATCATTTGGAATGAAGAGGATATGGGAATGACCTTCGAGGTTATCGATATCCCTGAGGAACTAAAAGATGAAGTACAGGAGCGAAGAGAAATGTTATTGGAAGCAGTAGCAGATTACGATGAATCCCTACTTGAAAAGTTCTTTGATGATCCTGATTCAATCTCAGCAGAAGAGATCCGTAATGCCATTAAGATGGCAGTTCGTGACATTAAGATTATGCCTATCTTCTGTGGATCAGCCTTCAAAAACAAAGGAGTTCAGGCTGTATTGGATGCAGTATGTGCATTTTTGCCTTCTCCAGTTGATGTAGAAGCAATTGAGGGGATTAACCCTGATACGGAACAACCTGAAAAGAGAAAGCCAAGTGTAGATGAACCATTTGCAGCGCTAGCATTTAAAATTGCTACCGACCCTTATGTAGGTCGTTTGGCCTTCTTCCGCTCTTACTCTGGTTCATTGGACGCAGGTTCTTATGTGTTAAACACACGCTCAGGTAAAAAAGAACGGATTTCGCGTTTGTACCAAATGCATTCTAATAAGCAAAATCCTATTGATAAAGTAGAAGCAGGAGATATTGCAGCTGCTGTAGGATTTAAAGATCTCAAAACAGGAGATACGATTTGTGATGTTAAACATCCCATCGTTCTGGAAAGTATGACCTTCCCAGACCCTGTAATTGGATTGGCTGTAGAGCCTAAATCTCAAAAAGATTTAGATAAGCTAGGAATGGCATTGGCCAAGCTTGCGGAAGAAGATCCAACTTTCAGAGTACGTTATGATGAGGATACCAACCAAACCGTTGTTAGTGGTATGGGAGAGCTTCACCTTGAAATTATCGTTGATCGTTTGAGACGTGAATTTAAAGTGGATGTAAATCAGGGTCAGCCTCAGGTTAATTACAAAGAAGCATTGACAAGAACCGTTGATCACCGTGAAAGATTGAAAAAACAATCAGGTGGTTCTGGTTTGTTTGCAGATATGGAATTCGAATTAGGACCTGCTTCGGAGGAATTTTTAGAAAGCGAAGATTTCAAATCCGGAAAAACGAAACTCGAATTCGAGTGGAAGATTGTTGGTGGTTCTATCGACAAAAACTATATCAAACCTATTTCCGATGGATTTAAGGCCATGATGAGTAATGGAGTTTTGGCGGGCTATAGCATGGACAGCATGAGGGTTAAGGTTTATGACGGATCTATGCACGCCGTGGATTCAAAACCTATCGCTTTTGAGTTATGTGCAAAAGAAGGCTTTAAAGCCGCTGCACCAAAAGCAGGTGCTGTAATAATGGAGCCTATTATGAAATTGGAAGTGGTAACTCCTGAAGAATTTGTAGGAAGTGTTATTGGTGACCTTAACCGTCGTCGTGGCTTACCCAAGAGTCAGGAAGGACGTTCAGGTGGAGCCATCGCTATAAAAGCAGATGTTCCATTATCAGAAATGTTTGGTTATGTTACGTCTTTACGTACCATCACCTCGGGAAGAGCTTCTTCAACAATGGAGTTTTCTCATTATGCAGAAGCACCAAATAATATTGCCAAGGAGATTATCGAAAAGGCAAAAGGTGAAGTAAACGTTTAATTTTATCATACATTGTATTAAAGAATTGCCAGCCCTGTGCTGAAAAGTTGGCCTTGGGCTGGCAGTTTTAACGACAGTTTGACTTAATAATTAATTGGCGCATGAATCAAAAGATTAGGATTAAGCTCCGTTCATATGACCACAATTTGGTAGATAAATCAACGGAGAAAATCGTTAAAACAGTGAGGAATAGTGGTGCTGTAGTAACCGGTCCGATTCCGCTGCCCACAGAGAAGAAAATTTTTACCGTGTTGCGGTCTCCGCACGTGAATAAAAAATCTCGTGAGCAGTTCCAGTTGCGTACCCACAAACGCCTCATAGAAATTTACACGCCCACCCAGAAGACAGTAGATGCCCTGTCCAAACTGGAATTGCCAAGTGGGGTTGATATTCAAGTAAAATTGACGTAGTCAGCTACGTCTTTCATTCGGGAGAAAAGATCTTTAGGATTATTTTCCAGCTTTTTGAAAGCCGCCGCTTTTCAATTCTTTGGAATGGCTTTCGGGCTATTATAGCAAAGATAGGCTGTGGAAAGGTTCGATATCTCTTCTTCTAAAAACATAATGTTCGGATGGACGGATTAATCGGTAAAAAAATTGGAATGACCAGCGTATTCGATGATGCTGGTAAATACGTAGCCTGTACCGTAATTGAGGCAGGACCATGTGTTGTTACTCAGGTACGAACTGAGGAAAAAGATGGTTATGATGCTCTTCAATTAGGATACGGGGAAGCGAAAGCTAAAAACACATCGCAAGCTCTCCAAGGGCATTATCAAAAGGCAAAAACAGGACCCAAACGAAAAGTTGTTGAATTTCGTGACTTTGGTATTGAAAAAGCCTTAGGGGATATTATCAAGGTAGACGAAGTCTTTGAAGAAGGTGATTATATCAATGCTATTGGTACCTCCAAAGGTAAAGGATTTCAGGGGGTAGTAAAAAGACATGGGTTTAGAGGGGTAAATGACGCTACTCACGGCCAGCATAACCGCCAGCGGGCACCTGGATCTATTGGTGCTGCTTCATATCCTGCACGTGTTTTCAAAGGAATGAAAATGGCTGGACGTATGGGTGGTAAGCGCGTTAAAATTCAGAACCTGGAGGTGGTAAAGCTTTTCCCTGAGAAAAATTTGATCCTGGTAAAAGGAGCTGTACCTGGCCACAAAGGCGCCTTCGTTGTTTTAGAGAAATAAAATTTATAGAATGCCCGGATCTTGATGATCATAAGGTGCTATTCTTTGCTTATTAAATGATTGACGATGAAAGTCGAAGTACTAAATATTCAAGGCGAAAAAACTGGTAGATCCATTGAGTTGCCGGATGATATCTTCGGTATCGAACCCAATGAGCACTCTGTATATTTATCAGTAAAGCAATACCTGGCCAATCAACGCCAGGGTACCCACAAATCAAAAGAACGTGGGGAAGTAGCTGGATCAACAAAAAAGATCAAGCGCCAAAAAGGAACTGGTACCGCTCGTTTTGGTGATATTAAAAACCCGATTTTCAGAGGAGGAGGTCGTATTTTTGGCCCTCGCCCTCGGAGCTATAACCTGAAGTTGAATAAAAAAACAAAAAGGTTAGCCAGAAAATCTGCCTTATCCGGTAAAATGGCTGAAGGGAAATTGTTTGTTATCGAAGACTTTTCCTTCGATTCACCAAAAACTAAGGAATACATCAATATTCTCAATAATTTCAATGCGGTTGATAATCGCTCCCTACTGGTGACCTCTGATTATGAAAAGGAAGTTTATTTGTCTTCCAGAAATCTGAAGAAGTCCGATGTGGTTAGAGCTACCGACCTCAACACCTACCAGATACTTTTGGCCAATGCACTTATTTTGTCCGAAGGATCAGTAGAAGAAATAATTAAGAGCTTAAATTAAACTGTTAGATCAGTAGAAACATTTAGTCATGGCAAATACAATACTCATAAGGCCTTTGATTACAGAAAAAACAGAAATGTTATCTGATCGTCTGAATCAATATACCTTTGTGGTTCACAAAAAGGCTAATAAGGTAGAGATTAAAAAGGCAGTCGAAGAAATGTACAATGTAGCTGTTGAATCTGTGAACACCATCATTATGCCAGGTAAGGTCAAATCAAGATCTACTAAATCTGGAATAATAAAGGGACGCAAGCCCTCTGTGAAAAAGGCCATAATTACCCTTACTGAGGGAGAAGAAATTGATTTCTTCGGCGAGATTTAATTTTGAATTTAGGAACTGAATTCTATTTTTGCAGTCCTGTATTATTCAGGTTGCGTGAAGTACTAGAAATTAGTAAGAAATGTCAGTTAAGAAGTATAAACCGGTATCACCCGGAACGAGATTCAGAGTTGGTAATGCTTTCACGGAAGTAACGACCAGCAAACCTGAAAAAAGCCTGCTAGCTCCTCTAAAGAAGAGTGGTGGACGTAATAATGATGGTCGTATGACAGTTCGCCAAAGAGGTGGTGGACATAAACGTCGCTATCGTATCATTGATTTCAAAAGAAATAAAGATGGTATCGCTGCAACCGTTAAGTCTATCGAATACGATCCAAACCGCACTGCTTTTATTGCTTTATTGGAGTATGCCGATGGCGAAAAGCGTTACATCATCGCACCTGATGGATTACAAGTAGGGAATGAAGTGATTTCTGGTGACGATGTAAGTCCTAACTTGGGGAACACCCTTTCATTAAAGAACATTCCTCTTGGTGCTTCTATACATGCCATCGAATTACATCCCGGTCAAGGGGCGGCTATGGCCAGAAGTGCAGGTACTTATGGTATCCTCATGGGCCGTGAAGGAAAGTATGCCATCATTAAGCTTCCTTCAAGTGAAGTGCGAAGAATTTTACTTAAATGTAGAGCAACTATTGGATCTACCTCGAATCCAGACCATAGTTTACAGGTTCTTGGAAAAGCCGGCCGCAAACGCTGGATCGGCAAGCGCCCAAGAGTACGTGGTGTAGCCATGAACCCGGTTGATCACCCAATGGGCGGTGGTGAAGGTAGATCTTCAGGAGGACACCCTCGTTCCAGAACTGGTGTTTTTGCCAAAGGTCAAAAAACGAGGAATCCTAAGAAAGCTTCAAATAGGCTTATTATTTCAAAAAGAAAGAGTAAGAAAAAATCAAGATAGCATATGCCTAGATCACTTAAAAAAGGACCTTACATTTTTCATAAATTATTGAAAAAAGTAGAGAAGTCTAAAGAGTCCAAGAAAAAGACCGTCATTAAAACATGGTCTCGTGCATCGATGATTATTCCAGATATGGTTGGAGAAACCATAGCTGTACATAATGGAAAAACTTTCGTGCCGGTATATATTACTGAGAATATGGTAGGCCACAAATTGGGTGAATTTTCCCCAACACGTAGCTTCAAAGGGCATGCAGGTAATAGAAAAAAATAATTTGAGCAACTTTTTGCATTCAGGCTATTTGAATGCATTCATAATGGAAAAATAATGGAAGCTGTAGCAAAACTTCGTAATGTGCCAATGTCAGCTCGCAAAATGCGATTGGTAGTTGACCTAATAAGAGGACAACGTGTAGATGAAGCTTTGGATATCCTTAGATATACCAAAAAAGAAGCAGCCGTATGGTTAGAAAAACTGGTCCTGTCTGCCATCGCTAATTGGGAATACAAGTTGGGAGGAGCTGAGAGCGCAGATGACTATGAGCTTTATATCGAAACTGCTTTTGCAGATCAGGGAACCATGCTTAAGCGTTTTCGCCCGGCGCCTCACGGAAGAGCGCACCGGATTCGCAAACATTCTTGCCATGTTACCATAATTGTAGAAAACAGGGTGCCGCTTCCAGATCAGGAAGTTGAAGAAGAGGAAGAAGATTATGTAGAGGTAGAGGATGTTGAAACAGAGGAAAACACAACAGTAGAAGAATAGTATAATATCAATCAATATGGGTCAAAAGACAAATCCAATAGGTAATCGACTAGGTATCATCAGAGGTTGGGAATCCAACTGGTTTGGAGGCAATGACTTCGGTGACAAGGTTGTGGAAGATGAAAAAATTCGCACCTACCTATATGCACGGGTACAAAAAGGCGGAATCGCTCGTATTATTATTGAGCGCACGCTTAAGCGTATTACCGTTACCATTCATACTTCTCGCCCCGGTATCATCATTGGTAAGGGAGGCCAGGAGGTCGACAATATCCGCGAAGAGTTGAAAAAACTCACCGGTAAGGATGTTCAAATCAACATCATTGAAATTAGAAAACCTGAGCTTGACGCCAACATTGTTGCGGAATCTATTGCTAAGCAATTGGAAGCCAGAATCAATTATCGTCGTGCTATCAAAATGGCCATCCAATCTACCATTAGAGCTGGTGCAGAAGGAATTAAAGTAAGAATAGCAGGCCGTTTAAATGGTGCAGATATGGCGCGTTCAGAAGAATATAAAGAAGGGAGAACTCCTCTTCATACCTTCCGTGCAGATATTGACTATGCTTTGAAAGAAGCCTTAACCATTTATGGTAAAATTGGCATCAAAGTATGGATTTGCAAAGGCGAAGTATATGGAAAGAGAGACTTGTCTCCTAATGTTGGAACAGGTAAGAAAGAACGTGGTGGAAAAGGTGGCGGAGATAGAGACAGAGGTCGTCGTAGAAATCAGCGCAAACGTTAGAATTTTATCAAAAATTGCCTTACCTTTGCCAAGCTTTTTGAAAAAGCATCATTTATTGCATTAATTATTCTGTATAGTAAAAAAATATAACAATGCTACAGCCAAAAAGAACGAAGTACAGAAAGCAGATGAAGGGCCGAACTAAAGGGCTAGCACAAAGAGGTAGCACTGTAGCCTTTGGATCCTTTGGTTTAAAAACACTGCAGGCAGGTAGAATTACCAACCGACAGATAGAATCTGCTCGTATCGCGATGAACAGATATATGAAAAGAGAGGGTAGAGTCTGGATCCGTATATTCCCGGACAAGCCTATAACTGCTAAGCCTCAAGAGGTAAGGATGGGTAAAGGTAAAGGTGCCCTTGATCACTATGTGGCCGTTGTTAAGCCTGGTCGCATCATGTTTGAAATCGATGGAGTACCTACTGAAGTAGCTAAGGAAGCTTTAAGGCTTGCCGCACAGAAATTACCTGTTTTGACCAAGTTTGTAGTGAGACCTGATTACGTAGGAAATTAAACATACATTTAATATATATTGAAATCATTGGACAATGGCATCAAAACAATTTATAGAACTTCAGGAGCTTAGTGATGACGATATTCGCGCTGAATTGCGTGAAGTTGAGAGCCAGTATCAAAAATTGAAGTTTGATCACGCCATCAGAGGTTTGGAAAATCCACTAGTATTAAGACAAGTACGTCGTAATGTGGCCAGACTGAAAACAGAGGTGAGAAGAAGAGAATTGATAGCAGCTTCCGAGGAAGATTTGGCAAATCGCTCAAAAATTCGCGCAAGACGTCGTCGCAAATAATTTCAGATTAGAAAACAATCTGATTTTAAATCAATAGAAAATGTCAGAAAGAAATTTAAGAAAAACTCGGGTAGGAGTAGTTAGTAGCAACAAAATGCAGAAGACCATCTCAGTGACTGTTGAGAGAAGACTTCGCCACCCGATCTATGGTAAATATGTGAAAAAATCTAAAAAATTCACAGCTCACGACGAAAACAATGATTGTAACATCGGTGATTTGGTGCGGATCATGGAAACTCGCCCTTTGAGTAAGAATAAGCGCTGGCGTTTAGTGGAGATCATTGAAAGAGCTAAGTAATTACCATATCGCGTGCTTTTAAAGTACGTATTTTTTATTTATAGAATTTGTTTAGTAGAAATATTACAATTTAATAGCCATGATTCAGCAGGAAACAAGACTCAAGGTTGCAGATAACAGTGGTGCCAAAGAGGTGTTATGTATTCGAGTGTTGGGAGGATCTAAGCGTCGCTACGCTTCGATAGGAGATGTCATTGTCGTAACCGTTAAAGATTCTACTCCTGGAGGAGGAGTTAAAAAAGGTACCGTATCGAAAGCTGTGGTGGTAAGAACAAAAAAGGAGATCCGCCGAAAGGATGGTTCTTACATCAGATTTGATGATAATGCAGTTGTACTATTGAATAACGCTGATGAACCTAGAGGTACTCGTATTTTTGGACCTGTAGCCAGGGAGTTGAGAGAACGTGATTACATGCGTATCGTTTCACTTGCACCTGAAGTATTATAATTATTATTGACAACAATCTACGTATTGACTGTCAGGTTTGATTTCCTTCGGGAAAATTTTGAAAAATTAGATAAGTAATGTCAAAGAAAGCTAAAAATCACCGGTTCGCTCCCAAACTAAAAATAAAAAAGGGTGACAAAGTAGTCGTGATCGCTGGGGCATATAAGAATCGCGACAAAGTACGTGATGTGCTGGAGGTGTTTCCTGATAAAAACAAGGCTATTGTGGAAGATACCAATATCGTTAAAAAGCACAATAAACCAACACAGGATAGTCCCGGAGGTATTAATGAGGTACCTGCACCTATCCATATTTCTAATTTGATGTTGGTTGATCCTAAAACCGGAGAACCAACCCGAATCGGTCGCAAACGTACCGAAGAGGGTAAATTAGTGAGATATTCCAAAAAATCTGGAGAAATCATTGAGTGATGAGCTATACACCAAGACTAAAAAATAAATATAAAGAGGAAATAATACCTGCCTTGATGGAGCAATTTAGTTACACTTCCATTATGCAGGTTCCTAAGTTGGAAAAGATTTGTATCAACCAAGGAGTAGGCGGTGCTACCCAAGACAAAAAATTAGTGGATAATTCCCTGAAGGAAATGTCGATGATTGCTGGTCAGAAGGCTGTGCCCACCAAGGCAAAAAAATCGGTTTCTAACTTTAAACTTCGTGAAGGAATGACCATTGGCGCCAGGGTTACCCTGAGAGACGTCAAAATGTATGAATTTCTGGATCGACTGGTATCGGTGGCCCTGCCAAGGGTACGGGATTTCCGTGGAATTAATGACAAGAGTTTTGATGGAAGAGGTAATTATTCTATGGGGATTACTGAACAAATCATCTTTCCTGAAATCGACCTGGATAAGATCAGCAATATTCAGGGGATGGATGTTACCTTTGTGACCTCAGCCAATACCGATGCAGAAGCTTTGGCACTTTTAAAATTGCTGGGGCTACCATTCAAAAATCAAAGATAAAGAACAGAAAAAGATCATTAAGATATGGCGCGTAAATCAGTTATCGCAAGAGAGGTTAAAAGAGCAAAAATGGCACAAAAATATGCCGAGCTCCGCAAGAAATTGAAAGAAGAGGGCCGTTGGGATGAATTGGATAAATTGCCTCGCAATTCAAATCCTATCAGATTACACAATCGTTGTAAATTGACAGGTCGTCCTAAAGGGTACATGCGTCAGTTTGGAATCTGTCGTGTTAAATTTCGCCAAATGGCATTAGACGGAAAGATTCCAGGCGTGACCAAAGCTAGTTGGTAAATAATTTTTTCACAGTAGGTGAAGTTCCGAATTAAAAGGAAAACCAACCTACGCAATATTAGAATAATGGCAGTAACAGATCCTATTGCTGATTATCTGACCCGCATTCGTAATGCGCAACAGGCAGGGCATCGCATCGTCGAAATCCCTGCTTCCAAATTAAAGAAAAGAATTACCGAGATCCTTTATGATCAAGGGTACATTCTGAAATACAAGTTTGAGGACAATGTTGGGAAAGGAAACCAGGGCCACATCAAAATCGCCCTGAAGTATGACCCTCAAACCAAAAAACCAGTCATCAGAAAACTTGGAAGAGTTAGTAAGCCTGGTCTTAGAAAATATTCCAAAGTAGGAGACCTTCCCCGTATCATTAATGGCCTTGGTATCCTGGTTGTATCCACCTCCAAAGGGGTGATGACCGGAAAACAAGCTACCGCTGAAAATGTTGGTGGAGAACTACTCTGTTATGTCTATTAATATTATTGATCAAGGGTAAAATTCAAATAAAATGTCACGAATTGGAAACATGCCTATTGACCTGCCAAAAGGGGTAGAAATTGAAGTGAGCAAAGGGAATGTGGTAAAGGTTAAAGGGCCAAAAGGAGAATTGTTGCAACAGGTTGATCCAGACATGGAAATTGCCATTGAGGATGGGGTTTTAAATATAAAACGCCCAACAGACCAAAAAAGACATCGATCAATGCATGGTCTTTATCGCTCTTTGATCTTTAATATGGTAGAAGGAGTAACTAATGGCTATACAAAGGATCTCGAATTGATCGGGGTTGGATACCGTGCAAGTAATACTGGCCAAATGCTTGAACTATCATTAGGGTATTCTCACCCTATAATATTTATGGTCCCTGGTGAGGTCAAAGTAGAAACCATTAATGAAAAAGGAAAGCCGCCAACCGTTCGCCTTACAAGTAACGATAAGCAGCTGATCGGTCAGGTAGCCGCTAAGATCCGTGCCTTTAGAAAACCTGAACCATACAAAGGAAAAGGTATTCGCTTTGCGGGTGAACAGATACGCAGAAAAGCTGGTAAGACCGCAGGAGCTTAATAAAATATTTCTTATACAAATATATTCTTCATTGATTCAATGGCTTGGGTTTAACTGTAAACAAAGTTTTTCACTAAGCTGATAAAAAGGTTGCAATGAAATTTTCAAAAGAAGGAAGAAGAAAAAGGATTCACTACAGAATCCGTAAAAAAGTAAAAGGAACCGCTGAACGCCCTCGTTTGAGTATATATAGAAGTAATAAAGCTATTTATGTTCAACTCATTGATGATGTAAGTGGTAGTACCATAACCTCTGCTAATTCTTTGGATGCCACAATCCCTAAGGATGTTGCAAAGGCTGAACAGGCCAAAGCCGTTGGGAAATTATTAGCAGAGAAAGCAAAATCTGAAAATGTTACCTCAGTAGTCTTTGATAGAGGAGGGTACTTGTATCATGGGCGTGTAAAAGCCCTGGCAGAAGGAGCCCGTGAAGCAGGGCTACAATTATAAAAAATAATTATCTGTAAAGCATGGCAAAGAGAAATTCCAATAAAGACAGAGTAAAACCTGCTGAAACTGAGTTAAAAGAAAAACTTGTTAACCTCAATCGGGTAGCCAAGGTAACTAAAGGGGGACGTACCTTTAGTTTCGCGGCCATCGTGGTAGTAGGAGATGGAAATGGAACCGTAGGTCATGGACTGGGTAAAGCCCGTGACGTTTCTGAATCCATCGCTAAGGCAGTAGATGATGCTAAGAAGAATTTACTGAAAGTACCTATATACAAAGGAACCATCCCTCATGAAGTAAAAGGGAAATACGGAGCCGGAAAGGTGTTGATTAAGCCGGCCGCAGATGGTACCGGGGTAATCGCCGGTGGGGCCATGCGGGCCGTACTGGAAATTGCAGGTGTACATAATGTACTAGCTAAATCACAGGGTTCTTCTAATCCCCATAATGTGGTCAAAGCTACCATTGATGCACTATCAAGATTGCGGAGTCCAATGGATATTGCCAGACAACGCAATATCGACTTGGAAAAGTTATTTAATGGCTAAAAGTGAGAGGCTTTGCTCCTTATGAGCAATAAATGATATTATTATGGCTAAAATTAAGATTACTCAGCTAAGAAGTATTATTGATCGTCCGAGAAAGCAAAAAGAGACGATCAAAGCACTTGGACTTCGAAAGATTAATCATTCTGTTGTTCACGAAGCTACTCCCCAAATACTGGGTATGGTAGCTAAGGTCAACCACCTCATTAAGGTGGAAGAGGCTTAAGGAAAGAGGAGTACTTTCGAACAGGTGTACAACTTTTTATAATTCAGTGTTGTTAAAATTAGAATCTAATGAAACTGCATACTTTGAAACCCCAAAAAGGGGCCACTAAGCAGAAAAAACGCATAGCAAGAGGTCAGGGATCCGGAAGAGGTGGTACATCTACACGTGGCCATAAAGGACAAAAATCCCGTTCTGGTTATAGTCGCAAACGCAATTTTGAAGGCGGTCAAATGCCTTTACAAATGCGAGTACCTAAAAGAGGATTCAAAAATCCTAACAGGGTAGCCTATGTGCCACTGAACTTAGAGAGATTGCAAGCTATTGCCGATAAATATAAGGTAGCAAAAATAGATCCACAGTGGCTAGCTGAACAAGGCATTGTTCATAAAAATGCTAAAATAAAAGTTCTTGGTAATGGAGAATTGGCTAAAAAGCTGGATATTACAGCTCACGCCTGTTCTGCCGCTGCAAAAGAGGCTATTGAGAAGACTGGAGGAAGTTTAAACCTTGTTTAAAACATTGCGATGAAAAGATTAATAACTACGCTCAAGAATATTTGGAAGATCAAGGAACTTAGAAAACGTATTCTTTTTACCCTTGGTCTGCTGCTGATTTTCCGAGTAGGTTCATTTATTGTTCTGCCCGGAGTGATACCGTCAGCTTTGGAACAAGCATCCCAGGGAGCACCTACTGACTTGGTAGGTCTTATCAATATTTTTACAGGAGGTGCTTTCCAAAATGCTTCTGTGTTCGCATTAGGTATCATGCCTTACATTACCGCATCTATCATTATCCAGCTGCTGGGTTTTGCGGTTCCTTATTTTCAAAGGCTACAGCAAAAAGAGGGAGAATCTGGTCGTAGAAAAATTAACCAGATAACTCGCTTGCTGACCGTTGCAATTACTTTGGTGCAAGGTGGTGGATATTTGGCCTTCATCAATAGCCAGGGTGCAGTTTCTGGCCAGGTTCCTCAGGGAATTTTCTGGTTGTCTAATATCATTATCCTTTCTGCAGGTACCATTTTTGCCATGTGGTTGGGTGAGCGAATCACAGATAGAGGAATCGGGAATGGGGTATCCCTACTGATTACAGTAGGTATCATCGCCTCTCTGCCGGGTGCTTTAGCTTTTGAATTTACTTCTCAGCTGAACAGCGGCGGATTGCTGATATTAGTTTTGGAAATGGCGGGCTTCTTTGTTATTGTTATGGCCACCATTATGATAGTTCAGGCAGTGCGAAAAATACCTGTTCAATTTGCCAAACGAATGGTTGGGCGTGGCGCTAATACCATGCCTGCAGCTGGAAGAAGAGATTATATACCGCTAAAAGTGAATGCAGCAGGGGTAATGCCTATCATTTTTGCCCAGGCTCTGATGTTTTTGCCAGCAACAGTTGTTCAGATAGTTTCAGGATCAGATCCTAATGCTGCACCAAGTGGATTATTGCAAGTATTATCTAATCCGTTTTCAGCAGTTTCCAGCTTGATAACCTTTTTCTTGGTTGTATTGTTTACATATATCTATACTGCTCTTTTGGTTAATCCAAAACAATATGCAGAATACCTGAAAAGACAAAACGCATTCATTCCTGGAATTAAACCTGGAAAACCAACTGCCGACTTTATTGACTCGGTAACTTCCAGAATTACATTACCTGGATCTATCTTTTTAGGAATTATTTCCATATTACCAGCTTTTGCAGTCGCATTTGGAATTAATACCGGCTTTGCAATCTTCTTCGGTGGAACTTCACTGCTGATCCTTGTTGCAGTTGTTCTGGATACCTTACAACAAATTGAAAGCCACCTGCTGATGAGAAGATATGACGGACTTGTGAAATCAGGTCGCATACAAGGACGTAGTAGCAGCAGAATGCAGGGTATCGGAGCAGGAATGTAAAAAAAGAGTTTGACTATATATAATTGTTTTAGTTTTTATCATAGTCGCCTTGAAGAGATGAGCAATGTTCTAAGCATTGCTCATCTCCCGTTTATTGATAACCTAATTAGTTGAGGCAAGTTGTGAACCTGCCTGTAATGAGTACTAAACATTGTGACTTTTTTAGCTTGTTAGTAGTCATAAGGATGTATTAATTGACTCTAATGATCTCAATACTCAGTACTCAGTACAACATTATAGGAAAGCATCATCAAAATTATTGTAATCAATGAAAATGGTTTTTTATAAAACAGATGAAGAGATAGAGTTTATCCGGGAAAGTTGTTTGCTGGTTTGTAAAACCCTGGCTCATGTAGGGTCGATTATTAAACCAGGAATTAGTAGTGCAGTGATTGATAAAGAAGCAGAAACCTTCATTAGAGATCACAAGGCAGTACCGGCATTTAAAGGATACCGCGGTTTTCCAGGAACTCTTTGTGTTTCCGTTAATGAGCAAGTCGTTCATGGAATACCACATGAATCTACCATTTTCAAGGAAGGAGATCTGGTTTCTGTGGATTGTGGTGTTTTGATGAATGAATTTTTTGGCGATTCTGCTTATACCTTCCCATTAGGGGAGGTCAGCCAAGAAGCTATGGATCTTTGTGAGGTCACCAATACAAGCCTGTATAAGGCTATTGATAAAGCAGTTGCTGGTAACCGATTGGGAGATATTGGATTTGCTGTGCAGCGTTACGTTGAAAAAGAACACGGTTACGGGGTGATTAGAGAATTGGTTGGACATGGAATAGGAAGAGAATTACATGAAGCTCCCGATGTTCCAAATTATGGTCGTCAGGGAAAAGGAATAAAATTGAAGGAAGGTTTAGTAATAGCCATAGAACCAATGGTTAATATGGGCAAAAAATTTGTCCGTACGGCTAAGGATGGCTGGACCATTTTTGCTAAGGATAAACTGCCTTCTGCACATTATGAACATACCGTCGCTGTCAGGAAAAACGGAGCGGATATATTGTCAGATCATTCTTTAGTTGAACAAGCAATTAAAAATAATGACAATGTTAGCCTGGTTGGGGTAAGAAGCTCTACGACAGCATGATGGACAAAATTTAAGTTTACAGATTAAAAAATTGGGAGAGTGCATATTTTTTTATTATCTTTGCACACCGAAAATTCCTGGTATGGGTAAAAAAAATTTAATAAAACAGGATGGAATTATAGAGGAGGCATTATCAAATGCCATGTTTAGAGTGCGGTTGGAGAATGATCATCTTATTGTTGCTACTATTTCCGGAAAAATGCGAATGAACTATATTCGAATCCTTCCAGGAGACAAAGTAGCCGTTGAAATGTCTCCATATGATCTATCCAGAGGAAGAATTACTTATCGCTATAAATAATGCGACAAAAACACGAAAATCATGAAAGTTAGAGCATCGGTTAAGAAACGTTCAGCTGATTGCAAAATCGTTAAGAGAAAAGGAAAAATCTACATTATTAATAAAAAGAATCCTAGGTTCAAGCAACGTCAGGGATAATCCTGAGGCTTAGGTTCAATAAACTAGTATCAAGATGGCTCGTATTGCAGGTAATGATTTGCCTAGGAACAAACGCGGTGTAATAAGTCTGACTTACATATATGGTATCGGAAGATCAAGAGCAGCAGAAATTCTTGATAAAGCCGAGATAAGTCATGATGTAAAAGTTGGCGACTGGACAGATGAAAATATCCGGATCATTTCTAGTATCATCACTAATGAATACACTGTAGAGGGTGAATTGCGCTCACAGGTTCAAATGAATATTAAGCGATTGATGGATATTGGCTGTTACCGTGGCTTGCGTCATCGTAAAGGCTTACCCCTCCGTGGTCAGCGGACTCAAACTAATGCCCGTACACGGAAAGGGAAAAGAAAAACTGTTGCAAACAAAAAGAAGGTTACTAAATAATAGCTATTACAATAGCAATTACTTGGACAAAATACTAATAGGTTTAGCATGGCAAAGTCAAAAAAAGCAAAGAAGCGTAAGGTTAAAGTTGAACCAGAAGGAATGGCTTTCATCAAAGCTTCTTTTAACAACATAATTATTTCATTGACCAATAAGCAAGGACAGGTTATTTCCTGGGCTTCCGCGGGTAAGGCTGGTTTTCGTGGTTCAAAAAAGAATACACCTTATGCCGCTCAAATTGCAGCTGCTGAAGCTGCTAAAGTAGCCTATGAAGCAGGTTTGAGATCAGCAGAAGTTTTTGTGAAAGGTCCCGGATCCGGACGAGAAGCAGCTATTCGTGCAATTGATGTGGCAGGAATTAAAATCTCTAAGATTAAAGATGTAACCCCTGTTCCTCACAATGGATGCCGTCCTCCAAAACGTAGAAGGGTATAATTTGATTGCCCTATTATTCTTACACGAAAATTATTTTTTTTAAAATGGCGAGATATAGAGGTCCAAAAACAAAAAAATCAAGATCGTTTGGAGAAAGCATCTACGGCTTTGACAAAGCCTTTGATCGTAGAAAGTTTCCTCCCGGACAACATGGCAATACAAGAAGAAGAAAGCAGAAATCTGATTATGCTCTTCAATTGATGGAAAAGCAAAAAGCCAAGTATACTTATGGCTTGCTGGAGCGTCAATTCCGTAACCTTTTCGAAAAGGCTTCTTCTAAGAGTGGTGTAACAGGTGAAGTTCTTTTGCAATTTCTCGAAGCAAGATTGGACAATACCGTTTTCCGTCTTGGCCTTGCTCCAACCAGAAGAGCTGCACGTCAACTGGTTACTCACAAACATATCGTTCTTAATGGCATAGTGACCAATATTCCGTCTTGTCACTTACGCCCCGGAGATATCATTACCGTTAAAGGTAAGTCCAGAAAGATGACTGCAATTACTGATACCGTTGGCGGAAAATCCGATGTAAGAAAATTTCCTTGGCTAGAGTTCAACCCTGACAAAATGGAAGGTGTTTTCTTGGAATATCCATCAAGAGAGCAAATTCCCGAAAAAATCAATGAACAATTGATTGTCGAACTTTACTCAAAGTAATCATATACTTTCCCAAGGTTTTTCTGATTTAAAATCGGGAAAACCTTGAGAAACTGTTTTCATTAATGTGCTTCCTGTGTAGGCTTTTTCCTACATTTTTACTATAAAGTTTATTAATAAGCTTATGAGCATCCTCAACTTCCAGAAACCTGACAAAATCGTAATGCAAAAGGCTAATGATTTTGAAGGGTTTTTCGAATTTAAACCATTAGAGCCAGGATTCGGACAGACTGTAGGTAACTCTCTGCGTCGAGTATTATTGTCCTCCCTGGAAGGATTCGCTATTTCCGCAGTTCGAATTGCAGGAGTAGATCATGAATTTGCAAGCATTCGCGGCGTTGTAGAAGATGTCGTTGAAATTATTCTGAACCTAAAACAGGTCAGACTTAAACAAGTACTGAGCGAAGAAGAAATTACCAACGAAAAGGTCTACCTGACCATCAATGGTAAAGAAGAGTTTAAAGCTGGAGACATCGAGGAGCATACAAATGTTTTCAAAATCATGAATCCAGATCTATTGATCTGTACCATGGAACCATTTGTAAACCTCGAAATGGAACTTACTGTAACCAAAGGCCGAGGCTATGTTCCTGCCGATGAGAATCTACCTAAAGATGCTCCTATTGGAGTAATTCCGGTGGATGCTATCTACACCCCTATAAAGAATGTGGCCTACCATGTTGAAAACACAAGGGTAGGGCAGCGTACTGACTACGAAAAATTAACCTTTGAGGTTAAAACAGATGGGACCATCCATCCTGAAGAGGCCATCAAAGAGGCTTCCCGTATCTTAATTCAACATTTGATGCTCATCACTGATGAAAACATCACCTTTGATGACGCTTCAAGCAGGGAAGACAATATCGTAGATGAGCATATTCTTCATATGCGTAAATTGCTGAAGACTTCATTGGAAGATCTTGATCTCTCTGTAAGAGCATATAACTGCCTAAAAGCAGCCAAGATCAATACTCTTGCAGAAATGGTGAAATATGATACCCACGAGTTATTGAAGTTTAGAAACTTCGGTAAAAAGTCTTTAGTAGAAATCGAAGAACTGTTACAGGATAAGGGACTAACTTTTGGTATGGACCTTTCCAAGTATAAATTGGACGAAGATTAATTTTTAATATAAAAGATTCAAATGGCAAATGACTATTTGAATCTTTTTATAATTATTTATGCATTAACCGCCGACCTCAAGGTATGGCAGTGATGCGAGGTTAACAAAATATCAATCATGAGACACGGTAAGAAATTTAACCACCTCAAGCGTAAATCTGCCCATAGAAAGGCCTTATTGCGCAACTTATCTATCGCTTTAATCACTCATAAGCGGATTTCAACTACCTTAGCTAAAGCAAAAGCTTTACGCCAGTATATAGAGCCTTTGATCACTAAGTCAAAAAGTAATACTACTCACTCAAGACGTGTAGTGTTCAGTTACCTGCAAAATAAGGAGGCCATCAAAGAATTATTCGGACCTATTGCAGAAAAAGTAGGAGACAGACCTGGAGGATATGTAAGAGTAATTAAATTGGGATTCCGTCGTGGTGATGGAGCTGAAATGGCCATGATTGAACTTGTTGACTTTAATGATGTTTATTCTCCTAAGGATGATGAGGCTAAAGGATCAGAAGGTAAGAAGCGTCGTCGTCGTAGAGGTGGCGGTGGTGGTAAATCCACGGCGGCAACTGCTGCTACCACTGAGGAAGCAGTAGAAGAAGCTGAAGACACAGCTGAAGAAATTGTAGAAGAAACTGAAGAAAATATTGAAGCTTCCACAGATGAAGAAGAATAACTTATTTTCAATATGATAAAAAAGCCAGTGTTCCAAATGGGGCACTGGCTTTTTTTTTAAGGTTCTGTTCTTCTTGGGAAGGACTTACCTGAAAACTTAAACACCACATATTTTTGTAGGCAAAAGCTGCTTACTATATTTGCAAAAATTTAGAGCTACCTTAATATGAATGACAATAAACAACAGGCTGTATTACTTCTGGAAGATGGTTCTGTATTTTATGGAAAAGCCGCTGGCAAAATAGGAACTACTGTTGGTGAAATTTGCTTTAATACGGGGATGACCGGATACCAGGAAATCTTCACAGATCCTTCCTATTTTGGACAATTGCTTGTGGCTACTAATGCCCATATCGGGAATTACGGAACCAAAGACTCCGATACCGAATCCAAAGGAATTAAAATTGCAGGTCTAATCTGTAAAAACTTTACCAATGCTTATTCCCGTAAGCAGGCAGATGCTGCCATCCAGGATTATTTTGAAGATGAAAAATTGGTCGGCATTTCAAGTGTTGATACCCGGGCTATTGTTCGACACATTCGAAGTAAAGGGGCTATGAATGCCATTATTTCTTCAGAAACCGATAACCTGGATCAGCTCAAAGCAAAATTGTCGAAGGTACCTTCCATGGATGGCTTGGAATTAGCCTCCAAAGTGAGTACAAAGGAACCTTACTTTGTAGGAAATGAAAATGCACCACTAAAGGTAGCCGTTCTTGATTATGGGGTAAAAAATAATATTTTGGATTGCATGGCTGAACGAGGCTGTTATCTAAAAGTATTTCCAGCTAAAACTCCACTGACAGAATTGAAGAAATGGAACCCTGACGGCTACTTCCTTTCTAATGGACCTGGTGATCCAGCTGCTATGGATTATGCCATAAAAACAGTTAAAAAAATACTGGAAGAGGATAAACCCCTTTTTGGAATATGTCTGGGGCACCAGCTTTTAGCCTTAGCTGTTGATCTACCTACCTATAAAATGCATCACGGACACAGAGGAATTAACCATCCAGTGAAAAATGTGGTAACCGGATACTGTGAGATTACCAGTCAAAATCATGGCTTTGGGGTAAGTGCAGAAGCTATAAGAGCTAACGAAGACAAAATTGAAATTACCCATATTAACCTCAATGATGGTACGATTGAAGGAATTAAAATTAAAGGAAAGAAAGCCTTCTCTGTTCAGTATCATCCAGAAGCATCACCTGGTCCACATGATGCTCGTTACCTTTTTAATGAATTTATCAAATTAATGAATTCCTAAATTAAAACATACATCAGCTCTGATTTTGAATAAAACCATTTTGCTCAAGCCTTATTACTAACAAAAAACTAACTAAGAACAATGAGTACTATTATTGATGTTCATGCCAGACAAATCCTTGATTCAAGAGGCAATCCAACAGTCGAGGTAGAGGTGATTACCGAAAGTGGTTATTTTGGAAGAGCTGCCGTACCTTCCGGAGCTTCAACAGGTAAGTATGAAGCTGTAGAGCTTCGCGATGGAGATAAGGAGCGTTATTTAGGGAAAGGGGTTATTAAAGCCTGCACTAATGTAATTGAAACTATTCGAGAGGAATTAGTGGGGATGGATGTTTTTGAGCAGGTGTATATCGATAGTGTGATGAATGAATTAGACAATACTCCTAATAAATCGAAATTAGGGGCTAATGCTATCTTAGGCGTTTCTTTAGCTGTGGCTAAAGCTGCAGCAGAAGCTAGCGGACAACCCCTTTACCGCTATCTGGGAGGAGTCAATGCGCATGTGCTACCCGTTCCTATGATGAACATTTTGAACGGAGGCTCTCATGCAGATAACAGCATCGATTTTCAGGAATTTATGGTTATGCCGCTTGGAGCAGATACATTTTCCGAGTCTTTACGCATGGGAGTGGAAGTTTTTCATCATTTAAAAAATGTATTAAAAAAGAAAGGATACTCCACCAATGTAGGAGATGAAGGAGGTTTTGCTCCAAATATAAAATCAAATGTAGAAGCCATCGAAACGGTATTAACAGCAATTGAAGCTGCAGGATATCGACCCGGTGAAGACATTATGATTGCCATGGATGCGGCAGCATCTGAATTTTATCTGGAAGATGAAAATGTTTATCATTTCCACCAATCTACGGGGGATAAATTGACGGCTGATCAAATGGTTGCTTATTGGAAGGAATGGTGTCAGAATTACCCCATTTTGTCCATTGAAGATGGCTTACATGAGGATGACTGGCAGGGATGGCAAAATTTGACCAATGAATTAGGTGCAGGAGTACAATTGGTAGGGGATGATCTGTTTGTAACCAATGTGGATCGTTTGCAGAAAGGTATTGAAATTGGCGCAGCTAATTCTATTTTAATTAAGGTTAATCAGATAGGAAGCCTTACAGAAACCATCAATGCTGTAAATATGGCCACTCGTAATTCTTTTACTAGTGTTATGAGTCATAGATCAGGTGAAACAGAGGATACTACCATTGCCGATTTGGCTGTTGCCCTAAATACTGGCCAGATTAAAACGGGTTCTGCCTCTCGATCTGACCGGATTGCTAAATACAACCAATTATTACGAATTGAAGAGGAATTAGGAGAAACAGCGATTTTTCCAGGAAAGGCTTTATTGAGAGGATAAAATAAAAGGGGTATTTAGAGATACATAGAGACATATGGAGACATATAGAGATATATGGAGACATGTGGGAATATGTGAGGTAAATAAAGGATACAAGTTTAGCGGAGTACCATATTTTCTGGATAAAATTTTGATTAGTGCTATAATGTTATGATTTTTGGGAGAAAGATACCTGAAAGCAAAATCTTTGTATGTTGTACTTAAAATAATTTATATATGGTATGCCGCCGACTGGCGGCATACCATATGTCAATTAAACAATTTCTGAGGCATCGCCTCAGAAATTGTTTAATTGACATATTTCAGACTGAATAATCCAGCTTTTTATGGCTAAGAGAAATAATCCATTTCAAGGAATTCTAGATATCATTCCGGCACCTTTTCGGAATAAATATTTTATTGCTTTGCTCTTGTTTTTTGCCTGGATGATATTCCCGGATCGCCATGATGTGATTACCCAATATCGCCTGCAAAATACAGTCGAAAAACTGGAAAAAGAACGGGAATTTTACAAAGCAAAAATTCTGGAAGCAGAGCAGCAAAGTCGAGAATTGGATCGGGACCCTGAAAAAATAGCCAGAGAAAAGTATTTTATGAAAAAACGCAATGAGGACGTTTTCATTATAGAAAAGAAAGACGATAAAAGATAAATAGTTCTATGTTCCAAGTTCATTGTTCCTTGTTTTTATCCTGAAAAATGCATGGAACAAGGAACAAGAAACTTGGAACAAAAAACAAAACCAACTAAATAAACAAGATAAAATTAACCTTATGTCTGTTCTAGTTAATAAAGATTCCAAGATAATCGTACAGGGGTTTACTGGAAAAGAAGGTACTTTCCATGCCAGCCAAATGATTGAATACGGTACCAATGTGGTAGGAGGCGTAACTCCTAAGAAGGGAGGGATGACGCATCTGGATCGCCCGGTCTTTAATACAGTTGATGAAGCTGTTCAGAAAGCAGGAGCTGACACTTCTGTAATATTTGTACCTCCTGCTTTTGCAGGTGATGCCATTATGGAAGCTGCTGAGGCAGGAATTAAAGTGATCATCTGTATTACAGAAGGCATTCCGGTACAGGATATGGTAAAAGTAAAAGCATATCTGGAAAAAAGAGACGTGCGTCTGGTTGGGCCTAATTGCCCTGGTGTGATTACACCTGAGGAAGCCAAATGTGGTATCATGCCTGGTTTTATTCATAGAAAAGGAAAAATTGGAATTGTCTCCCGCTCAGGAACCCTTACCTATGAAGCGGTTGATCAAGTAACCAAAGCAGGAATGGGGCAGTCAACCTGTATTGGAATTGGAGGAGATCCCATTGTTGGAACCACCACTAAAGATGCAGTAGAGTTATTGATGAATGATCCGGACACAGAAGGAATCATTATGATTGGAGAGATTGGCGGAAGTATGGAAGCCGATGCTGCCCACTATGTCAAAGAACACGGCACTAAACCCGTTGTAGGCTTTATCGCCGGCCAAACGGCTCCTAAAGGGCGTACCATGGGGCATGCCGGTGCCATTATCGGGGGTGCTGAAGATACTGCCGAGGCTAAGATGAAGATTATGGAAGAATGTGGAATCCACGTAGTAAAATCTCCTGCCCATATTGGCGAAACCATGCGCAGGGTTTTGAATAGGTAGAAAGTAGAAGGTAGAAAGACTTTTACTGTTTGTTGGAAAACAATTAATAGTTTAATAACTGATTTATTTTGCAACAACTAAAACAGTCAAAGTCTGTGAAAATCTGTGTCTTAAAAATACAGTAAACCATTTGATCTCTAATCTGAATAAAGTAGCCGTTTACCATTAGTTTGGTAAACGGCTACTGCCGTTTATAAAAGAAGATCAAAACCTCATTGATGAATTGAATTTTTAGTAATGGCAGGTTTTTATTTTTTTTAATGATTATATAACTTGAAGAGATAAGGAAAATAATACTGTGCGAACAGCCATATTCCAAGACAAAATTTGTTGTTGAAAAATTAGATGTGGAACGAAAAACCCTTCCCTTCCCTTAATGAAAAAAATCAAGTATGAAATCAATCTTTAGCATCTTATTCTTTTCACTACTAAATCTGACACTTGTAGCTCAAAATACAATATTGATAAAAAATGTTAATGTCTGGGATGGGATTGGGGATGACTTAAAAAAGAATTACGATGTGTTGGTTGTAGGAAATTTAATTGAAAAGGTGAAGAAAAATATCCCATCCGAAGAAGGAATTCTTGTAATTGATGGAATGGGGAAAACTTTAATTCCTGGACTTTCAGATGCCCACGTCCATTTAGCGATGACATTAGGAATAAGTGAATTAAGGAATAAAGCAGATTGGATGTATACTTCTGCCCGAGCTGTTAAAGCTGCTGAGAACTTCTTAATGCTAGGCTTTACAACCGTTCGTGATTTAGGAGGCCCAGTAATGGGACTAAAAAAAGCCATCGATGAGGGCATTGTTTCTGGTCCTCGAATTTATCCATCAGGGGCTTTTATTAGTCAGACTTCTGGACATGGCGATTTGCGAAATCCTAATGAACCTCATCCATATTGGTCAGATGCTTCTCTTCATCCGATGGATGCACAAGGTTGGTCATTTATCGTGGATGGTGTTCCGGAAGTTTTAAAAGCCAGCAGAGAAAATCTAAAAAATGGTGCCAGCCAGCTAAAGGTCATGGCTGGAGGAGGAGTAAGCTCAGATTTTGACCCTATCCATTCCATCCAATTTACCTTAGAAGAATTGAAAGCTGCAGTTCATGCAGCTGAAGATTGGGATACTTATGTTACTGTCCATATCTATAATGCTAAAGGGATTATCCGAGCATTAAATGCTGGGGTGAAATGCATTGACCATGGACATCTCATTAATGAAGAGGCTATGCAATTACTCAAAGCTAAAGACGCTTGGCTAGTTCCACAAAGTTGGTGGACAATGCGCCCAAAACCAGACCCTGCAACTTATCCTGCACATAAAATGAAAAAAAGAATGCAGGTACAAGCAGGGGCAATCAAAGAAATGGAATTGGCAAAGAAATACCAAGTAAATCTTGCCTATGGTACAGATGCATATGGTGCCTTAGGTGGAGAACATCGTGCTTTGATGGAATTTACTTCCCGAAAAAGATGGTTCACCTCTGTAGAAATACTTAAACAAGCTACATCCGAAAACGCACGTCTTTTTGCTCTTTCCGGAAAAATCAATCCATATACGGAGGGGAAATTAGGAGTTATTGAAAAAGGTGCTTATGCTGATTTGTTGATTTATGATGGTAATCCTCTGGAAGATGTGGAAGTAATTGTTGCTTATAAAGAAAACTTAAAGCTGATAATGAAAGATGGAAAAATTATCAAAAATGAATTGTAATATAAAATGTTCCTACCACATAGGTATTAGCATGCCATTTATGCAGCTCCTTTGCTGCCAGAAAGAAACTCTGGACAGTTTATCGTGGTATTTAAAAAATACTGGCTACCGCGGCACCTTCAACCCCTCAAATGGAGCGATAAATACATTGGTCTCTTCTTCTTCCTTTGATATCATTTCTAATGACCAATTGCGGTCTATTTTAATCCAATGGAAGGATTTGGTTGCAGATTATTTAGAAGATGAAGCCATCGCTGATTATCATTTAGTCAACTTTTGGGACCCATATATGAACAAGAAATTATTGCAACGCTTGAATTAAAAAACCAAAATTGAAACGATATACGATGAAAGAACTGACCTTTCTTTTTTGACAAGCATAGAATTCGAAAATTTGGTGATCAGACGAAAACTAAACCTGCGAAGAATGGTTTCTCCTGAAGATGAAGTATCAGAGGTAGAAATGATTAAGAATGCTATTGATACTGTTTTGGAACTTTCGAAAAATCATTAACCACTTTAAATTCTAAATAACGTGGCCTAAACTGGTGTGTTATTCATTACATTTGCAAGACTTCAAACACAAAAATAAAACAATGGCAAACCTAGATTGGAAAACAGAAAAGGAATACGAGGAAATCACCTTCAAAACCCTGAATGGTGTAGCAAGAATCGCTATTAACAGACCTGAATGCCGGAATGCATTTACACCAAAAACAGTAGATGAAATGTGGGAAGCTTTGATCATCTGCCACGAAAGCCAGGAAATTGGTGTGGTATTAATCACTGGAGAAGGGCCTTCACCCAAGGATGGCGGCTGGGCCTTTTGTTCAGGAGGGGATCAACGTGTCCGGTCAACAACCGGTTATAAAGGAGAGAATGGGGTCAATAGATTTAATATCCTGGATGTCCAGCGTCAAATTCGTTTTATGAATAAGGTAGTTATCGCAGTAGTACCTGGATGGGCAGTTGGTGGAGGACACAGCCTACATGTTGTTTGTGACATGACCATCGCCAGTAAAGAACACGCCATTTTTAAACAAACTGATGCCGATGTGGCCAGCTTTGATGGTGGCTTTGGTTCCGCCTATTTGGCCCGCCAGGTCGGGCAAAAAAGAGCAAGAGAGATCTTTTTTCTAGGAGCCAACTATTCAGCCCAGGAAGCTTATGAGATGGGGATGGTCAATAAAGTTGTTCCTCATGAAGAGCTGGAGCAGGTAGCTTACGATTGGGCTCAGGAAATTATGACCAAGAGCCCCACCGCTATTAAAATGTTGAAATTTGGCTTCAATTTAATTGATGATGGATTAGTGGGCCAACAAGTTTATGCCGGAGAGGCTACCCGATTGGCATATGGTACTGATGAAGCTGTAGAAGGGAGGAATGCGTTTTTAGAAAAACGGAAAAGAGATTTTTCAAAATTTCCGAAATTCCCTTAAATCGAATACAGTACAGCTCAAATTATTTTCATTTTTGAATATAAATTCTAAAATTCCAGTAAAATGAACCACACTACCACATTGGGACATAGCACCCTCAAGGTCAACCGAATTGGCCTTGGCTGTATGGGTATGTCAGAATTTTATGGATCTTTTGATGAGGAAGAATCTATAAAAACCTTACATAAAGCCATTGACCTGGGGGTCAATTTTTTTGACACGGCAGATATGTATGGAAGCGGGGCTAATGAGTTGTTATTAGGAAAAGCCTTTAAAAACAAATGGAATGAGATTGTTTTGGCAACCAAATTTGCCATTATGCGGGGCCCAAATGGAGAATTCCTTGGGATCAATGGGAAACCAGATTATATCAAAAAAGCTTGCGACCTAAGTCTTCAGAATTTAGGAACCGATGCCATTGATTTGTATTATATGCATCGCAAAGATCCTGAGGTGGAGATAGAGGAAATCGTTGGTACCATGGCTGAACTGGTCAATCAGGGAAAAGTAAAATACATCGGCCTTTCTGAAGTAGATCCCGAGACTTTGCGTCGAGCTCATGCGGTTCATCCCATAACAGCTCTTCAAACTGAATATTCTTTATGGAGTCGTGAACCGGAAAATGAAATTTTTGAGGTTTGTAAAGAATTAGGTATCACATTTGTAGCATACAGCCCTCTAGGAAGAGGATTCCTTACTGGTGCAATTAAAAGCCGTGCTGATCTGGAAAAAGGTGATTTCCGACTTGGTAATCCACGTTTCTCGGAGGAGGCCATAAAAGAAAATCTCAAGTTTGTTGAAGTTGTCGATCAAATCGCCCAAAGTAAAGGAGTGTCCAAAGCCCAAATTGCCTTGGCCTGGCTGCTGAGCCAAAACAATGAGATAACAACCATTCCTGGCACTAGAAAAGTTCATCGTTTAGAAGAGAATTTAGGCGCACTCAAAGTAGAGTTAAGTGAGGCTGATCTGGCTTTTATTGAAGAGTCAATGCCTGCACAAACTTTTGGATCAAGGTATTAGTAGGAAGAGCAAATGATAGATGTTCAAGGGAGGAGCATCAAGGAAAGTATTAAATGTAAACCAATAGAATGATTTCATCTATTCAAATGGCAGGAATAATTGGACCAATTTTGATGATCCTGGCCATATCTGAGTATTTCCATTTTAGTATTTGGAAACAGGTATCTCCTGCCATAGTCCATTTAAATGGTTTTGTCTTGTTTGTTATGGGATTAATTGCTGTCCGCAACCATAACATCTGGATCATTGACTGGACCTTGACAATAACCATTATAAGTTGGTTATGCCTTTCCCTCGGGGCACTTCGTATGTTATTCCCAGGGATGAAACAAGCTGAAGATAATTGGTTCTCTAAGTTGATCCTTTTGGTTCTCTTTTTGATTGGCAGTTTTTTAACAATCAAAGGTTATTTCTGAATTTAATTGTCTGACACAAACTGACATTCACCTAAGCGATGGTATGGATGGACTATTTGACTGATAGACTCTAATTTTTATTGAGGATCAAAGAAGAGTATTGAAGATAAATAAGAATTTTGCCTAGGAAAATAGATTATAATGCTAAGGTTATTTCATATTAGTGAAGAAGAAAATATTCTTCAATTCATTCCAAGAGTTTCCAAAAAACAATGGAATTTTCAATCTTATGTTTGGGCTATTGAAGAAAAAAAATTGCACAACTATCTATTACCAAGAGAGTGCCCGCGAATATGCCTTAGTCTGGAAAAGTCAAATATCCAAATGGATTACTTAAACCTAAATAGGATGAAAAACCCCAAAGCAGTAATTTTTGTAGCCGAAGAATGGAAAGAAAAAATCAATAATTGTAGGCTTTATCAATACGAGTTTGCTGGGGATAATTTTAAGTTAATGGATAAGATTGCTGGATACTATGTAAGCGATAAAACTGAAGTACCATTAAATAAAATTGAAATCAAAGATTGCCCACAAGAATTGCAGAAATTGGATGTTGAATTAATCCTATCTCATAAAGAGAAAATGATGGAAATAAAGGACAAGGTGATTAATGACTTTGAAGAGTTTTCGATCATTAAATGGAGCAATTTAGAATAAAAATAAAATGCCAAAATCGAACTACATGGTTCAAGAAAGCATCCCGAATTAATAGACAATTGGTCCGACATAGATTTGAAAATCACCTTAAACGAAAAAGCATAATAAATGATCACCTCCTGGAGAATATTATAGATGGCTTAGGTCATTTGATCGCTAAGGAAATTTTACTAAATGAAATACTATATTTGAAATACTTGGTTTCTCAGAAAAAGCAGCCATAACTGATTACCTTCTCTGTATTGCTGGTGAATTTGATAAACTATTTCTTAAAGAAATGATGAACTGCAAATCTAAGAAGGGGCACTTATTGAAATTTATGGATAAGGATAAGCAAAATTTGTGACCTGATCGAACCTTCTTTGATAAATCTGGATAGTAATTTATGCTTGCCTTTAAAGATCTTAATTCTAATTAGAATAAATGAATAAGTTAATAATTGTCCGTCATGGTCAGTCTGAGCAACACCTGAAAGACATTACCGGAGGATGGTCCAATGTTTCCTTAACGGAGAAAGGTTTTTTAGAGGCAAAAAAAACTGGAAAAAAACTAAGAGAATTATTAAACGACTGTTTTCTATTCTATTCCAGTGATTTGTTACGAGCACAACAAACAGCCAAAGAAATTGGCCATCATATTGGAATTCAGCCTATTTTTTATCAAGAACTAAGAGAGTTGAATAATGGCGATGCCGCTGGTTTGACCAGAGAAGAGGCCAAAAAGATCCAACTTCAGCCAACCAAACCTACCCTTGATTGGATTCCCTACCCTAATGCTGAAAGCTGGAGAATGATGCGGACCCGAATCCATCATTTTTTAAACAGCCATATTATAACCGAAAAGGACTACCTTCTTATTTCACATGGAAATGCCATCATTGAAATAATCAATTGGTATCTGAGAATTCCGGTTAATGACATTACTACCCATTCATACGATATTGACACCTGTAGTATCACATTTTTATACACCAACAAATGGCAAGAAAGAACGATAAACAGGTTAAATGATATAAGTCATTTATGAGGTTCAGGGATTTCTTCATTTTTGCCAAAAGAAAAAAGAAACAACAAAAGCAATAGGCAATAATAATTTTTCATTTGAAAGGGATTAAGATTTATTTAGCATTGACTAAAACAGTGAAAGTCTTTATCAGTCAGTGTGCGTTAGCCCCCGTCTGCCGGAGGCATGAAGTGTCAAAAAAAATGATTAAAATGTGAAAAATTAAGGTTCAATTTTAAGCTTTACTGGGTAATTACTACTCGGTTTAAAATCTGACTACAGAATAGTATGTTTTAAAAAATATGGTTAAAAACAAAAACGCTTTGATTCAATTGAAAGGTAGACTCCTTTTATTCATAATTGGTTGGGTCGTCTCTTGTCAAGGACAGGATAATTCCAATTCAAATAACCCTCCTCCTGAGACCTCCTCCTTTGTTTCAGCTAGTAAAACGGAGGAATGGACCGCTCCAAGAACAGATTCCATCTTCCAGTTTAATTCCAGAATCGGAATCCTTTTGGAAGACAGCAAGGGCAATCTGTGGATTGTCTCCCATAATGATGGTGTCTGTCGATATGATGGAACTCAATTTACCTACTTCACCAAAGAACAGGGCCTGGCATCTGTTCGAGCTATTCATGAGGCAATAAATGGTGACATTTGGTTTGGCATTGAAGAAGGAGTCCAAATTTTTGATGGACAAAATATTAGAACTATACGCCTCCCTAAAGCGAGCGTAATGGTAGGTAATCAGCCTACACTTATAACTGAAAGTTCCCAATCTTTCCAGGCGAATTTTGAAGAAGAATGGGCAAAAGAACGAGCGAATTTTTGGTTCAGTGCCTTTAATAAAAATGGTGTATATCGCTTTGATGGCAATCAATTAAGCCATATCACATTACCCGTACCTGAGGATTACCCTGAGTTTGATGAATCAGGTTATCATCCCGATCACGGTTATGATCGGTACGCTGTATATGGTATTTATAAAGATAATGAGAACAAAATTTGGTTTGGAACAGCAGGGGCAGGCCTCCATCGATATGATGGAAAATCCATACAATTTATAAACGAAAAAGATACCATAGGCGTAGTTCGGGCCATCTATCAAGATGGGAAAGGAAATATTTGGTATGGCAATAATGCCATTGGTGTGTATCAATACGATGGAGAAAAAACCATGAATTTTTCCCAATTAAAGGCTGTCGATACGGAGGGCCTTGATGGAGCATTGTCTATTACTGAGGATGAAGATGGCAATATCTGGTTTGGTACTTTCGATTCGGGCCTCTGGCGATACAATCCAAATGCGGATACAGGAGGCCAGACTCCACTAAAAGTTGGTGTGAAGTCATTGGTCCAATATACCTCCAAGGACGGCCTTGGAAGCAATTATATCAGTACTGTTTTTAAAGACAGCAAGGGGCAGCTTTGGATAGGAACAGGGAAGGGAGACATATTTAAGTTTAATGGGAAGGGCTTTGATAGATTGTCAAAACTTAAATGATGAATATATAATAGATGATTTAACCTTATATGAATAAAATACTAAGAATTAATGAACTACTCGAATCAAAGGATTTTAGGGCAAAACCCGGAATGTATTTGAGAGAAAAGAAAATTTCTTTGCTAGACGCCTTTCTAGCTGGGGTGTATTACTCAATCGATACCTATGGCGTTGATGAGGAAATATTTTTAGATGGTTTTCATGACTTTGTAGCGGAACATTACAGATGGAAAGAATCGACGGCTGGATGGAAAAATATTTTATTAAAAGAATGTAAGGGCGATGAAGAGAAGGCACTAGATGAATTCTTTAAGCTTTATGATGCCTATAAAAAGAAAGGTTAATTGCTAATTCTAAAATCGAGAAATGCATATTGGAAAAAATAATACTAAATTTGAAAACAACTTAATCTTCGGGATTTTAAAAGTACTTGAGCGATACTAAATTTATTTAGATGACAATAACGATTATAGAGACGATTAGAAATCAAATTGCTAATGATGAATTAGGAGAAGCCATTAAAATGTTCAGAACCAATTGTGATGAATTTACTGATGAGCTGATCATCCAATCTAGCAAGTATACCAATCTGAAAACTTCGATCCGGAAAGGGATTATCTCTAGAGAGCAAAGTAATTTGGAAAGAAACCAACTCTGCAATTCGTTATTGGAACTATTAAATGAAGTAGATATTGAAGCAACAAAACCTAAAAATGAATCTTACCATATGAATCCGGAATTGAAAGATATTCTAGGATTAGCGGAACTAATTAGTAGAAGAAAAGGGAAAGAGAAAACGTCTACTAAAGACTTTTTTGCTGCTTTAGTAACTATGAAACCCGAATCACTTAAAAGCCTCTTACAAGAACTGGAAGCCAAGAAAGCTTTACCCAAATCTGTAGATAGCGACCTATTAAACTTACCTAGAAAATTATCCAATAACAGACCTCTGTCAGGATGCCTAACTGAATCACTCAATGAACTGGAAGAAATTTCTGATGAATCGTTAAATATTTCGGCGGCCGATATGTTTGTCGATGTGTCAAAACATGGAAAAGGAAAATCAGTAGCAAAATTGAGAAGAAGAGGGGTTGGAGAAAAAGAAATTGAAAATTATGTAGCCGAGTTTAGTTTAGAGGTGAAAAGAAGAAACTAGATTTAAGTTGAATTTTACAAAAAAAGAAATACTACAAGAGATTGACCTGGCCTTTCAGGGAATTCCAAGTTCCCGCTTTCCTAATGTAGAAGAAGAGGATATAAAATATAATTTCTTCCTTGACCTAGAGCATGGCTATTGTGAGATAGCTTATAGCCGAATACATTTGTATGCAAATGAACATAATTGGGCAATCGTAATGGAGAGTAGCGGTTATCATAATAGACGATTTACCGCACAGATCGGGTTAAATTATATTGGCGATTGTATTACCTATCCTATTAATGTATCTCCAGAGAGGAAATACGTCAGTAATACAAAAATTATTGACTTGATCACTGCTGAAGAATTTGAAAGAATAGAAAACAAGTCTGGAAGGGAAATGGAACAGTTTGAATTAATTGATTCTGAAATTACTCAAATTAATATCAGAGATCATTTGGTTGAAATAGATTTAGACTCCTCCAAGTACGAAGAACTTGGAATCCTAATAAGAGACTTTGATAATCCTCATAAGCTAATTAGTTTTGAAGATTTGATAAGATATTTAGCGGAAACTCAACCTGACTTAATTAGTGCAACAGAAGAGGAAATAAAAACACAATTGCCAAAGGATCTTTCCAAATTATTAGTGATTGATGATTTCTATCACCTAAGCGTATACGATAAAAATCATTTACCTAGTCAAATAGAAACCTATAAATTAATCTCCGAAATACTAGTGGAAAAGGATGCCAAACTATGGCAGCCTACCTTAAAATCCAATAATCATTGGTCAAACTGGGAATCTGGACATTTATAAATATAAACGTAATGCCAAGACCAAAGACTAAACCAGAACTTCTCCACCTAAGTGCTGAAAATTTTAACAAGCTTCTCGATTTTATCGAACAAATGAATGAGGTCGAGCAAGGAAAAGAATTCCCTCCAGGTACCATGAATCGAAACATTCGAGACGTTCTAATGCACCTTCATCATTGGCATTTAATGATGCTGGAATGGTACAAAATTGGCATGACAGGAAACAAACCGGACATGCCTGCCAAAGGTTATACCTGGAAAACCACTTCTCAACTAAACAAGTGGATATTGGACCACTATCAAGATTTTACCCTTGATCAAGCTAAAAAATCTTTTATAACCAGTCATAAGGAAGTAAGAAAAATCATTGAAAATCACTCCAATGAAGAGTTGTTTGAAAAGAAAAGATACAAATGGACGGGGAGTACTTCTTTAGGAGCCTATCTAATTTCAGCTACTTCGAGCCACTACGACTGGGCCTTTAAATTAATCAAGAAAGCCAAAAAGTAAAATGGATAAATAATTCAGTAAAACGGATAAGTTAGCGCATTGCCGTGCCCCTACCTTTGTATTATCACCTTAAACAAAAAAAATATGTTCGGCAAAGCAATTTCTAACTTAATGATAAAACCTGGAAAATCTCCGGTTTTTGAAACACCCGAAAAATATGGTTTGGATTATGAAGAAGTTACTTTTGAAGCCAAAGATGGTGTCCTACTTTCAGGGTGGCTCGTCAAAGGAGACAATGATAAAGTGATTATTCAATCTCATTTCGGCGTCCAATGTTCTCGTTGTGGTTTTACACAGGAAGGCAAAGGCTTGATGAAAAATGCCTTATGGACCAGCGATATCCATTTTTTGGATCAAGCCAAATATTTAGCAGAAGCAGGTTATTCCATCCTAATGTATGATTTAAGGAATCACGGCAATAGTGGTTCTGGCAAAACTCCCTGGGTAACCTGGGGAACGGAAGAGAGGAAGGATGTTTTAGGAGCTGTCAACTTTGTTTCCAATCATTCAGATTATAGCGATGCTTCTATTGGCCTTTTGAGTATTTGTATGGGAGCAGCGTCCAGTACTTTTGCCTTTGGATTGGAAGAAGAATTGAAAAACAATCCAAGGCTCAAAACGATGATTGCTGTCCAACCACTTACCTACGATTATTTTGTAAAAGCCATGGGCCTGCCAGGTTTTTTAATTAATAGTGGAAATAAATACAATCTGGAAAAGAGAGGTGTCGACCTTACTGGCGATTCTTTTTTACCACATGTTAAAAAAATATCGATTCCTACTTTGGTCATTCAGAATCAAAATGACCCCATGACCAATATGGATATGGTAAAGCGGTACTATGATGATTTAAAAGTTGAAAAAGAAATGCTCTGGTTGGATTTAGAGAAAAAAAGAGGAGCTGCTTATGCCTGGCTAAGCAAATCTCCCGAGCCTATTTTAGCCTGGTTTGATAAATACCTTTAATTGTTCACCCTCAAAAACAATTGCAATGATTAATGAACAACAAACTCAAATGTTGACCATGCTTGCCCAAGGATTGTCAACACCTCCTCGCACTCCTATATTAAGAACTCCAGAGGAATATGGACTATCCTATGAAGAAATATCTTTTAAAACGGCTGATGATGTAAACATCCATGGCTGGTTTATCCCTGCCGATTCTAATAAATTGATTATCAGTAATCATTTTTCTCCGGCCAATCGCTATGGCTTTGCTGGCCACCAAGAGCCTTTTACTTATGCCGGTGGTTTTGAAGTGAATTTTTTGCCTAGATATAAAGCTTTGCATGAGGCAGGTTATAATATTTTAGCTTATGATTTGCGCTGTCACGGAGAAAGTGAATCGGGTGAAAAGAATATTACCGGAGTAGGATATTACGAATGGCAGGAAGTATTAGCCTCTATAGAATACGTGAGAAACCGACAGGAAACGTCGGATATGGATATTTCTTTATGCAGCATGTGTATGGGTGCCAATGCCACCATGAATGCGATGGAAAAAAATCCGGCCTCTTTTGAGGATATTAAATGCTGGATTGCCATAGCTCCTTTAAAAGGGCAAACTACTATTGAACGGCAGTGTGAACAAATGGGTATTCCTTCAGAGGAAGGAGTAGAGGCATTTGAGCCTATTTATAATAATTTAACAGGCTTAAAAGTAGCGGACCATGATATTTTACAAAAAGCGGAGTATATTAAAATACCTACTTTTTTCCTGCAGGTCAGAAATGATATGAATTCACGCTGGACAGATGTGCAAGCTATATTTGACAATACATCGGTGGAAGACAAAAAAATACATTATATCGAAGAGACTCCCTGGCGCTTCCATGGTTATACTTACTTTTCAGAGCATCCAGAGCAAATGATAGAATGGTATGACCAGCATATGAAATGATCACATTGATTTTGGCATTAATGATGAAAAATGAAGAAGATAATCAGAGTAAGTTCAATAAGTGAAGTACATCAGGTGTTTGGTTTTGACAAACCCAAACATCCCTTAGTCACGGTATTGCCTATTGATGAAAGGATGACCCAATTCGATTACGGCAACCACCACTATACCTTTGACTTTTACCAGATCAGTTTAAAAGAAGGGATTAGCGGCCAAATGAGTTATGGTAGAAACTCTTACGATTTTAAAGAGGGCATGATGACCTTTATTAAACCCAATCAAACGGTCAAAATTGAGCAGGGGGAGAATTATCAAGATAGTGGAGGTTGGACGCTTATCTTTCACCCCGACCTCATCCGTAAATCGGAATTAGGCAAAACAATCGAAAATTATTCCTTTTTTAATTATGAAGTAAACGAAGCGCTTCACTTGTCGGATGATGAAAAAAAATCGCTAACTGACTTAGCGAATAAAATTAAGAAAGAGTACAATCAAAATATCGATAAACATAGTCAGGAAATTATCATTGCCAACATCGAAATGATACTCAAGTACAGCAAACGATATTACGATCGGCAGTTTTATACACGTACTAACCTAAATAAAGATATCCTTTCAAAATTTGAAGAAGTGATACGCAACTATTATCAATCAGATGAACCTACTAAAAATGGAGTCCTATCTGTTAACTATTGCGCACAAGCATTAGCCATGTCGTCAAATTACCTAGGTGATTTAATCAAAAATGAGACTGGACGCAGTGCAAAAGACCATATTCACGATTATATCATTGAAAAAGCTAAGACTAAAATTTTAGGTTCAAATGATTCAATATCAGAAATAGCCTATGGCCTAGGCTTTGAGTATCAACAAAGTTTAAATAAATTATTCAAGGCAAAAACTGGCATGAGCCCACTAAAATATCGAAATTTGAATTGATAAAATAAGTGAACATATGAACTTTAGAATTGCCAATCTGCAGGATTTACCAGTGTTAAATAAAATCAGAGTTCAATCAAAAAGCCATTGGGGATATCCCTCTTCGTGGATAGAAAAATGGATGGATGACCTGACAATCAGCGAAGAAAATCTTGCTAAAGAGAATATTCTCCTGATTGAAATTCAAGATCAAATAATCGGTTTCTGCTCTTTTGTAGAAAATGAAGCTGAGTATGAAATCTACCATTTATGGGTCCTACCGGATTTTATTGGAAAAGGATATGGAAGAAAGCTACTAAATAAAGCCATTGAGAATTTTGCTACTTCCAATAAACCAATTATTGTAGAAGCCGACCCAAATGCTGAAGCCTTTTATTGCAAGCAAGGGTTTGAAACATTTGACCAGATCGAAAGCTTCCCAAAAGGAAGATTCCTGCCTGTCATGAAAAAAACTAACTTAGCAAGTACTTCGCTTTAGTAAATGAAAAAGACCATATTAATCACCGGAAGCACAGATGGAATAGGCAAACTGGCCGCCATTAAATTAGCCAAAGATGGGCATGAAATCTATCTCCATGGAAGAAATGCTGAAAAATTAGAGGCGGTAAAAGCTGAAATTATAGGACTGTCAAATAATGAAAACATCAATGGCTTTGTTGAGGATTTGTCGGATTTGGAGGCCACCAGGCAGTTGGGAGAGGAGATCAGCAAAGCAATCCCAAAATTGGATGTGCTTATCAATAATGCCGGAATTTTTAAAAGTCCGGTTGCTACCACCAAAGATGGATTAGACATTCGTTTTGCAGTTAATTATTTTGCACCTTATTTGCTGACGGAGAAATTAATTCCCCTTCTCAAAAAAGAGAGTAAGCCTCGCCTTATTAATTTAAGTTCAGCAGCTCAAGCGCCCATTTCTCTTGAATCTTTGTCTGGTAAATCCCCTCTGCCTGCCCAATCAGCCTATGCTCAAAGTAAACTGGCCTTAACCATGTGGAGTTTTTATCTGGCAAAAATACTTCCCGAAGTGAATGTAATAGCAGTCAATCCAGGTTCTCTACTCAATACCAACATGGTCAGAGAAGCCTATGGCCGGCACTGGTCTTCCGCTGATAAGGGGGCCAATATCCTATATGATCTGGCCGTCTCCGAAGAATTTGAAAAGGTGACTGGGAAATACTTTGATAATGATAAGGGAGAAACAAGAGGAACTTTCGGGCCTGCCCATGCGGATGCTTATAGTGTAGTTAAAATTGAAAAACTTATCAATGCCACAAAAGGGATAATTAACTCAATTAGTGAGGCAAATGAGTGACGAAAGTAACTACCTCCGGTAGTCAAGAAAGGTAGAAAGTAGAAAGGTTTTTTTATCAAAAAATACAAGTCATATTATGAGGAATAAAGGTGATTGTCCTTCTACCTTCTACTTTTTACCTTATACCCTCAGGTGCAACAATTTGAATAAAAAAATGATCGATTTATAGGGGAGTCTAAACCATATCTCCATCCTACAGTAAACTCGAACATTTTTTTATGAAAATTAGAATACTTTTTATCTGCTGTTTTTGCAGCGTTGGTGTATGGACGCAAGCACAAGTTTTGCTTTCCAAAGAACAAGCTCAGGAAGATCTTCATTGGCTGCAAACATCTCTGGAGTATGTGCATCCAAGACTTTACAAATACTCTGAAAAGCAAACTTTTGATTCCTTGTATCAAATAGCTGCTGAAAAAATAAAAGTAGGCATCTCTGGACTTGACTTCTTAAGTATCGTCAGTCAAATCAATGCTCAAGTTAATTGTGGTCATTTGTATACCATACCTCAATTTGAATTGCGAGAGGAAGTACTGAATAAAAAGGTGCTGCCCTTCTATGTAAGAATATCTAATGATCAACTGTATATCATAAACGATTGCAGTAGGAACCAGCAACTTGCCAACGGTGCTAAAATCCTGTCCATTAATGGAAAAACGGCTAAGGCAATTATTAATACCATAAAAAAAGGTATTGCTACGGATGGATATATTGAGAGCCGAAAAAACAGGTTGATGGAAAGATATTTCTTTTATGCTTTTCATGGCTTCGACTTATATTATCATTTACATGTGGATCGGAGTTCTGATTTCCTTGTTGAATATGAGGAGATCAACAACAATCAGATTAAAAAGAAAACTTTCCCAGGCCTTACCATAGAAGAACGTAAAACAAGATTATCGGATATTTATAAACTAGATGAAGAAGCATGGTTTAAAAATCCCTCCCCTCAATTTGAGCTGTTTGAGGATCAAAAATATGCAGTTTTGACCCTACAACGATCCTTCCAAAATGATAAAATAGATCCTGATTTTGATGCCCTACTTAATGATGCTTTCGCCCAATTGAAAGAAAAGGGAATAAAAAACTTAATTCTTGACCTTAGAAATAATGAAGGAGGTAGTGAACATCAGCAAATCGAATTACTATCTTATCTGAATGATCAGCCCTTCAAATTATATCAAAATATTTATCTAAGTAATCTTGATTTTAGGTCTCTCAAAAAGGTTATTATTGAAAGAGATTCGGTAGATCTGCTATTCAATAATGATGATGAATATATGCGCAAATTTTCAAATAATTTGTGGGTGAATAATTATGAATACAGTCGAAGTTTGCGATTACAAACACCTAAAAAGAATGTATTCAAAGGGAACTTATTTGTGTTAATTAATGGTTATACTTTTTCAAGCGCAGCGGATCTGGCGGCGGGCATTAAGAAAACCACCAATGCTATTTTTATTGGTGAAGAAAGTGGCGGTACCTTTGAAGGCCCAACAGGAGGAAACAGCATAGTCATCCAGTTGCCCAATAGCCAAATTATGGTTCGTATTTCTCCAAATATTCAAACCGGGTATCGATATAAAAAACATCCTATTGGCAGGGGCGTACTCCCGGATCATTCGATTATTTATACCATTGAGGATGTTTTAAAAAAGAAAGATTTAGAGATGGAGAAAGTTTTGGAAATGATTTTAAGAAATTAAAAAAGGTTGAAATTTACAATATGCTATCTCCAACTCAAATATCCCAATTCCAAGAAAAAGGATATCTAAAACTTCCAGGTCTTCTGGAAGAAAAATACGCCCTGCAAATACAAGAAGAAATATGGTCGGAGTTGGAAGCAGAATTTGGAATCAAAAAATCAGATAAGACCACGTGGAAAACACCACTACATTCTCCCAGAAAGACTAAATTAAGCCCTACTAATGAAGTCTTAATAAATCAAAATTTTCGATCAGCCATTGATAGCCTTATTGGTAAAGAAAACTGGATTGAGCCCTCGTCCTGGGGTGGTTTCTTAGTTACTTTTCCCGATAAAGAAAAAAAAGATTGGAACCTACATGATAAATTATGGCATTGGGATTATGAATTGTTCAGAGGACCAGAATTGAAAGGGCTGTTAATCTTTAGTTTTTTTTCAGAAGTAAAAAGCAGGGGAGGAGGTACTTTAATAGCTAGTGGCTCCCATAAAGCTTTGGAAAACTATTATGCTTCCTTAACCGAAGAACAAAAAAAATGGAAGCACGGCCAACAACGAAAACACTTTTATAAAACAAATCCTTACTTTCAAAAGTTAACCGATCCGAAACTATATCAAATGGATCATGTAGCCTGGTTTATGGATGAGGAAAATATCGTGGATGACATTCCTCTTCAGGTCTTAGAGCTAACCGGCCAAGCTGGCGATGTCGTTTTTTGCCATCCAAGATTAATTCATGCCCCTGCCGGTATTAATCTAAATGAATACCCAAGAATGATGCGAACGAAGTTCCTGTGGTAAGGAAAATTGCTTGTCTACGCTAAAACAAAATTACACTTTCTTCAATTATGCTTTTATATTAGCATCTAACAGAATTGTTAAAAGAGACCTCTGTAACGGAAATTAATACAATAAGCTTTGCTCATCTCTGTTCAGACTCTGGAGAAGAGTTGAGCCAAAATAAATTTATATGCAGGTAGACTTCCCTTTAGGGATCGAGGGCCAGGACGGCAATCCTCATTGATGTATTTTACCATATATAAATTCATTATTTCAAGCACCTAACACCCGACCATAAAGGTTCTCATTACCAGAAAATGATTTGATGTAATGAAAAAGATTAATTACCAACGCGCGATTGGAGAAGTATTTTTTATTTTTTTAGGGATTACCTTAGCCATTGCTTTCCAAAATTGGAATGAGCAAAGACAACAAGCTAAGCTGGAAAAGACCGTGTTGGAGCAACTCAGTGTGGCTTTGCAAAATGATTTGAATGATGTAAATGATAATATTGGTACTCATACAAGAGGAAAGAATAGTTGCCAAAATATTCTCAAGTCTCTTGATTCATCAGAACCTATAAATGGCCCTGCCATTTTAGGAGCATTTAATCAAGCCATGGATAATACTTTTCTGGTTTCTGACATATCAACTTATGAATATCTTAAATCTGTTGGCGTACATATTATTCGGGAAGATTCCCTAAGAAATCAGATCACCAGGCTTTATGATGTTGTTTATGAGGGAATTTATGGTAGAGAAAAAAATTCCATACCTCTCGGGAAAGAGGTGCGTGATCATGCCAAAAAGTATTATTCGGCTGATGCCAGATTTTTCATCACCAGGAGTAATATTAATGAGGCTAAAAATGATGATGACCTTAAGTTTGATTTAAAAAATCTTGAATTCACCCACCAGTTGATGATTAACAAATATGAATCGAGTGTTAAACCAGAATTGGAAAAATTAATCCAAATGGTCAATCAACAATTAAATAGATAGGAACTATTAAGATTGATATATTGCCATTGCCATTGAAATTGAAATTGATATTGATATTGCCATGATCCTCACAAGCTATTTAGAAAAAGGAAGATATAATATGCATTTCGTCCCAATTCCTGAAGCACAAGGAAAGGAGATCATAGAAAAATATGGCAAACGGGTCATTTGTGAAATTAATGGTGGAGTAGTCCACTGTGCCATCCAAAAAAATAAAGACATTGGATATTTCATCATGGTAGGAAAATCCACTAAAGAAAAAATAAAGGTAGATTATAAAGAAGAACTACAATTGCTGATAAAAAAGGATGACTCAAAATACAAAGCTGAAATATCGGAAGAATTATGGGAGGTATTAAAAACGGATATAGAAGCAAAAGAATATTTTGAAGCTTTAACACCTGGCAAAAAAAGAACCATTATCCATAGGATCAATAAAGCAAAGCAGTCTGATACCCGAATCAACAGAGCACTGAAAATTGCAGAAAATTTAAAAATGGGGATTACTGATTTAAAGGAATTACTTAGATGAAATCTCTTGTCTCATTACTCAATACTCATTACCCATTACCAGATTAGTATGAAGTTGAATTTTAAAAAATACTTAAGTGAAGGATTACTCATCGTGTTTAGTGTTTTATTTGCTCTTTTTATCAATAAAGTCTTCCAAGACTATCAAACCAGTCAAAAGAAAAACGTTGCTAAACAAAGCATACTGAAAGAACTATACCGCAACCAAGCCATTTTAAATAATTGGAAGCAAAAGCACGTTGATATACGAAATAGAATAACCACCATTCTAAATGGAGAAAATGATAGTCTTAAAGCAGAACTAATGAGCTTTGAATACCTGAACCTAGGCCTATTAACCAATAATGAATCATTGATTGATGCCATCTTGACCAATACCGCCTGGGAATCTGCTAAAACTACTGGTATCATAGCAGAATTTGATTACGATACCATTCAGGAACTGACCCGTATTTATAAGATGCAAGAGGTTTTAACAGATAGAACCCTATCAAAAATATTAGATTACTATTTTGATACGGAATCGCATAACATTGAAAATTTAGATAGAATTTTAGTTCAATTCCAATTGCGATTTTGGGAGCTCACCGGACAAGAAGAATTAATGACTGGACTATACAAAGAAGCTATTGAAAAAATAAACCAATAAGCTTTCGCGGTATCTTATTCAAAATTCAAAAGTCGGGATGAATCTTTTTAAAAATGATAATTCCATCTTGTTTATTTATCTATGAAAAATCAGGTCATAATTCTAATTGTTGTAATAATGGGATTAGTAAGCAATTGCCATCAACGATCGAATGATTTATCCAGAGTAGAAACAGCATACCTAGAAAAAGAAGCTTTTGTAGACCATCTGTTAATTGAAAAAAATCTGCTATCAGAGGAACTAAACCTCTTTTTTAGAGCATTTAAAAAAGAACAGGAATTGGAGGTTTGGGGAAAAAATACAAAAGATAAAATCTACAAAAAAATAATTACCTACCCCTTTTGCAGCTTTAGTGGTCAAATTGGCCCTAAAAGAAAAGAAGGAGATCGTCAAATCCCAGAAGGAGTATATATAATTGATAGATTCAATCCCCGTAGCCAGTTTTATTTATCATTGGGCTTGAATTACCCAAATAAATCGGATAAGATAAGGGGTGACCGACAAAAACCCGGCAGCGATATTTTTATACATGGAGGTTGCCAAACCATAGGCTGTATCCCTATTACAGACGACAAAATCAAAGAACTTTATGTTTTGGCTTCCAAAAGCAGAGATAATGGTCAAAAAGAAATAAGCATACATATTTTCCCCGGCAAAATGACGGAATCTCTGCTTTTAGATATAACTAAAGAAAAACCAGAACATACCAGCTTTTGGAAGGAATTAAAAGCGATTTATGATCATTTTGAAATGAAAAAGGAAGTTCCAGGAATTGAAATCCTTGAGAGTGGAACCTATCAGATAAAAAATGAATTAGGAAATTGATTCATCAAAAAGAACCAATAAATGTCCCTTTATCAGAAAATTGGAGAAATAGGCTCGAAATACATTGGTAAGCATCTATTATTCAAACACGGCTTTAATTTATCGCCGATGTATAGGAGGAGTACAGGCCGAATTACGGATGTTTCTAAAGACCTCTTAAACATCAAGATGAAACTCCCCATCAATTACAAAAATAGAAATTATGTCAACGCCATTTTTGGAGGTAGTATGTTCTCATCGGTTGACCCTATCCCGATGGTTCAACTGATGAATTTATTGGGAGATGACTATGTGGTATGGGATAAATCTGCTGAGATTTTTTTTAAGCGCCCTGCTAAAGAAAATCTTTATGCCGAGTTTTCATATACTTTAGAAGAACTGGAAGAGATTAAAAAAAGCGTTGAACAGAAAAATGAAATAGAAATAATAAAAAAAACGACCCTTACAAATAAAGACCAATCCCAAACCTATTGTGAAGTCAACAAAACAATTTATGTAGCCGATAAAGCCTTTTACAAAGCCAAAAGAGCCAAAAGAAAAAAGTCCTCGAGCTAAAATACAATGAAATCATTCAATCATTCAAAATTTGTCATTAGTCATTCAACATTAACCACCCAATGAATAAATCCCTTTTCTTCATTACTGCCCTCGTTTTTTTCTTTTCCTGTTCTCTCGAGGAAACCCTCAAAAAGGCTACTCTTACCGATTTTTATATACCCTTTAATAGCAATAGGACGGTAGCTGAATGGGAACCAGCCCTTGGAACCTTGGTGGTCTGGCCACTCAGTATTCCCCATACTTTAGCCATTGAACTGTCCAGAGATAATCACTTGTTTACGATGGTAGAAAATGAGATCTCCCGTCAGGAGGCAGCAGAGTGGTATCAAAAATGGGGAATCGACTCCACTAAAGTTACCTTTGTTTTTGCTCCTCAGGGAGAGGACGCCTGGTGGACTAGAGACTGGGGCCCTAGTGCTGTTTTTACAAAAACCGGTCAGATGAAACTAGGGGATGGCAAATACATTTATTCTACCCCTCTAACGGATTTGGAGTGTAATGATTCTCTCCGTTTTCTTTTTCTGGATGATAATAATGAAATTGAGCTGACTCAAATTGAGGATGATGCCACTATTCCTTTGGCCCGACAACTCGGATTTGAAGTTTTAGAATTGCCTTTCATAAACACAGGAGGTAATGTATTAACCGATGGCATTGGTACTGCCTTCTCCACTTGTGTAATTAGATCTGAGAATGAATTTCATGGTATTGACTTTTCTGATTTTTTACACCTCAATGATTCATTATCGGGTTATAGTCAGTACCATATGATCTCCAATTTTGAAGACCACGGTATCCAGCATATAGATTGCCTCTTGAAGGTCATCGATGAAGAAACGCTTTTGGTGGCAGAACCTCCTAAGGGTCATCAACTTTATGAAATATATCAAGATTTGGTGACAAATGAATTATCCAAGTTAAAAACAGCTTTTAATCGGCCCTATAAAATATTAAGAATTAAAACAGCTCAATATAATCCTGATCGGGACTGGTTAGCTGCTTATACCAATTCATTAATCCTTAATAAAACAGTGTATGTTCCTCTTTTTAGCATTGAGGAAGATACTCAGGCCATAAAGACCTGGCAGGCTGCCATGCCTGGGTATCAAATTAAAGGCTTTACTTATGTATTAGATGAGGAACCATTAGTACCTGAAAAATTAAGAGCATTTTACAAAAATATAGGCTGGAATGGTGGTGATGCCTTGCATTGCAGAACCAGGGCCATTTGGGATCCCAACATGCTTTTTATTTCTGTAAAAAAAATTGAAGCTGAGATAAGCAGAGAGGAGGAAGCCAACCTTTACGTAACTATTATTGACTATGGTCAAAACGAACCATTAAAAAACAAACCTCTCCTACGCTGGCGTGTAAAGGGCGATTTTACTTGGGAAACAATCGAAATGAAGGCGACAGATAATCCTTATAATTGGTTTGTAGATATTCCAGCTCAAGAACAGGGTAATCATATCGAATATTACGTCGAGGCTAAATCTAATGCTGAAAAGACACAAAAAAGGCCTATGACCGCACCGGACGGCTATTTCACATTTAATTATCTTTAAAAAAGATAGATTACCTAACCCTAAAAAAAATGTATGGTATAGTAAACTTTTAAAGTCTTGGGTTAGAAAAATCAGCTAAATCAGCGTTTACCAGCGGCATAAAATGGCTACAAATATTCTATACGTCCCTTATCATCTTACAGAGAAAGAGTAGTCAATATTGATAATAATTGTCCAAGAACAGAATTATGCAAGAACTCATTCAAGACATAAAAGAATCCCTTGAGTATTTTGTCGATGAAGCTTCTCTCAATTATGCCATTAAGAGATATCCTACAAAATTGGAATTATTGAGGGTAGCTACCGCAAATTTGAAAACAGTTTTTCGAGAAATAAAAGTGTTTACCAAAAATTACCACCCTTCCCAAAAGTTGGAATTGGTAAAAGCCTTCGTTGATGAAAATGTCTTTGAATTACAACAATTAGCCTTTGCTTACCTGGCTACGGATAAAAGATTGAGAGATTCACTCACCCTTGAAGATATTGATGAACTTAGTCAAAATCTTGATAATTGGCTTGCTGTAGATTATTATGCAATAAATGTGGTAGGAATTGCCTGGCGGGAACAAAAACTCAGTACCGAGAAAATAAAAGATTACTTAAACTCGGGGGATGTATGGTTGCGCAGATTAGCTATTTCAGCAACCATAGCGCTAAATAAAAAAACGAAGGGAGGAACGGGAAGTGCTTCAAGAACACTAGAAATATGTAGTGCAGTAGTAGAGGACCATCGCGAGGAAATATCTAAAGCTTTAACAAATGCCCTGTATGAGTTAGCTAAAGCAGATAAAATTGCAGTTGTTGAGTTTTTTGAAAAAAATAGGGGACGATTAAGCCATTTGACTGTAAAAGAACTGCAAAAGAAGTTGAATTTAGCTTAGGAATACGAGTTGCTGATAGCGTTTTTTTTCATGAAATAAGTGGTCAGAAACGTAAATTGAAGAACACTAGAAAAAATATTTGGCAAACCTCCTGGGCAATAGAAAAGGTGGATGCATTAATTTTACAGTAAAAATTTGATGTTTTTAATAATGGGAAGTCTAAAACGGATGATTTTAAACCTTGGATTGGAAAGAATACGCCGAAACTCCATAAGGATAATAAAAAAGATCTATCCCTATCGAGGAAAGTGACTTTCTTTTTCCAGTCTATTAAAATATAGTAATGAACATACCTGATAAAAACTTAATTTTTCCACTTACTAACTATGATAGACTCTGTTTTTTAAAAAACATCATAAAAAATCCCAATATTCAGGTTGGAGATTATACCTATTACGATGATTTTGAAAACGTCGAGAATTTTGAAAAAAATGTAAAATACCTCTTTGACTTTACGGGGGATAAATTGATAATTGGAAAGTTCTGTATGATTGCTTCTGATGTCACCTTTATAATGAATGGAGCCAATCATTTATCAGATGCAATTTCTTCCTATCCATTTGCTGTTTTTGGAGGAGATTGGAGTCATGCTATGGATGGTAAATCCTATCCCATGAAGGGAGATACGATTGTTGGCAATGATGTTTGGATTGGCTATGGAGCTACCATTATGCCTGGACTGACTGTAGGAGATGGAGCCATCATTGCCACCAAATCAGTAGTGACCAAAGATGTAGAACCTTATACGATCGTAGGAGGGAATCCTGCCAGCGCTATTCGCAAAAGATTTTCTGATGAAGATATTGAGGCATTATTAAAAATGAAGTGGTGGGAATGGCCCATTGAAAAGATTACCCAAAATGTTCATCACCTAACTGGCAATAATATTGATCATCTCAAAACGCTTTAGGAAATGGAATTAAAAAAATTAGTAGAAGTATGGTTCCAAAAATGGGAGGAGGGCGACTTCCTGAATTTACCTGTAACTGAAAACTTCAAACATACCAGCCCCTATGGTACTATTGATGGGAAGCAAAACTACATCAATTTGGTAGAAGCCAATAAAACTAACTTCCTGGGATATCACTTTATTCTGCATGACGAAATTTATGATGGTCAAAAAGCATGCGTACGATATACAGCTGTTCAAGGTGATTTTAGATTAGACGTAAGTGAATGGTATTATGCAAAGGATAACTTAATCGAAGAAATTGTAGCTTATTATAATATTGAAGGAGAAGTAAGTGAAGACCGAAAATTATCTAACCCAGAAGAATATGAAAAAAATAAGTAAAGCTGATGAAAGTACTGGCTGTTAGTAAAAGTGGTACTCATAGCTTCCAGAAAAAGAACCAAAAAGAAATCTTTCTCCTGGAAGGATTAGGAGTAGAAGGGGATGCTCATATGGGCAAGACAGTGAAACACAGATCCCGAGTGGCTAAAGACCCCAGTCAGCCATAGAATTGCCGACAAAGCCCCACAAAAAATTAGAACCTGTATAAATTTAAGACATTGAACGAAAAATATAAATGACCAATAAGGATTACTTTGAAGAAATTGACATAAACCCGGATTGGAAAGGGATTGAAAAATTAGAATATCAGGTGTATCGTCAGGATCTATTTCGCTATGCCGAAAAAACTCGTGATCCCATTGAAAATCAATATTCAATTAAAATCGATATTCTTAGAAGGAATCCCAATGTTGAATTTAGGGTGAGTTACCCTAAAGGAATTTTGTTTTTACTGACCAGTTTTCAGCCCTTTGCCGCTTTCAAGGGAATTGAAGATCAATTTCAATCCGAAATCGACCACTCTTTTTTATATCAATTGGATGAGAAAAACCAAGAAATCAAAGTACTAGATGAGTCAAATATTGACACCTATTTCGATTTTGTTAGAGCAAAAATTAAAAATAAAAGGGTTCTCGAAAATGGCTTTTCATTTGTTGAAGACAAAAAAGACCAGTTAAATTATATTTGCAGAGACCTTGAATTGATTCATCAATATTTTGATTCTAAAATTCCCCTTAACTTTTCTCATAGTTTAGATGAATCCCCAGAGAAAAAAGGCCCTATAGGTCTGGCTCTTAAAGGCTTGTCTTTTTTATCAGAATTAAATTTTAATATAAGTGAGACCAGTCTCTTAAAGACCGAAAAATTAGAAAATGAAGTCCTTCTTGATTACATCTGGGGGATCAATTTATATTCAGTGAAACCAGAAGAAAGAACAGATTTTAAAACCATAAAAGACGATTTTTTTACTGGAAAATTCGATATCGACAATTATCAAAATATCACACTCCATCGGAAGCAATATAAATACAGTTTAAAAGACAAGATTTTAAACTTTTACCGTTTCGACCGTAGGACGGTCAATTCACAAATGAGAAAATTGGAGATAAAGCAAATTCAGAGAAAGATGTAAAACCTTAATGGACGCCTAAATTCCTAAAATGAATAGAAAGCATGTTTCGAAATTATCGATAGATATTGAAGCTTCTGCCACACAGGTTTGGGAAGCTTTAGTAAATCCTGATATTTCAAAAAGATATTTTTATGGGGCGGATGTCAAATCGGATTGGAAGGAGGGAAGTTCTATTACATTCGAGGGAGAGTATAATGGACATAAGTACCTGGAAAAAGGAATAATAATGAATTACAAGCCCTATTTTCAATTGCAGTACTCTCATTGGAGTAATCTTGAAGGTGTTGCTGATATACCAGAAAATTATAGGACCTGGACTTTCGATTTAGTGGAAACCGAAAATGGAACCCAATTGACCATTACAGAGGACAATATCCCGACTGAAAAACAACAATTACGATCTGATGAATTTTGGACGAATGTCTTGCTTACCATAAAGAATTTAGTAGAAAATTAGAAAGGAACCTTAATCTATGGAACCATCAGCAGCAGAACAAATAACGGAAGGCTTTAACTTTACTAGAGTATCCTTAACGGTAGATCCATCTGTGGCTAATGTTTCAGGTAAATATTTTAGTAGTATTGCTAAGATGAAAACGCCCTATGTTTTTGCTCAGGATGAACAATTAGCTGCCGAGCTTTGGAAACTTACAGAGGAGATTATTTCAAATTTTTGAATCATTGATCTTGTGAAACGCATCGAAAATAAACTATTAGGTGTTCTATTTATAGCGGGGTTATTGCTAAATTGTTGTAACAACTTATCCCAAAAACAGGCTTCTTCACTAGATATTAGCTTCCTTTCTTTGAATGTCTGGCAAGAGGGAACATCCGTACCGAATGGATTTAATAAAATTCGGGATGTCATAATAGAAACCAAACCGGATATCATTGGTTTCTCAGAAGTCCGGAATTACGAAAATATAGATTGGACCAACCGAATGCTGAAAGCTTTATCAAACTTTGGGATAGACTATCATGGAGCTTATACAGGAGGAGATGTTTCTATTATCAGCAAATATCCAATAAATGAATCAAAGGTGATTTATCAAGAGAAGGGCTCTATTGTTCAGTTTGAAATCGACCTTGGTACATTTCCTGTATTTGTCGCCGTGGCCCACTTAGATTACACCCAGTATGCCTGTTACCTGCCGCGTGGATATAATGGAGGATCTCCAGATTGGAAATTGAAAGACGATGGAAATGGAAGTCCTCAACCTGTTAAGAACATCGGTGAGATATTAGCCTATAATCAACTTTCTGAAAGGGATGAACAAATTAAAGCTTTTATTAAGGAGGTAGCAACTATAGAATCACCAATCATTTTAATGGGGGATTTTAATGAACCCTCCTACCTTGACTGGACCGAAAACAGTCAGCAATTATTTGATCATAACGGGATGGTAATTAATTGGCCGGTAACATTTTTGCTGGAAAAAAGTGGTTTTATTGATTCCTACCGAGCATTCTTTCCTGATGAGGTGAAAAACCCAGGTTTTACTTGGCCATCCTATGCAGACGATGTTAAAGCAACCAGTTGGACTCCTCTGGCCGATGAAAGGGATCGTATAGATTATGTATTCTATAAAGGAGATAGGATTACAACAAAATACGCTGCTATTGTAGGCCCTAAGGCCTCCTACGTACGCAACCAAATCGATACCAGTTATACCTTAAATGAGAATTTCCTGGCTACTGATGTGCCATGGCCCTCAGATCACAAAGGTGTTTTTATAAGACTTCAAATTAGCTCTGAAATAAGGACGAAACAATAATCCCGATTAAAATGGTCCACTCTTAATGAAATTCCTCAAAATACCATACCTTATATAAAAAAGGCAATTCAAGAGTATGCCTCCAACATAAATTTCTCAGAATATGGCTGGAAAAAGAATAGTAAATGATTACCAAACCGTTATTTGGGATTGGAACGGGACCCTGTTAAATGATATTTGGTTATGTGTGGAGATCGTAAATGGAATGCTTGTTAATCAACAAAAGCCTCCTTTAGATCAAATGAGATATAGAGAAGCTTTTGGCTTTCCGATTTCATCTTATTATGAAAAAATAGGCATGGACTTGAATGAAGAATCTTTTGAACGCTTAACCCATACTTTTATCTCTAATTATGATGCTCAAGTCAAAACCTGCCAACTGCATGATTATGCAGAAGAAATATTGGAGTCTTTTCAGTCCTATGACTTAAACCAATTTATTTTGACTGCTGCTCATAAGGAAAGTGTGCTTGAATTGTTAAATCATTATGAAATAAAAGATTATTTTCAACAAATAGAGGGCTTAGATAACCATCGTGCGGAAAGTAAGGTGACGGTCGGAAAACATCTAATGGAAATAAACCAAATTACTCCCCATCAAACTATTTTAATTGGAGATACCATCCATGATTATAAAGTTGCTAATGAACTAAGGGTAGATTGTGTATTGATCGCCAATGGCCACCAGTCCAAGTCCAGGCTAGCTAGAGAAACCAATAACAAAGTTGAAATATTCGATCATATTGAAGAATTATTCCCTTGAAAAGTTTAGTAATGAAATCTCCTTACGACAAACACTACCAAACTGAAAATCTTTTCGGAACGCCCTTCCCAGAGTTGCTTGAATTTTATTCAAAAATAAATCCCAAAGGTAAATTATTAGACCTGGGATGTGGCCAGGGTAGAGACGCCATCCCTTTAGCCAGAATGGGTTTTGAAGTGACTGGAATAGATTCCTCAAAGGTTGGTATTCAACAATTAATGAGAATAGCAAAAAAAGAAAAACTTCCAATAGAAGGATTGGTAGAGGACATTTATGAATACCCAAAACTCAGTCAGTTTGATTTTATTCTTTTGAACAGCATGTTTCACTTTCGAAAAAAAGAACGGGATAAGGAGGTTACTTTCCTAAAAAGAATATTTCAGGAAGCCCAACCAAAATGCCTTATTACCATTTGTATTCAAAATACAGGGCAGAAATTAGAAATATTAAATTCAGTTTTCAAGGAAGCAAATAATTTGAAAAAATTCCATGAGATAGAACTGGAATATATCTTTAAGGATACTCAATCAAATCATCAATCTCATACACTATATAAAATGATCACCATGGAAAAGCTTTGATCATAAGTAATGGAATCCAATAATTTTTTTTAGAAAAATAGAATATTTAATGACCATATGAAGGTAGCAGGAATTGATGGATGTAAATATGGCTGGATAATTATTAAATGGGTAGATAGTCGTTATGCCTATGATGTTTATCCCACTTTCATTGAATTGATGAGAGACAATAAAGATTTGGATCGCATTTTGATCGATATACCCATTGGCCTGAGTTCTAAGAAACATCCACGTACAATTGACAAGGAAATGAGAAAAGAGCTTCAAAACAGACGTTCTACCGTTTTTAATGCGCCATGTCGCGCTGCTGTTTATGAAAAAGATAATGAAAAAGCCAGGCAATTAAACATACAGATTGAAGGCAAAAGCCTTTCTATCCAATCCTTATTTATTCGGGAAAAAATTAGGGAAGTGGATCAATTTTTAGTGGAATCAAATTCTGTTGTTGAGCTTATCGAAAGTCATCCTGAAATCTGTTTTAAGCACCTAAATCAAAATATTGTTCAAACTAAAAAATCCAAAAGTGAGGGTATTGACGAGCGTTTAAAAATAATTGAAAATTACGATTCTCAACTCTTGGACTTATATAAATCAGCCATTAAAATTTTCAAAAGATCAGAAGTGAAAAAAGATGATATTGTTGATGCAATGGTTTTGTGTTTAGCAAATAGATTGGCTAAAGGTAATACACTATCGTTTTTGACAGATTCAAATACGATTGATGAGGAGGGAATAAAAATGAGAGTAGCCTTTTACAATACTAATCCTTAAAACTTATTAAATATCTTTTATGACAAGCAAAGAATTGGTTTTAAAATATTTTCATTCCTGGCAGCAACCTGCCGACTTTCAAGAACTGGCCTCCTGTTTAAGTGAAAATTTTGTTATTAATGCTGGTTTTTTCCAATTTAATAATCGACCTGATTTTATTCAATTTCTGGAAGCCAATCCAACGCCCTGGAAGGAAGTGATTTTATTATCCTCTTTTTTTGAAGAATCCTTTGCAGCTATTCTCTATGAAGGAGTTAATACAGCTACTAATCAAAAAATGCGAGTTTCGGAACATATTCAATTGGAAAATGGGAAAATAAAAGAAGTACAAACGGTGATTGCTCAGGTATAATCCAATTTTTCTCTCATTTCTGTAATCTGAGAAACGGAGATCATTCATTAAGAGGACGGAAGACTTTTTTCTTCAGTTTTTGAAGTAATAAAACTAAAAATCTAAATCAATGAAAAGGATTAGTTATTACTTCATGACGGTATTTACATTCAGTATTCTATTTATGTCTTATTGTAGCAAAGAGGAAGATCCTCCTACTCCTGAGCCGGGGCCCAATCCAATAAATAACAATATTAAAGTTGAAACCCTACCAATTTCAGATAATACTTATAAGGGTGACGATGGCTTGTCTGTTGATAGCAAGGGCTCCATTTATGTTTCTCACCTGGCTTCTAACGTGGGTAGAACTGTTTTTAAAGTTGAGGAAAACGGAAGCAGTATTCCTTTTTTAGCCAATCTTTCTGCTGCTCCAATGGGTCATGTTTTTGATGTCAACGACCAACTTTTTGTTGCCTTTAATAAATCAGGTATTATCGCTCAGGTGGATACTCAGGGCGTCCTTTCTGAGTATGTTTCTGATGCCAGATTTAGTGGTGGAAGCCTTGCCATTGATGAGGAGGGTACGCTTTATCATTCTGTTTTTTCTACTAATAAAGTTTATAAAATAAGCACCGATAAACAAATCGAAGAAATCGCCTCCGGCGGTCCTTTAAATGTTCCCTTTGGCTTGGCTTTGGATGAAAATAAAAATGTGTATGTAGCTAACTTTTCAGATGGCATCGTCAGTAAAATTACCCCGGACGGCAATTTGTCTCAATTGGCAGATGTGCCCGGTAAGGTAGGCTATCTCATCTATGGAAATGGCAAACTCTATGCCACTGGATTTACCACTCATATTATATACACTGTAGATCTCGATGGAACAGTAACGCCCCTTATTGGCTCTGGTACAGCCGGGAGCAATGATGGGGTAGGAGCTGCTGTTACTTTTGCTTCCCCAAACGGAATAGGGATTGCCCCCGATGGAAAAACGCTTTATGTATCTCAAAAGAATTTTAGCGTAAGGAAGATAACTTTGGAATAAAAAATTAGCCTGCTTAGGGATTAACTGCCGCAGGCAGTTAATCCCTATTTTTTAATTCTAATTCATTAATTTTAATTTTTGAAAAAATAAGATTGCCTGCCTGGTAAAAACTATGCTAAAATGTCAAAGTTGTCCTTATTATGTTGTACAATAAGTCTTGCATTCAGCCTTTTAGGGCAGCGCAACGCCCCTGCTCTTAATTTTCAAAATTTGTTTAGCGCTGAGGATGAAACAGTGATATCATGCTATAGAATCCCTTCCTTAATGACGGCCGCAAATGGAGATTTACTAGCAGCTATTGACGAAAGAGTGCCTTCCTGTGGAGATCTGAAGTGGAGCAAAGACATCAACATTGTCCTACGCAGAAGTACAGATAATGGCCAAACCTGGTCAGAAATAGAAAGGTTAGTGGATTATCCTTTTGGAGAGTCTGCTTCTGATCCATCCATGATATTAGATAAAAGGACCGGTGAAATTTTTCTCTTTTTTAATTACATGAATCTGGATACCGAAAAAGACATTTACTACCTAAAATATATTAAAAGTAAAGATAACGGCCGGAGTTGGTCATCTCCGATAGATATTACCAGTGAGATCACTAAACCTGAGTGGAAGCAGGACTTTAAATTTATTACCTCGGGCCGAGGCATTCAGACCAAATCCGGAAAGCTCTTACATACCTTAGTAAATCTCCGAAATGGACTTCATGTTTTTGGAAGTGATGACCATGGGAATTCTTGGTATCTTATTGACACACCAGTATTGCCAGCCAATGAGTCCAAAATTATTGAATTAGCAGACGGTTCCTGGATGATCAATAGTCGGGTCAATCAAAAAGGAATTCGATATTTACATACCTCCAATGACAATGGCAAAACCTGGGTTTCTACACCTGATTCTTTATTGATTGACCCTGGATGTAATGCCAGTATCATCCGGTATACCTCTGTCAAAGCAGGGGATGATAAAAACCGATTGCTTTTTTCCAATGCAAAAACAAGTAATGTCCGCGAAAATATGACCTTAAGAATAAGCTATGATGAGGGCAAAACCTGGAGTGAAGGCAAAACAATTTATAGTGGAAAGTCGGCCTACTCTTCCTTGACTGTCCTGAAAAATGGAGATATTGGATTATTTTTTGAAAAAGATGGCTATAAAGAAAATGTATTCGTCCGTATAAGTCTGGAATGGCTCACGGATGGAAAAGATAAGATTTAAAATTCCTGAAAATGAAAAAGTATTACATTTTATTGATGCTACTTGTTGGTTTAATTCGAGTAGAAGCTAAGAAAATTGAGGGGCAAATTTTTTATGAAGAAGATACCGTTTCTGTCACCTTAAATATTCCTACTAAACTATTATCAAAAGAATTAGACTTGGAGGGTTTGCAGGAAAAAATTAAATATTTTGATGATTCTGGTAAAAAAAAGACTCTTAGGCCAAGGGATGCCAGGGAAGTCAGGTTTAAATTTAATGGAAAAGAGGTAAGAATGATTTCTATTACCAATTCTGCTAAGATAAGAAGCTCATTTTTAAAATTAGAAATAGATGGCCCGGTACGGCTTTTTACCTATATCAAACCTGAAATGCCCGGTTCCTATGATACAGCTACGGGCACCAGAAATGGTAGTGCAGGCCCAGAAGAAAAAGATGTCCTTCAAAAAGGCGATGGGATCATTAGAATAATCAGTAGCTGGACCTTTAAAAAAGATATGACAAAGTTTTTTAAAGATTGCCCTGAGCTTGCCAAAAAAATCAAAGACAAAGTCTGGCGAAAAAGAGATCTCAACCAAATCGTAAACTATTATAATACAAGCTGTGCAAAGAAGTAAGAATTGGTGAAACGGACAAAAAACTAAAATGAGATAAAAACCACCTATAGTTTAAGCTGATTATTATATCGAATCCGTATCTTGGTGACATCAACTAAATTACAAAGATGCGCACATCAAACCTCCTATTCACACTTTTGTTTTTCTTTATCCTGAGTTGTCAACCTCAGGAACAATCATCAGAATCTACAACAAATATGCCTTCTTCAACCGATTACCAAGACTTGGTAGCACTTTTTAAGGAATGGCGAACTTTTGAAAAGCCTCCTCTTCGTGAGGGTGCTCCTGATTACACGGCTGCAACTTTTGAAAGCCGCTGGCCTGATTTTTTACAAATGAAAGCCCGATTTAGAGCTATTGATCCTAGCTCCTGGCCTGTGGATCAGCAAGTAGATTGGCATATTGTACGGGCTGAGATGAATGGCTACGAATTTAATCACAAAATTTTGAAGCCTTGGGTACGAGATCCCGCTTTCTATAAATCATTATGGATGGCTAGAAGCGATGTTCCAGCACATGAAGGACCTACCCACCATATGACTACAGAAATATGGACTTACACCTTTCCTCTTGACGCAGCGGCAAAAGAAAAATTGCTTGGTGATCTAAGGGTGATCCCACCTTTAAATGAACAAGCCAAATTGAATTTAACAGGTAATGCCAAAGATCTATGGGTAGCTGGAATTCGAGATATTCACTCCCAAAGTCAAAACCTAAAAGGTATCCTGGATCGTCCTGGAGTGCAGGAAGATGCAGATCTGGTAAGTGCTATCCAAAATGCAGTCACTTCAACAGATGAATTGACAGCCTGGCTTGAAGCAGAATCTTCCTCAAAAACCGGCCCTTCAGGAATCGGAAAGGACAATTATACCTGGTATTTGCAAAATGTACATTTGGTTCCCCTAACCTGGGAAGACGAGGTTATGATTTTAAAAAGAGAATTGGCCCGTGCTTGGTCTTCTTTGAAACTAGAAGAACATCGAAATCGATACCTACCTGAATTAACAGCCGCCGATTCACCTGAAGCTTATGATGCCAGAGCAGAACAGTCTGCACAAAGCTTGATGAGATTCTTAGAAAAAGAAGATATTGTTACCGTCAAGGATTATTTCGATCCAGCCTTAAGGGAACACTTGGGAGGCTTTGTCCCTGCAGACCGCCGTAATTTCTTCTGGATTACAGCTCATTATGATCAAAGACCACTTTATTCTCATTTTTACCATTGGTTTGAGCTGGCAAGAATGGATACAGAACCTCATCAGAGTGAAATCCGCCGTGGTCCTTTGCTATACAATATTTTCGATTCTCGAAATGAAGGGGTGGCTACTGGTGTGGAAGAATCCTTTATGCAAGCAGGCTTATATGATGATAACCCAAGGGTAAAGGAAATCGTCTACATTATGATCGCTCAACGAGCCGCTCGGGGTTTGGGTTCGCTTTATGCCCATGCTAACGAAATGACCATGGAAGAAGCAGGAGGCATTCACTCTGAATATACTCCCCGCGGTTGGATGAAAACAGAAAAAGAACTCCTCATTTTTGAACAGCATCTATACCTCCGGCAGCCAGGATATGGTACCAGTTACATCACTGGGAAATATCTGGTAGAAAATGCCATGGCTGAATTTGCCAGAATAAAAGAATTGAATAATGAGACTTTTGAATTAAAAGACTTTTTTGATCAACTTAATTCAATAGGTAATATTCCTATCTCTCTGGGCCACTGGCAAATGACTGGATTGGATGATGATATACGTAAAATGATGGAAAGTGAATAATAGTAATGAGTGACGAGTAATGAGTGACGGGTATTAGGTATCGGTAATTGAAAGGAGAGCTATTTATTAGCGTATTGCTATTGAAGTTGCCATTGCCATTGAAATTGTCATTGAAATTGCCATTGCTATTGAACTTGAACTTTTTGACATAGATCAAAAGAAGTCCTTTTTTTATCCTGCACCTTTGTCATATCATAACTAAAAGAACATTGATATGAAAAGTTTAAAATTGATTTCATTAAGTGCCATTATCATCCTGATTTTGGGTGGAATTCCTCATTTGATAGCTTATGGCGACCTAACAGATAATGTAATAAATACTGAGGGCGATATTATTGAAGAAGTTTCAAGTTCTGATACTGTGGAAGTTCTTAAGGTCGAACAAAGTTCTCCTTATGCACCATTACTTGGCAAATGGAAAGTAAGCTGGGATTCAGAAGAAATTAAAGGCTCTGCCATTTACCAGATCAAGGAAGTAGGTGAAACCATCAAAGGATTTTCTGTCAAACTATTTGATGAACACGAACAATCAATGAATGACAATACCCATGTTTTTACCCTTAAATCCTTTAAGGATAAAAAAGGAAAGGGCATTTATAAACTTGATTATGAAGGAGAAGGCTATGAAATCCCGTGTAAAATAGAACTTATTACCCCTAACCAGCTAAAAGTAAGCTATGATTATTATGGTTATGCGGATACTGAAATTTGGAACCGGGTAAAATAATAGCAGATGATTGAATTTCTGAGTAAAAAATTAGAATGGCTGGATGTTGAATACTGGTTTACGGTTTTTAATGACTGGAGCTTGATTTATTTGATCATTCCATTTTTTATCATAGAGTTAATAAGATATAAATTTCAGGGGCGGCTAAATAAAGACCTCATTTTTGACTCTGTTGCTAACGTCCTAACTTTCGGAGCCTTCTATGTAATAGAAATAATCATAGGAATCCTATTTGCTACCAAACTATACTTTTGGGTGTATGCCAACTTTAGTTTGCCGCACCTGCCTCTAAATTGGGCTACAGTAATCTGTTGTGTTTTATTGGCAGATTTTGCCTATTACTGGGAACATAGGATGATGCATAGAATTGGGATAGGCTGGGCTACCCATACAGTGCATCATAGTTCTCCCCATTTTAACATGTCGGTTGCCTATCGTTTTGGGCCTTTGGACGCAGTTTTTCCTCTGTTCTTTTCTATACCAATAGTCATGTTAGGATTTGATCCTATTTTAGTCTTATTGAGCGAATTATTTGTACAAAGTTTTCAGGCCATTCTCCATACTGAAGTCATTAAAAAATTGCCAGGTCCAATTGAGTTTATCTTTAATACTCCTTCTCATCATAGGGTTCACCATGGCTCTAACCGCCAGTATTGGGATAAAAACTATGCCGGGATTTTGATCATTTGGGATCGAATGTTAGGTACCTTTGAACCCGAAGTGGAAGAGGTGAAATATGGCATTAGCGAGCCAATTAACTCTAATAATCCTTTCACCGTTTTCTTTCATGGCTTACAAAGACTTTCCCTTAAGATGACCAGAGTGAAAGGTATATTTAATAAAATATTGGTGTTCATTAAGCCGCCAGATTGGAGGCCGAAATAGATTGCAAACCCTTGCCGTTTTATCAAAATGAACTTATATTGTAAGTCCTCTCTAATCTCATTTTATTAAGCTCTTCAATAGGAATGTAAATGAATAATTGGAGGCTGTTAATTTTCATGATTTTTCTTTTTTTGGTCTTTTCAAGCTTCCCTTCGATAAAAAAATAACAATTTAACCATAAACAAAACAATCATCATGACCACCCTAAACATTTATCTTACCTTCAATGGTAATTGCAAAGAAGCTTTTGATTTTTACAAATCTGTATTTGGAGGAGAGTATCCATTTGTAGGTACTTTTGGTGAAATGCCACCCCAGGAAGGAATGCCCCCAATACCGGAAGAAATGAAAGATAAAATAATGCATATTTCCCTGCCTATAAGTGAGGAAACGATTTTAATGGGAAGTGACACGGGCGGAGAATGGGCTCCCAACTTCAAACAGGGGAATAACTTTTCTATCTCCGTAAATCCAGGTATGGACAATACGGAAGAAGCTGATCGGATTTTCAATGGCTTGTCTGATGGAGGTACCATTACCATGCCACTTGGTAAACAATTTTGGAATTCCTATTATGGAATGTTTACCGATAAGTTTGGCATTAATTGGATGATCAATTGTCCCTTATCAAATCAGGGATAAATGAAGTCAAAGGATATTAAGGATCAGATCGAAGAATTAAAGAAAAAGGTGAAGGTTTTAAGCCATGAAGATGTAGATTTTATTGATCGGGAAGAAATAGTTGAAGAATTGGGGCTTTTGCTCAATAGGGTGATTTGTGAGCCAATGGGACAACATTATTGGTGTGATGGACTTTATTTGCATGCTGCCCCACTTCAACAATTTTTGAAAACCAAAAGCCTGATGGGGACCGTTGATATAATTAATGAGAATTCAAATTCGACGAATGATCCTTGGAGCCAGGATTTTGAAGTAATTCTTAAATTTGGGGAAATAGCAGTACGAGAATATTCCAATGCAAAAAGTTTAAAAGATTGTCTTCCTAAAGAATTTATTTTGGATGATAATTATATTTTAGACCTCGATCGTAAAAAAATTACCATACAATTATTATAGTCTGGTATAATTAAAAAGTCTGTACCCATTAGTATTGAAATGCAAATGATTAAGTTTAAATCTGTATGAATAGAACTATTCTGCTTCTTTTTTTTACCCTTTCAGCTTTCATTTTCTTTCCATCCTCTCCTTGTTTTAATCAAAACTTAATTTCAATAGATTCTTTTATTGAAGGGAAAATGACGGAAAAACAAATTCCAGGCCTGACGATTGCCATTCTCCAAAATGATAAAATAATTCACAAAAATGCCTATGGCCTATCCGTTATTGAACACAAAGTGCCAGCAAAAATGGAAACCATTTATGAATTAGCTTCTCTTTCAAAGCAATTTATTGCGATGGGGATTTTGATTTTAGTAGAAAAAGAGATCCTTAAATTAGACGAACCCATTGAATCCTACCTCGATACTTTACCAGACAAATGGAAGCAATTAACACTCAATCAGCTATTATCCCACACTGCAGGCCTGGCTCCGATAGATGAAGAATGGAAAAGCCTGAAAAAGGGCAGTTGGCCGAAATTGGTTACCAAAGAAATGCTCTGGTCCTCCTCTTTAGAAGACTCTATTTTCGCTTCTCCTGGAGAACAATTTAAGTATCATAACCTAGGTTATTCTTTGGCTCTTTTTATCATAGAAAAAGTCACAGGAATGGATCACCGTGATTTTTTTCAGCAAAGAATTTTTGATAAACTAGGGATGTCAAAAACCTTTTTTGAAGATCAAATTAAAGTGACCCCAAATCAGACTCAGGGTTATACTTTAAAAAATGATGAGATAGTGAAAATTTGGAGGGTAGGACAGGAAGAGATTGGCGTGGGTGATGGCATTTATTCTTGTATTGAAGATATGATTCGATGGAATGCTGCTTTGAATAATTATGAACTATTAAGCCCAGATATCCAGAATCTGATGTTTGGCAAAGTGCAGTTAAATGATAGAACTTATTTTAGATATGGTTTAGGATGGTGGCTTCCTAATCGTAATGATATTCCATTTTATTACCATAATGGAGTTACCGGCACGGAATATTTGAAGATTCCTTCACATGATTTAGACATCATCATACTTTCTAATTTAGGGCAGGGCGAGTACGATGAGGTCTATTATTGGGGTTTGGCTGAGGAAATTGTATGTCAGTTTTTTACTGAAAAATTTTGCCACCAACCTATACCCCAAGCAATAAATGTTGCTGACCTTAGCCATTTTACAGGTACTTTTGAGTATGAAGAGGGAGGAGAAGTGGAAATTTATGTAAAAGATGACAATCTTTATTTGAAAGATAGCTATGGTGAAGCTCTTATGATCTATCAAGGAAATCAAGCTTTTATCCTAGAAGAAGAACCCGTAATTTTTAAATTCTTAAATGAAAATCGAATTCGCATCATAGAAGAAACCTGGAATGATGATTTTGCCAATAGGATAGTGAAAAAATAAGAGTAGCTTAATATTATAAGTATGAAAAAATTGGTTTAAACATGGACAATGAATAGAATTTCCAAAAAAATTGTGTTTACAGGAGGGGGGAGTGCTGGCCACGTTACTCCTAACATTGCCATTATTGATTTACTTCAAAAAAAAGATCATCAGGTGTTTTATATTGGAAGAAAAAATGGCATAGAGCGTGGATTAATTGAACCCTTGGAAATCCCCTATTATGGGATTCAGGCTGGTAAACTGCGGCGATATTTTGATTTCAAAAATTTTACTGATGTATTCAGAATAATAGCTGGATTCTTTCAGGCCCTTTTTATGCTTTTAAAAATTAGGCCACAAGCTATTTTTAGTAAAGGAGGATTTGTAGCCTGCCCTGTCGTTTGGGCAGGCTGGTTATTGAGAATTCCCGTTGTAATTCATGAATCCGATATTAGTCCTGGGCTAGCCAATAAATTGTCCCTTCCATTTGCCCGAAAAATTTGCCTGAATTTTGAAGAATCCAAAACACATGTTAATGGACAAAAAGCTGTTTTGACAGGCTTACCTATTCGTCAAAGTCTGCTACATGGTAATCAGGAAAACGGCCTGACCATTTGTGGATTTACCAATTCCTTGCCCGTGATTTTAATGATGGGAGGAAGCCAGGGTGCGGTAGCCATCAATGAAGTGCTTCGTGAGAGTCTTGATGATCTTTTGGGCAAATTTCAACTCTGTCATTTATGTGGAAAAGGAAACAAGAAAGCCATAGAAAAAGAGGGCTATTTTCAGCTCGAATATGCCAAAGAGGAACTCCCTGATCTTTTGGCCATGTCAGATTTAGTTATTTCCAGGGCAGGAGCCACCTCCATATTTGAATTTTTAAGCCTTAAAAAACCCAACCTTCTCATTCCTCTTCCCAAAAGTGCCAGTCGCGGCGATCAAATTTTAAACGCAGCAGTTTTTGAAAAGGCAGGTTATTCCAATGTCCTTTTTCAAGAGGATATGTCTGTTAAAACATTACTGGAAGGTGTCGAAAAGGTTTATCAAAATAGAGAAATAGCTATCCAGAAAATGACCTCCTCAAAACTTGCTAATGCAACAGCTAATGTAGTAAACGCAATCCTAGATGCTACTAAAAACTAAAACTGTGAAAGTCTGTAACAGTCTCTGCCTCGTCGGCAGACAAGAGTGTCAAAAAATGATTAGTGGTCGACATCATAACACTCCGGTGAAATTTAATTTCCTCCCTTTATTTACCTAATTTTATACAGAACCATAGCCTTTGCAAAAATGAAAAAACTCCTAATCCTATCATTGTTCCTCCATCTAGTTTTCTTTAAATGCTTTGCAGATCCTTATCCTAAAAATCCCAACATCGATATCAGACATTACAAATTTGAACTGCAACTCAGTGATGATAATGATATTATTATTGGAAAAACCACCATCACCGCATTTTTCAAAATTGATAATATCTCAGAGCTGCGATTTGATTTAATTAATAAAAGCGAAGAGCTGGAAGGGAAAGGTATGGAAGTATCCTCGGTTACCATGGGCAATGAGGCCTTAATCTATACTCATGAAAATGATGCCATTATTATAAAATTGCAAACCCCCGCAAAGGCCAAAGAGGAACTCTTAATAAGCATTGAATACCAGGGAATCCCCGCCTCCGGATTAAAAATTGCGCCCACTAAATATGGTGACCGTTCTTTTTTTAGTGATAACTGGCCTAACAGAGCTCGAAATTGGTTGCCAACTGTTGATCACCCTTATGACAAAGCTACCTCAGAAATGATTATTACTGCTCCCGCCAGATACCAGGTCATTTCTAATGGTTTATTAATGGAAGAGAGCAATTTGGAGGGTAATTTGAAAAAAACACATTGGAAGCAATCTATCCCCATTTCCTGCTGGTTGTATGTATTAGGGGTTGCAGAATTTGCCGTTCAATATGTAGATACCTTTGAAGGTAAATCCATCCAAACATGGGTGTATAAGCAGGATCGGGATGCTGGGTTTTATGATTTTGCCGTTCCTACTAAACATTCCTTGGAGTTCTTTTCTGATTATGTAGGCCCCTTCGTATATGAAAAATTAGCCAATATTCAATCCAATAGTGTGGGAGGAGGGATGGAAGCTGCTTCAGCAATTTTTTATGGAGATAATTCAGTGACTGGTGATCGATCTGTCAGATGGCGGAATGTAATTATCCATGAAGTAGCCCATCAGTGGTTTGGCAATGCAGTTACAGAATATAGCTGGGATGATGTTTGGCTAAGTGAAGGTTTTGCCACTTATTTCACCTTGCTCTTTATTGAACACGCTTATGGCCGTGAAGAATTTGTATCTGGACTCCATTCTGCTAAAAATAGAGTATTTAATTTTTATAAAATTAATAAAGACTATCGGATCGTCCATGATGATTTGACAGATATGAGATTGGTGACCTCAGGCCAAACTTATCAGAAAGGAGCCTGGATCTTACACATGCTCAGGGATGTGGTCGGAGATGAACATTTTCAAAAAGGGATCAGAAATTATTACCATAAATACCTTAATTCCAATGCTTCTACCGACAATTTTAGATATGAAATGGAAAAGGTTTCTGGTAAGAACCTGGAAACCTTTTTCCAGCAATGGTTATATGGAGGTGGTAATATTGTTTTAGATGGCTCCTGGGAGTATGATGAAGAGAAAAAAGAAGTTATAATCAACCTTCAACAGATTCAAAATGATGGGTTTTTATTCGATTTCCCCATTGAATTTGGATTGTATGAAGAAGGTAAGGTGGCTGCTAGCGTAATCCGAAAAGAGTTTTCAGGTAAGAGCACCTCCTTTAGCATCCCATTTGAATCTAAACCTTCAAGAGTGGTAATTGATCCAAGAACAGTATTACTGGCCCAATGGTATTTTGAGGAGAAAAATGAGTGAATAGGGAAGATGGGAAGGCATGTGAGTGATTTTGGATTTTAAATTAAAATATCCAAAATTTGTAGAGCACTTCTATTTCTTTGGATTGGACTACCAATCCATTGGATTAAGGAAGTTATGCTCCATTCCTGGCCACTAAAGAATCATTTAATGTTTGGCGTCACCCAAAAATATCATTTACTCGTCAATACTGTACAGCTGTGCATTAACTGGTTATAATTTATAAGCTAAGCTTTAGTTAACATCTACTAAAACAGTGTAAGTCTGTAACAGTCTGTGTGCGTTAGCCCCCGTCTGCCGGAGGCATGAAGTGTCAAAAAAAATATATACCTGATCTTATGTACTAATACCCTCCATTTTAAGGTTATTTTACAATAACATTCTGATGACTTTTTTCTAAATACCAAGACTAAGTATATTGGAAATCCTGATGATTATATTCTGAAGGAATTACTAATCAATCTATCATAAATAACTGAACTAAATACCACGTTAAAATGAAAGACATCTATCAACTCATTTGGGAAGCTGACCAAAATGAAAATGGTATTCAGCCAATTCTGAGTACCGAAGAAGGCAATCCTGAGAAAGGTTTTATCAAGGTTAATACCAACTTGGAGGACTCCAACAAAGACCTGAGAGTCTTGACAGATTTATTTATTCCTGAGCACAAAAAAGAAACTTACCAATTAGGTCTCCGCTTATTTGATAATTATGCTCTTAGAGAGGGTGATGAAGAACTAGATACAGCAGAAGAAAGAACCGAAGTCCACAACTTTGTTGATGCCATTATTGATACGGCCCCTATGCAGGTGGCACGGGAATATGTTGCACAACAAACAGGATCAAGCCTGACCAGACAACGTTGGTACAATACCTTGATGGAAATGTGGTTTAGAAAATACTCGATGGGAGGAGATCCTCACCTATCTGGTTTTGAGCATGTGGTAATGGGAGAGCAAGACGGCTCAAAAGCCAAAGGTTATCATTTTTGGTATAAATATTATTTAGATGATGGTTTTGCCCGGCTTCAAGATGGCATTTACCAAGATGCCTTTCCTGAACTTCAGGATGATAGAATCAATTACGAAGGGACAAAGATGGCCGATAATCAGGAACATTATCCTGAAACAGTAACTATTTCCTATAGATGGTTTGCCCCTGATTATGAGCGAGAAGCGCTGCGTCCACTATTTAAAAAAATTGGAGGTTTTTTTGTCGGTTGTAGTATTGAGGGATTGCTGGCTTTGGGTACAGTAAGAGGACATTTGGGAATTAATGCGCCCAAAAAAGCAGTAATCAATGGAGCAGAGTATGAAATGAAATTATACCATAGTAATAACCGCAGACATATTCGAACCTTTTATCCCAAGTTTATCAGAGGGATATCCGTTGTTCCAGATAGCCCAGAACCTCCTGTAGTCGTTCCTGATCCACCAATAATTGTCCCTGCAACTCCAGATAATATTCGGATAATTGCTGCTTTAATTAACCCCAAAGGAGATGACAGAGGCCTGGAGAGCATTACCTTAATCAACATTGGACCTGAACCAATGGCTATTAACAACTGGCGTATTTTAGACAAAAATGGCAAGAGCACTTCCTTCTCTATCCCCACTCTAGAAGCAGGTGATACCTACAAATTAGTCTTAGATGGACGTGGGGCGCAATTATCTAATAAAGGTGGAATAATTAAACTGTTAAATGAAAAAGGAGAAATGATTCATTTGGTTTCCTATAGTTATGGTCAAGTTCGTACCCAAGGAAAGACAACTTTATTCTAAAAAATTCTCCTCTTTGCCTAATTTTACAGACCTTCACCTTTTAAATGTGAAGATGAGCAAATTAGGGGATGTGTAAATGTGAAAATTTGCAAATAACGAATAACCAATAACTAACAACTAACAACTAACAACGAGTAACGAACCAAATGACAAGCCTGATCGATAACATATCGCTACAATGGGATCTTTGGATTGGACAATTCAGAGCATTTTTCCCTTTGGAAGAGGAGGACCGGCAGGCTTGCATGGAAATTTTGGGTAAGACCAATTCAAACCTTGATATCCTTGAGAATAACGGAGCACAATTAGCCGCTTGCCAGGATACCCATACTGGGGAGATCATCGCTTGTATGCGATTGGTAAGTGCTTTGGAAGCTGATGTTCAGGCTTCCAGTAATGGTGCCTCTTATTTGGAATATTTTGGTCAGGAGAAGTTGTCTGAGATGGCCTTTTTTACTAGTATTGCCATTGCTCCAGCCTATTTGAAAACACCAGCCCCCCAGGTTTTGATCAGCCATTGCTTTATTGAAATTTTAAAAGCTGGGGGGCAAGCTGTTTTGATGTCTTGTGATCCTGGGCATTTTTCTATGTATAAAAGAATAGGAATGCGACCGGTAGGGGCTTTGCAGAAATCCTCTGGGGGTGGTTTTGAGATTCCTATGATATTTTTACCAGATCTGGATTATTTGTCCATTATCCATTCTCCTGTGCTTCCCTTGTTACGAGGTATGTATTTCGATAAATACAAGGATATTTGTCAATGGTATTATCAGCTAGTTAGGGAAAAAGATGATTTACCTATAAGTGCAGCTTTTTATGCTAAAGAGGAAGAGTTTGGTGGTCATGACACCATCACTGAAGGTTTAAGTGACGATTCCAGGGAAAGTTTTTTGAAAAACGCCTTAAAAGTTCACTGCAAAGAAGGAGAAGTATTGATTACTGAAAATGATGGCGGTAAATCCTTCGGATATGTTAGCAAAGGGATGCTTAATGTGATGATTGGTAATCGGACGGTGGTATTATTGGGGGAAGGAGACATTTTTGGAGAGATCGCCTTTATTTTACATACCAAACGAACTGCCCAGGTAGTTGCCGCCAGTGATGATACTGAGGTTGTTTTATTTAGTGAATCGGCTATCAATCGGCTGGAAAATGAATCAGATAAAATAATCATTTGGAAAAACCTGGCCAAAGTCCTGGCCCAAAGAGTAGTATTAACCAATAAATTGCTGGACTAATTTTCTCCAGTACCCCTTTTCTCTAAGCTTCCTTAACTAATCACATTATGAAAAAGCAAGTATTATTTTTTTTCATCCTATTGATCTCCTCCTGCTCTTCTCCTGAAGAGGCCAAAGAAACCTATCAGGTTGGACAAATTATCACACCCAAAGGTGAGATGCTTTTTTGGCTCCATGATGAAACACCTATTCATAAGAAGAGCTTTATTACCTTGGCTAATGAAAATTATTGGGACACCTTAACTTTCAACAGAGTCATAGATGGTTTTGTCATTCAGGGTGGCTGTCCCGATACCGAAGAAGGCTTTAGTGATTCTCCCTATTTATTGGAACCTGAGTTTACTCCTAATCTTAAACATATTTATGGCGCGGTAGGTGCTGGAAGGGACGGCAATCTTGAAAAATTATCAGCAGGCTGCCAGTTTTATATCGTTCATGACAGAGAAGGTATTGCCAGGCTAGATAGTAATTATACCATCTTCGGACAGGTTTTTAAGGGTCTTGATGTATTACACGCCATTGCGACTGTAGATACAGATTCATTGGATGCACCTTTTGAGCCTGTGAGCTTAGATATTAATATTATATCCCTAACAGAAGAGGAATTAAGAGGATATAATTATGAATTAGGAAAGGAGTAAAATTATCATTAATCAATGCGAGACCCAACCAGACGAAACAAAAATATAGGAACCAAAAAGCAAGGACACGGGCAGAACAACGAACTGGTCATTCCATATCCCGCACTTCACTTTAAGTTCTTCTATGAACGTCTGGATAAGTACCAAAAGATTGAAAAAACTATTAATGGGCACGACTTCCTATTCATAATTGAAGAAACACGGGAACATTCCGTTCATGCTTGTACAATTGATGATTTAACAGAAATAATCAGCCACATTCCACCAGAAGATTATGGAAAATTGAAGTGGATCATTTTGCGTCAACCCAAAAGGAAAGAAGAACGTCTTTCTCCAGCCTGGGGAAGGCTTATTTATACCTATGAATTTGAAAAGGAATATGGCCCTGCCGTCATTATTGAGGCTATTAACCTGGAAAAAAAATTAAAATATTCCAAAAAACTGAGTCCGGATGCCCAAAAAGAGGTCGATAGAATCAGAGAAGATGGACATGCTCTGCAAGAAGGAAAACGATTTTTTACCGCCCCATTGGAGCTACTAAATGCCAGAAACACCCAGCTTTATCGTACCCTTCCACATGAATTTGGACATTATGTCCATTACCTGGAAGTGGTAGAGCGCCCTCGAAAAAAAGAGGAACCTTACGAGGCCTGGGAAAAAAGATTTGATGGATATTTTAGTTTGCCTAGTTCGGAAAAAGAAAAATTTGCCCACAATTATGCAGATGCCCTCAAAAAACGTCTGCTTAATGAAGGGATTATCCCATTTGATCGAAAAGAATGATAAGTTTTTTTAGTGCTATTATTAAAGCTAGATAATATATTTGGTAAGCATATATCACCGCCAAGGCGCTAAGAAACGCTAAGACTTTGCGCCTCTTTGCGTCTTTGCGGTGAAAAAATAGATATTTCTCATTTATTCAGCTCTTTGTCATTGCCAATAAAAATATATTTAAAACAAGTCTCCATTCATGAAGTATGAACAGGCCGCTCCATCAGGCAGATTAGCAAAATGGATAAAATCCTTCTGGATGGTGGATAGTGAAGGAGACGATACTATTCACACTGAAAAAATAGTACCTGATGGCTATCCGGAAATGATTTTTCATTATGGCGATCCCTATAGAACCAATATTTCTGGAGAATGGCAACAACAGGCAAAAAATTTAATTGGAGGACAGTTAAAGAAATATTTTTACCTGCAAAATACTGCGAGCATTGGCATATTTGCCATTAAATTTCAACCCTGGGCTTTAAATGTACTTTATAACCTGAATATGGAATTACTAACCGATAAAGTAATACCCATTCCATCTGATCTATTAAGCCAAATAAAGAGTATTCGAGAATATGCGATTTCTAATCATTCATTTGAGGAGAAAATTTTTCATATTGAAGAAATCTTGTCCAATAACATTAGTCACATACCTCCCATTAAATTTGAAACCATCCAACAAGCTGTAGATTACATTATTGAACGTAAAGGTAGTGTAGATCTGAAGCAATTGTACCAGGAAATTGGAATTAGTAAGAGAACACTGGAACGAAAATTTAAGCTTCAAGTGGGGATTCCTCCTAAATTTTATTGTCGGGTAATTAGATTGGCCAGTGTGTTTCGAATGGTAAGTCAGCCTAAAATTGACTGGCCGGAGATCACCTTCAAAGCACAATTTTATGATCAGGCACATTTTATCAAAAACTTTAAAGAATTTACAGGTGAAGAACCTTCTAAATATGGGTTTACGGAAGAAAATTTAGCTAACCTTTTTTTGAAGGCCAAGAAAAAATAATAATTATGATCTCTTCAGCATCAGATTGATAAGATCACAATTGCTAATAAAATTGTCGCTTTTTTACAATACATTCTATTTCATCTGGGCTTTTTTTGTGTCAATCAAAAAATTGAAAGATGCAAAAGACAATAGTGTATTTTACTTTTCTAAGCTTGATTTTTATCTACTCTTGTGCTTCTAATCCTTTAAAAAAGAGTTATTTTTTGGAAGGAACCTGGAAGATGGAAAACAAAGAACAGTTTGAGGTTTGGGAAAAAAATGCAGAAGGGAAGCTAAGTGGCTATTCCTACAAAATCGCTAATGACCAAGAAGTCAGGATGGAAACTTTGTCTATCCAAAAATCTGAGGGTCAGGTGGTTTATGAAGCGCTGGTGCCAAATCAAAATAATGGACAAGCCATTCCTTTTACGCTCAACACTGCTATTCAAGACCTATTATCTTTTGAAAATCTAAACCATGATTTTCCCAAAAAGATCCAGTATCAGAAATTATCGGATACCGAAATTTTAGTGAAGGTATTGGGCGATGGTGACAAGGGCTTTTCTTATAAGATTATAAAACAATGAGAAAGACCAAAAATATGTGGTTAGAAGAGGTTAATCTGAGAAAATCTGTGCCAAAAAGGTAGGATATAATTAACATCCTTTTAGTATAAGTCAAGTATCTTTAGTCGGATATTCAATGATCAACCCGACTAATGATTCAAAAAATGAAAAATTATATCCTATTTTTTTTCGCAATAATTGTGGGTAGTTCCTGTAATTCTGAACAGGCCTCCAATGAAAATATCCCCGAAAGCACCATTCCTTCTTTTGACTTGGATTATCAAGCCGAAATGGTTGCTCCTGGAGTGATTTCCAAAGCTTCCTTCGAGGGACATGCCAGCATTAATCCAGAAGGTAATGAGATCTATTTTACGGTTTATTCTAATGATCATGCTTATAGCACCATAGCTTATTCCGTTCAACAAGAGGGGCAATGGCAAGAGCCGGAAATCGTCAGTTTTTCGGGTAAATATCGGGATGGTTCCCCTGCTTTATCTCCTGTTGGAAATAAAATTTATTTTAGCTCCAATCGGCCTAAAGAAGGCAGGGAGGTAAATGCAAGTAATGATATATGGGTTTCAGAACGCAATGAGGCTGGAACCTGGTCAAACCCTACCAGATTATCAGATGCCGTAAATGGCCCTCATAATGAATTTTCTCCTTCAGTAGATGCCGCGGGAAACCTCTATTTTTGTTCCAATCGACCAGGGGGATATGGAGATATGGACGTCTATTTTTCTAAATATGAGAATGAGACCTACCTCCCAGCAGAATTAATGAGCACGGCAATTAACAGCTCTTACCATGAAGGAAATGTGGGGGTTTCCCCGGATGGAAACCTTCTTTTTTTGATGATTCAGCATAAACCAGGCGATTATGGTTATGATGATATTCATTATTCTATAAAGCATGAGGGAGTTTGGAGTCCTGTCCTTAATGTTGGCACCGTCATTAATACGCCCACTTACGATTTCTCACCCAAGGTTTCACCCAATGGAAGGACCTTGTTTTTTTCTAGTCGATTAAATAGAGATTATAATTCTCCTGATTCTGCATACACATATGCTTCTTTCCAGAATCATCTCAACTCACCGCTTAATGGCCTTGGGAATATTTACAGAATAGAACTTGATCAACTTAAATTGATTTATAATGACGAACCTGTGGAATAAAATCCAAGCTCAGGAAACTGATTTATCTGATCCCTTCTGTTCTGTTTTTTATCAAAAATACATTCTGAAAAGTGCCAGTGTCTCTGATGTTTTGTCAAAAATTTTGTCAGAGAAGTTATGCGACAAAACCATCGGAGACGCTCGGCTTTTTGAGTTACTGGAATAGCTGTTGGGAAATCATCCTCATCTTCAACAATGGATTGAGCGGGATTTGGAAACTTACCTCCAAAGAGATTTTGCCAGCCAGGATTATGTAGGAGTATTGATGCACTCACGAGGATTCCAAGCTGCCGTTGCCTATAGAATGGCCCATGTCTTACTAAAAGAAGGGCACTCATTTACAGCGAAATGGTTATCTTGTCGGATAGCGGATGTATATGCCATCGATATTCATCCCGCCGCTGAGATAGGCTCTGGGCTGGTAATTGACCACGGTCAGGGATTAGTTATTGGCGAAACAGCCAGCATTGGAGATAATGTTTTCCTTTTTCACAATGTAACCCTAGGAGGAACAGGAAGAGTAGGAGGGGATCGGCACCCTAAAGTGGGTTCCAATGTGGTAATCGGTGCTGGTGCCACTTTATTAGGAAATATTAAGGTTGGTGATCATGCTGTAATTGCTGCTGGAGCAGTTGTGTTGAAAGATGTACCTCCTGGTTCAACAGTTGCCGGAATTCCGGCAAAACTAAAAGGGAAGGCCAATAAAATTCAATAAGTTATATGAAATCAGTCATTGAAAAATTTTACGAGGCATTTAATAATTTGGATGCTGAAACCATGGCTTCCTGTTATCATGATGAAATTATCTTCGAAGATCCAGCCTTTGGTATACTAAAAGGCGACAAAGCCAAAAATATGTGGCGGATGCTCTGTCATTCACAAAAAGGTAAGGATTTTAGGGTAGAAGCATCTGGGATTGAGGCTGACGATTCCAAAGGAAAAGCTCATTGGGAAGCCCATTACAACTTTAGCAGAACGGGTCGAAGAGTTCACAATATTATTGATGCTACCTTCGAATTTAAGGATGGTAAGATCATCAAACACACCGATCGTTTTAACCTTCACAGATGGTCACGGCAGGCTTTAGGCTTTACCGGAGCATTGATGGGTTGGACTGGCTTTTTTAGAAAAAAATTAAATGCCCAGACCAATAAATTGCTTTCGGATTTTGAACAAAAATTATGAAAAAACTTGCTTTCAACTTAACACTCTTTTTCGCAGTATTTTTTATGATGGATACCATATATGCTCAGGATTGGCCAGACTTAAATAGATATCAAAAAGAAAATGAGCTTCTAGATAAATCGGAAAAGAACAAAAACAGAGTTGTCTTCATGGGCAATTCTATAACGGAAGGCTGGTCGACCCATGACCCTTCTTTTTTCCAAAATAAATCATTCATTAATCGGGGTATTAGCGGCCAAACCACCCCTCAAATGCTCATACGTTTTCGACAGGATGTGGTGGATTTGAAGCCAAATGTGGTTGTTATCTTGGCCGGTATCAATGATATAGCAGGCAATACAGGTCCTTCCAGTTTAAAAATGATAGCCGATAATATCCGTTCCATGGTGGAAATTGCACTGGTTAATGACATTAAGGTTATCCTTTGTTCTGTATTGCCCGCAAAGGAATTTTCCTGGAGCCCAGAAGTAAAACCTGCTCATAAGGTAATTGATCTAAATAAAATGATTAGAGTATTTGCTGAGGAAAAGAAGGTCCATTATGTTGATTATTTTCAAGCTATGGTGGATTCTCAAAATGGCCTTAAGTCTGAATATACCTATGATGGAGTGCATCCCAATAAAGCAGGGTATCAGGTGATGGGACCTTTGGTGAAGGAAGCTATAGATCTAGTAGAAGGTAAAAAGTAGAAGGTAAAAAGTAAAAAATAGAAAGACCTTTTTGATATGAAAATAGGCGTCTTTACAGATATCCATGCCAATCTGCCTGCTCTTAAAAAAGCACTGGCCATTTTTGAAGACGAAGCCTGTGATCAAATCATACACGTAGGAGATTTGATTGGAATAGGTCCTTACCCACGAGAATGTATGGAATTGGCCCTTGCCAATGATAAAATGAAACTCATCATGGGGAATCACGATTACTGGTATGCCTTTGGTTTACCAGATCCGGCTCCACCCTGGATGTCAAAAGAGGAAGTCTCTCACCAAACTTGGGTCCACCAAGAAATTGGCCCCAATTATAAGCCTCTAGTTCAAAAATGGCCTTTTCAATATACACTTGAAGAGCAAGGGCAAAAAATGTGTTTTCAACACTACGCTTTGAGTGAAGAAAAAAATTGGTTCGCACCCTTTCTTAAACACCCAAATGCAGAGGGCTTAGATAGACTCTTTGAGAGGGTAGAAACGGGAATTGATTATATCTTTTATGGGCATCATCATCAGGCAAGTGATATTCAGGGAAAAAGAAGATATGTAAATTTAGGTTCTGCTGGATGTTATGATAAACCCGATGTAAGAATTGCCATAGTTGAATTAGAAAATAGTGGAATTTCCATTCGTAAAATAACCGCCCGATATGATGACAATGGCTTAATGAAGGAATTTGACAAAAGAAAAATCCCAGCTAGAGATTTTATTAGAAAAACCTTTATTAAAAGAGAAAAGCCATGAAGTACTCGTTCTTACTATTAGCCATTCTTTTAATAGGATGCACTTCTCCTCCTTCCGAAGCTGAAGAACAAGAAAAATCAGAAAAAGAAGATGTGTTTTCTATCATTGAAGATCAAAAAGCCAGAGAAATTATTAGATCATCCATTGAGTATGCTGGAGGAATGGAGAATTGGAAGTCCATAAAGCAGCTAACTTATACCAAAGATTTTAGCCTGCTCCTGGAGTCTGGTGAGCTTGAAAAAGAGTTTAAACAAAAGCATGATTATCGCTGGAATCCTGAAGTGATTGATATCCTGTCAGAAGAAAACGGGGTAATGATTCAAACCCGTTTAGAAAATGGGCAGTATACTAGAAACGTGGATAATGAAGAGATCCAAATGGAACAAGAATCTCTTGCAAAAGCAGTGAATACTTCTGTATACGTGATAAGTATGCCTTTCAAGTTTCTGGACCCCGGCGCAGTGATCAAATATCTTGGTGAAGAAACATTGAATGATAAAAAGGTAGAGGTGGTCCAAATAAGTTATAATTCAGACTTGAACGAGAACCATTCCACCTCTGATGTATGGAGATATTATTTTGATCAGGAAGATTCAAAAATAGTCGCCAACTGGGTACAAACTGGTGATCATTTTAGCCGTATAGAGAATATCACTTATGAAAGGGTAGGAGGCATTCTCTTTAATAAGGAGCGTAAAAGTTTCCGAGTGGATAGCCTGGGTAACAAACTGTTTTTGAGAGCCCATTATTTTTATGATAATTATGAGCTAAGCAAATGATGGAGGATACATTAAAAAATCAATTGGAGGCCTGGGATGGCATCCACATGAACTATCTGGAAAAAATTTACCATGAATGCCTTACTCAAAACTCTTTTTTTCAGGAAATTATTCAACTAATTATCGATACCCCTGATCTTCAAACAGCAGCTACCTGGCTCATCAAACATCATTATGATCAAAAAAAGGAATTGGAAAATACCATGCTTTCCCCACTCCTGAAAGCCAGTAAGGATTTTGAGGATTGGGGCGCTCAACTTCACATCTTACAAATCTTACCTAAGCTTATACTAGAAAAGGAAGTACTGCCCTATATAGAAGAACTAGCCAGAAAAGGCCTTGCCTCCGATAAAAAATTTGTTCGTACCTGGGCATATCAAGGTCTCTTTGAGGTTTCAAAATATATTCCCGAACTTAAAGAAGAAGTTCTTTTTGTATGTCAGCGAGCTATGGATATTGAGAGTGCTTCGGTGAAGGCCAGGGTGAGGAAAATTTTAAAGCAAATAGAAAAGTAGAAAGTAGAAAGTAAAAAGTAAAAAGACTCACTTGCTGGCGGCAGTCTGTGACTGCCAGCCGCTTTATTCAGCATCTACAAAAACAGTGAAAGTCTTGGCCTTAGGTAGACAAGCGTAACAGCTTGTTTTATTTGTGTCAAAAAAATGAATTAGTATGAAACATCAATATTTTTTAACATTCCTCCTATTGGTTTCTTGCCAATCCAATCCGTCTAGTTCTCAGCATGACGAAATTCAAAAAGATTACGGCCAACCCAATATCATTATGATTGTAGTCGATGATATGAGGTGGGATGAATTTTCTGCTTACGGGCATCCTTTTTTATCGACTCCCCATATGGACAGGTTAGCTCAAGAAGGGGTAATGTTTGAAAATGCCTATCAGGCAGTACCCCTCTGCTCTCCCAACAGGGCCAGTATTTTAACTGGACAATATCCTTCAAGGCATGGTGTTACTGATAATGTGGCCCGGGATAAGGCTAGCCACCAATTAGATTTATTTGCACCCAAATTACAGGAAGCGGGTTATGAAACAGCGCATGTAGGAAAATGGCATATGGGGAATGACCCCACTCCTCGGCCAGGATACGATTACTGGACCTGTTTGCCTGGACAAGGCAGAACCATCAATCCTATCCTTTACGAAGATGGAAAACTGGATACCATCCAAGGATATGTCACTGATGTTTTGACGGAGAAAGCCACCCGTTTTATCCAAAAAGATCGCGATAAGCCCTTCTTTTTATACATCGGACATAAGGCCATCCATCCCGATTTGAAACAATTGGATAATGGTGCCGTCGATTTTAAGTCGAACCCACAATTTATTGCTGCTCCGAGACATCAAGGGCAGTATGCAAAGGCCGATTTTGTCCGTAGAAAGAATGCACTAGATTCTTATGATCATATCAACCCGGAATCGGTTATAGGAGAAGCTTTGGTAGCCAAACAATCACCAGAGGTTGAGGCCTTGTTTGGAAATGTTTTAATGGATCATTTTACAGCTGATAAAACCATTCGGGATCGATCGGAAATGCTCTTGGCAGTAGATGAAGGCCTGGGAAAAATTATGGAAACTTTAGAAGAAAAAGGAATTTTAGACAAGACCTTCATTCTTTTTACCAGTGATAATGGCTATTTTTATGGTGAACATGGACTGAGTGTGGAAAGGAGATTGCCCTATGAAGAATCAGTACGAACACCTTTACTGGTTCGATATCCTCCCCTCATCGCTGCAAATACTACAATTCCGGAGTTTATTTTGTCGATAGACTATGCACCTACTGCCCTTATGTTGGCAGGAGCTGAGATTGGTTCACATATTCAGGGAAATTCTTTTGTGTCTTTATTAGAAGGTAATAACCAAGGCTGGCGAACCTCCTTTATGATGGAATATTACAGCTTTGAAAACCCTATGCCCTGGCTAATTAATACAGATTATAAGGCTTTGAGGATGGGGAAATATAAATATATCCATTGGTTTAGGCATCAAAATAAAAATGAGTTGTATGATCTGGAAAATGATCCTTTTGAAATGAATAATTTGATTAATGAAGCTGGACTGGTGGATAAAATAAAAGAAATGGAAGAAGAACTGGCTATTCAAGTAGCTGCTTCTTTTGGATTGGTAAAAGAATAAAATTTTAAATTAAAATGAGGAAGAAGTTAATAGATCTTATTTTGCCATTGCCATTGCCATTGATATTGTCATTGATCCCGGTCCTTGGCTTCTCCCAAATTACTGATGGTTTTCAACGAAAGCTAATCATCAACAAACATTCCATCGTGAAATATGGTGGTCTTGAACGAGCAGATACTTCCCATCAAAACATCTTTCTAATGTTTACTGGCCATGATTTTAATGATGGGGGCTCTTATATTCGGAAATTATTAAAAAGAGAAAATGTTAAAGCCCACTTCTTTTTTACTGGTGATTTTTATCGTGCCGAAGAAAACGAAAGCTTGATAAAAAAGCTTAAAAATGATGACCACTACTTAGGAGCCCATTCAGACAAACACTTACTATATGCCTCCTGGGAAAAAAGAGATTCTTTATTGGTCTCAAAGTCAGAATTTACTGCTGATCTTTTGAATAATTACCAAGCTATGGAGGTTTTTGGAATCAAAAAAATCGATGCCCCCTTTTTTATGCCTCCCTATGAGTGGTATAATCAACAAATCAGTGACTGGACCAAAGAACAAGGTTTTCAACTAATAAATTATACCCCTGGTACCCGCTCTAATGCCGATTATACCACCCCAATTATGGATAATTACATTTCCAGTGAAAGGATTTATCATAATATTCTGGATTATGAGCGGCAATCTACTAATGGATTAAATGGCTTTCTACTTCTCATTCACATCGGAACCCATCCCGCACGGGTTGATAAACTTTATAAGTATCTGCCTCAGCTGATTGATATTTTGAGGGAGCGGGGGTATCATTTTCGCTTGTTGACGCATTGAACATTCTCAGACGAATGAATAGGATCTACTCATTTCTAATCCTTTTTTTCATCTCCGGTCAAATAATAAACTGTTTTCTTCCAAATGAAGCCCTATTGGATGAGCGTTTATTTATTGGGGTGATAATGGATTTTGGGAAAAACTATTTACCTGGTTTGGAGCAAATCCGTGAGATGAATTCCCCAATGGGGCCCGTTTATTTCATTCTTTATGGATTTATTGGAAAATTAAGTCAGTTTAGTCTTTTTTGGATGCGGAGCATTCACATTGGCTTTTCAACTTTGTTGCTTTACCTTGTTTACTTAAACCTGGAATTGGGTTACAAAATAGCAAAGCCTAATGAAGTAAGCAACATATCTTCTAACAGGGAATTCCAAAGAAAAATTCTTTCCTTATTTCCGGTTTTATTGACCATTCTTTTTTTTCTAAATCCTTATTTCGTTTTACTTACGGCATACCTGTTATACACGGATATTATTGGATTAATATTTGTTTTTGCGGGTTCCTATTTCTATTTACAAAAGAAACGATACTTATGGAGTGCTTTCCTTTGGGGAATGGCCATTTGCACCAGGCAGTTATTTATTGTTATTCCTCTTGCTGCTTTGTTTGCGGAGCTGAGTTTTTTGTATGAAAAATATACTAGAACAAGATCAAAGATTAGTTTCCAAGACCTGAAACCTCTAGCTATTTTCTTCCTTCCTTTCCTTATGTTTCTGCCACTATTTATTCTTTGGGACTTCAAGGTTAATAGCGGTAATTTCCAAGGAAGAGCGTTTGAAGAAAATACCATCGCTGCATTTTCCTTTTCCTTCAAAAGTTTAAATTATTCTTTAATGCTGGTAGGTATATATTCAGGCTTTGTGGTATCCAAACGAATCATTCCGGTTTTTAAAAAAATTAATTTCTATTCGCTTGGTTTAACCTTGTTGTTATTAGTGTTGGGATTTCCCCTCCAAATTAATAAGGGACTGGGATATGGATCTCTTCCTGATACGGCAGGTGTCTTGGATATCATAATGAACAAACTGGGTTTGATTGCATATCTTGTCATTCCAGTATTGCTATATTGGGGAATTACATTTATTCATTCCCTTTTCCGACTTCCCTATAAAAGCGGTACTTTTTTCTTTCAAGCAAGCTTGATTCTCTTTTTATTTTTAGAAACGATTTATTCTTATTGTTGGGACAAGCATTTTCTTTTGATTATTCCCATGGTATGGATTTTGTGCTTTGAATTGTTAGCAAATCAGTCTAAAGCCCTATTGCCCCAATAAAACAAGTGCCAATATAGCATCTGCAGTACCATCCATAGTGGGCTCATTGGTAGAATAATCTCCAATATCGTCGTGGTAAACCACAAATTCATTTTGAAATTCAGCAAACTCGTCTGGCTCAGTAAGCTTTATACCTATCAGATTATTGTAAATGGTTTTATAAATTGGTCCGTCAATGAGACCACCAGCAGGTGTATCTTGGATCAAATAACGCCCGGGCAAATGTACATCAAAAGGGGTCTCTCCATTTTCGGGAATTCCCGTAAACATGCTGGTACCCCAAGGGTTTCGACCAAAAAGCCAGTCCCTGTGAAGAAGCATTTGTGCATGGTATTGGTAATCTCCCGTCATTTTTTCGTACAAGTTTACTTGGGTGATAAAATTTACCAGCAGATTATTGGAACACCAGATAAATGGGACGCCATACTGAAAGGCATTGGTTTTAGATCGGGCAATGACTTTTTCAATATTAGCTTGATACCATCTTTTGATTTGTTGCTTTACAGGATCAGGGGCTACTCCATATAATTCAAAATGCCCCATATTCATAAAAGGATATTTCTGGTAGTGATCAATGGTATCCCTTGCCATCCAGCCTTCATCTTTTATCATGTAGGCGTATTTGATGGCTTCCTCCAGATAAGTTTCTTCATTGGTTAACTTGAATAATTCGGTTGCTCCCCATTCCATGTCATCTTCCCAGGTATCTTCATTGTATCGATAGGGGGCTTTATAGGAGTTGCCCTGTTGAAAACCTTCTTTTTTCTTTCCTAGTTGATAAAGTGAAATGGCTGCTTTTTTACATTTTTCTGCAAACAAATCATCAAGCTCTAATTTTTTCCATATGCGTGCTCCTATAGCCAGTGCAGCAGCTGAACGCCCGGCGAGATTAGCTATTCCGGTGGCCTTGCTTTTGTATTTGTTAAGGCCCTGGGGTTTTCCAGTGGCAAAATAGGCGGGACGGTATGAGTTTGGCCCCCAGCCATAATCCGCATTATCTTTATCTGGAAATTTAAAACCATTATGGTCCCGATCATCTGCAATCTGATGGATCAGCCAGTCGGGTTTTGGATGAATTTTTAACAGCCAGTCCAGTCCCCATTTGGCCTCATCCAAAATGTCAGGGATGTTGTTTGGAATAGGACGACCAAAATCATCTACTCTATCTTCAAATTTATCAGGTGCCATTTCGTAGGCTATTAACATACGTGCAGTGGCATTGGAACTGGTAATTAAATATTTCAATTGATCCCCTGCATCATGCCAACCTCCACTGAAATCGAAGTAGGTAGAATCAGGCACTGGGGCAAAAAATAGTCTTCCGTCACCTGGATGACAAACCACCTCAAAATATGGATTATAGCCACATCTTTGTTGCCGCATAAAGGCCAATAAATCTTCTTGATAATTACCAAAAACATTGGGATTAATTTTAAAAATTACAGATTTAGACTCCCCATTTTTTAAAAAATATTCCCCCGTTTTTTTAATCGAAGAAAAATCAAACAGGTATTGATGCTGAAACTGCCCCCATTTTTTTCCTTCAGTTTTTTGAGGTTTAGCACTCAATAAAATATTTCCTGAATCCTTATCTACAAGATCGATTTTATTTTTTATTTCACTCTTAGAAAGAATCAAAGCCACCTTACTATCTCCTGGTAAATAGCCAATGATGTTTATTCGAAAATAGACATTCTGGGCTAGTAAAAACTTAATACAGAAAAGAAATAAAATGGTCAACCTCATCTGACTTAATTTTATAAAAGAAAAATCAAAAGACCCTTAAAAATAAATCTTATTGTAGTTTAAATCTAATCGGCAGATTCATTTGTACCCCTTGCGGAATTCCATCTACCAAAGCAGGTTCCCAAATTGGCATAATGCTAATTAATCTTAGGGTTTCCCGATCACATAGAGGGCCTAGGCTTCTCCTAATGATTGGTGAGCTAATACTGCCATCTGTTTCAACAAAAAAGGATACAACTTCGGTACCTTCTCCACAAAAATCAGGGGAGGGCCATCGAAGATTTTTTTTGATGAAAACTCTTAAACTATCGTTTCCACCTGGAAATTGAGCTAGCTTTTGAAAATAACAAATAAATTCTATTGATTCTGATTTTTCAGGGGTGAAATTATCTTGGAGCGGTTCTGAACAAGAGTAAAATAGAGCTGGAATGGAACAAAGCAGTAGCCAATTTTTTCTCATTGCTTTTTAAATAATAGATGAAAATATTCAGATGGATGGCGTTTATTAAGAAATATTTATTTGACTGCATAATTCCATAAACAATATGCTCTCTTAAATTCTCCACTTTTTCTGCACTTGGAACAGAGGTTATTTTTCCAAAATTCTGGGTCTAATCCTCTAGACGTGCATATGCTGTTTTTAGACAAGGCAATCTGACCTAACACCTTTGAAGTTGCTATTGTTTACCTCAAAAAATCAAACAGATTTCTTTCCAATCCATCCACTCAAAAAAGATAAACCTTTTAGGGAGGCTTTCGTTACGTGATGAATTAAAATTTAAAACATCATGATATTTTTAGAAGTGTTAACTATTCCAAAAGATGATGCTATAGCATTTACATTTTTTACAGGTTATATGGCTATGCTAGCCGCCTCTATATTTTTCTTTTTTGAAAGAAGCAGAGTGGACGGAAAGTGGAAGCTTTCATTGCTAGTGTCAGGGCTTATTACCTTTATTGCTGCTGTACATTACTATTACATGCGTGATTATTACCTGGCTACGGGTGAGAATCCAACCGCATTAAGATACATTGACTGGACACTAACTGTTCCGTTAATGTGCGTAGAATTTTATCTTCTTACTAAAGCTGCTGGTGCTAAGATTGGTTTGCTTTGGAAGTTGATCTTTGCATCCGTTTGGATGCTTGTTGCTGGATACATAGGGGAAGCCTTCAATCCAGAGGGAGGAAGTACTAGTCATTCCGTACTATGGGGTGTACTTTCAACCATTGGTTACATTTATATTCTATACACCGCCTGGTTTGGAGAAGTAGCTAAGCTTGCCGAAGCCAGCAACAGTGATGTGGTCAAAAAGGGTGTACGTACTTTGGCCTGGTTTGTACTTGTAGGTTGGGCTATTTATCCAATTGGCTATATGTGTATGCCAGGAGGTTGGTTAAATGTGGCTTTCGGACTGGGTTCTCAAAATGTAGACCTGTTTTATAATATTGCAGATGCCATTAACAAAATAGGGTTTGGTTTAGTAGTATATAACATTGCGATTACATCCTCTGAAAATTTAAAAACAGCTTAAAACATAACCCCGCGCTCTTTTTAAGGCGCGGGGTTTATAATATTATGACAAGAGCAATATTTGTTTTTATAGCGAGTGTACTTTTACTACTACCCTTTATCCTAAATGAGGGTGGTATACCTATTTCTTATCAAATGATAATTTGTACTCCCTTTTTACTATTGCTTGGAATTCCTCATGGAGCCATTGACAACATCTTGTATTTGAGAAATAATCCTATAAAAAATGGGAAATTCATTGGTGTTTATCTTGTATTGGTTGGCTTGAATATAGGCTTATGGGTCATCTTACCAGGTGTTGCATATATTATGTTTTTACTTTTATCCGCGTATCATTTTGGACAATCTCAGTTTTCACATTACTTCAATAAGCAGCCAGTAATTTATAAGGTGTTATATCTTTTTTGGGGAGTTTCAATAATATCAGGTCTTGTGTATCTCAATGTTGAAGAAATTCAACAAATAATGAGTCAGCATAAAGAATTCGCAGCTTTTTATTCTCTCCATCAGGAAAATCATATGTTCTATATATTCCTGATTTCTACCATTTGTACTTTTTTGCTAATGATATTTCTTACAGCTAAAAAATATTTGAGTTTGGAGACATTGCTAATGGAAATGTTAGTATTGACACTTATCATTGCCTGCTTTTATTTAATGCCTCTTTTAATAGGATTTACCCTTTATTTTGTTACTCTTCATTCATTTAAGGTGCTCAGGGAAGAATATCGATTTCTGAATTCGGAAAGAGTAGTCAATTCAATTTCCAATTTTATCATAATGGTAACACCATTTACCTTATTTTCAATAGCTGGAATTGGTTTATTGTTTGGTTTGATCTACCTAAATATCCTGTCCTTATCATATGGATATTGCCTTTTGATTGTTATTTCCTCCATAACACTACCTCATGTTTTTGTTATGAATAGCTTCTATAATCTTCTATTTAGAAGAAATTTCTACAAGGGGCATACTTAAGGATAAATATCATAAAAAAATACTTTCACCTGAACATAATTAGATTTTAGAATATCCTTTCATTTTACCTTTTGGATATTGAAGGAATCCTACCTATCTAATAATTTTTGAAACTTGCGGGCTTTCCTTAAAATCATTTAATTTGATTCTATATTTGCGAATTCACTGATATACGGATTCACGGACTTTCTAAAACCGATAAACCTGTGATAAGGTGAACATCTACCTGTCGGTAGACAGGCATGAACACTTGCTAACATGAACACTTGCTAACTTAAAACTATGATCAAAATCCGCTCAATTTCAAAAAACGAACTTCCAGAACTGCAACACCTTGGCAAAACAACCTTTCTACAAGCCTTTGGTGAAGCTAATGATCCTCAGGATATGCAGGAATACCTGGACAAACATTTTAGCATTGCTCATTTAAAAAAAGAATTGGAAAATAAAGATTCTCATTTCTTTTTTGCAGAATCAGATGGGAAAATTATTGGTTACCTAAAATTGAATAAGGGGGCAGCCCAAACAGACCATAAACTACAAAATGCCCTGGAGGTAGAGCGGATATATGTTTTGCCTGAATTTCAAGGAAAGAGAGTAGGGCAGCAACTTTTTAATAAAGCCCTGGAAGTGGCAAATGGATTTGGCATAAATACCATCTGGTTAGGAGTATGGGAAAAAAATACCAAAGCCATACGTTTTTATGAAAGAAATGGATTTAAAATATTTGATAAGCATTCCTTTCTACTAGGAAAGGATTTACAAGAAGATTTAATGATGAAATTGGATTTACCGGAAATACAAATTCGGCAATTAAACCTTGACCATGCACCTGCATTTCAAGCCTTAAAATTATTTGGATTGCAAGAATCTCCCTTCTCCTTTAGTGACAGTTACGAAGATGAAAACAATAAAAGCAAGAATGACTTTTTGAAAGAGTTTGAGCAATTTATGGAACATGAAGAAAGATTCATTTTGGGCGCTTTTGACCAAAAAAATGAGCTTAAAGGATATGTGATTTTTAAACGAGATGCCCGTTCTAATTCCAGACACAAAGCCATGATTCATAATATGTATACCCACCCAGATGTCAGGGGGAAGCGAGTAGGGAAGGCATTGATGCAGATGGTGCTCGATCGAGCCAAAAGAATGCCTGACCTTGAACAAATCCATTTATGGGTATTGCATGCAGACACCAGTGCCTCCGGATTTTACGCAAAGCTTGGATTTGAAAGGCAAGGACCTTATGTGAAAAAGGATCAAAAGATATTAGGTCGCTGGGTGGATGCAGAGTATATGGTGTTGTACTTTAAATAGACAAAGAAGTGCCGCCCAGAAATTTTTTTAGATAAAATCAATGGATTTACTTAAGGTTTAAGGAAGTAAAATAGAAGTAAATTGCCTTCGACTTTTGAAGTAAAGTAGAAATAGATTGTTTTTCCTATAAAACAATCTATTTCCATTTTACTTCTACTTTATTTCTATTTGCTTCTAATTATATATGCCAAAAAAGGTTATTTCAATAATGAATTCAAAAATTGGGATGATAAATTTATATCAACTTCTCTGTATCGATTCCACGGGATTAGCCTTCGCTGCCCTTAAAACATGAGCACTTATAACAACTAAGGCAACCAAAATGGAAATAATTCCGCCCAACATAAAAATATCAATACTGATATTTATTCTAAAAGCAAAATTATTGAGCCAGTCCCGCATCAACCAATAGGTAATGGGAATGGATAAAAGTATACCCAATAGTAATTGTGGGGCAAAACTTTTAGTTAATAATCCAAAAATGGAAAACTCACTGGCACCCATAACTTTTCGGATTCCAATTTCTCGTACTCTGCTGTTAATCATTAAAACGGTCATTCCTAACAATCCGAGGCCAGCTACTATAATAGATAAGATGGTAGCAAAGCTAACCAGTTTATTCATTCTTTGCTCATTTTCATATTGTGTGCGGATATTATCCTCGACAAATGAAAAATTCATTTCTTCACCAGGAAAGATTTGTTCCCATTCATTTTGGAGTAACTCTTCTACTTTGGTTAGCTGATTGCCTGTATATTTAAAAACCAGCTTTGGAATAGGAGAATCTCCATAACCGTGGTCGCTTATACCATCATAGATGGGGACAACATTTTGTGTGATCACTAGTGGTTCTACTGGATTATGCAAGGAAGAAAAATTAAAATCTTCTGTCACACCTATGATGTTATGCATTCCAAATTCCTGGCTAGGTAATTTTTTGCCAATAGGATCTTGAAGCCCAAAATAATCAGCCGCCGCCTGATTAATAATTATCGACTCTCGCTGATCCAATGTGCTTTCGGCTTCAAAGGCTCTGCCCTCTTTAACCTTAATATTAAACGTCTCAAAATAATAAGGATCAACCACGAGCATTCGGAAGGTCCTGAAAATTTGAGCATCATCTGTAAAGCTTAGCTGCCCCCAACCCTGGTTTCCAAATACATGGGAGCCCATTCCTATATCACTTACTTCAGGGTATTTTTTTAATTGTTCTCGAAGGATTTTTCCGTTTTCCATAGCAGAGTTGATAAACTCTGTAAGCCTCTGGGAGGAAGGATCCGGATACAAGGGAACAGAAACAGTAGCGTCATATTGATAACCTAAATCTTTCGAATTGAGGTAATTCAATTGTTTGGACATAATCAGGGTAGAGGTGATCAAAAAGACGGTGATAATGAATTGAAATACCACCATCCCTTTTCTAATGTAAAATGCTCTTCTAGGTGCTTTTTGCCCACTTAATATATTGGTAATTTTTAAGCCTGAAAGAATTAGGGCAGGATATAGACCAGATAAGAAACCTATGACTATAACTAAACCCAAATACAAGATAAGGTGCCAGGGTTCAAAATTTAAATCAACATCTGCCTGGGTAAGCGTATTAAAAACTGGTAGGATACTATACGCTATAACCAAACTAATAATTAAGGCGACTAAGGTAATTAGCCAACTTTCCATTAGATATTGACCGACTAGTGATTTTTTCATAGCGCCCATTACCTTTCGCACCCCTACTTCCTTTTGTCGTTTTAAGGATTGACCAATAGATAGAGTTGCATAATTTACTCCTGCTGTTATTAAAACAAATAAACCAATCAGACCCAGAATATAAACATATTGGGGATTGCCTACAGGGGCAATTCCAACAGGGATTTCCGGGTTCAAATGAATATCCGTTAGTGGCTGAAATCCCATTTGGTATTGGCCATATTCCACCTGATCTTTAAGGTGGGTCATAACTACTTCTTGTACTTTGGCCTCCACTGATTCAATTTGGGTTTGATCTTTGAGCAAGACATAAGTTTCCACAAAAACATTAAACCAGGCATTAAGAGCTCTTTCACTATATAAATTTTCATTATTAGAGGAGGATATAGCCATGTCAAATTGTAGACTCGAGGACCTAGGTAAATCCCCAAAAACGGCAGAGACTGCAAACTTTCGCTCCTCATCCCCAATTTGTATAGAAAGGGTTTGCCCAATAGGTTCCTCCTTTCCAAAATACTTTAAGGCATAAGATTCTGATAAAATAATGCTGTTTTGATCCGGAAGTGGACTCAATTGATTACCCTGGTTTATTTGAAAATCAAATACTTCAAAAAGATCAGGGCTGATAATACTTACCTGTTCATTAATCCTATTAGGTATTTCACCTACCAGATAGGAGTTATTGACAAAGGTGATAGCTTTTTCAACTTCAGGGAAGTTTTCTTCCAAGATCCGCTCAAAAATTAAAGGAGTAGTACTGTTAAAAAACACTTTATCATTTCCATAATCTTCCTTTACCCAAACTCTATAAATTTGATCCTTTTTGCTATGCATCTGATCAAAACTCATTTCCTGCTTGAAGTAAAATCCCATCAGCAAAAAACAAGTCAGTCCAATGGCCAAACCGCCTACGTTTAAAAACGTATTGAATTTATCACGCCATAAAACTCTGGCGGCAATTTTTAAATTATTTCTTGTCATAGTTCCTGTGTTTTTTAAGGAAGTTTTTTTAATAACATCGTATCGGAGTGATCTTAATACCCACCATATAAATAAAAGTCTTGCCTGGCGAGGCTGACCAGATTCAACCTTATCTTCAAATAATTCATATAAATCACCCTGCAGATCTTCTAATAGATCCGGGTGACAAAACCAGGTCAAAAAACGATCGGCCCACCTTGGAGGAGATTCCATCATATTCTCGGTAGTATGAAGGTGATTTTGGGTAGCTTATTATAAAGTGTGCTTCTTACAAGCATGATTTCATCCAGCACCTTTCGGCCGGTTTGACTTAAGGAAAAAAATTTTTTTCTGCGGCCACCCCGCTTGGAGGTAGCACCCCCCATTTGAGAAGATACAAGACCCTTTTTTTCTAAGCGTCGAAGTACAGAATGAATAGCAGTAACATCAATGTTTCGATTGGTATGCTCTTTTATTACCTTCAAAATGCTTACCGCATAGGCCTCATCCAATAAAGAGCCAACAGCTAATAATACCAGTTCTTCTAGTTCTCCAACCTGAGTTCTTTCCATTATTTTTGTGATTTGTTGTACAAATATACAATAAATTAATTGTTTTGTTGTGTTTTTGTACAACAAATAGATTAAAAGAGAATCGATTTACAGACAAAGAAGCTTCGGAGAAGCAAAATGTCCTTAGGAAGGAAATTGACGCAATAGAAAGCTCCGGATGGAGCCTAATGTAAAATAACCAAGGTATTGCATTGCGCTCCATCTGGAGCTCCGTTCTTTTATTAATTCATCTGCCTCTCCCAATTAAATTTAATGCGGGTGGACTTCCTTCCTTTAGGGATTGAGTGCTAGGGTGGGCCTCTTAAATCAGGTTCCCTCTGAATAAAATTAGTAGCCCAGTTAAGACTCTTCCAGACCTTATCACCCAATATACCATCAATCTGGGGTGCCTCCTGGGGATGATTTTAATGCTTTGGTAATTTCTTTTTTCTATTGAAGATAAATGTTGGGCTCCTGCATAAAATGGGAATAAAATAAATAGAAAATGAAAGGTTTTTTCTCAAAAATCATCATAAATAGATTTTAGCTATTTTAATTTTTGCAGCAAAACTATCCCTAGCTGGTAGGAGAGGCCAGTATTTAAATTGAATAAACTTGAGGCTCTATTTGAAAAAATCTCAACTACAACTTTGATTAATATCCGATACCTTTGATTTATGGAATTAAAATATTTTAGACTCATAAAAACCATTGCCGAAGAGGGCAGCATTGCCAATTCTTCAGAACGCCTGTTTCTCACTCAGTCGGCTCTTAGTCACCAATTAAGAGAAATAGAAGAAAGGCTGGGCTTTAAATAGCAATTCTGAATAAGTCATTCTTAAGCTTCCTTAGTAAATTTCGCCAATCTTCTCTCAATAGAATATCGATCGGAGTCTTCTGTCTAAATAAATTTTCTATTTAAGACGAGCTAAATAATTTGTTGTAAAAATTTAGTAGTATGAAAACAAAGACTCTTCCTATCGCTATTCTGTTTAACCTATTATTTTTTGGTCCCAGCTTAGCAGTATTCGGACAAGTTATCAATGCCGATACCCTTATTTTAAATTTAGAAAATGAACATTTGGAAATGTTGGTGGAAGGAGATCTTAAAGACAAGAAACCCCTCACTTTTTCACAATTGAAAATGATGAAAGCTGCTTCAGGGGCTCCATTTTTAAACTTTGGATTTGCGGCAACAAGTGAGCAAAAATATACGGTTAAGATGATTTTTGGTTCTGATACCTTAACCTACCCACAATGGGAATTACCACGTCAATATCTCCAATTAGTGTATCAAAAAGATACCCTGGATATATTTATAAATGCTTTTAAAAACCCTGAGCTTAAATTTTCTGAAGAATATCAGGTAGCATTTCGAGGAAAAGCTACCGTGTTGATGCCTAAAGCTTATGAACTCGTGAACATTTTATTGAGCCTTTCCAATTACGGAGAAAATGAAAATCTACCCTTCAAAAAAGATGCCTATTGGAAAAAGGTGCAAGCTCATTTTTCTCCATATAAAAATCATAAGGCAGTAGTAAAATTGAATAGATGGTTTGACCAACAAGGTTCTGCCGAAAATAAAAACACCCTATATTATACACTCAGAATGGATGGCCTGTCCTATGAGCTTTCGGGGCAAGGGGAATTGGAAGAAAATGCTCAATATAAATACCTGGGAGGAAAAAATGGCCTTCAATCTATCCTGAAGGAAATGGAGGATTTTGTTAAAACTTCTGGTTTTTTGGAATTTTATCAAACTCAAAATGAATATTATCAATCTGCTTTAGCGGAATTTCACTCAAAAGTAGATCCACAAGGGATTTGGACCTGGCTTGAAGATAATTTTGAAGAAAGCCATGATCATTATAAAGTGATATTAACCACCTTAAGCAATGGACTGCACAATACCCGAAAATTAGAAAATAATGGATTCTCTGAAATTCTGATGATTATCTCAGCTCCTCCCATAAGAGAAAAAACAGAAACTAAAAATTGGGAAGAGGTGGCAAAACTAGAACGGCAGTTATTTACTGAAGTAGATCACAATTATATCAATTCAATCGGGCAAAAACATCAAACTGCTATTGATGAAGCCATACAAAATTCTTCTGATTGGTATGACAGCAGCAAACATGGTTCATACAACTCTTCGCTAGCTATTTTTCTGGAATACATGACCTGGGCTGTTTTTAGCTGTTATGCATTTGATAATTATCCTAAAGATCATCTTGAGGAGATCAGAGAACAGCATGTAGAGTTTATGGAAAAAAAGAGGTTATTTCTTCGCTTTGGTGAATTTGAAAGTCATTTACTAAACCTTTATCAGTCCAGGAAGGAAGAAGTAAACTTTGATAAAATGACCGAACTTATGATACAATGGATGAAAGATTTTAAATAAATGAAAATAAAAAAAATACTAAAAGGACTAGGCATTACCCTACTTCTTGTACTTTTTCTTGGGGCTGCTTACATTCATTTCTCGCTTCCAAAATTGCCAGAAGGAGCAAATGCCAAAATAAACAAGGCAGTAGCATCAGAAATTGCCCCCTTAAAAGGAAAGGAAGGCTTTGCTTATAATGGGGATACCAAAATCTGGTATGAATCCATTAGTCCTAAAGACAGCATTAAAGGGAGCATTCTTTTAATTATGGGCATCTCAAATGATGCCTTAGCCTGGCCAGAGTATTTCTTAGATCCCCTGGTTGAAGAAGGATATCAGCTTGTCCGATTTGATAATAGAGGAACGGGGCTGTCCGATTGGGTAGAAGACTGGTCCCAGGATAATGCTTATTCTTTGGAAGATATTGCAGCTGATGCCATTGCTGTAATGGATGAGCTTGATCTTGAAACCACCAACGTCATTGGTGTTTCTTTAGGAGGGATGATTGCCCAAACCTTGGCCATTGAATACCCTGAAAGAGTGCAAAGCCTTATCTCCATGATGTCGTCGGGAAATATTATGGATAAAGCGCTTCCTTCTATTAATACGACGTTAATAAAAGATTTAATCTTGGCCCAGCTCAAATATGGCTTGATTAAATCAGAAAAAAATGAAATCAAATTAAATGTCTTAGCTCGAATGTTATTGCAGGGAGAAAAGGAACACGAATTGAATATAGAAGATATTTCTCGCTCTGTTTTATATAATTTAAGAAAAAGAAGAGGATATAATCATAATGTCTTTAAACAACATACGGCGGCCACCATGAAGTCAGGGTCCAGATATGAAGCCCTTCAACAGTTAACCCTGCCCAGTTTAATCATTCATGGAACCAAAGATCCTATGATCAATTTTTTGCACGGGAAAAAATGCCAGGAATTAATTCCCGGAGCTGATTATTTATGGCTTGAAGGAATGGGGCATGATATACCTGAAATTTTTGTTGGAAAAGTCCTTGATAAAATTATCAATCACCTAGAAATTAGTACTGAGTATTAATGATGAATTTTGAATAGTGACACATACTTATCTCAATACTCAATACACGATACTCAGTACCCATAAGTGGGATTTGGCATAAAAAACCAGCCACTATAACAAGGTTGACTGTGTATTGGAATAAAAAATAAGGAGGAGGATATAGATTTATTAATTTAGATTCAGTACAATTCAAACATTAATAATCAAAAATCACCCAATGAAAAATATTCCTTCAACCCGCAGACATTTTGTACGGAGCTCCGTTTTTGGAATGCTGGCAGTATCCACAAGCAGTATGACCTATGCTTCTAAACCAGGTTATTCAATAGGCAATTTTACCAACAATGGAGAACTGTTTTATCGATATCCTGCAATTGATGATGATCGGGTATCTGAAATGGTCGGTGCTTCACATTCCAAGATCGACAGAGTAAAAGAGTTGCTTAGAGACCGTCCAGAATTAGCCAAAGCAAGTTGGGATTGGGGCTTTGGAGATTGGGAATCTGCCCTTGGGGCCGCCTCTCATGTAGGCAGACGGGATATTGCAGAACTATTAATGAGTTATGGAGCTCGCCCAGATATCTTTACTTTTGCCATGTTGGGAGCTCTCGATGCAGTAGAAGGCATGGTAGCCGCCGCGCCTGGTATCCAAAGCAAACCAGGACCCCATGGCATCACTTTACTCAGACATGCGCAAATCAGGCTGATGCATAAAGATCTTAGTACCGACGATCGAAAAAATGTAGAAAAGGTGGTGAAATATCTGGAATCACTCGGAGATGCCAATGTTACACCCAAGAATCTGGACATAAGCAAAGAAGAGCAAGCGATCTATATTGGGGATTATAGATATGGTGAAAAAGAGGATGAGGTTCTTGTGGTTGATCTCAATAGAAGAGGGTATCTACAAATTGCCAGAAAAGGTACTTTCGGTAGAGCTATGCTCAGAATTGATGAACATCGCTTTACTCCTGCAGGATCTGCTACCGTTGAAATTAGCTTTGAAGTGAAAGATGGAAAAGCTACCTCCATGACCGTTCATGAACCAGTGCCTTTGGTTAAAGCTATAAGAGTATAAAACTGGTTATTCCAATTAATAATCCGGCTTTAGATAAAAATTAAAAGTCCAAATTTTTGCTTTTTGGAATTCTTGCATTTTTTGTCAAATATGAGTTCTCCCAGGAGTTACTCATATTTTTTTATTCCTGGTTAAAGTGTTTTGTATAAAAATGTGTTTATTGCTTATCATAGTAAGAATAAGTTTTATTTAGCATCAACTAAGACAGTGAAGGCCTGTGTGCGATAGCCCGTGTCAAAAAATGGAAAATATTCAAATCCGAAAATACAAAAATCAAGATATCCCCGCCTTTTACGAAGCCGTAATGGAGTCAAAAGCTGAAATCTCTAGATGGCTTCCCTGGTGTAATGCCGATTATTCCTTTGAAGACACCCAAAATTGGATTCAAAAATTAGTCCCCCAAATATGGGCTTCCAATTCAGGATGTGAGTTTATTATTGTGGATTCCCTGGAAAGTAAGGTTTTGGGAGGCTGTTGCCTGGAACAACTGGATTTAAAAAATAAAAAAGCCTCCATTGGATATTGGGTGAGAACGAGTGCTACCGGAAGAGGTATCGCCACAAAAGCTTGCCATTTTTTATTGACTTATGGTTTTGAAACTTTAGCATTAAATCTTATTTATGTTATTCCTTCTGTAAAAAACGAAGCAAGTAAAAGAGTTGCTGAAAAGCTGCCTTATGACAAATTAGACAGAGTTGTCAATGGATTTAAAATAAGAGAAGAAATTTCTGATGCCTTGGTTTATACTTTTTCCAGGAACTCCTATATTTCTTACAAAAAATAAACAATGGTTGACCCAATTAGTGATAAACTAACGAAATACTGTGATAAGAATAATATCGAATTAACAGATGAAAACTTTCTGTATGTTTTGGAGGAGGCAATTACCAAAGAAGAATATGAAACCTGTTTTTTGACCGAAGAAATTGCCTCTCAACTTGATGATTTTGCAGATCATGGAGATGAACTCTTTGAGCAGGGAGCTATTCAGGAAGCTATTGAGGTTTTTGAAAATGGAATCGCTCTTATTCCTTACCCTAAAATAGAATATGAAGCTACCCTCTGGTTTACCACTGCCCTGGCAGATTGTTTCTGGTACCTTAGAGAATATGAAAAAGCTCATCATTATTTAGATTTAAGTATGGATATATTCACCGGCCAGCGAAATCCTTTCGTTCGCTTAAGATTAGGACAGGTTCTTTATGAACTGGGCTTGATGGAAAAGGCAAAGGAAGAACTTTTAGTTGGACTTGAAATTTCTGGTAAAGATTTATTTGAAGGTGAAGATCTTAAATATCTTGAACATGCCTTAAAATAAATAACTTGCCCACTACCCACTACCCACTACCCACTACCCACTACCCACTAAAGGCCTCCCATAATATTTCTACAGGATGCAAAGCCTGCCTCTTTGTTCCATCCCAGATTTGATGCCTGCAACTGGTTCCAGGGGCAGCAAGAATTGCGTCTTTTTTAGCTTTTCGGAGGGCTGGAAAAAGGACCATTTCGCCAATATCCATACTTAAGTCATAATTTCCTTTTTCATAACCAAAAGAGCCAGCCATTCCGCAACAGCCGGAAGGAATAACTTCAACTTCATAGTTTTTAGGTATACCCAGAACAAAAGCGCTAGCTTCAAGGCTTCCCAGCGCCTTTTGATGACAATGGCCATGTAATAAGATTTGAGCCTGCTTCGAGGAGAAATCTTTAGAAGAAATGTTCCCATTTTGATATTCTTGAAATAGAAACTCTTCCAGGAGAAATACATGCTGCTTTAAATGAATGGCTTTTTCTTTGTTTTCAGCCAATCGAATATATTCATCTCTAAAACTCAAAATGGCAGAAGGTTCTAGGCCAACTAATGGTGTATTAGAATCTACTAGTTCAGCAAAGATTTCGATGTTTTGATTGGCCATTTTTTTTGCCACTTTCAAAAAACCTTTGGAAATCTGAGCCCTGCCACTTCCAGTATGGTCGATCAATTTGACCTCATAGCCTAGCTTGCTCAGTAATTGGACAGCTTTAATCCCTATCTCGGATTCCTGGTAATTGGTAAACTCATCACAGAATAAATATAAACTCCTCTTGGAAGAAGATGCAACTTTTAATTTCGGGTAATGCTTATGATACCATTTTCTTAATGATATTTTGGAAAAAGAAGGCAGAGAACGCTTTGCTGCTACACCCAATGCTTTTTTGATAGATCCTTCTCCTAGCTTTGTTTTTATTACTACGTTGCTCAACCAAGGTATTTGAAGAGCCCATTTCCCTAATTTTTCGATATTAGCAAAGGCAATATCCCCTATTGGCCGCCGATTACTTTGATAATATTGATGCAAAAATTCTGCTTTTAAGGCAGACATATCTACACTGGATGGACATTCTTTGCCACATGCTTTACAGGAAAGGCAAAACTTTAGGATGTCAAAAACTTCAGGTTGATCAAATGGATTGTTTTTATTTTCTCCATTAATAAATTCACGTAAGGCATTGGCTCGGGCCCTGGTGGTATCTTTTTCATTATGGGTCGCCCGATAACTGGGGCACATGGTTCCGCCACTTTCCGAAAGCTTCCGACAAGCTCCCACTCCATTGCATTTTTCAGCCATGCGTATAAAACCACCGACCTCTGAAAAGTCCATGATGGTATTAAATTCAGGTGTGATCTGGCCTGCTTCATATCTGAAATCACCTTTCATAGGAGGTGCATCCACTATTTTTCCAGGGTTAAAAATATGATCGGGGTCCCAGGTTTTTTTTATTTGGCGCAACAGGTCGTAGTTTTTTTCTCCTATCATCAAAGGAATAAATTCCGCTCTTACCCTGCCATCCCCATGTTCACCACTTAAAGAGCCATTATATTTTTTGACCAATTGGGCGGTGGCTTTGGATATATCATAAAAAGCTTGTTGGCCCGCTTCAGTTTTTAGGTTCAAAATGGGGCGTAGGTGGAGTTCTCCTGCTCCAGCATGAGCATAATAGACTACATTTTGGCCAAACTCTTTGATCATCGCTGCAAATTCCTCAATATATTCTGGCAAATCATCTAGTGCTACTGCAGTGTCCTCAATGCAGGAAACAGATTTTGGATCACCTGGTAAATTCCCCAGCACACCCAGGCCAGCTTTTCGCAAGGCCCAGACCTGTTTGCTTTTTGGTGCCAGTATTTTTCGGAAGGCATAGGCAAGGTCCGTTGTTTTTATCTTTTGAATAAGATCATCTGCCATATTCTCTGCCTCCGCCAATGTTTTCCTTCGAAATTCAACCAATAAAATTGCCCCAGGATCTCCTTCCAGAAAAAAGCGATTTTTTTCCTGTTCGGGATTGGCTTTGGTACAATCCAAAATGGTTTTATCCATTAACTCGCAGGCATCGGGCCGAAATGTCATAGCCAATTGGGCACAACGCAGGGTATTAATAACATCCTTGCAATGAATAGCAATGACCACTTCTTTCGGAAGGGGTAGGGGATCCAGATGTAATTTTATTGCTGTGGAAAAAGCAAGCGTTCCCTCCGATCCACAAAGAAGGGTGGCGAAATTGAAATCAGGACCATTATCCTTAAAGGGTTTGCGATGAAGTAAAAGATCAATGGCATAGCCTGTATTTCTTCGTTCAATATTGGCTTTGGGATATTCTTTTTTTATTTCTTTCTGATGATCTGGATTACTTAGGATGCTGAAAATTTGCTTGTAGATCTTTCCTTCTAAACTGTCTAATTTCGTTTTATTTTTAAATTCTTCAGAGGTAAGGCTTTTAAAAGTACACTCACTGCCATCAGACAACAAAGTGTCTATAGCGATCACATGATCGCGAGTAGAGCCATAAACTATAGAATTGGCACCACAGGAATTATTCCCTACCATTCCACCAATCATGGCCCGGTTAGCAGTAGAGGTGACGGGACTAAAAAATAAACCATGGGGTTTTAGGTATTGGTTCAATTGGTCTCTCACTACTCCGGGTTGAACTCGAACCCACCGTTCTTCCACGTTCAGCTCTAAAATTTTATTCATGTGCTTGGATACATCAACGATGAAACCTTTTCCAATTGCTTGCCCACTTTGAGAGGTGCCTGCAGTTCTTGGGGTGATGCTTAGTTTATTTTCTTTGGCAAAGGCAATTATTTTCTTTACATCTTCCTTGTTTTTTGGCAAAATCACCGCAGTGGGAACTTCGCGGTAAACGGAAGCATCAGTGGCGTAAATTCGCCTCCATAATTCGTCAAAATAAATTTCCCCTTCTATTTGACCTGCGAGCTGATCCAAAATGCTAATCATAGTTATCAATGAAAACCGTGATATCCGTGAAAATCCGTGTCAAAAGAGAAGTTTTTTTAAGACGCGGATCTTCACGGATTTGGTATTTAGGATGATAAAAATCTTAAATAATTAAAATACACTACTTTTAAATTCTTCATCACAAATTCCATAAAATAATTTACTATCTTTTCTTCAACTAATCATAAAACCATATTTCATCTCCATGAATTCTAATGTAAAAAGAGGATGGCACTTCCTCCAAATACCCGGACCTAGTAACACTCCAGAACGCATCAGACAGGCCATGAACCGTCCAACTATGGATCATAGAGGCCCCGAATTTGGTCTTCTCACTAAAAGCATTTTAGAACGGATCAAATTGATTTTTCAAACAAATAGTCATGTCATAATTTATCCTTCCTCTGGAACAGGAGCTTGGGAAGCCGCCATGTTAAACCTATTTAAACCAGGTGATCGGGTCTTGGCTTTTGAAACCGGGCATTTTGCAACTGTTTGGAAAAAAGTGGCAGAAAAGATTGGCCTGGAAGTGGAATGGGTTCCTGGTGATTGGCGAAGGGGGGTGAACTCCCAACAAGTTTTTGAAAAACTAAGGGCTGATGCTGGGGGCAGGATAAAAGGCATTATGGTGGTACATAATGAAACCTCTAATGGCGTAACCAGTGATCTTAAGTCAATCCGGGAGGCAATTGATGAAGCAGGTCATTCTGCTTTGTTTTTGGTAGACGTGGTCTCATCACTAGGAACAACAGATTTTCGCCAGGATGAATGGGGGGTAGATGTGGCGATAAGTGCTTCTCAGAAAGGCTTTATGATGCCCCCCGGATTAGGTTTTAACTCAATAAGCCCGAAAGCTATTCAGTATGCCAATAGTAAAGAGGGCCTTCATTCATATTGGCAATGGCAACGAATTATTGATATCAATCAGACGAATTATTTTCCATATACTCCGGCCAGTGGACTATTTTTTGGACTGGATGAAGCATTGACGATGCTATTAGAAGAGGGTTTAGATAATGTGTTTAAAAGACATAAGCAGTATGCCACCGCCTGTCGTAAAGCTGCTGATCACTGGGGGCTGGAAAATCAATGCTTAAATGAACAGGAGTATTCTGATTCTACTACCGCCTTAAGAGTTCCGGAAGGAGCAGATGCTGATGTCCTTCGAAAGTTGATTCTGGAGCGATTTAATATGAGTCTGGGGACCGGCCTTGGTCAGTTAAAAAAGAAAGTTTTTCGAATTGGTCACCTCGGAGATTTTAATGAATTGATGCTGATGGCTACCCTTTCTGGAATAGAAATGGGGTTGGAAATGGCAGGAATTCCTTTTAATAAAGGAGGGGTACAAGCAGCCATGGACGCATTGGTAACATCACAGATGAGTTTGAAGATTTAAATTACTTAAATGACAATTTACAGTTAGCTGTGTCAAGTCATTTTAAGTCTGTTCCAGTCTGTGTCAAAAAATCAAGTGAGGAACTGTACGGAAAATTTGAGGAATTGCAAAAAAGAAAAGCATATTTATTCCTATCCTAGATCGTAAAACATGAATGACACTGTTGCCACCAATCCAATTATCACCTTAATAGGTTTTCTTCTAGTAATCCTCCTTTTATTAATCCTGATTGCCAGATGGAAATGGCATGTTTTTCTTGCCCTTTTGATACCCATTGTGCTATTCGGAATATTACCAGGAGTACAGCAGGAAACCTTTATCAAAGCCTTCGAAAATGGATTTGGAAAAACCTTAGGTAAAATTGGGGTAGTGATAGTCCTAGGATCGATTATTGCTGAGGGGCTAAAACATACCGGAGCAATCAATATTATCACCCGCTCGATTATCAAACTGGTAGGTTCCCGGCGTATGCCATTAGCTCTGACACTTACCGGTTTTGTCTTGGGGATAGCTATATTTTCAGATGTAGCATATGTGATTTTGAACCCTCTGGTACATGCCTCAGCTATTGCTACCAATACCAGTATTGCAGCCATGTCAACTGGATTGGTGGGTGCCTTGCAGCTTACCCATGCTATTGTGCCTCCTACTCCTGGACCACTTGCTGCCGCTGCCCTGGTGGGAGCAGATATTGGAAAAACCATTGTCTTCGGTAGCATAATTTGTTTGGCTGGCTCTCTGGCAGGATGGGCCTGGGGCAGGTGGATTGTAGGACCTAGGGTGCTTACTAAGCCAGATGAAAAATTTAGAGTTCATGAGGTGGATAGTTCTTCACTCAAAACCAGATCTGTAATAATGGCCTATGCACCCATTGTAGTGCCCATTATCTTAATTTCCATGTATAGCGTAGCTAAATTTTCGATGCCGGAAGGAAGTAGTTGGCACACCATATTTATTTATCTAGGTTGGCCTGTGGTGGCTTTGACCATCGGTGTTTGGTTGACATTTAGGAATATAAAAACCTCAGAAGACCAACAAAACTCCAAAAGCAAATGGATAGAAGATGCCCTTAGGGGGTCGGCTATGATTTTGGTGGTAACAGGGCTTGGGGGGTCATTAAGTGAAATATTAAAAGGCACTCCAGTCGTTAATTATATTGTTGACTTTTTTACCAATTATAATTTGCCTTCCATCATTCTTCCTTTCATTGTCGGGATAATTGGTAACATGGTTACCGGTTCAACGACGGTTGGAGTAATCACGGCAGGATCTATTACGGCCCCGATGTTAGGCAGTTTGGGCCTTTCTCCGGAGGCAGCCATGTTGTCTGGCGCTTCAGGTTCTGTGATCATCAAGTATGTGAATAGCAGTTATTTCTGGGTGTGTACCTCATTAAGTGGATTGAATGTGAAGGACGCTATTTTTTCTTATGGTGGAGCTACTTTGATTGGAGGAATTGTTTCTTTTTTGGTGGTGGTTGCTTTGTGGAGTGGAGGGTTTATTTGATTAGCAAATGTGCAAAATGATAGATTATTTGATGTTGTAATTTTGCGATGTTATGATGATTTGAAAATTAAATTTGCATTATCTGGGAAATCCCTGACGACCGAAGGTGGTTGCGTGAAAAAAAAACTAAAATAAGTAACTACACCTTTAATAAAGCAATTGTAAATTTGTCTTTATAAGATCTATCCTCTTTTTTCTAATATTTAGTAATTTTACTCTTCTAAGAAAAACCAAAGATTTAGTTACAAGGGATTGAAAGAAGATAAGGTGAAACTACGACAATCGATAAGAAGATTATTATCCTCTAATTTTGCTACAGCTATTAGAATAGCCCTCATTTGGACAAGTATAGCCATTCTACAGGCAATTTACGATTTGGTGATTCTGACTAATTATGATGCGGTCCCTGATATGTCTGTATTCTGGCTTTTACTACAGTCGACAGGCCTTATGGTTTTTGTAGCAGGTATTTTAGCAGGTTTATTCTTAATACCGAGAGTAAATAGGTGGTTGAGGACCCATTCCTATGGTATGGCCCTATTACTATTGGTGCTGAGTACGACCGTTCTTTTTATCCTGATGAGCACAATAGGATCTTTTATTTATCACGCAGTTGATCAGCAGGTAAGTATCTTTGATCCTTCGCTACCCTCGCAAGTAGGAGAATATTTAGTAGGGATTGATAATGTGAAAAATTACTTTTTTTGGCTGATCATTGCCGTAATCACTATTCTTGGCATTCAAATTAATGACAAATATGGTCCTGGGATTTTCTATTCTTTTTTGATGGGAAAATATTTCCATCCTAAAGAAGAGGATCGCATTTTTATGTTTTTGGACATTCGCTCTTCTACTACTATTGCCGAGCAGTTGGAGGAGATGCAATATTTTGAATTTCTTAAAGATTTCTTCAAAGATGCTACACCAGGAATTTTAAAGGCAAAAGGAGAAATTTATCAATATGTGGGAGATGAAATGGTTGTGAGCTGGCCCTATCAAAGAGGCCTGGAAAATTATAATTGCATTAATGCTTTTTTTGAGGTGCAACAGATCATTCAGGAAAAAGCAGCTGTTTATAAAGAGAAATACGGAATAGTACCTACCTTTAAAGTCGGTATCCACGGTGGAAAGGTTATCAGTGGTGAGATTGGTCTGATTAAAAGAGATATTGCCTTCTCAGGGGATATTCTTAATACTACGGCCAGGATACAGTCAAAATGTAATGAAATGGGAGTGGATCTGCTCCTTTCAGAAACTCTATACGAACAATTAAGCTTGCCTACTTCTAAATTCCAGATCCTTCCCATGGGGAATGTAGATTTAAAGGGAAAGGCCCATTCTCATAAGTTGTATACCATAAATTTGAATGCTTGAAATAAGTAGATCAGATAAGACATGACATGTCTGTTTAAAAGCAACATAACACCTATCTAATGAAAGCACATACTCCCACTTTTCTTATCCTAACACTAGTGATATCCCGTCAATAACTAAAACCAACAATGACTATCCCCCTTTAGGATATGATACCATGCTTGGAGACAAAAAAGTTGATTAGCATGAAAGCTCCAGGGATGAATGTGGTCTATACTATTAAAGATGGAAAAAAATTTCGAACTTCATACCATTATGAACCTCTTGGAATAAAATCTTGCTTTGTAAGCTTCAAAAACCACATTTGCTATCGTATAAATAAACTGGTCGTTATGAAAAAAAACATTCACCTGATCGTACTTCTTTTACTCCCCTTTTTCTTGTTTGCACAAGAAAAGCCTACTCTTACTCCTGATGATTATGGCCAATGGGAATCCTTTAGCACTCGACGTATATCCCCTGATGGACAATGGCTGGCATATGTTGTAAGAAGAGTTGATAAGAAAAATGAATTGCGGGTTCGCAACCTGCAAACTGATAGCCTGAAAGTCATTAAATATGGCACTAACCCTCAATTTTCTGACGATTCTCAATGGCTTACCTACAGGGTTACTCCTTCGGAAGAAGAAAAAAAATCAAAAGACAATAAACAGGAACTCGTTAAGCTAGAATCCTGGGATATTCAATCATTTGATAAGATCACCACAGCCCAGTTTGACGATTCGGGTAACTTTTTAGCCCTCAAATCCAAAAATGAAGCCAAAGCCAAGGGATCTAATGTACAAGTACTAGACTTAAATAAAGGGACTCAACTGAGCTTCGGAAATGTAAAAACATTTTCCTGGGCAGAAAAAATGCCCTTAATAGCCATGATCATGGAAACGGCAGATGATGCTGGGAATGGACTCCAATTATTTAATCCCCAATCCGGTGTTTTGAAAACCTTGGATGCTTCCAAGTCTAAATACAGCCAATTATCCTGGCATGATGAAAAAGCCAGTCTTGCTGTCATAAAAACAATGAAAGAAGAGGATTCTCCCTATTCCGATAAACAGCATATAGTACTTAGCTGGACAGGACTTGACGGAGGTCAAGCCTCAATGAAAACTTTTGATCCTACCAAAAATAAAAATTTTCCTGCTACAGCCCGTGTTTCTGAATATAAAAAACCCCTTTGGGCAGCCAATGGCGATGCCCTTTATTTAGACCTACAACCCAGACTTGAAAAAGAGAAAAAAGATACCAGCAAAGCAAAGAAAAAAGAAAAAATATCCGATGTTCAGGTTTGGCATGCAAAGGATGTTTTGATTTTTCCACAACAAAGATCAAGGTATAGCCGCGATAGTAAGAGAGGACTGTTAGCCCAGTGGAATTTGGACAATGATCATTTTATGCAAATAGGTCAGGACGCTATGCAAAACATCCAAATTTTAAAAAATGATCAATATGTCCTGGAAGGAGATAATCAGCCCTATCCTTATGGACGAAAATTTGGACGCTACTATGAAGATCGTTATCTGACAGACCTGAAAAGTGGTGAACGCAAGAAGGTAATCGAAAAAGTAAGGTATAATTTCGGAGCCAGCCCTGGAGGCAACTACTTGCTTTATTTTAAAGGAAAGGATTATTGGGTTTATGATATTAAAAAGGGAACGCACACTAATATCACTAAGGATGTCAACTCCAACTTCGCAAATGAAGCTTATGATTATCCTGTTAAACAGTATCCACCCTATTTTTCCGCAGGCTGGGAAAAAGAGGACAAAAGTGTATTGGTTTATGATGAGTTTGATATATGGAAAATCACCCCTGACGGGAAAAAAGCCACTAAATTGACCAATGGAGCCAAGGACGAAATCATCTACCGTTACTTAAGGATAGACCCGGAAGCTAAATCTATAGATTTGGATAAGCCAGTATATTGTAGAATGTCTGGTAAAAAAACCAAAAAAACAGGCTATGCCCGGATTGAGCCTAAAGGACAGGTTAAAGAATTAATTTACAATTCTCAAAGAATAACTGGTCTGATGAAAGCCAAATCGGCAGATACTTATGTATATATGACGCAAGACTTTTCCACTAGTCCCAACCTATATGCTACTAATGCTAATTTTGATAATCCAGAGAAAAGGACCAAACTCAATCATTTTCAGGAAAAATATGCCTGGGGGAAAGCAGAATTAGTCGATTATAAGAGTACTACGGGCAGAGATTTGCAAGGAGCTTTATTTTACCCAGCCAATTATGATCCTATGAAAAAGTATCCAATGGTTGTATATACCTATGAGATCGTTTCTAATTGGGTAAACCGTTACTTTGTGCCCTCCGAGCAAAGCCTTTATAATTTTACCACTTTTACCAGTGAAGGCTACTTCGTGTTAGCGCCCGATATTGTTTACGAGGCACGTGAGCCAGGCCAATCAGCCTTAGCTTCCGTAGAGGCCGCTGTAAAGAAAGTAAGCGAAAAAGGTCTGATTGATCCATCTAAAGTTGGACTTGTAGGACATTCCTGGGGTGGATATCAAGCCACCTATTTGCCTACCCAAACAGATATCTTTGCTGCTTCAGTAGCAGGAGCTCCCATTACCAACTTTCTGAGCTTTATGGGAGCCATTCACTGGAATCCTGGTATCCCGGAAGTAGATCACTGGGAAACTGGTCAGGCTCGTATGGATGTACCCTATTGGGAAGATTTGGAAGCCTACCTACGTAATTCTCCGGCTGCTTCTGTTCATGAATTAAAAACCCCCATGCTAATGGCATTTGGTGACTCTGATGGGGTAGTTGATTGGCATCAAGGCGTCGAATTCTACAATTTCGCCCGAAGGGCCGGTAATGAAGATTTTGTCATGCTGGTCTATCCAGGAGAAGATCATGGAATTGCCGGGGAAGAACACCGCAAAGATTATAATCAGCGGATCCGCGAGTGGTTTAATCATTACTTAAAAGGGCAGGCAGCTAAAGATTGGATTAAAGAAGGAGTGAGTTTTGATAAACGGGAGCGAACTTTGAAGAAAATAAAACCCTAATTAGTTTATTGCTAGCGGCTTATTAGTATAGTAAGGGTAGCCATTAAGGTGGTACTATTCATACAAGCCTTTTTCGCACGCAACTGCCTACCGGCAGTCAGGGATATCGCTAATTTGGCAGAAAGCTATCAGCGGAATCTGTGAAATCTGCGTGCGAAAAAAGCTCCAATAAACAACTACACATAAAATACAGTATTCCCTAAACTTGAAAACTTGAAAACATCAACCCAAAAAACCCTCGTTGCCCTCTACGGTCCAAAGGAAAAAAACTTCCAACATTTTATCCAAAACATTTGGAATCTAATAAAACAATCTCCCCTACACCAATACTTCAAACCCTACCAACTACCTCAAATCCATGCTACCATTATTGGCTTGGAAAAGTTTGTAGAGGAAGGAAAAATATACAACGCCAATATTTGGAAAAAGAAAGGTCGAAAGCAGGAGATGAACTTTGAAGGATTTATAGATACCTTCAATTCATTTTTTCCAATGACCATTCAATTTGGTGGCTTTGAGGAAACTTATGATGCTTTCAGAAGCCTGGACCAGAAAGCTTTTATTCGCAGCTTCCAAATTAATGAAACTACCGGGCAACTTGTTTTAATCGGTTGGCCAATTAATAAGAAAACTGGAAAAGTAGAGAATCAATTACTTCTTTTAAGAGACTCCTTGTTTTTTAAGCATCAAATACTGCATAAATACCAAAAGGATAATGATTTTTTTTTGGTTTTGGGGCACTTGGACGGAGACCAAGAATTTAAAGAGGAAATTCTTAGGCTTAATGAAACTATACGACGGTATTTATTAAAAAATCCAATACAATTTACTGTAACCGATAAGGACTTATCAATAGTCCAATATGAAAAAGAAACACTGGAGATTGCTTCTAGTCAACAATGGACACTGAAAGATTTCAATAAGGTCAAATTTTGTTAAATGATGTAATATCCTGTTTTTTTAAAGGAATTATTAGTTGAAAAATAGAAGAGAGAGATTAAAAAAAGCAGATCTTTTATAAAAAATAAATCTATAATTGGACTAAGAATTAATGCATTAAATACACCGGTGAATTTTTAAGTTTTTTGTAATGAATAATTTTGAATCACCTTGAATGAAAATGATTAATAATTAGGTTCTTTGACTTTTTTTTAAAATTATTTTGCCTCAATATGTATAGCGATAGAATACTGACTATTGGATAATTTTCAAACTTATTGAGCTCGACTGCATGAAAAATAACACCATAACAAAACTGCGCTGCGGTACTACTGCAAATTATATTGTTGAATCCTCCTTGATCCGATATGAGAACGAATATACTGCTACTAACTTTTCATTAAAATATGTTGAGAGGGGAGTCGAAAATTACAATATCGATAATAAGTGGCATAATTTGTCTGCTAATAATTTCATGGTGGTTAACCCTGGGCAAGCCGTTGAGTTGAATGTCAAATCTTCTGCTGAAGTACTGGGTCACTGTTATTTTTTTGATATTCAATTGCTTTCCCAAATTAAATATGCTTATCAAAAAACCATTGTTGAAAATTTGGATCATATCGAAATAGACAATACCTGTGATTTGTTTTTAAATATTCCAACATCCTCTAAGGGTACCCTTTTTCATAATTGCCTGAATAGAACATTTTATCAGGAATTGATAGCCCCTGAGCAGCGGCTAGATTTTCTTATTTCTTTAGCAGAAAACCTAGTGATACATGCCACATCCATAACGAAAAATATAGGGCAACTGGAAAGCAATAAAAAAATGACCAGGCTAGAGCTTTACCGCAGAATCCAAATGGGCAGGCATTTTATCCATGATAATTACCGAAGATCGATAGCACTTTCAGATATGGCTCGGGCTGCTAATTTATCTGAATTTTATTTTCACAGGAATTTTAGAAAATTTTTTGGTGCTACTCCACACAATTATTTGAAGAGAATAAGGATGGATCAAGCTAGATTGTTGTTTGAAAGAAAGGAGTATACTCTCACTGAAGTAGCTGACCTATGTGGTTTTAATGATCCGAAATATTTCAGCAAAGTATATAGAAAATGGAGGAATTAAGGAAAGAGGTTTTGTGGTTTTGAATATAGAATTGGGAGTTTAAGATTTTCACAGGAATTTATAGACCGAAAGCTTCTTTTTTTAACAGACCATTAATAGGTCAAACTCCACCTTTTGGTTAGTTTTAATCTTTAATTGGCATATTTTCTATTATTGATGGAATTCATTTCTTCTCTTTTCCTACTTAGTGCTATACATGGAATTTTCCTTACTTTAATTTTAATAACAAGTATCCGGAAAAAATCCCATGAAAATATTTTTTTGGCATTGCTACTGATTATTGTGTCTGGCTACCTTTTCAAGGAGTATCTAATCCTTGAAGGCCAATTTTCTGCCATACCACATTCAATGGCTGCTTTTGTTCCTTTGTTTTATCTACTTGGCCCTCTATATTACTTTTATGTACAATTTACCATAAAGGAAAAGACGAAGGTGAATGGATGGGATGTGATCCATTTGGTGCCTGCTATTATTTGTTTTTTGGTCATTTTACCTTTTTATATACTTTCTGCCGAGGTCAAACTTTCTTTGTATAGTGCTCCCAATCCTGACTATTGTAAGATTCCTCCAGACAGGATTATTTATTATGGGCTGATTATCCTTTCTGGTTTTTTTTATTGCAAAAGGTCGTTATTCTTTATTGAGCGTAAAAAGAAATCTTATTCTGGTCGTAACCACAAAAAACAATTGGCCTCCTTGCGGTGGCTGGTTTATTACACCCGAGTCTTTCAAGGTTTTTTGACCTTTGCCGTTATAGCCATTTTAATAATGGTTTTTACAAACTCCTTTAAATATTATATGATGCTTTCTGCAGTGCTGGCCTCCTCCATCCTAATTCATTTTATTAGTTACTGGGCCATCAAAGAATCAAAAATAATAAAGGGAGCAGATTTCAATATGAAAGCCAGTAGCATGGGAAGAGATCAATCTCATGAACTGAAAGCAAAGATTTTGGAAATTTTAGAAAAAGAAAAAATATACCTGAATGGAGATTTATCGGCACGGGAATTTTGTAATCGGTTATCCATCAATTCTCGATACTTCTCCGAATTAATAAATCAGGAATTCGGTTATTCTTTTACTTATCTGATCAATTCTTATCGAATTAGAGAAGCTAAAAAAATGATTACCGACCCCCAATATGCCCATTTGAGTTTTATGGGAATAGCAATGGAAGTAGGTTTTAATACCAAAAATACTTTTACCAGAGCTTTTAAGCGACATACTGGAATGACCCCAACTCAATACAAAAGTAAACAATGACTTTTTGATGGTTTCCCGAACTCTCATCGAGATACCCTATTTAAATTGGCCACAATTAAAAAATCGGGGCCTTGGTTTTTCTTCATAACTATAGATTCGCGCTGACATTTTCAAACATAGTTTATCAGAAAAACCTATTAAAATGAAAAGTTCTTTTCAAGTCATTTTCAATTCCAGAATGACAAGTAGGATCGCCTTGGTCCTTTGTTTGATTTTTGCAACAAATATCTATTTAATTGAACCTTGTTCGGGTCAACAACTTTCCGGTGATAAACAAGCCTTAGACTTAGTAGAAAGAATGTTCCAAACCATAGGTGGAACTTCAGCATGGGAAAAAGCGCAATCCATATACGTAGAGTTGAAAGGCTTCTATGCCCGTGAAGAAGAACCCTGGGACGAAGTCTTCTGGATGAGCCTGAATCAGCCTTTTGGTAAATTTATTTTAAAGCGCCCTACCGGCGATCAGATAATAGCCTGGACACCAAAGGGAGGCTGGGATCAGCAGGGAGATAAGGTAAATCTTATTGACAGTACTCGCCATGTGTTTGAATTAGCCTATTGGAAAAGACAAGCATTGGTCGTTTTTCACCGTCTTGCAAGTAGAACCCCTCTATCCAGAGTTGAAATAGGAGATGATCAATTCAGCTTCAATGTTTATGATCAAAGCAGCAATGATTTTATCGCCAGTTTTGTACTTAACAAAAAGGGCGAACCCATAAAATGGAGCTCTAAAATAGGGGACCAGGAATTCCAACACGTTTTTGGTCCCATGCAGAGCTTTGGGAATGTTAATCAGCCTTCCTGGGGAGCAACACCTTCTGGCGTCTGGAGGTATGAACATCAGAAAATAACTCTAAGCGATGAATTCCCTCCCGTGACCTTCGAAACACCTTCTAATAAAAAATAGCAAAAAAGAATGAAGACTATTAATTATGTACTAGTGACTAGTCTGGCACTGTCTCTTTTGACTTGTCAAAGTTCTATCCGTCTGGAAGAAAACAAAACAAAATTAATCGTCCTGATCAGTCTTGACCAATTTCGGGCCGGTTATCTATCCAGATATCAGGAAACATTTGTTGGCGGCTTCAAAAGAATGATGGAGGAGGGCCTTTGGTATCCCAAGGCTATTGTAGATCATGCTCCAACCTTATCTTTGCCTGGGCATACGACTTTGGCTACAGGGGCAAATCCGTGTAATCATGGAATTACTTCTAATGCCTGGTTGGATCGGGATCAAAGACCGCACGAAGATGGCCTGATTCGGGGAGTATTTCCTCACATGGACCCTGGACATAAAATAATTGGAGAGGAGAATGCCAGAGCTTTTTCACCTTTTAAAATAAGGGTTGAAGGGCTGGCAGATTGGGTTAGGCAGTCTAATCCCAATGCTAAAATAGTGGCTTTGAGTGTCACCCCATTATCTGTTTTGTATGGAGGAAAGGCGGCTCTTAAATCAGAAGATAATCATGTCTACTGGTTGGGGTCGACAGGCAAATTTATTTCTTCTACCTATTACAGAGATGATTATCCAGATTGGATCCATGAATTCAACGAGGGGATGGAAGAAAAATATATTCAACATCATATTTGGGAAAATACTGTTCCCTTTCAGTTTCAACATCTTGCTCGACCCGATGCGGCTGAATATGAACATGATGGAGTACATACTACTTTTCCTCACCTTGCGGAAGATGAAATTTCAGATACTTCTCAAGCACAGTATAATAGGTGGTTTGGTCGATATAGTCCTTACCAAAATGAGGCGCTCTTTGATTTAGCAAAGGTAGCAGTTCAAGAGCAAGAACTTGGCCAAAGAGGTAGTGTTGATTTTTTAGCTCTAGCTGTAAAACTGACAGATCGGATTGGTCATGATTTTGGTCCTCGAAGTTTAGAGCAGTTAGATGTAATACTTAGGCTGGATCGATTGATAGGGGATTTTTTTAAATTTCTGGATGAAGAATTAGGTGCAGACAACTATACCGTAGCAATATCAGCTGATCATGGATCCCCCAATATCTCAGAGTATGAGATAAGTCAGGGACGTGCAGCTACTCGCATCCAGTCAGAAGATGTAGAAAAGGCTCTTCAAAGTATTGATTCTTTGGTAACTAATTATTCAGGTAAGAAGGAGCAGTTACCAAATTTGATTGCAAAGCGGCTTCAAGTTTTTCCATTTGTTTCAAAAACCATGACCAGGGAACAACTCCTGGATAAAGAATTAGTAGATCCCTATTTACATGTTTACAGAAACTCGTTTATTGAAGAACAAGCTACTACCTACCCGCTTTGGACAACCGAAAATAGGTATGGGAATCTGGTTTCTCCCACTCACCCAGCCAATTATGGCATAATGGTGGATGTTGCTTACAAAGCCAATATTTGGTCTGCTTCTGCTACCCACGGTGGAGCACATGATTATGATAAGGAAATTCCCATTTTATTAATGGGGCCTGATGTGCCACAAGGTATTGCCCGAGAGCAAGCATTTAGCAGAGATATTGCACCGACCCTAGCAAGCTTGGCTGGACTGGAAATCCCTGAAACAGTTGATGGTAAGGTATTAAGATTATATACTCAGAATTCAGAAGAGAGCCCTACTTTTGCCATGAATAAGGTAGTTATTAGAACAATAGATGCAGAGGAATTAGCTACCTGGTATACTGACCATCTGCAATTTAGTTCTTTTGAATCAACAAACTCAGAAAACCAACTACTCAGAAAAGGTGATTTTCTTCTAGAGTTGGTGGAAGATGCGCAAGCCATATCCCCAGATAGCCTTGAATTTGAATATGGAATGAATACCCTGGCTGGATTCTATAAATTTGGCTTTGCGGTAAATCAACTAGATTCATTATTTCAATGGGTAAAAACTAAGGGGCTATCTACTGCGGGAGGTATTTTGAAAGGAGGAACATTAGGAGCAAGATCTTTTATTGTCATTGACCCTCAGGGGAATTATATTCAATTTTTTGAGAAAAAAGGAGTCTTTGAAAACTTTAATCAAGAAACCGATTGGAAGGCTGCTTTTTATATGATAATTTCCAATGATTATGGCCGCAGTATGGAATGGTATGCACACTATGGATTTAAAGAAGTGGCCAACAATGATAATCCAGAGAGGGGTATTTTTCAAAGATCACTATTCAATGGCCATGTACTGATTGAATTAGCGGATATTAAAAATAAGGTGGCGTCTAAAACAGATTACCCCAATATGCTTACCAAATTAACTGGAGTGGTATCAATTGGAGCTGTTTTTTCAAATGAAAAAGGAAGATATCTTTTGGATGATTCAGGGAATGTCCTGGAAAATGTCAGTAGCAATCTCAATCTCAATGACAATCTCAATGACAATCTCAATCTCAATCTCAATAGCAATTTTAAATAATAATTGATATTGTCATTGCTATTGCTATTGCTATTGAGATTGTCATTGCCATTGCCATTGCCATTGCCATTGAAAAGGCGTACCTCCTGGCAGCTGCTATTAAAAATTAATGATAGTGCTTGCCATGGGGTACGCAAAAAAAAGGCTCTCATCCTTATTCTTCAATATTTATCATATTAAATATTTTTGCTTCTGGATTTGTATTCAAAGCCACCAATTCCATTAATTATTCCGCTTTGAATAGCTTGGGTGTTTTTCGAAGATCTGTTGATTTTCTAATACTAATATTGCTTGAGAACATGGATGGGCATTGGTCCTTATTTTCGACCACATATTGTGGATGATCAGGCAGTTTTTTTGATGCAGATACATGCTAAGCCGGTAAAAGGTTTTTACCAGAATACTTAATTGAAACATTGTTTATTTAGATTGCGGGTGATTTAAAATTCAAGGCTAATTAAGTGATTTTGAACTTATTATTATGGAGCTTTGGAAGCCATTTAACTTAACAATAACACAATTCCCAACTAATTTTGCACTCCAAAAAAATTCTGCAAGATTTTCCCCCTAAGGCGTTTTTATTAGTCCTAATTTTGAGGATTCGAGTAGTGTCAAAAAGCTGTATTTAGCTTAATATTTTTCCAATAAAAAATTTGCTGTGAAGAAAATTATCCCGCTGCTTTGTGCTATTTTTTGGCTTCAAAATTGTTTTTCTCAAACCTTGGTAAGACGCTCTTTATTAGGGATTGCTTACGAAACCGCTGCCGAACATACTAATCCTGATTTGCCTAGAGGGGTGGAGGTGAAATTTGTTGTTCCTAAATCCTCTGCCGAAAAAGCTGGCCTTCAATCTGGTGATCTCATCATAAATTATGAAAAATTACCGATCAATTCCATGCTTGATTTTAAAACCCAAATGAGGAATCACACAACGGGTGACAAAGTGAATATCCGCTTGGTCCGGAAAGGAGAGGTAATTCAGAAAAAGATGGAGCTAACGGCATATCCCAAGGAAGAAAATCCTGCTTTTATTACCGAATATGATCAGGTAAATATTAATGGTAATAGAATAAGGACAATTTTAACCAAACCTCGAAATGGAAAAAATGTCCATCCTACAGTTTATATCATTCAGGGAATTGGCTGTAGCCCAATGGAAAATCCTTTTCATCAGCCGAATAGCATCTATACTTTAGTCGATTCACTGACCAGGGCAGGTTTCGCTACCATGCGAATGGAAAGAAGCGGAGTAGGGGACAGTCGGGGAACACCCTGCCAGGAAATTGGTTTTGGAGAAGATTTTAAAAACTTTCAAGCAGGTTTGAAAAAATTGCAAACCTATGATTTTGTAGATCAACAAAAAATATTTCTCATAGGGTTAAGCATGGGTGGATTAATAGCTCCTATGATGGCAAAAACTGAAGATTTGGCTGGGCTTATCATATATGGATCAGGAGGGAAAGATTGGCACTCTTATGAATTGGAGAATACCCTTCGCCAGGCCATCCTTGAAGGAATTCCACCCGAAGAATTAAATGAGTATATGATGATAGAGAAGAAGAGGCTCCACTATTTTTTTATAGAAAAAAAGACACCGGATGAAATCGAAAAAATTGACCCTGAAATGGCGGAAAGGTGTAGAAATTATCCCTTGCACTATTCTTATTTCCAAGAGGTAGCGGATGTAGATCTATTTAAAGTATGGTCGAGTGTCAAAACCAAAGTCTTGGCCATTCATGGCAATGCTGACTATGTCAGTTCTGGCAAGGAACATGAGTTGATTGCTTATCTAGTCAATCAAAAGTATCCAGGAAAAGCTACTTATGTTGAATTTCCTGAATCTGATCATTGGATGAATAAGGCTAAGGATGAAAAAGCCAGTTTTAATAATCAATCAGAGGGTACAAACCCTGAGCTTATATCGTTTATAAAAAAATGGATAAAGCAACAGCTTTGAATTGACATTGCTATTGCCATTGATATTGCTATTTTTTTGACCAGTATAAAAATCTTGAAAATGAGAAATGTAAATCTTTTACTTACCTGTCTTTTGGCTTTTATATTGATTAACCCGGCCAGCTTATTCTCTCAGGACAATAATAGTACAGCTTCTAGCGAGGAAACCCTAACTATTCAAGGAATCCTGGATGCTTATTATGATGTTATTTCTGGTCCAATCGGGCAGGAAAGAGATTTTGATAGAATGCGATCTTTGTTTCATCCTCAAGCTCGGCTGGTATACAGCTATTGGAATCAGGAAAGCGACCAGGCCAGCCTAATGATATTTAATGGCATTGATGAATTTATTGAAAAATTAGATTATCTGGATAAGAGAGGTTTTTATGAACATGAAGTGTCCAACAAGATTGAGTCATTTAGTTCGGTAACCCAGGTGTTTAGCACCTATAAATTCAGAACCGAGGACAAATTCGTTTCGGGTCAGGGAATTACCAGTTATGATCTGTTTTTTGACGGAAAAAGATATTGGATTCTATCTATGTTTTGGGCGGCTGAGAATGATAAATATAAGATACCCGAAAAATATTTGAAAGAGTAGAAGCCTTGCATCATGGCGGGTTTATTCATTTTGGCCCTCATTTAGGTATACTTTTACAACATTCACTAGTTATAATAAATTGGAATTTCCTTATTTGAAGGGCAGGCGAGAATTTTCAAGCCTGCCCTTTATTTATTAAAAAAAAGATTATGATTAGAAATAACTGTTTTCAGTTTACTCTTTATTTGTTGATTTCTCTCCTTTTCGCAACCTGTAACTCTCAGAACAATAATAATACCTCAAATGCCAACTCCAATGCTGAGCTCTTGAAGGTCAAAAATGATGATGAAGCCCAATTAAGAGCCGTATTAAATAATTATCACAGCGGATTTGATAAAAACAATGCTGAGCTTATCCGGAAAACCATTGCAGATGATTACATTATGTTCAATGGTAATTATTCAGATGACCCCTCAGACTGGCAGGCTCATCAATTTTTGCATAAAACAGCGGTTGATGAATGGATCGATATGATGATAACTGAAGTCAGTCCCATCGAAAATGTATATGAAATCAATAACATAAACATCTACAATAATGCTGCTATTGTGGTGACCATTGAAACGGGGAAGAATAATTTTCGAACCTGGAAAAATGAAAAGGTAACTTACCTTTTTGGTAAGGTTGGAGCAGATTGGAAAATGGTAGGCTTCTTTTTAAAGGATATGAAGAATCCAGACTAATACAAATTACCAAATACTCAATCATAATCAGGCTTTGACTTGACTAGGGCAGTGGAGATTTGCTGTAAGCCCTTCTATATTCTGAAGGAGAAACGCCGGTTTGTTTTTTAAAGTTCTCGTTGAAACTAGTCCGATTGTTAAATCCAGCCTCCATGCCTACAGCCCAAATTTTTTCCTGGGGATTGTTTATTAATAAGGTCTTGGCGTAATTCACACGATAACTGTTGATAAATTCTGGTATGGCCTGATTCAATCTTTCATTAATCACCTGAGAAACGTAATTGACAGGGGCGTCTACTTTTTGGGATAAAGATTTCGCGTTAAGACCAGGGTCGAGAAATAACTGTTCCATTTCCATTAATTTAAGCAGCTTTTTTTCCAGAACCAAAGCATAAGAGTCACTTACAGGAGAGTTACTGTATTTGGGAATTATTCTATCTAAATGAGGATTAATAGAAAACCCGAGATATCCAATACAATAAAGGCTAAAAGCCATACCAATTTTTGTACTGTGACAGAAAAAATGATAGTAACCCAAACCATTGATCAAAACTAACTTATACAGTATATAACTAATGGTGTAGGCCGCAAATGCCACACCAATTCCCCTTACCCATTTAATATTGGGGGAAGCAAGCTGATTATTGTTTTTTGCTTCTATTATTTTCTTTCGGATCAAAAAAGAATAAAAAACAAGAATGGATATGGTCAAAAAAGCGGTAAGCACATAATTAATGCTTATGTCCGGAATAAAAACGTTTCCTTTTTCTATGAGTATACTAGCTTTAGCATCTCCGCTAATTAAAAAAAAATCCTTTTTGTAAATTATAAATAGAATTGCTGGCACCAAATGGATTAGATCCAAAACCGTAAGCCTAAAATGCTTAGAAACAATTGAGCTTACGTACAGAAAGGCAAGCGGACCAAAAAGGAAGGCACAAATTGCTCCAATCCCCCATATGTGTGGGAAATGATTAAGCTCACCTCTGTAAGCCAAACCATAAGACAATAGTTGAATGCTGATGGCTAAAACCAAGGTAGAGAGAAATACCTTGGGCGCAGAACCTAGTCTTTTTTGTAAAATAATTAAAAAGTAGAGCAATACTCCTTGACCAAAAGCCAAAATATAAAATGTGGAAAATATTTTTTCAGTCATAAATCCTTCAATACCAATTATAGATCCAATATCGGCATTTTGTTATACTTTATGAATTAAACGAACCCAAAATACCTTTTGGCTTTGGCGAACCAGATCCTTCTATTCAAATATTACATAATCTACCTTAACAAGTAGATCAGGTTTGCCATACTTAACTACTGTCGTATTATATTTCAACAAATCTCCCATCAAACTCTTGCCTGCTGAATAAAAGTCAGTATAAGCATTAAGGCCTACTTGAAGCTTGGAAGGAAGATCCGGCCTGAAAAACTCTTCAATTTTATTCCAGGATTCTCCTTCATATTTATACCACAGTGTAAATCTAGCTCCTTCTCTAATTATCTTAAGTTCTACCCAGTCCAATCTGTTAGGGTGTAATTTCAATTTAGATTTGCTATTGATGGTAGATTTTGTTTCAAAGACTGGCTGCTGAATGTTATCTGCTATGCCGGTGGTGAGGAAAATCCAATTTTCTCCTTTAGGTGCCCAATTTTTCGGATTCACATCCCTGGGGGCTCTTACCATAAGCCCCGATAAAGACCAGGTTGCTTTAGGGCTTACATCCTTTAATCCACTTACTAAAAGCCGGGTTCGCACTACAAAATCACCCTTTATTTCTTTAAAAAGGAAAGGGGCATGATAATCCGCATACCATCCGCTCGTGTAAGGTTCTAAGTACAAAAATCCCTCTTCTATCCAAAGGCGTTTCATCATATCTGGCCAACCCTCATTTTGATAAAACCTTTTCCAGTCATCCAAAGAAGCAGAAGCAGTAAAATTATCGGATAATTTAGAATGATTTTGGCCTTTTAGGAAGAAGACAAAAAACAACAGGCTGATAATTGAAATGATCTTTTTCATGATTTCAATGTATACATAAATTGACCACAAGTTGACAAGTCTTACAAATCCTTACATCTTTTTTGATATTTTTAACTTGCTTCCAAGCCCTGGAACCCATTTCAATTTTTGATTCAAACCAAAAATTAAGAGCAATGATAAGTAGGAGAAATAATCATAAATGCTATTTATGTATTTTATAATGCTAAAAGTGTTTCTTTTTCCCTCCACTAATTTAAAAATTGAAATTTTAGGTAGGTTTAATTTTTTAATTCATTCAACTATTTGGTTGAATGAATTGTTTCCATACTGTCCAATTAATTTTTAATAAATAGAATGAAATTATGAAAGCTGTAAAAGTTCAGTACAGGGTTAAGCAAGAATATATTGACACCAACAAGGCCAACATACAAAAAGTAATGGCAGCCCTTAAAGCTAATCCAATTGAAGGAATGTATTATGCAACTTTTACCTTAGATGATGGCCAAACCTTTGTACATATCAACATGTCTAAAGATGCAGAAACCATGTCTAAACTTCAAAATTTGGAAGAATTTAAATCCTTTAGAATGGCCTTGAAAGCAAGTGAGCCTTTAGTTCCTCCCAAGTCGGAGGCTTTGAATTTAGTGGCAGCCGGATTTGATTTATAAATTTAAAATAGAGAAATGGGAAAAGAATCGACTCATACAGATAAAGTTTTTTCTGCCCTGGCTGACAGTAATCGTCGAAAAATTATTGAATTGCTGCATTATCAGGAAACCACCCTTTTGGAGTTATCTGAATCTTTTCCTTTTTCTTTTCAGGCTCTGAGTAAACATATCAAAATTTTGGAATCCGCCCAGATCATTAATAAAACCAAACAGGGGAAGTACCGCATCCTTTCCTTAAACAAGCAGGCTTTAAAATCTTCACTGGAATGGATTTCTTTTTACTCGGACTTTTGGAATGATTCTTTTGACAAACTAGAAAACCTGATTGATAACGACCAGCCCGATACAAATGAATAACAAGGTTTTTATCCAACGCAAATTCAAATGTTCTGCTGCCACTCTCTTTGACTGGATGATCCGCGCCGAATTAATAGCTCAGTGGTTTGGCCCCAAAAACTGGACAGTAGGGGAGGTGGTTATTGAACCCAAGACAGGGGGTAAGTATTCAATTGAATTAAGGAATAATGATAAATATTTTTTTGTTGTAGGTGAGTATAAGGAAATTAAGGCCCCTCATACACTGGTATTCAGCTTAGAGTATCGTGATTATCATCTTAATCCTCCATACAGCATCGTCAATATTAATATAAGAGCTCTATCCGAGAATGAATCCATGCTTTCCTTTATCCAGGATTTTGAGACCATTCCAGATGATTTTGAAAAAAGAGCGGAGGCTTGGAAATATATGCTACAAAAAATAGGGGAAAAGGTTTAATGTAACTTTGGTTTGCCACCAACTGGGAGCAAACCATAGGTACATTAACCTTGCTCTAATGTATCTAATCTTTGGAAAATTTCCTTTTTGTTTTCTCGTTATAAGGATATCAAAAACCAAGTAACACCCAAGATGATTATTAAGCCAGCTTTCCCGTTTTTACTTAAATTATTTTTGTGTTTTACAATTCATGTTACTTTTGCTCAATCTTCCTCCCAAATCCTGCCAGGCCAATTAGGGATTGTTGAAAAAGAGTATATCGGGGAGGTGATTGACGGTTATGCTATTTATCTTCCTCAATCTTATAATAGAATAAAGAAAAATTTTGCCCTCCTTGTTTTTCTTCATGGGGGGAGCGGAGTAGGGGGAGGAGTTGAAAAGGTCTTTGGACAAACTCCAAACAGGATGCTACGAGAAGAAACGGACATGTCTATTGAAAGAAATCAATACTTGTGTGATTCTTTTATTGTAATATCTCCACATATGAAGGAAGGAAGTTTTAACCAAAGACAATTTTATCAACAAGAGGAGGCAATACGTGTTCTTATTTGAAACACCCTCGTATTTTCACTAGTTTTGATCGAAAGGGACATAATGCCTGGAAAGAGATGTATGAAAGCCCAGATCTATATAAATGGTTATTGCATCAAAGAAAATGAGTAAATGTGCAAATGAGTAAATGTGCAAATTAGCAGATTTGCACATTTACTCATTTGCACATCTACTCATCTATAAAAATTTAGATCTTGGAAAAAAAACAAAAATATGAACAGTAAAGCAGACTCTTCTATTCTAGGTATTGAACCAGTATTGCCTTCTCAAGATATAGAAAGGGACGTTAAATGGTACCAGGAGTATACTGGTTTTGAGCCGATATTTTATGACAACATGTATGCGGTTTTGCGTAGAGGTGAGTTTTCCATCCATTTACAATGGCATGCAGATACTGAAGATGACCCCTTATTAGGAGGTTCCGTTATCCGAATTTTCGTAAAGGATATCCAACCTATATTTCAGGAGTTTGTTAACCGTGATACCATCAAGAAGGAGAAATTAAGAATGAATACTCCCTGGAATACGCATGAATTTGGCTTTTATGATTTGAACAAAAATGCTGTATTTATTGCTCAGGATGTATAAAAAGGCATTATCCCAGAGACAAAATCATAAAAATCGCCACGGTCAGTAAGACAACAAGTGCTACAATGACGAAAAAATTGCTGGTATTTTTGTACTTGTTGAACAGATATTCCATCGCTTCCCTCCACTCTAGGTTTTTGCCAATACGCTCACTAACCATAACAAAATATTTAGCATGCCCTAGTTTTTGCTGATCTCCATGCTTGTCTAATATGAAAAAATGATCATCCAGGAAGGCCAGGTCATATAATTCAGTATTGCCATTAATATCAATGATAAATTTGTTAGCCTTCTCCAAATATCTCCAGGAGCCAGAATCTACATCTCCATTAACAGATTTAAGATATTCCTGATCTTCATGAAAAAAATGAAGGATATCTTTATGGAATGCTACATCGTCTCTAATCTCCAGCCAGGGTTTGTCCAGGTAGTATCGATCTTCTCTTAAGTCTTCACCATACTGTCGAACGATAGGAATAAGAATGTCCAGGTAGGCATCCATGTCTTGTGCTTCTGGAGATTCTACATTAAAGGCATCCGCTATTTTATCTAAATATTTATTTTCCAAGCTAGAAATTTTTTGCAATATACAAACCTAATCAAAATGTGTAAATGGGTGGATGTGAAAATGTGCAAATGAGTAGGTATGCAAATGTGGAAAATAAGTAAATATTTTATTGCTGTCCTGTTTTCCAGGCACTCCTTTTTTTGAAGTATTTGGAATGGACAAGGAGCAATCCAAATGAAACCCCATCTTCCTTGGTCATTCTGGAATGATGATCTCCATGGGCACGTAAAATGGCTCGGCTATAGGTAGAATCTAATTGTTTGAACCAGGTAAACCTGCGGTGGATATATACATCGTGGACCAGGAAATAAATCAATCCATAGATCGAGATTCCAATTCCTACAAATAATAACCAAAGCTGAGGAGTGGCCAGGCCAATGATATAGGAAGATGCAGAAGGAATGGCAAATACCATAAAAAAGAGGTCGTTTTTTTCAAAAAAGCCGTGCTTTTCGTGCTTGGGTTTGTGGTGATCTTCATGCCAATTCCACAACCAGCCATGCATCAAATATTTATGAGCCAACCAGGCTACAAACTCCATAAAAACAACCGAAGTAATTGTAATTAAAATGTATAATAGTATTTGCATCAAAAAAATATTAACCAATGTTATTTGTTAAAGGTAGAAAGTAAAAGTAAAAAGAAATTCTATCCATTTACATCTACTAATCTGCAAATCTACTAATCTGCAAATCTACTAATCTGCAAATCAATCAGCAATTCCTAAAATTAAGAAAAATAGAAATTGCATGATAAACAAGGCAAGGGCTACTTTGTTCTTTTTTTTGCCTATCATTTTTTGAAATAAAAAGCATAAAACCAAGGCAATGGCAAACCAGGCCAAATAATTCTGCAAGGGTATTTCTTCTCCTCCCCAGGACCAAAAACCATATTTGATGGCCACCGGTTCGATCAAAAAATCCAAGGCTACCATAGCTGCCGCTGCTAATAGGGCCTTAATAAAGGGTGAATCCTTTTGCAACAAATAATTGATGCTAACACTGGAGCAGTATACCAGCATCAACCAATTGACGCCGATTACCAGAGGAGTGCCCAATATTTTGGGACCCAATACTTTTCCGTAAGAATATTCACCAAAAACCAAGCCGGTTTGTACTCCCAAGATCTCAGAAAATAATCCAATCAAAAAACATATCACCATAAAAAGAAGGTGCCTCTTATTCCAATCCTTATGAAATAGTAGGACAAAAGACAGTGAGATCACGAGATTGACGGGAGTCAAAAAAATGAATTGTGGATGGATATTACTCAGGATTCCAATAATGCCGACAGTGTAAATGATCATTAAGGCAGTAATAAATTGGAAAGAAGAGTCTCTAGTTTTGGTCTTATTCACATTATTAAATTATGGTCATTAACATAAGTCATCCCAAAAAATATGATTTTGGATACTATCAATAAAATTCAAAGAAAATTGGAGATACATAGAGATAAATGGAGATATATAGTGACAATTTGTCTCCATATATCTCCATTTATCTCTATCTGTCTCTTTCAATTTCTATTTTCGAAAAAATTAGAAATTTGAGATCACTCACATTAAATATTTACTATCAATTTTCTATCTTTTCGATGATCGCCTTTACTTTATATCCTTTTTGGCGTAAAAGAGCAACCACACCTTCTTCGCCGGCTAAATGTCCTGCACCCACTGCAAAAAAGACGACCTCGTCTTTCATCATTTTTTCCATGACCGGAATCCAGTTTTTATTTCTGTTAATCAACAGAAGGTCTTCATAATCTTTGATGCCGGTATCATCAGATTGCAGCATGGCCTGGAGTCCATAAAGGTCTCTTGATTTGTAAAGTTTGACCAACTCTTCAAATTGCCCTCCAGCATCGTTCCCTTCTTCTCCACCCACTTGCAGACTTTCTACCAACATTTGTGCTTGTACTTTATAGGGTATGCTGTCAAACATACTCATCTGATATTCTGCTGTTTCCAGGCCTGCTAAAGGCATTTCTTTTTCTTTAGCCATGCTCATAAACTCCATTTCATACGATTTTACTTCCCCGGCTTTGTCCATATTGGCCAAATCTTCAGAACCCAGTGCTGATAAAAACATTGGTTTAATGCGTTCTACAAACATCATGGGCAAACCGATCTTGTCAAAATGAGCCTTTACCTTCTCATATTCTTTTACCGTCAATAAATCTTTTAAAGTGGTGTCATTTTTCATAAAGGATTTCATCATCAATGGCATGATATTAGACATGTCCATCATATCTTCCATATTGATTTCAAGAGTGAGCTTTTCAGACTTATTAAAAGCTTCTTTTGTTTTATCCGTTAAGAAAAAATCTTTGGCACCAATCATATGAATGGTTCCATACAGGTAAGAGGCTTGAGCCAGGCCATTCCCGGAAATTTCCCATAATAAAGACTTTTCTTTTTTATTGGGAGCATAATTTTTATTTCCTTTTTGGGCAATAGCTGGTAGAATAGCAATGAGTACTACCAGAAAGGATATTACAGTTTTTTTCATTTTCAAAAATAATTTATACAAATAAGATTGCGGATGATTTAAATGTTTTGTCGGACTATTTAGTTAATCCTGATAATCATTTTCTAGTTTACAGTTTACGGAATTTAATCAAGTAAAATAGTTATAGAATATTTAAATTCTTTTCTGCCTCAATTGAGCAGGATCTTCATGGAATTCTATACTGATCAAAACAGTAAGATGTTCGTTTAGTTTAGGCTTATAAACTGGGGGTTTAATGGGTTTGATCAAAATCTTCTATAATTTTTATTAATAAATTTACATCTTCAAAAAATTCGCGTACTAATTCAAAGCTTAGGTTGGATCGGAAAATATAAGGCTCTAATAGATCCTTTTCTTCACTTACTGCTACATAAATCATCTCATCGCTAAAAGCCATAAACAACTCTTTTCCCGTCTCATAAACATAATTGGCAATGGCTTCTTGCATAGGATCGGACAAGGTGCCAATAACATGAGTATCTGGTAGGGCATAGGTGACAAACTGGGATCGAAACCAATCATTCATAATCTCATAGTCTACATTGATGGCTTCCTGCCAGGTAAAAGCTTTGACGGAACGGGAATAATGCTGAAATCTATTGCGTGGCCATATTTTGATTTCGCCTTGTGCTTTTTCTGGAAAAACGGCGTGAAGAAAAACTCCTTTAAAAATAGAGTCCAGCTTATTGGACACCGGAGAAACATGGCGGACATCCAGCTCACTTAATTCAAAATCCATTTCTCCTACCTTCCCGCTGATATAGTCTTCTCCTTTATAGAATTTGCCTGAGGTTACAAATAAGCCGCTGTCAAAAAATACTTCCTTACTGATTGATCGACTTTGTTCATAAGTAAGGGTGCCCCGATTAAGGCCATCATCAATGAAATCCAATATGAGATTCATGATGTTGGGTTTAAAACGCCTTCTGAATCTCCGCATGCGATAACCGATGTAGACAATCATCAACAAGATGGGGATACTCAAAAAAAGAGTAACAACGAGAAGCTTAAGGTAGATTTCTAAAATAATAATGCCAATTAGCATCAGGCTCGAAAAAAAAAGCAAACGGATAAGCCGTATCCTTAAACGCTCCATCCGGAGTAATTCCGGGTGGATAGTCTTATTGTAAAAGATCCTAAACTCATCCAATTCTTTCATGATACAACTATTTTGCCTGTATTGCTCTCTTGTAATTGGGTAGAAAGTAGAAAGTAGAAAGACGAATGGTGTATTTTACCCTAATACCCTAATACCCTAATACCCTAATACCCTAATACCCTAATACCCTAATACCCCCAAAATAAATTGAAATAATAATAAAAATACCGTAATTTTGCATCCTTATGGCGAAGAATAGTATAATTTCAAAAATTTTGATGGCTTTTTTAGTAGTTGGCATGATGTCATGCAAAAGCCAATATGAGAAAATAAGAACCAGTAATAATCCTGAGTTAATCTATAAAACTGCTTTGGAATATTATGAGGGAGAGGAATACCAGCGAGCTCAATCACTGCTGGAGTTGGCCCTAAGTAATTATCGAGGTAAAAAAGAATCGGAAGATATTTATTTCAAATACGCCTATACCTATTATTATACCCGTCAATATATTCTGGCTTCCTATTATTTCAAAAACTTTGCCCAAACTTATAGTACCAGTCGGTTCCGCGAGGAAGCTGATTTTATGGAAGCCTATTCCAATTATCAACTTTCCCCAACTTTTAGACTGGATCAATCGTATACACAAAAGGCTATTGATGGCTTTCAACTATATGTCAATACCTATCCTCAGAATGAAAGGGTAGCAGAATGTAACCGCTTAATTGATGAGTTACGTAAAAAACTGGAGCGCAAAGCTTTTGAGGAAGGTAAACTATACTTTGATCTAAGGCGTTATCAATCTGCCATTTGGACCTTTGATAATTTACTGAAGGATTTTCCTGAAACCGACAATGCCGAGGAGGTAAGATATATGATGGCGCGTTCAGCTTTCTTACTGGCTCAAAATAGTGTCGTTGATAAGCAAGAAGAAAGATTCCAAGAAGCCAAAACTATGGCTGAAGAATTTTTATCAAGATATACAGAGAGTGAACATCGACGTGAAATGAGGGATATGCAAACTTTTTCAGAAAAGAAATTAAAAGATTTAACAGATGTCTGACATCAAAACAAAAGTTCAGGGTCTTGACCCAAATGTAAGTGCCAGAGATATCACAGATATGAGCAATAGAGCTACCAATATCTATGAAGGGCTGGCTGTGATCACCAAAAGAGCCAAGCAACTCTCAGTAGAGTTAAAAAGAGAACTGCACCAAAAATTAGAGGAATTTGCTGTTTCATCTGATACCATTGAGGAAGTCAATGAAAATAAGGAGCAGATTGAAATATCTAAATTTTATGAGCGGCTCCCTAATCCTGCCATTATTGCTCTTGAAGAATACCTCAATGATGAAATTTATCATCGGTATAATGATCGCAAAAAGAGAAATTTTTAGATAAACCTACTGGTGAGGGCGTCTCATATCCCGATAGCTATCGGGATCCTCGTTCTGAGCCGCCAAATAATTTTCTTTTTGAGAGAGTTTTTTTAAGAAAAAATGAAATTTTTTCTTAAAAAAACTCTCTCAAAGAAATAATATT
>JANQPA010000037.1 GCA_028285545.1 Saprospiraceae bacterium | reverse complement strand
AAATTGACTTTAAAAAATATATTTTTTGCTTTTTTATAAGCAGATACATATTAAAGTAAAAACTAAAATTTTTAAAAATTTTAGTTTTTACACAACCCCAGCTACAACTCATTTGAGTACTTAGGTTTATTAGAATTTAGTGTTTTAAATCTAGGAACCTAAAAAAGTAATGGTTTGGCAAAATTAGTCGATCATACATACTTCTTGGTATCTAAATTTAGGTCAACCTATCGAAATATTAAACAGGAAAAGCGACATTTGGGATTTGTTAATTTACTTAATAATGGAAATTCAATTTACCATTAGCGGCAGTCACAGTTAGCGGCAGTCTCTGACTGCCAGCTGCAACTCATTAACAAAATCTCATATTTAGATGAACTGCCATATAAGTTTTAACTTTGAATAACACACTAGTTTGAAATCTGGCTAAATTAGTGTGAGGTAGTTGAAGACTATCGCAAATAAAAAAATCTTTTACTTTAGATCTAATACAATTAATCAACCATTAAACCGAAACTACAATGAAAATCAAATGTATTCTAATCATCGCCTTATTTTTTGGATATCAAACTGCTCAGTCACAAGATATCAATGATTTATCAGAAGAAGAATTTCAGGAAATGACCATGATTGTTCATGAGATGTTTGCCTCTATGTTCAAAGAAAAAAACTATGCTTTTAAAGAAGAAGCTTTTGAGGTTGAGGATTTCTTTGAAGAGATTCCTGAGGCTGATGAAGTAAAAGCCCTTTTACAAATCATTAAAGAGAAAGGGAAATTGAAAATTGAAGAAGGAGATTTCGGCCCCGAATTGGTTTTCTTGGCAGAAGTGGGCGAAGAATTTTCTAATAAATTGGGACACATTGATAAAATCGACTTCGAAGAGACGAATTTGAAAGATGAAAAGGGGCAAGCCATTCCGCTTTCAGGTATATACCAGAATTACAGTTTTTTTGAGGAATTTAAGTACGTTGCCAGAATTGATAAAGAAGCCTACAAACCTTCAAGCGACTTTGCCGGGACGGCCACTTATCATTTACAATTTTTGACAGGCTATGATCAAAAAAGTCTAAGCAAAAAGGATGTTGGGAAAACCATCACCCTCAATAACTGCTCTTTTAAAATTCTGGAAATCATTAGAAATCAGATTGTTCTGGAACCTATGTGTGAGGATTATCCAACGGTAAAATTAATTAATTATTCATCTGAAAATAAGGTCTATTCTTCCTATGCCTGGGATGAATTAATGGAGATGCAGAAAAAAGATCCCACCATTAATACAGATGGGTCCTTTACTCAGTCCTCTCAGACAATTGACAAAAGCTTCTATAATGTGTTCAAGAAGAACCCTAAACTATCCCTTAAAAAATTCAGAAAAATGCTTAGCCCCAAAGAAATGGAAAGGCTTTCTAAGCAGGAATCTGAATTGCTGATTGTTGAACATGTGGCACCTATTGGGGATAAGTTTGTATTATTTACTCCGACCTTTCAATTAGAGAAAGTGATAGTAAAGTATTAGGAATATAGTAGCCTGGTAGTCTAGTGTTATTGTAGTCTGGTGGTCCAGTGGTCTGGTAAAACTAAATACTAGACTACCAGACTACTGGACTACTATATCCTCAGCTTGCCCCATAGTCATTAAAACAGTAATTTGCCCCTTCTTACCAAACCAACAAATCTAAAAAAATGGGCAAACAACTCGACAGTTTGAATGATCGATTAATAGATTTTATCGCCAAGCAATACATGTTTTTTGTAGGAACGGCCGGACATGAAGGAAAAATCAATGTATCGCCAAAAGGAATGGACACTTTCCGTATCTTAGGAAAAAACAGGGCCTTATGGCTCAATTTAACTGGTAGCGGGAATGAAACGGCGGCTCATCTTTTGGAAAATAACCGCATTACTGTAATGTTTTGCGCTTTTGAAGGGAAACCTATTATTCTGAGATTATATGGCACTGCAAAAATTTATCATCAAAGAGATACTGAATGGAATGAATACATCCATTTATTTCCAGAATTCATAGGTTCCAGGCAATTGATAGATATTGACATTGAAATGGTCCAAACCTCTTGTGGTTTTGGCGTTCCATTTTATGATTACAAAGGCCAAAGAGAAGAGTTGAAGTGGTGGGCTGAAAAAAAGGGAAAGGATGGCATTAAGGATTATTGGGCGCAGAAAAACACCAAAAGTCTAGATGGAAAGGATACGGGGATTTTTGAAAATGAGAAGATTGAGAATAATCTTTGATGTTTTGATGCTATGATTTTGCGATACTACGATGAGTAGATTTGTAGATATGCAGATGCGGAAATAAGGAGATATCTTATTTTGATTTATTTTTGACCCTAAAAATTAATAACAAATGCGGGATGGCTCCCCTCCATGGGCGGGGATGCGTCGAGCTTTTGGTTTTTTGATGCTTTGATTTTACAATGATACGGTTTGTAGATGGGCAAATTTGTAAATAGGCAGATGCCTTGATTTGATATTATTATTTTCCAGACAACATTAAAAACTACCTAGTTGGACTCACTATTGGACAGGATTGACAAATTTTCAAATCAAAATGCTTCGGAGAAGCATAATATTCTTAGAAAGGATACGAAAGTAATAAAAGCTTCAGCGGAGCGTAATGTAAGGGCGCTAGTATTTCAACTTTAGTGCTATCAAGGTCCCTATTTTTGAATTTAATACCTTTAATTTAGACTGGAGCCCCTTGAATCATTTAACAAATAGAAAAAAATCACCGTGAAAAACCAATATAAAAAGTACATCTTCCTATTCATCATTTTTGATATCGTATTGATTAGTGCAGTCCTCGTTTACTTCCTGGATGTTCCAGCCTACTATCTATTAATAAGTGCCCTGCTCATTTTTGGATTAGGCAGATTGGTAGGTTATCCATTGCGGGATTTTTACAAAGGATTTTCTGCTATGAGAAACCAGAAATGGGGGAAAGCACAAAATCACTTTTACCGTTTTTTAAGAGAATTAGAAGAGCAGCCCTGGAGAAGGAATTTGATGTATTATAATTTTGGAAACTTTACATCCGAAGTTGATGCAATGGCCCATAACAATCTGGGACTTACCTATTTAGAAACCAATCCCCTGGAAAAAGCGGAGGTACATTTAAAAAAGGCAATCGGCATTGATGATCAATATTCAAAAGCCCACTATAACCTTGCTGTCGTGTATCAGCTTCAAAAAAGATTGGAAGAATCTAAAGTTCATTTTGAAAAGGCAGTGGAATTAGGCATGGATAATGTAAATTATGATCAGTTCGTGTCTAATGTGCAGCAGGTGTATGGGAGATAGGGTTATAGTAGTCTGGTGGTCTGGTGGTCTGGTGGTGTTCAAGTTATCACGTGTTCAAGTTTTTTTGCTGACTTGTTAACTTTTTAACTTGGAAACTTGTTAACATTCAAGCATTTAAAAAGAAAAACTTTATTTATGTCAGAAGACAAGTTGCTTGAAGACGATTTTATTGAAGAAGTAGCAACTACAAATGGCCAGGAATTGCAGGTCATTGATAAGGTACTTCCCAAACATATCAGCATTTTGCCCCTCAGTCAGCGCCCTGTTTTCCCAGGGATTTCCATTCCTCTCACCTTTTCTGGAAATGAGAAAATTAAAGTCCTAAAAAAAGCTCATGAGGAAGAAGAAGGATACATCGGTCTGGTATTAGCTCAAGAATATAATGAGGAAGATTATACGGAATCAGAGTATTATGAGGTAGGGACTTTATATCAAATCATGAGAATCGTACCGATTGCCCCCAATACCGTACAGGTATTAGGAAGAGGGGTACGACGATTTTCCAAGAAAAAAGAAGTCCTCGTAAAGCCAAACATCAGATGGCAGGTTGATTATGCTCACATACCCAAAGAAAAGCCTAGTCCTGATCTAAAGGCTTACATGATGGCCATCAGTACCCAGATCAGAGAGGTCCTTAAATTAAACCCTGTTTTTCAGGAGCAGGTGAACATGGTGGTAGGACAATTAAACTACGAAGCTCCTGGCCAAACCATGGATGTAATTAGCAACCTCTTATCTGGAGATTCTGAGACCATGCAGGAATTATTGGAGACTTTTGATTTGCTAGAAAGAGCCAATAAACTGTTGGGCCTCATTAAAGAAGAATTGGAAGTAGCCAAAATCCAGCAGAGAATTACCCAGCAGATTGATGAAAAAGTCAACAAACAGCAAAAAGAATATTTCCTTCGCGAACAGCTAAAAGCCATCAAAAAGGAATTGGGTATAGAAAAAGATGAGAATGAGTCCGAAGCAGAAAAACTAGAAAAGCAATTGGCAGAATTAGAATTGCCAGAAGAGGTATTAAAAATTGTTAACCAGGAACTCAACAAATTAAAAACGCTTAATCCACAATCTCCAGATTTTAATGTAACCCGAAATTATCTTGAGACAATAGCCGAGCTCCCCTGGGGGAAGTTTTCTGATGACAATAATGACATTAAATTGGCCCGTAGCATTCTAGACGGAGATCATTATGGTTTAAAGGAAGTGAAGGATCGAATTTTGGAATTTCTGAGTACCGTGGTTAAGAGAGGAAAAATTGCGGGCTCCATTATCTGTTTGGTTGGGCCTCCGGGAGTTGGTAAAACCTCTATTGGAAAATCAGTTGCCAGTGCATTAGGACGTAAGTTCTTCCGCTTTTCAGTAGGTGGTATGCGAGATGAAGCAGAAATCAAAGGACATAGAAGAACCTACATCGGTGCCATGCCCGGAAAAATGATTCAAGCCTTAAAAAGAGTGAATACTTCCAATCCTGTGATCATGCTGGATGAGATTGATAAAATAGGTAGTAGTTTTAGAGGAGACCCCGCCTCTGCCCTATTGGAAGTATTGGACCCAGAACAAAATTCAAGCTTTTTGGATCATTATATTGATTTACCTTTTGATTTAAGCAATGTTTTATTTATCACTACTGCCAACCAGCTGGATACTATACCTGGCCCCCTGCTCGATCGAATGGAGGTAATTCCGGTATCCGGTTATGTAATGGAAGAAAAAATTGAAATTGCTAAGCAATATCTTGTTCCAAAGCAGTTAAAAGAACATGGTTTTGAAGAGGATGAGATTACTTTTACCAATGAAGCTCTCCAGGAAATTGCAGACAAATATGCGCGGGAAGCGGGCGTTAGGAATTTGGAAAAACAGGTCCGGAAAATCATTCGAAAAGCGGCTCTTCAACAAGCAGAAGGTGAAGAGACAAACTTCGAAATTAGCAAAGATGAAGTAGAAGGATATTTGGGTAAGCCAATTTTTAGAACTGAAAAATTATATGACAAACCTATACCAGGTGTTGTCCTTGGGCTAGCCTATACTTCAATGGGGGGTGCTACCCTTTACATTGAAGCTACAGGAATCAAAACAGGCAGACCAGGGTTCAAATTGACCGGTCAATTGGGAAATGTCATGAAAGAATCGGCTGAGATAGCCTATAGCTACGTACGTTCTCTTGTTTGTGAAATGAGTGAAGATTGTAAAGATTATTTTGAAAATCATCAGGTTCACCTTCATGTACCAGCTGGTGCCACGCCCAAAGATGGACCCTCAGCAGGGATTACCATGTCATTGGCCCTTTATTCCCTGGCTACCAGAAAACCTGTAAAAGATAATTTGGCCATGACCGGTGAAATCACCTTAACAGGAAAGGTTTTGCCTATTGGTGGGGTCAAGGAAAAAACGATTGGGGCAAGAAGAGTGGGTATTAAAGAACTGATTTTTCCCATAGATAATAAGAAGGATTTTGAGGAATTACCTGATTACATTAAAGAAGGTTTGACGGTCCATTTTGCAGATTATTTTGAGGATGTCCTGAAAGTGGCATTGGAGAGTTGATGGGGTCCGGTATTTTTTAAAAGAATACAATGTGCAACTTTTTAGATTGGTAAGCCTTTGCGGTTCAATAGCTTACCGATCCCTACATTTTATTTCGGGCTAAGTAATCTATTTTAAGCTCAATTTTTGTTAATTCAAGGGAATCTTAAGAAGAATTGGATTGACTAATTCCGCTGCCTCTTCCTTATTGTAGAGTCTCCTAAAAACTTGCAGTTGGCTATTTGCAATACAATACAAATGATTCCCAACCAAAACTGCGGTTGTTGGTTGAGAAAAATGAGGGCTTTCATTTTCTAATACGCTTATAGTTGTAATTTTTTCTCTTTCTTCGTCTAAAAAAAATCTGCTTACCATTCGATCTTCATTCCATGGCTGAACAGCTATTAAACTGTTTTTATAAAAATAAAGGCCATCTGCACTGATCTTCTCTGAATTGGGCACCTCTATAACCATTAAATTTTTTGTTTCTAATTCAAGTCGAACCACATTTTTTCCACCATATACTGCCAAAAATAAATGCCGCTGATCATTTGAAATATCGATTCCATTGGGTGACATGGTGCTGTCCATCTGAAAAAAGAGTTCTAAACTATCCTTTTCATGTTGAATACGATAAATGCGTTTGGTTTGTGTATCAGTGATAAAGACACTTCCACTATTGGCAATAGTAAGGTCATTCAAAAAATTCCTTCCTTCAGTATTACCCAGCTCAAATTGATTGATTAAAGCCTTTGTATCGATATTAAATTTATGAATCCTAGATATACCCTCTTCAGTTGAGTCCATGTTTTCCATGGGCATACCATCACCTGCGTGACTGCTTAAGACCCACAAACACCTTCTTTCAGGATCTACTTTCATTCCTAAAACACCAAGAAGATTAGCATCTTCAGATGAAACAAAATCCTGAATGGTTCCATCCTCATTTATAGAAACAATTTTACGTTTGTAGGTGCTCCCTATAAAAAATTGACCTGATTTTTGGTCAAAAGCAATTCCTTCCGGGATCAAGTCAGGCTCATTTATCTCAAAGGCAATCTGGGTAGTGTCTTCAGCAGTGCATCCAAGGTTGATCAATAAAAAAATAAATCCAAATAGTTTCAGGTGACTTTCTAACTTAATCATATCATTTTTTTGTATAAGTTAGCAACTTTCTTTCTAAGTTTTCTTCCTCCTGAAATGGTTTTGCACAACTTGGTTCAAATACACCCGAGATCCTACAAACTCAAATTCTAAAGCATTAGGAAGATCTGAAAAAAGAGGGTATCCTCCACCTAACAGGATGGGAATGGTGGAAATAATTATTTCATCAATTAAATCTTGTTTCAAAAAACTTTGGATGGTCCCTCCCCCATCGATATACAGTCGATGATGTCCTTTCTGATGAATTTGTTCCAAAATTTCATTTAAGTCGCCGTTTACAAGAAATGCCTTGTCCTTATGACTATCAGGTATTGCTTCCAAAGAATTGCTTAATACAAACACGGGTTTTTGATAAGGCCATTCTACATCAAAGCCAAGGACTGTTTCAAAGGTCACCCTCCCCATAACTAAGGCATCTATCTTTGAGGTAAAATCAACATAGCCCATATCCAGGTGATCAGGATTGGGAATAGAATATAACCAATCCAGACCACCATTCTTATCTGCAATATAGCCATCCAAACTAGTGGCAATAAAAACACAATTTTTCTGTTCCATTACGACAATTTTTTAAAATGATACTGCAAACTTCCTGAAATAGAAGTAATCAAAATTGTACAAAATTTACCCCAGGCTTATTTTCTTAAATTCTTTAGGAGTACAGCCACAAAACTTCTTAAAAAGTCGAATAAAATGAGATTGATCATAAAAGCCGGCTTCCAAACCTATATCCGTTAATTTGCCAGCTTGATCAGAGTTGATTTGTTGGATAGCTCTGTTTACTTTTCTCAGTTTCAGATATTCGATGGGCCTGATAAAGTAGTAACGTTTGAATTTTTGGATAAAACTCTTTTGACTAATGTTTATGCTATCATTAAAATCCCGGAGTACTCCTTTTTCTAATAGATTAGAGGAAATGAATTGTTCGAATTTAAAAAGATCTTTATCCAATGATTTGTCTTCAAATAAGGAAAGAAGATGAGATTCTACTACTTCAAAATTGGCTTGGGTCGGCTCAAAAACATGTTCAAACAGGATTTCAGAAATTTCATCCATTTCCCGAGTTCCAAATTTGTTGATGATCATTCCGTAACAAAAGGGTTTTAGAATTAACCCAACACTGCTATAGCTGCCTGACACCTTACTATGGAAGGGTGTTGTTTTTAAGCCAGAAAGAATCTTGTGATCATATTTATTGTAAATATTTTCAATATTCTGGCCGGATACCTGAAAATGATCTCCATAATTAAAAATCAATTCAGTGAATAAGGGAGCATGATGGCTCGCCTCCAAATCCAATTGAGGACTTTTTCCCAACCAGATAAAATCTACATACTGACTTAGAGGATAAGACGGGTGATATTTTTTTTCAGTAATCAATCTAATTTCTTGATGACCCGTTCAATTGTTTTCCAATTTCGGGTGGTAATCCCCTTACCAAAGGTTTTTTCTAAAATTTCCATGGCTTTGGTCGTTTTGGAAACAGATAGATCCAAAACACTCAAAATCGCCTTATCTTTTTTCATTAAAATCTTATAGGACCCATCAGGGCTTGTCCATGGAATTTCTAGTGGTGATTCAACCTCTTCCCTTAAAAGTGAAATGTACAATCGGATATCTTTAGTTACCTCCACATCTTGGAAAGGAGCCTCTTGATATAATTCCTGGATACTGTGAGTCTGTCGAATAATGGTTGGAATTGGAAAGCCAAAGGTTGATTCCAAATGTCCTGCTATGGACTTCTCTAAATGTTCTACATTCTCATTTGAATGATCAAAAATGATATTGCCGGTATTTAAAATGGTCACCACATTTTCGCAGCCCATACGCTGCATTTCCTGGCGAAGATCGGCCATCGGCACTTTGTGATGCCCACCTACATTGATTCCACGTAGGAAAGCCACGTATTTTACTTGTTTAGCACTCATTCAATCTCAATTTATCTGAAAGTCGATTTTATTTCAAAGGTAAATACTTGTACAAAATTAAGATAATATTATATGGCACCGTCCGGTGTCATATAATACTGAGGCTGTCTCATAAGTCCTTCGGCCTTATTCACCAGCCAATATTATTTCTTTGAGAGGTGATTTTTAAGGAAAAATGGAATTTTTCCTTAAAAGTCACCTCTCGAAAAGAAAATTATTTGGCGACTCAGAACGAGGAACGAGTTATGAGACGCCCTCATTTTTTTCTATCCACTTAAGTTATAATACTTGATAATTTTCATGGCAACTTCATGGGCTGATAGCTTGGTATTTTCAATCTTATATATAGACTTTGTTTTCAACTCTCCTTCAATGGAATTCATTCGGTATCTTTTTTCAGAATCCAGTAATAAGCTATCCGAAAACTCAGTATTTCTCTTTGAAGGTTTATGCAACAGTCGATTTTCGTGTTTGTTTCTTCTTAAACGTTCTTCTAACTCGCAATTCAATTCAACGATACAAACTTTTGGCGATCTTGGGCTAAACACTTCAATAATTTCATCAATATACTCTTCATCTTCTTTTTCGTTAAAAGCCCAAACGATGGTAAAAATCAGCCCCTTAATATTACTCTGGGCTATCTCTTTAAAGATGTCAAATCTTATTTTTTTGTCCAGTCTCCGAAAATTTGGCGTACCAAAATCAAAAAACTGATTCACTAATTCCAATGACATATGATTGTAAAATAATTTGTAGTCCGTCAGTTTTTGCAATTCTTGCCCTACGGTCATCTTACCGGAAGCGGGAGGTCCACAGATGATAATCAAGTCCATTTTGGTAGTGGCTGACATTTAATCTTATTTTGAATATTCCACAAATGTATGATCTTCATCCAAAAGCTCTTCCTCAATAATTTGAGAAATAATAGTCCAATCTCCACCAGCAAGGCCTGCTCCTATTGCAGGATATCCAATTCGAAGACCTGAAAAGTTGTTTTTGATTTCTTTAAACACCGATCTGATGGCATCATAATCTGCTTTTCGTCCACTTCCCTTCCAGTGAAATTGAGTGTATCCATTTACTATGATTAATTCTCCATGATCCGTTTTCGAGCTAGCCCAACTAATCTTGCCTAATTTGGATCTATCTCCACTTTCCGTTTGAAGATCTGCTTGGTAGGCTTCTGGAAAAATTTGTTTTATGGACTTTGCAATGCCTGCTCCCATGGTGCAAAAGCAATTGCATCCATGGACGATTAGGTCAAATTCTCCGGTAATGGCTAGTTGTAGGAGGTCACCTTTGATTATTTTCATTCTCTAAACCTATATTTAGTTATTCGGTTGTCTCCAAATTTGATAAATAATTGGAGATCCACACCTTTTTTTAAATCTCGAGTTGCAGTAGCGGTTGAGATATCTTTGAACATCTTCAAATAATCTTTTCTAGTGAATTCTTTTAGTTTGCTATGCTCTTTAAAGTATCGAACTCTTTCTTCATCGGATAAATTTTCGCCTTTTTCATTTAACAAATCTTCTAAACTTATTTTGATCATTTTTAGCATGAATTCCACAAACTTGGTACATATCCCCTCCTTATCGGACTCCGATAAAACTCGATAATACTCTTCTTGGTTATTTTTTATTTCCAGTTCCACAGGCAAATATTCAAAAACTGGATTTTCCTGCATTAAAATCAAGGTCTGCCATAGTCGTCCCATCCTTCCATTTCCATCCATAAAAGGATGAATAAATTCCATTTCATAATGGAATACACAACTTTTTATAATTAGACTATCTTGACTTTCCTTCAAATAAGAGAATAGATTGGTCATTAAATTATGAACATTCCAAGCAGGTGGGGCCATATGGGCAACTTCTTCCCCTTTAAAGATTCCTACACCTTTAGTTCGATACTTTCCTGCGTTTTCATCCAAACCTGACATTAAAATCTCATGAGCCTGTAGATATGATTCTTGCTCATATGGATTAAAATTTTTCAGGCGGCTGTAAACTTCGATAGCGTTTTTTACTTCTCGAATATCTTTGGGAGGGCCTACTACCCTTTTATTTTCAAATATGGCACTAACCTGATCTATAGATAAGGTATTACCTTCAATCTTTAAAGATGACTGAATAGTTTTAATTCTGTTTTCTCTTCTTAGATGAGTTTTGGGCTTTCTTAAATAGACTGTATCGATAATTCCCAGTAATTTCCCAATTTCGATGGAGAGATTTATTATTTCAGTTGTGCCTTCATAATATTTTTGAATCATGATGCCATCACTTGATCGCATCAATATACATTTTTTGTAAATAAAAGGCAATTATCAAATCAAAATAAGATCAAGTAAAGCTTATTGACATTTCTATTTGCTCAAAATATCTCATTCAACTATCATCTCTCGAATTTTAGCAATCAGTTTTGTATCCGCAATGTCTTCGACTTTTGTAATTTGTAGAGACTTATCTAATAAGTAATATTGTGGCACAGATACCTTAGATAAAGATTTTCCATTTTTTAGTTTTACCGAATCCAGCACCATTTTAAATAAAGGGTTTTCACTATCCCATCCCACATAAATATTGATCCCTTTCCAATCGTTTTTATCAAAAAAATGTTGCCAATCATTAAAATTTCTATCTACGCTTACCGATATTATTTCAAAATTTAGATGGTCAATTTTTTGATACAATTCTTCAATATAAGGATGTTGTTTTATGCAAGGGCCGCACCATGTTGCCCAAAAATCGAGCAAAAACACTTTTCCCTGTACCTCGGAAAAACTAAATAGACTACTATCAGACTTCCGGAAAACAAGTCCCTCCATAAAAATGCCAGTGCTATCTCCCTTATGAAGGACGTCGACTTCATCGTAGCGTTCCACCTTATTAAATTGCTTATCTACTTCTAATCCAGAAACGGAAAAAAGAGAAATTAGAATTAGCATTAAATTTTGCATCAACATAGTTTAGTAAAAGGAGTTTTAGAGATACTTAAGTTGTTTTTCTATTCCTTTAATGTTAGAAAAAGTACCTAAACAATAATTTTTGTCTGTAGAGATCTTCAAATACTTCACTTTTTCAATCTAAACTTAGTTCCTTCTTTATAAGTTGGAGGAAACACAGGACTTTTAATGCCAAATGGACCTGAACCACCATTTATATAATAAAATTCATTCCTATCAGAAGAATATCTTCCAGCACAAGAAAGCTTCAAAGTAGTTTTCTGTCTATCCGATTTAACAACATTAATATCAATCCAAACCGGAACTTTATTATTTCGACAAAGGATATCGACTACTTCCTTTTCAGTTAAATCATAATATATTTTTCCATTATCTTCTGGATAAATATCAAATTGTATTAATTCAGGATCATCATCCGAAACGTTTAATTCCAATTCGTATCTAAATTCAGGAACAAGCTTATTTTTTACATATTTTTTAGCAAAACGAAAAGCATCATAACTGGCTCCAAGTAAAAGGAATAAAAAATCAGGCTTATTCATTCTCCACTACTTTTATTAATTCAGCTTTATAATCCTTCCAATTTGTAAAAATTTTATCAGGAATGGTGCTGAAATCTGTCATTTCATCCTTATCACCAACTTGGCTAATCCCAAATTTCCCATCATACAGTTGTAAACAAAATAATTGTTTATTTACCCTGACATCAATCATATAAGCTCCAGAATCAAAAGAATCAATTTCATAGTGAATATCCATTTTGGCAAGAAATTTCCTTATTTCATCAATGTACCATTTCATTGTATATTAACTAAGGTTTAGTGTTATAGAAAGATATGGTTCTAAAATAAAGACTTTTAGCACTCGGGGCTACACCCATTTAGGGTGTCTGGTTTTTAGCGTTTACGCTGAAAAATGGTAACATCAGCCTAAAGTCTGATGGCCAGACACCCTAAAGGGTATAGTACAATTATTAAAACTATATATATTACTTCTCATCCCCCAAGGCCTCAATCTTAAACCGTTCTATCTCAGGCTCTGTCCTCACCGTATCCAAAATCTGCTGCATCTGCTGAATGATCTCAGGATGCTGCTCTGCAATATTGTTTTGCTCATTGATATCCTGTTCCAGGTCATACAATTCAAAAGGTTGGGGTTCTTTTAAAAGTCCTTTTTGAATGAGCTTCCATTTGCCCATTCTCAAGGCTCGCTGGCCCGTATAGGAGGGAAATTCCCAGTACAAATAATTATGTTCCTTTTGTTCTTCATTACCTAATAAAGTGGGTAAAAAGCTAATCCCGTCAATATCCTCTGGTGGATTGACTCCAGTAACTTCACAAAGGGTAGGCAAAACGTCCCAAAAAGCAGAAATATGATCGGAATTGGAACCAGGCTCAATTTTTCCAGGCCAGCTAGCGATCATGGGCACTCGAATGCCTCCTTCATGAACAAAGCCCTTAGCTCGGCCATACTCACTGCCAAAAGGCTTGGCACTGTCAAACCATTGGGTATCTGCTCCTCCAGCATAAGTGGGTCCATTATCTGAAGAAAAGAGGATAAGGGTGTTTTCATATAATCCCTCTCGTTTTAATTGTTCAATCAAAAACCCTATCTGCTCATCCATATAGCTGACCATGGCCGCATAGGTAGCCCTTGGATAACGGGTCGGAAAATAACCTTGATCCCCCAAATAGGGTTCTTCCTCTCCAAATTTTTCCACATAATAATCAATCCATTTTTTGGGAGCTTGTAGTGGCACATGTGGAATGGGGTTGGCCCAATATAAAAAGAAAGGTTTATCCTTATTTTCATCCACAAAACCCTGAATTTCTTCAAACATGAGGTCCGGACTGTAATCTTCCAAAAAATAATTGGCATAGCTTGCTTCTAAATAAGGATCTGCCCCTTCCACCAATTTCATCTTAGGCGGAACGGTATCATTATTTAAATAAACCCGGTTTTCATTTTTATACAAATGAAGCGGATAAAAAGTATGGGCCTGCCGTTGACAATTATATCCATAGAAAAAATCAAAGCCCATTTTATTAGGAATACTATGAGTATGTGGAGCGCCTAAACCCCATTTCCCCACAATTCCAGTGGTATATCCTGCACCTTGAAGTAAAGATCCAATAGTAGGTGTTCCTTCAGGCAAAGGACGCTGCCCTTCCAAAGAAGAATCCCTAAACATAGCCCGATAGTCCCAAACTTCTCCTCTACTCCCCCATTCATCATTCCCACGCACATAAGCATGCCCAGTATGTTTACCCGTCAATAATACGGCCCTTGAAGGTGCACATACTGGCGAACCGGAATAATGTTGGGTAAATTTCATTCCATTGGCTGCCAGAGCATCCAGATTAGGCGTTTCAATTTTGCTTTGACCATAGGAACCTAATTCATTATAACCCAGGTCATCCGCCAGAATATAAATGATATTGGGTGGGCTTTCTTCAGCTCCTGGATTCGTTTGTTGGTTGCAAGAGAAATGGAGAAGGCTTAAAAATAGGTAAAGGAATGGTTTGAGTTTTTTCATCACTTTTGGTGCATTGGGGTATTAGGGTATTGGGGTATTAGGACTAACCCAATACCCTAATACCCCAATACTCTATTTAATAATTGTTGCTACCCGCTCCATACAATCCTCTAAATGGATTTTAGTCATTGGATCCGTCGCTCTTTTTGAAGCTTTTTTAAGGTCTGAGTGAAGTGTTTTCAATTCAGCTTTTACAATGGCACGAATATCTGATTGGCTTACATCCACATTGGTACGAACCACAAATGCTCGAAATTGGGCAGGGATAGATGATTGTTCTTCCGTTAACAAATAATGCATTCTTTCAATGTAAGCACGTTGTAGATTACGGCGACCGATTTCGATGGCTTGGTTACGATTAACCTCACTCCAGATCCCCTGGCGTAAACTCTGACACATGTCCATCAAACCATAGGCCTGATCTCCCTCAAAAACCTCAGCTTCAATCAATCGCTGCATGCGCCCCATATCTAATAGTCTATTTAAAACACTAGCTTGTAAGGAACGCATTTGATCAATGGCTCCAGGATACTGAATTCTCTTTAGAATGTCTTTATCCATTAGCCAATACGGGCTTTGAAAAGCTTCCTCAATCAAAAATTGCATGGCTCTTCTCTGAATGTCTGCAGGTACTGGTTCATAAATTGCTCCCTCCTGGTCAGCGGTTTTTAATACTTCATAAACTCCTCCTACATTGGTCACTACATGATTAATGTATCTTCTCCAAACGCCAATCATTTCACCATATAATTCTCGAAGATCAGTATAATTTTCTCCATCTTTAGTAGTCCATTTAATTAAGTTGGGGGCTACTTTTTTAAGATTAGCTACTCCATATTCACTGGCGGCAATATTATCATCTCCAATACATTCTGTTTGAGAAGTTGGATCCATTCCACCACGACCAGAACCAAACATATACATAGGATCACCTTCATGCTTGTCAATCCAACTATCCAGCGTTTCCATTTCATCATCAGGGCTATTTGCACCTGGAATATAACGATACCCCCAGTCTACGGAATACAAATCATAGGGGCCAAGCTGGCGAATGAAGCGGATATTTTCATCTCCAGGTTGAGCCACATAATTGTATCGGGCATAATCCATGATGGTGGTGGCAATTCCATATTTTTGAGTAAAAGAACCCGAACGTAAGGAATCAACAGGATAGGCAGAACTTGCCTTCATATTATGTGGCAAACCAAGAGCATGTCCTATTTCGTGAGAAATTACCCTGCGCATCATTTCTCCAATTTCGGATTCAGGAGTATTAAGGGTTCTGGCCCTTGGGTTAGCAGCCCCCGTTTCCAGCAAATATCGATTCCGATAAGAACGCAAGTGGTTATGATACCAAATAATATCGCTTTCTAAAATTTCGCCTGTCCGAGGATCGGATACACTTGGTCCTACCGCATTACGAGTCGTACTGGCTACGTAGCGAACAACAGAGTAACGAGCATCTTCCGGGCTAAATTCAGGATCTTCCTCATGCGTTGGCGGATCTTTGGCAATGATGGCATTTTTAAAACCAGCAACCTCGAAAGCCTCATTCCAGTCTTCAATACCCTGGCGGAAATAAGGACGCCATTTTTCCGGAGTAGCTGGGTCCAAGTAATAAACAATAGGTTTTACGGGCTCCACTAATTCTCCCCTTGCATAAGCAGCAGGATCTTTAGGAACTAATCTCCAGCGACGGATATAAGTTTTTCGATCTGCTTTTAAAGCTTCCGAACCATAATCATATTGTGAAACGGTAAACCATCCTACTCGATCGTCAAAATATCTGGGAGTCATCGGATCCTCTGGTAGCAAAATCATAGATTGATTCATCTGAAGGGTGATCGAACCAGATTGCTGATTTGATGGCGGTGTGGATGCATTATAAGTAAGGGTGTGCTTTACTTCGATATTGATGGGGTAAGAGCGTGCTGTATCGATCATGGACCTAGATCCATCTAAACGAGTTACTTTATAATTTCTTCTCAGTCCTGAAGAAAGGCCTGTAATAGCTGAGACATCCTTGGTAAACAAACCGGTTGTTTCAATAACTAAGGCCGTAGAATCTTCATTAAATGCTTTAATATCAAAAGCCTGAACAATAGGTTCCAGGTTATTATATTTTACAGATTGAGCAATGGGTAAGTCCTCGTCTGCCACATTGGTATAGGAAACAATGCGCAAAAATACTTTTTTGCCTTTCCGTTGCCACCTCATTACTTGTTCTCTGGCTTTAGATCCTGCATTGGTGAAACCACCACCAAGGCCGGTAGGCAATTGCACAATTCTACTGACCATGAGCATTTCCTTATTAAGCATGGTGAAAGGAATTTCATAAAATAGTTTGTCGTCAATGATGTGAACGGTAAATAAGCCTTCATCAGATTTGGCTTCTTCAGTTATTACCTCTTTATATGGTTTAAAGGGGCTTTTCTTTTTCTTTGGCTTTTTAGCAGTAGCGGTTGAATCTTGTTTGGTGCTTGTAGCTGCTTTTCCAGGCTGAGCCTGGATAGTCAACGAACAAAACATAAACAGGATAAATATCACACACAGGTGGAGCAGTTTCATAGGTCAAATTTTATTTATGATGCATTAATTGGCGAAAAAAATCTCCTTTTTTGTCCGGAATACAAAATTATCTACCCTTTTTGTGAGTAAGATGTTCGCAAGTATTAAATATTGGAGTGGGATGGTATCTCTTTTTTAAAAAATAAAACAAGTAGTTAAATTACTATCTGTATTAAAAAATTGGAATGGGAAATAAATGTCTATATTGGGGTATTGGGGTATTGGGGTATTGGGGTATTGGGGTATTGGGGTATTGGGATGAAAAGGAATTTAGATTGGACAGATTCGCTAAAAACAGGCTTACGGTAATTTAAAAATATGCCTTCCGTGAAAAAACTCATCAAATATTTTCAGTTGGCAATCATGCTAGTTATATGGGGCCATTATTTAATAGCTCAATCTAAGCAGCCAAATATAATAATGATTGTAGTTGATGATATGCGATATGATGAATGGAGCGGAGGTGGACATACTTATCTACAAACCCCCAATATTGATCAATTAGCCAAGGAAGGAACCTACTTTAAAAGAGCATATCATACCGTTCCTTTATGTTCACCAAATCGGGCAAGTATTCTGACTGGTCAATACCCATCAAGGCATGGAATCATAGATAATACCTCTAGAAATCAGGCAAGTTTTATGCTGGATCTGTTCCCTAAATACCTGCAGAAATCAGGATATATTACTGCTCATGTAGGGAAATGGCATATGGGTAATAGTGCAAAACCAAGACCAGGCTATGATTACTGGGTGTGTATGGAGGGGCAAGGAAAAACCAACAATCCTGTATTATATGAAGATAATAAGCAGGTAACAGCCGAAGGTTATATAACCGATATATTTACAGAGAAGTCTATCGGTTTTATGAAAAAGCATTCTGATAAACCTTTTTTCCTTTACATTGGCCATAAGGCAGTTCATCCTGAAGCAGTTCAAAGGGATGATGGTTCAACGGACTTGTCTGTCCCAAAGGAGTTTATTCCTGCCAAGCGGCATAGAGGCAAATATAATAATGAGACTTTTAAGAGGAGTCCAGCCCATTCGGTGGCTGCAATTGCTGACCAAGATAAACCTGTTATCCAAAAGGCATTTAAAATTCGAGAAGAGGTAATAAAAAAAGATCCACGATGGAGTAAATCCCTGGATCTTGGAGTTTCAGAACAATCCATACGAAACCGTGCAGAAATGATGCTGGCTGTGGATGAAAGTCTTGAGAAAATCATGGAGGAGTTAAAAAACCTTGGCATTTATTGAATATTTTAGTAATGAGAAACCTTTTCCGTGGACCGCCCAACTGGATTACAGGGTGGTAATTTCCAATAAATTTAAGTACATCAAATGGTTAAGATTTGATCAGGCAGAATTGTATGAATTAACGAATGATCCATTTGAACAAAAGAATTTAATTCAGGATTCCTCTTATCAACGGGTGGTTCGACAAATGCACCTCAAACTCCAGGAGCTTCAACTAAAGGCTTTAGGTCTAAAATAAGATCTGTAAAAAATAAATAACCCATACGCTTAATATCTGAAAATCATGAAACGCAGAAAATTCATTAAGAATGCATTGGCCATTGGTGCGGTGCTGTCAGTACCACTACCCTATTCCTGCAAACGTTTTGCATCTAGTCTTCCAGCTGATATTACGGATTTTAGTGCCACAGACTTATCCCTTGCCATCAAAACAAAACAGGTAAGTTGTGTAGAAGTGATGCAGGCTTATCTTGATCGAATTAATCGATACAATCCGGTTTTTAATGCAATTGTAAGTAGAGTTGGTGATGATGAGTTGTTACAAAAAGCAAAAGAGGCCGATTCTGCTTTAGCTCGAAACGAATATTGGGGGTGGATGCATGGTATGCCTCATGCCATAAAAGATTTAGCTCCGGTAAAGGGTTTGCCCTATACCCAGGGCTCCCCAATGTTTGCAAAGCGGATAGCGGAAGAAGATAGCCCATTGGTGACTAAAATCAGGAATCAGGGAGCAATTTTTATCGGAAAGACCAATACTCCAGAATTTGGCTTGGGTTCTCAAACCTATAATCCCGTATTTGGCACCACTGGAAGTGCCTATAACCCTAAGCTAACTTCTGGAGGAAGTAGTGGCGGTGCTGCCTGTGGTCTTGGTACTCACATGTTACCGGTAGCAGATGGTGGGGATATGATGGGTTCTTTAAGAAATCCAGGAGCTTTTAATAATGTTATTGGATTTAGACCTAGTACCAATGTGGTGATGGAAGAGGGCAATGCAAAAGACCGACTTCTCTGGACTTCCGGACCAATGGGAAGGAATACTAACGATACCATTCAATTACTCAATACCGTCGCCAAGAGGCCTGAGTTTAATAACTTGAAGCCAGGGAGCCTAAAAAATCTCAAGTTTGGCTGGATGAGCAACCTGGATAATTATTTGGCTATGGAACCCGGGATCATTGAATTATGTGAAAATAGCATTACAATTCTTGAAGATGCAGGTGCTAAAATAGAGCTCATGCAACCGGATTTTAGGCCTACAGATTTATGGTTGAGCTGGACCACTCTTCGGCACCATTTACGATTAGGCATGCTGGAATATTATGAAAATCCCGATACACGAAATTTACTCAAGCCTGAACTAATCTGGGAAATTGAACAAGGTCTTAGTTTTAATGAGAAGGATGTCAAAAGAGCGGAAAGGATTCGCACCAGGTGGTACACTGAGCTGAATAGGTTATTTAAAGAATATGACTTTTTGGTTTTACCTTCTGCTCAGGTTTTTCCATTTCCCAATACTATTCACTGGCCGAAGGAAATCAATGGCAAAAAGATGGATACCTACCATCGGTGGATGGAGGTGGTAATTTTGGGAAGCATGGGAGGGTTGCCAGTAATAAATGTTCCGGTTGGTTTTGATTCACAAGGCAGGCCAATGGGCATGCAGGTAATGGCTAATTTTGGAGAAGATAAGAAGGTTTTGGAGTTTGCCTTGGCTTATGAGGGCATCACGGATTATTTGAGTGTGAGGCCTAAGTTGATTGGGAATGATGATTAAACTTTTTCAGCCCTGAAAGGATGGCAAAATTGAACTGGAGATAAAAGTTTTCAGTAGAAAATAAAAGTGTTGATTCATGAAGGAATATTATTTGTAAAATCTTATGTGAACAATAAAAAATTAGATTAAGCAAAGGATTACTAAGCTTGGAAAGATTGGTAAGCCTTTGCGAACCAATAGTTTACCAATCCCTACATTCCATTTCGGGCTTAGTAATCTATTTTCAAACCAAATTTTATATATCCATACAACAAGATCAAAAATAAATATCATGAATAAATTCAAAATATTCTTCTTTGGAATTTTGTTATCAATTCCTCAAATGCTTATTGGTCAAAATAAACAACAATTTACTTCAAGTGATACCATCCCCTTCATTTTGACCAATCATAATAATATAGCCATCCAATCCATATTAAATAAGGAGGACACCCTTAATTTAATGCTCCATACCGCGGCAAATTCTTTAAGCTTAATTAAAAAAACAGCTAAAAATCTAACAAGCATCAACTGGAACAGTGAAGAAGAGGTGAATAGTTGGGGAGGGAAAACCAGTTCCCGATTCAGCAAACATAATTTTTTGCAAATTAATAATCTAGAATGGGATAGCATTTCAATTTGGGAAAGTGAAAATTCAGGGCCAACAACAGATGGGAAATTTGGCTTAAACCTGTTTGATAAAAAAGTGATAGAATTTAATTTCGATCAAAGTGCTTTAATCATTCACAAAACCCTTCCAAAAGAGATGAGTACTTACAACAAAATGCCCTTAATCTTTGAAAATGGATTTATGTTTATTGAAGGAAGGAGTATGATTGGTGGTGTGAGTTATGACAACAGGTTTTTAATCCATTCCGGCTATGGTGGAAGTATTCTTTTTGATGACAAATTTGTGGAAGAAAGTAAAATAGGTCAGCTAATAGAGATAACGGATGAAAAAGAATTAAAGGATTCCTATGGTAATGTATTAAAAACAAAAAAGGGGAAACTTCCGCATTTTATACTCGGAGAGGAGCAATTCATTGATATCCCGGCAGGCTTTTTTGAGGGATCTATTGGCAGGCAAAAAATGAGCGTTATGGGTGCTGATATATTAAAGAGATTCAACCTTATTATAGATTCTAACCGAGAGTACATCTACCTTAAACCAAGTCAATTAAGAGATGTAGAATATGCGAAAATTTAGAAACTTATTTGATTTAAATCCTGAAGAAATTTAGCACCAGAGGAGCATCATATTCTTAGGTCTAAAATAAAAATCACAGAAAGCTCCAGAGGTGCGTAATATAAAAGCACCTTATCCCAAATTACGCTTCTCCGAAGCTTTATTTTGCTTCAATTTATTTCTAAGAATATGATGCTCCTCCGCAGCTTTCTTATCAAGAGAGTTTACCTACTTTGAGAACAAAGGATGTGCACTGATAAATCCCAATTCTCTTTTTTCAAAAAAAATGCCACTTATTTTTAATTTTCTTCTTCCTCACTTGTCTTACCGATTAGAATGGACAAAAAAGACTTTAATCTTAAACTATTACCTTATCAAGCAAAGATGTTCCGCTTTGCCAGGAGCTTAATTTCTCCGCAGGAGGAAGCTGAGGATGTCGTACAAGATGTCTATCTCAAGCTGTGGAACAATCGACAAAGTTTAAGGAAGATCCAAAACCTTGAATCCTATATCATGAGGGCAGTAAAAAATACGGCCTTGAACAAATTGAATAAAATGGGCAGAATTTGGGAGGAATTAGAGGGAAGTCAAGATATCCAGGATTTTAATACCCCTGAGACCTGGACGGAATTAAATGACACCAAAAAGTTGATAGCGATGATAGTGGACAGGTTACCACCTCGCCAGCGAAGCATTTTTCGACTTAGAGAAATTGAATATTATGAAATAGAAGCCATCGCCAAACTACTGGAATTAGATCCAAATAATGTGAAGGTTAACCTAAGTATTGCTCGAAAAAAAGTGAAAGAAACTTTTTACAAAATCGTCCGACATGAAGTCTGAAAAATTGAATAAGCTTATTGAAAAATATTACGCAGGGGAAACCTCTCTCAGGGAGGAAAAGAAATTAAAAGAAGCCTTAACTCCAGAAAATGAGTACGAAAAAGCACTTTTTGATTATACTCTTGAAGAACGGCATCAAACGATCCCCACAGTCTTTGATCAGAAGATTAATGTTAATTCTACTAAAAAAATCAGAAGCAGAAAGTTTTGGAGCCTAGCAGCAGCCTCCATCTTAATTCTATTAATAAGCATTAATTTCCTAAGACTTCAAAATACTCGACTTCCTAACAATGGCTTAATTACCCTAAAAATGGGCTTACAATCTTCCCTGGTAAGTGAAAGATTAAAAACATTGGATAGCATGTCTGAAGAAGAACAAAAAGCAGCAAGTGCTCAAACTTTACTTTTGAATACTCTTGTCTCAGATCGAAATATCAATGTCAGACTAGCCGCTCTCCGAGCATTAGAAAAACAAGCTTCTAAAGAACTATTAAAAGAGCTAGTTAACTCTTTAATTGAACAAAATTCGCCGATGGTCCAGTTGGCTCTTATTGATTTGATTATCTCCAATGCTGATAAAGTGGACACCAGCGATCTAAAAGATTTACTCAATTCTGAAAATGTATTTATGGAATCAAAAACCAGGCTCAATGAAGCAATTGCTCTTTAAATCAATTCTATTCATTTGTCTATTGTCCATCTCCAATTTTTTAATTGGACAGGACACTAAAGTCAATTGGCAACTAGTCAATAAGGAGATTGGCCATATTAACCAATTACATATTGATCTGTATCGAGGATGGGTAGAATTATTACCCTCGGATAATACGAGCCTGGAATTGAAATATTCAGTATTTGATTATGATCATTATTATTCAACTAAAAAGTTTATTCCTTTTTCCAAAAATGACAATCGAAACCAAGCGATCATTTCTGAAGAAGATAAAATGCTAAGCATTACCAATGGCAGTTCCAGAGAAATCATTGTCTTAAAAATTCGGATACCTCGCAGTCTAAATGTCATAGTAGATATTAATCATTTTGGTTTTGTCAAATCCAGTGGTATTTCAGGAGAACAGGAAGTAAATATTTTTTCTGGGAAAATTGAGCTATTTGATTTATCGACTTCGGCCTCCGCCCATATTGTACGTGATGGGGATATTAAGGTGGTATACTATCAGGTTCCCAAGAACACCTATTCGGCCTACAGTGTTTATGATGGAGATATCCAAATTGGGTTGCCTACAGAGATCGCGTGCTCTTTTGAAGCTAGTAGTGACCTTGGGGTAGTAAATGATGAATTTAATCTCAAATGGCAGCAAGAGAACCCTAGAGAGTACACCCTGAAAAAACCAGATGGTTCGACCGAACAAAAAATAAGCTATACTCAAAAAGCAAGCATAAATAAAGATTTAGCTCAGTTTTTCTTAAAAACCATTCATGGAGATATTATGATTCAAAAAAGTCAGTGAGAATATTTTTAGACACGGGTTTTCACGGATTCTCACGGTTTGACTTATTGTGCTTTTAGGTCATTAGTCTTTTTACTTTCTACTTTTTACCAATAAATTTTCAATCATGAAAAAACAAGTTTTGACAACTTGGTTACTGGGATTGTTATGTCCCATAAACTTTATTATCGCACAGAATAATACCGATTATATTCTTCAAGATAATTCAGCATACCTGGATACTGTTTTGGCCAATAAATTTCATGAAGAACAACCTGGCCTTGTATTTAAAATAATCAAAGACGGGAAGGTAATTAAAAAGGGGAAATATGGTTTGGCCAATTTAGATAGTGGTGAGCCTATCGATTATGATACTCCATTTTATATTGCTTCCCTAGGTAAGACTTTTACTTCCGCTGCTATTCTGATATTAAAACAAGAGGGCAAACTGAAATTGACAGATCGACTTGGGCAGTATTTTCCTGATTTTCCATCATATAAAAATAAGATTACCATTGCGCACCTGATGAACCACACCTCCGGCTTGCCGGATCATTTTGACAAATTTGGAGAAGATGTTCCTTTTCTGGATAATAAAATGGTCCTGAAATTTCTGAAAAATGAGCAGCTCCTATTTGAGCCAGGGACTGATTATTCCTATAGTAACTCTGCGTATGTATTACTGGCAGAAATTATCCAAAAAGTATCCAAACAATCCTTTGCTACTTTTTTAGATCAGCATATTTTCCGGCCTCTGAAAATGAAAAAGACTTTGGTCATTGAGAGGCCAGGTCAGTTATTGAAAAATAGTGCCAAAGGCTATTCAAAAAAGGACGATGCTTACCAATTGAATGATTATACCAATATTTACACCTTAGGAGCTGGCGGAATTTATAGTACTATCAATGATCTGGTAAAATGGGATCAGGCTTTGTATTCTGAGAAAATATTGACGAAAGAATCTAAAAAACTGGCTTTTTCAAAAGCTAAGGTGCCCAATGTACGGACTTATCTGGCAATGGGTTGGATGGACGAATCTTTTGGTCCTAAAACAAAGGAATTCCAGGGACTTTCCTATGTCATGTCTATGGGTATTTTAAAGGGATTTAGGGCCAGGCTAATGAGGTTCACAGATTTTAACCTAAGCATTATTGCATTAAGTAATTCAGGAGATATGCATTTGTGGGGGCCAGATTATGCACGGGCCTTTTTTGTGAAGAGGTACTGATTTTTTTTACTCCAACACTAAAGACTGTGATTGTCTTCCCCTTTTTGGGCCATTGTAGTATTTGGACAATTATTTTTGATCATTTTCTATTAAAAAATTACTTAACTTGTCCTTCTTTTAAAGACATCCCTATTTTGAAAAAAATATTCCTCAAACAGAAGAAAGAAGCGGCAGTTAGGCGATACCACCCTTGGGTATTTTCGGGAGCAATTCATCACATGGAAGCCTTTCCTGAAGATGGAGAAATTGTGGAGGTTCATAGTCAAAAGGGAAAATACCTGGCCACTGGGCATTTCCAGGACGGCAGTATCAGCATAAGGATTTTCACCTTCCAGCAACAGGAAATTAATCAGGATTTTTGGAATTTAAAAATTGAACAGGCATTTAAATATAGACAGGTACTTGGCTTTCCTTCCTCAAATACAGATTGTTATCGATTGATTCATGCTGAAGGTGATGGGTTACCGGGTTTGGTCATTGATGTGTATGCGGGCACGGCAGTTGTTCAATGCCATTCTATCGGGATGCATAAAAATGTTCAACAAATTGCAGAAGCCTTACGCAATAGTATGAGGGGGCACCTCAAGGCTATTTACGATAAAAGCAAAGAAAGCCTTCCGGCCAAATATGCCACTGGTGTAACAAATGCTTATTTATGGGGGCAAAAAAATGAGGCTAGAGTAATTGAATATGGTCATCATTTTGAAGTCGACTGGGAAAAGGGGCAAAAAACTGGCTTTTTTCTCGATCAAAGAGAAAATCGATTGCTATTAAAGACTTATTGTAAGGGTAAAAAAGTATTAAATACATTTGCCTACAGTGGTGGTTTTTCAATTTATGCCTTAGCGGCTGGAGCAGAAAAAGTAGATTCAGTTGACATTTCCCAAACGGCGGTCAATTTAATTGATAAAAACACAAGCCTTAATGGGTTTGGAGAATCTGTTCATCAATCTCATAAAGCGGATGTATTGCCTTTTTTAAAGGACACCTCTGATTTTCTATATGATCTTATTATTCTAGATCCTCCTGCTTATGCCAAAAGTGTTAAAAAAAGGCATAATGCAGTACAAGGGTATAAACGTCTGAATAAAGTTGCTTTAGAAAAAATTAAGGCCGGAGGTGTTTTATTCACCTTTTCTTGTTCACAAGTAGTGAATAATACTTTATTTTACAATACTGTTGTAGCAGCAGCCCACGAAGCTGGTCGACAAGTTAAATTAATGCACAGGCTATCGCAGCCGGCTGATCATCCTGTAAGCTTATTTCATCCAGAAGGTGCTTATTTAAAGGGATTGGTGCTTTATGTTAGTTAGTTATTGGTTATTTGTTATTGGTTATTCGTTAATTGTAAATCGTACTCAATACTCATTACTCATTACCCAATACTAAAAAATGGATAGAATTAATTATCCCTTATTGTATTATGAGTTAAAAGAAAATATGATTCTGGGCATTTTGGTGGGGACTTCCTATCAGATGATCGATACCGATTTGCGTAAAATCAAGTCTAGCCTTTTGGATTATTTACAGAAGCAGTACAAAAGATATGACACCTATCCTTATTTTGACATCAAGGAGCCCAAATTAAAAATGATCCATGTCAAAATGAGACCTACCTATAGAGATCATTATTCTTCCTATCCCGTGGGATTTGAAGTTGAAATCCCTATGCCGGTCATCTATGGTGAAATAGATCAAAATTATTATCAGTGTTTTCTACCCTTATTTTCCCAAAGTTTCAGTTATTATGACCCTAAGCAGTTTGATTCTTTGGTAAATCACTTTATTATAAATCTCCTCAACCAACAGACGCCTGAGCAACTGTTCAGATACTTGCAATATCCTGCACCTCAAATGGAGACCGTAAGTCTGAAAGTGAATTATAACCGAGAATTTGACTGGGATAGTAATCATTACAAAAGAGATTATCCTGTACTGACTCGATTAGCAGAAAAATATCCCTATTCGAAATCAGTTCGTCGTAATGTTTCTGCCCTTCCTGAAGCTGCTTGGGAGTTGGAAGAGAAAGTAGCAGAAGTAGTAGACAAGCTTATTTCAACTCGATCTAATGTTATCATTGTTGGTGATACCGGTGTTGGTAAAAGTGCAGTATTGCGGCAGGTGATCAGGAAAGTTACCCAACATTTTAAGAAAAATAAGGTTGAAAACTCTTTTTGGAGGATTATGCCTCAACGAATTACCGCCAGTTCAAAATATCTGGGGGAATGGGAAGAAACCGTAGAGGGAATGGTGGCAGAATTAGGAGTAGCCAATGGAGTTTTGTGGGTAATTGATATGATTCAGTTGTTAGAGATTGGCGGGACCGGGCCTGAAGATAGTGTAGCAGCCTTTTTGATGACTTATCTACAACAGGGCAAAATGCAAATCCTGGGAGAAGCCACTCCTCGGGAACTGGACAGTATGCGCCGTTTGCTCCCTGGTTTTGTAGAAACCTTCCAAATAGTACATCTCAATGAGCTACCAGAATTAAAGATCCAATCAATTCTGGATAAATTTGCTCATTATTTGGATCAAAAATTTAAGATTAAGGTTACAGATAATGCCATGAGCCTTTCCTATCGCCTTTTAAAGCGTTATTATCCTTATGAAAGTTTCCCCGGAAAGGGCATTAAATTCCTGGGACAATGTCTTAATGAAACACAGTTGAATCAAGGGCAAGTAATCAATCCTAAAACGGTAATCCAAAATTTTGTAAAACAAACGGGCTTACCTGAAATGCTTCTTCGTGATGATTTGCTCCTAGACACCCATGAGTTATCCAGGCATTTTAATGAAAAGATTATTGGACAAAAAATGGCTGTGGACAAGCTTTGCGAAATCGTAAAAATTTTCAAAGCCGGTTTAAATAATCCTTTCAAGCCCATAGCCACCATTTTATTTGCAGGACCTACCGGAGTAGGAAAAACGGCTAGCGCCAAAGCCCTGGCGGATTATTTCTTTGGAAAAGGACAAAAACAATCCCCTCTGGTAAGGATTGATATGAGTGAATTTCAGCACTCTAGTCAAATTATCCGCTTGCTTGGTTCAGGACGGGAAGTAGGGCAATTGGTTAAAGAAATCCGGGACAAGCCATTTTCAGTGTTATTATTAGACGAAGTTGAAAAAGCGGATCTTTCTATTTTTGATGCTTTGATGACTGTCCTGGATGAAGGTATTTTAGTGGATGCTTATGGGCGTACAACCAATTTTCGGAATACCATCATCATTATGACCTCCAATCTGGGTGCTTCCAACCAAAAATCAATTGGTTTTGTGCAAACTACTGACACTGAAGCTCAATACCGGTCTGCTATCGAAAAACATTTTCGACCAGAGTTCGTGAACAGGATTGACAACATCATTATGTTTAACTCACTCTCTCAGGAGGACATCTTAAAAATTGCCCATAAAGAATTGGAAGAATTAAAAAAGAGAGAAGGATTTTTGAAAAGGAATTTGAGAGTCCATTTTTCAGATCGCATCATCACCCATTTATCGAAAATAGGCTTTGATGAGCGTTATGGAGCTCGTCCTTTACAAAGAGCTATTGAACAATCACTAGTCAATCCAATAGCCAATTGGCTGTTGGAACATCCCAACATTCAAAATAAGGACATTAGGATCGATCATGATGGCACTTTACTCATCCGCATATAAACCCTATTTATGATTTTGTCCCTCATACATATTATTATTATTCTCGGTGTCCCCTATTTAAGTCAAAAATTTTCTGCCTATGCAAAAAGTAGCATTTTGAGTCCTGTTGTATTGTGCTATGCTACAGGAATAATACTCCGCAATCTTACTTCCTTTCCTGTTGATGAAATTTTAGCAAACTCTCTATTAGAGGCAAGTATTATTTTGGCTATTCCATTACTACTATTTTCAGCTGACCTTATGCAAACGATACGTTATGCTGGAAAGAGCCTGCTTTCTTATATCATTTGTGTAGTTAGTGGTATTTTATGTGTTGGTTTTTCTGCTTTTTTATATACTTCAAAAATCCCACTTGTTTGGATCATATCAGGTATGGTAGTAGGTATTTTTACTGGAGGCACTCCAAATGCCAATGCTATCGCCATTGCCTTAGAAGCTGAAGATGCTGTCATTCTGGTCAATGGAGCAGATACCTTAGTAGGAGGTTTATTTCTTATTTTTTTAACATCTGCAGCTCCTCTGCTTTATGCCAAAGTTTTACCCAAATTTGATAAAAGTAAATTATCAGAAGGGATGACGGTAATGGAAAAAGATCAGATAATATTTAAGGATTTACTAAAGGGAATTGCCCTGGCAATTATGGTTGTAGGCTTGAGTGCAGGTATTACTTATTTGGTATATGGTTCTCTCGGAAAAGAAAGCAATACTTTCTTAATTCTAATGTTGACAAGTTTGAGCATCATTGCTTCCTTATCTAAAACCATTCGTTCCTGGAAGGGGACATTTTTAGCGGGAGAATATTTACTATTGGTTTTTTGTGTTGTAGTGGGTATGCTTGCCAATATGGTTGAAATCATAAATACAGGCTTGGATATCCTTGGCTTTTATTGTCTAGCCTTTTTTATGACTGTTGTCCTTCATATTTTTATCTCCAGGCTTTTTAAAATCGATCGAGATACAGTCCTAATAAGTTCTACAGCAGCCTTTTATGGGCCGGTATTTATTGGGCAAATAGCTACCACCATTAATAATCGAAGCTTAATATTTACAGGTATGGCCCTTAGTATTTTTGGCCTTGCCATTGGAAATTATGTAGGGATTGGTGTTTATTATTTGATTCTAAATTGGCTGGGATAAACTGTATTCATTTATTACGAATGTCTCTGTAATGTCGTTTTAGCCAGGTGGCCAGGCCATCCAAGCCTGGAAACAAAACTCTTTCATTGATATTGGCTTGATCTAGTTTATCGCGAATTTCCCATTTTAAATCTGCGGGGATGATAATTTTAAAATAGCGGATGTCCGTGTTTTTCAACCAATCCATGAGTTTCAAATCTGGATTTGACATCATGGAAAAAACTGCATATTGATTCACGATGCGTTGATCGATGGAAGGGGGTTCCAAAAACACTGGAAAATCTTCTTGCTTTAGTTCACTTAATCCTGGAAGGGATTGGACTGCACGATCTAACATTTCGGCTGTAAAAATATGAGAACCTTCCGCCTCTATTATGACTGCTAATTGGTCTGGCAGATATTTCATCGAATCTACATAATTCACTGCCCAAATTGCTCCATCTTTTTCAAAATTTAAAAAATTGGAAGTGGCAAAGTGTAAGGCAACCAAAGGTGAATAAGTCCAATCCAATAGGCGTGTGGGAAGCCCGTGATGTTGAGCCAAAGCCAACCAGTTCCATACTGAAGATTTTCCCTCATCTTCAATTTGTGAGTATTTTCTAAAGTTTCGTAGTAGATGTTTTTCCAAGTGTGATTCTCCTAGCCTGTTTAATGTAGTTGTGAGTTGGTACTTTTTATTTTCCAAACCTCGATAAACATAAGAAGAGCGGTATCGCTGTAAATAAGCATTGTGAGAATCATGGTAAAGCATATCCATGAGTTCAGACCAGGATTTAGGTTCTAGAATTTTTGCAGTCATAATTATAGATATATTTAATAGCAATTCTGCCGGCGGCCGCCGGCAGAATTGCTATTAAATATTTTTGTTCTCTTAGTTACTCAACAAGGATCATTTTTCGAATAGCCTGGTGGGCACCACTTTCTAATCGATAGTACAATAATCCTTTAGGTAATCCAGCACTATTGAGTTCAATGGTATTATGACCGGCGTCGAATTGTCCATTAATGAATTTAATTAATCTTCCATTGGCATCAAAGATGCTTAAACTGGCCGGACCAGGTTCAGGAAGAGTAAAATCTATAATGGTAAAATCGTTAAACGGATTCGGTCGGTTTTGTGAAAGGCTAAAATTAGGCGTGATGCGCTGCCCCTGCATATCCTTGAAATTCAGCTGAACATCTAAATCTTCCAAAGAAGAATTATAGGCCTCTGCTGAAGTCAACCTAGAAGAAATCCTTAAAGCATCACTCAATAGTCCAGAGTTGCCGGCTTTGAATTTTAAGGTAAATAATGGTTCATTTGTATTATTAAACTCTCCTTTTTTATACCAACTGGTGGTTATCATTCCTTCATCTAAATATTTGAAACCAAAATCACCTTCTTCAGCAAGTCCATATTCAATTTCTGTTAATTCCAACTGTTGAGGATCAAATTCAAGGGTGTACTGATAGCCCGTTAGGTCCTGCATCATTTCAGAAGTAAACACGACCTCTGTAATAGCCCCTCTTCTCAACTCTTGCTCTGCAACATCCACTTCAAAAATTCCTTTAACATTACGTGGTGAATGTCTCAGACTGTTTGTTTGTGCATTCAAATTGACATCACCAATCTTAATCCCAACAAAATCGGCTGAGAGTTCAGAAATATCAATATTGTTAAAATTAACTACCTCTTTTAATGGAGCAAGCCATGGATTTAATGGGTTGGGGAATTCTTGCTTGGCATCTATAAATCGCCAGCTCGAATTATTACTAAATTCATCCTCAAGGGCTAAAATCAGCTTGCGCATTTGAATCAGGTCAAAGGTAGTTACTGTTCCAGAATTGTTAATATCTCCAGCAATCATCCTATATGGCGTAGGCAGGGATTCAGTGCCCAATATATGCTTACTGATCAAAACCATATCAATGGTAGAAACTCCATTTTTATAATCATGATTGAGTTCTGGCTGAACAGAATAATCATAGTTTATTTCTATTTCTTCAAAATTATAGAAACCATCAATATCCGTAACAATAGAGTCTGAAAAGATGCCACTTAATTTCACCATCACCCCTTCAATGGCCTGATCTTCTTCTGTAACAATGGAACCATCAATTTGAGCAAAACTGGCTTCGGCACAAATGCCGAACAGGTTGTCCTGGAGCACCACAAAACTTTCACAAACGCTGTAGTTAGGTCCTCCAACAGTACCATCTGGCTGAACAGAAAGTGGGTTAAAGGCCTGATCCCAAACATATACCTTTACGGGAATGGCCTGATTGATGGAATCTGCACAGGTGAAAATAATTTCCTTCTGATTCGGATCAATAAGGGTTTCTTCGACCCTGTGAATAGAATAAGTAAGGTTTCCGGAACAATCATTGAGTGAATCCAAACTTTGAAGCACTGCTCTGGCTGGCACAATGGCCATTCCAGTATCAGGAATATTGTCTTTATCCGTATCAAAGGCCATTATTTCAACAGTTATTCCCTTACAAATAGGACTGGCTACTTTACAATCCACCACCTCAAAAGGTATAGAAGCAGAACTTTGGTTACCACATGCATCTGTAACACGCACAAACAAGCGATGAACCCCAATGGGAACATTACTTTTGAATTGATAGCGTCCGTCAACAATACTTACTTCATTGGTTCCGGTTTTATCAACTCTATTATTGATTTCTCCATTTAAATCAAAAAATACTTCTACTCTCAAATCACTGGGACTACAGGCATCAGCAGTACCAAAATCTAATGTAACTTCGGCCTCACAACCACTGTCCGTATCGCCAAAAGTGCAGAAAGGTTCGGCAGGTTCCGTATAATCAATGGTAGGAGCTTCTGTATCATAGACATTAATAATCTGAGTGTATTTCCAGAATCCCACAGAAGTCAGTTCTCTTATGAAGCCATCGGTTTCATCATCATTATTATCCAGATAAACTCTATTTCGGCGACGCAGGATGAACACTTCCTCACCAGGAATATTATCGCCATCTTCATCTCTTCCAATGGTTATTGGATCATCAATTCCATTGTGTTCGCACCAATTGATTACCTGATAAGTACGAAGGATTTTATAACATTCATCACCAGAGGGAGAAAATACATCATCCTTTACATTGATCAATAACTGATCACAAGCAATTTCTTTAAATTCTAATGTATCCGCTTCAAAAATTCCACATTGTGCGGATACCGCATCCATTGGAAGTTTAATCTCATAATTGTTTTTAGCTTGAACAGTAATCACCTGCTGCGCTATTCCCGATTGATTTCCGGAAGCATCAACCGCACGGAAACGTCGGACGATCTGGCCTACTCCACAATTATCCAGGCTTACCTGGGGTGCCAACTCAAGAGTTACGGCACCACAGTTATCGGTAGCTGTGGCATTACCGAATTTTTGCTGAAGCTGTAAAGTATCATTAAGGTCAGTAATACCGAATGTTAGCGTATCGCAATCAGCTGTTACTCCTAAGGGAGGTGTTATTAAAGGTGGCACCTTATCCTCTACAGCAATATTTATCCAACAGAAATTAGTATTTCCGGAGGCATCAGTTACCAATAATTGGACGGTTACGCTGGTGCCCACATCACAGCAGAAAAAATATAGTAATTCGTTATAGCTGGAATAATATTTTCCTTCTTCAAAAACGATTACCAATTCTCCTTTATAAAAATATTCATCTCCCTTTTTTTCCAGGTCTGCCAGGCTTAAGTCGCCTGTAATTTGCTGACCGACAACATCTCTTACATAGGCATCAAGGCAGGATTGCTTAATTTCGCGACGCATACTCAATTCTATTTCACTGCAATTATCACGACTCCCTTGATTGACATCGCTAACCAATAATTGCCCTACTCCGTTTCCGCCAATAGAAAAATTAATATCATCACCACAAATGGCAACGGGAGCAATTTGATCTTCTACTTTGAATTTTTTCCAGAATGGTATTGCTAAGTTGTTACAATCATCGGCTGCCTTATAAACTAGATAGTGTTCCCCTACCGGCACATTGGAGGCAAAATATCCATTGCGGCTATTGCCAGTTATGGTTGAGTTTAAGGTAATGGTGTCAAATTTTCCTGGAATAGGAATACCAAAAACATCTAATGCCGGAACCACGGATCTTATCTCAACTGAGTAGCTGGTCATATTACAATCCTCTATTTTTGGTTCGGGAACTCTAAAGGCGGAGGTGCAGTCAAAAGGGCCAGTGGAATATACTAAGTCATCAACACCTGGAAGGCTTACGGTAGGAGCTGTTTTGTCTTTTACTCTTAAGATCTGAACTAATTCCCTAAAAGGAGTATTGCTACAAGGATCAGTGAAGGTCCAGGTTCTTAAAATCTCATAAGAAAGTCCGCAATCCGGAAGCACCACGTCATTATAACCTACTGCAAAATTGCACACGGATCGACCAAATACAAATACGGTATCTCCAAAACCATTAATAAAATATGGAGCACCACTTACTGTTGGGTCCGGGTGACCTTGATCATCTAATAAAAGGCTTTTCTGTCCACAAATATCCCAATCAAAAGATTTTTCTATTAAGTCAATTTCTAATTCCGGCGTTTTGAGGTTAAATACAATTTGACAGCGTTGGGCCAGGTTACCTGCTGCATCTATGGCATCTATCGATCTTATTATTTTCCCAAAATTATCACATTCATCGGTAGTAGCGATAAACTCATCAGTCCAGTTAATCGTCACATCACTTCTATCATGACAGGCATCATAAATGTTTAAAAGCAAATTAAAATTAATGGCATCAAATGCTTTTTCCTGATTAAAGATGGAGTCATAATCTGTACAAGTAAAATCGAATTCTTGTCCGGGACAATCAATAACTGGAGGGGTTTTATCCTCCATAATTATTCTTCCTTCGCAGAAATTTTTCGAAGGAGTATGCTCTACTATTGTCCTAAGTGTCCGGCCAAAATAATCAGAAGGAATAGGGTTAGGCAAATATCCTCCTCCATCGGGGTTAACGATCAATACCCGATAATCACTCAGACAATACAAATTAGCATTGATGATCATGTCAGGAGTAACAAATGCTTCACAGGCATCTGTAGCATTTACGCGTACCAAATCATTACATGAGAAATTCGGAGTTGATTCATTTACCTGGACAGCCTGGGTAATACTTTCAATACATCCCATACTGTTTGGTGCCAAAGCTCCCGCTGGATTACCGGCATCCCATGAATATTCAACTAAATGAGCCCCAATACCTAAAGCCTGAGGGTCAAAAGTAGTTGTTACTACTCCATTAACTTTAAATGTTCCCGTTCCTTCAATATTGGTCCCTACAGTTCCCTGTAATTCAAATGGGGAAGTTTTTACACAGTAGTTATTGTCAAGATTGAGGATTCTGGGTTTTGGATAATAACAAATGTTAGTGATCTTAAGGGTCTTGCCAGGGAAAAATGAACTCTTTGCCGTTAGGGTATAGCCCTGTCCATCCATATGAATTCCAGCTAATACATACAGACTGGAATCGTTAGAATAAGGAATTTCCATAAATGGAGTACCTGATGGAATAACATTTGCTGAACCAATTTCGAGCAAGTCGGTTTGGTCTACCTCCCAACTCTGATTAGATTTGCTGGGCCCAATGACTATTTCCTCAGAAAAACGTCCTGACCCCATACAACTGCAGGGGTCACCAATCTGGGTGTCGCTGGGCAAGGTCATATCTTCATCACTGTTCCCTATGTCGGGAAGATCACAGGCATCCGAAGCACGAACACCTACCGTTACTTCACAAGAGGAAGAGTTACCGGCAGGGTCTGTTGCCGTTAAGGTGATTTTATTATATCCAACTGAAGCACAGTCAAAAAAGCGGCGGCTGATATCAATTTGTGGGGTACCACAATTATCACTTACAAAGCTTTCCAGCCGTTCTGGTTTCAGTTCTACCAATCCATTATTTTCAATATCAATAAAAATGATATTATTACAAGAAAGAGTAGGTTTTATTTCATCCTTTATGTTTAATTTGAAGGAGCAATCCTGGGAATTTCCAGAGGCATCAGTTGCCGTTATTTTTATCATCGTTTCTCCTTGAATAGCTGTACCTGCTGCGGGTTCCTGGATGATTTGTAGGCCATTCTGACACTCATCTACTACAGAAACCTGATTAATAAAATCAGGAACGGTGGCCGAACAATTTGCATCTGTAAGAATAACCTGATCACCAATGCAGCTAATCTGTGGAGGATTATTATCTACCAACAATAATTCGAATTCGCACTCTGCACTATTTAAAGCCTCATCCACTACAATAATCTTTACAAGTGTATTGGCCGTAATTATGGTTCCAGGGGCTGGAACCTGAGTAATTGTTAAACCCCCATTTCCACAATTATCCGTAATTGTAGGCAATTGTCTATAATCACCAACCACACCTTCACAATTATTTACATATGGGGTAGTTTGATCGCCAATACATCCTATCTGAGGTACAGAAGCATCCTTTACAATCAGCATAAACGAACAGGATACTTCATTACCTGCCAAATCACTTGCTTTTATAAATACTTCAGTATCTTTTTCAATAGAGGTTCCAGGAGCTGGAATTTGTTCAATAATTTGGGCACCACTGCAATTGTCTATAATATTTATTTGTTGTGAATAATCAGGAATGTCAAAGGAACATCCATTCACCAATAATATTTCCCGATCACCTCCACAATCAATGGTTGGCATTACCGGATCGCTAACAGTTATGGAAAAAGTAGTGCTGCTTTCATTACCTGCCTTATCCCTTGCATGCAGTACAACTGTATTTACACCCGTATTGCTACAGTCAAACTGGTATCTGCTCAACCATACAGTATCCAATCCACAATTATCGAAAGTACCATTATCAACATCACTTGTTTTTAGAAGGGTATTACCTGTTTCATTTAAGGTCAAACTCATGGCCTGGCCAACTATTACCGGAGGAGTGGTATCTTTCAAGTTTACCAAAGAAACACAAGAAGCTGTATTTCCCGAACCATCAGTAATGGTAAGTTGAACAGACTGAGAGCCCGCTTCGGAGCAAGTAAAACTATTTATGTCAACTTCAAGTAAATCTATTTCACAATTATCAGAGGATCCGCCGTCTATATCAAATGCAGTAAGACTGGCTTGCCCTTGTGCATCTAGAATCAGGTCAATATCTTTACATAAAGCAACGGGAGACAAAGTATCCAGAACCGTTACATTCGATTCACAGGTAGATATATTTCCAACCCTATCTTCAGATGTTAAAACCACTTTATGGTTGCCCAGTTGGGTACAGTCAAAAGTGGTATTGTCAATTCTAAGTTTGATATCCCCGCAGGCATCGGTGGTTCCAGCATCTATCATCCAAGGCTCTAAATAGGCAAGATTTGTCTCTGGGGTTAAATAAATATTGACATCTTTACAGGCCATCACTGGTGGGAAAGGATCCGTTAACAACAGTCGGAAAGAGCAGGTATCTGAATTATTATTTTTGTCTGATGCAACCAGAATAACTTCCGTGTTTTCGGAAACTACGGTATTGGGAGGAGGGAATTGTTCAATATTAGGCTCTTTAACGCAGTTGTCAGTAGCTATGACCAGAACACGATAATCGGGTATGACGTATTCACAATTGGCATCTACCTGTCCTATTTGATCTCCGATACAGGATATTTCTGGTGCTATCGAATCTATTACGGTAATGGTAATGGTTAGACATGCCAGTCCATTGGGGAAACATTCTTCTCCCTCTCCGCGCATATAGTAGGTAGTAGTGGTGTCTGGAGTTACTGTAATAAATGAGCCTACTGCCAGGGGCTGTTCTGCACCACATTCTCCTATATACCAAAACCAATTATCGGCATCATTCAAATCGCCATCAACTTGTAAAAATACGCGATCACCGCTGCAAATAGAATCTGTTGAACTGCTTATATTTCGTATAACAGGATCGGTACACATTACAGCCAATTGTGTTTCCGGCAAGGAGTCAGAAGTTTCATTTAAAAGGGCTCTATCCGGTCTTAGCTGTGCGGATAGCAAGGCAAAGAAGATTAGGAAGTTCGTTGATAAAAAGCTAGTATGTTGAAATCTTTTCATGTTAACCGGTTTGAAACTTGCCATTCTTAACATCAAGTATTTCATTTGACGTTCATTTTTGGCAGTAGATACTTAAAAAGTGTGTTTTCTCTCAAAAGCTTTAGCCTCTCAAAACCCATTTCGATGAAGAATACATTTTATCAACATCAAGATTGGGCCTTCATTCCGGTCTAGGAAGAAATGAGATCGTAAGGGTTAACAGTAAAAAGATTTGCAATAAGTGTGCCAGATTTACTCCTTGTCCGTGACCTTATCACAATACAAGCAGGCGACTGGGCGAGTCGATAGATGTGTTTCATGGAGATTATAATTAATAAGTTTGTAAATATGTTTAATATGTTCGTTCGCTATGGTTCTAATTCTTATTTAATGCTAAGCCACAAAATCTGTATTCTCACTTTAAATTTTTCAGCATTAATGGACCAAAGTCCAGTTTTTTAATGGGTAAAGGGTTGAAATATTTGCTTTTTCGCCTGAAAGATAAAACTAATATCTTACAGCTACAATAGTTGGGTAGTCCTAATTTAAGGGGTAGCAAAAAATGGTGAAAGGATAAATCAGTAAAAAGCTGCTACAAATATATGAATATTCAATAATAATTGCAGCTTTAGTCACAAATAAATTAATACAGGTTCTGGTATTTTTTAAGCAAAGTATCAGAAAAAGGACAGTTTAATCAATCAGAATCATTTTTTTCACCTTTTGGTAATCTCCTGATTGAAGAGTATAAAACAATAGTCCTTTAGGGATTTCATCGCGACTAACTTTTAGTTCATTGATCCCCTTAGTAAAGTGTCCACTATAGGTTTTAATCAATTTGCCACTAATATCATGAATTAAAATATTGGCTTCTGCTTCCTTGGGAAGTGAAAATCGAATATAGGTGTATTCCTTAAATGGGTTAGGATGGTTCTGATAAAGATCATATCCTAAATCTAATTCGGGAGAAGTCCTGGTGAAACCCAGATTAATATTTTTTAATTGACCCACAAAGGAATAAGCTTCAGCTTGAGTCAATCGGGAATTGATCTGAAAGGCTTCAGCAACCCTTATTTCATCCAGGGCCCTAAATTTTAGTTTAAATAAAATGGTTTCTGATGATTCTGTAGGTTTTTGAAGTTGATTCCAGCTTATGGTCAGAAGACCATCTTGTAGGTATTTTAAGCCCAGGTGCTCTTCCTGGAATAAACCATAATGCAGGTCAACAAGATTTAGTTTTTGCGGATCAAATGAAAGTGTAAATTGGCAGGCCATGGTTTCCATTAGATCTGCCGTTGAAAAATTCAGCTCGTACTCCTGTCCTGAGACCATGCTGAGATCCTCAACATGAATGGTCATCGGATTTTTGGTATCCCTATTTTCATTTTGAGCAAAAGAAGGGTTAATTCTTGCACTTAAATTGATGTCACCAATTTTGATGGCGATAAAATTAGCCTGATCAAAAGTCCCTATCAAATTGTTGACATTCACTACCTCTGGTATTCCTCCTACCCAGGGTCGCTCTGGTTCTGGAAACACATGATCCCTGGCCACAAAACGCCAGCTGGTGTTATTGGGAAAAGTATCGTTAATACTCAAAATTAATTTTCTAAGATGGATAAGGTCCAAAGAAGTTACTGAATTGGAGCGATTGACATCTGCTGCAATCACCTGGTAAGGAGATTCTAATTTGTCAACTCCCAAAATATGCTTACTGACCAAAACTAAATCATAGGTAGAAACCCCATTTTTAAAATCTACATTTTTTTGTGGTTCAACCGAATAGTCATTTCCTTCTTCCAAATCAATAAATTCGAATACCCCATCAAAATCTGTTTTCACACCTGCAGAACTGTTACCGCTTAGGCGTACATTCACATCCTCAAGAGGAATGTCTTCTTCTGTGTAAATGGCGCCAGAAATGATTCCATTTTCAATTCCACCACTACAGAATTTACCGTTATCCTGAACTACTATAAAAGTTTCACAGGGTTGATGGTTACCAAATTTATCCCAGGCATGAATCTCTATAGGAAGAGTTTCGTTTTTAGGATCCAGGCAGGTTACCATAAGATTATTCTGATCCATGGAGGCAGTTTCTCCCTTCCGATTAATAGAATAGGTCACTTCTCCAGAACAGTCAAATACCTCACTTCCGATCAAAGCTCTGGCGGGAACTAAGTTCATCCCAAAATCAGGAACGCCGTTCCCATCCTGATCAACAGGCATAAGTTCAACAGTTACTCCCTGAATACAAATTGGAAACGGAGCTTTACAATCAATTACTTCAAATGGTATTGCTTTCACAATAAAATTACCACAAGGATCTACCACTCTAACCTGTAGGCGGTGAGGACCAATAGGAAGTGAACCCGTAAAAGTATATTCCTGCCCATCTCTGCTTAGCATGGCAGAATTTGTGATCTCTACCATATTTTGCCCGTCACTTCCTTCATCTAGAAAAACGCGCGTTTCCAATTCCTCAATAGTACAGTTATCACTTACTGTAAAAGGAACCATGACATCACCGTTACATATATCCTCAGGTCCGGAGGGAGTATCATAACTACAGAAAGGATCTAAAGCGCCAAAGGAAAGAACCGGAGCCTGGTTATCATAAACTTTTATGATTTGAGTGTATTGCCAGAAGCCTCCAGAAGTGCCCGACCTTATGAAGCCATCCTCTTCATTATTGTTTTCATCTATATAAAATGTACCATCACGGCGTCTTAATAGAAATACTTCTTCCCCGATAATTCCATCCTTATCTTCATCTCTGCCAATAACCAGAGGATCGCTTATGCCATCATATTCACACCAGTTCATTACAGAGTAGGTTCTAAAAATTTTATAGCAGGCATCATCTGCTGCATCAAAAATTTCTTCTTCTACATTCACTATAATGTTCTCACATGCCAATAATTCGTACAAAAGAGTGTCTGGATCTGAGACTCCACAAACAATGGATGACTCATCTGCAGGGAACTTTAATTCATAGTCATAAATACCACGGATGGTGATGGTTTGCATACATATTCCAGACTTATTCCCATAAGTATCGATTGCTTGAAATCTCCTGGTAATAGTACCAAAACCACACTGGTCTACATTTACAACGGGAGTCAACTCAACGGCAATGGCATTGCAATTATCAGAAGCTTGAGCTTTTCCGTAATACTGTTGCAGAATGGTAGTATCAGAATACTCATTTCGTGACAGCAAAGCAGTATCACAGTCAACCAGTACATCATCTGGAGGAAGACATAAAGGAGATAATTTATCTTCAATCTGTAATAATGACCAACAACTATTAGTATTTCCTGCCTTATCAACCACCCTCATCTCAATAGTTACAATCGTCCCTATATCACAGCAATTGACAATCACATCATCCATATAAGCAGAATAATAAATGCTTCCTTTTTTGGTGACAACAATTTCTTCGTTATGTCTCCAAATATTCTCCCCCTCATCCTTAACCAGATCACTAAAGGAATACCTCCCCTCATTTCCACTAAGGGCTGCATCAACATATGCGTCAAGGCAATCCTCATTTATTTCGCGACGCAACTGCAAGCTTTCTATTTCACAATTATCTGTACTTCCCTCATCTACATCGCTAAAACTTACACTTCCTATTCCCTTTCCTCCTAAAGAAACGTTGACCAAATCAAAGCAGGCAGCAACTGGAGCCGTATTATCTTCTACAACGAATTCGCATTTTAATACCTCTGCCATATTGCCACAGGCATCGCTGACATAATAATAGAAACTATGTTCACCAACAGGTATCCCGGTAGCCATGTATCCTGACTCAGCATCACCTAAAATCGGTTCCGTTCGAATTACATAAATGGAATCACCGGTAGGAATCCCAAAAGGGTTCAACTCAGGGACCTTAGTATATACTTCTACATAATAAGTCCATTCAGTATTACAGTCTCTTACAATTGGAGAAGGAACGTCTATAGTAGCTGTACAATCAAATGGACCGGTAGAATAATTGTATGGCACAGGACGGCAAAATACCTCAGGTGCCTCAAAATCTCCAAATTTTATATTTTGAACGATAGTATCCCTAGGATCTTCTAAGTCGCACCAGTCTGTAACAATCCAGGTACGAACTAATTTAAAACCACAGGATATGGAAGTTGAATCATCTCTGAATGTTACTGCATAATTACATAATGAAGTATCCGTAGCATAAACATATTGCCTATTTCCAAAAGCATTATAATAATAGGGAGCGCCGACCTCTTCTGCATTTAGAACATATGGAGCGCCATCTGAACAAATATTTAGCTCTACATCTTTAATTTCATCATAAAGCAATTCCGGCTGAAGAAAGATAAATACAATCTTTACAACCTCAGATACATTTCCTTTTTCATCAGTTGCCTGAATCCTTCTTTCTATTCGCCCAAATTCCTCACAGGATTCAGGAGACTGGATGAAATCATCAGAAATAAAAAGGGAGATGTTTTCCAAATCTGAGCAGTTATCGGTAATTGCTGTATCAATATCTATGATCTTTTGATCCCGTAGTCTCTGCCAAACCTTCCCATCAAAATCATACAGATCTTTGTTGAGTATGGAATCCACATCTGTACAGGTAAGGATATCACTTTTTAGAGGAGCCGCAATAACAGGAGCAATTTTATCTTCAGCCTTGATATTACCCCAACAAACTAAAACATCTTCTCTATCAAATACTTCATAGGTAAAATCACCGCAGCCTTGAACATAATTTAAAGTAGCGGAACCATTTGGATAAGTTATCAGCACATTGAAGCCCTTTACGGTATCGACCCCCGTTCCTTTCAAAACCATGGGTATGGTAATATTTCGTCTACAATCTTCATCTAACTCCACAATAACATTCCCTATGCAGGCATAGTCATTATTGGCATTAAAATTTGATTCGGAAAATTCGGAAGTGGTCGATAAGTTTTTTTCGGTAGTCGCAAGCAGAGGAGAGTTGCCGGTAGCAACATTGAGCAGCCATAGCACCAAAATCAACAAGCCCGTAGAAGCGTTTCGGTTCATTACGTGTAAAATTAGGTCGCAGATTCACAAGATTCCTATCCTTCCATCACATTTCTCGCAGCAATAGTTGCTACGAAAATACTTTAATTTTCTCTAAATAAAAAGAATTACGAGCCATTGGTTGGTCATCTGTCAAAAAATAATATAAACAGGGTAGATAGTTTATTTAAACTGGTAGGCAAATCGGCCCGGCGGGCTCCTTTCCCCTGCCAGCATATTATAGTTTCAACCCAAGCACAAAGCCCAAATCCCAGGTCCCATTATTTCGGTAGGCGACTCCGTCTATTCTAAACAGACGCAAAGGACCAATTCCTATATTATCAATCCCAAAATTATACTCCATATAAGCGGGATTATTTTCGGTTGCCAACAATTTAACTCCCGCCACAGCCATCCAGCCTAATTTGCGGATGGCAGGCAATTTATCAAAAATAAAGCCTTCAAAATTATGTTGAAAATGTAAATCCATATATGCCCCATTGGTACTGAAATCATAATAAGGAAGCTTAAAAAAAGAAAAATTGTATCTAAATGGACTGCCAATTGAGGTTTGGTTGCCATTGAAATGCTTAAAATCCATAAATTCTAAGCGAGAATTATTCAAAAAAGTACCTGCCTCAAATCGAAACGATGATCTTCCCCAAACGCCTGTAGGGATGTAGTAATCTCGTATTTGAAAAGCCAGAAAATCAAAATTGACATCAGATCCAAAAGAAGCAATTCCTTTTTTATACACAAGCCAAAAATCAGGCCATTTTGAACCTTCAATATATTTCCTTCCCGGATATTGAGAATATCTTTGATTGAAGCGAATTCTGAGTGCCAAATTGAAAATTAGGGCCTCATGCTGATCAAATGCAGGTTCAAATAAATCCGGCGCCTGCGGATTGTTAGAAGTAAAAAATTTATCATCTCTAAGGCGTAAACTGTAATCACTATTATTGACCAAAGCCCTCCTTTGTGCATACTCAATTGAGCTTGTCAGATATAGTCCATTCCATAATTCATGGCTTATCCCAAGCAGGCCATAATTTTTTTCATAGATTTTCAAATAATTTTCCCTGGCCCATAAAGTGACCTGTGTATTAAGTGTATTACTGATAGGGTTGCCGGGATTAAATTGGGCGGTGGTACGACCTCCAGCAATGCGAAGTCTGGTAAATTTTGTTCGGTTAAAATTATAAAAAAAGTTAAAAGAAGCTCTTAACTGTTTATCTGAAAATCCATAATTAACCTTTGGATTTATAGAAAACCACCGCATATTGTAATCATCAAATAGCCGACGATAAGTAAAATTCAGATCACCATTTAGTCCCTGAACAGTGTTGAACTGAAGGGTGGTAAGTGGTGAACCAAATGAAAAATATTCTTTCCGGAAAGAACGCTGATAATTATAACCAAACAGCAAGTCCAAAGGCTTGAATTTATTATTTTTTGCATCTACTGAATCCAGGTAAGGCTTTGATTTTCGGATAACTTGCAAACTATCCTTTTTTATATAATCCTCTGATTCTTCCTCAGTCAATGGAATGGGCCGAACCTGGGCCCAATAATCTAAGCCTCGTTCATTGGCCTCTTCATCCACTCTAAAGATTTCATTATCAAAAAAATCATCTGGAAGATTGGGATCTATTTCATAATCAGAATAAATAGCCGTAAAGGTTCCCCTAAGTTTAAACCCAAACAAACCAGCCTGAAAATCAATAGTTTGAGTAAAAATACGCCATACATCGGGCTCTTCTACCGGAAGATATTGCTGTTGAATATTTAAAGAATCCAAGCCCGGTATTTTCATAGCCCCAGACATCAAGGTTAAGTCAACACTCTGGATGTTCCACAAATCTTCAATAATATAAATATAGCCCTTATAAACAGGATCTTCACTGCGCTTAGGAATGACTAAAATTTTATTGATTAACTGTCCATCTTCATCATATAAAGTTCCTTCTAATTGATAGCGGTAATAGGCCATTGCATTGGAAGCAATTGGAGAGACAATCTGTCGGTTATAGAGTGCATAATTTCGGTACATATTAAAATCCATTTCAGAGGCCTGATTAAAGCCAAAACCATTGTCATTGCCACTGACTTTGGTGGATTTCATTATTTCTTTGTATTTATCCGGGCGTTTGAAGTATAATTTAGCTTCGGATTCTGATAAATAAATTATGCCCTGTCTGTTAGAATCCAAGTTGCCATCAAAATCGCCAATTTCCTGGCCCAAAAATTTTTCGGGTGCATTCAAAAATTTAATATTGCCTTTGATATACACCTCACAGGCGGATGTCTCAACTTGATTCAAATAGTATTTTCGCTTAGCCATAGCCGCCCTAATAACTCGATAAGCCGGATCTTCTTCATCAGCCCGAACCACCACTTCTGAAAGCTTCACAGCTTCTTCTTCCATCTTGATTTCCAATACAATAGGGTCTTTGGATACTTTGATTTTTTTTATCAATTGTTTGTATCCAATGTATTGAAAAACCAAGTCATAATTTCCTTGTTCTAAATCCAAGATAAAGAGGCCCTCGATATTGGAGGTAGTGCCTTTTGAGGTGCCTTTAATGTATACACTGGCAAAGGCAAGAGGATCCCCATTTTGGTCAAGTATGGTTCCTGAAACCTGTGCTGGTACAGATATTACATGAAATAAAAGGATACTGAAAATGAAATAAATCCTTAATGAAGGCATAGTGGGTGACAGTTGCTAATATAAATAAATACCAAAGTTAGGCTTAGCCTAAGCCATAAACTAAACGCTTGATAGGGTATTTAAGTGCTCTATCTGTTTCCTAAATACAATTCTATTTCAAAGACAATAAAAAAAGCGGAAGGGTTCGCTAGGTTTAATTTTTCAAAATATATTCAATACTATTTGCCAAAAGATATTGTTCCTCCCAGGTTCTTGCTTCACTTAATTTAGACTTTAAGATGGGCAGCAAGGTTTTAATTTTAGATTTACCACTTAAAAAAATAGCCAGCTTCACCAATCTTTGGTTTTTAGAAACCAGATAATCTTCTAAAATTTCTCTCTTTTGATCATCTGTTGGCGCAGAATAATTTAAAAATAGTGGCAGAGTTGCCAAAGTAAGATCATCGGTATAATTCAACTGGATAGACTTTGAATAATAATTGGATAAGTTTTTTTTCAAATCTTCATTTTGAGACCGTCCCAGAGCTTCCATCAAAAGTTGAAGTTCTTGATATTCATAATTGGCAAATACATAATCCAAACAATTGGATAAAATTTCTAGTGCAGCAGGATCTCCAAAATTAGCCAGGAGAGCAGCACTACTAAACCACTTCCATTTGTCATGGGAAAAACCGCCTTTTTCTTTGGATTTTTGCTCAAATTCTTCACATAGAACTCTAAGGGCAGGTAACATATTCACATCACCTATTTGAAGTAAGGTTCTGGAAAATAAATGGGGTTCCAACCTGGTATCCTTTTTCCACAGTTCGATAATTTGTGGAACAGATTCTTTTGCTTGTGCTAAGCCTAATCCCTGGATTGCCTTTTTCAACTGGCTGGGAGGATGTTTTTCAGCTTGTTGTAATTTAAGGATGGCCTCATTAATTTTTTCAATTTGCTGTTGCTTAGCCAAAGCCGCTTTTTCTGAAAGAAGATCATCCGTTGAGTTAAGCAAAGGAGTGAGAAGGTTTTCAATATCATATTTTGGCCAATAAAATTGCTTAAAATTCTCAAGTGCTGATGCTATTTTAGCCTTATCTCCACTCTTTAAACAATCTACCCAGTAAGGCCTGCTATTTCGGCTGGCTTCAAAATTAATATTCTCTGTTTCCTGCTTTTTCTTTTGATCCAACCAATCTTTAAAATTATAATAATCATCTTCAGAAATCATTATTGGGTCGCTAAACCATTTTTGCATATTACTGAAGCCCAAAATTAATCGCACTTCCGTTTCCCAATAATCACAAATGGCCATGGGCAATGGAGAAACCTGAATATTCACCCGCTCCTTTTGCCCAGGTATCAAAACAATAGCTTCTTTCAGTCCATATAAAGTTTCCTTCTTATCTACTTCAAAATCCAGAATAAAGTCTTTTTTATTTTCTTTTATTTTTTCAGCTCGATTACAAACATCCAGAGTAATATAGGAACTATTTACCCCCATTGCATTTAAAAAGATAGTATCTGCAGTTTGGTTTGATAAAAGGATTTGAAATTCAAGGCTTTTTCTTTCAAACTTTTGGTCTGAAATTTTGACCTGGCCTTCCATAGAAATCCATCCGAATAGTCCTCCTAATATGATCAATAATGTACGCATAGTGCAAAGTTTATAAATAATTAATGAGGATTATTCATTTAAGATTGAGGAAAACCAGGAGAATCAAGAGGACAAAAATCTTATCAAATGGTGACATTTATCACCCCCCCTACCTGCAAATAGGTCTAGTTTTACTTCAAAATTGGATAAAATCATCCAGTTCGCTTGAAGCCAATTTAAAAAAGTAGTAAATGGAATTACAAATCAAGGATACTACTGTTCAGGATTCTATCTCCAAAGTAGATGCTTGTTTTCATTGTGGTGAATCCTGTGAGGAGAATCATATCTTTCTTGAAGATAAGGTATTTTGCTGCGAGGGCTGCAAAACAGTCTATGAAATCCTCAATCAAAATGACCTTTGTCAATATTATCAAATTGATGAAAAAGCTGGATTTTCTTTAAAAGGCCAGGCCCGCCTGGAATATGCCTTTTTGGATGACCCTTCCGTAGTAGAACGACTTGTTGATTTCACAGATGGAAAGTTAACAAAAGTCAGTTTTTTCCTGCCTCAAATTCATTGTGCTTCTTGTATCTGGTTACTGGAAAATTTGTACAAATTAAATTCCGGAATTACTCATTCCAGAGTCAATTTTTTGAAAAAAGAAGTTTTTATTTCTTTCCTGAATGAAGAAACCACTCTCAGGGGAATTGTAGAAATTCTTGACAGTATTGGTTATTCTCCAAGCATCAATTTAAATGACCTGGAGGAAAATGAAAAGCCTGTAATAGAACGAAAGTTTTATTACAAGATGGGTGTGGCTGGCTTTGCATTTGGAAACATCATGTTGCTCAGCTTTCCGGAATATTTAGGCCTTGATAAAACCAGTGATGATTTATTTTTCCAAATCTTTGGATACCTAAATATCTTGCTTGCCTTACCATTAATTTTTTATAGTGGACAGGATTATCTCTTGTCAGCATGGAATGGAATAAAGCAAAAAACCTTAAATATTGATGTGCCAATTTCCTTGGGTATATTAAGTCTTTTTGGAAGAAGTGTTTTTGAAATTTTGACGCATACAGGAGCTGGTTATCTGGATAGTTTAGCAGGATTGGTATTCTTCCTTTTGATTGGAAAGTGGTTTCAGCAGAGGACTTATCATCACATTTCCTTTGAACGGGATTATAAATCGTATTTTCCAATAGCAGCTTTATTGAAAGATGAACAGGGCACTCGATCTGTTTCTCTCGATCAATTGACTCCAGGTCAAACGATTATCGTCAAACATCAGGAATTGATTCCAGCTGATGCCTTTCTTCTGTCAGGAAAAGCACAAATAGACTACAGTTTTGTTACCGGCGAGTCTGCACCTGTTGATTGTCAACCAGGAGAAAAAATCTATGCCGGAGGCCGCCAAATAGGAACCGATCCTATTGAATTAAATTTAAGTAAGAAGGTTTCACAATCTTATCTAACGGAATTGTGGAATGACGAAGCCTTCACTAAAAAACAAAACGCTGATAGCATTAAATTAGCCGATAAAGTAGGTAAAGTTTTTACTGTGGTAATTCTGTTGATCGCCTTTACTACTTTATTTTATTGGCTACCCAAGGACATGTCTGTAGCCATTAATACTTTTACTGCAGTATTAATTATTGCCTGTCCATGCGCTGTAGCACTAGCCATTCCCTTTATTTTCGGAAATGCCATTAGGGTTTTGGGAGCTCATCATTTCTACCTAAAAAATACCTCAATAGTTGAGCGATTATCCCAGATTTCAAATATCATTTTCGATAAAACAGGCACCATTACTCTGAGAGAAGAAGGAAAGATTCAATTTGAAGGTTTACCATTAAAAGATTATGAATGTGAGGATTTAATTCAGCTTACTTCCAGGTCAGGACATCCGGCTAGTCGAAGAATTTATCAATTTTTAAAAGCTCAACAAAAAAAGCCTCAATCAGAAAATGAAATATTAGATTGGAAAGAAGAAATTGGAAAAGGTGTACAGGCTAAAATTGGAGACCATTTTTATAAGCTGGGTTCCAAATCATTTATGCCTGCCAATCTTCAATCTGATTGCAAAATGGAGGAAGGAGTTTACTTGATGATTAATGACAAGATTCGAGGTTATTTTGCCATGGATACGCTTTTCCGAGAAGGAACCTGGGACGTTCTTTCCTATTTTCAAAAGAAAGGAGATATTTACCTACTATCTGGAGACAATGATAAGACAAAAACCCTTCTTTCGCCCATATTTCCTTCCGATGCTCTGTTATACAGGCAAAGTCCGAAGGACAAGTTAAATTTTGTAAAAGCTTTACAGAAAGAAGGCCAAGAGGTAATTATGATTGGGGATGGATTGAATGATGCAGGTGCTTTACAACAAAGTGATGCCGGAGTAGTTATTTCAGAAAACACTAATAATTTCACCCCTGCCTGTGAGGCCATTCTGGAAGCCAAACAATTTAGTTTGTTACCAAAATTCATTAATTTTTGTCACCTGAGTACCAAGCTCGTTTATTTTGCATATGGTTTAGCTTTAATTTATAATATCATTGGATTAAGCTTTGCTGTGCAGGGTGCCCTCTCCCCTATTATTGCCGCAATTTTGATGCCCTTGAGTTCTATTTCCATAGTAACATTTGGTTTAATTTCGAGTAATTTACTTGCACGCAAAATGGGCTTATAAAAGCCTATATCTTGCACTCACATTTAGTATCTAAAAGTGTCACAAAACAATCATACAAAATTGTCTCAGTCATTATTTTACAAAAACTAATCCTACATAACCAGCTGGATAACAAATATTTACATTACAAACTATTAAAAGTAAATCCTTATTAAACTTATGGTACTTTTTACTTCTAGAATGTAACATTTCATCACACTGAAAATGATCATTCAAATGGGTGACAAAAATCACTATTCCCTCTGATCATTGTCATCCAAGCAGGCTTAAGGTGCTGGTATATTGCACAAAAATGACAAAACATGAAAGTTATCATACTTCTTATCCTTTTGAGTTTGGTTATTGCCTTAGGTTTTCTCATGGCCTTTTTATGGGCGGTGAGAAATGGTCAATATGACGATGACTATACTCCATCTGTAAGAATACTTCTGGATAAAGAACAAACAGAAAACAATAAATCTTAAAAAATTCAGACCTAATGGCACAAGTAGAAAAATTTGCGTATGACAATGCCATTGTTCGCAATTTCGCGATAGCCACAATTATTTTTGGTGTAATTGGGATGTTGGTGGGTTTATTAGCAGCTCTCCAATTGGTCCTACCCTCTTTTAATTTTGGAATCGCAGAAACGACCTTTGGCCGCATCAGACCACTACACACTAATGCAGCCATTTTTGCATTTGTGGGTAATGGTATTTTCATGGGAGTATATTATTCCCTTCAACGCCTTTTAAAAACACCCATGTTCAGCAAAACCTTAAGTAATCTCCATTTTTGGGGATGGCAGGCCATAATATTGGCTGCAGCCATAACCTTACCTCTTGGGATTACCAGTGCAAAGGAATATGCTGAATTGGAGTGGCCCATAGATATTGCGATTGCAGTAGTATGGATCATTTTTGGTATCAATATGTTTGCTACCATCCTTCGCAGGCGAGAAAATCATTTATACGTAGCAATCTGGTTTTACATTGCTACCTGGGTAACAGTTACCGTATTACATGTTGGTAACAACCTGGAAATACCAGTAAATATGTGGAAATCCTATCCAGTATTTGCGGGTGTTCAGGATGCCCTTGTTCAATGGTGGTACGGCCATAATGCGGTTGCTTTCTTTCTAACTACTCCCTATCTGGGTTTGATGTACTACTTTTTGCCTAAGGCTGCCAACCGCCCGGTATATTCCTATAAATTGTCTATTATCCACTTTTGGGCCCTCATCTTCATTTACATTTGGGCAGGCCCTCACCATTTATTATATACTTCTTTGCCAGATTGGGCCCAGTCATTAGGTAGTGTCTTTTCCATTATGCTGATTGCTCCTTCATGGGGAGGGATGCTTAATGGTTTATTAACCCTTAGAGGAGCATGGGATCGAGTTCGCCAAGATCCTATCCTGAAGTTTATGGTAGTGGCCGTAACTGCCTATGGTATGGCTACCTTTGAGGGACCAATGTTATCATTAAAATCCGTAAATGCCATCAGTCATTATACAGACTGGACTATTGGTCACGTGCATATCGGAACCTTGGGCTGGAATGGATTCCTGACTTTCGGTATCCTATACTGGCTGGTACCAAGAATTTTCCAGACCAAGCTCTATTCAATGAAAATGGCCAACTCCCATTTCTGGATAGGTACCCTGGGAATTCTTTTCTATGCCATTCCTCTTTATTGGGCTGGATGGACACAAAGTTTGATGTGGAAACAATTCACTCCTGAAGGATTTTTGAAATACGGTAACTTCCTGGAAACTGTAACTCAATTGATTCCAATGTATGCTCTTAGAGCATTGGGAGGAACCCTATACTTTGTGGGTATGATTATGGCCGTTTACAATTTGTTCAAAACGATGGCCATAGGGAAATTGCTGGCATATGAAGAAGCTGAAGCACCTGCCCGCGTGGTTCATACTCCACATAAGGGAGAACACTGGCACAGGTGGATTGAAAGAAGACCTGTCCAGTTATTGATCGGCTCTACTATTGCAATATTAATAGGCGGAATTGTTGAAATATTCCCAATGGTGATGATCGATGAGCAGGTTCCGAAAATCGCCTCTGTACAACCTTACACACCATTAGAACTAGCAGGACGGGACATTTATATCAGAGAAGGCTGTCTGGGATGTCATTCTCAAATGGTAAGGCCCTTCCGATCAGAGACCGAAAGATATGGGGAATACTCTAAGTCAGGTGAATTTATTTATGATCGTCCTTTCCTTTGGGGATCAAAAAGAACCGGACCTGACCTCCATCGTCTTGGAGGAAAGTATACCGACATTTGGCATTATAACCACATGCTGGATCCGGAAAGTATGTCTCCCAATTCGATTATGCCTCCATATCCATGGTTGATAAGAAAGGAGTTGAATACCAAATCCATACCTGATAAGATTAAAACGCTCCAATTTTTAGGGACACCTTATCCACAAGGATATGAAACTATTGCCATTGATGATCTGGAGAAGCAAGCAAAGATTATTGCTAGCAATCTTAGAAAGGATGGTGTAGAAGATGAAGAATTGGAGAAACGCGAAATTGTAGCCTTAATTGCCTATTTGCAAAGGTTAGGTACAGATATCAAACCTAAGCCACAGGCAGGCAACTAAGTTATTGGGGTTGAGTAAAAATTAAAATTTTTACTCAACCCCAGTAGATCCTAATTATCAATGTAAAATCAATCATCATGTATAAATATCTATTGGAAAGCGCAGGAAATATAAACTGGATGGCCATTTTTGCTCTGATAACCTTCTTTTTAATTTTTACCATCAGTGCAGTGACCGTTTTCCGAAGAAATCCTGAGTTCATAAAGAAGATGTCTAATCTTCCCTTAGAAGATAATTCACCTTTAACAACAGAAAACTTAGACCATGAAAAATAAAAAAATAGCCTATATTTTAATAGCCGTCCCTGTTTTAATGCTGTCGGCGGTCACCTGGGTATCCGCCCAGGGGGGCAGTCTGTATTTTTATGATAAGTTCTTAGCCTACGGCATGATCGTAATTGGAGGCTTGGCCATTCTGGGAGCATTTTATGCACTTATCCGATTGCTGAACATTATGGTTAGAATCCAGCAGATTCGGATCTATGAAGAAGAAGGTTTGACAGAGTTTTTGGAGGAAGCTAAAAAGCCACAGAAAAGCATGTGGAAAAAGCTGTACAAACGTTGGACCAATGTAGTGCCCATTGAAAAAGAGAAGGATATCCTTATGGATCACAATTATGATGGTATCCGTGAATTAGATAATAGTTTACCCCCTTGGTGGGTGGCCATGTTTTATATAACCATTGCTTTTGGCGTAGTGTATATTGGTTATCATCATTTTTCCTCTTATGGAAAATCATCGGCAGAGCGATATGAATTGGAGATGGAAAAAGCCGAAGAGGCGGTACAAGCTTTTCTTTCCAAACAAGCTAACCTAGTCGATGAATCCAATGTAAAAATGTTAACTGATGAAGCTTCCCTGGAAGCTGGAAAACTCATCTTTGATGCCCAATGTGCTGTTTGCCATGGATTTAATGGAGAAGGTGGCATAGGCCCCAATATGACGGATGACTATTGGCTGCATGGAGGTTCCATTAAAGACATTTTTATCACTGTGAAATATGGTGTTCCTGCAAAGGGTATGGTTTCTTGGAAAGCCCTTCTTAGTGCTTCAGATATGGCAAAGGTTTCAAGTTATATTAAAACACTAGTAGGAACGGATCCTCCTAATCAAAAAGAAGCTCAAGGGGAACTCTATCAAGAACAAGTTGAAGTCGAAACACAAGATAGTACTGCTACGCAAGCCGTTGGAATGGCCCAATAATAAAGAAAGGGGTTGTGTAAAAAGGCTGTCTCACCCGCCTGAGGCGGATTCGCCAGCCAAATAATTTTCTACTTTTAAGTGCAGATTATATATTAAAGTAAAAACTAAAATTTTATAAAATTTTAGTTTTTACACAGCCCCAAATATTTTTTCTTTTTGAGACGAGAGCATAAAAAATGAAGCCAATTAAAGATACAGAAGCCTACCGGGATACGATAGCCACGGTTGATGACCGTGGCAAACGTATATGGATTTATCCCAAAAAACCCAAGGGCCGTTTTTATAATGCCAGAACGATTGTCAGTATCGCGCTATTGGCATTTTTGTTTGTTACTCCATTTATTAAAGTCAATGGAGAGCCTTTATTATTATTCAATATTCTGGAAAGAAAATTTGTCCTTTTTGGAATATTATTCGGTCCTCAAGATTTTCACCTCTTTGGTCTGGCCATGCTCACATTTATCATTTTCATAATTTTATTTACGGTGGTTTATGGTCGGCTGTTTTGTGGCTGGATATGTCCACAAACTATTTTCATGGAAATGGTTTTTCGAAAAATCGAATATTGGATTGAAGGAGATGCCAATGCTCAAAAACGATTGAATAAAAAACCATGGACAACTGATAAAATCATTAAGAAAACACTCAAGCAAGCAATTTTCTTTGCCATAGCAGTTATTATTGCTAATACCTTTCTTGCTTATATCATTGGAATTGAAGAAGTGGGAAGGATTGCTACAGAACCAATTTCAAAAAACTGGCAGGGATTTTCTGCTATGATTCTCTTTTCAGGAGCCTTCTATTTCGTGTTTTCTTATATGCGGGAACAGGTATGTATTGCTGTTTGTCCATACGGCCGTTTACAAGGAGTTATGTTAGATAAAAACTCCATCGTAATTGCTTATGATCCCATTCGTGGAGAGCCCAGAGGAAAGTTAAGAAAACAGAGAAAAAATAAAACAACCTATAAAAAAGAAGCCACTGCATCCCCCAGCCCTGAATCGGCTATCGATCTACTGCCTCCACTAGGAGACTGTATCGATTGCAAATTGTGTGTTCAGGTCTGCCCTACTGGGATCGATATTCGTGACGGAACTCAGTTGGAATGTGTGAATTGTACGGCCTGTATCGACGCCTGTGACGAGGTAATGGACAAAATTAACAAACCAAGGGGTTTGATTCGATATGATAGTGATTTGGGCATACAAACCGGTAAACGCAAAATTTTTACGCCTAGAGTTATCGCTTATACCGCTGTTTTGGCTGTTTTGGTTTTAGTGAATGTGATCTTACTTTCCAGCCGATCAATGGTGGAGGTAATTATATTGCGTACTCCTGGAATGCTTTACCAAAAAGTAGATGATACTTATCTAAGCAATTTATACAACTACCAGGTCATTAATAAAACCAATGACACTTTTCCAGTAGAATTTCGATTGGTCCAACCAGGAGGTCGCATTCGACCAGTTGGAGATGTTCTTGATACAAAAGCTGCCGATGTAATTGAAGGTGCTTTTTTCATAGAGATGGATAAAAATCAACTCGATGGAAGAAAGACTCGATTAACTATTGAAGTATATTCTGAGGACAAATTATTAGATCGTGTAAAGACCAATTTCCTGGGGCCGGTTCGATGAGCAGGAGATAGTTAGAGGGGAAAGAGGGAAATATTATTCTTATTAAAAAAATTGTTATGAAAATTAATTGGGGAACTGGGATTGCTATTTTTTATTCCATATTCGTGATTGCATTAGTGTACCAGGTTATCAAATCTACATATTATGATAATAGTCTGGTGTCAGAGCAGTACTATGCCGATGACATCAATTATCAAAAGCACTTTGATAAGTTGGTAAATATGCAAAGCCTCAAGGAGGATTTAAAAATCACCAAACAAAAAAATGGGGATTATGTAGTATTAAATTTTCCAGATGAGTTGGCACAGGTAAAGGGAAATATTCATTTTTTCTGCCCTTCAGATAGTGAGCAGGATTTTAAGCTCTCCATAAATACAAGTGGTTCTGATGAGCAGGTAATTCCAGTGGAAGGTTTAAAAAAGGGACTTTGGAAGGTTAAGGTTGATTTTGAAGCAGGTGGAAAGACCTTTTATAAAGAAGAAGCAATAATTATTTAATTATTTTCCGTGGGCAGAGCCCACGAAAAATAAAAGGCTTTATTTATGGTTTGGTGGACCGCGTTCATGTTAGGATTAGTAGGAAGTTTACACTGTGTAGGCATGTGTGGTCCTATTGCCCTTGCCCTACCCTACCAAAGTTCTTACAGATGGCAGATTCTTGCTAAAATGCTGGTTTATCATAGTGGAAGAATATTGACCTATACCCTCTTGGGCACTCTTTTAGGTTTATTTGGAATGGGTTTACTGCTAGCCGGCGTTCAAACTTATATCTCATTAGGACTAGGTATATTATTGGTTTTTATTGCCTTATTTTCCTGGAACATGGAGGCCCGAATTCTGAATATCCCCTTTATGAGAAGACTAAACCTATGGGTAAAAAAACAATTGGGACTTCTTCTTCAGCAATCAGGTATTCAGAGTCTTTTTCTGGTAGGGATGCTAAACGGCTTACTTCCTTGTGGCCTGGTATATATGGCTGTTGTGGGGGCTCTTACTACACATACTATTGCCGAAGGAGCAATATATATGGCTAGCTTTGGACTAGGAACCCTCCCTTTAATGCTTGCAACTTCACTGGCAGGGCAGTTTATCGGGATAAGCTGGAGAAATAAAGTCCGAAAACTGGTACCGGTTGTTCTATTGGCCATTGCCTTTTTATTAATCATGCGAGGCCTCAATTTTTATATCCCCTCAGAATTGAGATTTTTAAAGGAGATGAGTGAGGTGCCGATGTGTCATTAAAGTTTGCAAGTTCTCAAGTTTGCAAGTTATTAGGTTTGTAAGTTTGCTGGATTGGGGGCCTCTTACAATATTCAGGATTTTTTTGCTGGGCCATTGATTTTTGGCTTTTCCAGTTGCTCTTTTTCTTCCCAAAAACACAGTATTTTTTTCTTAAAATTTATGGAAACTTTTACTTGATATAATAACTCCACCCCGATAATGCCATCCATATCAGGGCCATAAAGTTTATCATTTAATTCCTTGGTAGATGAGAAAACTGTTAACATGGGTCGGCAGATTTTTTCTCCAATTTTCATTTTTTCCACACGATAGGCTACAGTTTTTTGGGTCTGCCAGCCAGAAGAAAGATTGGCCGACTTTTTCCATTGAGATTTAACTACAATATGCTCTAAATAACGAGGATCAATAACATTACATTCTGCTCCTGAATCCAGGCCCAGAAATAATTCCAGGCCCTTGACCTCTACTAATATCAATGGTAAATGTCCCTTCTTTTTAAAGGATACCTGGTAGGCGTGAGAATTACCCACTGAAATTTTTCGGTTCCCTTTCCTGTCCAAGGGAATCAATTGGATTTTAGAATTCGGCAAATCGAATAACAGTTCATATTTTTTAAAAATTGATTGACCAATCTGACCTAAAATTTCTAAGCCTTTATTCTTTTCAATATGACTTAAATCTACTACAAGGGCTTCTATCCCCTTTTTTATGCCATTCAATTTTAAATCGGTAGGAAGGATTCCAACTTCTCTGGCTTTACCATTGATTCCAAGCACTATATTGGAGGGATAAACACGTGAATCATTTCCAAAATATTTAGCATTCAGATAGACTCCAGGTATTCCAGTATCCAAAATATAGTTCCCTTTTTTGCCATGCACTTCAGCTTCTAATAATATAAGGTTACCAAATTTAGCGTAAGGAAGCGTAATTATAGAATCTGGTTTAGAGGCAAGAGAATTAAAGGCTACAGTAATAAATATTACGGCAAGTAAATATCCAAGGGTTTTCATGTGGGTTTAGGTTTATGGTTAAAAATCGGGTGCGTGGAATCCTACAAATTCGTCTGCTAATTGTAGAACCTTTTAGTGTTTCAAAAAAATTAGTCCATAGAAGATAGGCTAATTTTTGAAGATCGTGATTTAGTGTTTCATCTTTTAAATAGATTTTAACTTTTAGAAAAAGGGAATTAGGTGTTTACAGAATTACATTTAATAGACCAAAAGGGTCTGGCTCAAAATTGCTTAATTTGGAGATCGAGAATTTCGGGTATTGTTACATTTTTTGCCATTAATGTTTCAAATTTGAGATTTAAGGCTTGGAATTGGATGGATTTCTACTTTTTGACAGCTAAAACTTGAGGATTTTCTTTTTTATCACTCCAGATATACAGAACCTTTTTTCTAAAATTGACAGATATTTTTTGCTGAATTAATAATTCCATTCCTATCAGTCCATCCATATCTTTTCCCGGTACCTTATCATTAATAATTTGCAGTGGAGAAAATACTGTAAGCATTGGCTTAAAATCCAAGAAGTCAATTTTTAACCCTGGAATTCTATAGGCCATTACTTGTTTTGTTTCCCACCCTGTCGATACAGTTGCTGTTCTGCTCCAGGTTGAATTTGCAGAGAGTTTCTTAGCAAACCCAGAATTTATCACATTACATTCCGCTCCTGAATCAAAACCGAAAAGCAGCGATTGTCCATTAATTTCAACCGGAAAAATGGGTAGATGTCCCTTCATTTCAAAAGGAATTTCATTATTGTATACCATAGCTACCTCAACTAGACGATTACCTCTTCTATCAACAGGAACCAATTGGATAGTATAATTAGGTAAGTCAAAAAGAACTTCATAGTTTTTAAAAATAGACTGCCCGATGAGACCCATAATTTTTAGCCCCTTATTATTTTCAATATGAGATAAATCAACAATAAGTGCATCCACTCCTTTTTTTAAGCCATGCATTTTTAAAGAAGTAATGAGGATAGATACCTGATGAGTTTTACCATTAATAGAGGCTACTTTATCTGTAAAAACAATTCCAGCAGTTTCTTCAAAGTATATAGAATTTAACCACAGCGTCGGCGTCCCAGTATCTAATACAAATTGTCCCTTAATACCATGTACTTCCGCTTCTACCAGGATCAAATTTCCAACTTTTACAAAGGGTAGATTAATGATTTTTTTGTTATTGGCACCTAAATTATTGAATAAACCCAAAAGGATAAAAAAGGTAATAAAAACAATCTTGCTTCTCATTTGGAACAGATTTAAAATGAAGTAATCTGAGAGACCATTTTTGGTCTGAAGCAAAATTGTTTGGAATGAGAGCGTAAGAATTCCAGAGATGTTCCAAGTATTTCTACTATTGTTGGAAATCAAAAAAAAGGAATGCCACTATTGTTGCACCAATAAATCTAAAACAAGTGTACACATCTAGTTATCAATCACTTAGGTGTTCCATTTAATAAAAATCAAAAATTAACCTGAAAGGCTTATCAGGCCAATGAGATTAAGCTTAGAGAAGTTTTTAAATCATGGCTTTATACTCACTTGGGGTTTGTCCAAAAGTTTCAACAAATACTTCTGTGAAATATCCTGGTTTAGAAAACCCGACCTCATAGGCAACCTGAGAGATATTCAGATCCGTAGTTTGTAAAAGCTCTTTTGCCTTTTGCAATCGAATTTCCCTGATCACATGAGAGGTGGATTTTCCAGTTAGTGTTTTCAATTTGCGATGGACTTGTGTACGACTGAGGTGTAATGCCTTACACAATTGAGTGATACCAAAGTTTTCATCTTCAACATTAGCAAGTATGGTCTCCTGAATACGTTGAAGAAATTGTTTTTCGGTGTTATTTCCTGGTTTCCCCAATTGACTGAGGGGGCCACCATATTTTTCCTGCAGTTTTTTTCTCAATTTGATCATCTGATCAATCCTTGTGAGCAATTCTTTTTCTTCAAAGGGCTTTGCCAGATAGGCATCTGCACCTTGTTCCAGGCCTTCTAGCTTTGAATCCAGATCTCCTTTAGCAGTCAGCAATATGATTGGGATATGGCTGGTGCGCATGTCTTGTTTTAGGGTGGCACATAATTCATACCCATTTTTTATTGGCATCATTACATCACTAATGATAAGATCAGGTATTTGCTCAAGAGCTTTTGTTATGCCCTCTTCTCCATTTTTAGCCGTGTTCAACTGGTAATTGCCATGCAAACAAGATTCAAGATAGAACATCACATCAGGATTATCTTCAACAATTAATATTTGAGGACTAGAAGCCAGGTTATTTATTTTTTCTACCAAAACGACGGGGGAAGAAGATAATTTAGAATAATGGGCTTTTACTCCTAATTCTGAAGTCGAAACCAATTCTTTTGATTGCTCAATGGGCAGTAGAATTTCAAAGACCGTACCTATTCCTATTTTACTGCTCACAGATATTTCACCCTTCATTATTTTAACCAGTTCCTTACTAAGAGCCAGACCAACTCCAGTTCCTACTCCTGCCTTTCCAATCTTTCGATGCTCTTCGGAATCAGCCTGGTAAAAACGGTCAAAGATAAAGGGGATCTGTTCTTCGGGTATTCCTATCCCTGTGTCCTCTACACGAATCCTCAACTGGTCTTTATTGCAATTTACTTTTAAGTATACATCCCCTTCTTCTTTATTGTATTTTATGGCATTGGATATAAGGTTATTCATAATGTGCTGAACCTCTTTGGGAGAAAAATCCATTAGGATTTCTTCTTCTTCACATATAAAATGGAGCCTGATATCTCTTGCTTGAGCGTAGGAATGAAAAGCTTCCAAATGATACTTTAAATAGGAAATAATATTCGATTGAATTGGCTGAAGTGTAAGCCTTCCTGATTGCAGTTTGCGAAGGTCGAGCAATTGATTAATTAGATTCAACAGTTGATGACTATTTCTTTTGATCATCAGAATCCCTTCACTAAACCAGTTTTTGGGGTTGTCTTTGATTTTATCTGCCATTCCCATGATAATAGTCAGGGGAGTTCGGAATTCGTGGGTAATGTTAGTATATAATCGGTTTTTCACATCATCTAGTTCTCGAAGGCGAATAGCTTCTTCCTTTTCTAGTCGGCGATTCAGCAAAAACTGATATAGTAAATATCCCATGCCAAGAACAATTAACAGGTAAGCGATATAGGCCCAGCTTGTTTGCCACCAGGGAGGATGAATCACAATTTTGATAGCAGTTCCCACTTCATTCCAAATCCCATCAGCATTAGAGGCTTTTACTCTAAATGTATAAGTTCCAGGATTCAGATTTGTGTAGATAGCTTTTCTATCCGTTGAAGGAGGGGTCCAATTTTCATCATAATTATCCAGTTTCCAGGAATATTTATTGCCATTAGGATCAAGGAAGTGTAAGGCAGTAAAATGGAAAATGAAGTTCTTCTGCCAATAAGGAAGTTTTATTTCATCTGTGCGTGCTACACTTTTTTTAAATATCTCACCATCAGGAGTCGAATAGACTTTGTCGTTTATTGTGAGAGAGCTAATATGAACTTTAGGGGGATAAGAATTTACTTCTAAATATTTATCAGGAAATAGGCGGTATAGACCATTTTTAGTTCCTACCCAAATGTTATTATCTTTTGTTTGCAGGTATTGGATTTTCCAGGGTGATCGATTCGCTTCGAATCTAAAATGTTGGTAATTTGTAATACTTTTATCTAGTGTATTTAATATAGATAAGCCCCTGGCGGTGGGTAACCATAATCGATCTTTATAAAAAATTATTTGCCCATGATTAAAGACACCATTCTCTAAAGTATTTTGAAGTAAGCCTTTTTTTTCACCCACAACATGACCTATCCCCGATTCAGGATTTAATGAAATAAATCCTTTTGAAGCAAATGTACCCACCCAAAGTTGGCCCAACTTATCCTCCTGAAAAGAGTAAATACTATTATAAAATAACGGATGGTCAGTATTAAAATGTATGAATTGATCCGACTTCTGGTCATATCTAATTAAGCCTCCGCTATTCCTTCCAATCCAAATTCTTCCTTTAGAATCTTCTCTAATCATTGTTAGATCATTATCATGGAACACGGAGTCCTTTTTCTCGAATAAATAGGAATTTAGCTTTCTATCTGTGATATCTATTCTAAATAAACCAGCCTGAAAATTCCCATATCCACCTGCCCATATATCACCAGAAGAATGCTCCAGAATGCATCTAATTTGAAAAATTCCTGTTGAGAAATGATTTATGATTTTTTTGGTTTGGGATTCTAACTCATATAAATCTCCCCCTACCGTTGATACCCAAATACTTCCTTTACTATCTTCGATTATTTGGACAATTATATCTTCTTTTTTGGAGGGTAACTTGATTGAGGTCAAGGAGGTCTGTGCTTCATTCCAAAGAAATAATCCCTTTGAGGTACCAATCCAAAATTGCCCGTTCTTATCTTCGATGACCTTTCTAACTGGAATATCATCCAATAAAGATAAAGATGGATGTCTGATAAATCCTCTAGCAGTGGGGTTGAAATAACATAAGCCCTTGTCTGTACCTACCCATAATCGTTGCTTACTATCCTCCATCAAGCAAGTAAAAAGGTAAGAAGGTAATCCAGACTGAATGGTGTCAAATATTTCTCCACCTTCTAAACGAGGTGACTGTTTATATAAATAAGGCCTAAATTCCATCCAAAGTATACCGGAGTGGTCTTTAATAAATGCTTTGAGTGGATTCTGTCCTATAATCTTTTCTCTATCAGTATTAAAGCTTTGGTCAAAAAAATGGAAAGATCCCGAGGCAAAATCATAATAGGTATGGGATACAGAAGGGCGATTTTTAAACCAAATACCTGTAGAATCCATATTCACATTTAATAAAAGGTTATTTTCAATAGAACCTTTTTTAAATTTTAGGTTTCCCTTACCAAATTCCAATCTTTTCACCTTGCCAGATTCTGGATAAATAATAGAAAAACCGTTTAGGTGAACTACCCAAATAGCCCCATATGGGTCCACAAAACTATGGTCAATCCTGTTTTTTGATAAGCTATTTTCATTATTGGGTTCGTGATAAAAGGATTGCTCGATTTGCTCATTTTGAGGACTCCAAATATGAATACTTCTATTAAATACTAAAACTAAATTTCCATTAGGAAATTGGTTAAAACATTTTAATGTATCTGGTTCTTTGATAGGATAGGAATTGCTTTCTAAAGCTATTTCAAAACGGTCCTTTTCTCTATTCCATTTATAAAGACCATTTGGATTATGCTTAACAAACCAAATTGTGTCATCAAAATTAGACTGATTGACCAATCGCTCGCGATAACTTAGAACATGCCGATACAGAGGACGATAATAGGAAAAAGGATAAGTTTGAATGGCCTCGGTTTGAATATTTAATCGGCAAAGAAAGGATTGCCCTGTACTTGCAAAGAATTCGGAGTTAAAAAACCAAAGGTTTCCTTGTCTATCTTCAAAAATTGGGTTTATTACTCTATGAGGAATAGTAGTACTATCATTTGGGTTAAAAATGTAATTTCTAAATTGTTCGGTTTTTGGATTATAGGAAGCCAGTCCATTTCTAGTACCATCAACCGCACCAGCGGTCCATATTTTCCCATTCTGCCCATGAATGATTCCTCCCAGGGTATGTTCTAACTTCAATCCTCCTTTTTCAGGAGAAATATAATTTTTCCCAAAGACTTTAAATTCGTAGCCATCATATTTTACTAAGCCATTCTGCATGGTAAACCACATAAATCCATCCTCATCCTGTAGGATAGAACTTACCCAATCATCCGGGAGTCCATCCTTTATACCCAATTTTTCAAAACTTATACTTCTAGGCTGTGGATAAGCAATTTTAGATCCATAACAAAAAAAAGTTATGAGCAGGAAAAGGCTTAGTTTGTTCATTCTGCAAAATTTGAGTGGAATATTATAATGGAGCCTAATTATTTTTTGACAGGAAAAAAGGAAAGATGAAAAAATAGTAAGTTCAAATTTTCAAGAAAAGGATCTATCAAACTATTAGGAAAACCCATTTTAATATTACGCATCTAATTCGTAATGTTAATTTTTGAATTATTCCTTTGACCTATTTAAATGTAATTGTGGGAAATTAAGTTAAAAAAAAAATAGAAGAAAAAAAATTTCAAAGCTCTTTATGAAGTTCTGATTAGTAGCAAAAAAGTATGAACATATTTACATATAATAATGTAAATTTAATGTTAACTCTCAGTATTAAGCACAAACAAATTAATGTTTCTTTAATGTGAAAAAAATGCAAAAAACCACTAATTACTTATTGTAGCAAATACACCAAAACAAAAATGCTGCCCTCAAAAAAAAAGCCATTTTTATTTGGTTTTTTTTGGCAATTACAGACCTAAAGTTTCGTTTATGACGTTATAATTATGTATATTCAACAATAATTTTGTTAACCAAACCCATTAGGGAATGAAGAGATCGATTAAACGTAGGTTAATCAGAGCCAAAATCACACTTAATTTAACGCTTCAAAAAATCCTAGACATCAATCGATTACGCAAACAACTACCCTACCTAGACAATCCTAACAAGGCACAACGAGAACTTAAAGAAGAATTAAGAGTATTAAACAAAATTGCAGAAAAACAAGCCTTATTAATTCGTCATTATGAGGAAAGCTTGCTGCGAAGAGATTAATATTTATCCTTCTTATTTTAGCAACCAATTTTAACTTTTAAGAAAAAGTAGGATTTAAAAGAAGCAAAAAAAGGGCCATCTTGACTGTAAGATGACCCTTTTCAATTTATCATTTCTTTTTTACAAAAATAGCTACAATTGCCGAAGTGACAACTCCCATCACAGCTCCTCCAATGGAAGCTTGTATCATATATGAAATCAAATTAAAATTTTTCTCTGCAGCTTCCTGGGTAAGGTTTCCACTCTCTACTGCATAATTTATGGCATTGGAAAAATAATTAGGCGTAATTACCTCATGAGTAAGATATTGAGCCAATGGAGATAAGACCACCACAATTAAGGTAATGATGAGACCGGATATAAATCCTTGCTGCCAGGTCATCTTACCATCATAAAATTTTTTCCTTTTCTCAAGAAGAGCAAAAACATAAATTGCAATGGCAATGATGGCAAAAAAATTGGTATAGATTGCATGTTTATTAATAAGAACATCATGCCAACCCAACAATTTTTCAATAAATATCCATATCAGAGCAGTAATAGTAAAGATAAGGCCCCATTTAATCTCAATTTTATACTTTTCCATGATTGTTTGATTATAAGGTTTTAAATTATTTTACCACAAATATAACTTTTTTGATTAAATTTAAAAATAATAAAATCATTTTGTTAACAAAACGATGTAACTTATTGTCGTTTTTTTTAATAATTACAAATATTTTTTTTCTTGTATCCGTTTAACTAACAGATGAAATTTCATTTGAAAAAAGTTGTTTTTTCAACAAAATATTACATACATACTATGGAAAAATTTGGACTACACAGTAGGTTAAAAGCTGCAAAAGGCAAAGGGGAGGAATTGTCTTCAATTTTATTAAAAGCTGCTGACTTGGTAGCAAAAGTAAAAGGATGTCAGCTTTATTTAGTCAGTCAGGATGCTCAAAATAAAGACCACATTTGGGTAACGGAAGTTTGGGACTCTAAGGAAGACCATGGTAATTCTTTACAAAGTGCCAAAGTTAAAAAACTGATAGTCAAAGCCCTACCCATTCTAGAGGATCAGCCAGAGGGAAATTCTTTAGAGGTTCTTGGAGGTTTTGGTCTAAGTTGAACCCATAAAACCTTAAATTAACATACAACCGTAGTGAAATCATGCGCAAACTTTTTTTCATTTTTATCCTCAGTGTTTCCAGTGTACATTTTTTATCAGCCCAAAATTATAATACAGCTCTGGGTATTCGGGCAGGTGCCTTCAATGGGGTCTCATTAAAACATTTTTTAAGTTCACGCCATGCAGTAGAAGGGATTCTCAGCTTTAGATGGCAAGGATTTAGTGTTACAGGTTTGTATGAAATTCATGATCAGGCATTTGACGTACAAGGTTTGCAATGGTATTATGGGTTCGGGGCTCATGTGGGTTTTTGGGATGGTAGAAATGTTAGATGGACCGATGGTGTAGATAATCAGGTCATTTTAGGAGTTGATGGTATCATCGGGCTGGAATACAATTTTGCAGAAATCCCCATTAATATTAGCCTGGATTGGAAACCTGCCCTAAACCTCATTGGATATTCCGGGTTTTGGGCCGATGGAGGCGCTATTTCTGTTAGATATTTGTTTAGATAGGGTTATAGTAGTCTAGGTTTTAGTAATCTAGGTTTTAGTAATCTAGGTTTTAGTAATCTAGGTTTTAGTAGTCTAGTGATTTGGGATGATTACAACTTAATTTATTTGTCAGAACTTACTATCAAAGTTTAATATTATAAAAACCAGACTACCAGACTACCAGACTACAATTCAAAATTTTCCAATGGAAGAAAAGAAGTTCATACTCGACCGTTCTGACATAATGGCTCTTTCAGCTTTACTGATAAGTGCTGTTGCCTTAATTGTTTCCATTTATGAAGCAAATATCATGAAAGAGCAGCAGGAAATTATGATATCACAGCAAAAAGCCTCTGTTTGGCCTTATGTTGATGGTAATATTACCTATAATTATGGAGAGCAATTTAAAATCACCTATTCCCTCGTAAATAAAGGAGTAGGACCAGCTATTATAAAGGATGGTGTATTTACCATAAAAGATACCGCCTTTCAGGACTATGAAGGAAGCATATTGTCTGCCCTACAACCGTTTGTTCCCAAATCTGTTCTAGAGCAAATGAATACTTCTATTTCTCTTGTAAGCGACAAAGTACTATCCCCTGAAGAAGAGTTTCAAATTCTTTTTTTGCAAGGACCTCGATTTGAAAACGATTATGAAGTTCTGAAAGAAATCGATTTTGAATACAAGGCTTGCTTCTGCTCCATCTATGATGAATGCTGGCAGTTAGAAGAAGATGAAAACGGCAAGAAATTAAAGTGTGAATAATTACTCCTTTAATGCCTTTTCAACAGCATTCTTTAAGGCATACAATCTTCTGGAGCCTAAAAAGTATTGCTGTCCATCCTTAGTGGTGACTAGAAGTCCGTTGCGTCCAGACACAGAAAATCGCTTCTCATAATTAAAAGTGATGTTACCTCCATGCCATTGAGCCATCTTGGGCGTCTTAATTATTTCGCAACGATGAACATCCTCCCAGAGGATTTTTCGTTTTTTATTATGCCAGGGGCTCATCTTATAATGGATTCCTTGTTTACTGATCGCAAGATTAAGTTTTAATCGGAAAAGGTACCATAAAAAACATCCTAACAACAACAACAAAGCCAGAGAGCTCCATTCTACATAAGTAAAGACCCAATTGTGCTCAAACAGTGATTGAAAAAAAGAATATAATAATATTCCCATTAGAAAGATGACCATGAGAATCATTCCATTGGCTCGAACGCGCTGTTTTTCCTTGTAAATCTTCTTTGCCATAACCTCAGTTTTACATTAATTTAATGTAAAGTTTACAAATAATTAACATTAAAGCAAATAATTAATGTTAACATCTGGCAGAAAAAAGGTAAAATACTCTTAACACAAGTAATTAATCATCTTCCTACTTCCAGGCATCAGGAGATTATATAATTAGGTATGGTATGCCGCCGGTCGGCGGCATACCATACCTAATTTAATTTTTGTTACTGTCTTTTAAACCTAGGATCGATTTTTCCAATACCAATAGACCGGAATCCCTAATAGTGTAATTCCCAGGCCTGCTATTGACTCCAGAGGTGATTCAAAAACAGTGTTGATTAGAAGTCCCAAACAGGCAAAAATAAATATTAATGGAGTCAAAGGATATCCCCAGGTTTTATAAGGCCTGCTAAGCTCTGGGCGTTTTCTTCGAAGGATAAAAACGGAGAAGGCGGTTATTACCCAAAATATTATCGCCGGGAAGATCATATAGGTAAACAATTGCTCAACATTACCCATAAATACCAAAACCCCTGACCAAATACACTGAATGACAATGGAGTAGGCAGGTGTTTTAAATTTCGGATGAACCTTACCCATCTTTTTAAAAAACACACCATCCCTGGCCATTGCATAATAAACTCTTGCACCTACCAAAACACTACCATTAAGAGAACTGGCAATAGCAATTAAAATTGCAATGGTAAGTAAGGTGGTAGCAATAGATCCAAATAGAACGGTAGAAACAGAATCTGCAATCGTAACCACCCCGATAATCTCTTCTATGGGTAAAGCTTTGAAATAAACGATATTAATGAGAATATAAACCAGACTTATTAGACTGATGCTAATAATTAAGGCTCTTGGAACATTGACAGCAGGTTTTTTTATTTCTCCAGCAACAAAATTGACATTATTCCAACCATCAAAAGCCCAAAATACCAACAACAAAACAGCACCAAATTTTGCAACTAAACTTCCAAAACTTAAGCCATCCGTGGATAAGGATAAATCAAGAGCATTTCCCTGACTGGCCCACAAACCAAAAAGAATAAATGCCACAATAGCAATTATCTTAATAAGCGACAAAAGATTTTGAACTCCTTTACCAAACAAAACGCCTATGTAATTAAAAAAGGAAAATAGAACAACCAAAACCAGACTTAATAACTGCCCGGCAGAAACATTAAATCCCAAAATGGAGAAAAGAGTATTTGAATTGGAAAATCCAGGGGCCAGCGTTCCAAAATATTCTGAAAATGCAACGGCCAACATGGCTATTCCTCCACACATGTAAACCAAAAAAATAACCCAACCACTTAAAAATGCTACCAAAGTACCATAGGCTTCTCTCAAATAGACGTATTGTCCGCCTGCTTCAGGCAAGGAGGCACCTAATTCTGCATAAACTAATCCTCCGCATAATGTAATTAATCCCCCCACTACCCAGGCTAATAATATCCAAGCTACGGATGGAAGCGATTCAGCCATTATTCCCGTGGTCAAAAATATTCCTGATCCAACGACTATTCCAGCCACAATCATGATGGAGTCGAATAAGCTTAATTGTCTTTTGAGTTCTGGTTTCATGTGTTTTTATGTGTTCACGGTTTCACGGGTATAGGGGTTCACGGTATAGGGGCTCATATATTTCTGTATACCCGTATACCCGTATACCCGTATACCCGTATACCCGTATACCCGTATACCCATATATCCGTATATCCGTATTTAAGGTATTATAACTTTTTGGTATTGAAGCATGGAAGAAGGGATATTTCCAAATAAAGTGTAAATATTCACTCCTATTTGTTATTAAAATTCAAATGCGGCACAGCTTTTTCAAAAGGAGACAGTCATTCAGTATGTTGATTTAAGATAGAAATTAATTCCATCCTTTTTGTCTTTTTTGAAAAAATCAAAATATGAAGATCCGTAATTTTGCTATATCCCTAATAATTTTTAGTCTACTGTTCGGGCTAACCGCATGCACCAAAGGAGAAGATCAAAAAAAAGAGCTTAAAGAAGAGGAAGAAATAAGGGAGTTTTACACTCTTCAGGAAGAAGTGGTTCCATCTGCCCCTTTATTGAATTTGAAAACATTTATCTTCACAACTCCTAAAATAACCTGAACACTTGCTAACTTGAACACTTGTCAACTTGAACACTTGCTAACTTTAAAACCATGAAAAAAATCATCGCTCCAAATGCCCCGGCAGCCATAGGTCCATACGCTGCCGCCATTCGTTCCGGGAATCTAATATTCTGCTCCGGCCAAACTCCTCTGAATCCAGAAACAATGCAGGTGGAAGGTACCACCATTGAAGAACAAACCCTTTTGGCGCTAACCAACCTTGAAAGAGTTTTAAAAGAAGAAGGATGTACCAGAGATAACATTGTAAAAACCAGTGTTTTCCTAAAAAACTTTGCTGATTTTCCCAAAATGAATACAACTTATGCCAGCTTTTTTGGGGATCATACTCCCGCCAGAACAACCGTAGAAGTATCAAGACTACCCATGGATGCTTTAATTGAAATAGAATGTATTGCCGAATTAAAATAAAGGGCTTCCGGCATCCACCGAAAACCCTTCATTTTATTTATATCAGATTAAGTACTTGTAATGAGTAATCACATTACCCAATACTTGGTACTCAGTACTCTATCTAGCGTCCCAGTTAACCTCACTAATTGGACGAGCAATAGTTTCGATAAAACCACCTTGGTCACGAAGGTCAACATAGTTCTCATTCAATCTACTCGTTCTTCTAAGGTCGATCCAGCGATGACCACCTTCACACCATAGAGAGTATCTTCTTTGGAAAAGAACTTCATCAATTAACTCATCTAAAGAGGTACCTCCGGTATAATCACCTACCCCCCAAGTATTACGTACTACATTGATAGCATCTACAGCATCTTGTGTATTTCCAGCACGAGCACTTAACTCGGCAGATATCAAAATCAATTCTTCATTACGGATGAAAGGAATGTTTGTAGTAAGGGAAGCATATCTAACATCCTGATATTCTCCTTCTAAAAGATCATCATTAACATCTCTCAATCCAGGATTGGTTTGGATGTTGTTGACTAGCTTCTGTACTTTATTCAAACGTTGATCACCAGGCAGTGCATCTTCAACCCAAGCAGGATGACAGATAAGCAGCTGAGCTGTTGCCTGATCAAAAGGTGCAAATAATGGGTTTCCTGCATCAGGAGGATTTCCATAAACATGCACTGGGCCAGCGAACATCTTATCAGAAGTACCAGCATCTACAGCCATATCCATGAAAGATCCATTTAAGGCAGTAGCAGCAGCTGAATAATCTTCAGCATACAGAGCCACACGAGCAGCAATTGCACGGTTAACCTGTGCAAAAGTAGCAGGTGTATCAAAACCACTAAAAGCAGAAGTCAAAGTAAACCCAAATTCTGGACCAGCAGCGTTTAAATCGCTAAGTCCATCATTCAAAATAGCTAAAATCTGAGCGAAAGCTGCTTGAGGGTTGTTTTCTCCTACATATGGACCAGGATTTAATGGATCTGCTACATCAATACGGATACCATTATCCCATTGTTGTAATAATGGCCAAATTAACTGGAATCCTTTGATGGTTTTTGCAACTCCTGAAGCTCCGGCTGCTTGCTGAGCAGTAATTTTAGTACTATTCGCAGCGGCCTCAATAATGATGTTTGCCTGCTTAACAGCCTGATAGGGAGTTGTATAGGTTCCTCCTGAGCCAAAGAAGCTATTATAAGTAGTAGAACCTAACCAGTCTTCAATAAAACGAGGATCTGAAGCAAAATAAGGCCATACCTCACGACCGAAGGCACCAAACATTTGGCTGGCATTACCATAATAACCTCTATTACGACCTTCCAGTCCAGTAATTAAGAATTGAATTTCCACAGATGATGCATCACTGGTGGCACTTTGAACAGATGGATTGTTAGGGTCTGTCACTAGGTCTATTTCACAAGAAGAAAAAGACAAAAAGCAAAGTAATAAGACCCCTTTAGATAAAATTAAGAGTTTATTTCTCATTATTCTTTTTTTAAAATTTACTAAGAGATTCACTAAGATTAAAAGTCCGCTTTAAGGTGGAAGAAAAATCTTCTAGAACTTGGGAAAGGAGTTACCTCCACACTACCAAAAATAGGCTGAGATCCGAAATTAGAAACCTCAGGATCGTAACTTCCATAATTGGTCCACAATAAAACGTTATTGGCAGAAACACCAATTTTTAGTCGATTAATGAATCCTAAACTGCTAATAGCTTCCTGTGGTAAGGTATAGAATAATCCAACCTCTCTTAATTTCAAGTAGCTAGTAGGCTCGATAAATACACGTGGGCTATTACCCTCATCTCTACGAGCAGTCAATCGCTCATCTCCATTGAAGACACCATCTCCATCATCATCACCATCCCAGTCAGGAGTAGTACCACCATCATCCCATAGGAATGCAGAAAGGTTAATTGCAGCACCTCCTTTTTGTCCATGCAATACAAAACTAAAGTCGAAGTTCTTAAGGAAACTCAACTGATTAATGATTGAGTATTGGAAATCTGGCTGACGGTCACCATAAACAGTTTTTCCAACAGGGCCATCTGCAATATCAGGGTTACCAATAATAGTCGTTGGAGAAAATCCAAGAGCTACTGCATAGGTTCCAAGAGAAGATCCAAATCCACCTGTATTAAATTCAGGTACGATCAGACGTGTAATCTCTGAACGGTTTTGCCAATAAAGCAATTTAGTATACCAATTGAAATTATCATTTCGAACAGCATTAATACCAAGACCTAATTCAACTCCTTTGTTTTCCAAATCCGCTGCATTGGTTTGGATATTAGCGATACCTGTAGAAGTAGCTGTTCTTAATGGCAAGATCAGGTCATTTACTGTTTTGTTATAGTAGGTAGCTTCTAAGGTAACACGGTTGCCCCAGAACCCTAGGTCAACTCCAAATTCCAATTCAGAAGCCGTTTCAGGCTCCAATGTTGCATCAACACCCTGAGTACCAACAACTCCACCCAAATTTCCATCAATATTTATGGAGTTCAAAGGTTCAAAAGTTTGTCCGAATCTAGGCAAACCACCTGTTTCACCATAAGCCGCTCTTACTTTCACCTGACTTAATAAGCTTGAGTTAAAGAAGTCAAAATTGTGAAGGTTAACAGCCAAAGAAGCCTTAGGGAAAGCATAAAACTTAGTCTGATCAGCATTCAAAGTCGATTTATCAAATCGAATTCCTAAAGAAGCAATAATTTTATCTTGCCAGTTGATGTCTTCCTGTGCCACAAGTCCTACATCGGTAATGGTTTGAGTAGATTGAGCCTGGATGGTTTGTACAGCAGCCCAGTTCAAGTTATTTTGACCGGCAGCTAAACCACGGCCACGAGTAGCTAAAAATTCAATATCCTGGTCCAATCTTACTACACCAATCGAAGTATTGGTATTAAATTGCCCTACATCTGCATTGAAGATGGCAAAAGCCTGAATGTTAGTATTTAAATTATTGGAATTCCCCCATACTGCATCACCAGGATTGGCCTGAGTTTGCTGGTATTGCATGGTTTCTGGGAAATAAACCAATGAGTTGCTGGCAACATAATCCGCACCACCATTAATTTTAACCTTGAAGAAATAATTAGCCTTGGTAATCAAGTTCAAATCGATAGCAGCAGCAGATATAAATCGATTAACAATATAATCATTAACCCCTACATCTCTAACTTCAATAGGGTTACCACCAAAGTAAGGATTGGTTGGATAAACACCTGCTTCATCCGGGAACAAATCAGCATAGGAAGGAGTATAGGCAATGGTATATCCTAAAGAACCACCGGTTCTGTTTTGGTTACCAGTAAATCCACGCTGAGTTTCGGTACGGATAAAGTTATTATTAAACTTGACAGATAAAATGTCACTGAAAGTATGATCAATATTCACACGGAAAGAATAACGATCATAACCTGTATTTTTGATAATTCCATCTTCAGTCTGGTAGTTACCAGAAGCAAAAAACTGAGTTTTTTGGTTACCACCACTGGCACTCAAAGTAGTGTTTGACAAAAGAGGCGTTTCGCCATAGAAGAATTCTTCCCAGTCAGTTACTCTTCCTTCAGCCTGGGCAGCTCTAAGTGCAGCCAATTCGGGCTCGGCACCAGAACCATAGAAATTTCTAACTTTTGCTTCATCCCAGTCATCAAATCCAATGAAGTTTTGACCTTTTGCAAATCCAAGGTCTTGGCTGAAAGATACTTTAGATTGACCTGCAGCTCCTTTTTTAGTAGTAATAATGATCACCCCTGCATTGGCACGAGTACCATAAATAGCAGCTGCGGAAGGTCCTTTTAAGATTTCGATCTTTTCGATCTCATCAGGGTTGATATCTGAAATCCTGCTCGCTACATTATCTTGGTTGGCAGAAGAACTACCACCACCCGCACTGTTAACGAAACTACGGAAGTTTCGCTGTGCAGAATTATCCATATACACCCCATCAATAATGTAAAGAGGCTGAGAAGATCCAGCACCAAGAGTAGAAACTCCTCTTAACTGAACGTTGATACCTCCACCAGGAGCACCACCGTTGGCAGTCATTTGTACACCAGGGATTTTACCGTAAAGTGCGTTATCAAGAGTTTGAGGGCTGGTTTGATCGCTAAGCGCATCCCCCTCAATTGAAGTAATGGCATTACCGGAGTTTGATCTCTTAACACCTGAAGCCAGACCCGTTACAACTACTTCGTCCAGGTTGGCAATATCATCCTCCATGGTAAGGTTGAGGGTTCCGGTACTAGCACTTACATTTTCTTCAACGGTTTTGAAACCCGTATAAGAAATAATTAGGGTAGCGGAGCTGCCAGCAATATCAATGGAGTAATCTCCATTAAAGTCGGTTACCGCACCGGATGTCGTTCCTTTAACAAGGATGGACACTCCGATTAAGGGCTCTCCATTACCGTCTGTAATATTACCAGAAACAGTAAATTGGGCCATTGCTACTGAACTAAGCATTAGGAATGCAAACAGCAGCAATGAATTTTTTCCATACAAATACTTCATGCTTTAGTGAGTTTTAATGAAAGAATATGGATATATCATCCATGTATTGGTCAAAGACCGCTGGTTAGGTTATCTATTTTGACATTGGTCTTTTGCATAACGAATTAATTCGTATTAATGCGGCCAATCCAATTATTATTTTGAAACCAGGTTGATTCTCTAGACGTAAATTTGATCATTATTTTTTGCCAAAAGATGCTTAAAACCAAGGCGTAAACGTGAAGGTTATTTTTCTAAATTATGATTTTATAAAAAGATTTGATGCTAGGTCCAGAGGCTAAAGTATAAAATTTTTTGAAATTGAAAAGGATCTAAAAAAAATTAGGTAAGATTATGTACAAATTAGGAAAAGGGATTAATTTTTATTTTTGACCAAACTGCTGTCAATTCGAGCTTTCATTCTTTCTTCTCTTTCTTTTTGTTTGCGGGCTTCTATAGCTTCAACTTGCTCCTTAATATTCAAGGGACTCTTATTTAGATAGCGGTGGTAAGAACGTATGATAACCCTGGCCATATCATCCGGATGGTGGATATTTAATTGTTTTAGACTGTGAGATAATCGCGAACCATCATAAAACTGCCAATTATAAATCATCCATCGGCCTAAGGAAAAATGAAGTTTTCTAACGGCCGCTTCCTCAGGAGCTGCTTTAAATTTATTTTTCGAAGACGTATCGATAAGTTTGTTCAACTGCAAAAAAGCATCGCCAATATCTTCTGGAATATATACATCAAATAAGTATTCCTTTTTTATACGCTCATCATACTCTTTTTTCCATTTTTGATAATAGGCGTTGTTTTTTTGCGCTGCCAAATTGGACAATCCCAAGCCGAAAAACAGACACATTAATGTCATGAAGGATTTCTTCATAAAAATGAATTTTATGTTCAAAATGATTAACCATCCCGTATTTTTCTTTAAACTGGCGAGATTTATAAATTATTGTGGTAAGACTAAAAGTAAAATGGCGCTGTACCAGCGCCATTTTACTTTTAGTCTTACCACCTGATTAGAGCGGAGCCCCAGGTAAAGCCACTACCAAAGGCAGCAAGGCACACCAAATCACCTTCCTTAACTGCTCCTTTCTCAACCGCTTCAGCCAGTGCGATAGGAATAGAGGCAGCGGTAGTATTCCCATATTTTTGGATATTATTCCAAACCTTATCATCACTCAATCCCATTCTCTTCTGCACAAATTTACTGATGCGAAGGTTGGCCTGATGAGGAACCAACATGTCAATATCCTGTGGACTAAGCCCTGCATCCCCTAATGCTTCCATTATTACTTCAGGGAATTTTTGCACTGCCAGTTTAAAAACAAATTGGCCTTCCATATTGGGAAACATTTGTCCATTTTCAACCATATGTTCATTAACAAAAATTTCACCAAATTCAGCATCAGAATAACCGTAATCCACATCAATTTCTAATTTTTCAGCATGATATCCGCCATGAGAACCGGGGTTTATCATGGCTAATTTTTCTGCGTAGGTACCGTCTGAATGTAGTTTTGTATTTATGATCCCCTGCCCTTCCTTTTCAGTAGGCTGAACGACCACCGCCCCAGCGCCGTCACCAAAAATTACGGTTACATTTCTTCCTTCAGTACTAAAGTCCAAGCCCATAGAATGCATTTCAGAACCAACCAACAGCACATTTTTATACATTCCTGTTTTTACAAATTGATCTGCCACTGATAGGCCATAAACGAATCCGGAGCATTGATTCCTTATATCCAAAGCACCCACCTCAGTTTTAGTAATTCCTAGTGCCCTTTGTAACAAAACCCCGCAGCCCGGAAAATAATAATCTGGGCTTAAGGTGGCAAAAATGATAAAATCGATATCCTCTTTATCTATCCCAGCATTGGCAATAGCCTTTTCAGCAGCTTTTAATCCCATAGTTGAAGTCGTTTCTTCAAACTTTTTGCCGTAGCGGCGTTCTTGAATTCCGGTACGTTCCTGAATCCATTCATCAGAGGTATCCATAAACCTGGTCAAATCATTATTTGTAACAACACCTTCAGGAACATATGCGCCAATTCCGGCAATCTTAGATTTAAGCATTTTTATTATTATTTTAAGTTTTATTAATGATTAGGGCACAAAACAAATGACTATAAATATAATCATCTTAGTTTTGAAAAACCGGCCTAAAATACACTTAAGTATAGTTTTATCAAAATACTTTTCATTTGCAAACGTTTTCTATATTTACCAGTCTGGATAGATTTAGAAGTCCAATTTTCCCAACTGGGTGGTATTAAAAACCAAATTGATGAACAATATTTTTCTTGGAATAGTGGAAGATGATCCCTGGATTGCTAAAAATCTTGAGTCCTTTTTTGAGTCTTGTGAAGGCTTAGAGGTGATTGTAAACACCAACAGCATGGAGCAATTCCTGGATGAACTTCCCCAGCAAGCTTCCATAAATATGGCACTAATAGATATTGGTTTGCCTGGTATGTCTGGAATTGAAGGCATACCTAAAATTCAGGAGCTGCGAGAAGATATCGACATAGTCATCCTTAGTGCCCATGAGGAAAAAGATAAAATTTTTACTGCCCTGTGTAAAGGAGCAGTGGCTTACCTGTCTAAAAGATCAGAACTTCAGCAAATACACGATGCACTCCGGATTGTAAGAGAAGGAGGATCTTATATGTCTCCGGATATTGCCAGAAAAGTTGTTGATCATTTTGTAGTCAAAAAACCACCTCAGGCTGAGCAATTGACCCCTCGTCAAAAAGAAATAGTAGAAGGGCTCGTCAATGGCTTGAGTTATAAAATGATCGCCCAGGAATTAAATATTTCAGTAGAAACGGTTCGGGATCATATTAAAAAAACTTACCGAAAACTACAGGTCAACAGCAAGGGAGAATTAATTCGCAAACGCCTCGATGGAGAAATCTAATTGATTGGAAAATTATTTTTTGTTATTTTTACAATGCTTAAAAAGTATATTATTCGTAATCGTAAACTTAAACCTGGTTAAATAACCATTAACCTCTTTTTGCTTTTAACTACAAAGTAAACAGCTGAAAAGGTTGGCTAAAACTTCTTCATTCCTTCGCCATAGGCCCCAGGCCTACATTGAATGTTGTTTTTCCAGCCTCTTACTACAGTTAGGAATTTGATCGATTGAAAATAATTTGGCCTTTCCCAAATTGGGAATAGCCCGACCATAGCTTATTACAGGAATGTAACTTAATTAACAAACATGCTTTATCAATTGAGGCGATGGAAAACATGGTTTTTTATTACCATGTTAATAATGGGAAAACTATACAGCCAGCCAATTGGTATTAAGTCCATGTTCTATGATTTGGATGATGGGCTATCCGATCGGTTGATCACGGGTTTACACTACGTTGAACCTGGCTTTTTGTGGGTTGCCACCCAAAATGGACTCAACCGTTTTGAAGGTTATCAGTTTTCTGTTTTTAGTAACCACTCCGCTCCTCCTCAATACATTTCAGAAAGTAATATTAAAGAGTTACTGGTCAATAAAAAAAACCACCTGGTTTTAACCTACAATAATGCTCCCTATATTATTGATATACTCGACCCTTCCACAGCAGAGCTGAATACCATTAAATTGTCTCCTCTTCAGGGAGTAAAGGGCCTTCCCAGAAGTTTATTTAGCGACCGAGATAAAAACATATTTTTCTCAACCCTCGATGATGATGGTCTGCGCATTTATTCTCTTGATACCCAGGGCAATTGTTCTGAGGTTTTCTTTTTAGAAGAAAATTATAGCAGTCGGAACGTTGATATTCGGATCATTCACCTGATGGACAGCACCTTTGTCATCAATGATGCTTTAAAAGGATTGCGTTGGTATGATAATAATGGTCAGCTTTTGAAATCTTTCTCCAAGGATAATTTTAGTGATGATGCCGCTCAATATTACCCTAGTAGGTCAAACATCTTATTCGAAGATATCAGAGGGAGGGTATGGCTTTCTTTTCACAAAATTAAAGGTTTATACCGATGGGAGCCCATGCAGGAAAATGTTGAAGTAATTAATGCCCTATCAACCGAGCAGTTATATGCGGATGTTTGGGAAGACCCTAAAGGGAACCTTTTGTTTTCTCAAAGTAATGGTTTTGGATTTTTGCCTAATGTTACAGCCCTACATCTCCTAAATTTACAAGAAGAATGGAGGGATTTTTCCTTTCTCCTAAAAGAAGCAAGTAACATCCTGGCTGTTGCCAGTTCCTCTACCTTTGATCAGGATATTTACCTGGGTATGGATACTGGATTGAAGGTAGTAGAAAATCGAAGATCCACAGTCGAAACCATTCTTGCTCAGGATATCGAAGATTTTCGCAGAGGAACTGTAATCAATGGGATTGAAGAAGATTATGATGGCAATGTCTTTTTTGCTAATGTAAGCAACAATTGGTATCGCTGGAATCCCCAGAATAAAATCTTGGATACTCTTTTACTCCGCGATTCCTTTAGCAATCGTACTCTGCGTTTTAATTGTAGTCTAAACATTAAATTTGATCAGAATAAAGAATATTTGTGGGGTATCAGCTGCAATGCCGATGATGAGGGTCAACTCCACAAAATGAATCCTAAAACGGGAAAAGTAATTACTTACCGATATCCTTTTAAATTTACAGACCTCGAAATTGGTCAAAATGGAACCATTTGGCTACTTTATACCTCGCAAATAGGAACCAGTGGACTACTCTCATTCAACCCCCAAAGAAGACGGTTTATTCCCTATTTCGACGGATCTAATAATATTTTAGCCAATAGCTATCCTCGGTATATTATGGAAGATTCCCGTCAGCGTTTGTGGGTAGGAACAGATAATGGACTCTTTTGTATTGATCCACTGGATCGAATCAACAAAAGATATACCAATGATACCGATGATAACACCTCGGCCCGGCTTTCCAGTACTTCCATTTATGTTATTCATGAAGATGAAAATGGTTGTATGTGGTTGGGAACTACAGAAGGGATTAATAAACTTAATCCAGATACGGATTCTGTTACCGTTTACAATATGAAAAACGGCCTTCCCAATAATATCATTTCAGGCATCCAGCCAGATGCCCATGGAAACTACTGGATTTCAACTTTTTATGGCCTTTCTTATTTGAATACTGAAAATAAAACATTCAAAAATTTTTATAAGGAAGATGGTCTAACTCACAATCAATTCAATCCTTTTTCCTATCACCGTGCCCAGGATGGCTTGTTGTATTTTGGTACTGTTAATGGACTGAATATTATCAATTCGGAGGATCTTTTTAATGACACAGCCTCTACGGATATTTTTCTTACCAAATTTTCCATCTATGACAGAAGAAATGATTCGGTAGAAGTGAAGTTTACGAATTTAAACAATACCAAAAAATTCGTTATTTCCCCATATGTATCCTATTTCCAGTTTGATGTAGCGCTCTCTAATTTTGTAAGCCCCAATAATAATCGCTTTTCAGCCTGGTTGAAGGGTGTGGAAAAGGATTACTCTTATCTTGGAAAATCCAATTATGTGCGCTACAATAAGGTACCCTCTGGGAAACATCAACTTTATATTAAAGGAGCTCATTCAAATGGAAATTGGAGTGAACCAATTGTGGTAGATATCATTGTTAAAAAATTCTTTTATCAGCAAGCCTGGTTTATTATTCTTTTCATTATTCTCCTGGGATTGGTTGCCTATGGTATATTTCGATACATCCTCAATCAACAAATTCGGCTGGAAAGACTAAGAACCAAAATTTCCAGTGACCTCCATGATGAGGTCAGCGGCCTCCTGGCAGGCATTGCTATTCAATCGGATATCCTCAAACTCAAAAGCAGAGACGAGGACCATAAAAATAAATTGCGCCAAATCGGAGAGGTAAGTCGCAAAGCCATCTCAAAAATGGGAGATGTAATCTGGTCAATTGATTCCCGAAATGATCGGGTGGAAGACCTGCTTCAGAGGATGAAAGAACACCTAATGGAAGTTTTAAACCCCAAAGACATTGCCTACTACATTGAAACTCAAAAGATTAACCCCAAAGCCAAAATCCCCGTTAATGTTCGCCAGGATTTGTATCTCATCTTTAAAGAAGCCATTAATAATATCGCCAAACATTCCGATGCCAGTGAAGTAACCGTTCGTTTATCCACAGAGGGAAAATCCTTTAAAATGATGGTACAAGATAACGGTAGTAGTAAAATCGGGCATAAAAATGGTAAGTTTCACCGAAAAAAAGGACAAGGGATGGCCAATATGCGTATGCGGGCACATCGACTAAAAGGCGATCTGGTTATCTCCAACCGAAAAGGGTACATGATTAATCTCTCCATTAAAAAATTTGGTTAAGCACCCAAAAACCCCATCCTTATGGGGTTTACAATATCAATCCCTAAGCTTAAATTTGTCAACATAAGATTACGAATAAAAACTGCATAAGTTTCATTCCTTGATCCTTCCTATTCACCTATCAACAAGAAGCGTGTTTACTTGTGGGATTTCCTAGTGGCCTATCCAGGAAATCCCATCTTTTTTATTTGACCCCTTCAATCATTTTTCATTTCTTATTCCATCCCATAATTCATCTACCCATCTGCATATCTACTAATTTGCATATCTACCCATCTGCATATCTACTAATTTGCATATCTGCACATCTGCATATCTACTAATTTGCATATCTGCACATCACCAAAAGTGCAACCCTTTTAGTTTTCATGTATTATGTATTAAAAAATGTGGATTTACAGGAAGAGAAAATGTTGATCCAGAAGATCAAAAATCAGCCGCAAAATTTTGCGGTGGTATATGACCAACACTTTAATCGCATTTTTGCTTATGTGATCAAAAGAACATTGGATTATCAAATTGCAAAAGACATCAGTTCAGAAGTATTTTTAAAGGCTTTCCTTTCCCTCCAAAAGTTTAAATGGGATGGAAAACCCCTAATCGTTTGGCTCTATGCAATTGCTCAAAACGAAATTCGTCTCTTCTTTCGAAAGAAATCCTATTCACCAGAATATCTGACTGAACATGCAGCTGCCTGGTCCGGAGCAAGCATTCCTTCAGCTGAAGAGGAACGCATTCAAATAGAGAATAACCTGATCAAATCTGAAAAAATAAAGTCAATTGTGGCTGCCCTCAATCAACTAAATGAAATCCAGAGGGAATGTGTGGCATTGCACTATCTAGAAAATTTCACTCACAAAGAGATTGCTGAAATCCTTTCTCTAAAGGTGGGCACAGTAAAATCCCATATCCACAGAGGAATAAAAAATTTAAAAATCATTCTTCAATCAAAAAACAATTTCAATGGCTAATCAAAAGGACATAGAAAAGGAACTCAAAGATTTAGGCAATATGGAGGTGTCATCAGAAGCTACCCAAGCATTAATTAAAATACCTGTTCTTAAGGCCAGAACATCAAGCAGAATTGGTTTAGTTTTAATCATCTTCCCATTCCTATTTGTTATGGGTGCCATCTTAAAGCACTATTTAGGAATCGATAATAACATCACAGGTTTTGTCTACAATTGGGTAGTTGAAGATGCACCCGATGATGATTCCAATTTTTTTTCCTGGGTCATTCGTTTTTTTCTTTTGGGTGGCCCCTTAATTTTAGTGGCTCTAAACCTTTTAGCTATTCTTCATGTCCAATGGTTAAAAGATCAAAAACAATTGATTCTTACTTTTAATCTTAAAAGATGGAATATCCTTTTAATCTTTATTGGAGCGGCCATCTTATTCGTTTTCTTTCTTTATGCTTTAATTGAAGGTTAGTTTTTTGATTGTTTGATTCTGTGATCCTATGATTTTATGATAGGAAAGAGAAGAAGCGATTTAGTATTATTGAATGGCTTTTTTTGCACGCAAATTTCACAAATTTTCATCTGTGAAATTTGCTAAATCCCTGGCGACCAAAGGTGGTTGCGTGAGAAAAAAGCTATAATAAGCAACTAGACCTTCAGTAAAGCAATCCCTAAACGACGTGAACACGTGAACACTTACTCCCCATCCACCAACTTTCTATTCTTCGTATCCACTTTAATCGTCTTCACAACCTCCAATTTTTCATTCAACACCTGAATTCTTAAACCCAGGAAACCCTTAAATCGCTTATATCCATTTTCCAAAACATAATAGTGGCCATCATAAAACTGTACCATCAGTGGGTGCCAGTTTCTGGGCGATTGATAAATCAATTTGGTTTTTCCACCCTCCAACACTTCTAATGCCTTCCGATCACCAGATTCTGTAATGATGGGATTTTGATTCGGTGAAAAACTAGTGCCATAAAATATATGATGCCGGCGTGTTTTAAATACGGGGTGTTTGGGTTTTTCAGGGATCAAATTACTTGCGTATTCTCTAAGCCCCTCTACTTCATTCCATTGATAAATTGTGCCATTATTGAATCTGGTATCTGCTATCCAAAGTTCTCCCTGCGAGTCCATGAGGGTATTGCTCTCCCTTTTAAAAGTCCAGTCAAAAAGTTTTCGAGTGGGTTCATCGGGTAGGGTTTTGGCATAGATATGATTCTGATATCCATAATAAACGGTGGATAGGTCTTGCGACATGCTAATATCACCACCAAAAAAACGAAGGTAACGGTCAGAAAATAAAAGGGTATCCAATTTAAGCGTTTCTGTATTTATCCTAATCAGATAATTATGCCCCTCTCCTTCTATTTCTCCTTGCCGCCAGATATTCAATCCAGCATAAATATGACCATCATTTCCCAGGTGCATACTGTGAGCATGAAAACCTGTGGCAAGAATGGTTACTTCCTTATTTTCCATGTCAAAACACATCAAGGTGCCATCATTTTCAGAAAGGTCAACCAGGAAAAAGGTGCCATCCTGATCCACTATAAAGCCCCAGGAAGGATGGGCCGAGGCATTTATTACAAATAAAGTGATAAGGATTCCTAAGGTTAAATATCTCATAATGATTATTTTTTTGATTGGTAAGTCTGTTGATAATTTGTGAGCAGTGCCTTTAAATCAGCAATCACATTTTGGCGTGCTTCTTCTTCAATTCTGGCTTCCGGATGCCATTTCAGATAGGAAGACAAGGGCATTTTCTCTTTAGCAATTTCCTTTATTACAACTTCTAGGGTTTCGATCTGTGAATAAAGGTCCATTTCCCCCCAATCTGAGAAATTGGTACTGTGCCTTCCATTTTTTATATGTTCTCTAACCAATCTGGAAGGTGGGGATACATATCCATACCAGGGTATTTTGGTATTCATGCTGTGGCAGTCATAACAAGCAGCTTTTAAGTATTGGATGGTTTTGGTTTCTAATTGAGCGGCATTAAGCAAAAAATCATTTTCAGTAGGTTCAGCTTCCACCTGGATATCCGGGCCTCTCCAAAATTGCAGGAGAATAAAAAAACCAAGGCCAAGGATAAGTGCAGTTTTTAATTTCTGTTTCATGCTTTCTTTTTGGGCAAGGTAAGAGAGTTGTAGTTTTCTATTTTAAGGAGTAGATTATTGTTCCTGGTAAGTAGAGAAATTATGCTATACCACCTTTTTTACTGATTGCTCTACTTTTTCAATATATTCCTCTACTATTCAGCATAGGAGTCTAAGTCTTACGATATTTGAAAGATGAAAAAATGGGGAGCACACATATTTGCCTGGCTAGCTTATATTCTCTTAGAATTTCTAGCTAACTATTTCCATTATAGAAGAACTGAGTTAACTCTATTATGGCTTAATATTTTTATATATCTGCCTGCCATAATTATATCTACTTATGCAGTGGTATTTTTTTTAGTTCCTCAATATTTAATCAAAGGGAAAAATTGGTCATTTTCCTTAGGGATTTTGATAATTCTGATCTTTGTCTTTTTTTCAAGATATCACATCGCCAATTGGGAATTTACCCTTGCTGAAAAACGCAGCATTCTATTACCTTTTAGTAAGATCACCAAAAATGTCATTAGAGATTATGCTGTCATTGCTCTGGCTAGCTGCATTTTAATCATTAATAACTGGCGATTACTAAGTCAGAAAATGCGTTTATTTGAAAAAACCAATGCTGAGCTAGAATTAGCCTTACTCCTCAACAAATTACAGCCCCATTTTCTATTTAACACCTTTAATAACATCTACTCTCTTATCAGAAAAGATCCTGAGCGAGGAGCCGATGCACTATTACAATTAAGTAGTGTACTGGAATACATTGTCTATTTAAAGCCTTCAGAAAAGGTAGCCTTGATAGATGAATTGAAAATATTGAGAAAGTATGTGGATTTACAGCGCCTCAAATATGGCAGTCAACTAGATTACCAGGAAAATATAGACCCCAGACTTCATTCAGCCCCTCTTCCTTCCCTTGTTTTATTATCACTTATTGAAAATGCTTTCAAACACGGTGCCCGAAAAAATGATGTTCTAAGTATCCATCTTCATATTCAATCACAGGGAGGAGAAATTAATTTTGAAGTAAAAAATACTTTTAACCAGGATCAAAAAAGATTAAAGGAAAACCATCTAGGCAATAAAAATTTACAGGAGCGACTTAGTCTTTTTTATGGACCCAAAGCTCAATTGATAGCCAGCCCTAAAGAGGATATATTCTCTGTTTGTTTAAACATTCCACATTATGAAGTATAGCGTAAGCATAATTGATGATGAAATCCTGGCCGTTGAATTGCTAAAGGATTATTGTAGTAAAATTGATTTTTTAGAAATATCATCCTGCTTCACCGACCCAATAAAGGCCTATAATTTTCTATCCCTTAATACGGTAGATCTAATCTTTATGGACATTAACATGCCCGAACTCAATGGCTTAGATCTGGCCAAGGTGATTCCTTCCAAAACTCATCTGATTTTTGCTACTGCCTACCGTCAATATGGAGTAGAAGCTTTCGAACTACAAGCTCTTGATTATCTACTCAAACCCATTTCCTACCCCAGGTTTTTAAAGGCCATACAGCGCTTCCAAGAGATCTTACCTAAATCCAGTCCCGAAAAGGAAAGCAACTTTCTAATCATAAGAGCCGACAGAAAAGACCATAAATTGTTGTTGGAAGATATCCTCTACATTGAAGGTCTTAAAGATTATGTAAAGATTTTCACCAACACGGGAACACTATATACCAAAGCTTCTGTAGGACAGTTTATGAAAAAATTACCTTCACATTTGTTTACCAGGATTCACAAATCCTACATCATCTCCAATCAAAAACTGACAGCTATCGGGCAAGAAGAAGTTTTATTGGGAAAAAAAAGCTTACCTATAGGAATCACCTTCCGTTCAGATGTAAAGAAAATTTTTAAAAATGGACTTTAGGCCCTTTGCACCCTCCACTTAAAAACAAAAAATGTTATAATCTTACAGCAAACTTGTATTTTAAAAAAAAATGTTGAAAAAATTTAGCCGAAATGTTTTAGGTTTAAGAGGATTCAGTTATTTTAAATTTGTAAAGAAATGGAGAGAATCCAGAGATAATTGATAAAATCGTAAGCATGGACACACACACTGCCAAAAAGGCATTGAAAAAATATTTTGGCTATGGAAAATTTCGACCTATGCAGGAAGAAATTATCCATTCTATATACGATGGAAAAGATGCATTGGTGCTTATGCCTACCGGCGGCGGGAAATCCATTTGTTACCAAATTCCAGCTATAACCTTATCAGGAACCTGTGTGGTGGTTTCTCCACTAATTTCTTTAATGAAAGATCAGGTAGAGGGATTGCGGTCGAATGGTGTTGAAGCAGAATACTTAAACAGTAGCCTTTCTATGCCAGATCAAAGGGTCGTGGAAGAACGACTTTTTCGAGGAGATCTCCAACTTCTCTATGTTTCACCTGAGAAACTGGTCTCTCAAGGTTTTTTGCCTTTCTTAAAAAAAGCCAATATCAATCTATTTGCCATTGATGAAGCTCATTGTATTTCCGCCTGGGGTCACGATTTCAGGCCAGAATACACCAAGCTTAAGTTTTTGAAGCAGGAGTTTCCGGATGTTCCTGTTCTAGCTTTAACGGCTACAGCTGATAAAACCACCCGGCAAGATATTATTCAACAGCTGGAATTGGGAGAACCTGAATTATTTGTAGCTTCATTTGATCGTCCAAACATTTCTCTGGAAGTTCGTCCTGGCCAACAAAGGATTGAGCAAATTCTCGATTTTGTAAATACTCATGAAGATCAGGCAGGTATAATTTACTGCATGAGTCGGAAAAACACTGAGAAAATTGCCGAGAAACTCCAAATGAGAGGATTTAGTGCCCTCCCCTATCATGCGGGTCTTGGAGATGGCATCAGAGCTAAAGCCCAGGAAGATTTTATTAATGATAAAGTTCAGATCATTGTTGCTACTATTGCTTTTGGAATGGGGATAGATAAATCTAATGTACGTTGGATCATTCATTATAATTTGCCTAAAAATTTAGAAAATTACTACCAGGAAATCGGAAGAGCAGGGAGAGATGGAGTAAAAGCGGAGACCATCCTTTTTTACAGCTATGGAGACGTCAGTATTTATAAAGATATTTTATCTCAAAATGCAAGTGATCCTGAGCATTTGGAACTGCAGATGCTTAAGCTGGACCGAATGTTACAATTTGCCGAAGCATCATTTTGCCGAAGGCAGATCTTGCTGACTTATTTTGGAGAAAACTTTCAGGAAAACTGTGGCAATTGTGATGTATGTAAAAATCCTCCTAAATACTTCGACGGAACCATTATTGCACAAAAAGCTCTTTCGGCTGTTTATCGACTCAAGGGAACTGTAGGAGTGAATGTGTTAACAGATGTGTTGCGGGGTTCTCAAAAAAAGACCATTTATGAAAAAGGCTATCAACACATCAAAACCTTTGGGGCAGGCAGGGATCTATCCAATTTTGAGTGGCAGTTTTTTCTAACACAGCTTATCAATACCGGGTTTTTGGAAATTGACTATCAGAATAATATGGTTTTAAAACTTACCGAAGCCAGTATGCCTGTATTATTCGAAAATCAAAAAGTACCGCTGGTTAAATTTGTCCCCAAGAAGAAAAAAGAAAAGAAAATCAAATACACACCAATCGAACGTACTCCTGCGGAAATGTTATTTGAAGAACTCCGTCAGCTCCGCCGTACCATATCACAAGAAAGAGGAATTCCACCTTATCTGGTATTTTCTGATGCCTCGCTTCACGACATGGTTAAATTGCAGCCGATGACTGATGAACACATGCGAAAAATTTCTGGAATGAGTCAAAGAAAGCTTCATCTATTCGGCAATCAATTTATGGATACCATACTAGCTTTCAAAAATAGTCATTTCCGAAAAATGGGTGAAAGCTCATATGATATTAGCCTTCAATTATTAAAACAAGGACTTGATCTTAGTGAAATCGCCAATAAGAGAGGTTTAGCACTGAATACCATCTATGCACATATGGCTCAGTTGTATTTGGAAGGAAAAGATGTTCCATTATTCAGATTTGTAAGCAAAAATGAAATCAAAGCCGTGTTGAAAGTTACCCAGGATATGGAAGAAATCGATAAACTCAAGCCCATTTTTGAAGCGCTTAATGGAGAAGTTGAATACAATAAAATACGACTTATTTTGGCCTACCTGGAAAAAGAAGGCAAAGTTTCTAAAAACTCTTAATCTGGAATTCGATTTGGATAATCAGTAATGATTCCGTCAACCCCCAATTCAATTAAGTCCCTCATATCTTCCTTGGAATTTACTGTCCAGGGAATCAATTTCAGGCCTTTTTCATGCACTTCTTTCACAACTCCCGGATTAACCAACTTGTAATGTGGGCTGTAAATTGTAGGCGTAAATTTAATTTTAGCCAGGTTTTTCTCTATTCCATCAATATTTTCCACCAATATGGCAGTTGTTATATTGCTATCAATCTCATAGACTGCATCTAAAGCCCGTGGATCAAAAGATTGAATGCAGGTATTTTCATAGATATCCAGGCGCTTTATTTCTTCAATTAAAAGACTGGCAAACAATTTGGGGTCCGGAGTACGCTCATTGTCCCACTCCGGTTGGGTTTTAATTTCAATATTATATAATGGTTTTTCCCTGGAATTTCTGAAACAATAATTTTCCACTGCCTCCACTACATCTGCTAAGGAGGGTTTTGTAAGCTGCATCGGTGTTTGTTCAGGGAAGTTTTCATTCCCCCTGCTTCCACAATCAAAGAGCTGTGTTTCTTCATAGGTCATTTGAAATAAATACAATTCATTCTCTTCTTCCAGTGTGACGGGAAGCCCTTCCATCCTACTACAAATCTCATGAGACATCCAGGGCTCATGTGAAAGAATAATGACACTATCCTTGGTTATTGCCACATCCATTTCAAGAGTCTGGATTTGCTCAAATTCAAGCGCTTTTAAAAAGGAGGGTATGGTATTCTCGGGCAACATCCCCCGGGCTCCTCTATGACCCTGCCAATCTATCATAGGGCTAGGAATATTGGTGTCATTACCGGCCACCGTTCTGGGTTCACATGACCAAACCAGAATGGAGGCCAATAAGCAAAAGTTAATAATAGGAAGTTTACGCATATCAGTATCAGTTTGCCAGTTGTTGGTATAATGCAAAAACATCGAAGCATTAGGATACCATAGGGGTACCTTTTGATTTTTGCATTAACTATCTTCCTTATACCCTCAAATCCCTAAGTTGTTTCGTAAATTAGGCTATTTCATTCAAGTTACGATACTACCTGGTAAAAAGTACGAAGCAAGATGCCTGGAAAGGGAATTGACATGAGTTTGAAACACACTCAATCTTGAGAAAAAGAATCCCAATGATCTATACCTAATACCCTAAAACCAACTGTTCGCAACCCGCATTAATTATTTAACCCACTGATCAAAATAAGGTTTCTGAATCTAAGGATAAATGTATCCTGATAACCCAATATATTTAAATTTTTTATCAGTACATTTTATGAAAATTATTAAGGGGCTGACAAAAAGTATGTTTTTGTCAGCCCCTAATAGGTAATAATCAGATTGGGGTGCTAAGAAAACCAGCTTACTGGCAATTCAGATCCTGTTGAGATAAGGGATCATTATTTGGAAAACAATTTCCGGAAAGTACTTCATCAGGCACATATCTCACCAAGTCAGGGTCACGCAAGCCATTCTCCAAAAAGGCAACTAATGCCTTGATTTCTCCTTCACTTAAATTAAGTGGATGAAAAAGTGGAGAGATTTGGGAATCGGGAACCCTTGAGTTTTCTGGGATGGCCTCATTAAAGTAATCAACCACCTCACGTAATGATCGTTTGCTACTACCATGAAAGTAAAATGGTGAATCGCCCATATTATAAATCTGTGGGACCTTAAATTTATAATTGTCTTCCGGGTTTTCGGTAAAGGCACCCCGGCCTAGGTTTCTTTTATCGTCTTCATCTGTTTTTAGACCTCCAGCTTCAAATAGATCTTTAACGCCAACAGCATGAAATTCAACAGAGCTTAATGCCGCACCTTTATGGCAGCGAAAACATCCTGCTTTGCCGTAGAAGACAGTAGCCCCTAGTTTTTCCAAATCAGACATTGCTACCAAATCTCCCTTCACCCATCTTTGGAAAGGAGCCTGGTTGGGTAATAATGTTCTAATATAAGCGGAAATAGCAAAACTTGTAGTCACTTTGGAATACCTCTCTTCTTCAGAAAAATCAGGGAATGCTTCATCAAAATAGGCTCTATAACCCAGAGTATCCAAAACATAATCATTGACTTCCATCCTATGCAAATCAAGCCCTTCCATGTTTTGGCTTTCAATCCCTTCCATTCCTAAATGATTAATTTCAGTCAAGGGATCGGAAATTCCCCAAATATTTTCGGTTCCTTCATTCGCGTGGCCACTACCAAACTTCCCAGCCCAGGTGGTATTGGTTACAAAGGCTACATTTAAAAGACTAAGAGGCCTTGCACCCTGAGCATCTAATTCTTCCTCTTTATAAGTATCGCTGATTATTCTACCTTCTCCGTTTATTCCAAATCCGCCGCCGCCGTCAGCCACACCCTGGACACGTCCAGGCATAAATCCTGCACTTGGAACGTGGCAGGTAGCACAAGAATAAGTCCCTGCTCCTTCTGCATGTATTGAATTAACGGCAAGTCCCGTTTCGAAAAACAAAAGCTTTCCAAGTTTAACCTTTTCGTGAGTTAAAGGATTAGCAGGATCGTGAGGAATATTGACATAGTCGTCTTCAGCTGGTAACTGAAAATACTCCAGGTTATTATTTGGTGAAAGCTGGATCAATCTGTTCCTTAATTCACCATCTAACGGATTGGCTAACTCGTCTCTTGTACAGGCCAGAATCATGGTGGCAATGACAAGAAAGATAAATTGTCTGTTCATGGTCGTTTTAAATAATAAAAATCAAATGAGAAAATGATTACACATCTTATCCACGATATTAATAACCAATATTTAGGGGGGTAAACAATTTCTCAACTACCAAGAAGCGTGTCCAATGCAATTGAAAAAATAGCTTTATCAGCTATCCAACTCCAGTTATGGAGGGAATAACCAATGATTTGTTTTTAAGCAGTTTTTTATTTGCATTAGCCATTAGGGGGGAATCCTGTATTAGCAAGTATGCAGGATTGAGAAAATGGAACTTGCAAAGTCTATATAGGGAGATACGGGAACAAATATAAAATGTTCGAATATTTTAACATTATTTCATAAAAATATATAAAAAAATTGTTGAATGAAAATCTTGACTGAATTTCTTCGTGTAAAAATTAATTTTTTTTCAATATAAGCTTTGGTTCCTGGGTTCCGTGGAACCATGGAACCCAGGAACCATTTAACCTAAAACTCACCCTTTTTTCAACTCGGCATAATTATAGAAATAGTAAGGTATGGTTTCAATTCCCTTGTAGAAATTAAACAAACCGAAATGTTCATTTGGAGAATGAATGTCATCAGAATCCAAGCCAAAGCCCATTAAAACAGTTTTCACTTCCAACACTTCTTCAAAAAGGGCAACAATCGGGATACTTCCTCCTCCTCTTTGTGGGATGGGCGCTTTTCCAAAAGTACTGAGCATAGCTTGATGGGCAGCCTTATATTCCGGGGTATTGGTTGGAGTTACCACTGGCTCTCCACCATGGTGAGGTTTTACTTTCACTTTTACAGAATCTGGCGCTATACTTTTAAAATGTTCTTCAAATAATTGAGTAATCTTATCAGAATTCTGGTTGGGAACAAGGCGCATACTAATCTTGGCGAAAGCTTGAGAAGGCAAAACTGTTTTTGCTCCCTCGCCGATATAGCCTCCCCAAATACCATTGACATCTAAAGTAGGCCGGATGGAGGTTCTTTCAAGGGTTGTAAAACCTTTTTCACCGTGCACATCTCCTATATTTAAATCCTTTTTATAATGTTCCACATCAAAAGGAGCCTTGTTCATTTCAGTTCTATCTTCCTGGTCAAGGACCTCCACGTCGTCATAAAAGCCAGGGATAGTAATATGATTGTTTTCATCCATTAATGAGGCAATCATTGTGGACAAAATGTTAATTGGGTTAGCAACTCCCCCACCATAAACTCCTGAATGTAAATCGCGGTTAGGACCTGTGACTTCAACTTCCACATAACTTAAACCCCGTAAACCAACGGTGATGGAGGGTACATCATTTGCTATAATACTTGTATCGGAAACTAAAATAACATCGGAACTTAATTTTTCCTTATTCTCCCTACAAAAGGTTTCTAAATTATTAGACCCCACCTCTTCTTCTCCTTCAATCATAAATTTGACATTGCAAGGCAGGGCATCACTATTCAACATAGCTTCTACAGCTTTGATGTGCATAAACACCTGTCCTTTATCATCACATGAACCACGTGCAAAAATAGCCCCCTGTGGGTGAATTTCCGTGTTTTTAACAACTGGCTCAAAAGGGCCAGATTCCCATAAATTAAGAGGATCAGGAGGTTGTACATCATAATGACCATAAACCAAGATGGTAGGTAAATCCTTGGAAATAATCTTTTCAGCATAAACAATAGGATGACCCGCCGTTTGATGAATTTCTGCCAGATCAAGGCCTGCCTTTTGTAAATGCCCCATTATAACCTGGGCCGTTCTCTGAATATCATCCTTATAGGCAGGATCGGCGCTAATGGAGGGAATTCTAAGAATTTCTTTTAACTCCTCTAAAAATCTATCCTTGTTTTGTTGAATATAGTTTTGTACTTGTTCAATCATTTATGATGTTTTTTATTGTATGTAAGCTAATAACTCTTTTAAGATGATTGTTTGATGGTTACAATGAACCATAGCTTTTTTAGAACGCGGGACCAAGAAAGTCGAGCAATCCATTTTTCCATTTCTTGGAGGAAAGAGGTTTCATCATTAAAGTTTGCTCAATCTTCCTGTGAATAATTCCAAGTGAGGCATTATCATGAATAAGTAGCCACCTACAATCATTTTTGACCAATTGAAAACCATTTGTTAAATAGAGTTCATGGTCTCGAGCCAGTAATATAATAAAATCAAGTTCAAATTTTCTACCTAAATCCTCTAGTTCCTGGAGTAAACGAGTCGCTAGTTTTTTATGCTGAAAACTATCTTTAACACATAAATCTGTTACTCCGAACACTTTAATAGGGTTTCCACCATTACTCATCAACCTATGCTCAATGGCCATATGGCCAATTAATTCTTCTTCATTCCAAACTAAATACCTGAAATCTGGAACTTGCTTATAATAGCTTTGCCCTTTAGGATACCCTGGAAAAGCTTCTTCTAAAAGCTCCCCGATCTGAATATCAATCTCTTTCGGTATTTGAAAATCTTCAATTCGTTGAATGAACATTATTAGTTGACTTGCGCGAAAAAGACATTTGAGGGTTTGATGCCGGACAAAAAAATCCAGCCTTTTCCTACTGCCTTTTATATTAAATGTTTATTGAGTAAATCGACAATCTCTTCTTCTTCCAGTTTTCGTTTTAGCTTTCCCTTTAATGCAAATGAGATGGCTCCACTTTCCTCTGAAACGACAAAAGCCGCTACATTTGTCCTTTCCGTTATGCCCACGGCTGCTCTATGCCTTAAGCCCGCATTTGAAGGCAGTTCATGGCTTTCGGAAATGGGCAGGATGCTACTAGCTAGTTTTATTTTCCCGTTCTCTAAAATGACAGCTCCATCATGAAGAGGACTTGATTTATTAAATATACTTTCCAAAAGTGCATCACTTATTTGTGCATCGATAATTATTCCTGAATTAATTAAACCTTCTAGGTTTAGATTTTTAGACAACACAATCAGGGCTCCGGTTTTTGATCTACTCAATCTTAACATGGCTTTTTTTAAAGACTGCACCCAGCTTTCTTTTTGTTCTGCCCCCTCAAAATTCCGATCAATAATCCGGCTCAAAAAATCGGACCTACGCCTCAAGGTACTATTACCCAAAAAAAGCAAAAATCGGCGTACTTCTGGCTGGAAAATGATGATTAAAATGATGACTCCCACCTTCACAAATTGATCCAAAACGGCACCCAGCAAATCCATGTTCAATTGTTCTACCAGCCACCAAACAACATAAAGGGTGAGTACACCAACAAAGATATTAAACGCAATATTTCCCTTTAATAGGCGATAAATTTGATACATTAAATACCCCACTATCAGAATATCTAAAATATCCCAAATTCTAACCGGCAGAAATCCAATTTTAAACATCATATGCCCTAAGCAATCCCAGATTTAAAGGATAAATATTTTTAAGCGTTTTTAAAGTCAGAGCCCAAGATAAATAATCTTATTGAAGCGGGCTATCTGCTTGAAAAGGCTCATGTTTTAATTGATAATAAATAAATGACAATATATCGGCACCTTCTTGTACTGATGACAAATTGGGCCGCATTTCCGTATTTACAAAATCATTTCCTAATCGCATCATAATCGGGTTGGTAGCTTGCTGCCTGGCCTGCATTTCGGCTGTAAGTTTATAGGTATGCAGCGGCACTATTTCATTATCCGTTGTAGAAGCAACAAGCAATACCGAAGGATAATTGGTAGAAATGGCATTTCTTCGAGGATCGATAGCCCATAGTGGATCAAAATCATTTTGATTTTCCGTAAATCCAAGTTCACTGGCATATTTCCATCCTGTTGTAAACTGGTGAAACTTTAGCAAATCATAGATTCCATCTTTTGCAACTACAACTTTAAATAAATCTGGCCTTTGTACTAAACAGGCCGTTGCCATAAAACCTCCAATAGGGCCGCTTCCATAAACAGCAAGCTTTTCAGCAGAACTATATTCCTGGTCTATCAAATAAGCAGCAGCAGCCTGAAAATCATCCAGAGCTTTTTGTCGTTTCTCCTGAATCCCCAACTCATACCAAAAAGCTCCCATTCGATCGGTTCCGCGGATCAAAGGAACAGCCACCACTCCCCCACTTTCCAAAAAAGCTGGTATTATTTGCAGACTTCCCAAATTGTACTGAGCTTCAAGATTTTGATCCTCTCCACCTACGCTAATCAACAAACCAGGGGTATTTATATTTATTTCCAATCCTCGTTTATGCAACAAATACATTGGAATACTTTCTCCGTCAAAACTTCGGAAGCGAACTTTCCTAACCTGGTATTCATTGGTATTAAAAGCAGTATAGGGAGATAATAGAGTCGATAAAGCTCCGGTTTCTAAATTTACTCGATAATTGGTGGGGGGTCTTAAAAAGGATGAAAACACGAAACAAGCCTGTTTTCTTTTTTCATCCAAGACAAGGTCAGAAACTGATCCTGGCTGGGGCAATTGCACGTCAATTTTATTATTGCCATTTGCATTAGAAATACTTATAGAAGAGGCACCTTCATTATTATAAACAGCTAATAAGGTTGACCCATCAAATGCTACCATTTGCATAACGGCTTCTGACTCTGGAAGAACGACCTCTCTTTGAACATTTCCAGACCGATTAATTCTCATTCGAACCAACTCTCCATTAGGCGCCTGATCATTAGTGAGCAGTAACATTTGACTCCTTTGTCTACCGATAACCAAATAATCTGCATTATCACTATTGATTAAGTTTTCAAAACTAGAATTTCTTTGTCGCAGGTTTTTTATATAGATTTTTCCGCCTATATCTGTTCCTTTAAGATAGAGAATTAAATAGGTGCCATCTTGACTAATACTGGGCCAAACCCTCTGCATAGGAGCAGATCTATCTGCAAAAATTAATTCGTCATTGGTAACAGAGCTTCCCAGTTCATGGTAATAGACCTGATGAAAATAATCAGCTTCCAGGCCAGTACCTGCCATTTCTAGTTCTTCATATTTACTGTAATAAAACCCTTTATCATGCCAGGCAATACGTGAATCTTTGACCCCCAAAATCTCATCAGCAAGGGTAGCCCCAGAACTCAAATCAATTACAATTATGGTTTGCAATTGCCCTCCAGCTTCCTCCACAACTACTGCCCCATATCGTCCGTCTCTTGAGAATGACCAATTGGAAAAAACGGCGTCTCTATATTCAATGTGCTGATTGGGGTCAAAAAGGGCATTTCCTCTCGTATTGTCCTCTTCCAGGCGATAAAGTATAGGTTGTCTGCTAAAATCTGTCTGGACAAACTGAGCCATCCCATCCCCTAGCGGGAAAGGAGAACCTGCTTTTTCATAAGCCCACAATTGTTGCAAACGGTTAGCAATTTGGCTACGAAAACCAATTTGTCCCAAATAATTACTACTTAATTCTCGTTGACTTTGTATCCATTGCCGGGTAAGGTTGGAAGAGGGGTTTTCCATCCATTGATAAGGATCTCTTACTTCCATACCATAATATTGATCTGAATGTGAGGTATCTCTCATACTTGAAGGATACTCATAAGAAATGGAGGCAAAAGTATCCGGTGTGATAAATGGATCACAAGAAAAAAACATAAAAAAGAGACTCAGAAGAGTCAATTTGATTTTAAGGGGCTTCAACATTTTTATGGTTTTTACGTAAATACTTATAAGTAATTTGTCCTGGTATTAAATTCTATCAGCAGAAGAAAAAAATGGATGAACCTAGATTTAAGGATATATTCAGCAGCCTCTGTAGCTGTTTCAAAAAATATATCGAAGATTAACTCGATGAAGGAGTCAATTTTAAATTATCTTTGTTCAAGCAATTTTTCCAGAACCGGTTAATATTATCTTAACATGCAATTTAGAAAAATTCTGTATTTAAGTTTATTCAATCTCTTGTTTTTATCCCTGGCACTAAATGCTCAGGAACTGAGAAAAAACGCAAAGGGAGAGCGAATCATTGTTTATCCGGATGGTACCTGGGAGTATTTTAATAAATCTAAGCGCTCTGCTAAGAATACCGAAGAAACAGATCCTTTCTCTTACCCTACCTTCAATGGAGAAATTGCGCCTCTTGAAAATCCAATTGAACTGACCCAGGAAGATGCCCGAAAAATGGCTACCCGCCATTCTCAGTTGGCCAAAGCAGCAGCTTCTATTGCCCAACAAAGAGCCGATGATGCCCGATATAATAGAAAACGTATAGAAGATTACCTCAACCGAAACAGACAAGCCGGAAAATTAAGTTTTGATGAAATTCAGCGTTTAACTCAGCAAGTGGAGGCCGCCAAACAGACAGAAATCCGCACTCGGCAAGAGGCCAATATGGCTGAGCAGGAGTTTACTAAATCCGAAGAGGTCATTAGCAAAGGAAACTTTTCAACCGAGTTTCAAAGCACTTTTCAGGCCAAAACCGGACTTCAAAATCCACAAGCCAGCAGCCTGGCAAATAACGACCAGTTTTACCAGCAGCTCCCTATGATCGACTTTAGTGTCAGTAGTTCTCCTTTCAACCATCGCCTAAAACAAACCCCTAAACAGGAATGCAACTACGATTTTGAAGGAAAAGATCCATTGAATGGTCAATACCGCAAGGATCTGGCCAAGGAATCTTTATTTACTTATACTGATGAGCGCTTACGCCTCTATCTTAAAGACAAAGAATACCTCCAATGTGATGCCTTTATGACCAAACTGGGGGGTAATTACCGCTTTCTTACGTTGGAATTTGCTTTCGCTTATCCTAATGCCCGAGAGGCTTATGGCTTCATTGAAAAGGGAAGCATGCTGATCATCAAATTGCTCAACGGTGGTTTTATCCAGTTGCGATCCGGCAAAATGGATAATGGCCAGTATGATACGGAATCCGAAATGCTTACCTATAAGGTGAATTATCTGATCACCCCTAATTTTTTAAACAGCCTAAAAACCATGGAAGTGGACAGCATCATCGTCACCTGGAGCAGTGGTTATGAGGAATATGAAGTTTTTAACCTGGACTTTTTTCAAAGGCAGGTGAAATGTTTGGACTAGTTTTATAGTAGTCTGATGGTCTGGGCTTTAGTAGTCTAGTAGTCAAGTGATTTGGTAGTCTGGGCTTTGGTGAGGGGTGAATGGAGGGGGTGGTTGTTTATTGGTGTGGTTCTTGGGCGCGCAAGCACTTCCGGCCCTCAGGAATTCTGCAGGTTTTGCAAATATTATTCCGATTATTCATTTTTCTGGGTCTTAAAACTCGTATTCCTAGGAGTTTCTATAAACGCGTAGAAAACGGAACATTTTCTATCGGTACATGATTACCATTATTCGTTATAATAATTAGAATAAGCTTTATTTCTCACAAAAAAAAACAGTGAAAGTCAGTAACAGTCTGTGAGCGTAAGCCCCCGTCTGCCGGAGGCATGAAGTGTCAAAAAATTGGTTTTCAATAAGATCCGATTGATGTAATTCTCTAGGATACCCTAGATTATCCTGCCAAATATTTCATCCAGATTTTTCAGTAAAAAGAAAGAAAATTTACTCATTTGCCCATCTGTAAATTCTCAAATCTGCACATTTACCAATTTACTCATCTGCAAATCAAAAAACCTCCACCCACAAAAAAGCAAGCACCAACAATAAAGAATAGCCGCTGAGCCAATAAAGATCAGTGTACTGGCCCAGGCCAATTTTATATTTTCTGAAAAGATACCAGGCGATGAGAATCTTTTCGGCCATATAGGCAATAACCGTGGCCATCGCAATACCCGCCAGCCCCCATTTTTGTATAAAAAAGAAACTCAAAGCGATGTTAAGGATTAATTCTAATGCTGAGATCAATAAAACCACATTATTATCTTTTAAACCTACCAGTATTGTTCTTGAAAAAATAAGCCGGCTGACGATGATCAGGAGGTAAGTATTAAAAACGACGATGCTTTCCTCAAATTCAGGGTTAAAAACAATGGGAAAAAACCAGTCGCTGGTGAGCATTAAAAGGATGGAAAGAGGAAAAAGAAGATGAAACAGGTTTTTGGACCGCCTTTTTATAGTGGCTAAAGATTTTTGAGTATCGGAAGCTACTTCCGGAAGCATGGCTGCAGAAAAAGCGCTGGCCATGGCCAAGGCCAGGGGCAATTCGCGGGCTCCATATCGAAAGATGGCGAATTTTTCAGGATCTCCATTATAGAAGAAATTGACGATCCAATTGTCGAAAGCGGTATTAAAACCTCCTAGCAAGGCATAAAAAACCAATGGAAGCGCTAGCAACATCCAAGCCTTGATTTTATCAAAATGGAATTGAAGTTTATTATTTCTAAAAAGAAAAATCAAAAGCCACAGATGCTTTAGCAAAGCAAGAACAATTAAGGCATAGAAACTATAAATAAATGAATAACCTAAAAATAAAGGTAGGATTACTGCTATTATCTGGCCAATAAAGGCCAGCAAAGCGAAATGGACGATAGGCCAGGCCTTTTTTTCTAGTAAATAAAAATTTTCAAGTAAATAGGTAGGCCAATTGAAAAATACAAAGGCTATAAACAAGGGAAAATAGTCTAAATGGTCCTTTCCTGTAAAAAATTGAGTAAGCGGCACTTCTAAACTGAGCAACAAGCCACAGATTATGGCACTGATCACAACAAAGCTTAGGTATGCATTAAAAAAGAAGTGATTTTTATTTTTGGCATCTAATCCGGGAAAATAGGTGAGCAAGCCTTGGATAAGTCCCGAAACCCAAAAAAAGCTTAAGGTATTTCCGATGTACCATAATTGCTCATAATTTCCGATTTCAGCATTGTTTAAAATGCTTTTTGCCAGCAAAATGGCAATAAGAATGGAAGACCCTTGCCTCATCACCTGGAAGAACTGAAAAGCTCTTCCAGGATCCACAAAATCATTTATTTTATTAGATAGGCTAGTCAAAATACTAATCCAGATCTATAGTCTGTTCTTCAAATTTTACTCCAAAATCCTCTAGTTCAGCCAATACTGGATTATATACTTCAGGTAAAACGGGAATATTTACTCCTTTGGCTTTTATTTTACCTTCCATCACCAATTTTGTAAAGATGCCCATTGGCAAACCCACCAATTTGGCCATAGCTGTATCAATTGCATTTTCTCCCTTCATAATTAAGGTGGAAGTCTGTTTCTTACGCTTACCCTTTAATTTATATTCAAATTCATGGAACATCAAGATCATATCTTTATCGTTCTTTTTTAGCTCCCATTTTTCCATCAATAAGTTTTGCAGAATCAGGGCTGGAGATGCATTTTTTAGGTTAATTTTTTTCTTTCTAAAGAGCCCCAGCCATTCCAGCTTTTTCATGATTTTAGAATTGGGCTCCTCTTTAAGAAGAGCTGCGATCCGATCTTTTACAGAACCCGTCAAATGAAGAGAATTGGTATAAGCATCCATTAATTCATGATAGGTGATGTTCTCAGAATTTAATATAGGATAAGAGCCATCTGTTAAACCTATTTTTCTTAAAGCATTCCAAGCCTTACAAAATCCTTTTGCTCTGATGGTAGCCCTCAATATATTAGGTATTCCAGCCAGACCATAAATATCTGTATAAAGTAAAGAATCTCGATTGGCATAGGCCTCATACTTACCTAATCCAGGAATATCTATTGGAAATATTTCTTTAAAAAGGCGATTATAGGGAATGAATTTCAGCTTTCCATTTTCAAGGTACTGGGCGGTACCTTGCCCTGCAAGCACTACATTTCTGGGATTCCAGGTAAATTTATAGTTCCATGGATTGTCATCAGATTCTGGAGCGATTAGTCCACCGGTATAGGATTTAAAAGAATATAGCTTCCCGCCTTGGTCTTTAATTCGATGTATTGTTTGCATAGCAGACATATGATCGATCCCGGGGTCGAGTCCCATTTCTCCCATAAAGATAAGCTCTCTTTCGCGCGCTTCATCCCCTAGTTGGTAAAGCTCATGAGACACATAGGAGGCGGTGATTAAATGTTTATTCAGTTTGATGCAATCATGGGCAACTTCTAAATGCAAATGGGCAGGAAGTAAGGAAACTACTATATCAACCCGGCCGATTAGATCTTTTCTATCATTTGACTTCATCACATCAAGCCAAACTCCTCTGCCATTGGGGTGATTATTGACCTTTTCTTCGGCTAATTTGGGGTCAGCATCAGCCACTGTTACATGCCAGCCATTTTTTTGTGCTTGATCCAGGATGTAAGCAATCAGACTTGAAGAGGAACGTCCTGCTCCTATTATCAGGATTTGCTTCATAATAATTTCATTTTTGGTTTTTCGTAATAACTTAGTAGAAAGTAAAAGGTAGAAAGTAGAAAGACAGGTCTTTTTACTTTCTACCTTTTACCTTCTACCCATCTGGGGCCAAATTTAATATAATAGTAAGATTTTGTAGATTTTTTCGTTACTTGCTTTTGCAGAAAGATTTGTTTTAGGTTCAAATAACATTTTATGTCAAGTAAGTCTTTAGAAATAAAATATAGAATCTATAAATCGCTGGAAGATTTAGATCAAGAAATCCAGGAACTCTTCCATATTGCCAGAAATACCCTTAAAAAAGCTCACGCTCCATATTCGGAATTTACGGTTGCAGCTGCGGCTAAGTCCAAAAAAGGCCAGATATTTACGGGTGCCAATCAGGAAAATGCTGCTTACCCCATGTGTTTATGTGCCGAACGTGTTACTCTGTCCAATGCCATCCATATTGATCAGGATGATTACTTAGAATTGTTTGTTATCGTTGGGGGAGCTTTGGAGCGGATGAAAAATCAGTTTCTATCGCCATGTGGAGCTTGCCGACAAGTATTGTTGGAGACAGAGGAAATTCAGAAACATCCTATTCGATTATTTCTGGAAGGAAAAAAGATGCAGGTAGGGCAAGAGTTAACTGATAGTGAAACTGAGGAGGAAGAAAAAGGAGAAGTACTAGAATTCCCAAATTGTAGTTCATTATTACCCTTTGGGTTTAAATTCTAGTTAGCGCAGGCCTCGCTTTTCCAGTAATTTGTTGGCCTTTTTCAAGTCTTCAGGAGTATCAATCCCAATGGTTTCTATATCTGTTTGGGTCACATGAATAGGAAAACCATTTTCCAGCCATCTTAATTGCTCCAAAGATTCGCTTAACTCCAGTGAAGAAACTTCAAGTTGCGAAATTTTTAATAAAGTATTTCTTCGGAAGGCATACAGGCCAATGTGTTTGTAAAACACACTCTTTTCAAGCCATTTTTTTTCAGGAGTATTTCTAACAAATGGAATGGGGCTACGGCTAAAATAGAGTGCTTCTCCCCTATTATTCAAGGTTACTTTTACATTGTTGGGATTAAAAATTTCTTTTCTTTTCACCGCCTTTTTAGCTAGAGTTGCAATAACTGAATCTTCATTATTTAGTAGAGGCTGGATTACTAAATCCAGCTGCTGAGGCTGAATAAAGGGTTCATCTCCTTGAATATTGACGATCAAATCATAACCTGGTAGTTCGGAGGCTATTTCAGCGCATCTATCCGTTCCACTTTGGTGGGAATGAGCTGTCATTTGAACAGCTCCTCCAAAATGAATAATGTGATTAAAAATGCGCTCGTCATCTGTTGCTACAATGACATCATCTAATGAGTTTGACTTTTTTGCTTGTTCATACACCCTTTGAATGATACTTTTTCCTGCTATTTCAATCAAAGGCTTGCCTGGAAGGCGTGTTGAGGCATATCTTGCAGGTATGATACCTAAGGTTTTCATATTTTTGTGTACTTACTGATAAAATTCTGATATATCTATGAGATTAAACTTAATTCTTTTATGTATCCTTTTCTGTTGTGCCAATCGTTTAAAAGCAACTGGCGACAGCCTCAGTTATTTGACGCCCCAAGATACTATCTTTCTGAACACATCTTCCATGGGAGAAAAGATTTTTATCCACACCCTTGAAAGAAAACAAACGCTTTTTAGCCTCTCTAAATTTTATGGACTCTCAGTTGAAGAATTATATTTTTACAACCCTGGGCTTGAGGTACAAAGTTTAAGGGTAGGACAAAAAATTCAAGTCCCTATACCCAATCGTGCTATCATCCGTTATCGCATCGAAAATTTTATTGAATCAAACCATGTTCCCGTCTATCATGTGGTTCGAAGAGGGGAAACCATGTTTAGGATAAGCAAGTATTACTATCAGATGCCCAAGGAGATCATCATGCAAAGAAATGGCATGATGACCACCGACCTAAAAACGGGACAAAAGCTGCAAATTGGCTGGTTAAGCCTGCAAGGAATTCCTGAAGAATACCGGGAAGGAGGGGCTGGAGGACCTATTAGTCGCCGCAATAATGCCCTGAAAAAAGTTTTTGAGAGAAATACCAGGGGCAAAAAACTAATAAGTGATAGTGGAGTGTCCTTCTGGAAAAAAAGTACCGGTGAAAGTTCAGATTTTTATGCTTTACATCGCTTTGCACCTGTTAATTCAATTATTGAAATTACCAATCCCATGAAAAATAGAAGAATCTATGCAAAAGTGGTGGGTAACATTCCTGATACGGCTTATGGGGATGATGTTAAGGTGATCGTATCTTCTGTAGTGGCTAAGCTCCTAGGAGCAAAAGACCGTCGTTTTTTTGTAAAAATTAGATATCATCGATAAAAACTTCAAGTTTTTGGTAAAGATTGGCGCAGATTTGCTGATCTTCGCATCCAGAAGATAAAAACCGCATTATGTACTATAATAATATTCTGGAAACCATTGGAAACACCCCCCTTGTTAAACTGAACAGAGTGGTTGAGGATATCCCCGCTTTGGTTTTAATGAAGGTAGAAACCTTCAATCCCGGCCATTCTATTAAAGACCGAATGGCCCTCAAAATGCTCCTGGATGCCGAAGCACGTGGCGATCTTAAACCTGGAGGAACAATTATTGAATGTACTTCTGGAAATACAGGGATGGGACTGGCCATTGCTGGAGCAGTGAGAGGATATCATTCCATTTTCACTACCAGTGATAAACAATCAAAAGAAAAAATTGATCTGTTAAAAGCCCTTGGATCTGAGGTGATCGTTTGTCCTACCAATGTTACCCCTGATGATCCAAAATCCTATTATTCTGTTGCACGTAGGCTAAGTGAAGAAATCCCCAATTCTTATTGGTTTAATCAATATGACAATTTATCTAATCGGCAGGCCCATTATGAATCAACAGGTCCTGAAATTTGGGAACAAACAGAGGGCAAAGTAACGCACCTGGTTGTAGGTGTTGGAACGGGTGGTACTATTTCTGGTACTGGCAGATTTTTGAAGGAACAAAATTCAGATATTAAAGTATGGGGAGTTGACACCTATGGCTCTGTGTTCAAAAAATATCACGAGACCGGTATTTTTGACGAAAATGAAATCTACCCTTATATCACAGAAGGAATAGGAGAAGACATTCTCCCAAAAAATGTAGATTTTGATGTAATCGATTATTTCGAGAAAGTAACCGACAAAGATGGTGCCGTAATGGCCAGGAGATTGGCCAAGGAAGAGGGAATTCTATTAGGATACTCAGCAGGGTCTGCTTTAGCTGGTCTGCATCAGTTAAAAGATCGGTTGACAAAAGATGATGTGGTTGTATTGGTCATTCATGACCACGGAAGTCGTTATGTTGGGAAGATCTATAATGATGACTGGATGCGAGAAAGAGGCTTTTTGGAAGAGGAATTGAGCATTAAGGATGTTTTGAGAAAGAAAGGATCACAAGAATTCATTTCCATTGAGGTAGAACAGAAGGTATCAGAAGCACTCGATTTAATGCGTCAACACGACATATCTCAAATGCCTGTGGTCAAAAACGAAAACATCGTTGGTTCCATTACAGAAAGTAACCTCTTAAATTACTTACTCAACAACCCAACTGAAAATGGGAAGGCCACTGTGGAGAAAATTATGGGAGAAGGCTTTCCTATAGTCACGGAAGACGTCAAACTGAGTCAGCTTAGAATGTACATCAATAAGAAAATCAATGCTGTATTAGTCAAGGATAAGGCCGGAAAAATGCATATTTTGACGCAATATGACATTCTACAAGCAATGTAAAATCAGTACTGAGTATTGGGTAATGGGTATTGTGTATTTCGTCTCACTACCCATTACTCACTACTCATTACCCTAAAACGATGTTTGAAAAATCTGCTACCCAATTATAGCCAATGTTCTGGTATATTTTGTTAGAAGTTGGATTGGTGGCATCTGTAAAGAGTGAGCAAAATTGATTTCCTTTATCTAACATTAATTGACTCAAACAAGCCACACAGGAACTAGCATATCCTTTCCTGCGATGTTCTTTAGGAGTATACACATAATTGATTGTAGTTCCATGCCGAGTAGGGCGAGCAGAAGCAGCCATGGTTACCACTTCTCCATCTTTTTCCCAGACATAAAGATCCTGGCTGTTCATTTTTTCCAGAACTTTAATTTTTGCTTCTGTCTTGGTAATGTTGTGTGAAAAAGTTTCCTGATCAAAAGCTAAGGTCCAGTTAATTAACAAAGGGATATCAGCATCTTCAGCTATTCTGAAGGTTCCTTCCGAATATTTCAGGGGATTCACCTGATCCAATCTAAAAACTTTAAGAGCAAAGTCAGTACGGCCGTTCACCTGGAAATATTTTTTCCAAATATTTGCAAAGGGTTCTGCGAAAGCTTTTGGTCCCAGGATTCTTTTTGTTGTAAATCCGAGGCCCTTTAAAAATTCTGACAAAGCACTAGCGGATGCTTCCAAATGCTCATCATTCCCATATACTAAAAGAGGAAATTTTGGTGAGGTTTGCATGGATACCAAAACCAGTTGTTCCTGATTATGAACGGTAAAAAGTTTTAGTTCCTCCGATGTTTCCGGTTTATTAAGAAAATCTAAAGTCTGGCCAATCATTAAGTTATTGGCGGCTTCCTCTCGTTCCAGAAAAGGTAAAGCCACTTGGGCATAAGGCTTGATATCCTTGTACTGATGGACAATCATGATGCTTTTTCTGGTAATGAACCGAAGAGAATTGGAAATAATTCCAGAAAACATATTTTTTTGAGGTGGCCCTAGCAGACCACCTCCCTAGATTATCGCTGACTATTTATTCCTGGTAAGCCTGCAGGCATTCCAGAAGAATTATTCCAATAAAATTCAGGTGCTTTTTGCTGTCTTGGGTAAATCTCATCCAGCGTATTTCCTTCATACAAGCGGCCATTTTTCATGACATATTTTACAGAATTTGTATTGCGAATGTTATCCAATGGATTTTCATCCAAAATGACCAAATCTGCAATTTTGCCTGCTTCCAATGATCCGATATCCTTGGCAAGTCCTAGCGCATCAGCCCCGAGAATAGTAGCCACTTTTAAGGCATCATGATTAGAAATACCACCAGCTGCCATCGACCAAAGTTCCCAATGGTAGCCCAAGCCCTGCAACTGTCCATGCGAACCAACACCTGCCAGGCCACCAGCCTCCACAAGATCTTTCACAAATTCTGCGTGTTTGTGAAAAACATGTTCTTCTTTCATGAACCATCCTGGTCTGCGTCGAGATTTAGCATCCACTTCTGCCTTTGGAGTAAAATGATTTAACTTTTTATCCCCTTGCACATCTTCTGTTGCATAAAAATAATTCTCGGCCCAGGGACCTCCATATGCAACTAATAAAGTTGGGGTATAGGCCATTCTTGTCTGGGCAGTTAAAGAAATAACATCATTGTAAATTGGGTGAATTGGATAGGCATGCTCATGTCCAGGATAGCCATCTAAAAGCTGTGTCATGTTGAGTTTAAAATCAAGGCCACCTTCCGTTGTTGGCATTAATTTTTGTTCTTTTGCGGCCTGGATAATCCACTGTCGGTGTTTCCGATTACCGGTCAGGTACATTTTAATGGTCTTAGTATCATAGTAATCCGAGTATTGTTTGAGCACATCACGAGCATGATCCAGACTTTTAATATTATAAGCCCAAAAACCAACACCAGGGCCAGTAGAATAGATACGAGGTCCTAGAATGCTTCCATTTTCTACCATATCTTCATAAGTAAGAACATCCGTTGTAGCTGTTTGGGGGTCTCGGGTAGCCGTCACGCCATAAGCCAGGTTTGCCGCATACAGCCAGATTTGATTTTTGTGGATTCCCCAGTTGGGCCACATATGTGCATGGGTATCAACAAATCCTGGTACGATTGTTTTTCCACGCATATCGATCACTTGAATACCCTTTGGCACATCCAATCTACCACTTCTACCTACTGCCTTAATGCGATTATTTTCTATATAAATATCTCCCCTTTCAATAATCTCATTCCCTTTCATCGTAATGATGCGTGCACCTTTAAGCAAAACACTTCCTTCAGGGACATCCCTGGCCACTTCTACTTTCACTCTAATTTCATTCGCTTCATAAGCCTCATCATCTTTCTTTTTATCCTCATCCTTCTTTTCTTCCTGGCCTTCTTTTTTATTCTTTGCTTCCTCTTTTTTCTTAGCCTTTAATTCCTCTGCCTTTTTCTTGGCTTCTTCTAAATCAAAGGAAAAATGAGCATTTCCTAATGACCAATAAACCGACTTTCCATCTGCGGCCCACTGAGGGAATTCGCCTCCCAGCTTGGTTAATTTCCAGGAAGGAAACTGAGAGGCCTGGACATTAGCTACCGAGATTGAAGGAACTTCTCCCCCAACCATAGGGACGGTTACTACATAAATATCGTTATTGATCTTAGCTAAGGCTTTATCTCCTTCTGGTGCCATATGCACAACCGTTGCATTGGAAGGTCGTCGCTGAGGTTCTTGAGCAGATTCAACCATCATACAATGTTGATGTTGATGTTCTGAAAACTGGAAGGTGCGTATCCCTGTTACTTTCAAATGTAATTTTTCATCTGTTCCATCCCATCGCATGGAAAGCAAACCTTTTGAACCACTATACAAATATATTCGGTCGTTCCCATTAACAAAATGAGGAGCTTGCCGACCGTTAGATTCTGCAATCCGATTGATTTCGCCACCACTGGCTTTTACCCAACCCAAAAATTCAGTTGATCCAAATGCCCGGGGACCAATTGCATCCTTATAAGCCTGAGCAGGCCCGTAAATGAAAACAATCCGGTCTGATTTTTTGTCCCAGGCTAACTGAGAGTATACTCCTGCTTTCTTAACCACTTTAGTTGGTGCCCCTCCCGAAGCATTTACTCTATAAATAAAACCAGCAGATCCTTCCCAGGTGCTAAAAGCTATACTAGATCCATCAGGAGACCAGGTGGGCATAGCTTCTGTAAAATCATTTTGTGTCAACCTTTTAGGTGTTCCATTTGGATAGTCCATGATGTATAGTCGATTCAAAGCAGTAAAAACCATTTTTTTGCCATCAGGAGAAACTTGACCATCGCGAATTTGGGTAACCGTCATGGTTTTTTCGTCAGAAATTGGATATTCGAAGCGAACTTCTGGTCCCAGATCGATTTCTTCATCCACTTCAAAAGGGATTACTTTGGCATCTCCCCCTCCAATGGGAATACTGTTTATCTTACCACCATAAGATGCCAGGACATTTTTACTATCTGGAGTAAAGGTCATAGCCGGATAAACGCCTAATGGAGCTATTGATTCCTGTTCATCACGTTGAACAGGGTAAGCAAGCCATGATTCTTCACCTGTTTCTAAATTGCGCTTTACCAAACCTGTTTCTGTATTATATCGGCTTGCGAATACCAACCATTTTCCATCAGGTGAAATGGTGGGAGCAAAAGCGGAGCCATAACGAGTGGTTTTGGTGTCCATCTCTCCCGTTTCGCGATTATAAGTAGCCAATTGATATTGAGGAAGTTGGGCATTATAATTCCAGGCACCCGTTCTTCTGGAGAACCATATGTGTTTGCCATCGGCACTAAAAGTAGGTTCAATGGTTTTAAGGGTTGCAGGAGTCTTGATGAGCTGTACTCCCTTTCCTCCATCTTTATGATATAAATACAGTTTAAAATTACGGTTCCCTCTGGATCCAACCAGGTAATTACCATCAGGACTCCAATCAGCTGATTGAAATTGTGTATTTCCTTCTTTAGTAAGTTGAGTTTTTTCCTTAGATTCAACATCTATCAGCCAGATATTCCCAGAGCCTGATTCATCAGATGTAAATGCTATAGTTTTACCATCAGGGCTAAATTTGGGATGTGTTTCATAGGCCAAGCCTGAAGTAATCCTTTCGGCTTTCCCTCCTTCAATAGGTAAAAGGTAAATATCTCCCATCATATCAAATGCTATGGTTTTACCATCAGGACTGACATCCAATGCCATCCAAGTCCCCTCATCCGTTTTGAGTTGTAATTTTCGGGTAGCTTCCAGAGGTAAGCCTTTCTTTTTACTTTCTGTTTTAGTACTGTCTTTTTTTGCATCCTCCTTCTCTTGCCCAATTGCATGAGTAGAGAATAAGAGACCAATGACCAGGCCTCCCAGTGTCAAGAGATTTTTGAGTTTTAACATACAAGCGAATTTATAGAACAATTAGAATGAAAAATTTATTTAGCTGTAGGGTTTTATAGGGTATTTGCTAAAATAATAAAATAATACCGCTCAAATCCCATGAAGAATTCGTCAGGTTTGCTTCCTAAGAACAGAATAATTTAGTTATTAATCTCTTATTTGAAGGATAAAAGAACTGTTTATGTTATTCGAATTTAACCGGTATAGTAGCTTATTACTCCCCTTTTTCATACAGGGTGTTTTGTTTTTCTTTCTACTCATGATGAGAGGTATCCGGGAAGGAAAAATTCACGATCGTTTCTTAGCAGGATTGATCATCATTTATGCCATAAGGGTATCCTCATGGATGTTGGGATTTGGAGGTTGGTATGATTCGCATGATGCCTATTCGACTTTTATGTTTTATTTCCCATTTGATCACTGGTTTTTTATAGGGCCTTTCGTTTATTTTTATTTTCGAAGTTTGACCAATAGTCAGTTTAAGTTTAAAAAGAGAGATTTTTGGCATTTTGTACCAGGAATTGTCATGATAATATACAATTTCATCTTATTCTTTGTAGACGTGATCCTCCTTCACTGGTGGCAAGGTCAGGAATTCCCACTACATTTTGGAACAAAAGGTAATTTAGCAGATGGCATAGAACCCATCGGGAGCATTTTATTTACCCTTTCCCACTTGTTCATCTTGTACTATTTTATTCGAACAGCCCTTGAATATCAAACCTACCGTCAGTATATCATTCAGCATTTTTCGAAAACCGACCAGATCTCTTTTTCCTGGCTAAAATACTTTCTATACGCCGTGGTTTTAGGGCAAAGTATTTGGATTGTTTTTAAAGTCGTGGATATGGCAAGTCCCAATTCTTTATCTTATGTGGATATGTGGTACTCTTTTTTCCTTTGGGGGCTGATCATCTATTATTTAAGCATAAATGGGTATAATATTGATCAAACTGCATTTTATAAATTGCGATTTAATCCCAGGCCACAAAAAGAAGACTTTAATGCTGAGGCAAATGAAGAAACCAAAATCAAAGAAATACTTCTAGAGCACCTGGAAAAACAAAAACCCTATTTAAACCCTGAACTTAGTCTTCCGGAATTAGCGCGGCAGATCGGCTATTCTACTGCCCAAATTTCAGGAATCATAAATAAAGAAGTGGGTAAAAATTTTAATGAACTCATAAACACCTATCGAATCCAGGCGGTTAAAGAAAGATTGGGAGACCCCAATTTTTCTCATTTATCCATCTTGGGAATTGCTTTTGAAAGTGGATTCAACAGTAAAGCTACCTTTAACAGATCCTTTAAACAGTTTACTCAACAAACTCCTTCCGAGTTTTTAAAATCAAAACAAAAAAGGTAATTTAATCGGATTAGTTAATATTCTTTTTTTTGCAAAATAAAAATATGAAGTTACCAATACCTATAGTTTTGATTCTAGGGTGTCTCATTTTCTTTATTTCCAACCAACTGCAGGGCCAAAATGGAATGGCAGAAAATGTAGCCAATCATGCCAAAGAAATAGAAAATAAGGTCATCGAATGGCGTCATCACATTCATCAAAATCCTGAATTAAGTAACCGAGAATTTAAAACCGCTGAATACATTGCCAAGCATCTTAAATCCCTCGGATTAGAAGTTAGAACAGGAGTGGCCAAAACCGGAGTTCTTGGTATCCTAAAAACCGGACAGCCAGGACCAGTAGTGGGTCTAAGGGCAGATATGGATGCTTTGCCTGTAGTAGAAAGAGTAGATGTCCCCTACAAATCAGTTGTTAAAACTACTTATTTAGGCAATGATGTAGGGGTTATGCACGCCTGTGGTCATGACACCCATGTAGCCATGCTAATGGGTGCAGCTGAAGTGCTGAGCGGGATGAAAGAGGAACTGAGAGGAACCATTATTTTCGTTTTTCAGCCAGCTGAAGAAGGGGCTCCTCCAGGAGAAGAAGGAGGGGCAAAGTTAATGGTTAAAGAAGGTGTTCTTAAAGAATATGGTATTCAAACTATGTTTGGCATACACATCAATTCTCAAACTGAAGCTGGAAAAATACGATACAAACCCAATGGTGCCTTAGCCGCTGCCAACAGATATATTATTAAGGTAAAAGGTAAACAAACACATGGTTCGGCCCCATGGTCAGGAGTTGACCCCATTACAGTAGCTGCTCAGATTATTCAGGGCCTGCAACACATCATCAGTAGGCAAACGGAACTTACCAAGGAAGCCGCTGTGATTAGTGTTGGCAGAATCCAAGGTGGGGTTAGAAATAATATCATTCCCGAAGAAGTAGAAATGATTGGGACCATTCGGACACTCAATGAAGAAATGAAAAAAGATATTTTTGAAAAAATTGAACGGACCGCTACCAATATCGCTGAAGCTTCGGGAGCTATTGCTGAAGTGGACATTCAGCCTGGAGTTCCCGTCACCTTTAATGATCCTGAATTGACGCAAAAAATGCTTCCTAGTCTTTATAAATCAGCAGGAAAAGAAAATGTTTTACTCAGTCCAGCTAAAACGGGAGCTGAAGATTTTTCCTATTTCGCCCTGGAAGTCCCAAGCTTTTTCGTATTTGTAGGTGGTATGCCTAAAGGAATGGATCCTAGCCAGGCTGCTCCCCACCATACTCCAGATTTTTTCATCGATGATAAAGCTCTGATTACCGGTGTAAAAACCTATAGTAATTTGGCCATTGATTTTGTTATGGGAAACTAGGGTATTGGGGTATTGGGGTATTGGGGTATTGGGGTATTGGGAATCTACAAAATCCTAATACCCCAATACCCTATTTAAGCTTTGCTGAATAATTCTGATGTTGCCACATCTTGGTCACCTTACCATTGGCATCTCTTTCGAATACGACTTTTTCTCCCAATTCTCCATCACTTCTTTTCCTTTGGAAGGTATCCCCTTCAATATGTTTAAGAAGCATAAACGAAGAAGGGTTGGAAGAAGGAAGCCTTAGTACTGCCAAATCACCGTACCAGGGTAAAATAACCGTTTCACTTGACCAAGGTTGTGCATTATAAGTGCCAGCATAATCCTCCAGATTCATTCCATCAGGTATTTCCTGATAATCAGCATCCAGTGCTTTAGATATCACTGATGACATACCTTCGATAAAACGACCTGTATTCACACCACCAGCATTTACCATGACGATGTAGGCCATCTTTTTCTTTGGTGTCAAAGATAATTGAGTCCGAAATCCGGGGCAAGAACCTCCATGCCCTACCACTGTTTGACCATTGTTTTGGCGAACCGTGAAACCCAGTCCCCAGGCCAGTTTCCAATTAGGTTCCATCCAGTGCACCCTTTGCATTTCTTTTAGGGTACTGGATTTGAGAATTTCTTCACCTCCATTTTCCAGTAATCGGAATTGCCAGGAAGCGAATTTGGCCAAATCTTCAACTGTAGAAGTGAAACCAGCTGCCGCAGTAACGCCTTTGGTATAAAATAAATCCAATTCTTTACGACCCCCTACTCTATCTAATGCCCCATAACCTGTAGCCAATTGTCCTTTAAGTAGTTCTTTGGGCATAGAGGGTCTGGTATCATTTAGATCCAAAACTTCCAGAATATTTTTGTTTACATAATCCTCAAAACTCATTCCTGACAATTCAGCAACCACCGCACCCAAAATACTCATTCCAAAATTGGAATATTGAAAAAACGTGGAGGCTGGGTATAGCGTTTCTAAATCGTTCATTTGAGCTTTTATTTCTTCAATACTAGGAAAATTAAAGTCAGGCCCTGTCCAATAAGGATAATTAGATTGACGAGGTAAACCCGCTGAATGGGTAAGCAAGGATCTTACGGTTATCGGGCCGCTGTCTTCATACTTTTGTTGAATGGTGAACCAGGGTAATATATCTGAGATTTTATCCTCAAGACTTAATTTACCAGCATCCCTTAGCTGCATAATGGAAATGGAAGTAAATAATTTAGAAATCGAGCAAATGCTATAGATCGTATTTGTTTGACTTGGTTGTTTATTGCCCAAATCAGTATAACCAAAGCCTGCCCCCCAGAGAAGATCCTGATCTTTTACTATCCCTACCGCTATTCCTGGTAATTTTTCATAATCTTTTTGTGCATCTAACCAAGTTTCCAGCAATCGATAAGCATCCTTTAGATTAGAAGTTTCCTGGGCAATAATAAAATTGCTGAGCAGGACACAAACCAGCGAAGTAAAAATGTAATTTTTCATTGATTGAATATTTTGTTATGAGGACTTTTGATATGAGATTGACTTAAAGCATGTTTGGATTTTGTTTTTGAGGACGAAAAAGATGGATTTTAAGACTGAATAAAGCTCATTTTGAGTTTCATCCGTACGGATGGAGCGAAAAATAGCTGAAATGCAGGCTTAAAAGACACTTTTGCAGCCCAAAGGATAAAGTCCAAATCAGTTTTATAACAAAATAAGAAAAATTGAAAGGTTTACTTTTCCAACCTCAAATAGTTTTTCTCCTTTCTTAGTAATTTTCGGGCTTGGTAAGGGGCCGAGGCGTACTTCCATCTTCTTTGGCAATGTAGATATAGGTATTCTTATTTTCATCGATTCCATAGTATCCACAATCAAAAAAAAGCCTCTTTTCTGACAAAAAACTATTTAGTTCCTGGCGATCAGGGAAATTGGTTAAACGGACCCTTTGTCCACCACCACGAGGCATTTTATACAGATCATAAGACGATTGGGCATCATCAGAACTAAACAAAATAAATTTACCATCCTTTGACCATTTGGTCATACGTTCATTTTCTGTGGACTTGCTGAGATTTTTGCGAACTTTTGTTCCAATATCAAAAGAAAAAATGTCAAAAGGTTCATCCTTTTTTGCTGCTCTTAAAAATATTAATTCCGTGCCATCAGGATGTAATACAGGTTTGACCAGTATTTCTCCATTTTTTGATTTCACAATTTCCTGCTCTTGATTGGTGTTTAAATCTCTTAAAATGAAGGAGGCTCCATTGGGATTAAAGGAAGCATACAACATTTTCTTTCCATCCCTTGAAAAACTAATCTCAGAATGGTTAACGCCTTCCTCGGGAAAACTTACCTGTTCTACATTTTGCCCGTCTGCTTCCATTTTATATAGAGCCATACTGCCTTTTAAAGTAGAAGAAAAATAAATGTGATTTCCATCCGGATACCACAAGGGGTTTAGATCCCAGGCATTAGGATGGCTGGTTAATTTCGTTTCCTTATTTTTCTTTAAGTCCCAGACAAAAATTTCGGGAAGATTCACTCCTCGATAGGAGTAATAAACCAATTTTTTCTGGTCGGGGGATAAAGCGGGGCCATAATCGGCCTGATAGGAGATTCCGATATCGGGGATGGTCATTTTGGTCTTCCTCTTATTTTTTAAATTCAGCGTCCAAATTTCACTATTATTGCTATCTCCCAATGAGCCGATCATCGTTTGGCCATCAGGAGACCAGGTTAATTCCCGCATCCACTTCCCCTTTTGATCAATGCGTATTTTATTTATCATTTTTTGGCTTTCCAAGTCAAGAATCTTTAGAAATCTTTTGCCCTTATAACCAGCTTTTTTTAGAACAGAATTATAAGCCACTTTTGTACCATCAGGTGACCAAATGGCCTGTTCATTATTAAATAAAGGGTCATTGGTCAGTTGTTTAATTTCTTTATTGGCTAGGTTGTAGATAAATATCTCCTTAGACCCCGTCCTATTAGAATGAAAAATTAGATTTTTACCATCGGGTGACCAACTGGGAATTTCATCTCTGGAAGGATGATTGCTAATATTAGTAGTCTCTTTTGTTTGAACATCGTAGAGCATTATTTCACAATCTCCTTTTCCCCAAGCCTTTTGGTCCATAAAAACAATCTTTTTTCCATCAGGAGAAAAACTAGAGCAAGCAGCCATTCTATCCTTATAATGTGTAATGGCATCCACCTTATTGGTTTTCAGATCTAATACATAAATATTGCTGCCACCATAACGTTCCTGGAAAGAACTGTCAGAGGAAAAGGTAATCTTTTCGTTTTTATAAAAACTAGGAAACCACAGATGGCAATTAGCAGTAAGGAGTGTTTTTACTTCACCAGATTTTAAATTATAGCTGTATAATTCACCCAATTCGGATTTGGAAAGAGAATAAGAATAAAAAAGGATCTCTCCCTGATTCCAGTAGGCAGGTTTCCAATGAGAGGCTGATTTAGTCTGACTATATAGGCTGGTTCCTAAGCACAAACAACAAAATAGAAGCACAATAAGGCAGTGAACTTTATTTTGAATTTTCATCTATTGATTTTTAAAGAAATAAGGTAGAAAGAACGGTTCACCCATCCTTCTACCTTTGATTAATCCATCGTAATATGAAAAAATCTAAATCGATCTAAAAGAAAAGATTAATTGTTTAGACCCTATTTATTATATTCAACGCCCATTCTTTTGAGGAAGGACAATGAGTTTTGTTTGACATTGGCGGGTGGGTTTAAAGACAAAGATTTTTTAAAGTTTTTTATGGCATTGTCCTTATCACCTTTGGTGAAATAGGCTTCCCCTAAGCTGTCATAAACATTTGCATTTTCTGGGTTTTTCTCCACATTCATTTTAAAATACTTAATGGCCTTGTCAGTGAGTTTCAACTGAAGCATTTGATAGCCAAGAGCATTTAATTGGTTGATGTTAGCTACAGTGGCAGATTCATCCGCTACTTCGAATGCTTTGTCTTGCTCTCCCATTTGGTACAAAAGAGTGGATTTTACGGAGAGGGTATTATAATTTTTTTGCTGTTGGATGGCCTGGTCAATCCAGCCCAGAGCTTCTTCATGGTTAAAGTTGTTTTGGGCACAATATTGGGCAGCACCGAAAGGTCCTTGCCAACCAAAACCTCCTTGTCCTAGTAATTGGGCTCTCAAATTTGCTGCTACAGCCTCTTTGTTATCTACTTCAATTTTTACTGGAAACCTTTTCTTTTCCCAGCTCAAAGCTAAGGTGCCATAATTACTTCCCAGGTCAACAAAATCAAAAGTCAAAACATTTGTGAAGCCGATGTCTTCCGTTTTTACCTCTACACGTGCCACATCCTCTTTTTGATCATACCAAAAACTTCCCCAGGATGTATTTATGTTGGATAAAATAATAGTAGCTTCATTATTTTCTTTAACAGCAATAAAAAAACCATATTTCCCTGCCTTAACTGGCTTCCCACCTACTTTTACATCTTCTGAAAAAGTGATGGTCGTATTTTCATTAGCACCTGCTCTCCAGGGGATTTCATTTTGGGATGCAAAATTAATTTTTTGAAAGCCGTATGCTACTCGTTGTCCCCAAATTTTTCCTGTACGGTCATTTCCATTAGTTATTACTTGCGGACGAGAATAATCCACAATGATGTCAGTTGTGGCTATAGTTTGTTTCAGTTGTGCTGGAGGGCTTACCCTAGGAGTATTCACTTGTGCTTGCGCGGTCATGGAAAATGCGCAAAATACCATCAGTGCTAGAAAAAAATTAATAATAGTCGGATAACTTTTCATAAGTGCATTTTTTGTTTTTAACAAAAGTATCCGATCTGATTTTTGCTGCAAATCTATTTGGGGCCGATGATATTTTTTGTGATGAACGGCAATTTTAAACAGTTTTTTAACAAAAAACTATTTTGAAATGGCCACAGCACCGACTATTTTATAGTTCAGCTTCATTGTTTTTTCTCCGTAACAAAACTGGGCACAACCTACATTTAAGACCTCCCCTGCGGGGATGAGAACCTTACGGGAAAAATATGGATAGATGTCATTAATTCCGTGGATAATCTGTAAGATAATCTCTATATCCGATGCGGCCTTATTTTTAATCAAAACTGCCTGACCGCAATCATCCTGGCCACAGGTACCTCCATTACTCATTTCCAGCTCAGGTTTGGCGGATTGGTCAACTGCTTCTCCATGCCATTCTACCCCTTCCCCGCTTGCGTTTTCGAATATTTTATTTTTAACTTCCCAATACTCCATCCCTAAACTTTCGGATACCATGGGCGTTTTATCACCTCCACAAGACGAAATCCCCAATAGCATGACCAGGGATAATATAATAGTTGAATATCTCATAATGTTCTTTCCTTTTTAGAGTTCGGATTTTGGGCAATAAATTTAAATCAAACCCAAGCTTAGCGTATAGTTGATTCCATTGAGACAAATTTTGGCGGCACATGGGCTCTCAAATGTTTAAGTTTACCAATCATATGGGTCTATACCAAATATTGCCATTCATCCCAAAATTAATCAATTAGTAGGCTTGAAACCTTAACTTTGTGTTAATCACTGAAGAAAATTAGTAGGATTGGCTGCTGGAGGTATGAAATATTTAATATCTACGTACAAGAATTTTCCAATACCTTATCGATATTTGTGGATCGGAGGGGTGATTGGTGTGCTCTTAGATCTATCCCAGAATTATGCCTTTCATTTAATTATGCGGAGTGATTACCAGTTTAGCTGGTTCACTATGTCGATTCGCTTTACTTGTTTTTTTCTTGTCTGGGGCTTCCTTTCTCCGTTAATTTATGATTTGGCTTTAAGGTATAGTGCTGTTTTACAATCGCTAAGGTTTCAAAAGATATTTAAATGGTTACTGATAAGTTTTGGGATCAGCTTCCTGCATTTGATCATTAATGCCTTTCTATTTGATCTGGTCATTTACATCAAAAATGGGGTCTTTAATAATTGGTTGGCACCTACCTATTTGGCTCGAACTGCCGCTAATTTTTTTGCCAGCTTCACTTATTATCTTTTAATTTCGGCCATCTTTTTCTTTCATATTTTTCTGGGAAAATATTTGAAAAAGGAGAAAGAGCTAAACCGAGCCAAACTAAATGCCCTTTTGATGCAATTGCGCCCCCATTTTTTATTCAACACCCTACATTCTGTAAATACACTGATAGATTTGGATTCCAAAGCCGCCCAAAGTATGGTCACTAAATTGGGTAATTTATTACGCCAAGTCATTCAATCCGATCAGGAGCATCTCATAACTTTTGAGCAAGAATTGGCTTTTATTAAAAACTACCTGGACATCGAACAAGTACGATTTCAGGATCGCCTGACAGTCAATTATGAAATAGATGAAAACACCTTATCTGCCCAACTCCCCAAGCTTATTCTGCAACCCATAGTAGAAAACACAATTAAACATGGAGTTGCTAAACTTACTGATGAAGGAAAAATAAACATTTCAAGTAAGCTGCTAACCGATTCTTCCGGCAAGCCTGCTTTTCTAGACATCCAAATTTCAGACAACGGCCCTGGTTTTAATAAAGATCACAAAAATTTAAATGGTTCAGGAATTGGATTGCGAAATGTGGCATCCAGGCTCCAACAACATTACGATGATCAATCACAATTAAACATTACTTCTAATGATCCCAATGGTGCCTCGATTAGAATCATCATTCCATACCATACCAAATCCAAAGCTTATGAGTATTAGAGCCCTAATAGTTGATGATGAGGTCCTTGCCAGGAAGCGTATTCTTAGCCTATTGGAACCCTATGAAAACATTCAGGTAATTGGACAATGCAGAAATGGATCGGAAGCCATCCAATGGATCAATTTAAAAGAACCCGATTTGGTTTTTCTTGATATCCAAATGCCTGACAAGACAGGTTTTCAAGTTTTGGAGGAGATCAAACTCAGTCGTTTTCCATACATCATTTTCACCACTGCCTTTGATGAATTTGCTATTAAAGCTTTTGATGTCAATGCTTTGGATTATTTATTAAAACCATTTGATGAAACCCGATTTGGGGAAGCCTTAAATAGAGCTTTTCAGCAAAAAGAATGGCAAAATACGGTCAAAATTCAGGAAAAGATGCTTTCCATCTTAAAAGAACATGAACATCAAAAAAGTCATTATTGGCAAATCATCGAATGGAAGGATAAAGGAAAGACTCAAAAGGTTTATGCTGATGACATTCTTTGTTGTGAATCTGATGGCAATTATGTTGTACTACAAACCCTTCGGGGAAAGTTTTTATACCGCAGCACTATGAATTTTTTGGGAGATAATCTTGATCCTCGTCATTTTTTAAGAATCCATCGCTCAACCATTATCAATTATCTCTATGTCAAAAGGCATAAATATTTGCAGAATAATGAGTTTTTATTCTTTATGAAGGATGGAACGGAATTGAAATCCAGCAAATCATTTAAAGATTCAATCATCAGCTTTTTAGAAAAAGCTCCTTGAGATAACAATAATTATACAATTTTCAGATATGAGTCAATCTAGATTTTCTAAAATCAGTCATAAAAGGTAGTCTCTAATCTGAGACATATTGAGACATATGGAGATAAATTGTCTTATTGTAATCTCGATTTTTATTAATTCAAATGATGATAACAATATATCTCTACCTATAATCCAGTTGTCTCCATTTATCTCCCGTTGTGTGGTGATTAAGAATGAAATCGTTTATAATCCTGGAATTCAGGGGATGACTCAAGTTTTTATTTTCAGGACGTTTGGTTAAAATTTGTTTAAGGTCCTGTAATGTGTCAAATAAATGACATTTTAGCCTTATGCTTGCTTTTATTTTGCCACAAAAATTAAATGCATTATGAAAAAAATCTTAACGATCGCCTTTCTGCTATTGTTTGCTTTGGCATTTAACCCAACTGCTCAAGCACAGGATGAGTTAAAGTGGCCTGCCGTTGATAAAAGTGTTATGGACATGGCTTATTATCCTTCCAGAATTGCTTTAAGAGCATTTGCAAAAACCGATGCAGAGAAAAATGCGGAGCCTAAAATTCGTGTTATTTATTCCAGACCATTGAAAAAGGGCCGTAAAGTTTTTGGTGACCTTGAAAAATTTGGCAAGCCATGGCGTGCTGGTGCTAATGAGTCAACCGAGATTTTGTTTTACCAGAATGTAGAAATCGGAGGAACGAAGGTAAAGAAAGGCCGCTATACCATCCATGTGGTACCCACTGAAAAAGAATGGGAAGTACATTTCTCTACTGATGTAGACCGCTGGGGAAGTTATTCTTTTGATCCAGCAGAAAGTACAGTAGCTAAAATTAAGGTATCAGTGGAAAAAGCTCCTGAAACCATCGAAGCTTTTTCTATCATGTTTAAAGGTGCTGATGATGGTGCCCATATGCTAATGGGATGGGATGATACTATGGTTAGAGTTCCGATAAACTTCTAAAAAAGATCCTTAAATCCATATTCAATTATATATTCTTATCGAAAAAGGTTTGGATTGCTTCGGCAAATCCGGACCTTTTTTAATTTTGCTGTTATGGATATACCAGCACTCCTCAAACTGAGATTATTACAAGCATTTAGAATTCTAAAAGAGGTTGGACCAATTTTGATTCTATTACTGCTATTTGTAAGTATTGCTTTTATCAGTCAATTTATTGGTCTCTTGTGGGAGATTGCCTTTCCTCAAGCTCTGATTTTAGGAATAACCCTCCTTGCAGGTATTCATTTTTCTCGTAAAGATCTTCGCTTCCTTAAATTATGTGCAAGTAGTAATTTGCAGTTAAAGAAGATTTTCCTTTTTGAATATTTATTAATTGTTCTTCCCTTCTCAATCATTGCATTGTTGGGGCAGAATATATGGGGTGCCCTGGGATTATGCTGCTCTACTGCTCTCAGTTTTATTTTACCCATTGATAAAAACAGAGGACTTCCCCTAAGCTGGAATGTAGCCTTAAAGTGGGTGCCCCTGTCCTTGTTTGAATTAAGGGCTTTAATTCGAAAAAGATGGTTGGTCCTCTTGTTTTTCTATTTAATTGGCTATTTGAGCTTTTTACACATCGCTGCCTTTTACATTTCTATTATAGGTTGTGCTCTGTTTATAAGTTCAGCTTTTGAATGGATAGAGCCTAAAGAATTGATCCATTGGAAAAAGAATTTTTTGACTCAAAAAATTTTGATAAATCTTCGATTCCTATTCATTCTTTTTTCTCCAGTTTTTTTATTGGCCTTAGTGTTCCACCTACCCCAATTTTATCATATGCTAATTGGGATGTTGGTAATTGTCCTTATTGTGGTATTTTCAGTTTTGTACAAATATGCCATGTACCAGCCACAGACTTCCCGATTACCACAATCGATTATACATGCTTTATTTTTCTTATTTCTAATCATACCAGGGTTCCAATTGGTTAGTATCCTTTTGTGTTTTTGGTATGCTAGAAAAGCGAAAAAAAATATGACGTATTTTTGGGACGAAAAATTAAAAGACCATGCTCCAAATTGATAAGCTACATTTTCAAATCGGTAATACAAAAATTCTTAAAGGAATCAGTATTGATTTTCAAGAAGGGAAAGTGCATGGTATCTTAGGTAAAAATGGTGCCGGAAAGACCAGTCTTTTTAGATCACTTTATGGATTTTATAAACCGACAAAAGGAAGTATAAGCTATTTTGGCCAAAAAATAAACAAAGAGAAAATGGCTTTTTTAGAAACAGAAAATTATCTGTACCCTTATATGCGGGGTCGTGAGTACTTGAAATTATTAAAAAATGATGATGCCCTAATCGATCAATGGAATGCCATTTTTGACCTTCCCTTAGAACAATTTAGCCAGGAATATTCTACCGGAATGAAAAAGAAACTGGCATTTATCGGTGTGCTTTTACAAGATCGGGAAATTTTGCTGCTGGATGAACCATTTAATGGTGTGGATCTGGAAAGTAATGAGAAAATCATCTCCATCATTCAAAAGCTCAAAGGAGAAAAGACCATATTGATTTCTTCTCATATCTTAAGCACTCTTTCTGAAATTTCTGACCAAATTAATGTACTTGAAAAAGGACAGTTCACTCAAAGGATTGTAAAAGAAGACTTTGAAAGTTTTGAAGAACAACTCAAAAAAGACATACAGATTAATATTGATGAATTATTAAATCCTTAAATAAAAGAAACCTAAAATATGCCTGATCTCGAGCAGCTCCGTTTTCCTATTGGACGTTTTTTTATTCCCAAAGACATCAAAGAACAGAATATTCAAGATTGGATTGGTGAAATAGAGGCTTTTCCCACTCGCATACAGGAAGAAGTCAAAGGCTTAAGTAAAAAAGAGCTGGCCTGGAGATACCGGCCTGATGGTTGGAATATTCAACAAGTAGTTCATCATTGTGCCGACTCCCATATGAATGCTTTTGTACGATTTAAGTTGGCTTTAAGTGAAAATAATCCAACCATACGCCCCTACAATGAAAAAGCCTGGGCAGAAATGGTCGATACCCTCTCTACTCCTATTGCATTCTCTGAACTAATTCTTACTGGTTTGCATACCAGGTGGACAACCTTATTGAAAGGCCTGAACCCTACTGATTATCAAAAGACCTTTTTTCATCCTGAAAGTCAAAAGTCTTATCGCTTGGATATTACCTTGGCTTTGTATGCCTGGCATTGCAACCATCATTTAGGGCATATTAAACAGGCTAAACATTACGAAGGGCAATTTTGATTTTTTTTTGAGCTACAATGAAACAATGTCCATCAGATGGTAAACATATTGCCACTGAAAAACGCTGGTTAAGCTGATCTGCACTGTTTTCAATACGATAAATAACAGCGAAAATCATTAAGACCAGTGTTCACCAGCCGCTAAAAATTACTAATCAAGGAACTACCAATTTGCAATTGGAATTATTAGTTTATGTTTGAAATAAATTTGAATTAAATCATGGATAAAGTCCTCTTATTTTTTGTCATCATATTTTTTACAAATTCAATTATAGGTTTCTCTCAGTCTAGTGAAGCAGAGTCTCTGCTGGAGAAAAGCATCCAATATCACGACCCGGAAGGCAAGTGGATAAAGGGAGAATTTCACTTTCCTCTTTATGAAAGTCGTCCAAATGGAAGTTATCGTTTGACTGATGTAAAGTTGGATAACAAGCGACGCACCTTCGAATTAACTCAAATTCGCGGCAAAGACCGATTAAGTCGTTATTTGAGTCCGGATTCCTGTGCTGTTGAATGGAATTACCAGAGCAATATTGAGGATGGGCTCAAAAAATCTTTACGCCTTCATTGCGATGGTGGCAATGATTTTTACCGTAATTATTATGCTTATCTATATGGTTTACCCATGAAATTAAAGGATCCAGGAACTTTAATTGACCCCAGTGTGAAAAAGAAAAATTTCTTTGGTAAAAATTTATTGGAAATAAAAGTTACCTATGATCCTGAAGTAGGTGGAGACATATGGTACTTTTATTTTGATCCAAGTACCTATGCTTTAAGTGGATACCGGTTTTATCACGACGAAAAGAAAAATGATGGAGAATATATCTTGCTGGAAGGAGAAATTATCATTAATGGTGTAAAATTTCCTGAAAAAAGAGGCTGGTATACCCATAAAGAAGGAAAATATCTAGGTAATGATGATTTGTTGGCTTATCCAGCTACAGAGATTAAAAAGGATTAAGAGCGGCTGCACCGCTCTTAATCCTTTTTATTTATACCTTTTTCCATGTTTAATGATCAGATCTACATCTTGCAATAAAGTAATATATCGAAGAACATCCCCTTTCACCGCAATAATATCTGCATATTTTCCAGCAGTAACTGTCCCTACTTCATTGCTTACTCCCATAACCACTGAGGGCCAATAAGTAGCAGCCTTAATAGCATACATGGGGTCAATTCCCATTTCATTGACCCAAACATCTAACTCATTCCAGGTGGACTGGCAATGAAATTTAAGAGGGACACCGCTATCCGTGCCTACCAAAAGAACAACACCTGCCTCTAATAGCTGCTGAACTTTTCTTTTTAAAGTAGGTTTCCGAGAAGGTGTGAGCTGGAAATAAGGGAGTTCTCCTGGTTTACGAATGGAAGCCTTAATGTCACTGATTATGTGGTCAGGAAGATCCAGGTGCCAACAATCGTTGTCCAATAATTCAGGATTATCCCGGACGTATAAATAATTGTACAAAACTTCTACGGTTGGCGTCCAAAATAAGGGACCTAAATTCATTTGGGCAGTCCTTTCTTTAATCAACTCCATAACATCTGCAGGATATTCCGGAGCTGAAGAAAGGCCTGTATGTTCAAAACAATCCACCCCAGCTTTTATTCCTCGCCTGATCTCTTCTGGTCGATGAGAATGTGCTACTACTTTTAATCCATGTTGATGAGCTTCATTCACAATCGCTTCAACCTCTTCCATTTTCATCTGATCCTGATCAATCAATTTGATACAATCAACTCCTGCTTCAGCCAATCGTTTTACTTTGGCTCTTGCATCTTGCACTCCATTAATTCCCCAACGAAAAGCCTCTGTTCCAGGATAAGGTTCATGCTGCAGAAAAGGGCCCGACATATACATGGTGGGGCCTGGCAATTGACCATCATTGATTCGATCTCTTACATTCAGGCTGGCTTCCAGTGGTCCTCCCAAATCTCGGGCACTGGTTACACCTGCCATAAGTAACTGATGTGCCGAGGCCGGCATAATGGTTTTTTCGAATTCATTAATATAGGTAGAATCCCAATGTCCATAATCACTGTGTCCATTGATCATCAAATGTACATGCATATCCCACATTCCTGGCATTACGCTCATTCCTTCCGTAGAGATAATCTCCGCCCCTGCCGGAATGTTAAGGTGACCAACCTGACCAATGGCACTAATCTTTTCTCCTTCAATAATAATGACACTATTTTGTAGTGGAGTACCTCCAAAACCATCAATTAAGGTCCCTCCTACCAAAGCTTTTATATTTGATTGGGCATTCAAAATGAAAGGAAGAATTAAAAAAAGGGCTAACAAGACTTTTTTCATACTAAATGATTGTTTGGATTAAATTAAAGCTTTTGGTTCAAAAAAAAGAGTGTATCATCCTGGCTTTGATTTGATGACACACTCTTCTGAAAAATATAAAACACTAAAGCAACATTTTGTAGGTTCATTATTTCCTCCAGTTGTCCATTTCAGATAGCTATAGTTTTTGCGAAATGGCAAGGTCAAGCAATGGAGTGCTATCTTTTCTGACTTCCGAAGTTAGTTACTTATCAGTTTCATTTTGTGCTTACAATAGAAATGAATTTACTGATTCGACACCAGTCGTTTTTGATACTGGTCTCTTTGATAATATATGGCGATGGCTTTTTGGAATTCTTTTTGGCTCATTTTTGTTTGGTCAAAATAGAGGAAGCGCTTCTTGTTTTTACGATCATCAGCAATTACAAAATGAGCGGTACTACTGGCAATTAAGTTGAAGGAAACAGAATTTTCATTGCCAATTTCTTTTAGGTACAATTTATTTTTTGTTACTCTATACCGACCATATCGTACATATTTATCGCTAAAAATCTTAAATCTCCCATCTGGTGTAAAATCAATACATTCTTTTTTGGACTGGCAATGCCAAATCCCAGTCAATGATTGTGCATCAAGATTTAATCCACAACAAAAAACAAAGAGTAGAATTAACAGAAGGTATTTCATAATTTATGTATTCAAATTATGGGTAATTCCTTAGTTCGGGTATAGATCCTTGGTTTCGAAATCGGGACGAACTAGTCAAAATCATCGACAAACGCCCTTTTTTTCTCAATATAATTATATTTTCTTAAAAACATAATTCTGCCCAAGGGATAATTCTACAATTTTTCCATTGCTATTTTGCTGGAATGTAATATTTGATGGGTAAGACCATTTTTTATTAGAAATAAATCGAAAAGTATCATAATGCCAGTGTTCCAGCCGACCAAAATTGTATTTAGAATAGGTCATTTTCAGCTGGTTTTGTTGCCACCTTACTTCAATTTTTCCCCAAACGGGATGCTGGTAATCTCCCGCATAGTTTTCTAAAGCTTGGCTTGGGCTGGTTCCTTCTATTCGATTAGCGTCTTGTCTTGCTAATGCATTTTTCACTTGTTGGTTAATGCCATCGTAGAGTTTTTTCATTTCCACACTCCAATCTCTTTTTATTCCTGTATTCCCAAACTCATCAAAAACCTTATACATTAGGGCATGTCGAACCTCAGCATGGTCTAAATTCCCGAGAAAATAATAGCCTACCTTTTCTTCATGAATCAGGCCAATCATAGCCATGGTTCCTGGTAGGCTTCCGGTATGAAAATCCAGGGCCTTTCCACCATAATCCTGCTGAAAAAAACCAAGTCCATAAGTAGTCCATTTAGGTTTGGTTAAAGCTGTTGTTGGGTAGAATTGATTTTGTGGTATTAGGGCTTGCGGTTTAAATAATTCTGCCCAGGTTTCTGTTTTGAGTAATTTAATACCATCTACTCGGGCGCTATCCAACAAAAAATGAGTCCATTTGGCCATATCTTTAATACTTGACCAGGTGGCCCCTGCTGCTGCAATAGAATCCGCATTAAAATCCTTGATCGGAGTAATTTTTTCATCCACATAATGATGGGCAATGGACCTGTTAGCTTGTGATTGACTCAATTCTTTATCGGCATAAGTGTTTGTCATTTCAAGGGGCTCAAATATCATTTTTTTCATGGCCTTTTCCCAAGTCATCCCGGTAATTTTTTCTATCAACAGTCCGGCAGCATGGTACATAATATTTTGATAGGTATATCCCCCGCGAAGAGGATAACTCATTGGTAGATTTCGTATTTGTGACAGGATTTCCTCTTTAGTAAAACTTTGGGTTCCCCATAAAAAGTCAGCATTTCCCAGCCCCAGGTTATGGGTGAGCAGATCCTTGACCCGGGCATCTCTGGTAGTGTAAGGATTGTGTAATTGAAACTCGGGCATATAATCGATTACCTTGTCCTCCCAGTGAAGTAAACCCTGGTCAACCAGCATTCCTATCAATACGGAAGTGAATGCCTTGGTAGTAGAACCAATATTGAAGATGGTATTTTCATCAACCATTTTTCCACCCAATTGCCTTTGACCATAACCTTTTGCCAATAATACTTTCCCCTCTTTTATTACGGCTACTGACATACCAGGCACTTTCCAATATTTTCTGGCATTTTCAATATACTGATCTAAATCCTCAATTTTTTGTTCAAAATTCTGACCAGATAGATAGAAAAATTGAAGCAAGAAGAAAAATGTAATTAGTTGGTATTTCATGCTTGATGTTTTTTATGGTTTAGCAATCAAAATTTTATCAAGAGAATCAAAATTAAGCAATGTCAAAGGACGAATTATCATTATCTTTGATTATGGAAAAAGACTAATGAATTTAGTCTATTTGATGGAAAATGAAGTTTGTTTTATGAAAAAAAAATTAGGGGTCCTTTTTTTAATACTACACTTATCTTGTCTTCCTTCTCTATTAATTGCACAACAAAATTACAAGGACATTTCAAAATCTGCTGGTATTGATGTTAGCGGTGAAAATATTGGAGTGGCTTTTGGGGATTATGACAATGACGGAGATGAGGATCTTTACATTTCCGTTCGGGACGGACACAACAAATTATTCCAGAATATTGATGGTCAGAGCTTTGTTAATGTAGCTCATTTGGCTGGAGTTGATTATGATGGCAGTTCCCGTACCAGTATCTGGATGGACATCAATAATGATAATTTTCTAGACTTATATGTGGGCAATTTTGATGAAAATGATGTCCTCTACCTTAATAAGGGGGATGGCACCTTTGAGGATATCAGTAGGTGGGGACGCATTTACAATCCTGGCAAAACTTTTTCGGTAAATGCTGCCGATGTCAATCAGGATGGATGGATCGACCTATATGTGGCCAATTTTAGAGAAGAAAACAAACTATTTCTTAATCGGAAAGATAATAGTTTTACCAATGCCATAGACCAAACCGGAGCAAAGTCAACCGATAATGCCATGGGGGCTGTGTTTTTTGACTACGATAATGATAGAGATCCTGATCTGTATCTCATTCATGACGGTCAGCCATTTATTTTATATAAAAATACGGGAGGCGGTAATTTTGTAGATGTCAGCGAGGCGGCAGGGGTCGATTATGATGGTTTCGGGATGGGTGTGGATGTAGGGGATGTGAATAACGATGGTTGGTTGGATTTGTATGTTACCAATCTGTATGAAAATGTACTTTATCTTAATAATGGAGATGGTACTTTTAAGGATGGGTCAGCAATTGCTAAAATCGAAGATTATGGAATGGGATGGGGTACCAATTTTCTTGATTTTAATAATGACGGAAAAAGAGATATCTATGTGACCAATGACTCCTATTTTTCACCTTATCCCAATGTTTTATATAAAAATATGGGCGACAGCACTTTTCAGATGATGTTTTCTGAATTGGAAGTGGCGAGTATGCAGGCAGGATATGGAAGTGCTATTGCGGATATAAATAAAGATGGTTTTGTAGATATTGCTTTGGCCAATGCCGGCAGTTCAGATCATTTTCAATTATTTGCCAATCAAAATGAGCAAGGAAACTGGATAGGTATAAAATTAGAAGGAGTCAAAAGTAACCGTGCCGCAATTGGGGCTCGCATAGAAATTATTGACGAATTTGGTCAATTGCACATCGATGAGGTGAATGCCGGAAGTGGATATGCTTCCATGAATTCTTTGGTTATTCATTTTGGCTTAGGCCAGGCCAAAAACATAAAATCTGGCAAAATCTACTGGCCCCAGGGAATTAGCCAGGAATTTGATGCCCTTTCAAGCAATCACTACTACAAAATTGTCGAAGGAGAAACTCCTGTTTTGTTAGAACAAACCGTAACCTCGGCAGAAGATCAATTACTCAACCAATTTCGGTTTAAGGTTTTCCCCAACCCAGCATCCAATTTCATAAATGTTAGTTTTCAGTTAGAGCAAAGTGCTGATTATAACTGGTTTTTGTATGATGTTCGAGGTAAATTGGTACGACATCAGCTTCAAAATAAAGGCCTGACTGGAAAAAATTCTTTCCAATTAGAAAATTTACCAGCTAAAGGAATATATCAGTTGGTGTTAAGCGGCAAGGACTTCCATTTGTCTAAAAAAGTTATTCTGAAATAAAAAAAAGGATCGCCGCCAAGCAACGATCCCTTTTTTTATCTAAAAAGATAATTACTACTCAAAAGAATAAGTCAGGGTATTTACATTCAATTTAACAGTATAAGTACCTGCTGTAACAGGGATATTATCAGAAGAATTGAATACAGCCGTACCGGAAGGAAATGCCGTTCCTCCCCAATTATATGGCCAATCGTCATTCACTCTAAATTTGGCACCACCGTCAACCAAATCAATGGTTACAGAAAGTTCACCCGTAACACCCGTAGGCACCAAATCGGTATCAGAGTCCCAACCCGTTGGGGTTGCATCACCAATAATTCCAATGGAAGCTTGCTCAAAAGTAACTGCGCCGGTAGCAGGAGTGAAAGTAATCAGGTAAAGACCTGCTTCGACATCAATATTATCCGGTGATCCATATACTGTCATACCTGTAGAAGCTGCATCTTTACCTCCCCAATTATCTGGCCAATCATCATTAGCTCTAAATTTTATCACCCCTTTTGTTAGACCAATAACAAGGGAATAAGTACCATCCTTATTATCGATCATATCTATGTCCGAATCCCAGCCATTAGGAGTAGCATCACCAATGATTCCGATAGATTCAATTCCAGGTTCGAAACTATACTCTAGAGTAGTTGGATTAAAGGTTACTTTGTAAGTACCTGCTACAACCGGAATATTAAATTCAGAATTAAATACAGCTACCCCTGAAGGGAAGTCTGTTTCTGTACCGGTAGCACCACCCCAGTTGACATCCCAATTGTCATTGGCACGGAATTTCACCAGACCATCTGTTAAAGAAATTAATAAGCTAAAGGTACCATCGCCATTATCGGTAAGATCTGTATCCGAATCCCAACCTCCAGGTGTGGCATCTCCGATGATACCTATGGAAGGAAATCTCACAAATTCGATATCATACACCAGGGTACGATCATTGAAGGTGATATCATAAAAGGCCGTTTGTTCTTTAAATTCGATATTTGGACCGAACTCTTCTGCACGGCCATCACCGTCAGCATCACCCCAGTTTTTACCCATAAAATCAGGGCTTTCAGCGAATTTAAACTCAACGCCATTCTCTAATTCTACTTCTTTTAATTCCCAGGTATAATCGGCTGTTTGAGTGAATGCATAATCCTCTCCTTCGAAGTTATTAAACTCACCCAATAAGTACATTCCGGAAGCATTGCTTTCAAAGGTTACAGCAGACTCCCAAGAGTAAGTTAAGGTTTTATCATTAAAGCGGAAGTTGATCAAGCCTCCTCCTACACAGGTAGTACCGGAGTTAGTTTCATCTGGTTTATTAGGATCTAAATTACTAATTACTTTTCCGGTACATTCTGGGTCTCCCCAGTCTTCATCAGAAAAATCCGGTGTGTTTTTAATTTTCCAGGCATCTCCTAATAAGTCGACTTCTTTTAGTTCCCAGATATTATCCGCTACTAATTCCATTTCGGTCGACCCCCAACCATTAAATGGCCCTGACAGGTACATTTCTTCATGGTTAGCATCAAAGGGAAGTAAGGAAATTTCAAACTCTGAAGTTACGTTAGTGGTTTGATTCTTAGAATCGGTCACACTAATATTAATCACATATTTGTTACCAACAGGAAGGTCAGCAGCATTAAATTCACTTCCGGAAATGACTACTTCCCCGGAAGTTCCAGATAAGGATTCCGTTTTAGTAACTAGTTGAGCTCCACCTACCTCACTAAGAGAAACGGTAGCAGATTGAAGTGGAGAAACAGAGCCATCAGCAAATTTAACAGAGATGTCGAAATCACCAACAAGCTGCTTTCCACCAGGTTTGATCTCTAAAATACCCGGAGGGAAATCCGTAGCCGCCAGGGTATCGAAATCCAATGGATCATCGCAGGAAAAGAGCGATGCCAATATGATGAATGCAAATAATAATTTTAAACTTTTCATGTTTCTATATAATTAGAAATTGAATTTTAAATTGGTTACTATCAAAGAGAATCAGTTTTTCACTGAATCTCTTCGAATTTCAATTAATAGCCCTGATTTTGGCTCAGATTAGGGTTCGCCATCAGCTCATTTGCAGGAATAGGCAACAAATTTCTGAAGGATTCCGTTGTTTTTCCTTCCGCTACATTCCCTTTCCAAGGCCAAACACCATTATCAGTAAACTGGTTAAAACGAATAAGGTCTGTTCTTCTGGTAGCTTCCCAATACAATTCTCTTGATCTCTCATCTAAAAGGAAGTCCAGCGTCAAATCCCCCTGAGTGATGTCTCCTGTAGTAGCCCCTCTATAAGCTCTTCTTCTGACAGTATTAACATAGTCAAGAGCAGTAGCAGCATCGCCACCCGTACCTCCTCTAAGAACCGCCTCAGCATACATCAAATAAGCATCTGCCAAACGGAACATAGGATAGTCAGTATCAATATGATCTAAATCAGATCCGGGAATACCATCAGAGGAAACATTTCTGTATTTGGTTATGGCATAACCATCACCAAAAGTAGTTAGAGATGAAATTTCCTTGGTCTGTCCATCTGTCCAGAATAAAGCACGAGAATCCAAATCACCGGTTTCATCTGGGAATCTATCTACTAGTGAACTTCTGGTTCTCAAACCACTCCATCCACCATTAATTCCAAATTCTGCAGCATCCATCGTACCACCTACTGGGGCATGCGTCAAAAAGGTCATACCTCCCCAGGTTTGCGTACTTTCTCCATCAAATGGAATAGACCAGATAAGTTCACTCGAAGTATGATTATCAGTCATAAACAAATGCTCATAATTATCCGTTAGGCTATATTCATTGGAATCAAATATTTTATTCAAAGCGGTAATTGCTTCTGTGTTACGATCTATCCCAGTATATACTTGAGAATTAAGGTATAATTTAGCCTGAAGCATCCATAAAGCAGCCTGATCTACACGACCATATTCATTTTCCCCCGGGGCCGCTAATAAGGATTCTATTGCAGACAATTCACCAACGATAAAATCATATACCGTTGCGCGAGCAATTTGCTCTGGAGCAGCAGAACCAATTTCAGCTTCTTCAGTATAGAAAGGAATATCTCCAAACAAATCAATTCCATGCCAGTAGCTCAAAGCTCTTAAAAATCTGGCTTCTGCTCTGTATCGATCAATTTCTCCACGGATACCCGCTCTGATTCCTCTTTCATCCAGTTTGGCAGAAGTGGACTCTCTCAAAAACTCATTGGCCATAGATACCTGGAAGAAGATTCGGTAGTAAATGGCATTTACAAATTGATTTTGGCTATCCCAGGTCTGGACATTCAAAGGCTGAAGTCCATCATCTCCCCAGGAAATAACTGCCTCATCTGTAGGAAGTTCTTGTAATTGCCAGTATTGACGAAGGTAGTTAGAAAAACCTTCATCCAGGCTGGAAATATCGGCCTGACCGGCAGGTCCTTGCTGACCAGTAACCGCCAAACCCGCATACACTCTAGCGATAAATCTTCGGTAAGAAGCTTCATCAGTAAAGAGTACATCGGCAGTGGACGTTGTTTTTGGCTTCAGATCTAAATCTGTACAAGCTGTAACAGCAATTAATAAAAAAACCAATGCAACATTAAATATCTTTTTCATAACTTATTTTTTATTTCAATTTTAATAGAGCTTAAAACCCAATACTTGCTCCGAATACAAACCTCTTCTGCCTTGGGAAAGGACTGTTATCGATTCCACTTCCAATTTCAGGATCCAGGCCGGAGTATTCTGTCAAAACGAATACATTTTCCGCTGTTCCATATAATCTAAGACTCATTCCCCCTGGTAAATTGGTGAAATTATAGCCTAGAGTAATGTTATCCATTCTTAGGAAAGAAGCATCTTCAAGGTAATAATCGGTGAAGTATTGTGGCGTATTAAAATTGGACAATAACGCTGAGTAGTGTAAGTTATTCAAGTAATCTTCACGATCTGCCAATAAAGAAAAGTGTCCGCGATTTGAGGCATTGTTATTATACATATAGTTGCCCAGGTTAGCACGAACGGTAAAGGCCAGATCGAAGTTTTTATAGCGCAAATTAGAAGTCAGACCAAACAAAAAGTCAGGAGCTGGCTGTTCGATCAATCTTCTATCCTGATCATTTACCATTCCATCGCCATTTTGGTCAACATACATATCGGCATTATCAATGGTACCGTCTTCATTATGATCAACACCATCAATTAATGGGCTTCCATTAGTGTTGTATTTCTGTTCAAATAAATAAAAAGAATTTACGGGTGCTCCCACCTGAAGTAACTGCACATTACTTCCTACCCCACCAGAGATACCTCCTGTTTGGATACCACCACTACCTTCGCCATCCAGAACTTTGATTTCATTATTATTATAGGCACCGTTAAAGGATAGATCCCAGCTAAGGTTAGGAGTAGTTAATACCGCAGCATTCAGGGTTAATTCTACTCCGCTGTTTTCCAGTTCTCCAATGTTGGTTAGGACTTGATCTGTTAGGTTTGTTCCGGCAGGTACATTTACAGTAAACAGTAAATCATTCGTATTTTTCAGGTAATACTCGATGGTACCATTAATACGACCATTGGAAAATCCAAAGTCCAAACCAATGTTATAAGAAGTAGTTTCCTCCCATTTTAGACCTGCATCATAACCATTAGGACGAAGAGTAGAAACAAACTGATCGCCAAATTGGAATCGAGCTCTTGAATCTGACAAGGAGTAAGTCGGCAAGAAACGGAAATCTCCAATCTCCTGGTTACCTGTAACCCCATAACCAAATCTCAATTTCAGATCAGAAAATATTCCGGCCAATCCAGCTGCAAATGGTTCTTGGAGTATTCTCCATCCAAGAGCTGCAGAAGGGAAGGTACCCCAACGATTAGAAGGTCCAAATCTGGAAGATCCATCTCTACGAACGGTTGCAGTTATTAAATATTTGTCTTTAAATGTATAGTTCAAACGTCCAAAGAAACTGATCAGACGATTATCGGTAATTCCTCTGGTTGAGATAAATTCGGTGGCAGGGCTGAGGCTGTTAAAACCAAAGATATCAGTATCGATATCCCAGGCATTAATGGAATTTCCGCTAAAGGTAAAGTCTTGATAAGAGTATCCTCCCATTACCTGAAAAGTATTCTCTACTCCCAGATCAAAATCATAGGTAAGATAAGCATCTAACAAGAGATTAATATTTTTTCCATTAGAAATATTAATGTCTCCAAAACGGTCATTGGTTGGTGGCCTAGTTACCGTAGTAGGAGAAAAGGCTTTATTATCGTTATTATCAATATCATAACCTAGATTCAATTTTGCACTAAATCCAGGTAGAATATTGGGACTAAAGTCAAATTCCAAATTTCCAATGCTACCAAACTCTTCAAAGATGTTTTCTTCTTGTTCGATTCTTGAAACAGGGTTTCTGGGAGAAAGTGCCACTCCATATTCGAAATAGCCACCATAAGCCACATTGTTGAGGTCATTAACAGGCTGAGTCGGGTCAAATGCCCAGGCAGAACCAATGGCCCCCAAGTCATTGTTTCTTTTATTGAAGTTACCCTTCAAATTGGTGCTGATGTTCAATTGATCATCCATAATAGAAAGGTCAAATGCAAGGCTTAAACCAATTCTTTCTGCTTTGTATGGTCTTACAATACCCTCAATGTTCTGATAATTAGCAGAAACACGATAGCCTACATTTTCACCACCACCAGTCACACTCATATCATAACTTTGACCATAAGCAGTTTGGGTGACTTCATCTAGCCAATCCGTTCTTTCCGGACCTACATCTTCCAAGCGATCAGGTCTTTTAAAGGTAACCACATTTCTAAATTCATCAGCTGTGAAAACTGGTAAATCGCCAGGTAAATAGGCTAAAGAATTAAAGGCATTAAAAGAAAAGCGAGGTTTGCTTCCTTTTTTACCTCTTTTGGTGGTGATCATGATTACCCCATTGGCACCACGAGAACCATAAATGGCAGTCGCAGAAGCATCTTTTAAAACCGTAAAAGTTTCAATGTCACTTGGGTTTACATAGAAGGCAAGGTTTCCGCCATTTCCGATGGGTACACCATCAATAACATATAAAGGATCATTACTGGCATTGATAGAAGTACCACCACGAATACGAATGGATGCTCCACCACCAGGGGTAGCACTAGGAGTGATTTGAACACCGGCTACCTTACCAGTTAATAGATTTTCACCAGAAACTAAGGCTCCTTTGTTGAAATCCTCATCGCTTACGGCCAGGACTGATCCTGTGGCATCGTCCTTTTTTACAGTACCATAACCAATAACGACAATTTCGTCCAGCAGCTCCCCTGCTGACATTTGAACGTCAATAATATCAGAAGCTCCGATTGTAATCGTTTGTGCGGAATATCCAGTATAAGAAAATTCGAGCTGAGTAGCTCCATCTGTAAGGTCTAGGGAATATTTCCCGTCAAAATCGGTGACGGTTCCGGTGCTTGTTCCAACAATCAGAATGTTGGCACCAATCAGCGGTTCGCCATTTTCGGCATCTGTAATTGTGCCGGTAATAGTCCTCTGCGCAATGGTTACATTACACAAAAGCAGTGCCACTACAAAGACGATAGCCTTTGAGTAGTAATTGACTATAAGTTTCATAAATTACTAATTTTGGTTGTTATACACATCTATACCAGTGGATTCACTTTTGAATCCAATATTGGTTTTATAAGATGGTTAAGGGCCAGGTTGTCCTTTGGCTTGGAGTATGGTTTTAGGAATAGAACATTGGTTGATTGTTCTATACAAAGGTTAGGATACAGATAAAAATTTTTTTTTGGTAGGCTAAATTAAATAAAAGTTTTAAATCTGCAATACAAATTTAATGTATTTCTTTTGTCATTTCATTTAATTAAGCCTGGGCAATATTACAAAATAGATCTGATAGCCAACAATGACTTTTGACACCAAAAACATTTTTTTCTTATAAAAATAAAATGTAATTTTTACACAAAAAACTGATTTACAGAAATTTATCCAAAATTAGTTAATGACAATAATCTTCTCGCTTCTGAAGAATTCTCTTTTTTCCATGGTCAAAATGTATATTCCCGCAGGCAATTCAGGCAGGTAAAAAACCTCATGTCCAGACCTAATATTATTCTGAAAAATTTTTGCTCCGTGTAAAAAATACACTTTCAGGAGGGCTCCTTCCCAAAAAGCTTCTGATTTTAGATGAAGAATTCTACCATTATTTGTGAGAAAAGTCTTAAATCTTGCCTCTTTTTTATCGTTCAAAACAACGCTTGTTGTTTGGTATGGAAAACTCATCCATTTAATCCCTCCATTGAGTAGTAAATGGTTCTGGAAATCAAAAAAGGTAGCCTGCTCGAAATGAGAACCCTTCCCCCACGGAGTTGAACAAGAGGTAGATATCCAGGCCGGCTCCCAATAAATAACTCCAATACCATCATTGTCCATGACTTTCCGAGTGAGGCTAATCATAAAATCCAATTGATTCTCCGGACTGAGTGGTTGAAAATCCGGGTGGGTTCTGGAGAGAATATTACCCGCTGAATCTTTGTAATCATTGGTCCATGGGTAAGCGGTCTCGACAATCATAACCTGATACTGGGGGAAGCTCCCTCTTAGAGAAGCCATTATTTCCCCAAACTCTTCCAAGTCGGTTTCAAAATGCCATTGCCAATAATAAGATAAACCAATGATGTCAAAATCAGTGACTTCCTGAGAAATAAAATTTTCAATATACCAGGAGGCAGAGGCAGGTCCAGAAATATGCAGTATGATGTCTATTTTTGAATCGACTTGTTCTTCTACTTCTCGTACTGCCTGAATGGCAGAATTAAATAATGCGGCATTCCTGTTCCAATCTATTGCACGAGGCTGGTCATTTTCTTCTGGTGTGAGTAGGATTTCTTTATTGGTCTCATTTCCGATTTGCACCATTTCTGGCAGAAGATCAGATTGATGGAGGTCTAACAAGGTATTTTTTATATAAAAAAACAGGGAATCAGATAAAGAAGGAAGGTCTTTTGCCACCTCTTGCCATGCTTTGGGTATCAATTGGTTTGCTGGATCGGCCCAGGTATCAGAAAGATGAAAGTCCAGCAATACCTGCATACCTGCTGTTTTGGCTCGACGGATGCTTTTTTTTACATCATTGAGATCTGAATAACGTTGTCCTGAATTCAGGGTATCATACCAACTAGGGGTATGCCAGAGTCGCAAACGAACAAGATTGCAACTGTTTTCTGCAAAGATCTGATAAGGGTCTTTAACTTCACCCCCATCATAATAGACCGCACCACAATTTTCCATTTCATTGACATAAGAGAGGTCTGCACCGAAATAAAATGACTGGGGCCATAATTGGGAAGGTAGGCCTAGCAGACTAAATAATAGGAATATTTTTATTAGTGGAGGCATTTGGTTAATGTTTATGGTTCCTGAGTTCCATGGTTCCGAAGTTCCGGAGTTTAAATGTTTTGTAATTTTTAGACTCTATCCTCTCCTTTTAATTTTCTCATGTTCTAATGGGAATATTATTATATTTAAGGTAATAAGAATACTCCATCAAGCCATTTCAAATCCCAACATTATTCAAGGAAAAACCAGCTTCGCTAAAATATGAGTTATAATTTATTAATTGCCAGTTACCTGGAACCTTATCTGGCAAAAAAAATTCAGTCGGTCGATTCTCGATTGAAGGTCCTATACAGACCTGACTTAATCGCCTCTCCACGTTATGCAGCCGATCACAATGGACATCCCTTCCAAAGAACTGAAAGTCAAGAAGCGGAATGGCGCAATTTGCTTTCCCAGGCTGATATTTTATTTGACTTTGACCGAACCAACCTAGAGGAATTGCCTGATTTAGCTCCGAAAGTAAGATGGATACAAGCCACCAGTTCAGGTATTGGTAAGACCATCCGAAAGCTAGAATATGATATTAGGATGCCTGATACAGTATTTACTTCTGCAAGAGGGGTTCATGCCCAGCCTTTAGCCGAATTTTGTTTTATGGTAATGTTTGCTTTCAATAAGAAACTATTATTATCTCTTGAATATCAGCGCAACAAACATTGGGAGCGCTTTGCTGGTACAGATTTACGAGGTCGAACGATGGGGATTATTGGTCTGGGAATGGTAGGCCAGGAAGTAGCCAGAGTAGCTCAGTGTTTTGGGATGAAGGTTCTTGGGGTGAAAAATAACATCAGCAATATCCTTGCCAAGGATGTTTTTGTAGATGAACTATACAAGCCAGAAAAATTACCACAGGTACTTTCCAGATCTGAATATTTGATCCTGATAGCTCCACATACTCCTGAAACAGAAAAAATGATCAGTGCCAAAGAATTGGCCATGCTTCCCAAGGGAGCTCTTTTGATAAACATAGGAAGGGGAGCGCTTATTGACGAGCCAGCCTTAGTTGAAGCTCTTCAAAGTGGACATTTAAGAGGTGCTGGCTTGGATGTATTTGAAACGGAACCTTTACCAGTCTCCAGTCCATTATGGTCAATGGAAAATGTGATGGTGAGTCCTCATTCTGGAAGTACCAGTGATCGAGAAAATGGACGAATTACGGACTTGTTCTGTACTAATATTCAGCATTTTCTGGAGGGCAAGCCGATGATTAATGTGATTGATACTAGGAAGATGTATTGACGTGTTCAAGTGTTCAAGTGTTCAAGTGTTCAAGTGTTCACGTTAAGATAAATTAAATGGAGGATTAGTTTCTTATTTAAGCATTTTTTTTTCATGCTACTGCCATAAGTAGCAGCACACATCAATAAGCTCCAATAATTAACAAAACCTTCATTTCACAAAAACTAAACATGGAACTCTGAACTAAAAACAACAAACATGGATTTTCTCTACAGCGACGGAACCGTATTACTAATATTAGCTTTCGTTACCCTATCCGGAATATGGTTGGACGCCAATAGTAAATTTTTCAAAAAGATTGGTGCAGCGGCCATTTGCATTCTCTTTGGGATGATTTTGTCAAATATTGGGGTTTTACCTCCTGAATCTGAAGTTTATTCCTTTTTTGCAAGTGACGGAGTGTTGGCAGGGATTGTTCTGATTCTTTTAAAAGTAAACTTAGATACTTTAAAAAATGCAGGACTGCCTATGATAAAAGCCTTTGGGATTGGAGCATTTGGTTCTGCGCTGGGGGCCTTGGTTATGGGATACCTATTATATTCCCAAATTGGGGAAGAAACCTGGAAGCTCTCTGGTCAGTTTGCAGCTACATATATTGGTGGGGGAATGAATTATGCAGCAATGGGGAGAGAATTTGAAACCAGCAGTAATTTATTCTCGGCAGGTATAGCGGCGGACGTTATCATTACGGCTATCTGGCTGATTGTTTGTATCACCGGTCCGGAGTTATTGAATAAAGTAAGAGTGCCGCAGGCAGAAGACCAAGAACTACCTGAAAAAGATAATCCGGAGACTTCAGAGAAAAAAGCCAGTTCCCTAGATCAATTATTGTTTAAGAGTGCTGGGTCAATAAGTTTGACGGACATTGGTTTTTTACTATTTATAGTCATAGGAAGTATGTGGATCTCCAAAATACTGGCCTCTCTCCTACCCGTGATTCCAATGATCATATGGTTGACGACGATTGTATTGTTGCTAGCCCATGTGCCTCGGGTAAAAAAGCTGCAGGGAAGTATGGTATTGGGTAATTTTTTGATCTTGATGTTTCTGTCTACCAATGGCGCCCGATCGGTAGTTTCTAAAATAATAGAGATTGGTCCTTCCATTTTTTATTTTGCTCTGGGTACTGTAGTTATACATGGCTTAATTATTTTCGGTATTGGCCGTCTTTTGCGAATCGAGATGTCCATGTTGGCGGTAGCTTCTCAGGCTAATGTAGGTGGATCTGCCTCTGCCATGGCCATAGCGGGTGCAAGGGGATATTCGACTTTGATACTTTCCGGGGTTGCGGTAGGAATATTGGGCAATGCCATTGGGAATTACATTGGGATTATTGTGGCCAATTTGATGCAGTGGATGGTGTGAGTTCCTTGTTCCTTGTTCCTTGTTCCTTGTTCCTTGTTCCTTGTTCCTTGTTCCTTGTTTAGTAAGGGATTGGTTTATTTAAAGGAGGGCTGCTTATTTTAGGATTATTTGCCCAAGTAATGGCTCTAAAAAACGGGGTATTAAATTCCTATCATCCATATTCCTAGACTATTCAGAATAGCCAGAATGACCAATACCATAAAAGGCCATATGTAAATTTTGGATGACTCCCTCATATTCTTTGGCATCATTTACCGTAAACTCTGGAATTCTGCCTTATAATAGGCCTTATCTATAAGATTTGATTCCATTTTATAATACATAGGACTAAGGCCCACCACCTGGGTGAAATCTTTGGTGAAATGAGATTGATCATAATAACCATACTGATAGGCCAGATCTGAGACCGAAAAAGACTCCAAGGAAAGAAGATCTTTAAGTGCATTTTCAATTCTTATAATTTTGCTAAACTTTTTGGGTCCTATACCAATTGTTTTTGTAAAAACTCTCCTAAATTGGCGGCGCGACAAGCAAGCAAAAGTAGCTAGATCATCAATTTTCACATTTCCATTTTTTGACAAAATAAAATCGACCACTCTGGAAATTCTATTTGAGTTATAAGAATTTTGTGACAATCTATTTTTTAAAAAATCCTCAAGAATCGGTATGCATGATTTGCTATCCTTTTCAAACTGTTCCAGCAACTCTTCATAATTCCAATTAAACATACATTCAAAAGGAATCAAGGCTCTCCTGTTTTCCATTCCAATATTTTTATTAAAAAATTGGAATTTGCCTGGTAAAAAATCTATTCCAATGCATTTGAGTTTTTTGATTTTTTGGAAAAAAGATTTAGAATATACGCCCTCCACAAAGGCTACGGGAGCCCTTTCCCAGTGCCCTAATTCGTTAGTTTGGTGTAATGCTCCATCCAGAATAAAAATAATTCTAATGGTGCCCCCAGGTACTACTCTCTCTTTAAGAATTGTGCCGGAGGGTCTGTATTCATCGAGCAGCCAAATGTTACCGATATAATCTTTTAAGATATCTATAGGTATAAATTTTTGTAGCATATACCCAATTTCGATGTTCATTATTTGTTATCTACTATTAGTTGTTCGTTGTTTGATGTTTGTTACATAATGGTTCAATGAATTTTACCAGATATTAAAATAATTAGAACAAGAAGCCTTTTTGTCATCTACCAGCCAAATCATCAATAAGGAGTAAAATTAAGGCTAAGCGATTAGCAAACGTCCGTTTTTTACATTCATGGGCATATGCGTATCCATATCTTTGAGAAGCATAAAATTTATGATTTATATCTAAAAGGATGAAAAAGATATTGATTGTCTTATTGATTTTAGTTGTTTGCAATTGTAAGAAAGAGGTGATATCTCCTCCTCCAGAGATAAATCCACCTAGTTTTGAGTCCTCCGTCAGTTCCTTGGCTACTAATTATGCCCTTCCCTCTTTTTCTGCTGTTATTATATCCAGGGATTCAATATTATGGAATTATTCTTATGGATTTGCAGACGTTGAAATGGGGATAGGCGCCCATAAAGAAACCATTTATTCCACAGCTTCCGTTTCAAAATTGGTAACGGCGACGGCTGTTATGCAGCAAGTAGAACAGGGCAGGATTGATTTGGATGAAGATATTAACACCTATTTAGATTTTGAGGTAAGAAGTCCCCATTTTCCGGAGGTGCCGATCACCGCCAGAATGCTATTAACCCATCGATCGGGAATGTCTTCTCCATATGACATGGATGATCCCAACTTTTTTATTCCTTTTGAAGAAGAGTCTGCTCCGGAACTAGGAACCTGGTTAAAGAGTTATTTATCACGATCCGTGGCCTGGATGTCACATGCTCCTGGCTCTGAAGAGCAATATTCCAATCACGGAGTTGCGCTATTAGGTTATATTGTAGAAAGAATAAATGGAATCGATTTTCGAAGATATTGTCGGGAACATATTTTTCTTCCTTTGGAAATGGAAAACACCAGTTTCGATTTAAATGATTTAGATTCTTCCAAGCTTGCTGTTATTTATCATGGTGCCCGGCATTTTCAATATAGTGTACCCTATTATCCGGCTACCAGTTTGAAGACTTCTCTGGTTGACTTTTCTAAATTTATGTCCATGTATTTAAATGAAGGAAGCTATAAAGGAATCGAGATATTAAAGCCCGAAACCGTTACAGATATGTTGAAAATCAAAAATGCAGGGTCGAGTTTGGGTTATCTTTGGTGGTCTTATGCTCAGGGATGGAATGGACATGCAGGAGCTTATTACGGAGCGACTTCCTTTATGGATATCCACCGGGGAAAGGGTTTGGGGGTATTTTTGGTCAGTAATAAATCGCAGTGGCTGATTCGGGAATCCAATTTGCTTTGGCCAGGTGGAAAGATGCATGACTTGATTCATAGGCATGCGGAAACTTTAAGATGAGAATACGACCAACAACGAGTAGCTGCTATTAAGATTTGGAGCTTGGCAAATTTATTTTAAATTTGCACCTGTATCTAAGTTCAAGTGAATAAAGGGTTATTAGCTCAGTTGGTTTAGAGCGCAGCCTTGACAGGGCTGAGGTCACTGGTTCGAATCCAGTATAACCCACACAACAATTAGCTAATTGATCATTTTGATATATGATTAATTGGCTTTTTTTGTTATTGGTTATTGAGTTAATCGTTATTAGGTTATTCGTTATTGGGTTATTTGTTAGATCTGCAAGGGATAAATTCAGGTGTTTAGTATCTTTAATGAACTTGACCCTATGATTATTGCTTTTGAAGAATGGCCTTGGGGTATGTGCAGCGCCAGGTTGGGCACTCTAAGACAGAGACTACTCTCATTTACTATCAGCCTGATGAGGTGAATTATAAGGTGAGGGCGGTGGATCGAGATATCCTTATCTTAAGTATCATAAAGCGAAGGAGGTATAAATGTCTGTCGATTGGCGTTTATGGCTTCCTTCAATAGAAAAGTATTGACTTTAAAGCTTTCTTCATCTTGCCAATTAGTAAAATCTCCTATCTCATATTCTCTCAACTTATTAAAATTTTCACCGACCCCTTCTTCTATATAGTCATCTATTTTTATTGGAATAATGGCATTTATTTTCTTGCTATACATTTCCTTAAGTGTTTTTTCTTTTTCAGCAGCTCGAAGGAGGATTTTATTTATCATTAAATTATGACTAAGGAAGTCTTCTGAACAAACTAAGATCAACTTATCATATAATTCTATTCCTTTTTCCACCTTCTCCATTTTTTTATCTCCAGGTCTGATTTCTCTTTCATCATACCAGACATGAACTCCATTAGAAGTTAGGTATTTATACAGCATGTCAGCAAATTCACGATTCTCTGACGAGTGGGAAAGGAAAACAGAATAGGATAATTGGATTGGGTTTTGGATGAAAAAGGATGGTAGATAATCAATATAATTCTGAGGCAATCCAATTCTAAAAAGAAAATTTTTTGAAATATTTTTTGAAGCTCTTAAGGTTTGGAAATCAATACTGCATTCTCCAGATACTCTTATGGTATCAATACCTTTACAAGTACTTAAATCTGTTAAGCAAAAAATTGTTTGATTTATTACACAATTTGTTAGCCTTACATTCTTAAAATTAGATCCTATAAAGATGGCGAAGCTAAGCTTGGCATCGCTAAGATCAGCTCGGTTAAGATCAGCTTCGCTAAGATCAGCTCGGTTAAGATCGGCCTTTCGAAGGTCGGCAGCGCGAAGGTTGGCAGAGCAAAGGTTAGCAGAGCGAAGGTCGGCGCCCCTAAGATTGGCGGAGTGAAGGCTGGCAGAGTGAAGATAGGCGGTGCGAAGGTTGGCGGCGCTGAGGTCGGCGGCGCTGAGGTCGGCGCAGAAAAGGTTGGCAGTGCGAAGGTCGGTGTTTCGAAGGTTGGCGTTTCGAAGGTCGGCGTCGTAAAGGTAAGCGTCGCGAAGGTCCGGTTTTATTACAGGATTTTGCTTTCTCCATTTATTCCACTTCTCTACTCCTTTTTTAAGTATAGCCAAATGCTTTCTATTCATACCAAGGGTTTTTCCAGAAAGATAAAAAAAACTGAGGAGGCCAAAGCCTGTCAGTTTCCTTTTTCAAAGGCCTTCTGTGCTACCTATTCACAAACCGGACAAAAAAGGCTACCTCATCAAATAATTTAGCCAGGATAGGGCCTTGGTTGTAAACAATCGGACACATGTAATAGGTGATGGCCTGGCCCAGGCAGGCGATGTGTTCTTGGTTGACAGTAATTGTTTTGGATGTAAGTCTTTTTTTCCTTTTTATTGAGCACCTAAAAAATTGGCATATTGGTGGGGAGTGGCAATGGGGGAGTTTGGATGGTTAAATATTGTTAGTGGAACGGTTAGCGCCAGTGACGTGCTCAGATTTTGCTGGGCATGGCCGCTGAAGCAGAGTTGGCAGTAGCTTTTAAATTTCATACACTATTTCCAAACAATAGCCAAGAATATTTCCTTTTGATTGAATCAGCTTTTATTTGATATGCCCCTCCAACGGCTGTTATTAAAGAACCAATCGGAAGTCCTAATGCTATATCAATAGCAATAAATGGCAAAGAAACATATGTTATCCAACCTCCAATTTTTTGAACGTTGGGCAATCGTTTAATCTCTCTATTCGCTTTTTTTAAATCTTTCCGAAATTTGTCTTCTAAACTAAAATCACCAGAATAAAGTAGATGATTATAATGGTGAAGTAATTCTCGAAATCGAATTATTTCACTTTTTTCTCTTAGCCTAAAAACATCTTCTATTGATCTAAGTTTAGGTAAAAAATTTATTTCTTCAATGATGATTTTATAAATTCTATATGTATTGTCATCCCATATTGGGCTTTCATTTAAATTCCCCTTTACTGTTGGTAGATTTAGTTTTATTGGCAAGGAATTATCAAGTGAGTATTCAAGAAGTTCTTTTAAGTATACGAATTCATTGATGTAATACAGTTTCTCAATGTCTTCTTCAATACCTTCCATTCCTAATTGATGTAGTTCTCTCAGATTTTTAGATTCATGTAGATATGATAGAATATCCTTTACAGAGTTAAATTTTTCATGGTATAAAAAAAAGGGAAAGTTAATTTGAGTATCATTAAAGAATTCAGGGTTCTTGATTTTGTTTGGAGTTTGCAAAACAGAATATCCTTCCCAAATTATTTCTCTAAATAATCCCAATAAAGTAGAAATATAATCTTCGTAAAATTGTTTTTCTCCTTTTGCTTCTTCGATTTCTAACCAGCTATTATATAATTTCTCTTTGTCATCAAAAACACCCTCAAAGAGGGAGATATATTGCTGTAGAGTCATGTCCTCATAACCAATAATTAAGTTGCTTGATTTTGTTCCTTTATTAATTAGGCTTGATATACTTGATGTGGAATTCTCATGGTATTTTTTGGGAATTACTTTAATTACACCTTCTTTTTGAAGAGTTTTTCCTAAAATAGATTTATCAAATTCAAACTCAGATGACACCCATAAAGTATCATATAGTAACATTGAAAAAAGTAATTCTTCATTAGATATATCTCTATTAGTTCTTTCCAAAAGTTTCTTATCTATAATTAAATCCATTTTCCATTTTTTGTTGCTGCCAACTAGTAGTTAAACAATTGCGTTTAATTTCTATATCTAATAAGATATTTTGCCTTTTAATCATTTGTAATTATTCAACTGTTGAGATTAAGAATGTATTCAGAAAAATTCAATGAGAATTTATAACAAAATTCCTCCTACATGGCCATTTGAATAAGCCCTTTCTATTTCTTCATCAAAATCTACATAACATGGACTAGCTTTCCAATCTAGATAAAGATCAGTTTTCTGATATAAAAAATCAATTAAATCAGCTCTGGCAGTCTTGGCATCCTCTTCTGCTTTCTAGCCAAGCTTTTCAATCATTTTAAAATGCTGAGCATTGGTGGTGTTTCGCTTATCATTAAGCATATCTGACTGACTCAGGAATTTAATTCCATCAGCTTCTAGTAAAAGAGCTAAATGTGGGATTGCTTCCACACTTCCATAATTAGTAACTACTGGTTTTACCTTTTCAAGAAGGGCTTCATTAACTTCAGTTAGATTATTTTCATCTATACCAGTAACCAGGTTATTGAAGGTAGTATCACAAAGAATAGGTTTTACTGTCCGATTTTCAACTGCTCTTAAATATTTGGAGATGGCCAGAAATGTTCTTCGGCTATTATGAATGTTGAGGCATTCATTGAGTTCAGATGTATATCGAAAGAAATTAGATCCTTGATTTAGATAAGCCTCAGATATTTTAAAGACATCAAAAAAGCTTTCCCCTTCCTCAATTTTATCTTCAGTAAAAGCCAGAGCTTTATCCATAAAGTATCTGCCATTTTAATAGCATTCCACCAAGATGCCACATTGACTGGTTGGATGAGCAGTACCATTTTTAGCTAATGACTGAACCGCTCCTATATTTGATCTTAAAATATTTACCTGAGGTAAGGCATCATGTAAGTCTTCAGCATAATTTTTGAGGTAATTAATAATGAAAACAAAGGTGCTTTTGGGAACTAAGTGCCATTGTTATTACCTGACTATAGATTTCTGAATAACCTGGAGTTAGAAATACAAATTTTCATTTTTCCTTGAATAATCTTTAGGGATTGGTATTAAGTCTACCTTTTAGTTTTGTAAGCAGTACCCCATTATAGGTCTAAGAGATCTGGAATTTTATATAACTCAGATTGTTTTATTGGCTGTTTGTACCCTATTTTTTCCTTAAGAAAGGATTTATACACTTCAAATATTTCATATGAAATTCTTGGGTCAAAGACTATTTCCTCAAATAAATCATGAGGATCAATCTTATAATGATATAGATCTGAATTGGAATTTTTATCAAAACTATTACGAAACAGTAACCTTACTTCCTTTTCATGTTCAAATTCTAATCTTTTAAACATAAGAGATGTTGCTTGACTTTCATATGAAAAACTTTCTAGTTCAAGCCAACTTTCGTCCATAATTCTTTGTTTTAATAAATTTATATGTAGGTATTTCACTTTACCTATGAATGGATTACCTATAAGGTCATTCGCAGATTGCTTCAAAGAGGAAAATAATTTTCTTATTGTAGTTTTAACTTTTATTCCATTCTTATCGTGAGAATAAATTCGCCACATTGCATCTGATTCTTCAATTAATGACCAACACTGACCGTAATATTGATTTCTTGCTTCTAAATCAAACCTAGCTTGATTTTTTAATTTTATTGCAGCTGTATTCAAAATAAAATTTTCAAATGGGTCATCCCAAAGTGAAGGTTTAACTAAAACATTTTCATTTTTAGTAAACATTGATAATAACCAATTGCTATTGTATACGCGATAAATAGGAGTATCTAGATCCCTATCTTGGTCTATATTTATGTAGTTCCTTTCATTAATCATCTTTTTTTCATTTAGTGCCAAAATGTTTAGTTAAAGTTTTCTATCAGTTTAATGACGGATACTTACAGTTTGTATTGTCAGTCATAGGTTGCCAAGTCTGTTCGAAAATTGATATTTCTTTATCCCAGTTTTCGACCAAATTTCTTCGTGTTGTGGGGGTGGCAAAACTATATTTTAAACTATTGCGTGCAAGTTGCTTAATATCTTCCCAAGAAAGGTCAAAATATAATGCTGCAAGACAAAACTCATTGCTCATATTAGTTTGAAAAATTCCCGCATTGTCAGTATTTAAGGTGACAGGATCATTTGTAGGTTTTCCTTTTTCAGTTTTAGATATAGCACAACTACTTTTATTAAAAAGCAATGGGAAAGGGTGATTTTCCAATTTATTTACAACCCCAAGTAAAACATTGCTTGTAAGATTGATTTCAATTGGTGTGCCTCGTCGACAAATTAAATCCCACGTTTCCATATCTTGAACCAGGTTTACACCATGACCAATTCGTAGTGCTCCCATATTAACGGCCTCTGCAACATGGTCGTACCAACCAGGCCTATTGCTTTCACCTGCATGCATAGTTATATTAACATTCCCAAATTCTGCTCTAAGGCTTCCCAATAAATAATTCAGATTAGGTTTCGTTGATATTTCATTTTCAGGTAGACCAACAAAATCAATGCCTACTAGCAGATCATTGTAAGGTGAAAGGCTTGCGAGATAATAGGCTTGCCTTAATCTTGAATGTAGATAGTTTTTATTTTTTTTCAAATAACAATCCTGAGTACATTTTATTGGTTCAAAATCTGTGGCACCTCCTGGTCTTAGTGGATCAGTCCTATTAATTTGTGCAATAATTTTAGTAATAACTTTTTTCCGATTTGATTGTTCAAATGCCTTGTTTTGTTCCTCAATTGCTGAAGAAATATTTTCAAGAAGCGTTTCTATTTTGACATTTTCTCTTTTAAAGTTTGACCTGCCATATGGTGACATTTTTAATTCTATGTAGGATAAATTATGCGTTGAAGCGTCAATCATAGCCAATTGGATAAGCTCAGGAATTAAATCGGCATTATCCGTTAAATCATCTAATGCATCAAAGACTGTGTTAAAGGATTTATAGGAGTGGCGTTCTGTGGATTGCAAATCATTTTTATCAATAATTAAAGCTGATTTTAGTTTATCCCTTTGTTCATCATTTAGATTTTTAGCTTCAAAACAATTTTCCGCGTTTTCCTTACATCTTTGTTGAAATTTTGTGCGTCTTTCTTCTTTGATGCTTCGATCAAGTGGTAAAACAAATCCAATGGTATCTTTATCAATATAAACCTGATAGTCGTATTTTAATGCGATTTTATATAAATCATCAAAATGTATTGCGCCTGAAAGATGAGAGTGAAGCTCACCGCCTTTTGGCATCTCATTTAATAATTTTGAAATTATAGTTGGATCATTTTTCCGCCATTGGTCAAAGGATTCGTTCGTTATGGACTGAGAAAACAAGGTGTTAGTAGCCAAAAGAAAAGCCGCAAATGACCCTAATAAGAAGAAAGTTGAAAGCTTTAAATATCGTGATTCCAAAAAAGAGTTCATTGATTTTATATTTCTAATATACCATAAGGAAATCAATACAAATACTAAATCTATTTTACCTGTAAGGACTATTTATTCATAAGTTAATGACCGATGTATAACAATAAATTCATTGATTATTTCTGGATTAAGAAGCTCAAATATTTGGTATCCAGACATTAAAAGGCAGGATAATGGATAACTGAGTCTTGTCATGATTTTTATAACCTGGGTTTAAATGGTTTAACTGATATTTAGTTTTTATGCAATCTAATTTACAAAAAAATCTTCTCTAATACTACTCGACAACTTGGGATAATAGCATCAAGTTCACCTAGCCAAAGTCAAGTCACCCTTGATACCAACTCACCTGCAAGGAATGAAAGATGAAGTAGTCAAGAATAGTTTTAGTGTTTTCCAAGGCTTCAGCTCCCTAGAAATCAGGATAAAATAAAATGCAAAAAATCATTAAATTTAGCTTGAGTAGGATGAAAAAAATAGATTCCCCAAAACATTATACGAGTAATACATGTCAAAGAAACGCCCCATATTCATGTTTGCTTTTGCAAATGATGCCCAGTCTTCTCTTAGACTCGGTGAAGAACATAAAGCTTGTTTTGATGAGCTCAAAAATATCCATAAAGAAGAAAAAATAGAGTTTCAAAATATTGGACATCCTACCTTAGAACAGATTAGTAGTTACCTAAACACCTTTAGAGATCAAATTTATATACTACACTATGGAGGTCATTCTGAAAGTAAATCATTGGAATTATATGGCGCTAAAGGAAGATCTCAATATTTCAGCACTCCTCTGGGACTTCAGAAAAACTTGAAATTAGTCTTTCTAAACGGCTGCAATAACCAGGCTCAGGTGGATGACCTCTTTCAAAAAGGAATACCTGCAGTCATTGCAACCAATGCCAATATTGAGGATAAAAGAGCGGTAGTTTTAGCCCGGCAATTTTATCAAGCCATTGCCGGTGGGTATACTATTAGGGAATCTTATGAGAAGGCCTCATCCCTGGTAAAAGATAAGAATGAAAATCTTGATATTTCCCTTCGATGTCTCAGTCTTAGAGGGGCACAAGAAAATCAATTTCCCTGGGCATTATATGTTCAGGATGAAACTGTTTTAGATTGGTCAATTCAATCCGTTGAACAAGAAAGTAGATTGGAATTGATGCAAAAATTACGAATAGCTTCAAAGGAGAGACATTCAGCATTTACAGATACTAAGGAAGGGCGATTCCGGCATCTAAATATTAAAGATTCCATGCTGGCAGGAATAAAGGACATCAAAAATGAAGAGAAAAAACTAATTGATGATAACATCAAATTGAATGATCAGCAGCAATCTCTTCATAATAGTCTGCCTCTGTTATGGAAAGAAGCCTGTCATCATGCCATGATTGTTGGTCCTGGAGGTATGGGCAAAACAGTTACTCTTTTAAGATTGTGGGAAAGATGGGTAAAAAAAGACGATCCAATGACTCCTGTGCCTATTTTCGTTCAACTCAATGAGTTTAATAGCTGGCAAAAAGAGGGGTTTATTGAAAATTATATCCGGGAGTATTATGTGAATCTAAATATTGAAGAATTATTGAAATCTTCCAATATTGATGCGCAAGGGGAAAAAGCTCCTCATATCATTTTACTATTAGATGGCCTAAATGAAGTAACCGCCTCCAGTAATCCCCTACTATTAGAAATTAATAGAATGAGGCTTCAGGATAAATTTCCCGGAGTCCAGATTCTTTTAACCTCCAGAGTAGATATGAGGGAGGCTCATCAGTGGCATACCTTCCAATTACTAGAATTACAAGCTCTTAAGGATCAGCAAATCAGTAAATACTTACAAAAAGAAGCACCCAATGACCTCAGACTTAAAGAACTACTGGGCAATCCCATGATGCTCAGTATTTACGGTGCTCAAAGTGAATTACCACAGCGTTATCTAGATAAAAATATACTTAAAGAAGAAGTAAGCAGTACCGGTGAAATGCTCTATAATGTGGAAGCTATTCAGCGGATCAAAATAGAGGAGCAGTATTCAACTGATCCATCTAAGCAAGCCTTTCATAGATTCATTTTAGAACATTTGTTACCCTTTATTGGCTGGGAGATGCAACAAAGTGGAATATTCTTTATTCAAAAAACCAGTCCAAATATAGATGAACCGGGATTGAAGGAGTTGATGGTTTGGGGAGTAAAGAACTTAATAAATGATGATTTCTTTGATGCTTTTGAATTCTTCGATACAAACTTAAATGAGGAAGAATTTCAGGGTAGTCATCGGCAGTTATTTAACTTAATCATCAAAGATATAGTAGTAAAAGAATTAGCTATTTTGGCCGATGATGGAGAAAACTTTCGTTTTCTACATCAAAATTTTCGTGATTATTTCGCAGCAAGACACGTACAAAACCAAATCCAGATTTGTCTTAACAACAAAACATTTCCCCAAGTTCTCAAAAAAGCCCCTCTAGATTTCTATGTTCGTCAAATCCTAGGTGAAATTGAAGAAGAGCATACTAATCAAATGGAATGGGATGAGGAGTTAAAAAGGTGGCAGTGGAGTAAAGAAGGTTTTCATTTGGACAATAATCTATCTAAACTTCTGGAACAATGCAAAGGTATCTTTGATACTGAACAAATCGAATATATTCCCTGGAATATTTTGACCATCTGGAAAGAACAACGTGGGGAATTAAGTGCTGCAAACCTAGAACAACTTGTCTTCAAAAATTTTTCTTTTAATAATTGTAAGCTTTCTCAGCCCAGGATAGCAGCAAATGTATCAAATGGAGTACTTAGGGAAAATAACTTTTTCTTTCAGGGACATTCAGACTGGGTCAGGAGTTGCGCTTTTAGCTCTAATGGCAACCGCATTGTCACCGCTTCCGACGACAACACCGCTAAAATCTGGGATGCTCAATCCGGTCAATGCCTAGTGACTCTAAAGGGTCATTCCTCCTGGGTCATGAGTTGCGCTTTTAGCTCTAATGGCAACCGCATTGTCACCACTTCCTACGACAACACCGCTAAAATCTGGGATGCTCAATCCGGTCAATGCCTAGTGACTCTAAAGGGTCATTCAGACTGGGTCAGGAGTTGCGCTTTTAGCTCTAATGGCAACCGCATTGTCACCGCTTCCGACGACAAAACCGCTAAAATCTGGGATGCTCAATCCGGTCAATGCCTAGTGACTCTACAGGGACATTCC
>JANQPA010000005.1 GCA_028285545.1 Saprospiraceae bacterium | reverse complement strand
ATTTAATTTTATTCCATTAATGATCATATCAATATCCACTGCAATTACATTGGAATATTCTTCAGTTCCATCAAAATCCACTTGACGCAAACGATAGTAGTTTAGGCCATTTAGAGGGTTTTCATCTATAAATTGATAGGTCTGAGTTTCTACAGTTGTTCCATAACCTTTGACCCGGCCTATTTCCTGAAACTGTAGGCCATCACCACTTCTTTCAATCATCATATAGTCGTTATTGGTTTCTGATGCGGTAGTCCAGTCGAGGTGAATGATATTATCCAAAGCTTTACCTGTAAATGAACTGAGTTCCACTGGAAGAAAAGCTGTACCAGAATAAGTGACCCTATAGTCATTCACTACAGCACTAGAAGCAAAGGTACCCGTTATACCCATTGGAGGAGATGGAAGTGTGACCATTCCTGCCCCAAAAGAGCCAGATAAAGTGCCTGCCGTAATAATATCCCAGGATTCTGAAGCCCCAAAAGAACCACTTGTTCTGACCACTGTTAGAGAGCTGCCTCCTAAATCAAGCGTTCCACTAACACTAATTAAATCATTTCCAGGAGAGCCTCCACCTACAATTTCCATAAACAAGGAAACACCCGCTGCCAGTGCCATATCTCCTAGTATGGCCATAGTACCAAAAGAATTACCTGGAGAAAGGGTTCCTCCATTGATTGTCATCCTACTACCATCTCTTAAATCCACCCTTCCTTCACCTTTCCACATGGCATTACTACCTTCCTGAGAAATGAAACCAACTAGTCTTGTAAAGATTCCATTATTCACCACGCATCCAAAATTCATAAATGAATCAAAGCCGTCATTCCCTTGATTAAAGGTGCCATTATTGTTCAAAACACCTGATGAACCATTGGTGAAATTGCCATTCGAATTAATAGTGCAGGCTCCATCATTATTTATTTCTCCATTATTGGAGAAGTTATTGTTATCCGCAATATTGAGTGTTCCATCATTTTGAATGGTTCCATTATTGGTAAATGTAGAAAACCCTGCATCATAAGTTAGGTCAACATCTTTATTGATAATTAAGGTGGCACCATTACCAATAGTTAGATTTACTACACTTACGGTTGCATCATCAGCAACCGTTATAGAGTTTCCTGTAAAAGGATTAGGGGGAACAATTCCACCTTTCCAATTGGTTGGAGTGCTCCAGTCTCCACCCCCCAGGATAAAATCTTGTGCATAAAGTCCGGAAGAAAAACAAATTAGTGAAATAAGGAACAGGAAAGATTTAAATAATAGTAATGAATCGGATTTCGGGTCAATAAATTTCATAATCGACGTTTTTGGGTCAAACAATAGAAGTCTTATCTAATCATTTGAATGTTGATTAGATATAGTTTTTGTGGACTACTAAATGAGTTAGAATTATTTTTAGTTATATACTAAATTCACCTATTCGAACATAAATGTAAGTAAAAAGTATTCGCTTTGCAAAGCCTTAACAAAGTATGTTTATGCTTTGATGAAAACAGGGTTACTATTAATCTGTATTTGTTCATGACTTAATTTTTCATAAAGGGAACTGAGTTGCGAAAATTAGCCTGAACCATTTGTATAATATATAAGCCAGCAGGAAGATGATCTAATGAAAGCACAAGTTGATTATTAGCCCTGGGAATATCAATTTGCTGAATAACTTGACCTGTAGAGGCTTTAATCAGATGCAAGCTATTATTTTGAGAAATGAAGGAGCTATTCCACTCAATTTGGATGAATTCCTGACTGGGATTTGGAAAAACCTGAATATTTAATCCTTCCTGATTTTTCAACATATCTACAGTTATAACATTGGAATACTCTTCTGTACTATCAAAGTCTACCTGACGTAATCTGTAATAATTAATCCCCTCCAATGGTGCTTCATCAATAAATTCATAGAATTGATCCTCTAAGGTTGTCCCCTGACCTTTTACTCTGCCTAGTTCACTAAACTGCCAACCTTCACCACTCCGTTCCACAACCATATAATCATTATTAATTTCACTTGCTGTCTGCCACTCTAACAAAATTGTTTGATTATTTACTTTTCCTGTAAATGAAGACAATTCAACAGGTAAAAAAGTCGCTCCTGTGTAAGTAATCAGTGTGGTACTACCAGGATAGGTAGCCGATAAATTAGCTGGCATAACTCCAGAGGGAGCAGTGAAATTCACTGGGTTGAACGTACCAGATAAGGTTCCGCCGGCAGTCAAAATGGTCCAGTTTTCTCCCGAAGAAAATTCTCCAGAACCAAAAATCAAATTGAGTGTGCCTGCAATAGATACATCACCACTAATACTTATTTGATCATTAGATCCATCTCCCCCAATTTCTATTTGTAAGCTTACTCCGGCGCCCAATATTAAATCTCCCGTAATACTCATTGTCCCAAAAGAATTTCCAGGAGATAAAATTCCTCGAGGCAAGTCCAGACTTGATCCGTTCATATCAAAAATTCCACTTCCACTGAGGGAAGAACTTTTATCTCCCTGGGTAAATGTACCATCTGCTCTGAAAAAACTGCCATTATTCACCATACTGCCATTATTTCCAAAATCATCCTCATCATCATTTCCACTGGTAATACCTCCATTATTATTAAGAACTCCAGTAGTACTATTAACAAAGCTGCTTTGATTATTTAGGGTTGCTCCAACGTTATTATTGAAAATTCCATTATTGAGAAAATTTTCGTCTCCAAGAATATTTAACATCCCATTATTTTCTATAGTGCCATCATTTGTAAAAGTAATTGGGAATCCATCTGAGGTAATATCTAAACTTACACCTGAATTAATAGTGAAAATAGCATCAACTCCTATTGTTAGGCTATTTATGTCCAGCGTAGCATTCCCTGCAATAGTTATACTACTTACTTTAAATGGATTAGGAGGGATCACTCCTCCTGCCCAATTGCTGGCTACACTCCAATTACCCCCAGTAAGGATGAAATCTTGACCATTTATAGAATGTGAAAGAATGAAAAAAGAGAAGATGAATAAAGATAGACGGTAGCATCGGCCAAACCGATGCCTTGGGCATAATTTGTTCATAATTAATCGTTTTGGGATAATGAGTAGTCGAAAAATAAGATTATAAAAACCCAGGGGGGATTAGGGTTTTGTCAAAATTGCTAAATATTTTTTCAAATATGTAAAAATTTTAACAAATAAGTCGTTATTTTTCAATTCGATATATATTATGACAAATGTAATTGAATTTATTTATTTGACAAAAATTTCTATATCAAATCCGGCATCTTCTACGGCTTCAAGCACTTCTTCAGGGTTTATATTTTCGCCTTTGATTGTTAATATTTTGTCTGAATGCTCGACATCCACCTCCCAGCTTTCTATTCCTTCTACCTCATTAAGGAAACCGCTAACCGCCCTGATACAATTATTGCAATGAATGTTGGTTTTATATTGTATTATTTCCATTTTTTGTTTTTTATTTTCAACAATATTAAGCTGAATTGTATTAATAAAGAAGGAATTTTATTGCCTTTAAGTTAAAATTGGGAACTGAGTTCAGAGACCTATAAGAGTTACTTAAAGACAATGAGAAAAATCATCAGATAACAGAAAGACGATACGGTATGAAAATCCAATACCTGGAAAGAGAAGAAATTGACAAAGTCAAGTGGAATAGCTGTGTCCATTATGCTACCAATGGTAATATTTTTGGTTATATGTGGTATTTAGATTTTGTAGGCAAGGACTGGGCAGGCTTAGTTGAAGGGGATTATGAAAGTGTTTGTCCATTAGTTTGGAGAAACGGAATTTTGGGTAAGAAAGAATTATACCAACCTCATTTGATGCGGGAGCTTGGCATCTATTCTGTAAATGTATTATCTAAAGCCCGGATTCGAAAATTTTTAGAGGCCATTCCTGATGAATTTTATAAAATAGATATGGTATTGAATGAAAGGAATTCACTTCCGGAAAATGGTTCTTTTAAGAAAAAAGAATGGACCAATCATCAACTATTGATTAACCAGCCTTATGAGGATCTAGCCAATGGTTTTTCTTCCTCCTTGCTACGAGCTTTAGAAAAAGCCCAAGATCTCGACCTTCGGCCCGTTTCTAATTTAAAGCCGGAAAAGATTGCCAATTTTTATCTAAAACATACCAAAGATGGGAGGGGAAAAGAGCGAAAGTTTCATGCTATGCAGCGGGTGATGTATAATGTATTACATCGTGGCTGGGGATTTGCAACAGGAGTAGCCAATAAAAAAGATGAGCTTATAGCAGTAAATTTTCTAATCTATAGTCATCATAAAATTTTAAGTTTTATGCCTGTCGTTTCTAAAGAGGGGACGGAAAAAGGGGCACTGGCCTTTATGATTAACCTTTTGTTGAGATCTCATGCTGGAAAACCCCTAGTCTTTGATTTTAATACAAAAGTAGAAAATGAATTAGCTAAGAGTTTTGGGGCAAGCTCCAACTCCTATTTCCAAATATCGAAAGACCGAAGAAAGTGGGGAATACTTTAATTCAAATAGGGATATCTTATTTCAGTTAAAAACAAACCCTGGGGAGGAACACTATAGCTTTTACTTAATCTTTCCTGCTTATCCATTGCGGCCCGTACCTCTTCAAGACTAATTTTCCCCAATGCTACATTTAAGCACATCCCAACGATCAATCTTACCATTCCTCTTAAGAAACGATTGGAGGCAATGTGAAAAATAAGTTTATTCCCCTCTTTTACCCATTCTGCTCTTTTGAGTTCGCAATGCATGGTTTTTACATCAGAATTGGTTTTACAGAAAGGGAAAAATTCTTCATATTCCAATAATAAGGAGGCAGCTGTATTTAGTACATTCAGTTCAAGAGCTTGTGGGTAGGAATAATAAAAAGCTGTTTTTTGAGAAAATGGATTTTTTTGTAACTCCACGTGATATTCATATGCACGATAGAAAGCATCAAAACGAGCATGCGCATCGGGGCTTACTTCGAAAATACGGCTTACACTAATATCTGGAGGTAAATATTTATTCAAACGTTTTAAGAAACCATTGGGGAAATTACCATTGAAAATGAAGTGAATAAAATACTGGCGCGCATGAACTCCGGTATCCGTCCGGCCACAACCCATAATATCAATTGTAGTACCGAGAATGGTAGAAAAACCTTCCTCTAGTGTTTCCTGAACACTCGCTTCTTTAGCCTGCTTTTGCCAACCACAATATTGGGTACCTAGATAAGAAAGTTCAGCAAAGAATTTCATACTTTACTAAGCAGCCTTCAATTTAGCCAATTTAGAACGACTCAGCTTCTGCTCAGCATAATCCCTATCGATCTCAAATTCTTTAACTTGCTCCTTTTGGGAAGGCAACTCAAACATGGCATCTGTCATGATGGCTTCACAGATGGAACGCAGTCCTCGAGCACCTAATTTATATTCCAGAGCTTTTTCAGCGATAAAATCAATGGCTCCTTCGGAAAAGGAGAGCTTTATTCCTTCAAGGTCAAAAAGCTTTTCATATTGCCGGACCAGGGCATTTTTAGGTTCTACTAGTATTCTTCTTAAGGCTTGCAGATCAAGCGGTTCCAGGTAGGTCAGAACCGGAAGGCGACCAATTAATTCAGGAATAAGGCCATAGCTTTTTAAATCTTGATGGCTTATATAGGAAAGGATGTTATCATTATCAATCATTTCCATATCATCCTTTTTAAAGCCAATAACCTGAGTGTTTATTCTTCTGGCAATATTTTTTTCTATGCCATCAAATGCTCCTCCACAGATAAAAAGGATATTTTCGGTGTTGATTTTGACCAGTTTTTGTTCAGGGTGCTTGCGGCCTCCCTGAGGAGGGACATTTACATCAGTACCTTCTAACATTTTTAACATGGCCTGTTGAACCCCTTCTCCAGAAACATCTCTTGTAATAGAAGGGTTATCTCCTTTGCGAGCGATCTTATCTATTTCATCAATGTATACGATTCCTTTTTCAGCAGCAGCCACATCATAATTACAAACTTGTAATAGGCGACTAAGAATACTCTCTACATCTTCTCCAACGTAACCTGCTTCAGTAAAGACAGTTGCATCAACTATAGAAAATGGCACATTTAAAAACTTGGCAATGGTTTTTGCCAAAAGCGTTTTACCTGTTCCAGTGTGTCCTACGAAAAGAATATTTGACTTTTCAAGCTCCACTTCAGATTTCCTCTGCTGTCTAAGACGTTTGTAATGATTATAAACAGCAACCGAAAGGTACTTTTTGGCTTCGTCCTGCCCGATTACATATTCATCCAGATAGGTCTTGATGTCCTTCGGGGTAATTGAATCAGGGAGAACAATATTTGAAGGATCTTCTTCGCGTTTTTTGCGTCCATATAATTCCTCCTCAATAATTTCACCTGCTTGTTCTACGCAAACCTCACAAATATGCCCATCAATACCCGCAATCAGGATTAAGGCTTCTGATTTATCCTTTCCACAAAAGGAGCATCGATAACTTTGCTTACTACGTCGCATATGTTTAATTTATCTGAGTTTTTTCACTTTAGGAAACACTTTTAACCTAGTCTGGTTGAAACTTGACTAAGGATTGACTATAAAGATAAGATGAGCAAAGGTGGTATAAAGATAATATAAAAAAAGAAGACTTATCCAGCCTATGGGCCAGGATAAGCCTTTTATAGTGATTAATCTTCTTTTCTAGGATTATTTCTAGCTAATACTTCATCAATCAAACCGTACTCTTTGGCCTCTGCAGAGGTCATCCAGTTATCGCGTAAACAGTCCTCTTCGATCTTCTCATAAGATTGTCCGGTATGATAAGCCAGTATGTCATAGAGGGCTTTTTGCTGTTCTTTAATAAGCTTGTAGTAGATTTCCATTTCGGTAACCTGACCTTGCATCCCTCCTAAAGGCTGATGAATCATGATTCTGCTGTGATAAAGACCAGTTCTTTTTCCTTTTGTTCCTGCACTTAAAAGCACCGCACCCATAGAAGCCGCCATACCTGTACAAATGGTTCCTATATCAGGAGAAACATATTGCATTGTATCATAAATACCCAGACCATCAATTACTGAACCACCGGGGCTATTGATAAACATTTGTATGTCCCTTTTAGGGTCAGTAGATTCTAGAAATAATAATTGTGCCTGGATTACATTAGAAACATAATCATTTACCGGGACTCCCATAAAAATGATACGATCCATCATCAATCTAGAGAAAACGTCTAAGCCTACTATATTCATTTGACGCTCTTCAATCACATTAGGTGTAAAGCCTTTAATATTTGGATAGGCAGCACCTCCTGCCACTTGGGCATATTTGTCAAGGTGCATACTGTTCATACCTAGATGCTTGGTAGCGTACTTTTTAAATTCATCTTTTGGAAACATGTTGTCAGTTTTTTTACATAGTAAATAAAGAAGGGACATTGAAAATAATCAAAAAAAGCTTGCAATCCCCTAAATTATAGATAACAACAAATAGTTTATAGGCAGGTTGAAAGAGCTGAATAATTTTTTTAATATAGACAGATTAATTAAACAGGTCCACCCTGGATTTTATTCTTCTTCCTCTACACTACTTGCGGCCATTGCCTCTGCTCTGGCTTTTTGAGCAATCTCCTCAAACTCCTTTAAACTGATTTCTTTTTCTTCTTTGGTTAAATCGGGTACCACGGAATCAAAAAGTTTATCCGAAAGAACTTCTTCCTGAATTTGTTCTATCTGTTTTTGATCCTGCATCATTCGATCTACCATATTCTCCACAATACTTGGGTCTGAGCCGTATGGGCTGGAGGCAAAATAACCTTTGATTCTTTCTCTAAAGGCATTTCGCAAGTCTTCTTCTTCTATGGTTACTTCCTTGTTTTTCGCCAACTTATTCTTGATCAAGGTCCATTTGAGGTTTTCAGCAAACAATGGATATTCTTTGCTTAGACTTTTTTCATTCAATTTCTCATTGGTAGCCAGCAACCATCTTTTTAGAAATTCATCTGGCAGTTCCAGACTATTTTGGGCCATTAAATGGTCTTGAAGTTCTCTGAATAACAGTGCTTCTGACTGCTTATTAAAAAACGCTTCAGTGTCCTCTTTAATTTTTGCTCTGGCTCCTTCTTCATCTTTTATATCCTCACTGCCAAAAAACTGTTTAAAGAAATCCTCCGTCATTTCTGCTTCTTTGACCCGACTGACATTTTGGATAGTGGCCTGGAAAAGGGCAGGAATAGCTCCTTCTAGATCAGGGTTACGAAGATAATTCTTTTTGACAAAATCTTCGTCAGCACTTTTTTCCAAACCCACTAATGGAATTGGCAGGTCGTCCCCTTTTTTCTTGCCAAGGATCTTTTTTTGTAGCTTTTTATCTTCAACATCTTTAACCAAAACACTGAATTCACTAGTCAGGCCTTCTTCTTTGATCTTCTTTTTACCATCGAGCTCTTTTATTTCAAGCGTAATAAGGTCATTTTCTTCAATATCTTCTTCTGCATCAAAACGCTCGCCCAGTCTTTTTCGGGCATTCGCAAGATCTTCATCTATCATCTCTTCTGTAACCTGAACTTTATAATTGGTAAACACATGATCATCCTCTAGGCCTTGAATCTCAAATTCAGGTGCCAAACCTAGATCAAAGTGAAAAGAATAGTCATCCATTTCTTTCCAGTCAAATTCAATTAGCTCCTGATCTTTAGAACTGATGGGATGGCCTAAGAGATTTTTTTCGCTATCTATAAAATTAATAAGTTCTTGCTGTAGGGTTTGATTAATGACATCTCCTAACACCGCTTTGCCATACATTTTTTTAACAACACTCATCGGAGTTTTCCCCTTTCTAAATCCCTTCATATGGGCTTGCTTGCGATATTTAGCTAACTCCTTATTAAATAATGTTTCGTAATCCGCCTTCTCAAGTGTTATTTGAAGTTTGGCATTTAATTTATCGATTTCTTCTTTAACAACCTTTGGCATATCTGTTAGTGATTATTGTATTTTAAAGTGGAGAGAATTATTAGTGACAGGTCAAAAAAATCCTGCAACCTTAGCCACTTGTTAATCGTTTAATATAAAAAAAGCGATCTAAAAAGATCGCTCTCGGTTAGTATATGGTGCGGGTGGAGGGACTCGAACCCCCACGCCTCGCGGCACTAGATCCTAAGTCTAGCGTGTCTACCAATTTCACCACACCCGCATTTGACTATTAACCGCTTGATGCGCTTTTGTCCTTGGCTTCTTGAAAAGCGATGCAAATATAGGTTGTTTTTTTTAAAAAGTCCAAATTCTTAGGAAAAAAGGATTCATCAAAAAGGAGATAAAGATTGGTGTCGAGTGAGGGATATTTTTTTTAGATTTGTAATAGGTCACGCTATTAACTTGTTTTGAGGAATTCAAGCCCCCCATCAGGCTTATTTAGTACCTCTCAATAAGCCTTAGCTTTTCCAGATACATTTAACTGATTTTTCTTTGAAAATATTCACTTCTTTTCTGAGATGCAGCGTTTTAGAAAAATACAGCGTTTAAAAGAGACTCATGAACAGGACTAAAATTGATTGATTATGGCCGAGGTATTGGAAATAAAAAAGGAAGAAAAGGCCCTTATTCTTGAAGCTTATGAGGATATGGTGGCTTCTATTAAGGCAGAAATAGATGAAAATGACCGTAAGGTAATGAGGGAGAGCTTTGAATTAGCTACCTGGGCTCATCGCTATCAGCGACGAAAATCAGGTGAACCTTATATCCTGCATCCTATTGCCGTTGCCAAAATCTGTGCTGAGGAAATTGGCTTGGGTGCAACGGCCATCATAAGTGCCTTATTACATGATGTAGTTGAAGATACTGAAGTAACTCTTGAACAACTAAAAGAAAAGTTTGGAGAAAAAATTGCCCGAATTGTCGATGGTCTTACTAAATTAGATAGTGCCTATAATGTAAGAAGCCCTCAGGCTGAAAATTTCAAAAAAGTACTCAGTACACTTGTAGAGGATGTGAGGGTGGTACTCATTAAAATGGCTGACCGCTTGCACAATATGCGTACATTGGGTGCCATGCCCAGGCATAAGCAATTAAAAATAGCTGCTGAAACAAACTTTATATACGCTCCACTCGCTCACCGCCTAGGATTGTATAACCTAAAAACAGAGTATTTGGATTTGTGTATGAAAATTACAGATCCAGAGAACTACCATCGTATCGCTCGTAAATTACAAGAGACTCGCAGAGAGCGGACAGCCTACATTAAGGAATTTATTGCACCCCTCCGCGAAAAATTAGATGAAGCTGATATTCCATGCGAAATAATTGGACGCCCTAAATCCATCTATTCCATTTTTAAAAAAATTCAGAACAAAAAAGTTTCTTTCGAAGAGATTTATGACCTCTTTGCTGTAAGGATTATAGTAGATGTTCCGCCCAATAAAGAAAAGATGGTGTGCTGGCAGGCCTATTCTATCGTAACCGATGTGCACAGCCCAATTCCTGAACGGCTTAAGGATTGGATAACAATTCCTAAATCCAACGGTTATGAATCATTGCATACCACCGTAGTTGGACCTGAAGGAAAATTTGTGGAGGTACAAATTCGGAGTATGCGCATGGATGAAATTGCGGAGCGCGGATTTGCAGCCCATTGGAAGTATAAAGGAGTTTCAGATCAGCAGGATGTATATGAAAGATGGCTGGATAGTGTACGTGAAATCCTGGAAAACCCGAATGTCGATGCCGTAGAATTTCTGGGCAACTTTAAATCTGATAATCTATTTAGTGAGGAAGTATATGTCTACACTCCGATGGGAGATATGAAAATATTACCCAAAGGAGCTACTGCCCTGGATTTTGCTTTCAGTATCCATACAGATTTGGGATACCATTGTACCGCTCTCAAGGTCAATAAAAAATTGGTGCCCATGGGGTACAAACTCAAAAATGGAGACCAAATTCACATTATCACCAATAAAAACCAAAAACCTACTGAAGACTGGTTGAATATGGTCATTACCGGAAAAGCAAAAAATAAGATTCGCTCGGTAATGAAAGAACGCAAGCGCAAGGAGGGTGAACTTGGAAAAGAAGCTTTGGAACGAAAATTTTCTCACCTAAAAATAGACTTCGATACCAATATTGATGTCCTGGTTAAATTCTTTGATTTCTCTTCAAGGGTAGATCTGTATTACGAAATAGCCGTTGGCAAGCTCAGTGTGATCGATATCATGAAAAACTTCAAGGTCGAACACAACAAACTGGTCGTAATAGAAGAAGAGCCTAAAACGCCCGTTAAAGAAGAAACTCCAGAGCCTGAGAAAAGGAGCAGATCAAAGAAGGTGATTGGCAACCCTCGTTTGTTAATTAACGGAGAGCCTGCTGATAAATATGATTATAACTTGGCTACCTGCTGTAATCCTGTTCAAGGGGATCAGGTTTTTGCTTACCTGACAGCAAATGCTGGCCTTAAAATCCATAGAGTAAGCTGCCCCAATGCCACTAATATTATGGCCAATTATGGTTATCGAGTGATGAAAGCAGAATGGGGCGCAACCACTGAAGCGACCTTCGTTGCGGATCTTGTCATCACAGGTATTGATGATGGACCTGGCGTAATTGAACGACTCAGCCATCAAATTTCGACTCAACTTGGGTTTAATATCCGTTCCTTATCCATTTCCGGAGAGGAGGGTTATTTTGAAGCCAATATTAGTATACTGGTTATGAATACTGATCAACTCAAAATCGCCATCCGAAGCCTGGAAGGCCTCCGAAATGTCTCGACCGTTCGTAGAATTGAATAAAATCTGGTTCCGAGTTTTAAGGTCCATATTAAGAAAGGCAAGGTTTGAGTAGCTCTTGTTATTTGAAACTTATTTTTCACGCTGATATCGCCAATTTTGCAAATAGGCTTCTGTAAAATTGGCATCACTTGCATGAAGAAAATCCCATACAAAGAGTCTACCTCAAAAATATGATCCCTAAACTCAGAACATGGAACATTTAACACAGAACAAGGAACCATCCAGAATGATAAAGGTTTCTAATCCTTTTTATAACTTTCCGGCGAATGAGTTGTTGAATTATTGATAAAAGACTTAAATTAGATTTATTCTAAAAAATTCAAAAAGGATTTTTGAATTGGTTTCCCATTGCTTATGGATAATTAACTCAAAATGAAGAAAATTTTGAGTTTTATAAGTAGTCAATGAGCGTAAAAATGATTGAAAAATGAGTGCGATCAGGAATATGGAAGATGTTATCAAAGAAGTAAAAAATATTTTTGCCTCTCACCTTGAAAATAATAGCTTTCGAAAAACACCAGAAAGGTTTGCCATCCTGGAGGAAATATATCGGCGAACTGATCATTTTGATGCAGAAGCACTATATATCCATATGAAGAACCAAAATTACAGAGTTAGTAGAGCTACTGTTTATAACACTTTGGAATTATTGGTGACTTGTGATTTGGTGAAAAAGCATCAATTTGGAAAAAACCTTGCGCAATACGAAAAATCTTATGGATTTAAGCAACATGATCATTTAATTTGTGTCGATTGTGGTAAGGTATTGGAGTTTTGTGATCCCAGGATACAACAAATTAAAAACATGATGGGTGAATTACTTCATTTCAAAGTTACGCATCATTCTTTAAATCTATACGGCCAATGTGATGGGGCCTGTGAAAAAACGACCAAAACTATCTAAGATTTTCTAAAAATGACAAATGAGTAGTCCCATGGGGGAATTTTATGAAATGAGTAAACATAAGGACGTTCAGGTATTACAGGTAAAAGACCTTTTAAATGAATTTGCCAATAAAGAGATATTAAAGGCTGCTAAAGAAAAAGTAGCGCAAGGATATTCCAATTTCCTGGTAGATCTTAACTGTATTCAATATATGAATAGTGTTGGCATTAACTTTTTAATTCAACTAAAAAAACTTGCTTCGGAAGCCGGAGGCAAAATGGTGGTAGCGAGCGCTTCAACTAAAGTTCTTCAACTATTAACCATTACTAAATTGACTCCACTCTTGAATTTTGCTGATAATGTTGAGCAAGGCCTTCAAAATTTTAATTAAAAAAGATTTTCAAGCCCATAGCCGAAAAATCTTTTTTACTTTTGTCTGTTTGTGACCTTTAATTAACCATAACCACTAAACAATGAACGTTGATGTTATTTTGGGCCTTCAATGGGGAGATGAAGGAAAGGGAAAGATTGTGGATCATTTAGCCAAGGACTACGATATTGTTGCCAGATTTCAAGGAGGCCCTAATGCTGGTCATACCCTAAAAATTCATGGAAAAAAATACGTCCTGCATACCATTCCATCAGGTATTTTTCGAGATCAGCTCCTGAATCTTATAGGCAATGGTGTTGTTATCGATCCCATTACTCTTGAACGGGAAATTTCCAAACTGGATGAATCAGACATTAATTATAAAGGCAGACTACTGGTAGCTCATAAGGCACATCTTATTCTTCCTACTCACCGATATTTAGATGCTGCTTCTGAAAATGCAAAAGGCAAAGCTAAAATTGGCTCTACCCTAAAAGGCATTGGCCCTACTTATATGGATAAAACTGGCCGTAATGGGCTTAGAGCAGGGGATGTACTTTCACATAATTTTGAAAAAAAATATAAAGCTCTCAAAGAAAAACATTTAAAGCTTCTGGAACAATACCCTAGTATAGACTTTGATTTGCAAGCTGAGGAGAATAAATGGATGGAAAGTATCGAACGATTTCGAAAACTTCCTCAGGTTAATGGAGAGTATTTCATTAATCAAGCTATTGATGAGGGGAAGAAAATTTTGGCAGAGGGTGCTCAAGGTTCAATGCTTGATATTGATTATGGTACCTATCCTTTTGTGACTTCCTCTAATACCATTACTGCTGGAGTATGTACTGGATTGGGCGTTTCTACCCGTAAGATAGGAGAAGTAATAGGGATTAGTAAAGCCTACTGTACTCGTGTGGGTTCCGGACCCTTCCCTACTGAACTCAATGATGATATGGGCGAACTACTCCGCAAAGAAGGAGCAGAATTTGGAGCAACCACTGGCCGCCCCCGCCGCTGTGGATGGATAGACCTTCCCCAATTGAAATATACCATCATGCTAAATGGGGTATCCCAGTTGGTTATTACCAAAATTGATGTTTTAAATATCTTTTCAGAAATTATGATGGCTACACACTATAATATTGATGGTGAAAAGACCAGTCATCTCCCCTATGATATTTGTGATGTAGAGATCCAACCCATCCTACAAAAATTTGATGGCTGGGAATCTTCTCTCGAAAACATAACAGAATATGGTGATCTTCCCGGGCCGGCCAAAACCTTTTTGGAAACCCTCGAAAGGTATTTGGAAGTTCCAGTAACAATGGTATCTACTGGCCCAGGACGCCAGGAGTTGATTTTAAGAAATATTAGTGCAGAAGTTTGATGATTTCCTCCAGTCTTAGAAGAATTCTATAGGCAGGCTGAAAGGTCCTTGGTCTTTTAGCCCGCTCATAGATATAAACCCTTTATTCTTATATTTCGGCAATTACAATATATTGATAGTCCAGAGCTGTATCATTACTTTGGATGTTTTTAAATCCGGCTTCTTCTAGCTCTTCTTCGACGATATATAAAGGAACCCGAAATGTAGAATTAGGTCCAATAGGTGTCCTTTTCTTTTTAAAATCAACGATCATTACTTTTCCACCCTCCTTTAAAAGGGACCTCAATTTTTGCATGTATTCTATGCGGTTGGATAAATAGATGTAAACATTGGACATAAAAACAATGTCAACCTCATTTTCTTTTAGATTGGGTGAATCAGAAGGGGTAAGTCTAACCTCTAATCTGGGTTGAACATCCTCTGGCAGTTGCAATTGCCGGATGGTGTCCAGACTTTTAATGGCTGTTGCATCCGTATCCAATGCAATCACTTTTTGAGCTTTTGAAGCCAGCCTCAAGGAAAAAAAACCTCTTCCACCAGCACCAAGATCTGCAATCACCTTATCACCAATGTTACCCATTAACTGAATAATCATTTCAGGTTTTTGCCAAAGTACCCTGTTGGTATTGATATAATCCTCCTTTATCCCATCAGAAGAATTATTGGAAGACCCAGTATTAGAAATGGCTTCAATATTAGGGCGTTCCGAATTATCGAAAGGGCTTTCTACACTTTGACCGTCCTGGCAACTCATTAGATTAATAAGAAGGATAAAGATTCCAAATTTAGTAATGTTAAAGGCTTTCATGTTTCATTCTTAGTTTTGGCAAAGGTAAAGTTTTTGCTAACAGATGTTTATTTCTGAAGTTGTCTACTGATTTTTGTCAGAAGCAAAAAGCACGAAAAGGTTTTTAAATATGAATTTAAATGTATCGTAAGTAACTTCTCTTCTGCTAAAATATACAACTGAAAACATCATAAAATATATATTGATAATATTGCTTCATTAACGGTTTATCGACATAAATCGATTAAAAATTGATCTAGCTTTTGTCGAATTGAGCTTCCTCTCCCCGAATAATTATTAATTATTATTGCAAAACTATATTTTTTCCCATTTGTAGAAGTGGCATATCCTGAATAGGCCCTTACTCGGGATAGGGTTCCACTCTTTGCCCATACTTTTCCTTCTGCTGGTGTTCCTTTAAATTTTCGGGACAAGTTTCCGGTTTTTCCAGCAAGAGGAATGGTAGCTTTAAACTCTTCAAAATCTTGGTGCTTTGAAAATCGCTGTAAAATGCTTGCCAGTGCCCGTGTACTAATGGCATTTTTGGGAGATAGTCCGCTGCCATCTACAATAAAAGCGCCTCCCATATTGACATTTTGAGTCTTCCAGTATTCGTTGATTACCTGAATACCCGATTGAGTGTCTCCCTTGTCCTTATTTACCTTGCCTAATTTATGGACCAGCGCCTCCGCATATAAATTAACACTCCGATATAGGGTTCTTTCTACAAGTTTGTTGAGACTGGGAGAGTGATGCCGAATCAATGTTCGAACAGGACGCTTATCTTCCTGCTGTCTGATCTTCATAATTCTAGTGGTGTTGGCACCCTTGCTTACTTCAATTCCTGATTTTTTAAGAGCGGTTTGTAGTTGTTGGGCCGCAAATAGGGGAGGGTCAGGGATAGAACCTTTTATTTTAAACAGACGACTACCAATGGGGATGCTTCCTCTAATATATCTTAACGAAGTATAGGGCATTCCAAAAATGTAGGCATTATCACCTGTGTTTCTTCCAGCAGATCTAAGTTCATTCACCAATTGGAGGTCTGGAATAGAAGGATTTACAGCATAAATAGGAGGTTGAGCCCCTAATTGACCCACTTGCTTAAATTGTAGATAATATAAATTGTCATGTAAATTTAAGCCATAAACTCCTGAGCCATAATAATTGCCCATATCATTATAGGTCCAGGTCCGTGGGGTTGCTGCGGTAGAGAAATAAGAATCATCGCCGATAATAAAGCCGTTGACCTTTTGGATGCCGTTTTGCTGTAAAGCAGTTTTGAACTTTTCAAGCAGTGCTTCTAAATCTAAAGCTTGATTCCATTCCGGAGACCCCAGGGATGGATCACCACTGCCTTTAATGATCACATTTCCCTGTAGGACTCCCTCCTGATCTATATTTCCTTGTATTTGTAAGTCTGTGGTATATCTGAAATTGGAGCTTAACAAAGCATATGCTGTGGCGGCAGTAACCAATTTTAAAGAAGAGGCAGGGATTAAACTACGCTGTACCTCATGCCCAGCTACCATTTGTCCATTCTCTAAATTAAGAATGCATACACTAAAACCGGCATGCTTCAATACAGGATCTGATGCCAAACGATTAATTGCCAGCTGTAAATTATTCTGAGCCAGAAGCCCTTGAATAGATAAAAAAAGGGCAGTGAATAGTAAAGTGTACTTCATAGGGTGATCAAATCTATTTTATTGGGGTTCAATGAGCCGGAACAAATAGGTGATTTTTACCAAATACAATTCCTTATCCTAAATTATTTTCCAAAGTATCTAAATAATAAACAGGAATCAGTAAATTCTTGTATCAAACACTTACTTGTTAGTGCATATTTCCCAAAATTAGTTCCAAAAAATCACCATAAAACTACAGATCAAACCTAATTTTTAACAATTTTTTTTACAATTGAGAAGGATGGACTACGAACCTCCAACAGATAAAGACCTTTGGGTACCTCTCTAACATTAATAGAATGAATACTTGAGGAGGAGGCTTCTCCTTTTACAATTACCTGGCCATTCAGACTGCGAATATGCCATTGGAAGCCCTCTGGAAGGTACTGTCCAAAATCCAATGTTAGCTGATTGTTTGCAGGATTAGGATATATTTTTAGTGAGCTGGAGGATACGGTTTCTATGTTGGTAGTAGATACATCAAAAATACTAGTTGCAGTTGTACTTGCACCACAAGCATTTGAAGCAGTTACACGCCAATAATATAAACCTGGATTAAGAGGCATTGAAAGACTATAAGTATTGGTTTCTAAATGCTCTAAAAGGATGGTGTCTGAAAACTGTTCATTCGTGGAAATTTCTAATTTGTAACTGGACGCTTCTTCCGACTCTGCCCAGGAAAAGGTAGGAGTAGGGCTTACTAATTGGGCATTATACTCAGGTTGAATGATAGAAGGTAAACTGGGATGGGTGACCACGCTAATGAGAATTTGACTGGAATATTTAAATACTGAATCTATGGCCATAATTTCTAATGGATATTCTCCTGGATTGATTAGACCTTCGATACTAACCGATACGGTAGATCCTGGAAGGGCGGGGTTATCACTAAATACTACTGATGCCTCTTCTGGCAAACCTCTATAAGAAAGCATTGTGCCTGCGGAATCAAAACCCGGGCCAATAATCATGTTAAAACTTCCCTTCTGATTTACACATACTTCCAACTCAGGAGTAGAAGGAGTCAGGGTAATACCTTTGGATTGAGTAGCACAAATATCAAGCTTCCAACCATTGAGTTGACCACCATCCTGATTGCTGAAATCTTCAATGGTAAGTATCCAATCACCTTCAGCAGGTTCACCAACCAAATTAGAGAATGGATCAATTGGCTGAAAATTGCCTATTGCAGCCGGATTACTGCCACATGTATTTTCTAATTGCCCTGCAGTTCTGCTTGCATCATCAAAAAAAGAGACCTTCATATTATCTCCCGCACAGCCAAAGATAATATCAGGTGATCCAATTCGATCAAAGAGTCTTAACACTTTTCCAGAAGGAGAGGTGAGACTGGCTTTAATGTCTCCAACAAATGTGTGCTCGATATCAAGATCGATAACACTGACTTTGATGACTTTTCCCGGATTGCTAAAATTTATTATAGATTGGGTTATGGAAGATTCATTTTCATTTATAACAATGGGCAAATTTTCTGCTATTCTCAAATTGCAAGCTACATCAGCCGTTCGAAATGTCCTTACTTTAGACCATTCCCCATTACCGCAAGTATTCTCAGCCCTGACTCTCCAAAAATATTGTTGTTCAGGTACCACTTCAAATTGGAAAAAAGTAGTGTCAATAAAAGGAAAGTCACCAACAATTTCATTGAAAAGGCTATCTAATCCAACCTGAAGGTGAAAAGTGGCTAAAGAACCCTGTGACTCCCATTCAAAATTGACCACATTAGGTATATCCCCAAGTTTATTTTCTGGGAATTTAAGAATGCTTTCATTGGGAGGACCATTAGAAACAATGAGATCAAAATCAGCAGCAACCGTTTCTTCACCACTTTGTCCAAAAATAGTGAAGGTATAAAGGCCACTTGAAAGAGTATCATCTGCTGTAATGCTTAAACTTACTGATTCTCCAGCTTCTACAGGGTTTTTACTAAAAACAGGGCGCAATCCCATTGATAGCCCCTGAACGCTGAGTTGAACGGGCTGGGTAAAGTTGTCGCTTAACCTAAAGGGATATTTGGCTGTATCCGGAAGGCATATCTCCTGAACAAGAACTTCCGGATTTAAACTGAAGGAACAAACGCGCTGTGACCTTCCCTCCAGATTTAAAAGATTAGCACCTTTTGGGTCTAGATGCGGTGCTAAGCTTGAAAAACTTGATCTTCCACCTGTCCAGGACACGGCAAATGCACCAAAAGAATCATAGAAAAAATTATTACAGTCTGCAAATCCACCATGCAATTGACCGACCACTTTACCATCTTTATTAAACAAAGGGCCACCAGAAGACCCAACTTCAGTAGTGCCAATATCCCAGCGTGGAACTACAATATGATCTCCTCCCGGAACGGGCGTGTCCTCAGATTCCCAATCACCAAGGTAGGTATCTCTAAAGGAATAGCTTATTCTTTTTTCACTGGAATTGGGATGATGAACACATAATACTGTATCTGTTGGGACCGTATCTTGTCGACTCCAACCTGCAAAATAGGCATCAGCCGCCTCCGGTACCTCGTCATCTAATTCCAATAAAGTAAAATCCGATCTTCTGTAGGTAGAAACCAATTTGGCACCGATATTTCGAGTATTTAAAAAACCATTACCTGGGCCTCCACTAGCACTGGACCGTGGCTGCCTGCAGCTTCTGTTTTGAAAATTCCAGTAAACAACTACAGAAGGGGCATTGCTGGAGTTAACACCACAATGAAAGGCGGTTAAGAAATATGGCCTGCAATCATTTTTGGTATTATTGATTAAAAACCCAGTGCAAAAATTGGTGCCTCCAAACCCATAAATCCCTACAGATTGTATGGCATTTCTATTTTGATCGTTGAAGCCCCATCCATCATCCTGGCCACAAATCACATCCAGGTTACAACTGCCAGAGGTAGCCATCTCTAAAAAATTCAGGAAATCGTGATTGATAGAAATTAATTGGATTTCAAGAAAGGATTTAAGCCTTGCTGGCAAACTAATTTCTATTACCAATTCATCTCCTTTAAATATAGGAGTCCATAATTGGGCATGGTCTTCATTATCGGATTTGGTGAAAGGCCCCATGATCTCTTGCTTATCAGGTGAGTATAAGATCATTTTACCCCCCTTAGGCATATAATAAGAAGAAAACCCCAGGTTAAGAGAGTAAGCCGTTTTTGACTGTATCGGCAGTCGCCAAACCGCCAGGCCATTTGATAATGTTTCCCAGTGACCATGAGTTTTGGGAGTGATATCTACTTCAAAGGCTTTGGCAAATTGAGGAGATATTCCAGGGCCTCTTCGAAGAATTTCTTTTTCCATTAAAGCCTGATTATTCACCTGAGGCATGACCAGTTTCTCGAGATGCTCAAGAGGAACTTTAGTAGGAGCTATTAGTGACTCCTTTACCTGAGCTTGAAGGGAAAAAATCCCCAAACAAAATATAAAGAATGAGACGTAAATTTTTAACATGTTGATTGGCAGGCTTTATCTAAAGATTCAATTTAGTGATTTTTAACAAAACTAAACTTTAAAAGATTTCATATTGGCAATTTAAATAATAAATTGTCAAGCCAATGCCAAATAAATAGAAAGGAAAGAAAGTGATTTATGGACTTGAGGCTATCTCAAAAGACCTTCGGCCTTCCTGCGGGTTTCGCCAGCCAATTATATTCTTTTAGGAGTAGTTTTCCAGGAAAAAACAAAGTTTTTTCCTGGAAAACTACTCCTAAATAAAATATTCTTGGGCGTCGAATAACGACGAAGGCCTGTCTACCGACAGGTAGAAGTTATGAGACGCCCTCAAGCAATATATTATTGTCCTGCAAAAAAGAGTGCATTACTAAATAGCATTTTTCCATTTTCCCAAAAAGATCTAAACAGCGGGTTATCTATCAGATATATGACTGCTCCACCACCTTTATTTTCCACTGCAAAAGTAACAGACTGTTTTACTTCTTGTTTGAGCTTATATCCCATAAAGCCCTTTATTATTGGATCTTTCCCTGTTCTACCTACATTCCATGCTCCTTTAAGGGGCTCATAGATTAGACTATTGGTTTTAAGAGTGAAATAGGGTTCATACAAGCCAAAAGCCAAAGGGTGGGTTTCGTCAAGGTCCAATTGAACTATTGAACCAGGGTTATAATTACTAATAGATCGGCGCTGTGAACCAGCAAATGGGTGAAATCTGTTGTCGAGTTGTTCTTGATCACTTCTACGTTTAGCTTCATTTTTGGCGGATTCCGAAGCATACCGGCTTAGAGAAAATCCTTCCTTATCCTGTAATTTGCGAACACTGGTGCCTAAAGCTATTAAACGGCCTCCACCAGATACCCAGGAAGATATTTTTGAAGCTTCTGAACTGCCAACCCTATAAAAGCCTTCCGGCATAATTAATATATTGTAAGGAGAAAGATCTGTCCTACCCAGGGCATCGGCTGGAATTGCATCAAAAGGAAAATCTATGTCTTGTTCAAAATAATACCAAATTTGTCCATAACTATAAGAACTGGTCCCGGTCCCGGTTAATACAGCAATATTAGGTTGATCTATTAGCCTCATGGTACCGGAGCCGAAATCCCATCCTTCTTGTACTAAGCCAGATTGAACTGCATCAATTTCTTGTTCATATTGATCAGCTGTTTGTTTGATAATCTGGTGGAAACGGGCTCCCATTTTGCGGTTATCAGCACGGGTAATGACAAGTGTTCCAGGGGCGTAGTCAATATTGTTAAGCTTAAAATTCTGAGTGGCATAACGAACTCTAACACCATTTTTTAATAGTCCTGCCAGGAATTTAGCATTACTCATAGCTTCCCATTTAGCCAAATAAGCATAGGTGTTTGGGTCAACAGTGTTTAATCCAGAATAATTAGAGAATTCATAACCTGTATTGACATTTACTCTTTGAGTGCTGGCATAGGCTTCTAAACCATAAGCGTATGGTAAAGACCAGGCGGTGATGTCATAGGTCATAGAGTCCTCTACAAAAGTATTGGGGTCTAACAAGGTTTGGGCAAGAACGGCTTTGGGCTGATAGGCACTAATAACCAAATCATTTGCTTCGATATTCATCCGCTTTTCTTCACCAGTTTGGTAGTCATAAACATTCACAGCCGAATTGGATTGGGCTTTGCCGTATTGGATGTGATTTTTATCCATTAATTCACAAAAGGCTTTCAATTTTGGAGTGGGGTTACTACCCTTAATAATATATGTTTTGTATTCCCCTTGTGGATTATTGATATTATCAGAATAGAACTTTTCAAAATTTTGGATTAGCCTACCCGAATTGATTGATGATATTTCAATGGTTGACAAAGAGGTGGTATGATGATGGTTAATCCGGTCGATTAGCCGGAGAGTATCACCATTAGCCAACTTTATAGCTCTACCAGCACTACCGCCACCTGCCTGCTCGTAGGTCATGCCAATGGCACCATTAAATATGGGATAAGTATCTCCATAGCTAGGGTATAAAAGATCAAATACCTGACGAGTAAAATATAGCCATCCGTTTTGATCGAAATATTTTGCATGATTTTGGCCAATTTCTTTTTGAAAATCAGCCTGCCAGTCCGTAATGTATTGATGGTAAGGGCGAGCCGCAGGAGCGAAATAATAGGGGCTATTATATCCTTGTTCATGAAGGTCTACATGGATATGAGGCATCCATTGATGGTATATTTTAAGGCGATGTTGTGATTCTACCTGTGTTTGCCAGGCCCAATCTCTGTTTAAGTCAAAATAATAGTGATTAACTCTGCCGCCAGGCCAGGGTTCACTATGTTCGGAGGATCGAGGGTCGGGGTTAGGAATGTTGTGTGCGAATCTCCTGTACCAATGGGTGTATCTAGAGTAGCCATCTGGATTAATAGTCGGATCCAGAATGACGATTGTGTTTTGAAGCCAGGCCTGTGTTTGGGTATTATTGGGATCAGCGAGGGCATAGGCGGTAGGCATTGAACTTTCTGCTCCTGACGCTTCATTTCCATGTACAGTACAGCTAATCCAAACAATTGCCTTATCCAAAGCTGGATCAGAATCTCCTTCTATCATTCCGGTTTTTTTAAGGTTGTTTTCCCGGATGGCATCTAGTTGGGCAAGGTTTTCTGGTGTAGAAATGTACAATAAAATCAAAGGCCTCTTTTCATTCGTTTCTCCATATTGTACCAATTGGGCATTTGGGCTATTACTAGCCACATGCTGCATGTAATCAACCAACATGTAATGAGGGGTAAACTGTTCACCAATTTTATGAGGAAGGAAATCATCAGGTGATTGTAATTGAGAAAAACAAGAAATAGAAATGGAAAACAGAAATACAAGGATTAGTTGAAGTTTTTTCATCATTATTATTGTTTTTTAATAAACAGCTTCCACAATTTTACGAATTGTTTCGGAATCCCCCATAGTATAGTAGTGCATACATGGTACTCCGGCAGCTTTTAGCTCTTTAGATTGCTGGATACACCACTCAATACCAACCTGGATTCTTGCATCTGGTGTTTTGGCCTTTAGCATCTCCCTAGCTAAATCTTCTGGCAGGTCAACATGGAAGATTCTTGGAATGGAATTCAATTGATATTTTTTTGTCAGCGGTTTTAAACCTGGAACAATAGGTACATTTATTCCAGCTTCTCTACATGCTTTAACATAGTCAAAATAGGCCTGGTTATTAAAAAACATTTGAGTAACGATGTAATCTGCACCAGCATCTATCTTTGCCTTTGTCCATTTTAGATCGTTTTCCATATTTGGTGCTTCAAAGTGCTTTTCCGGGTATCCCGCGATGCCTATACAGAAATCAGTTTTTTCACCGTTTTCTATGTTTTGATCTAGGTAGCCGCCTTCATTCATTCTTGCAATTTGTTTCACTAGGTCAAGCGCATAGGCATGGCCATCTTCTTCTTGAACAAACTTTCCTTCAAACTTGCGGGCATCTCCCCGAAGAGCCAATACATTATTGATATTTAGAAAGTTCAAGTCAATCAAAGCATTTTCTGTATCCTCCTTGGTAAAGCCTCCACAGATTAAATGAGGAACAGCATCCACTCCATAACGATGCATGATCGCCGCACATATACCCACCGTGCCGGGGCGCTTCCGAATGGATGTTTTTTCATAATATCCTGAAGGTTTTTTTACATAAATATATTCTTCTCTATGATAGGTCACATCAATAAAAGGGGGTTTGAATTCCATTAATGGATCAAGTGTATTAAAAATAGCCTCCATACTTCCACCTTTTAAGGGGGGGAGTACTTCAAATGATATCAATGTGCTGCCTTTAGCCTTTTCAAAATAGGAGGTTACTTTCATGTTAGTATTCTTTTTCTGTGTGCGTGTGTAATTACGATTTAAAATGCAATTTGTTCTAAATAAGTAGATGGACAAATTTATGTCAATACCAGGAGGCGGCTGCCGCCCCCTGGTATTAACCTGTATTCCTAATGAAGCTTCAAAAATAATGATTCAAATGATCAAATTCCAAGAGCTTTCATTTTTATTCCATTTGTCTAAATATTTTGACCCTTAATCGACTATTCACCTTTTGGTGATTTTTGTTATTGCCTTGTTTTGAAATTTTGATTATTTTTGACTAAACGGTTGGTCAATAGAAAAATATGTCTCCAAAATCAAAAGAACAATTTGAAGCTATTAGACAAAAAAGTGAGGCTCGGATAAGGGAAGTTGCCTTGGAGTTATTTGCCTCTAAGGGCTATTCCAGTACCTCAATTAGTCAGATTGCTAAAGCAGCCAATGTCTCTAAAGGGCTGATGTATAATTATTTTGAAAGTAAAGAACAGTTGCTGCATAAGATAATTTTAGAGGCTGCGAATGAAGGAGTTGGAGCTATGGAGGAGTTTTTGAAACATGACCATGAGCCACTAGAAGAACTTATTGGCATTACCAGTGCCTCAATCAATATGGTCAAAAATAATTTTCACTATTGGAAATTAATGACTGCCCTGGCATTACAGGAAGACATTAAGGAAGATATAAAAGATATAGTGGAGAAAAAACAAGAATTAGTTCTTGATCAGATATTGGACATTTTTGATCGACTTGGAGCCGCTAAACCTAAACTTGAAGCTTTCTATTTTGGAGCTATTTTGGATGGCATGATGATCCATTATATGAATTTGGGAGAAGATTATCCTTTAGAGGAAATGGAAGAACACATTATTGAAGAATTGAAATATAAATATGGGAAAAGATTTTGATTCTTTCTTCGAAACTTAAACCAAGTGAAAAAGACAAAAATTAAATACCCACTCAGCCTTAAATGAAAATAAATATGAATGTGAAAAAAATTTTCTTGCTTACCCTAACCTGTTTTTTGGGAACGGGCTTTTTATTTTCTCAGGAAAGTCTTGATGCAAAGACAATTGTAAATAGGTCAGATGAAAAACTAAATGGCAAAACCAGCATTGCCGAAATGAAAATGACCATTGTTCGTCCAGCCTGGCAAAGAGAGGTTCTGTTAAAAACCTGGGGTGTGGAGGATAAACTAGGTTTGATTCTGATTACTGGGCCTGCACGCGACAAGGGAACGGCCTTTTTGCGCCGTGAAAAAGAAATCTGGAATTGGCAGCCGAGCATTGATCGAGTCATTAAACTACCTCCTTCAATGATGATGCAATCCTGGATGGGCTCCGATTTTACAAATGATGATTTGGTGAAGCAGTCGTCTATGGTCGATGATTATTCACACGAATTATTAGGCAAAGAAGAGGTGGAAGGACGAGCCTGTTATAAAATAGAGATGATACCACATGAAGATGCTGCGGTAGTATGGGGAAAAATTCTAATCTGGATTGACTCGGAAGAATATATGCAGATGAAGGTCGAATTTTATGATGAAGATGATTATCTGGTAAATACCATGTATGGAAAAAATGTAAAGGTCCTGGGCGGCAAAACCCTGCCTTCGGTTTTGGAAGTCATCCCTGCTGAAGAAGAAGGCCACAAAACCATCATAGAATATTTATCACTGCAATTTGACAAACCTATGAAAGATTCCTTTTTCTCAGTTCAAAATATGAAAAGAGTAAGGTAAGAGAAAGTTGAAGGTGGAAATTGGAAGTCGGAAGGTGGAAGGTGGAAATCGGAAACTCTATAAAAATGACAATCTAAAACTATGATATTCAAAATGGCCTGGCGCAATATTTGGCGCAATAAAAGGCGTACCTTGATTACAGCAGCATCCATTTTATTTGCAGTTTTATTCGCCTCCTTGATGGAGTCTTTACAAAAAGGAGGATGGAATAATATGATTAATAATGTGGTTAGCTTTTATATGGGCTATGCACAAATTCATCAGAAAGGATACTGGGAAGAACAATCCATTGATAAAGCTTTTGAGTGGAAACCACAACTGGTGAAAACAATAGAAAGCCCCCGGGAGGTAATAAGAGCTCTTCCACGTCTGGAGTCCTTTGCTTTGGCTGCTTCCGATGACTTGAACTCCGGAGCCTTAGTAGTGGGGATAGACCCCAAATTAGAAAACGAAATGACTAAGCTGGAGGACCGGCTAGTAGAGGGGACTTACCTTCAGGAAGATGAAAAAGCAGCACTTATTGGAGCTGGTGTGGCCGAACGACTAAAATTGAATATTAATGATACTTTGGTATTAATCAGTCAAGGATACAGAGGTGTGAATGCGGCTGATCTATTTCCTGTAAAAGGAATTGTAAAATTTGGCTCTCCTGAATTAAATAAGTCAATAGTATACCTCCCATTAAAAAATGCGCAGAACTTTTACGGAGCAGAAGGTTTAATCACCAGCATATCTTTACAAATTGAAGATAAGGATAGGGTAGAAGCGGCTACAGAAAGTTTAAGGTCTCAGTTGGATACTATGGCCTACGAAATAATGGACTGGCAACAATTGATGCCAGATCTTTTGCAGGCTAAAGCTCTGGATAGTGCAGGCAATTACATCGTTTATTTCATTCTGTACATGATTATTGGCTTCGGTATTTTCGGTACCATTTTGATGATGACCAAAGAACGGGAATATGAATTTGGAGTCCTGACCGCCATAGGAATGAAAAGGAGATCCTTAATGGCCACCATATGGATTGAGGTCATGCTCCTGGGTATAGTTGGTGCCATCGCAGGTGTCTTGGCCAGTATTCCTGTAGTATCATACTTTAAATATAATCCAATAAGATTCTCCGGAGAATACGCAGGGATGCTGGAAAAATACGGCTTTGAGCCCATCTTTCCTGCTCTCTTTGATGTGAAAATCTTTGTTGCACAGGCTATCATCGTTTTTGTCTTGACTTCCTTACTAGGGCTATATCCCTGGTGGAAGATCAGAAAGTTAAAGCCAGTGGAGGCGATGCGATCTTAGGCGGTTGCAAACCGCCCTGAACGAGTAACAAATAACAGATAACCATTAACCAATAACTAAATAAACTGATATGATCCTTATAATGGCCTGGCGAAATATCTGGCGAAATCCCACTCGATCCTGGGTGGTTATTGCTGCAATTGCCTTAGGTATATGGGCCGCGATCTTCATGAGTGGCTTTGCTACTGGGATGATGAATAGCTATGTCGATGGAGCAATTTCAAACATAGTAGGGCATATTCAAATTCATCATCCCAGTTTTCAGGAAGATAAAGAAACAAAATACATTATTTCAGAATTGGATCTCCTCACTGAGGAAATAAAAAATTACAATAACCTGAAAGCAATGAGCCTCCGGTCAATTGGCACAGGAATGATTGCTAGCAGTAAGGGCGCCAGAGGTATTGAAATACAAGGAGTAGATCCTGATTCGGAAGCTACCGTTCGCCAGTTAGATACTAAAATTATTGATGGAGATTATCTGAATGTCGAAAAAAGAAACCCAATTTTAATAAGCCAGCGTATTGCTGATAAATTAAATGTGAAAATCCGTTCGCGAGTAGTATTAACCTTTCAAGACCTGGAGGGAGAGATCATCTCTGCTGCCTTTAGAGTGAATGGAATATTTGACACCAAAAATAACCAGTTTGATGAAGGTCATGCCTTCGTTTTACGTTCTGATCTGAATCGATTGCTAGGGGCAGATCCTAATGATGCTCATGAGGTAGGTATTTTGCTTAGTGAAAAAGAGGAAATTAAAAATATCGTTCCTCAATGGGCCTCTAAATTTCCTTCCACTAAAGTTGAGCCTTACTATATCATATCACCAGATTTGCAGCTCTATGAATCCCAAATGAGTTCTATTACCATGATTTATCTGGTAGTGATCCTTTTAGCTCTAATATTTGGTATCATTAATACCATGCTGATGACCATCCTGGAAAGACTGAGGGAACTGGGCATGCTGATGGCTATCGGAATGAATAAAGTACGTGTGTTTTTGATGATTGTTCTGGAAACCTTTATGCTTAGTTTCGTCGGGGTACCTCTTGGCCTGCTGTTAGGAACATTGACGATCAGCTATTTTGGTCAGAAGGGACTTAACCTGTCGGCTTTTTCGGAAAGTATGCAAATGTATGGCATGTCAGATATGGTCTACTTCGACCTTCCAGCAGCCACCTATTGGCAGGTCCCATTATTGGTAGGAATAACCGCCTTAATGGCATCTATCTACCCAGCAATCAAAGCCATACGATTAAAGCCAGTAGAGGCCATACGTAAGCTGTAAGTTCAATGGCAATGGCAATATCAATAGCAATAACAATTGGACATTAAATTTTAACGTGAATACTTGAACACGTGAACACTTTTAAACTTAAAATTAAAATGATCATACAAACAAAGGGCATTACCAAAATATATAATCCAAATAAAATTCCAGTAAATGCCTTAAATGGGGTGGACCTTCAGATTGAAGAAGGAGAATTTACAGCCATTGTTGGCCCTTCTGGCTCAGGAAAAACCACACTCTTAAATATTATTGGCGGCCTGGATCAGGCTACCCAGGGGGAGGTGTTGATTAAAGGAGAAAACATATCAAAGATGCCGGATAACCAATTGATTGATTTCAGGAAAAATAATATTGGCTTTGTTTTTCAAGCTTATAATTTGATTCCGGTTTTGACCGCTAAAGAAAATGTAGGTTTTGTCATGCTCCTGCAGAATCGATCTAAGGAAGAAAGAGATCAAAGAGTATTAGAACTATTACAGTCTGTTGGCTTAGAAGACAAAGTGAATAAAAGGCCTTCCGAACTTTCCGGAGGCCAACAGCAGAGAGTTGCTGTGGCTAGGGCCCTGGCACCGAAACCTGCTTTTATCCTGGCGGATGAACCTACTGCTAACCTGGATTCTGTGTCAACTAATAATTTATTGGATATAATGGCTCGCCTTAATGAGGAGGAAAAAATGACCTTTATTTTTTCTACTCATGATCAAAGAGTTATTGATCGAGCACGAAGAGTAATTACGCTGGTAGATGGCAAAATTGCTTCTGACCAAGTCAAATCATAAACCTCCAAAACCATGAAACGTTGGATCTTACTTTTCCTGGTTTATTTAAATACTCCGCTGCTATTTTCACAGGAAGAGGTTTCAAAATGGGAAATTAATGGCTACCTGAAACAAATGCAGACTTTTCTGTTTTTCAATAATTCCTATTTTGATTTACAACAATTTAAATTGGTAGATACCTTCTTACTCGACAATTTAATCCACAATCGAGTAAACATAAAGTACTATGCCAGCGAGAACCTTACCTTTAAAGCTGACATACGAACTCGCTTTTTTTATGGCGATCTGGTTCGACAAACCCCTCGATTTGGTGCTCAAATTGATAATGCTAATAATGATTATCTGGATCTTTCATTGGTCTTACTGGATGGCTCTTCCGCTGTTTTACACAGCATGCTGGATAGATTATATGTAGAATATGTAAGCGGAGAATGGGAAATCCGATTGGGCCGACAACGTATCAACTGGGGAATTAATACCGTTTGGAATCCGAATGATGTATTTAATGCCTTTGCATTTACAGATTTCGATTATGAAGAAAGACCCGGAAGTGATGCCCTCAGGGTAAGAAAATATTTTGGTTTTGCTTCCAGCCTGGAGATAGCTGTGAAAGCTTTTGATCGTGTTGAGGAAGCAGTTATCGCAGGCTTGTGGAAGTTTAACACTGGAAAATATGATTATCAAATACTCGCCGGTTATGTACGAGAAGATCTCGCCCTGGGAGCTGGTTGGGCAGGCAATCTTGGTAATGCTGGCTTTAAAGGAGAATTCACTTACTTCGCGCCTCTAAAAGAAGAAAACAATAATGCTTTTGCATTAACTTTTGCCCTGGATTATCAATTCCAAAACTCTTTATATTTAAATGCCGGGTATCTCTTTAATAGTCAGGGACAACCGGATGCAAATATTGTGCAGCTCTTTAATTTTGAATTATCTGCCAGAAACCTCTATCCCTATCGTCATGCAGCCTTCATGGCAGTAACCTATCCTGTTTCTCCTTTGTTAAATGCTGGTTTAACCACAATTTACAGCCCCGGACCATCTAATGCTTTATTCTTAAATCCTGTAGTAGCTTATTCCTTAAAAACCAATTGGGATATTGACTTGACCGGTCAGCTTTCTTTTTTCCAAAATGATGGATATACCAGCCCATTGCAGGCTTTATTTCTCAGGACTAAATGGAGCTTTTAATAGTCAAATGTAAAAGGTAGAAAGTAGAATGACTTTCATTGGTAAATAGTATGGAAAGACTTTAAAGGATTTTATCTTTCTACCTTCTACTTTTTACCTTCTACTTAAACAGGTAACTGTTTTTTTAACCTTTGCACGATCTCAAAAGCTGCAGGGCATATACTGGTGTTTTTGAGTGTTAGGTCCAGGATTTGGTGAAAATTTTTCCGGTCCGTATGAGGATATTCTCGGCAGGCACGAGGGCGATATTCATAAATATTACAGTAATTCTTATCATCTAAAAAAGGACAGGGAGCGACGTTTAGCACATAGTCACCTTCTTCGTCGAGATGCAGATATTTTTCTACCAATTGGGAGGGACGTATGCCTAAATGTTGAGCAATACGATCTATGTCTTTATCTCTAAAGATAGGGCTGGTAGTTTTACAGCAATTGGCACAATGAAGGCAATCTATTTCCTCAAATACCTCATGGTGAAGGACGGACACTTTATGATCAAGGGCTTTTGGCTTTTTCTGACTCAGCTTGCTGAAGTATTTTTTAGTGGCCTTTTTTTCGGACCGCGCCCGATCTTTTAAAATTTGTAGGTTTATTGCCGATTTTTCCACTTCAATATTTTTATATCTCTATCAAACTTTGAAGGTACAAAGACTGTTCTCTTATTTTTCTGCAAAGAAAGTAAATATTTTAAAACTGATATTTTGAACACCTATACTTCACATAAACCATCCTCAGTTCAATTAAAAAGCTGGATCATATTAATCTCCCTGGGAGTTGTTTGGGGATCCTCTTTCATTCTAATTAAAAAAGGCCTGGTAGTATATGACCCTCAACAGGTAGCTTGTTTGCGCTTATCTATTGCTGCTCTTACCTTCCTTCCTTTTTTAATTTCGCGATGGTCCAAAGTAGATTGGACAAAATGGAAGCCTTTATTAGTAGTAGGATTATGTGGGAGTGGAATCCCTGCCTTTATGTTCTCCATAGCCCAAACTGAAGTAAGCAGTTCTGTAGCAGGTATTTTGAACTCCTTAACCCCACTTTTTACCCTTATCCTTGGTGTTCTAATATTTGGGAATAAGGGGACTCTGATGAAATACCTGGCTGTATTTTTAGGACTCATTGGTGCCGGTATTTTAATTTTTATGGGCAAAGGAGCAGGTATTGAGGGCAATATCTGGTATGGTTTATTGATCGTAATTGCAACCATTTGTTATGGCACGAGTGGCAATACGGTGGCCACTTATCTGAAAAATATGAATTCCCTTACCCTTAGTTCAGCGGCTTTTACCAGTGTGGGAATTCCTGCCATAATTTATTTATTTGCTGGAACTAATTTTATAGGCCAGCTTCGTTATGAAGAAGGAGCTTGGTTGGCATTATGGTATATTGTATTACTGGCAGTTTTTGGAACTGTAATAGCCTCTGTTTTCTTTTTCATGCTAGTGAAGTGGACCAGTGCTTTATTTTCTTCCATGGTGACTTACCTGATTCCAATAGTTGCTTTATTATGGGGAGTGTTGGATGGTGAGCTTATTACCCTGTATCATTTTTTAGGAATGGGCTTAATTCTTTCAGGAATTTATATGAGTAGGCAAAAGAAAAAAGTAGAAATGACAAAATTATAGCTTTCGTTATTATTGAAGTAGGCCCGCCTCAGGCGGGCGAAGTATAATTGAAATAAAATAGAAGTATTTTGTAGACTATTTAATTCTAGATACTTCTATTTTACTTCATCGCGCAGCCGCGCGATTTACTTCGCCCGAAGGGCTTACTTCCTTTATTGACTCAAAAACAGTAAAAAATCAAATTGCCGCTTCAGTATCTTTGGCTTCAACTTTATAATACAGTTCACAACAATTTTCGGGAGTAAATATTTTCCGAGCCATCTCCCTGACCTCTTCGGTACTGATCCGATGATAAAAATTAGCTTCTTCATTGATGATACCCGCATCTCCTAAAAGTTCAAAGAAGGCTAAATTCATGGCTTTATTCAAAACGCTCATTTCTGAAAATAAAAGCGTGCTTTCAATTTTATTCTTAAGTTTTTGTAGTTCGCGCTCACTTACCAGGTTTTCTTTTAGGTTTTTAAGTTCAGACCAGATAAGCTTTTCTATATCTTCCAAGGTATAACCTTCAGCAGGACGAGCTTCAATAATGAATAGGCCAGGATCAAGTGAGCCGGTTACATAACAATCAATCTGAGTAACCACCTGCTGCTCTTTTAGTAATTTACGATAAAGACGGGCAGAACTTCCATTTCCAAGAATATCGGACAGGATATCTGAAATATAAAAATCAAATTCACTTCTCCCCGGCGAATGAAAGGCTAGATAAAGGGCATCTACAGGGACTTTTGCCTGGTTGATTCGCTGCAGCAATTTTTTTTGTGGAGGTTCCTGAGGTAAGTCCCTTTTAGGGTTCTCCCCTGCGGGAATATCCCCAAACCATTTTTCAACCAGCTCCCTGGTTTTTTCAATATCTACCTTCCCGGAAATAGTGAGAATGGCATTATTAGGATTGTAAAATTTTTGATAAAAAGCCTTTACATCATCCATGGTAGCGTCTTCTACATGTTTGGGCACCTTCCCTATGGTTGGCCATTTATAAGGATGTACCGTATAAGCCATATCTGCTATGTGATGCCAAACATCACCATAAGGTTGATTAAGGCAACTTTCCTTAAATTCTTCGATGACTACCTTACGTTGGACTTCCAAAATCTGCTCATCGAAATTTAAGCTTAGCATTCTATCCGATTCCAGCCAAAGGGCTACTTCAAGGTTTTGGGCCGGAACAATATTGTAAAAATTCGTAATATCATTATTAGTAAAGGCATTATTTTCTCCTCCCGCACGCTGGATGGGATCATCAAAGTCAGGGATATTGGCACTGCCTCCAAACATTAAATGTTCAAATAAATGAGCCAATCCGGTTTTATCCGGAGATTCATCCCTGGCACCTACATTGTATAATACATTGATCGCCGCCATTGGAGTGCTTTCATCCTGGTGGATGATTAAACGGAGGCCATTTTCTAGTTCAAACCTGGAATACTCTATCACTACTCTTACGTTTTCCGATGTTAGGCTAAAAAAGAATTAAACCTGAGAAATTAATTTAAACCACAAAAACTCAAATAAATACTACAATTTTGCGAACTACAGTGTTTTGTGGTGAAATGAAAATATAACTTTTTAGCATAGTCATCTTTAAAAAAATGATTGCTGCAAAAATAATAAGGATTATGGAAAATACAGAGGCCTGACAACACAGAATGGAATACACCAAAATGCCAAGCTTTTTCATCTATTATAATATGAGGAAAAAACAATTCTAGTATTAATGTTAAAATTTCCCGAAGGTGTTACTATTGAACTTTTTCACCATTACACTTATAAGGCCCTTAAATATCCTTGTACAAAAATAGGATACAAATTAAATCTCCTTTCGAATACTTATTAGAAAATAAAAAATTAGCGAATTAAAAAAGCTACTGGTAGTTTTTTGACACTGAAAAGGGTGTGCCCTTTTTGTGGCCCCCTTTTCTTTATTTTTAGTAAAAGGAATAAAGTAGAAAGTAGAAGGACATCAATGTTTTGGTAGTTTGATCCTGTGATTTTTTAAAGCATTTCGAGATTTTCATTGATTTCTTTCTTAGCACCTGGAGCCCCTGATCTTAAATATTATCATGGAACGTGGAACATTGAACACTCAATAATCCCTAAATATTGATGCACTTGGTTACATTCCACTGTACGATCATTCTGAAAACATACTATAAAACAACAAACATGAGAAACAATCTTCACTTATGGCTAGGTGTTGCAGCCTGTTGCAGTTTATTGATTTGGGGCCTTGGACGTCAACATAAGATTAATCTATTAGAATCTAAAACAGTACCCAGTATGCCCCTTGCCTGGTATGAATTTGGCAAAAAAGTGGCTATCAATCCGGCAGCTGACCTTCCTAAAAAACTGGTGATCCAATCTTTTAAGAATTATGACACCAAAGGATTTATTTCAGAAAAGGAGTGGAATGCCAGGTTAGAGGCACGGGTCAAAAAGACCTATGAGGATTTTTTTCTTTCAAGTCTTTATACTCAGGAAGCTGAACGTTATAAAGAAAAATTTGAGACTACCGGGAGAATTTCCTGGATGATCAACAATAGTGAAGATCCAATATTTTTGCAGAGGTGTTTTTTTCCATTGATGATTAGAGAGGCCAAAGATCTGAATGGGAAATGGCGCCCCGTTGAATATCTAACTTTGGGATTTCAAGACTATTATTTTAAAGAATTTTCGATTTATCCTGGTGAGGCATTGCCTTTTCATTATAAGCCATTCACAGGTAGTTTTAAAACCAAGATTCGTTTTAAGATTTTGGGTACGGATTGTTTTTATTATTCAAAACCTTTTACCGGGTATATTGAATATGGGGCTTTTAAGAAGGCTGAAAATGAAATGAGTCAGTATCATTACAAGATGGATCAATTTAGAGTATTTGATGTACCTAGGGGGAGCTGTTCTGGTTTTGAAGAGTAATTTCAATAGGCGTTCCCAATCTAATAAGACAAAATTATTCATAATAAATTTGTGGCGTTTTTCCACTTAGATCTACTTTAAAATACTGGGTTTTAGTATTTACTAAAAAGCTATCCGGGCTTTCTATTTTTGCTGAAACACTGAAGCGGTATTCCTTTTTTTTAAGTTTTGAGGTTCGATACCGCCAGGTGTTATGCTCTGGGCTGAGCAATCCCCTGCGAATGAAGGTTTGCCCATGTTGATACCTTCGCATTGCTACCTCTCCAGTAAAGCCAGGAGGAACTGCCACAGCAATACCTATAGACAACTCATTTTTCCAGGACAATAAATCCTTATCAACCTCTAAGTCAATTAATATATCTCCGAATGCTCTTTGAGCTTTTCCATTTTTATCAAAAAGAAGGGTAAATCCAGTTTGTTCCATCAGGTTAAAATGAAGCCAACGCCTGAGCTTTCCACTTGGATAATAATCAAAGCCAGCTCCATGCTTTTTACCACTCTTATAAAAATATTTGGATTTTAATTCTCCTTCAGGATAATAATCATTGACCCAGCCATCAATGTCTCCGTCAACATATTTGATCTCGCGAATGAGTTGTCCACTTTTATTATACCAAAAGCTTTGTCCATGCGGCCATCCGTCTTCATAATAGACCAGGGATTCTAGTTGTTGATTTGGGAAATAAGTTTTGGTTGGGCCCTCTTGGATGCCATGCTGAAAGTAAACGCTTTTAAAAAGCCTGCCATCTGGATAAAAATATTGGCTTTCTCCATGCAAAGTGCTGTCGGGCAGCATATTAAATTTTCGAGCGAGGATACCATTTTTGTGAAATACTTGGTAAACAAAAGTATTTCTATGGGGTTCCAAAGGAGAATCTTTCTTATTGTTAGTACAATTATTAAAGGAAACCAGTACTACTAAAAAATAGAAACAGGGACATCTTGTGAATAACTTTTTCATCACTGGGTGTTTTAGTCAATAGATGCTATGATATGTATTTTCGGTGGATGTTTTTTCTTTGCCAAAAACAATTCGCCTTACATTTTTTGCCAAACCATAAAAAGCAAGTATGTTAGTGTAGTAGTATATTTTAGGTAGAATATGAGTCACCCATAATTTTTAATTCAATGATTAAAATGTCTGATACAAAGGGAAGTAGATGGAAGTAATAGAATTAAAGTAGAAGTAGATTGTTTTTTTGATTACAATTTATTTCTTCCGCTTTAGGCGGATTGCTTCCTGAAGAACGAAGGTGGTAACTTTACTTCTTTTAATTTCCTGAAAATCCAATGAATTATCATTATTTTGATTTTAGGGATGAATTGTATTTTTTATGAATGTAGAAAGAAACTTTCAATTATGGGACGTCCGGATTTCAGTAAGATAGAATTGGATTTGCAAATATTGAGTAGCCAGAATGGTGAAGAACAATCATGGGAAACACCAGAAAAAATTAAGGTTAAAGCTCAATTTTCGCAAAAAGATATAGAAGATTTGACACATCCTTCTTATGTTGCTGGCCTGCCTCCATTCCTGCGAGGACCTTATAGTTCCATGTATGCGGTTAGACCCTGGACCATCCGCCAGTATGCTGGTTTTTCCACGGCAGAAGAGAGTAATGCCTTTTATCGTCGCAATTTGGCACAAGGACAAAAGGGTTTATCAGTAGCCTTTGACCTGGCTACCCACCGAGGTTATGATTCTGACCACGAACGAGTGGCCGGGGATGTTGGAAAAGCAGGTGTAGCCATCGATAGTATAGAGGATATGAAAACTTTGTTTGATCAGATTCCTCTGGATAAAATGTCAGTGTCCATGACTATGAACGGGGCGGTTATCCCCGTGATGGCCTTCTATATTGTAGCTGCTGAAGAACAAGGAGTGCAACAAGCTCAACTTAGTGGTACCATCCAGAATGATATTCTCAAGGAGTTTATGGTTCGAAATACTTATATCTATCCTCCTCAGCCATCGATGAGAATCATTGCCGATATTTTTGAATATACTGCTCAAAATATGCCTCGATTTAATTCCATTAGTATTAGTGGTTATCATATGCATGAGGCGGGTGCCCCGGCAGATATTGAATTGGCTTACACACTAGCTGATGGCTTGGAATACATTCGAGCAGGTATTAAAGCAGGCTTGAAAATTGATGATTTTGCCCCTCGTATTTCCTTTTTCTGGGGCATTGGTATGAATCATTTTATGGAAATTGCTAAAATGCGGGCAGGGCGCATGTTATGGGCCAAACTGATCAAACAATTTGATCCCCAGAATCCCAAATCCATGATGCTAAGGACACATTGCCAAACTTCAGGCTGGAGTCTTACCGAACAAGATCCGTTTAATAATATTGCCAGAACTGCTATTGAAGCTTTGGCGGCAGTTATGGGCGGAACACAATCATTACATACCAATTCTTTGGATGAAGCTATTGCTCTTCCTACGGATTTTTCAGCTAAAATAGCCAGGGATACCCAGATCTATCTCCAAAAGGAAACAGACATTGTAAAAGCCGTTGACCCCTGGGCCGGATCACATTATATAGAATACCTGACCGATCAACTGGTACAAAGAGCCTGGACACTTATCCAGGAAGTGGAAGAATTAGGAGGCATGGCCAAAGCCATTGAAAATGGATTGCCTAAATTGAAAATCGAGGAGGCAGCCGCTCGTAAACAGGCTCGTATTGACAGTGGAAAAGATCATATCATTGGGGTAAATATTTTTGTGCCAGAAGAAAAAGAAGCTATTGATATTCTGGAGGTAGATAATACAGTAGTAAAAGAATCTCAAATTACTCGACTAAATCAATTGAAGGCCGACCGGGATGAGGTAGCCACCCAACAGGCTCTGGAAAAATTGTATGAATGTGCTGCTTCTGGTAATGGGAATTTGTTGGCTTATGCCATAGAGGCTGCACGAAAAAGGGCTACTCTTGGAGAAATTTCTACTGCTATGGAAAAAGCATTTGGCCGGTTTAAAGCTAATACTCAATCTGTTTCAGGAGTGTACTCTAACGAAATCAGTAGGGATGTAGAATTTAAAAAGGCCCTGGAAATGGCTGACAAGTTTGAATCCCATGAGGGTAGAAGACCACGCATCATGGTAGCCAAATTGGGTCAGGATGGCCATGATCGGGGAGCTAAAGTAATCGCTACCAGCTTTGCAGACCTGGGGTTTGACGTAGATATTGGACCTTTATTCCAAACGCCCTCTGAAGCTGCTCGGCAAGCGGCCGAAAATGATGTTCATATCCTTGGAATATCTTCTCTTGCAGCGGGTCATAAAACCTTGGTTCCTCAAACCATCAAAGCTTTGGAAGATATTGGCCGTGGTGATATTATGGTTGTGGTTGGTGGCGTAATCCCACATCAGGATTATGAATATTTATACGACAAGGGAGTTGTAGGTGTTTTTGGTCCTGGGACAAAGATTGCTGTAGCGGCACAGCAGATATTGGAGGTGTTGATTGGACAATAAAATAATAATATCCGTGTCAGAAAAAAACATAGAAAAGCAAGAAATCCAATTAGAACGCCTTCGTTCACCTGCCATTAAGGACTTATTAAATCAAGGTTGGAACACTGCTGTTTTCGCCTGTGGAGCTGTAGAACAGCATGGTCCACATCTACCATTATTTATGGATGCAGAGCACGGCACATTTTTGGCATTGGCAGTTGCTCAAAAAATTGGAAAAACCTTGGTCGCTCCTACCATTCGAATAGGTTGTTCTAATCACCATATGGCATTTGCAGGCTCTTTGACTCTAAGGAAAAGTACTTTTGAAGCCATGGTAAGTGATTATGTAAGTAGTCTTGCTCATCATGGATTTAAAAGAGTTTTTATTATTCCTTCCCACGGAGGGAATTTTGGCCCCTTAAAGGAAATGCTACCTGCACTTCAGCAATTGGTGCCTGGAGTAAAAGTTAAAGCTTTTACAGATTTAGAAGGTACCATCAAGACCTGGCGGCAAGGTATTGAAGTCCTTTCAGGCCTGGGTAGCAGGGTAGGAGGGCATGCTGACATAGCCGAAACGTCTATTATGCTGCACATGCATCCAGAATTGGTGCGAATGGATTTGGCAGAGCCAGGATTTGCTAACGAAATTAAGGGAGAAGTATTTGAGAAGCTTATTCGCGAAGGGCTCCATGTGCTTGCTCCAAATGGAATTTTGGGAGACGCCAGAGGGGCTACTCCAGAAATGGGGACTGTTCTCATCGATAATTTAGCAAGGCACGTTGCCGAGTATTTTTTGGGAAAATAATGCCATAAAGGTTGAAAAAATTGTGCTTTCTCTTTCAACATTTATGAAAAAAAATCAGCTTAAAGTCAACAAAACGGTGCATATCAGTCTAAGTCAGAGTATATCAGCAGCAAAAAACAATTCTATCTATTCTTCAACTCTTTTATCGTATTCAAAAAGGCACTTCTTATCTTAGAATCTGATTCCTGATGATTATTTTCAATCCTTTTTCCGTGTGAAATTACACCTAGTTGCATATGGGAATCGCTTGCATAAACAATAGTGGAAGCTAGGTTTTCCAAAGAAGAAGAGGCGATTAAAGGACTTGAAGCATTAATAATACAAGCATTAAGAGGTTGGCCAATTTTAAAAAAGTCACTTGTATAATTATCCATAGCTTTTCGGCCCGTTATGGTAGCCATTTCCAGAGCATACATTCCTCCATCTCCTTGTTGGCTTGAATAAAAACTATTTCTTTTATGAGAAATGAGGCGTTGACCATAATCCAAAATCCGTAATTCTTCCAATGGATTGAGGCCCACATGGCTATCGGTTCCAATGCTCCACTTTCCACCTTCTTTCTGATATTTTCTAAGAGGGAAAAGCCCATCTCCTAAATTTCCTTCAGTACTGGGACAAAGAACAACATTAGCTTTACTATTGGCAATACCTCTTGATTCTTCATCCGTCAAATGAGTAGCATGAACCAGGTGAAATCGATCATTTAAACGGACATTTTCCAGTAACCATTCTACTGGACGTCGACCAAGATATTGTATAGAATCTTCAACTTCCTTAAGCTGCTCTGAAATATGAATATGGAAGGGTAAATCTTGTGGCCCGATCTCTGCGATTTTTGCAATGACATCAGGTTCTACTCCTCTCATAGAATGAATGCCTATACCTAAGTTGGCATGCTCATAAAATTGACAGGCATTTTTGCTGGCCTCCAGTAATTTTAAATATTCGTCAATATTGGGTGAAATAAACCTTCTTTGCCTTTCATTGGGGCTTTGCCCAAAACCACCCTTTTGATAAAAAATAGGGATTAGAGTAATACCAATACCTGCTGTTTTGGCTGCCGCTACCAGTCGACTCCCCATTTCGGCTAAATTGGCGTAAGGTCTTCCTTGCTGATCATGATGGACGTAGTGAAATTCTGCTACATTGGTATAGCCATGTCGAGCCATTTCAGAATACAACATAGTGGCTATAGCCTGCATTTGATCAGGATTCATGCTAAGTGCCAGTTGATACATTGCCTCTCGCCAGCTCCAGAAATCATCAGAGTTGGCAGTCCCTTCATGCTTTTCTGCTAAACCAGCCATAGCATATTGAAAAGCATGGGAATGAGCATTTTGAAATCCTGGTAGGGCAAACCCTTCAATAATTCCGGAATTGTTATCCGATTTGTTTTTCTGATTTAGAGAAAGAATTTTTCCTTCATCATCTACCCTTACAGCTACATTTTCAAGCCACCCGTCATTTTGAAGTAATCCTTTAAAATGATATGTCTTCATAAAGAATTTATGGTTTCAATTAGGTTATTGAGCGTTCTTTTTAATACTTTTTTTACTTTTTCTGCCCGCTCTTTATTATATGTGATTTCGTTGTCATCCATATAGAGAATTTTGTTCATCTCCAATTGCAGGGCATGGATATTATTTTCGGGTTGACCAAAATAACGGGTGATATGTCCGCCTTTAAAAGGCGTATTGTGGCTGATTCCAAAGTCTCCGGAAGATAGGCTTTGCAAAGCAGATTTGATAAGCGCTGGATGGGCAGTTTTTTCATTATTATTTCCCAAAATCATATCGGGAAAAGGTTCTTTTTGAATGGTACTTACCAAATGTCTAATGGAGTGGGCATCCCATAATAAAACTTTCCCGAATTGTTGTTTTCGTTCTCCCATTAGAACTCTTAATTGCTGATAATAGGGCCAATAATATTTTTTTAATCTTCTATTAATTTCCTTTTCATCAGGTTCCCTGGATTCTGACTTATAAAGTTTGTTGCCATAGAAATCAGTAGAGGGAGTAATAGAGGTAATTAAGCGACCATCCTCGTATAAGGGTATACTTTCAGGATCACGATTTAAGTCAATAACCCATCTGCTTAGATTGGCTTTAATTAGGGTGATGCCCATTGAAGGTGCAAAATCATAAAGCCAATGGACAAACCAGTCGGTATCATCCAGTTGTTTACGCATTCTTTTTTTGTAGTCTTTTTTTAATTCTGATGGGAATTTTGTGCCAGCATGAGGCACACTGATGATAATAGGGACAGGTGAGGTACCAGATTCGGGCTGCGTAATTTCAGATAATTTCATAGTTATTTATCGAGATATTCTTTAACTTTTTTAGCAGCTGATAGACTGACAACCTCCGCTAATTCTGTAACTGTAGCTGCTTTTATCTTTTTTACAGAACCGAAATGAGATAATAATTTCTGAGCTGTTTTATCTCCTATCCCTGGAATTTGGGTAAGTTCTGTACCTAAAAAATTTCGGGATCTTTGATCGCGATGGAAATTAATGGCAAAGCGGTGGGCCTCATTTCGGGCCTGTTGGATGACTTTAAGAGATTCTGATTTTTTGTCAATGTAAAGTGGAATAGGATCATTGGGGAAAAATATTTCTTCCAGGCGTTTGGCGATTCCAATAACGGTAACCTTATCTCTGATCCCCAGCTTGTCCAGGCTTTTTACCGAAGCACTGAGCTGGCCTTTTCCTCCATCAATAATGATGAGTTGCGGTAAAGGTTGATCTTCATTTAATAATCGTTTATATCTACGATAAACGACTTCCTCCATCGAGGCAAAATCATTGGGGCCTTCCACCGTTTTGATGTTATAATGCCGATAATCTTTTTTAGAAGGTTTTGCATTTTTGAAAACAACGCAGGAAGAAACCGGGTTAGAACCCTGGATATTTGAATTATCAAAGCACTCTATATGTATAGGAAGGGCCTCCATTTGAAGGTCCTTTTGCATTGTGCGTAAAATTCGCTCTGTAGGCGTTTGTTTGCGTTCCTTGGTTGCTTCTTGCTTTTTCTTTTGTAATAAATAGTATTTGACATTTTTTTCAGACAGCTCCAATAATTTTTTCTTATCTCCAATTTTAGGAACGGTGATGTGAAGATCTTTATCCGTTAAGGGAATTTTATAAGGCAAAATGATCTCTGAGGAGATACTATTAAAACGTTCTCGCAAGTGATCGATGGTATAACTCAATAGATCTTTTTCATCATCATCCAGATTGATGACCATTTCTTGGGTGTGTGTATGAATAATAGCTCCATTCACTACTTTGAGATAATTTACATATGCTTCGTTTTCATCTGAGGCAATGGAAAAAACGTCTACATCCCGAATCGTAGTGCTTACTACAGTTGATTTGCTTTGATAATCTTCAAATGAGGTGAGTTTGTCTTTTAGCTGCTGTGCTTTTTCAAATTCAAGGTTTTCGGCATAGATCTTCATTTGATTTTTAAAGTGACTGACCACAGCACTGAAATGCCCTCGAAGTATATTTTTGATTTGCTGAATTTTCTCATTATAACTTTCTTCTTCCTCCAAACCTTCGCAAGGGCCAATGCAATTTTTGATATGATACTCAAGGCATACCTTAAATTTCCCGGCCTTGATGTTTTCTTCTGTAAGGTTAAAATTACAAGTCCGCAGCGGAAAGAGGGATTTGATCAAATCTAAAATAATTTTAAGCCTACTTTTTGAGGTGTAGGGCCCAAAATAAGTAGACCCGTCTTTAATTACATTGCGAGTAATAAAAACTCTGGGGAAACGCTCTTTTTTAATACATATATAGGAATAAGACTTCCCATCCTTAAGCATCACATTATATCGGGGCTGGTACTTTTTAATTAAGGTATTTTCTAACAAAAGGGCATCAGCTTCCGTTTCTACAATGGTATAGGTAATATGATCCGCATTCTTTACCATAGTACGCGTTCGATGAGCCCGGTCCTTCCTTTTTCCAAAATAGGAACTCAACCTTTTTTTCAAATCCTTTGCCTTCCCTACATACAAAATCGCTCCTTCTTCATCTTTAAACTTGTATATGCCAGGCTGCTTTGGTAAGGTATCTGAGATCTTTTTAAAATCTTCAGTGGTCATATTAGTTATTGGTTATCTGTTGTCAGTTATCAGTTGATTCTAATTAGTTGTTGGGAATCAATAGAAACATTTTTTGAAAATAAAGATTTTTTCCTTTTTTCATAAACTCAAGAAGGTAAGTTTTCAAGTGTTCAAGTGTCCACGTTTTTGACTTGCCAACTTGAACACTTGCTAACTTGTAAACTTGAACACATTAACTAACACTCACCTACAAATCAAAGTTTCACTATTCCCTAATAACCAATAACCAATAACCAATAACCAATAACCAATAACCAATCAACTATCAACAAATTCGTATATTGTTGTTTAATTGAACTATTCGCACAACAACTATATAAGATGGAAGATAAAAGAGCAGAAGAAATACCTGGATTCATTTTGGAACGTACAGCAAAAAGAATGAAGCAATCTTTTTCACAAAAACTTAAGGCTGACAATGCAGGGATAACAGTAGATCAATGGGTGATACTACAAGAATTGGATAAAAAAAATGGACAGAGTCAGCTCGATTTGGCCCAGGCGACTTTTAAGGACGCTCCCACAATAACTCGCATTATTGATTTATTATGCAAAAAAAATCTGACGGAAAGGCTCCTGGATACAGATGACCGAAGGCGTTTTAAAATTTCTCTCACAAAAGAAGGCAAAACCCTAATAAAAAGGTTAATGCCCATGGTACGGGAGTATCGTCGGAATGTTTGGGCCCCTTTAGAGGATAGTGAAATTAATCAACTGGTAAAAATGTTGAATAAGATTTTTAACCAGATAAGAGAGTAGTTTACTTTAATTAAGTGAAATTGTTTCTTTTCGATAAAACAATGGCTAAAAAAGATTTATCAATATTTTATATAAATAAAAATGAAACACCTGACCATCTTAATGGGATTATTAGTCCTACTATTAATTTCCCAATGTAATGCACCCAATTCTACAACCCCAGAAATGGGATCCATGGAGGAGCTTGCAGTTGTTGAGAACTACCAGGTTCCTGTTTTCTCCAATAATGACAGAGTGGAAAAAATCCGAGGTGCGGCTGATGAATTTGAAAAGATTTTTACTGAAAATGCAAGCAGTCGGAACATTCCAGGAATAGCCTATGGGGTGGTGGTTGATGGAGATCTTGTTGTTTCAGGAGCTAGTGGCGTACTCGATTTGGAGAATAAAACCCCTTCTTCGGTTAATTCTGCCTTTAGAATTGCATCCATGACTAAAAGTTTTACAGCCATGGCCATCTTAAAGCTTAGGGATGAGGGGAAACTTTCTCTTGAAGACCCGGTGCGTAAGTATATCCCCGAAATGGACCATGTAAAGATGTTAACTGACGATTCTCCACCCATTGATATTGAAAATTTATTGACAATGACACCTGGTTTTCCTGAGGATAATCCCTGGGGCGACCGCCAATTGGAAGTGCCAAATGAAGCATTGATAGAATTGATTCAGGATGGACTTTCCTTTTCTTCGGTGCCAGGACTCTATTATGAATATAGCAATTTGGGCTATGCCATTCTTGGCAATATTGTTTCAAAAGTATCTGGGACATCTTACCAGGAATATATTCAGCAAAATATCCTGATACCTTTAGGGATGACCCATACGTATTGGGAGTTTGAAGAAATTCCTAAAGATCAATTTGCCATAGGCTATCGATGGGAGGATGAAGAATGGAAAACAGAACCTATTCTTCACGATGGAGCCTTTGGAGCTATGGGGGGATTAATCACTACTATTGAAGATTTCAGTAAATATGTGAACTTTCATTTATCTGCATGGCCTCCCAGAAATGGTGATGATACTGGGCCCGTAAGGAGAAGCACCTTAAGGGAAATGCATACTCCTAATTATCCCTATTTGCGTGCAGGGGGAACCGATTACAAGGGCGACCCATGCCCTAATCTTAGAGGATATGGTTATGGCTTATCTATTGTAAGAGACTGTAATGGGATAAAAGCAGTTTCACATGGAGGAGCCTTGCCGGGATATGGAAGTAACTACGTCTTTTTTCCTGATTATGGAGTAGGAGTGATGGCATTTGGAAACCTTACCTATACCGGACCGCTACCCAGAGCTGCAATCGAGGCTTTACTTTTTGAAACCCTCGAACTCGATCCTAGAGAATTGCCTGTTTCAGATATCCTCGAAAAAAGACAAAAGCAGGTGGTCGATTTAATCCAAAATTGGGACCCCGATTTAGAGGCAGCTATTCTGGCTGATAATTTCTATTTGGATCGGTCCAGAAATCATAGAATGACTCAAATAAAAGAACAATTAAATAAAGCTGGTGCCTTTATTGATGTTGGCTCTATGGATCCCTATAATCAATTAAGAGGAAGTTTCAACATAAAAACTGAGAATGGTCGTATCCGGGTCTTCTTTTCAATGAGCCCTGAGAATGATCCAAAAATTCAAAGGCTTGTTGTGAGTTTTCGGGCGGAAGAAGGTTAGATGAGTAGATTTGCAGATGAGTAGATGAGAAAATGTGCAGATTGTTGATGTTTTGATGCTACCATTCTATGATATTATGATTAGTAAATGAGAAGATCTGCAAATCCGCAAAAATCAGTGGTTCAGACAGTGGTATAGCAGAAAACTTCTAATTTCCTCCCTGAATCAAAGGCAAATATTGCTTTAATCGTGGTGAATCTGGATTTAATCCTGCTATGGTTTGAACTAAGATACGAGCATTTTGAAGATTACCCATTTGGTAGTACAGGATCATTTTGTCTTCTAGGAGGGTGAGGTTATTGGGGTCAAGCTGTAAGCCATAGTTTAGATATTTCTCGGCAAGGGGATATTTTTTTTGTTTTTCTGTAAATAATTCAAATCCTGTTTTGTGATAAAATTCAATCATTGTTTGCTGTGGAGATCTTCTGTTAAGATATTCCAGGTATTCATCTATGAAGCTGACATGATTGTATTGTAACAAATTATAAAAACCTTGGAGGAGGGTATTAAGGTCTCCATTTTGTTGATAATAACCAGCAAGGAGCCCTGCTTTGGTGGTGATCGCATCCTGGTAATAAGAAATGATGGATAATGCCTTATCAATATAAGTTGTAGATTCATCGAAAAGGGCTTTTTGTTGTTGAGCATCCTGGACCTCCAAGCCTTGTCGATAGAGGGCATAACCCATAAATTGATTTGCACGAGCGCTGTTTTTGGATACCTTAACCGCTGCCCGGTTTAAAGTCATTTCATTTTCCCAGGCAGGTATTCTACTTATTGTTTTTATGCCAAAGGCGATTAGGATTAAGCCGGTCAAAATATAAGGTCCGATCAATTTCAATTTTGGAGATAAGATTAGGGGTAATTTTACTCTTGACAGATAGGCAAGCAAAACGCAAAATCCAACAGAGGGCATATACAGAAATCTTTCATTCATGATCGCTCCCACAAAAAACAGAAGATTGGAAACAATGGATAAGGTGATGAAGTAGTAAAGAATGGCCCAGGAAATCACCTTTTTTTTCTTTAAGCCCAAAATGGCAAAAACAAGAAGCGCTAAATTTATTAAAGTAGATAATTGAACCCTCCAATCTAACCATCCCAAAATGGGAATATGATAAGGATAATAATCATGAGTAAGGGGATGAGGGAAAAATAGAAGTTTAACATACAAGCCTAAGGAATACATAATGGTGGCATATTTATCCCAAAAACCTACTCCTAAAAAATGATTGTTCATGATTAAATTCGAATTGTCAGGACTGCTGAACAATGAACCTGTAGCACTGGCTCTGATCCAAATGTATAGGAAGGCTATACCCAATAATGGAAGAATAGAAGTAACAGTAGATCTTAAATGGTTTTTAGAAAAAATATAAATACTCAAAGGTATAACTGCTAAAAAAGTTATGCTGTTTTCTTTAGCCAGCAGGGCAAGGAAAAATAGAAGACTGGAAATTATGAGGAAAACCCATCGTTTTTTTTGAATATATCGGAAACTGTAAAACAGCGTTCCTAAAGAAAAAATTAAGGCTAATATTTCATCTCTTCCCTTAATGTTAGCAACTACCTCCGTATGCAAGGGATGGAGGATAAAGAGTAGACTGGCTAAAAATGGTACCGTCCAATACCATTTTGTAGATTTTTTTTGCTTAAAAAAGACAGACAATAACCTAAACAAAATCAGAGCTGTTAATCCATACAGAAGAACATTAATAATATGACTATTCCTGGGCTTAAACTCATACAAGGCATATTCAATGGCAAAGGTGGCTAGCGAAAGCGGGCGATACCGCGAGCCGGCAATAAGATTTTTTTGCTCTCCCAAAAACCCGGTAAAACTTTCTGTAGAAAAGATTTTTCCAATTCCATCCCAACCTTGTTGAACATAATTATTTTCGGTAATAACAATGGTGTCGTCTAAGACATAGTCAAACGAAAAAGTCTGGAAATACAAAAAAAAGGAAAGACCAAAAAGAATGAGAGCAGGCAGCCAATTGTTAGGCCAAAAAGAAGGAGGGCTTTTAGGCTTAGACTTTAATTTCTTGGCTTTGGTTTTGTTCTTGGACATTTTAATGAGTTGAGGATTATCCTATTGTAGCTCCAGTACGTTTTTGTTCCCATTCCCAGGCTGTACGCATGATATCTTCAATATTCCTTTGGGGAGTCCATCCCAACGATTGTTCCGTCTTATTTTTATTAGCATATATGGCAATAACATCGCCAGGTCGCCTGGGACCAATTTCATAATTCAGAGGTTGGCCAGTGACTTTTTCAAAGGCTTGAACAGCTTCTAAAACACTGACTCCTTCTCCAATTCCAATATTAAATATTTCAGTATTGAGTTTATTATTCCCTTCTAATAAATAAGTCAAGGCTTTGGTATGGGCATTAGCCAGGTCCATTACGTGAATATAGTCACGAATACAACTGCCATCGCGAGTGGGGTAGTCATCTCCAAAAACCGTCATGCTTTCTCTTTTTCCAATAGCAGTTTCGGTAATAACTGGCACCAGGTTATTCGCTATGTTGATAGGTGATTCGCCGATAAGGGCGCTTTCATGAGCGCCAGCAGGGTTAAAATAACGAAGCATAATAGCATTCAATGAGGTATATCGATGCAAAGTATCCTCAATTATTTGTTCACACATCTGTTTTGTCCTTGCATATGGCGATTCGGCTTCCTTCAATGGAGTTTCTTCGGTTACTGGAAGATGATCGGCATTGCCATATACAGAACAAGAGGAGGAAAAGATCAGGTTGTTAACCTCAAAAGTATTCATGGCCATCAAGACATTGATCATTCCTGCCAAATTATTGTGGAAATAACGAAGAGGTTGTTCTACTGATTCACCCACTGCTTTTAAGGCAGCAAAATGAATAATTCCCTTGATGTCCTGGTGCTCTTCAAAAATATCAAATGTACGAGTTCTATCAGCTAGGTCAACCCTGTAATTGTGAATTTTCTTGCCTGTGATTTTTTCAATACCCAAAAGGGCATCTTCGCTAGAATTACTTAGATTGTCAATTGAAATAACCTCAAAACCATTTTCAATTAAATCTACTATTGTGTGGCTCCCTATATAACCACATCCTCCTGTTACTAATACTTTTGACATAATTCCACGCTTTTTTACCTAGGTTATTTATATATGAAATGAATATGAAAAAATTATCAATTTTAAATCAACTCTTACTATATTTTATACCTTTGGACGGCAATTTAAAAAAGTACAGAGGTAAATCAAAGTTTGTAAATATTTAAAAAAATAATATGGGAATTTTTTCTCTAGTCCCTGAATTGAAAGACATAGCATTAGAAGCGGGTAAAGAGATTTTAGAAGTTTACGATAGTCCAGAATCATTTCTGGTAGAGCATAAACAGGATGAAAGCCCTTTAACTATAGCCGACAAAAAATCTAATTCAATTATTTGTAGACGATTAGAAGGGCTTCCTCTGAATTATCCAATTATTTCTGAAGAGAATAAAAGTATTTCTTTTGAGGAAAGAAAGCACTTTGACCGATTTTGGCTGGTTGATCCCTTGGATGGAACCAAAGAATTTATCAAGCGAAATGGTGAATTTACGGTAAACATAGCCTTGGTTGAAAAAAATCGCCCCATTTTAGGGGTAGTTTATGCACCTGTGCTGGATGAGCTTTTCTGGGCTGTTAAAGGGCAGGGGGCTTTTAATGAAAAAAATGGAGTGGAAACAAAGCTTACTGCTGCAGCATTTCAATTTGGAGATGCTGGATTAAAAGTGGTTTGTTCTCGATCTCACTTAAATGAAGAAACTCAAAATTTTGTTAACCAGTTGGATCAACCTGAATTGGTACCTAAGGGCAGTTCTTTAAAGTTTCTGATCCTTGCCCAGGGACTTGCTCATGCTTATCCTCGATTAGGGCCTACCATGGAATGGGATACCGGAGCTGCTCAGATCATTTTGGAGGAGGCAGGGGGGAAGGTATTAAATAATGAAACTCAACAAGCTTTAACCTATAATAAAGAAAGCTTATTAAATCCCTATTTTCTGGCATTTGGTAACCTTAGGAACTAATTAATTCATTTTGATGAAGCTGCTTCAAAAAATAGATCACCAGCTTTTAGGAATTCTTTCCATCGTGTTATTACTGGCAGGGCTTTTATTCTCAAGAGCCTTGATGAGTATCGGGATGATTGGATTACTGCTTAATGCTTTAGTAAATTATGACATAGTAAGGAATTTTCAGAAATTTTGGAATAATAAAGCGCTAGTGGCAATATCCAGCATTTTCTTTATTTATCTGCTTAGCGCTCCTTTCTCAGAAAATACAGTTTGGTTAATAGATCGGCTGCGGATGAAACTTCCTTTGTTATTAATGCCTTTTGCCATAATGGCGGTACCAAGGCTGGGCAAGAAAACATATTTCCCCATTCTGTATGGCTTTTTTTATTTGATTTTGATCTTGTGCTTCATCTCTATATTTCAATTTCTTGGAGATTACCAGACAATCACTAAGCAGTATGAAGCTGGTAGAATAATGCCTACCCCTGTACAACATATTCGATTTAGTCTAATGGTGGCCTATTGTATAGCCATTGGCTGGCATCTTTTTTTGGAAAAATTTCATCTGAAATATACCTGGGAGCCTAAATTGCTTATTGGATGTACCTTATTTATGGTATTGTTTTTACATCTTTTGGCTGTTCGAAGTGGGCTACTCGCTTTGTATGTGGTGTTAATTTATTTTTTTGTTCGATATCTGCTTAAAAATCGAAAATATAAGCTGGGAGCCTTGATTTTTGTGGGTTTGGTTCTGTCGAGTTTCCTAGCATTTAGATACATTCCTACATTAAAATCAAAAATTAACTATACCCTATACAGCGTAAATCTGTTTTTAAGGAACGATAATATAAGAGAGTTGTCTGATTCCCGAAGGTTAGCTTCTATTAAAGGAGGACTGGAAATGGGAAAAACACATCTTTGGACAGGCGTAGGGATTGGAGATATTCGAGATGATACAAACGAGTATTTGAGAATAAATTATCCGGACTTGGTCGATTTGGAACTAATGCCACATAATCAATACCTATTTGTATTTGCAGCCTGTGGAATATTTGGACTTTTGTGGTTTGTTTTGGCAAGTACCTGGCCTTTAATTTTTCAAAGTGCTTTTCGCAATCGACTGATTGTAGCATTTCACCTTATCATATTTTCTTCCTTTATGGTGGAGCATACAATTGAAACACAATTGGGAACGGCATTTTATATTATTTTCTTAGTTCTGGGAATCAGAAACTGGAAGCAGGAACAGTTATCCAAAGCCGATGAATGAATAGAAAACACTGAACAACTTATTTATTTGCTAAAACAGAATTTTATGAACTTCAAAACGTTTTCTAAATGGTCATTCAGAGGCCAAACTCTTTTCAGTGAAATGAGAAATTAGAAGATAAATACTTCATACCTGTAGAAATTGATGAAAATACCAAGCACAATGATCAAATTATCAATAGTTGTCATTACTTATAATGAAGAAGACAATATTGAGCGATGTCTAAAAAGTATTGTCTCTATTGCAGATGAAATCCTGGTCATTGACTCTTTTTCTACTGATAATACCGTGGAGATTGCTGAATCCATCGGTGCAAAAGTTATAGAAAATCCATTTAAAGGATTCATTCAACAACGATCCTTTGCAGTGCGGCAGGCACAATACGATCACGTTTTGGCTTTGGATGCAGATGAGGTAGTATCTCCTGAGTTGCTCGAATCTCTTAAAACAGTTAAAAAACACTGGCAATACGATTGCTACTATAATAATCGACTCAATCGTTTTGGCCGCCGCTGGATCCGTCATGGTGCCTGGTATCCGGATCGAAAAATGAGGTGCTTTGATCGCCGAAAGGTCAGCTTTGGGGGTATTGAACCACATGATCAGATCATCCCTATTGAAAACGCTAGTTCTGGTTTCTTGAAAGGCGATCTTCTTCATTTGATGCAAGAGAATATCTTTGAACGCATTCACAAAATCAATGAGTTCAGTTCAGTGGCTGCAAGGTCACTAAATAAAAAAGGCAGGAAAGGTTCCTATCTAAGACTTTTTTATAAGCCTTTTGCCCGATTCTGGGGGGATTACCTCTTCAAATTGGGGTTTTTGGATGGTTTTTATGGTATCTTTCTTGCTATTGCTTCGGCTCATTATGCCTTTTATAGAGAATTCAAATTAATGGAACTTCAACGCTATAAAAGTAAGGAGAGCAAAAAAAAAGCGAAGCGCGTACATGAGCGTATTTTAGATTAAAACAGCCTTTTTCCTTGATCATAATAATTGATAATCCAGGCCTTTTTTTAGACTTCCCTGATTATAATCCAATTTCATGAGCAATTTATCCAAGGTCGCTTATATTTTATATTTGGTTTTAATCCTCCCGATTTGTACCGAAATTGTTCTCCGTATAATGGGTTATCGTCCATTTCAACAAATTGAATATCAAATTGAATCTACGCCAGCCAATTGCCTGATTGCTCATACTAAATTAGGTTTTGCTCTTAGGCCTGGTAAGTTCGAGGTAATTATTAATAAAGGTTTACATTATTCGGTTACTCATGGCAGGGATTCCCTCAGAAAGACAAACTTAGGTAGTTTAAACATAGCCAATCCGGATTCGATTTACTTCTTTGGTTGTTCCTATACCTACGGTATGGGGCTATCGGATAGTTTGGTTTTTCCATTTTTGGTGGGCCAGGAAATGCCTAAGAGTTATATCAAAAACTTTGGTGTACCTGGTTATGGAACAGTACAGAGTCTTTTGCAACTAAGAAGACTTATTGATTCTGGAGAAATTCCTGATATTGCCATCATTAATTATGCAGATTTTCATGATGACCGCAATGCCTTGTCAAGCCGATATCGGCGTGATCTTTATATGGGATATCAGCGATCAAATCAAACTGTTGGGACACTAATGCAGGAGGGAAAGATTCCTTATTTGACTCAAAATTCAGGTGAATATGTGATTGATTATTGCTCTTGGGAAAATCTTTATCGCCATTGGAAATATAGAGAAACCTTTGCCATAATGAACTTTCTGCAAGATTGGTCAGACGATCGTCAATTGCGTTCCATCAACAAAGAAAGCAGAACTCTCTTTCTATTTTCTGCCCTGAAGGACCTATGTGAGCAAGAGGAAATTCGATTGATTGTTACTGGTCTTACACCCTCTGATGAAACAAAAAAGCTTCTAATAGAATTAAACAAATTAGGCATTGAAACACTGGATGTTTCGGTTGATCTGGCTTTGGATCAATATCGGAATGCTCCTTATGATGACCATCCTAATGAATTGGCTCATGCAGTTTTTGCGAAGAAAATTACGGCCTATTTGGTACCTTAACACCTTGTTCAATTACCAAGTACAGTTTTTACTGTTAATCATTCTGATTACAGCGGTACAACTATTTTTTGTCAGCCGGTTAGAGTATGCCTATGATATCGAGCAGTTGTTTCCTGTAAATGATCCTGAACTAAAATTTTATCGCGATGTAAGCGAAAAATTCGCTCTTCATAAGGAAATGTTGATCTTAGGGGTGGAAAATAAGCAAGGGATATTCAATAAAGATTTTCTTCACCGCTTGGATAGCCTGACTCAAAAACTGGGACGACATCCACTTATTGAAACCGTAAATTCTCCAATTAATCAATATTACTTTGTTTGGGCCCCTTTTGGTGATAAAAAAAAGTTTTTTATTTATCCTCGTGACACCAGTCGCTACCAACAAGATTCGGTTTTTCTTCATGCTTATAAAGATGTCGCATCTAAATTTATTTCCAGAAAAAATACAGCTATTTGCTGTTATCTCTTTCTGAAGGAGGCATTGGATGAAAATTCCAAAGATGAAATGCGATCATATGTGCACCAGATTATTGAGACCATCGGTTTTGAGAAATACTATTTATATGGAGATATTTATGTGAGAGACTCTTTTATTGAAGACCTGCAGGCAGAGATGTTCTGGCTTTCAGGCCTTTCCATTATTGTAATTTTATGTATTCTGTTTTTTAGTTTCCGTTCAATTTGGGGCGTATTTGTACCCATTCTGGTAGTTCTCATTACAGTAGTTTGGACTCTCGGTACAATGAGAATCTTTGGTGTGTCCATCAACCTGATGACAGTATTAATACCCACAATCGTTTCAATTATTTCCCTGAGTGATGTTATTCATGTAATGAATCGTTTGAGTGAACAGTCAGGTATTCTTAAACAAGAAGCGATTAAGATTGCACTAAAGGATGTCGCGGTTGCCATTTTATTAACCTCAATTACTACAGGATTAGGCTTTGCGACACTGGCTTACTCAAATATTGGCCCCTTTATTGAATTTGGTGTTTTTATGACCATTGGAGTAGCCTATGCCTATATTCTGGCGATTTTTGCTTTGCCTGTTTTTCTGAATGTATTGCCTTACCGAGATTTAGAAAGGGAGCAACTGAGGAAGCATTTATATAAAAAAATGCAATCTGTTAGAGGTGAAAATCTAATTTTTTGGATAGGATTAGAAAAAATACAGGTGAGATCATTCCTGCATGCCTTACATCGATTTACCCAAAAAAAACCAAATATTATTCTATTTTTTACAAGCATTCTGCTGCTCCTTTCTTTTTTGGGGATGTCTAGACTGAAAATAGATTCTTATCTCTATGATGAATTGTCGGCTAAAGATCCTTTTAGTGAAGCCTTAAATTTTTTTGAAAATCATTTTTCTGGTATCCGAACCTTTGATCTTTATCTAGAAGTGGTAGATGAGTCTAAAAACTTATTAGATAAGGATATCCTGGAGCAAGTTGACCGTTTGGAAAACTATTTATTGGAAGAATATGGGCTTCTCGATGTATATTCTATAGGTACTCAGGTGAAGCGCGCCAATCGGTTTTTTAGACGTGGTGATCCAGCATCTTTTGTTTTGCCTACGGATACAAGTTTGCTGAAAACCATAAGAAGAGAACTACTTCAAAATCAAGAGACACTTGGCTTGAAGGCAATAATGAGTGAAAATAAAAGAGAAGGGCGAATTACAGGTAAATTGAAAGATTATGGAAGCTCCATCATGAGAAGCAAAAACCGTCAATTATTGGCCTTTATTGCCAATAATATTGACCCAAGTCTATTAAAAACCAAACTTACAGGCCATGCGCAGTTATTGGATAAAAGTAATTTCCTTATCACTTATAAACTTCTGTATGGTTTGATGTTTGCAATTGCTGTCGTTTGTCTTCTTATGGGACTACTTTATCGTTCTTTCAAAATAGTTGTATTGGCTCTTATTCCTAATATTCTGCCTTTGTTAATGATATTGGGAATCATTGGATGGGCTGAAATGGGCTTAAAAATGTCGACCTCAATAATTTTCACTGTTGTATTTGGTATTGCCGTAGATGATACCATTCATTTTTTGACCAGGTTGAATAATGAATTGAAAAAGACATCTTCCCTGGAAGAAGCTATCCAAACCACCTATTTGTCTACCGGAAGGGCAATGATTATAACTTCATTGATATTAATGTTTGGCTTTGCCGTATTGTTATTTTCTTCTTTTCAATCAACTTTTATTACTGGCCTTTTAATTAGCCTGGCATTGGTTTTTGCCTTATTTGCTGATTTGATGCTGTTGCCAGTTTTGTTGAAGCGATTTTATAAATAAGAATGTTGGGTTTTTTGTTTGTTAAGACATAAAATCTTAATCTATCAACTTATTTCTTACTTTTACTCAAATTGAAAAATCAAATAGCCAAACATTAATTTTCAAATGATACGATTGGAACATCTTGGTATTGCCGTAAAAGATCTTAAAACCAGCAATGAGCTGTTTAAAAAACTTCTTGGCAAACCTCATTATAAAATCGAGGAGGTAGAATCTGAACATGTTAAAACCTCTTTTTTCCAAATAGGAGAGTCTAAAATAGAATTATTAGAGGCCACTTCTCCGGATAGTGCAATCGCCAAATATTTGGAAAAAAACAGAGAGGGAATCCATCATGTCGCTTTTGAAGTTGATGATATTAAAGTGGCTATGGAATTAGCTTCCAGCCTTGGGTTTAAAGTTCTGAATGAAGAACCTAAAAGAGGAGCTGATAATAAACTTGTCTGCTTTTTACATCCCAAAACTACTAATGGAGTTCTGGTAGAATTTTGTCAAAGTATTAAATGAGTACTGGATAATGAGTATTGAGTACTGGGTATTTGGTAAGAGATGAGTTTTCTGGGATTAAAGCAAGAATTATCCCCCTTATTCAACTAAAAAACAGTAAACTTGACCACCAGACCACCAGACTACTAGACTACTATAACACCAGACTACTATACCTATGGAATGGTACATATATGCAATAGCCATAATTGGAGCTGCCTTCGCAGGAGGGATAAACACACTCGCCGGAAATGGTTCAGCAATTACTTTAACTATTTTGACAGAGTTAATTGGATTGCCAGGAAATATTGCTAATGGTACCAATCGAGTAGGAATTTTTACACAAAGTGTAGCCAGTACTTTCGTTTTTTACAAAAATGGCAAATTAAATATATCCAAGAGCTGGGCTCATATTTTATTTACGGTTATTGGAGCAGTAATTGGAATCATAGTGGCCATTAGGGTGAGTAATGATCAATTTGTACAGGTTTTTCGCTTCCTAATGATTGTCATGTTGTTTGTTATTCTGGTCAAACCCAAAAGGTGGCTTCGACAATCTGCTGCTGCTGACAAACCCAATTTATGGATTGTTGTGCCTGCCTTCTTAGCATTAGGGTTTTATGGTGGCTTTATTCAAATGGGGATGGGAGTTTTCTTTTTGGCTGTTATGGTGTTGGGAGCTAAATACAGCATCATTGAGTCTAACGCAGTTAAAGTGCCAGTAGTCGGAATTTATACCCTAATTGCTGTATTCATTTTTCACTGGCAAGGGATGATTGACTGGAAAATCGGTCTTCTTATGGCTGTTGGACAAACTCTGGGAGGGTACTACGCAGCTGTGTTTGCCACTAAATACAAAAATGCGGATGTATGGGCCCACCGCATACTGGTGGCGGTGGTTATTCTAGCCATATTTACCCTTTTTGACCTTCATGAATGGTTTTATCTTTCCTCTTAATTAAAAAGAAAAATATTTTTTGAGGGGGCTTGCCCCGTATTCTTAAAAAACATAGATTTGCCACCTCTTATATGATGGCAGGTCATAGGAATGTAGTTCCGTGGCCTGTCATCATTTTTTTTGTAACGATTGAAAAAGTTTCCGACTATGAACGTAAAAGAATTATTCTCTGTAACACTAATCTTATTTTCTGTTATCGACATTGCGGGATCCATTCCTATTTTAATTGATTTACAGAAAAAGGGACTGAAAATTGAAGCCTTAAAAGCTTCTTTCATAGCATTAGTGATTATGATTGCCTTCTTATTTTTTGGAGAGTCTATTCTTCATTTATTTGGAGTAGATGTGCAGTCTTTTGCAGTAGCCGGAGCACTGATCATTTTATTGTTGGGGATTGAAATGGTATTGGGTGTAACTTTATTTAAAGATAGTGGCGATTCTAAATCAGGCACTATCGTACCTATTGCTTTCCCCCTGATCGCAGGCGCCGGAACGATGACCACCATTCTTGCTTTAAAAGCAAAGTATGAAGCTCTTAATATTGGAGCAGCTATTGTGATTAATGTGCTTATTGTTTACCTGGTATTGCGGAGCGCTAATTGGCTGGGAAAAAAACTTGGAGAAAATGGTGCCAATGTGCTAAGAAAGATCTTTGGTATTGTACTGATAGCTATAGCGATTAAATTATTTAAGGAAAATGTTCACTTTTTGAGATCATAGTTTGAATGGTTCCATGTTCAGAGTCCTGGGTGTAGTTGTGCTAAATTATGGGATGAGTCTTTTATATTCTAGGAAGATTTTAGCACGCAGATTTCGCAAATTACTCAGATATATTCGCGAAATTTGCGAAATTTGCGTGCCAAAAAAAACTCCAAATAACTGTTAACCCAAAAAATTCTGCACAGCTACACCCTGACCAAAAAACCAAAAGAATCCTTAATTTCAACCCATGGAATCCAACATAAGAATCAACACTTACTTTACCACCCTCCTCGAATATTGTGAAAATCACAGCTCTCCACAATCAGATATCCTTTATCAATTAGAACGAGAAACCCACCTGAAAACCCTGTCTCCCCAAATGATGTCTGGACATCTTCAGGGACGTTTTTTTTCTTTGATTAGTAAACTAAAACAGCCAAAAGCCATTCTTGAAGTGGGAACATTTACAGGCTATGCAAGCTTATGTTTTGCTGAAGGCCTTGCTTTGGATGGCGTTCTGCATACCATTGAAGTTAATCCAGAATTAGAATACCTCATTAGAAAGTACATCCATAAAGCTGGATGGCAGGAAAAAATAACACTACATATAGGAGATGCAAGTTCTGTTATCCCTCAATTGGATCTTAAATTTGATCTTGCCTTTATTGATGCTGGCAAAATGGATTATAGACAGCATTTTGATTTGGTTATTGAAAAGATGAATCCAGGTGGTATTATTTTGGCAGACAATGTCCTTTGGAGTGGAAAAGTAATTGATCAAAAATATGATAAGGATACTGCGGAGATAAAAAAATTTAATGATAAAATACAGGATGATTATAGAGTCGAAAATCTTCTTTTACCTATTCGGGATGGAATAATGATGATGGTAAAAAGGTGATCCATGTCTAATAAGGAAAAATATCGTCAATTTTGCAAGACAGAAATGGGACTTCCTATATTTGTGAAGGATTGGTACCTGGATGCTGTTTGCATAGAAGGAGAGTGGGATGTTATTTTGATTGAAAACGAAACGGAAATCCTTGCCGCATTACCTTATTTTCATAAGAAAAAAGCAGGCTTTCATTACATCATCATGCCTCCTTTTGTTAAAATGATGGGCCCCTATCTAACATCAAGTGGGCGCAACCATAAAAATCCACACAGATTATATCAACAGCTAATTGAAAAACTTCCTTCATTAGACGGATTTAAACAAGATTTTCATCCTGCCATTAAAAACTGGCTGCCCTTCTATTGGAAGGGATATCATTCCACTACCCGATATACTTATGTTATAGATTTAAAAAACAGCCTGGAACAAATTTATGCTGATCTTAATCGCAATATGAAGCGAAACATTAAAAAGGCTTCAACTCAGTTAAGAATAGAAACAAATCACTCACTTACCAAATTTTATGAACTCAATCAAATGAGTTTTGATCGGCAATCCGTTAAAATTCCTTACTCTTTTGATGTGCTAGAAAAACACTACCAAACTCTTCGAGAACAGGATGCTGTCCGATTATTTTTTGCAGTAGATGATCAAGGTCAAATGCACTCAGCAGCTTTTTTAATTTGGGATGAAAAAAGAGCCTATTATCATCTGTCAGGAGATGCTCCTCACCTTAGGAAAAGTGGTTCGGGAATATTTCTGATCTGGGAGGCCATTAAGTTTGCAAAAGAAAAATTGGAAGTGGAATATTTCGATTTTGAAGGAAGCATGATGGAAAATGTGGAACAAATCCGAAGGCAGTATGGGGCTGTGCAGGAGCCGTATTTTCGAGTTTGGAAGTATCATAATCGCTTGTATCAATTGCTTGACTTTAAATGGAGGCCTTAATATGTGAGATGGTAAGGAGCCGTACTAAATTTTAGGAATAGGTCTTTATTATAGGGATATTTTCGCACGCAGATTTCGCGAATTACGCAAATACATCTGCGTGATCGGCGAAATTTGCGTGCAAAAAAGAAGCCCCAAATAACCACAATACCTTCATAATGGCACTGCTGAAACTACCTCAAATTCTAAAATCGGCTTACATACCCAAAATGCACTTTCGGACTACTAAAGTCTAACGGCACCTCTTTTTGACCACCCACAGCCAGGCTTATCCCGAAAATCCCCACCTTCGTTTCAAAACTGATGCCCGAGCCTAACCCGAAAGGAGTAAGCGTTTCAGATATATTGGCTGTTGTATTAGATAACCAGCCATAATCACCAAATAAGTATAGAAAAGAATTAGGACCGATCAATAAGCGATATTCCAAAGTCCCTACAAGATATTGAGTAGCAAAAAATATTTCTTCATCAAAACCACGTAATAAATTATTCCCACCCAAACGAAATTGCTCGTTTAAATAAATCTCATCATCAGAAAAAATCCATCGACTGTTGATAGCTGCTTTTAAGGTACTGCTCCGAAATAAAGGCAAATAAGCCGATAAGTCAAACTCTAACCTAAACTGATTGCTGCGCAGATTCAAACTATCATATAGGAAGCCAAGCTCCAAATCCTCAATTTCGCTGTTTCTGCTAATTTTTTTGGTCCCAGCGCTGGCTTTAATACGGCTGGCCCAGCCCTTTCGAGGATTATAGCGATAATCAAGCTGTTGCCATAAAAATTCTACACCGAAAGCCGGATAACTAACGTCTAACTGACTGGGTAACCGACCGGCGTTCAATAATTGCTGGTTGTTAATTGCCAGAAGGTCAGAAGAGCGATTACTCCAGAATACTTTTAAATAATTTCCTCCCTCCAATAAATATTGCAGACCAAGGTCCAGTTCGAGATCAATATAAGTGGTGTCTCTCTTGTAAAGCTGAAAACTAAAATCTACACCAAAGGGAAGACTAAAGAGATATGGAAAGTTAAAATCCAGCTCCAGCAATTGGCTTTCAGGCCTTAACTGCTCAAATTTGGCATATATTCGTTCTCCCTGACCAAAGGTATTTTGTAACTCCCCTTCAAAAGAACCTGTCAGAAGAAAGCGACCCAACTGCTGGCTATTGGGCAAAAAGCCAATTATAAAATCGAAGCGACTTGCTGAGCGTTTTCGAAGGTCCAATTGAACATCTGCCGTTTGATTTTGGAATAATACAGCAGGTGATTTGTTTATCTGTAAAAAAGGAAGTTCACGAAGACGTTTTTCAATCTTTTGCAGCCTTTGGAGGTTATAGGGCTCCCCATTTTTTATACCCAAATAATTGCTTAAGTAAGTATTAGAAATAGGAGCGTCACCCCCTGTCTTTACCTCCCCCCAGAGAATGGGATTATTGAGTTGGATATAAAGACCTGCTGATAATTGATTGTCATTGATACTAATACTGTCTAGGAATACACTAGCAAATGGATAACCCTGACTTTCGGCTTTTTGAAGAATGGATTCTTGCAGATCTTGTATCTCTTCAAAATTGAAGACTCTTTGGTCATATTGTTTAGCTTTAAAAACAGAGGAGGGTAAAAAATCCTTAGGTATATTTCCATTATAAAGTTGTGCCCATTCATATTTGGGGCCAATATGTAAAGCAGCAGAAAGAAGACTGTCTTTTCTTTCTAATTGATCCAAAGAGGCTTCTAAATGCCCGTCAATTCTTAATTGCTTAACTAGGGATTCAAGGTGAATTTTTAATTGAGTTGTATCCTTAAATTCAGTGATTAAATCTTGCTTTTTGAGTTGAACATCTTTTTCTTCAAATTGATAGTTAAGGCGAAAAGTAGTTTGGCTTATCCCCTGCACATGGAATAACCAACAAAAGAAAAGTATTAAGCTAAATTTGATTTCTCTCGAGAATATCAATAAAATGACTTTGATGTTTTAATTAATCTATTATGTTCTAAGATACGTGCTAAAGAGCTATAATATTTTATAAGCTAATTCGTAAAAAGCATTATTGTCTAAATGATAACTACCAAAATTCTTTACCTTTAAATTACTTAAGAAAATTGTCACCCAAAGCAAATGGAGCTGTCCTTAATTCATATCATTGCCATCCTCTTTTTCTTTCAGTCCAGCCTGTTTTCGATTTATTTAATGACCCTACGCATCCATAGAAATACAAGTAATCGCTTTTTAGCACTTTTCCTTTTTTTGCTAGGACTGAATATTTTCGAGACGCTTCTGTATGAGTCTTTTTACCTGCAACATCCCGGGACAGCCTACATCATTAATTTAACGGGTGCCCTGAATGCTCCTTTGTTATATTTTTATGTAAAATCTCTTGTTTATAAAAAATTGAGATTTAAACTGCTTGATTTATTGCATCTACTCCCTTTTGCAGGCTTAATTATTTGGAGTGTTTTTACCTATCATTCGCTGCCTGCCCAGGAAAAATTAATTTTATTACAAACTGGAGAAGGGATTAATCTTAATATTCTGGCAGGATTTATCATTTTAATTCATCTGCAATTAATTTTTTACCTGTTTATCACTTTTCGCCTTGTTCGAAGGTATCAGGCCCTGGCCAAAGAGAATTTTTCAGAGTCGGTTCGTGTCAATGCAGATTGGCTGGGACAGTTGATCATTGTCTTCATGTTAATTGTTTTTTTAGCCTTCCTAGAAAACATCGTTGAAGTACTTACCTCGGAAGAAGTGTATAAATATACTCTTCTGGGCATCTATTTATGTTACCTCATTTTTATCAATTGGGTCATTTATAAAGCCCTTAGCCAGCCTGCTATTTTCCAGGGACTCGATGAGGGTATAATTTTGGCTCGCGAAATGCAGGTAAATGAAGGAAGTCAATTGAAAAAAGAAGATGCCGCTCTCTTAAAAAGGTTATATGAGTTTATGGAAGAAGAGAAACCATTTCTTGATTCTACCTTGAGTTTGCATGGATTAGCTAGGAAACTTAAAATAGGCAGCCGAGAACTTTCCATTCTGATCAACAGCCAATTAAACCAGAATTTTTACGACTTTGTCAATCAATATCGGATTGAGTATGCAAAACAAATGCTTAGTAATGCTCAATTCGCAGATCATACCATCCTGGAAATTATGTATGAATCTGGATTTAACTCTAAATCTTCTTTTAATACGGTGTTTAGAAAATTTACCAGACAAACTCCTTCCCAATTTCGAAAACAACAGCTGAGTACTCTGTAACATAAGAAGTTAAATATGGCTCATCCCAAATTTTCTAAAATTATTCACAAAAAGTGATCCCAGATCAGAGACAGATTGAGACAAATTGATATATATGGAGACAAATTGTCTTATCCATAAACTATTTATATGAAATATCCGGAAAATTGTGGCTTAACTTATCCAGTTCTGGAAATTCAATTACATAAAAAGTTATATGTCTCTACTTATTTCCCAGACTGCCGAAGGCAGTTATTTGTCTCTATTTATCTCTCGTTTTTTGATTTTCAGCAAATTAGCATTTATTCGAACTTAAGTTAAATTTTCTCGAACCCAGGCTAAAATCATAAATCAGTTCGAATACATGAACTCGGTCGCCTGATTGGAGACTTTTCTCCATTTTTACCAAAAAAATTAATAGCTAAAAAAATGTTAGAGTTAAGTATTGAAAATTTATCCAAGACTTATCATAACGGGGTACAGGCACTTAAAGAAATTAATCTAAACATCCAGCAGGGGATTTTTGGACTTCTGGGACCAAATGGTGCCGGGAAATCTTCTCTGATGAGAACACTGGCTACCCTGCAGGCTCCCGATACTGGCTCCATCTATCTGGACACGATCGATGTACTAAGGCAAAAGCCTCGTTTAAGGCAAACATTGGGATACCTGCCGCAGGATTTTGGAGTTCCCCCCAAGGTTTCTGCGGAAAATCTACTCGATTATTTTGCTGTTTTGAAAGGGATTTCTAATAAGAAAGAAAGGAAACAATTGGTCAAGGATTTATTAGAACAAACCAACCTTTACGAGGTAAGAAAAAGAGCGGTGAGTAATTTCTCGGGAGGGATGAAACAAAGGTTTGGAATTGCACAGGCTTTAATTGGCCAGCCAAGGTTTATCATTGTAGATGAGCCTACTGCCGGCCTGGATCCGGAAGAGCGAAATCGATTTCACGCCATTTTAAATCGAGTGGGAGCAGACAAAATAGTTATTCTCTCCACTCATATTGTAGAAGATGTTTCTGACTTATGCAAGGAACTAGCCATTATGAATAAAGGAGAAATTTTGCAAAAAGGAACCCCCGAGGATTTGGTAAGTGAAATTGAAGAGAAAATATATTCTGTTGCCTTGTCGGAACTGGAAAGAATGGATCTCCCCGACAGGGCGCTTAAGATTTCTTCAAAAGTGAGCAGAGGAAAATATTTGGTGAAGTTTTTTAGTGAAACCACCTTACCTGGCCCATTCAAACAAGAAAAAGCCAGTCTGGAAGATGTTTATTTTACCACCTTGGCTCAAATAGAACGAAAGGAATTGCTTAAGCCTACCAGCTAAAAGTACCAAAGCAAATCTGAAAATTCCAGCTGTTATTGTTGAACTCAAGCCATCATTAAATTATGTTTTCCTATATCTTTTTTCAGGAATTAAAATACAGGTTAAGGCAACCCATGTTTTATGCATTTATGCTAATCCTATTTTTAATCAATATGACTCCATTGGCTACAGATAGCATAAATGTTTTGAGTAACCTTGGCCGAATCAGCAGAAATGCTCCTTATGTCATTAGTGAACGCTTAATTTTTTCTACCATAATGGGAATCGTTTTTCTGATTATCATTATGGCTAGTAGTGTAGTCAGGGATTACGAGCATAATGTAGCGGATCTTTTGTTTTCAACCTCTATCAGGAAAGGAGATTATTTGCTTGGAAGATTTTTAGGTTCATTTGTTGCTACCTGCTTATTGTTTATTTTGGCAGGAGTTGGTATAGAATGTGCTACTTTATTCAGATCAGATGGTTTGTATGGTGCCTTTCGCCCTGGTGCCTATATTTGGACAATCCTGGTATTTATCCTACCCAATATTTTATTTATTGGCGGCGTATTTTTTATGCTGGCCACCTTGTCTAAAAAAATTACCACTGCTTACATCGGTCTTTTCGTTTTTCTTGTCTTATATGCATCTACCCAATTTTTTACTTCTCAGTTTTCAGTGAATGAGTCCAATCTATTACTAGCTGGAATTTTGGACCCATTTGGTTTGTCAGCCTTGTACAATACCTGCGTGTATTGGAGTGTGGCCGAAAAAAGTAGCCTAATGATTCCTTTCAGCAAAATTATTCAACTAAACAGGTTATTATGGGGCGGAATGGGAGCTATAAGCTTATTAACAAGCTTCTATTTCTTTTCTTTTGAATTGAAAGCAAAAAAAAGTCGCAAGGCCAAAGAGTTAGTAAGTATGGGACCCGCAAGAGTCTTGAGTACGGTATGGCCAAATGTAAAACAGCAATTTCATTCAAGAGCAAGACTTGCCCAACTAATAGGCCTAATCAGGAATGATTTGAATTTTGTGTTAAAAAACAAAGTTTTATGGATCATAATCGTATTAGGCATTTTAAATCTCTCTACAGCTTTATTGGAAGGCATGCAGGGACAGTTTGGCGGGCAGATGTACCCGTATACCAGTTTGATCACAAATATTCTGGATGTCAATCTATTTGTAGGAGTAGTATTAATTATTAGTTTTTTTACGGGCGAGTTGATTTGGAAAGAGAAACAAAATAGATTTGATGTCCTATTTGACAGTCTTCCGGTTCGGGATTGGATGCCATATGTAGCCAAATTGGTGGCGATGTCGGGAGTTATTGCAATATATTTATTATTGGTATTTGTCATCTGTTTTTTTCTGCCTCTTTTCAGTGGCTTTGGCATGGCTGATGTAGGCCTGCTGAGTCAGGTTCTGATCTTAAAACACTTTCTTTATTATCTGCCCTGGATATTATTGGGGATGACTGCACAAACGCTAGCCCCCAACAAGTACATTGGCTTCTTTTTAATGCTGGTCTTTTTTATTGCAGCTACTTCGGTGAGTTTTTCTGTAAATAACTACCTGGCTGCTTTTGTGATAATGGTACCGACACCTTATACGGATATGGCAGGTTTTGGACCTTATTTGACTAGGATACTTAGCCTGGAATTTTATTGGTTGTCGCTTAGCCTTATTCTGGTGCTTTTGAGTCTGGTCTTATGGCGTAGAGGAACCATCACCAGATTGATAGATAGGATTAAAATGATTCCACAAAAAAGAACTCCTGGCTTGATGGCCTTAACAGGCTTTGCCATACTTTTAATTGGGGTAAGTAGCTTTAATGTATTTTATCATACGGAGATATTAGCTGATAATATGTCAAGGAAAGAATTGCGAAGTTCGCGGGCAGATTATGAAAAGAAATATAAAAAGTATGCACAGAATCCACAACCCAAAATTGTAGATGTATTCCTGAAAGCTGATTTTTTTCCAAATGAAGAAGAGCTAAATCTGAGTGGGCATTACTTGTTGGTAAATAAATCAAATGAAATCATTTATGATGTAGGGGTTTCATTGCGCCAAATGACCGTAAAAAAACTTCAGTTGGATAAATTGGAGCCAACACTTTCAGACTCCCTTCTTGGGTTTTATAATTTTTCTTTAGAAAAAGGACTTGCTATTGGCGATACCCTCCAACTTGAATTTGACTTGCGTTATGAGAGAAAGGGCTTCACGATCCGTCAAAATAATGTGAATATGCTCAGCAATGGGATGATGTTCAATAATTTATTTTTTAATACTGGACAGTATGTTCCTCATCTTGGATATAATTCCTATATGGAGCTAACAAGATGGAGTAGCAGGCGAGAATTTGGTTTAAAAACCAGAACAATTGATGAAAGAGTAGCAGGCTTAACAAATGAACGAGAAAATCTTCTTTCTGGCACAGCCGACTGGATTCAATTTGAAGCTATTACAAGTACAAGCGATGACCAGGTGATTGCCGGAACTGGTAAGCTTGAAAAAACTTGGAAGGAGGGCAGCAGGAATTATTTTCACTATAAATCTGAACAACCCATGTTCAATGGCTTTGTTTTTGCCTCCGCAAAATATAAAGTACAAAAGAGAAAAATAGATGGTATTGAAATTGAAATTTATCATCACCCCAGTCACGACAAAAATGTCGACTTCATGTTTGATGTAGTAGAAAATACACTGCAATATGCTTCGGAAGCTTTTGGCCCCTATCCATATTCGCAAATGAGACTGGCCGAGATTCCAGATTTTTACACACAGGGGCAATCCTATCCCAATATGCTAACCTTAACCTCAGATTTTGGCTTTATGGAGGATTATAGAAGTCAGGATTCAGATAATGTAAATACTTTGGCCTGGGTCTTGGCTCATGAAGTGGCCCATCAATGGTGGTTGAATCAGGTGATGCCAGCTAGAGTTCCAGGTGCTACCATAATAACGGAAGCACTTTGTGAATACGCCTCCGTGATGTCAGCGAAAAAAATGCTGGGAGAAGATTATGTAACCAATGTGATCAGACAAAGGATGTTAGATTATCTCAGTGGTAGAGGAAATGCAAGCTTTAGAGAATTACCTCTTGCAGGAAATGTGGAGCAATTGGGGACTTCTCAGATGTATGTGGCTTATCTGAAGGGAGCAGTAGCAATGAATGCTCTGCAGAACGTAATCGGAGAAGATTCCTTGAATCATGCTTTGAAAAAGTTTTTTGACCAATACAGATATTCAGATCAATATCCAAAGCCAGAAAATCTGTATACCTATTTTGAGGAGGCCTGGCCGGATAGTTTGAGCAAAGAATTCCTGCAAGATCTTTTTTATAATATTACGCTTTATGATCATCGAATCCTTTCAGCAGAAACAAGCTCCCAAGATGATTTATATTCTGTGGATGTAAACATTGAAACCGGAAAATCTTATGTAAATCAAAGGGGGATAGAAGAAAAAACCTCCTTTTCCGGAAATATAGATATCGGGTTTTATGATCAGTCGGGGAAATTGATCCAAATTGAAAGCCGATGGGTTTCAGATAAGACCTCCAACTTGCAATTTGAATTACCCATTAAACCTGATCACATCATACTTGATCCTTATTATATCTTTATTGAAAAGGATAAACGGAATAATCGCTTTGATTTTTAGGGTAAGTATATGTACGGCGCAGATAGACTTAAAAATCAGCAAAATGTTCTGGGAAATAACCCATCTTACTTATGAATAAATCCCCTTATAATGGCATCATACCCACTTTTGAACATAGCCTCAGGATCTCTTTGGGCCAGTTTTGGTAGTAACCGGATCACTCTAGGTGTTTCCAAAGGATCAATATATTGGGAATGCTGTCCACGTTCACCGATACCACGAGTGAGATCATAATTAATAATTCCCAGGGTATAAATAAAAAGTGTATCCCCTAAGACCATTAAATCTTCTTCTTCTATATTAGATTCTTCCAGGAATTCAATTAGACGCTCTGCCATCCAGGTAGTAGTAGGCCCTGGAATAAAACGAATGATGAGTAGCTTACCAACTTCTGGGTTAGCCAGCATAATATCTCTCCAACATGAATGTAATTTAAAGGCTTTTTCATTCCAATTTCCCTCAAAATGTGTTTCCTTAATAGCAGATAAAACCTGCTCACCAATTAGATCCAGTAACTTCTCCTTATCCTGGACATGACGGTAGAGGGCCATTGGGGTAACACCAAGCTCTTTCGCTAATTTCCGCATACTTAATTGATCCAAACCGTAATTCTGAATCATGACTATCCCTGCCTGAATAATTTGATCAATATTCAGCTGATCCCGCTTTTTTGAATTTTTTTCCTTCATGTTCTTGCAGAATTAAAAAAATGGGTTTACATTTGTAATGTATACAGTGTATACTACATCGTAAGCTACAGCGTTTTTATAAATGTATGCTTTATTTTTTCTCAAACAAAATCTAATCATCAAAAAAGCAAAAAATGAAAGTAAGAACAATTGTAACTGGCCATTCCTCAGACGGAAAAGCAACAATAGTAAAAGAATCTGTAAGTGAAGGTTTCGGCGCTTCTTTAATGCCAGGTTGGCTAAATCATTCAATATGGGGTGGAGATGAAGCAAGTCAATTACCAAATGATGGCTCATCAAATACTTATCATAATTGGTTTCCACCAGTAGGAGGATATCGCTTTATCCAATTCACAATACCTCCGGATGGCACCCCTCCGCCTGCTGATTTGGATATGGAAGCAGCAATGGGAGAATTGGAAGGCCTTATGCCAGGTTTGTTATCAACGATAGACTCCGAAAACCCTGCCATGCACAGGTCCAATACCGTGGATATGCTTTTTATATTATCCGGAAAATGTATGCTTGATTTAGATAATGGAAATACTACCGAATTAAAGCCAGGAGATGCACTTGTGCAGAATGGAACCCGCCATGCCTGGAAAAATCCATTTGGCGAGCCTTGTGAAATAGTTGGTTTTATCGTGGGAGCCAAAGGTCCGGAATAAGGGAAATAATCTGTAAATTCAACTATCAGGTAAAATCAGTTGTTTTACCCCAAATTCTAATCTAGATACATGTCGGGCATATACATTCATATTCCTTTCTGCAAACAAGCGTGTCACTATTGCGATTTTCACTTTTCCACCTCTTTGAAGTTAAAAGGAGCCTTGGTAGCTTCCTTAGTTCAGGAGGTGGAGATGAGAAAGGATTACCTGGTAGATAAAATGCTTACCTCAATATATTTCGGTGGAGGTACTCCTTCTTTATTAGATGGGGAAGATCTTGAACTTCTTTTTAATAAAATTTACGAGCTTTTTGACCTAAAAAAAGGAGCTGAAATCACCCTGGAGGCCAATCCGGATGATTTGAATGTGGAAAAGTTAAAGATGTTGAAGGATACACCAGTAAACCGATTGAGTATTGGAATACAATCTTTTTCAGAAGCGGATCTGAGGTTTATGAATCGTGCCCACTCTTCCAGGGAAGCTCATCAATGTATTGAATTAGCTCAGGCACATGGATTTGAAAACTTGACCGTCGATCTCATTTACGGATCTCCAACCACCAGCGATGAGCAGTGGATTCAGAATATGGATTACCTTATTGACTATAAAATTCCCCATTTATCCTGCTATTGCCTAACGGTAGAAGACCGTACCGCATTAGCACATATGGTCAAAACAGGAAAAGTAGCCAACGTAAATGATGAGCAAGCTTCCCGTCAATTTGATATGCTAATCGATAAAATGACTTCTAACGGCTTTGAACACTATGAAATATCCAATTTTGCCAAACCCGGCTGGCATGCCATCCATAATGCTAACTATTGGAAAGGAAAACCTTATTTAGGGATAGGGCCTTCTGCTCATTCTTATAATGGCAAAAGCCGACAATGGAATGTAGCTAATAATAGCCGTTATATAAAAGGGATATCGAACAGAGAATTGCCTTTTGAAATAGAACAATTAAGTCATGAACAAAGGTATAACGAATACATCATGACGGGCTTGCGCACGAAATGGGGAGTGGAGATCAGTAAAATGGAAGAAGCTTTTCGACCACATTTCTTAAGAGAAATAAAATCTTTTTTGGAAGAGGGACAAGTCATTGAAAAAAATGGAAATTATACCTTAAGTCAAAAAGGAAAGCATTTAGCAGATCGTATTGCAATGGAATTATTTAAAACCTAAGTTGTAATAGATATCACCTGATCTGACAGACAGTCTACAAAAGCCTTGGAGGAAATACCTTTATCACTTCTTCATTAGCCTCTAAATAAGGCCCTGCAATTAAATCAATATAATACGGGATTATTCAATTTTGAAAAGGCTAAATAAAGTTCTGTTAAAAAGACTCCAAGAGAAAGAAGTCTCATCTACGAAGTATTGGGAATTCCAAAATTGCATAAAGTGTAAAAAAACTGCTTCAGAATACTCTCAAACCTTTAGAAAAAAATTAACTGATTTTGCTTTTAAAAGAACAAATTTTTCTTTTATTTGCAACAATGTTGCATAATGAGCAAGCTACTGAATAGTTGCTCTACTCAATCATATTAATGAAATACTAAATGTTACAAACAAGCTATCCGAGAAATACAGTGAGCAAGTGGTGCTTACTGAACTGAACTTGACATAGTATCAAGGGCAGTATTGACCCATATATATTCTGGCTAATTCTATTATTTAAGATTTGCTCATTTTCCTATTCAAAAATTCCAATTTTATTACTCATGATTAAGAACTCGACTAAACTAGCCTTCATCCTATTTTTTACTTTTTCGTTTATACAGCTTTTTGCTCAAATGCAAAAGGGGAAAGTAACTGATTCGAAAACAGGAGCAGCCATTATCGGTGCTTTGGTAAAAGTGCTCGATAGCAATGAAGGAACCATTACGAATGAAGAAGGTGAATTTGAAATTACCGCGAATACTCCTTTTCAGGTTAGCTACTTAGGGTACGAAAGTCAAACCGTGAAACCATCTGGTGGCTATCTAAGAATACAACTCATCCAAAATACTCTTCAGCTTAGTGAAGTCCTTGTAACTGCATACCAAAAAGATGCGGAACTTCTGAATGTAGCCGCTCCTGTTTCGGTTATCTCCCTTGCTGATTTACAACGAGCTGACAACACAACGATCATTCCTATTTTCAACGCTGTTCCTGGGGTGAAGATTGACTATTACACGGTTGGCGATTATCGTCTAAATATCAGAGGCGGGGCGCTTGCACAACCATCCGTTCATAGTAGTGGCTATCGTATGTACTGGAATGGGATACCTATTACTACTGCAAGCGGAGGTAATCCTTTAGGTGGTCTGGATATTAATTTTATTGAAAATATGGAAATCATCAAAGGCCCTGGAAGTTCACTTTATGGTGCCGGCTTTGGAGGTACTGTGTTAGTGAATACTGAACGAGCAGCCAGATTAGGAACTTCACTGAATACCGATTTCATGGCCGGGGACTATGGTACTTGGCGAAGCACATCTGGTATTAAACACAATGGTAATTGGGGAAACATTGCTTTGCAATATACCAAATCACAAACCGATGGCTATCGGGATATGAGCGATTCAGAAGGGGATGTGATTAACCTCTACGGCCAGTTGTATACCGGAACGAAAGGAAATCTGAATTTTCTTTACAATTATGAAAATAGGACCATAAACATTTCGGGGGATCTAGATGAAGAAACTTTTTTGAATGCGCCTACGACAGCAAATACTATACAACCTACGGGTTTTGGACCAAATAAACACACTATTGGTATTGGATATAATTACGAATTTAATAGTAATTGGAGTGCTACCGTGGGTGGATATTACTTCGATAATAAAGGAGAGTTTATTTTGAGCTTTCCCTTTTTCGCCATTTTTGATGACGAACCATCAAATGGATTCAATACACGGGCTACAGCAACCTTCAAAAACAAGATCGGCAATATCAACTTAAAAGTAGACGGTGGTTTTGAATATGGATACGCCAATAACGAAGCAACCAGCTACGATGGCAATTTTAAAACGGGTGAAGCAAACATAATAACAATAAACGAAGCACAGACCGTTCAGTTTTTAGCATTTACACAGGCAGAGTTAGAGTTTCCCAATCAACTTTTTTTTACCGCAGGTCTTAGCTTCAATCAATTCAATTATGATATCAAGAGTGGTACGAATGCCCCAAATCCTTTAACATTCGATCAAAAAGTGAATCAGGCAGTACCGCGGTTTTCCCTACTCAAAAGGTTTGGCACCTATTCAATCTATGTATCGGCCGGACAAGGGTTTAATCCTCCGGCCGCAGGAATTTTTAATGACTTTCTAAACCCTGATGGAACTACAAATAATGATCTTCGATCTTCTACAGGATGGAATTTCGAAATCGGGAGTAGAGGAGGAGGCAAGAATGGCCGTTTTTTCTATGATTTAGCTTTGTACAACCTTAATGTTCAGAATGCTATTATCAGTAGATTGTTCGAAATCTCCCCAGGCGTAAATGCAGAACGTAAAACCAATGCGGGTGAAGTAAGGCAAACCGGTATTGAGGCTTTGGTCGGGATTAATGTTGCGACTGATTCTGATAATTTTTGGTATGGATCCCAATTAAGAGTTGGTTATACGTTCAATGACTTTGAATATGTGGATTATCAAACTGTTCGCTCTGAATTCGACCAGGACTTCAACACTATTTTTGTACCAGTAGATTATAGTGGCCAAGAAGTGCCCGGTACCATTCCTCATTCTTTTCTTGTTATGGCAGATATCAGGACAAAAGTGGGGGCTTACCTAAATTTTACACTTAATACCTACGATGAAACTTTTTTGACCGATGCAAATGATATGGTTTTGGGCGGCTATCAGGTGATTAACCTACGTCTTGGGTATGAGGCCAGTCTTTTAGAAGACCAATTATCAATTCATCCCTATGTAGGTGTTAACAACCTTGGGAATGAATTATACAGCGGTCTCACCGCTTTTAATAGCACATTTGGTGGGTTTTTCAATCCTGCTTTCAGGAGACAGTGGTTTGGGGGATTAAAATTGAGGTACAATTTCTAATTCTAACCTATGAATAAAGGAGTAAAATATTTATTGCTTTGGTGAGGGTATGTGGTGGCAGAAATGATTTTGTCACCACTCCTTTGGATCAGTACGGTTACCCGGTGGTTATATGTATTCACTTCCCAAATAGAGTGATGCCGTATTTAGAAGAAGGTAAAGTCCTTGAAAATGAAGGGAGATATGGATATATGGGTAAATCGGACCAAAGAGAATTATGGCAGATTTGCAAAATCTTTTGTTTGAATTTGGAATGCCAACTTTTGATATGCTTTTCGGAATATCTCGAACAGCATAAGTCAGTTTACTTCGATCAAATCAAGAAAGAATAGTTCATGATTGGGTAGCACTTCTGGATGGAATAACCTGATGAGGTCCATTAGAACTAGGTCGGGCCTCATTGCAGCAGACTGGTACCAATCACTTGCACCATCATCCTGATATCTTTTTAGATGATGGTATATGTTTCCATTTCTATATGCCGGAATAGTTTTCATGTAATTGGCACTGGGCCAGTTGGTGGTGGTTGTTTGAAATGACATGATGTATTCTACATTCCTCGCTCTTTCCAAGACAATTTCATCGGGGAAGGTTATCCCTTCTGCCCACCCAGGTGGTGCCAGAGTATCAGCAAAGGGGTTAATACCTCCAGCCGCTTCAATTAATTGTGCAAACGAACCATTCGCTCGAATTCTCCAGGTACCTCCCCTATTATGGTAGGCCCATATCGCCTCGGGTTTCGGTTCAAGATGCCTGACAAGTGACGATAATGAATCACAAATACTTTTAATTTTATCAAAGTACTGATTGGCCTCATTCTCTGCATTTAAAAATAAAGCATCATATTTAATCCATTCCAGCTGTGCGAGGAAAGAACTTTCACTCCACGAAAAATCGGGAGCGACTTTTAATCCCAATTCCCTGGATTTAGTAACTCCGTTGGACTGCTTCAGGTTGGCTACTGTTAACAATGTAATCCCGGGATTCATTGTGAGCAGTAGTTCGAGGTTTGGTTGTGAATGCCATGATGCCCCAATAGGCAAAATTGAACCTTCTTCCATACGTGCTTTCAATTCAGGATTAGCAACAGCTTCAAGACCCAGTCCAACAAGTTTGTCTTGGGCATCCAATGCCATAAACCTTGTGGGTGCTTCATCAGCATTCCCGGCGACCGTCTTAGCAGGAACTTCTATAATGATAGCTCCCTCCAGTTCTTTGATGAGTGGAGGTGGTGGTGTACCTTTTTGCACAAGCACCATAATATCAGTAAAAGCGGTCTCCCATGCATTTTCCTCCACATTCAAATCTGTGTTTGAATACGGAACTCTTGCTCTTACCACTTTGTAGTTTTTGTAATACTCAACAGAAAAATTCTGAGCATATCCCACTTCGGCCTTATTTGGGAAATAGTCCTTTCCAGGGATGTAATCTTCGAATTCCGCTACTTTGGTCGTTCGCGTTTCGTTACAGGAATTAAGTGTTCCTACTAGAATTAATATCTTGAACAGCGTTTTCAATCTTTATTGTTTGCTTGAATGGCGATACAGAAAATATTGGTACTTCATCAATTTTGTCTCTGGATTAAAGCCTTAAAATATAGCAAACATCTAATAATTGCAACTGTGTTGCGTTAATGGTTGGTTATATTTTTTTAGCCTCCCGCAGTTTTTTCTTGCTTTGCGCCTACATTTCTTAAGAGAGGTGAAAATTTATTTGGAAGAAGGTAAAGTCGTCGAAAACGATGGCAGATACACCTTAAGTCAAGAAGGTAAACATCTGGCGGATCGTATTGCAATGGAGTTGTTTAAAGCATAAATTGTATATTCATTCGATTTTTAAAAAACTTTCAATTATTAATCATTAAAACACATGGCTTTTCGACTCGACCGAACAAAATTTAAAATGCAAACCTTTGAGGAAGCTTCACATCAGTTAGATTATTGGAAAACTAAGACCATCGAAGAGCGATTAATGGCAGCGTACTATCTTATTAGTGTAGCCTATAATTTCGATTTGAAAAAGCCTCCTAGATTAGATCGAACTAAGTTTTCAATGAGAAAACATCCTTCCTAATGAGTAATATCTTAAATGAAATAATTGATAAAATATCGAAATAAAAAGAAGGCGGATATGGAACAAAGCATACAATGGTCATGCTCTCTATATACGTTCGCTCGCCATGTATGCGAGACCGTTGGCAATCAAAAAATACCAAAAAACTCTTTTGATCAGATTTGTGAAACGTTTTCATGAACGCCGGAAACACAACGTTTTCTGATCATTTTCCGACGCATCTTTTCAAAAGTTTCCAAATTTTACGTCTCTCGTAAAAAACAAACGCAAATGGAAACAAATAATTTTAATTTTCGTATTTTCGCATACTTTTGTTTCTATTTTTACACTTCTCAACTCTCGGAATTACTTTGACATAATATGGAATTCTTGTGCATTTAGTCTAGATGTGCGATGCAAATGATTGACTTTAAGCTGATGTGTAGATTCATACATAATTAAAAATAACAATATGAATAAGGTTGTTAAGTTTGATTACAAGGGACAGAATATCTCTTTTGAGTTTGCCGATGGCAACAGGATGATCAATGCAACAGAAATGGCCAAACCTTTTGGAAAACCAGTGGGAAATTTCCTTCGACTTAAAGAAACAAAAGAGTTTATCGCTCTACTTGAGGAGCGATATTCAGATCTGAATATCGCTAAGGAAGTACTCAGAGTTGTGAAGGGAGGAGATACTACGGAAAGCCTTCAAGGCACCTGGATGGATGAGAAACTTGCTCTTAAATTTGCGGGCTGGCTTGCTCCTAGCTTTGAACTTTGGGTATATGATAAAATCTATGAGCTGTTAACAAGTGGCAAAACAGAAATAAAGAAATACCAGCCAGCGAATCTTCTAAAGAGCTTGCGCCTGATTGTTGAGCAACTTGAAGTACAGGAGAAAATAAATGCGGAGGTTAAACAGGACATTGATTTTATTGCAGGCAGAATTGACGAACTGGAAGCCAAAATTGCTAGCGTCGATGACAACTATTATACTATTGCTGGGTATTGCTCCTTGAAGAAGATAGCTTGCCCTCTTCATAAAGCTAAGGAATGGGGGAAAATGGCTACTAGGTTAAGCCGTGAACAAAGCATTCCTACTGGCACAGCTCATGATGAACGGTTTGGCAAAGTGCGCACCTACCATCAGGATATATTGGCGGTAGTAATCCTAGAGTCTTAGAGTAGCGACTTTTCCCATTCTTGGCACTCCCCTCCCTAAATTTGCCTCGAAAATTGAAGAAATTAGGTAGTTTTGACAAACGGTGGGTTTGAGAAATATGAGTCAAATTATTTATCAATAAGAACTTTGAATATATAGCTGGCTATGCTGAACTTTTTTCCGGATATATAGGTGTTGTAAGTAAGCTAAAAACTAACGAATGAACTTTTTAAAGAAACTTTTTGGAGATAAAAAGGAACAAGAAAGCCAATCATCAGGAAACTTTATAATTGCAACACTCAATGATAAGGTAATGCCCCTGGATAGAGGAGAAATTTACGAAGACCCTTTAGATGAATATATTCAAGTAAATGCAATTGGACAAGTAACAGGAGGAGGAACAATGCAACTGAAAACTGGTGAAATTGAATATTGTGATATTGAAATACAGTTGAACGGTGATGAGATTAACGATGAACAAATTAATTCAATCATTGAAAAATTGGAAGAGCTAGGGGCTCCTAAAGGTTCAAAACTGACAATTGAGAAAACTGGGCAAAAGATTGAGTTTGGAAAAAAAGAAGGTCTTGGAATTTATTTGGATGGAATAAATTTACCTGATGCGGTATATGCGGAAGCAGATATTGATTACTTAGCAGATGAATTAAATAAAAGAGCAAGTCCTGATAACAATGTCATTCGTAATTGGACTGGTAATGAAGAATCTGCTCTCTATTACTATGCGCAATCTTTTGAAGAAATGAAAAATGGAGTTCAAGACATTGTTGACAGTTACCCATTGTGTAAAGGAGCAAGAATTGAAAAAATAGCTTAAAAAAGCCAACTTACAACAATATGTAAAAATGCATTAAAACCCATTTTACACTAACCGTTGCGCCGAAAAAATCTCAAAATTATCCTCTCTCAGATTTCTGAGACTTTTCTGGAGCGTTTCATAATCTCAAGATATTTTGATCCTGGTTCCAGATTAAGGTCGTTCTAATATGTCCAAGTTGTACGATTAAATCTTGTAATGAGTAACGGGTAGTATGTAAAACGTAGAACTATATTGATCAAATACTCAATACCCATTACCCAATACTCATCACAAGATTTTATCGTAGCTTAAATTTTATTAATCCTCCACTTCCAACACTACCTTCCCCATCGTTTTCCCACTTTGAAAGAGTAAAATAGCTTCTTTAATTTTTTCAAAATCAAAACGGTGCCCAACAAATGGTTTCTCCAAGTCTAATTGCCTCAGTTCTTCGAGGATTTGATGCATTAGTTCAGCATGATGAAAAAGAAAAATGAGGTTGAAAGCCATTACCGACTTATTATCAGAGGTCATGGTCTGTGGATCTATTTTAGGGCGGGTCAAATAATAATAAAGGAGTTTGAAATAATTAGGGCGATTGCCCACTGAAGCGTAACGAGCCGAGCCGTAAGTGATCATTCGCCCCATAGGAGCCATTTGCTTGTAGCCGATTTTTAAGATTTTACCGCCAATACATTCCAGGATGAGGTTCAGATCTCGTCCTTCCAGAGCTTGTTCCAGATCCTTTTCAAAATTTTTGCTTCGCACAATTATCCGATCATAACCTTCTTTTTCGAGCAAAGCTTGCTTGTTGGGCCGGCCAATAGTTCCAATAGTGTAGGCATTATACTTTTTGGCAATGCGATTGGCCATTAAACCTACGCCACCACCACCACTATGGATTAACACTGTCTGTCCTTCTTGTAAATTACCCAGATTAATCAATGCATAATAGGCTGTAAGGACTTGTACCAGAAAAGCGGCCCCTTCTGCAAAATCCCAATCTTCCGGTAGAGGAACAACATATCGATGATCAATATTGAGGTGGGTGGTATAAGCTCCAAAACGAGTGACACCCATCACTCGATCCCCTTCGTTTAAGCCTATTACCTCAGAACCTATTTTAGCAACCACTCCTGAATATTCAAGACCTGGCGTAAAAATACCTTCAGGAGTGGCTGCATATAAACCCCAGATGGCAAAGATATCTGCAAAGTTAAGACCGATAGCCTTTACAGATATCGTCACCTCATTAGGGGCCGGGTCAGGTAGCTCTTCACTTACCATTTTGAGATTAGCTAAGCTACCTGCTTTTAATTTATAAGATTGTCGTATCAAAATTTAAGGCCTTACTTGTTGTTTAGCTCCAAAATGTTTGGTCCAGAAATTTCTTGACAAATTAGCAGAATGCCTTGCTTTAGCACCTCTAAAGCCATGTCTGTTACCTGGATAGACCATCATGTCAAAGTCTTTACCAAGATCCTGTAGCTTACTAATCAACTGGATAGATTGTTGCATATGCACATTATCATCAATGGTGCCATGTACTATCAAGAGTTCACCCTTAAGCTTGTCAGCATGGGTCATTACTGAACCAAATTTGTATCCTTCCGGATTGTCAATAGGGCGGTCCATATATCGTTCAGTATAAACATTATCATAAAGACGCCAGTCGGTAACGGAAGCTCTGGCTACTCCATGTGTAAAATAATCGGCAGCATAAGTAAGAGCTAAAGCCGTCATATAACCCCCATAGCTACCTCCGGTTATCCCTACTTTGGTTTCGTCAATAAAACCTTGTTCACGCAACCATTTTACGGATTCGATATAATCATTCATCTCCCATTTGCCCAGGCTACGGTGCATATAATCCAATCCTTTTTTGCCAAATTTTCCAGAGGCACGATGATCAACACCAAAAACAATAATATCATTTTGAGTCATATAATTATTACTGTAATTGCGAAAGCGATCATATACTGTACCCGCATTGGGACCTCCATAAATGGTAAAAACAATGGGATATTTTTTGTTCTTATCAAAATTAGCTGGCAAAACCCATTGCGCTGGCAAGTCAAACCCATCTTCCGTAGGGATGGTAAACATTTCAACTGTTATCCCTGCCTCAGTATTTGGATTATTTTTATTTTCAAAAATCGATCGATACTTTTTACCCTCGGTATCTCCTACAATCATTTTTCCCGGATGCTTATGGCTACTATAATTATCATAGAAATAATTGCCTCCGGGAGCGAGAACAACTCGATGGGAACCTTCTTCTTTAGTCAATTTTTTAAGCCCGGAACCATCCATGTTGATCACAAAGAAGTGGGTTTCGGTGCCATCGCCTCCAGTACCATTAAAAAAGATGCGATTATTTTCTTCGTCAATTTCCGCAATACTATTAATACGCCAGTCGAAGTCGGTAATTTTTTTAACCACTTCTCCATCCATGTTATGGTGGTAAATATTTTCCCAACCATCGCGATCACTTCTGAGGATAAAACCTTTGTTGTCTTTTAGGAAATAGAATTGAGTATAAAATTGTAACCATGCCTTTTGCTTTTCCTCATACATTTTTTTCTGTTTGCCACTTGATGGATCGGCACTGTAAAGCACGAGGTGGTTTTGGTCTCTGTTCATTTGCTGAACGATCAATTTGTCTGCATCAGGAGTCCAGAAGACCCAGGCCAGGTATTCCAGGTCATCATTTTTGTCTACCCAGGTAATTTCGCCATTGCTAACATCAGCAATTCCTAGTTCCACAAAAGGATTATCGTCACCTGATTTTGGATAGCGTGTTTCTTCCAGATAGCCATGAGTCATATCTTCTCCTTCGTGATGAAAAATAGGGAATTCATTAACCGGGCTGTCATCAAATCGCATAAAGGCAATCTTCTTACTATCTGGCGACCAGTAAAAGGCTTTATACCGGGATCTGCGGCCCAGAATCTCTTCATAATATACCCATGAAGCCCAACCATTATAAATCAGGTCACTTCCATCAGAAGTCAATTGACGCTCCAAGCCGGTTTTAAGGTCCATGACATAGAGGTTACGGTCACGAGTATAAGCTAGATGATTTTCATCAGGAGAAAAAGTAGGGTTGTTTTCTTCAGAAGGGGTAGCTGTTAATTGTCTTAGTGCTTTATCACCTTTTTGGAAAAAAAACAAATCTCCATTTTCTTTTATGATCAATTTTTCGCCACTTGGTGCATTGCTTGTATTTCGGAAGTTTGATTGTACTCCAACAGGAAGTTGATCAGCCAGGCGTTCTTTTTTAGGCATCTCGTAGGAACTTTCCTTACCAGATTGAGCATTTACCAGAACCATTTCACCACCATCAGCCTTAGTGAGAATATAATTTTCCTCATCGGCCCATCCTCCAAAACGAGGACTGTTTTGTGCTATGGTCAGAGAAAAAATGGCCATAAAAAAGAGTAAAAATGTAATTTGCTTGCTAGCCATGTGATTTCATTTTTGAGTGATTAAAATTTTAGTTTGAAGGGCTTTATAAAAAATAACATCAAATAGTTGATAAAATTGTTTGATGTATTATAAGCTTTCACCCAAAGATAAACATAGTTTTAAAGACCAATGAATTCATTGGCCTTCTTTATAGAAAGGATTAAATAGTAATGATTTGGACCCGTTTTTTGATGCTCAATTTAGTTTGGGAAGCAAGGTTTAAAACTTTTTTTAAAACAATTTATGTTATTTATTGACTTTTTAAAACAAAACAATTATGTTTGTATCAACAAAATGTTTAAGCTATGGAACTTCAGGTTCTTATCAGTAAAAAAGGGACAAAAGTTGTAACTGCCACAAATCTTCATGCGGCCTTACAATTGAATAATGATCATTACGCAGCTAATATTAAAAGATGGCTGGGAGATATATATGGGTTTTCTGATGGCATTAGAAAGCCTGAGAAAATGAAGGACTTTGCCACACGGAAGTTAAGAGACCAGGCCATAATGAATGATTACTATTTATCCGTTGAGCTGGCTAAATTAATTTCTTTGAATTCTAAGAGTAAGGTCAAGCAAAAATATGCTAAATGGCTTTCTGCTATGGAAGATAAAATAGAGGATGGAGAATTGTTGACTCAGCGTCAGGTGTTATCAGCTCTTGAACTGGCAAAGGCAATGAGTCTTATGTCTTCGCAAATTACCTGTGAGCGAAAGCATCTAAAAAGATATGAATCTATTAATGGAGGGATTGCTAATAATTGGTGGAAATACCGAGAAAGCGTTTTAGGCTATTCCACTGAAAAGCTAAAAGACCGACTAAGACGAATTGGTATAAATGCTCAAAGTAAGAGTCAGCGCCAGATGTTATTAATTCTGGATAAATATGAAACCATTCGCACAGGAGTTATTGATTTTCTAATGGCCATGGGTAAGGGTGATCAATATGCCCGCAACATGGGAGATTTGGCCAAGAAATGGGCTGAGGAATTGCAATTAGAGATCCACGATGACAGGAAGGGACAGAATATCTTTAGCACCACCATTAATACAGATCTGATAAAAGAACTTCGACAAATAAAGGACGTAGGTAGGAGACCAGCTCTTCAGGCCAGCTAATAATTAACATTATTTTACAGTACATAGAGCATCCCAAAAATTCAAAGGATAACATCCATAAGGTTTAGTACAAATTTAAGGACTTAGAAAATGCTCTATTAAGAAAAACTATTGGCTGAGGTTGTGTAAAAACTAAAATTTTTAAAAATTTTAGTTTTTACTATAATATGTATCTACTTATAAAAAAGCAAAAAGTATATTTTTTTAAAGTCAAT
>JANQPA010000124.1 GCA_028285545.1 Saprospiraceae bacterium | reverse complement strand
TTTGAAAACAATGTGGATTGCATTAGCCAAATTCCGCCTAATACTTAATACATTCAATATGTCAAAGAACTAATCACTTATGGGTAATCAATACGCTTTTTTAGCTTGGTAATCCTTTTTCTGCAAATGAGATTGTGAACTACAAGTATTTTGTCCACACATTCACCCAGTAGCTAAACCACCAAAACCATGAGCAATTTTACCTTCCTCAAAGACTGTTATCCCTCTATTTTCTCTAAAATGAAAATAGCAGAGAGTCGCGTGTTTACAGAGCCGCCTTCTGCAGCGCATTACTGTCGGCTGGCACTGGAAGAAGTAGTGCACCACATCTATGAAGAAGAACAACTCCCAAGACCTTTTGACAAAACCCTGGCCAATCTGCTGCGAAGTCGTGATTTTTTAGCGGTGGTTCGTTCAGAATTTCACGAAGTATTGCACATCGTGCGCAAGACCGGTAATGCAGGAGCGCATTATGGAACCAGAGTCAGAGGAAGGGATGTCATGATCAGCACCCAATATTTGTTTGATTTTCTCAAGTGGTTTGCCAATCTGTATGCTGAAACACTGCCAGAACTTCCCGGAGCTTTTGATAAATCCCTGGTGCCCAAGGTAGGGGCCCAAAAGCGACAGATGGAGGAGATCCGGCAGGAAGCCCGCCGGGCAGAACAAGAGATGCAGGACCAGATTGAGGCATTGCTGCAAAAGGTAAAAGAGCAGGAGGAAGCGGCCAAACAATCGGAAGAAGCTTTACAGCAATATCAGCTTCAGCAAAAAGCCATTCGGGCAGCCCTGGCCAAACAGAAAGCCAGTCGCCAGGAAAAATTGCCTTCTGAGTTTACAGAGCAGGAAACCAGGATGCACCTCATTGATATGGCTTTAAGAGAGGCTGGATGGGATCAGTTGAATGAGGGGCGAGAGCTGGAATATCCGGTACGAGGCATGCCCATCACGCCGGATAATCCTAAAGGAAATGGCTTTGCCGATTATGTTCTCTGGGATGATACCGGATTGCCTTTGGCAGTGATCGAAGCTAAGCGTACCTCTGTCAATCCGGAAAATGGAAGACATCAGGCCTGGCTTTATGCCAATTGTCTGGAACAGATGCACGGCCAGCGGCCCATTATTTTTTATACCAATGGTTATCGCACCTTCATCTGGGATGATGCTTTTTACAGCCTCCACCGAAGAGTGTATGGTTTTTATACCAAAGATGAATTGGCCTGGACCATTCAAAAGCGAAAAACCCGAAAAGATATCCGCAAGGCTCAGGTGAATATGGACATTAGCAATCGGCCCTACCAGATAGAAGGCATTCAGCGCATGTCAGAATCTTTCGTAACCCAGGAGTCCAACAGCCAGGAACTTAGGGGAGCCAAAAGACATGCCCTTTTGGTGATGGCCACTGGCTCCGGAAAAACCCGAACTTCCGCTTCCATTGTAGATATTTTATTTAAAAACAATTGGATCAAAAGAGTCTTATTCCTGGCCGATCGTAATGCCTTGGTTACCCAGGCCAAAAATGCTTTTGCTGAACACTTACCTGAATTAAGTTCTATCGATTTGACTCAGGAAAAAGAAAATAACACCACTCGATTGGTCTTTAGCACCTATCAATCCATCATCAATAAAATTGACGGGATTCGGGATGAAGAAGAGCGATTTTATGGCGTTGGGCATTTTGATCTGATCATTGTGGATGAAGCCCACCGTTCCGTCTATAACAAATACGGGGTCATTTTCGAATATTTTGATGCTCTGTTAATCGGTTTGACGGCTACTCCCAAAAAAGAAATTGATCACAATACCTATGAGCTATTCGAATGCACGGATGGCAATCCGACCTTCGCTTATGAATTAGAAGAAGCGGTAAATAATGGATATTTAGTCCCCTATCAAAACATCAATATTTCTACGGGATTTTTACGAGAAGGAATCCGATACAAGGATTTATCCAGCAAAGAAAAAGAAAAATACGAGGAAGAATTTAGAGATGAAGCCACCGGACTTTTCCCTGAGCACATCCAAAACTCAGCTCTGAATCGATGGCTTTTCAATAAAGATACCGTGAATAAAATCCTGGATGCTCTAATGCAGCAGGGCTTAAAAATTGAGGGCGGAGATAAGATCGGAAGATCAATCATTTTTGCGGTCAATCAGAATCATGCAGATTTTATTTTAGAATGTTTTGAAGAGCGGTATCCGCAGTATCCTTCTGAATTTATGACCGTGGTGCATAATAAGAAATCTCATAATCAGAGTATTATCCTGGCTTTTTGCGATAAAAATGAAGAAAAATTGCCCCAGATCGCCATTTCTGTGGATATGATGGATACCGGTATCGACGCCCCCAGGGTCTTGAATTTGGTGTTTTTTAAGATCGTCAGGTCCTATGCCAAATTCTGGCAGATGATTGGTCGAGGTACCCGCCTTTGCCCGGATGTATTTGGACCAGGAAAGAAAAAGGAGCATTTCCTCATCTTTGATGTCTGCGGTAATTTTGAATTTTTTGATGAAAATACACACGGCCGGGAATCAGGAAATATCAAACCTATCACTCAGCAGATATTTATTACACGACTATCTGTGGCCAGATTATTATTAGAAACAGGGGAAGAAGAAGATCGGCTTCTGGCTTCAGAATTATTAGATATGCTCCATGCTTCCATAAAAGCCCTGGACATTCAGCGCTTTGAGGTCAATATGAAGATGGAATATGTTGAGGAATTTAAGCATAGAAAACGCTGGAATCATTTGGATGAAGATAGCATTCACAAGATCGAGCAGCATTTGTCTCATTTGCCCATCCCTGAGAGCATCAATGAAAAAGCCAGGCGCTATGATTTGATGATGTTAAAAATGATGCAGGCTAATTTACTATTGTCGGATACCGAAAAGCGATACCAATCCAATGTGTTGAGTATTGCCGAGGCACTCAGTAAAAGGTACGGCATTCCCGAAGTTTTGCGATCCAAACCTTTAATTGAACGACTTAGGAATCCGGAATTTTATAAAGGACTTCAGATCCGGAAAATGGAAGAAATTCGGAAAGAGGTTCGGGACTTAGTTCAATATCTGGAGGAGAAAAAACGGGAAATTATCGTTACTGATTTTGAAGATGAGGTGGTTCAGGAACCAGGAAAAGCCTATGTTTCCCAAATGACCAATGAATTGTATAAAAAACAGGTGGAGCGTTTTGTCCGAGAGAACAAACACCACATCACAATCTCTAAACTCAATACCAATCAACCGATTACAGAAGGGGAGATTGAAGAACTGCAACGAATTCTATTTGATGGTGGAGATCGAGGTACCTATGAAAAATATCAGGAAGTATATGGAGATCAACCCTTGGGTAAATTTATTCGAAGCATCGTTGGTTTAGACATTTGCGCTGCTCAGCAAGTATTTTCTTCTTTTTTACAATCCGGCAATTTTTCTGCCGATCAGATGAAGTTTATTGACACGATTATTCAGCACCTGAATCGCAATGGTACGATTGATAAGCGATTATTGTTTGAACCTCCATTTACGGATAGCAATGATCAAGGTTTGGTTGGGATCTTTGAAGATCAGGAAGCGGTAAAGATTATTAGTTTGTTGGATTCGATTAATCGGAATGCGGAAGTGGGGTGAACCAATCACTTCCCTCCCTCAATCACCGCCGACAAACCTCTATCCACCAAAGCATCCTTTTTGGGTTTCAAAACAGGTTTAGGAGCTGTTTTGACAGTGGCTTTCCCTTTGTAATGAATCATGAGAGATAGCTGCTCTGCCTGAGCAGAAGAATGATTAAGAATTTCCATGAAGCATTGGATGACCCAATCGAAGGTATTGTGATCATCATTATAGACGATCAGTTGGGCGGGCTCACCGGTGGTATCCTCGGTGGTCACCTCATCTTCAATTAATACTTCTTCATCAGTCTCCCCTAAATGATTTAAATGAATCATCACTTTATTGATTTAATTGTAGTATGTAAAAGGTAGAAAGTAAAAAGACTTCAAAGCAAGCATAAAAACCAGTTATTAAAGTCTTTTGTCCTTTTACTTTTTACCTTCGACTTTTGTCCAACACAAAAATACAACTAATTCAGAGAAGATAAAGTTTCTTTAACAGCTTCAAAGTTTGGTAGGTGACCTGGGTTGTCTAATACCTCCGCATATTGGATGATTCCTTCCTTGTCGATAACAAAGGCGGATCTTTTAGAAACCCCCTTCATGCCAAATGCAAACACTTCGTGAATTGCATCATAATCCTGGGATACATTTTTGTTAAAATCAGAGAGTAGAGGAAAATTGAGCTGCTGGTCACTCTTATACCTATCTAAGGTGAAAGGGGAGTCAACTGAAACGGCTAAAATTTGAGCATCAAGGCCTTCATATTCCGTTATATTATCTCTCATGCTGCACAATTCTTTAGTGCATGTTCCGGTGAAAGCCTGTGGAAAAAATAGTAATACCACATTTTTACCTTGGTAATCACTTAAAGACACTTCTTCTTTTTCTGAAGAAACAAGTGTAAACCCTGGTGCTGGAGATCCAATTTGAACTGACATAGAATTAAATGGTTAGTACACCCTAATCTAAGTTATTTCTTACACGAATTGAAAGGAAATAACTTGAGGGTAGTTAGTTTTAAGAATTATTCTGTTAGTAAATATCTTCTTCTAACTATTTGAAATGGGTGAAAGTTCATAGAGAGGATAAAAATGTCGACAAGAAACGGCATATCTTGATGTTTCCAGGATTCATAGCCAGCCATCTTAATTCTTTTTGAAAAAGAAAACCCAGCAGACTATTGTCAGATGGATTTTGGATCTATCCCATATTTAAGAAGTTTGGATTTGAATGTAGTTGCAGGGATACCAAGAAGTTTGGCTGCTCCATTTTCACCGAACACTTTACCATTTGTTTTTTTTAGGGCGAGTTCCAGGTTTTTGACCTCCAAGTGTTGCAATTCTTTGCTGGTCAATACGCGATCTGCTTCCGAAGAGATTTTAATGGATTCAGGACTGTGTAGAATATCTATTCCCAATTTAAAGCTCCCTCCTGTGGTAGTAATGACACTTCGTTCTATAATATTTTGCAGCTCTCTCACATTTCCGGGCCAGGAGTATTGCAACAACATTTGTCTGTCGATTTCATTTAAGGGCTTTATCGCTTTTCCATGTCTTGCAGCATATTTATCCAAAAATGCTTGGGCCAATAATAAAATATCTTGCCCTCTTTCTCTCAGAGGGGGCACATGAATGGGAAAAACATTTAAACGATAGTATAGGTCCTCGCGAAATCTTTTTTCTTTTACTTCATTTTTCAAATCTTTATGGGTAGCAGCGATAATTCTCACATCTACTTTTTGGGTCAAGGAACTCCCAAGCGGCTCGAATTCCCCTTCTTGGATAACTCTAAGCATTTTGGCTTGCAGGGCCAGAGGAAGTTCACCAATTTCATCCAAAAAAAGTGTTCCTTTATCTGCTAAAGAAAATCGACCTTCCCGTGATTTTAAAGCACCTGTAAAGGCACCTTTTACATGACCAAATAGCTCGCTATCTATTAATTCAGGTGGTAGAACGGCGCAATTTAGTGTAATGAAAGGCTGGTTTTTCCTTTGGCTTTTCTGATGAACTTCCTGAGCCAGAAGCTCTTTACCGGTTCCGGTTTCTCCAAGAATTAAAACGGAGGAATCAGTGGGGGCTACCAAAGTTACCTGATGGAGGGTGTTTAATAAAGCTGGACTTTTTCCAAGTATTCTATCCATTTGATGATCTTTCACCTTTTCCTGTAACATTAATGTTTCAATGCTCAGTTTTTTGATGGCTTCTTCCTTTTGAATTTTATCTCTTACATCCCGGATGTGAAGGGCATAAAAATTTTTCTCTGCAAATTGATAACATGATATGGTAGATTCAGCAGGAAAAGAATTCCCTGTTTTGTCAACACAGTATAGATGGCCGGGTATCCATTGAGAATGAACTTTATCAACATTTTTATTTAGAAAGGGGATAAGATCTAAGAGTTTTTGATGACTCTTTTTTTCTAAAAAATGAGTAATATTTTTGCCAATAAAATTTTCCTTTTTTTTCTGAAAAATATTGGAAGCGGCTTCATTTGCCTGGGTAATCTCCAAGTTCTCATTCAATTCAATTATAGCATCCATTGTACCATTCAGCAGGCGATTAATTTTGGATTCACTTCCTTTTAGACGCTTTTCATACTGCAACCGACGTAGTTCAGCAGCAGCCCTTGTGGCGAATAGTTTAAATACCACGAATACTTCTGGAAGCTCTTCCATTGGTTCTTGATCTAGAAGTGCCAGGTGCCCCAAAATTTTACCTTCTGTATCTTTAAGTACCAATCCCATGTAACTTACAGCCCCCAGTGGTTCTAAATCCGGGTCCTCAGGATATAGTTCAATTACATTATTAGGAACGTGAAAAATATCATTTTTCTCAAGTACGGGCTCACAGGGGGTTCCTTTCACATTGTATTCATACTTCTCTACAAATTTTCCATCTAACCAAAATGCCAGGGCATTCAAGCGATGTTCTTCTTCTTTGTACTCTGTGACCCATACACCATGGACATTTAAGACCTGAGCCAATTGTTTAACCAATGAGCGAAAAAATTGCTGACCAGTAAATTCTGAGGTGCCTTCAAAAATTTCCTTGAGAGCTAAAACTAAAGGCGGGCGATGTTTTCTGGGTGTATCCATAATTCAGTGTACGGTTTTTCGTGATAAAAATAACGAAATTTCGCACTACTACGAAATTTCGTAGCCTTTTGTTTTAAGAAATTTTGCGTAATCATTTGATTTCGAGGCTTTTATGTTTTTGGCCTGTCATTTGAATACTAATTAGAGAAAACAATTTAATTCAAATCTTAAATCAAATTATCATGCAAAAGCAACAAATGAAAACAATCAATGGTGTTGACATCAATCGTTTGGTAGGAACTATTGAAGCGGTCCAGGAAGAACCCAAAGTAGCGGATTTTACATTTAGGACAAAAAACAAGTGGATCAATGGAGGGCATAATCGCTCGGAGATTAAAGGCTTTTATGGCGCTTGCCAGGAAGACACCAGTAGAGAGGAAGCTTTTATTTTGGATAATGACGAACCGAATGTTCTATTAGGGGAAGATAATGGTGCTAACCCAGTAGAGTATATTCTTCATGCTCTAGCAGGTTGTGTTACCACAACTATGGTATATCATGCAGCAGCCAGAGGAATCCATCTGGAAGGAGTAGAATCCTGTTATGAAGCTTATTTGGATTTACATGGCTTTTTGGGTTTAAAGGATGTGCCTAGAGGATATCAAAAAATTAAAGTACAGTTTCAGCTTAAAGGAGATTTAACACAGGATCAAAAGGAAGAATTGTTAAAAATAGGAAGGCAGTTTTCACCCGTTCATGATATGATGAGTAGAGCCGTTCCGGAATTAACTTTTTCAGTAAGTTAAGGAAATAAACAGAAAAGAGGCTGGGGTTGTGTAAAAAGTCAATTTTTGGAAAAAATTGACTTTAAAAAAATATATTTTTTGCTTTTTTATAAGCAGACACATATTAATGTAAAAACTAAAATTTTTAAAAATTTTAGTTTTTACACAACCTCAGCCTCTTTTTATTATTTATTGTATCAAAAATTTTATGCTTTCTCTTCAGTAGAAGCTTCTTCTCCTTCTCCGGGAGTAGAATCATCTACAGTGCCATTATTTTTGACCTTGCCTTCAGCTTTTTTTGGACGTGAGCCAATTAATTTTTCTACATCAGACTTTAGAAGAACTTCTTTTTCCAGCAAGGCATTTGCCAATTTTTCCAGTTCTTCTCTGCGCTCTTCTAATAACTCTTTAGCTCTTTCATATTGTGAATCAACCAGGCGTCTGACTTCAGAGTCTATCATTGAAGCAGTTTCATCGGAATAAGGCTTTTGAAACTGTTCGTTTGACATACCATAAAATGAAACTTGCCCAACCTTATCATTCATACCAAAAATGGACACCATGCTGTAGGCCATTTTAGTCACCTGATCCAAGTCATTTTGAGCACCAGTAGATATTTTTCCAAAAACAATAGACTCAGCGGCACGCCCACCAAAGGTCATACACATGCGATCCAGTAATTGTTCAGTACGGGTGATGTACTCTTCTTTAGGCAGATATTGAGCATATCCAAGCGTTCCGATACCTCTTGGAACAATGGTTACTTTTACAAGAGGAGAAGCATGCTCCAAAAACCATCCACAAACTGCATGACCTGCTTCGTGGTAAGCTATGATCTTTTTCTCTTCAGGAGAAATCAGTTTATTTTTCTTTTCAAGACCTCCGATTACCCGATCAAGAGCATAATTGAAGTCATCCATATCTACCGCTTTTTTATTGCGACGAGCGGCTACCAGTGCAGCTTCATTACAAATATTAGCGATATCAGCACCTGCAAAACCAGGAGTCATTTCTGATAAGCTGGTAGGGTTAACTTCAGCTGCAGTGACTATGTTTTTAAGGTGAACTCTGAAAATAGCTTCTCTACCTTTAAGATCTGGACGATCTATACCAATCTGGCGATCAAAACGACCAGGTCTTAGCAGGGCGGTATCTAATACGTCCGGGCGGTTAGTAGCGGCCATTAAAATAACTCCTTTATCCGTTGTGAAACCGTCCATTTCCACTAAAAGCTGGTTCAATGTATTTTCTCTTTCATCATTCCCTCCTTGAAATCCTGAACGACCTCTTGCACGACCGATGGCATCAATCTCATCAATAAAGACAATACAAGGTGCTTTTTCTCTGGCCTGCTTGAAAAGATCTCTAACCCGAGAAGCACCAACCCCTACGAACATTTCAACGAAATCAGATCCAGAAATAGAGAAAAATGGTACGCCTGCTTCGCCGGCTACAGCTTTTGCCAATAACGTTTTACCTGTTCCTGGAGGGCCTACTAATAAAACTCCTTTAGGGATTTTACCACCAAGGGCTGTATATTTTTTAGGATTTTTCAAAAAGTCAACAACCTCCATGACCTCCTCTTTAGCCTCATCAAGACCTGCTACATCTTCGAAGGTGACCGTCACCTTTGTATTATTGTCAAAAAGAGTTGCTTTGGATTTGCCGATGTTGAAAATTTGCGCGCCAGGGCCTCCTGCTCCACCACTTACTCTGCGCATGATGAATACCCAGATTAAGATGATAATTACTAAAGGAAGAACCCATTGAAGCAAGGGCGCTAGCCAACTTTGTTTGGTAACAGCATCTGGATAAATGCGATCACCTTTAGGGATACCTGCTTCTTCCTGAGCATTGAGAATTCTGTTGTAGAAAGTCTCTAAAGGACCCACTTCCCTCCAATAATGATGTCTTGAACGACCAAAATTACTTTCAGCAGCGTCCTTGTATTCCGGCTTGCTTAGAACGGCTTCTTTTAAATAAACATAAGCATATTGTTCATTGACTACCTCTACTTTCTCTACATCACCTTCTGCAACCATTTTCTCCAGGCGATTCATTGGGATAGGATCCTGATTCGCTTGGGAAATAGAGAAGATTTGGATAGCAAGCAGAGCTAATGCTATGACACCATATATCCAAAAGTTAAATTTGGTGTTGCCGGGTTTATTATTTCTTCTGTTTTCCATTTTCCTCTTTTACGTTAGCTTTTAATATAGCTATTCTTTCAGATTAAATTTCTGTTATAACGCAGTAGTATTCATTTCGTTGCCAATTATCGACAAATTCTACTATTATACCTACAAACTTTCGTATTCTGTAAATTCAGCGTCACTCCACAAGGATTCCAATTCATAAAATGAACGGGTCTCTTTGTAAAAAATATGAACTACTGTTGTAAAATAATCGATACAAATCCATAGAGCATTTTTTTCTCCTTCTACATGTGAAGGATATGTTCCGGTTTCCCGTTTTACCCTTAAAGCAACATTATCTGAAATAGCTTTCACCTGAGTATTGGAATCACCTTCACATATTATAAAAAAATCTGTTGGAGCATCATCTAGCTGCCTTAAATCCAGCTTTACAATTTTTTTTCCTTTGATATCTTGGATACTGTCAATGATCAGATTATTTAATTCTTCAGTGGTAGGATTAACCTTTTTAAACTTTACTTGTGAATTCAAATTCAGATTTTGTTAGTTTTGTGAATAGATATTATGATCGAATATTTAATAAAAGTACCTAAATAATTACTTTTTGTCTGCAAAAAAAGTTCATTTTATCGGAAAAATGCTTCTTGAGCTCCCTTCCTGCTCATCCACTAATGACTATGCTCTAGATCTACTATCAAAAAGTAAGCCAAAAGATGGAACTGTCATATTGACCTTTTGTCAAACCCAGGGACGAGGACAAGTTGGCAGCGAATGGGTCAGTGAACCTTATAAAAATATTGCCTTTACCTGTATATTATTTCCTGAATTTCTTAACCCTAAAGAACAAATATCACTGAATCAGGCCATTGCCCTGGCTGTCTCTAATTTATTAGCAAGGTACACCGAAAAAGAAGTGAATGTCAAGTGGCCTAATGATATATATATAAATGAACATAAAATAGCTGGCATCCTCATCCAAAATATTTTGTCTTCTAACAAATTTAGTACCTCAATTGTTGGTATTGGTATCAATGTTAATCAGGTTCAGTTTCCAGAAGAACTTAGCTTGGCAACTTCATTGATAAATGAAACAGGCCACACCTTCGATCTCAAAGATCTGGTTTACGAGCTTTGTGATTGCTTGAATGAACAGTATGAACGTTTGATGAACCGGCAATTGAAAAGTATACATCTGGATTACCTGAACAGGCTTTATCGATATCAGGAATGGAGTTTTTTTGAAAAAGAACCAGGTAACATATTTAAAGGAAAGATTGTAGGGATTAGTGCAGCGGGTAAGCTTCAAATTGAAAATAGTACCGGAGTTGAAGAATTTGGGATAAAAGAAATAAAATTTTTGAATTAAAGGTGGGAATTGGTACAGCAAAAATTTAAGAAGATGTTGTTATTTAAAACTTATAAGGCACGCAACTGCCGCTAGGCAGTTGCGTGCTCAAAAAAGCATCAATGGTTAACAATACCTTCAATTTTGCACTCCTAACTCCCTATTAACAAATAACCAATAACGCATGAACGTCAGTATCATTACAATTGGAGACGAAATCCTGATCGGGCAAACGGTTGATACCAATTCAGCCTGGATGGGGCAACAACTTAACCTCATTGGTGCTCATGTTACCGAAGCTTTATCCATAGGAGACGAGAAAGAAGACATTATTGAAAGCCTGAGAAGAGCCTTAAATCAATCAGATGTAGTATTGATGACGGGAGGTTTAGGTCCCACAAAAGATGACATCACCAAAAAAGCGCTGTGCGAGTTTTTTGATACAGATATGGTTTTTCATCAGCCCACTTATGATCGAATTCTTCGGCTGTTTGAGAAATGGGGAAGAAGCTCAACAGAAGCACATCGCCTACAGTGTTACATGCCATCTAATGCTATCTTGTTACCTAATAAAATGGGGACAGCACCAGGAATGTGGTTTGAATATGAAGGAAAAGCTTTGGTATCCATGCCAGGTGTTCCTTACGAGATGAAGTATTTAATGGAGCATGAAACCATTCCTAGGCTAAATAAAAAATTTCCTGGCCAACCAATTGTCCATCGCACCATTCAAACAGTTGGAGAAGGGGAATCCCGAATTGCAGCTCGTATTGAAGATATCGAATCCAGTTTACCGCAGAACATCAAATTAGCATTTCTTCCTAACCTGGGTTCTGTACGATTGAGGCTAACGGGCAAAGGCTCTGATAAGGCTGTTCTCGAAGAAGAAGTTGAGAGTCAGATGATGGCTATTTCAGATCGTATTGAAGATTTAATTTATGGTTATGGAAATACCAAATTGGAGGAAGCTATTGGCCAAATGATTAAGGATCGAAAATTGACCTTGGCCACAGCTGAAAGTTGTACTGGCGGATTTTTGGCTCACAAAATTACCTCTATCCCTGGTTCCTCTGAATATTTTAAAGGAAGTGTGATTGCCTATGCTAATGAGGTGAAAATAAATCAATTAAAAGTGAAGTCCAGTACTCTGGATCAACATGGAGCGGTAAGCGAAGCAACTGTTCGCGAAATGGTAGGAGGCACCATCGACCTTCTTCAAACGGACCTTGCAGTGGCCGTTTCTGGAATAGCAGGCCCCGGAGGAGGTACTCCAGAGAAACCGGTGGGAACTGTTTGGCTGGCAGCAGGAAATAAAAACAAAATTAAAACCCGATTAATTCATGCTGGAAAAAACAGAATAAAAAATATAGAATATTCCAGCGTTCATGCACTTAATCTCATAAGAGAATTTTTGCTTGAAGAGGATGAATAGCAAAAGAGAATTCCGCAATCCTGGTAATTTGCCATATAATTGATGCTATATTAGGATAGGAGTTGTTGTAAGTAGTTCTATATCATTCATATAGAGATAGCTTGCAGACATAACAAAAACCTGAATTACTTGTTTGAGCTATATAAAAGGGTTAATTTTGTGATACCAAAAAAAATATATGGGCTGTAAACCTCAAATTTTTCAGTCAATATGATATCATATTTCGCTCAACCAAATTATTACCAAATTAAATTACAAATAATCATTTATGGCACAGGTAGAATTGATTATGCCCAAAATGGGTGAAAGCATAATGGAAGCCACCATTCTTAAATGGGTTAAAAATGTGGGGGATTCTGTTGAAGAGGATGAGACTATATTAGAAATAGCTACAGATAAGGTAGATTCTGAGGTGCCCTCGCCAGTAAATGGAGTGATTTCAGAAATATTATTTAAGGAAGAAGATGTTGTTGAAATTGGAACTGTAATTGCCATTATTGCTACCGAAGGAGAAGAAAATTCTGTTGCAGCAAGCCCTGCTGTCAAAGATTCTTTGCCAGATAAAAAGCAACAAGCTTCTGATAATGGACAATCCAATGGCAGTACCGTAAAAAAAGAAGAGGAAAAAGTCCCTGCAACAGCTTCTGCAGCACCCTCCCTTGAAACAAGCGCTTTGGAAGGAACTCGTTTCTACTCCCCGCTAGTTAAAAACATTGCTAAAACCGAAAACATATCGATTGAAGAATTAGAAGCAGTTCAAGGAACCGGTGCCAAGGGTAGAGTTACCAAGCATGATATCCTTTCATATGTAGAACAAAGAAAGTCTTCTCCACAACCTCAGCATAAAACAGTAAGCCCTCCAAATGTCAGCAGTCCAATATCCACTAAAGTGCCGGCACCTACTCCACAAATCAATGATGGTAATGTAGAGATTATTGAAATGGATAGAATGCGCCGATTGATTGCTGATCATATGGTGAATTCAAAAAAGACTTCTCCTCATGTAACCTCTTTTGTAGAAATAGATGTCACCAATATTGTTAACTGGCGAAATAAAGTAAAAAATGCTTTTCTGGAAAAGCATGGTGAAAAAATTACCTTTACCCCAATTTTCATTGAGGCAGTAGTAAGAGCCATTAATGATTTTCCTTTGGTCAATATTACGGTAGAGGGGAATAATATCATTCGCAAAAAAGATATTAATATAGGAATGGCAGCTGCTTTGCCATCTGGGAATCTAATTGTTCCAGTGATTAAAAAAGCCGATCATTTAAACCTTCTTGGCCTTGCTAAAAGTGTTAATGACCTGGCTTCCAGAGCACGGGCTAATAAGCTTAAACCAGAAGAGATTCAAGGCGGGACATTCACTATTACGAATGTAGGAACCTTTGGAAATTTAATGGGAACCCCTATTATCAACCAACCACAAGTAGCGATTTTAGCTACAGGAGCTATTCGGAAAAAACCTGCAGTTGTAGAAACAGAGTATGGAGATATGGTAGCCGTAAGACAAATGATGTTCCTTTCATTGTCTTATGATCATAGAGTTGTAGATGGCGCTCTTGGAGGCTCTTTCCTTCGTCGAATAGGAGATTATCTAGAGCAATTCGATGCCAGTCAAAAAATATGAAACCACCCTAAAAAAGGGTCAGATGATTAAAATCCTGACCCTTTTTTCTTCTATTGCGCCTTCCTTTCATATCTTCTTTACAAAAAACGCCAGTCATTAACAACATCACATTAAAAATGATCGTATTAATGTATTAGATGTTTAATTGGCAGTGACATACCCTCAAATAATCGGTCCATTTAGCAATTTAATTGCGAGAGGATCTTCAGTTTAGAGATTTTGAAACCCTAAAAAACGGGTATCCAAAATATCATTTTAAAATGAAAGGCATGCGCTATTTAATACTGCTAATACTTTTTTTTACCAGCCTTTTTCTGAAGGGGCAAACTAGTTGGGTAGAGACCAAAAGGCAAGTAAAACAGTATTGCTTAAATGAAAAGTTTGACCAGGCACTAGGATTATTGGAGTCCAATAAAATTTCTCTTCGTTCAGATGAAGAAGGCCTTTTCCTACAAGCAGTCTGTCTTTATCACCTTAATCGCCTGGATCTATCCGAAAACGTTTTTACCAGTATATTAGACGGAAGAAAAGCACCTATTGCTGAAGCACTCTTGTATCTGGGAAGAATTTTTCATTCTCGTCATCAATTTGATAAAGCAGTAGAATTATACAAGGAATATTTAAAGGTAGTAGATAGTCGGCACCCCTATCGTCAAATTATAAGAGATGAAATAAAAATGTGTGCCAATGGTATCCAGTTACAGTTTAGACAAAGCCTGGCATATGTTGAAAACCTCGGATCAGAAATTAATTCCCCAGGTGATGAATTTGGCCCAGTGCCTAGTCCAAATTTTAAAAACACCTTATATTTCACTTCGAGCAGGTCGGGAAACTTTGGAGGCCCCAGAAATGAATTTGGACAGCCCGATGAATTTTATGGGCATCCTACCAATGATATATTCTCTTGTAAAAATAAAGGCGGCAATTGGGAGCAAGTGCAAAGAATGCATTTTCTAATAAACAGCAATACTCACGATGTCATTTTTGGATTTGATCCAACTGGAAATGTGATGTATTATTACCAGGGAAGAAGTTTAGTTAATGGCCGAATTCTTATAGACACTTTTCAAAGAGCCAACCAGCGCAGGTTAAGCGTAAACCCATTTTTAGGCCCCGTTAATGCCAATGCAGATTATTCGATGCCCCATTTTATTGGTGATTCCCTGGTTGTTTTTTCAAGCGATCAATTAGGAGGATATGGAGGAAGAGATTTGTTTATTTCTGTGGCTACTCAAAATGGAAGATGGTCTAAGCCTCAAAATTTAGGCCCCAATATCAATTCGGCATATGATGAAACCACCCCTTTTTTAGCAAAAGGCGGAACCGAACTATATTTCAGCTCAAATAATCCCAACCTTTCTATCGGAGGCTTTGATATACTTAAATCCTTCTTTAATGAAGGCACCAGAGAATGGTATCCTCCCCTTAATCTTGGAATTCCATTAAACTCTGCAGGAGATGATGCCTATTTTAGAATGAGTTTTGATGGATACAGTGCATTTTTTTCCTCAAGCCGGAAAGATGGATTTGGGAAAAGAGATATTTTTATCGCTTATTTTAATGAGGCCATTATTGAAAAACCTGTAGCTGTATCAAAATTGTCCCCACAAGCACCTCCTCCAAATCTTAAGAAGAATAATAGACCACCCAGTCCATCCAAACAGATAAGTCCTCCTCCAGCGGTTGCTACCCAACCTGCAAGATCCGATCCCTTTGGTACAACTCCTTCCGATCCTTTCGGAGGCACTGTTGTATCTAGCCCTTCCAAACCTGAAAGTTCCTCAACACAGAATTATGAGTTTCCACGAGGAGCTATCATTAAATTACCTTCAATAGTCTTTGATGACCCAGGAAGTATTTTGAATAATCGGAGTGAAGCCCAGTTCAAACAGGTGCTTAGCCTGATGCAACGATACCCACAGCTGAAATTAATAGTAAGTGTCTATTCAAGAATGGGGGTTTCTGTAGCGGATCGCCTGTTAAATGCTACGGTGCAAAGTGAAAAATTTGCCAACTATTTTATACAAAATGGGATCAGACCCGAGAATATCCAAATTAGGGGTCTAAATGGAAAAAACCTTAAAACTTTAGGGGGGAAGCCATTTGCTCTTGAACTTAATGTCTCCGGAAAAAAGGAAATTCCTTTTGAAGTCCAGGCAGTCACACTTAGCGAAGACCAGATTACCGAAACTCGGTTGGTTTACAAATTTCAATTTGCAGAGCAGAATGACTTCTTTGAAGATCCTCTTTTTGAAAAAAGCAGATACCCTCTTGCCGAAAAAAATGGGAAAACACTTACCTATATGGCAGAAGACTTTAAATCTTATTCTGCTGCAAAAGAGGCTTTTAATAAGTTGTCTAAAAGACGTCAGGAAAACCTTAGAATTGTGGTCTTTGCAGATGGCTTTAGATTGAAAAAATCTGAACTGGAAAGGTATACTGGTTTTTTCCCAGATCTGACTAATATGATAAAAGATCAAAACTAAGACAATACTTGTCCTTAATTTAGCTTTTCTTGGGAGCGATAGTCTGTAGAAAAATCTAATTTTGCTAGATGATTAAAGACTATTGTTTTTTTATATTTTTACACCTCACTCATCTAATCACTAATATGAAACTTATACCAATAATGTTTTCTTTTATTTGTCTGTTAATGATCAGCTGTGCTCCTCAGGGAGAAACAGATACTGATGGACAAAAAGTCACTGCTTCATATATTCCCGAAGTACCTTATGATGGAGACCTTCCAATTGATCGAATCAAATTACCTGAAGGGTTTAAAATTGACGTTTATGCTGAAGGAGTGGAAAATGCTCGTTCAATGGTATTATCTCCGGATGGGACCTTGTTTGTAAGTACAAGGGGGAAAGGAAATGTTTACGCATTAAAAGATGAAGACAAAGATTTTCGAGCCGAAAAAATTTATACTCTGGCTGAAGGCTTAAAGCTTCCTAATGGTGTTGCTTTTAGAGATGGAGCCCTTTATGTAGCAGAAGTCAATCGAGTAATTAGGTTTGATAATATTGAATCACAGCTGGAATCTCCCCCTGAACCTGTTGTTGTTTTTGATCAATATCCTACCGAAACGCATCACGGCTGGAAGTTTATTGACTTTGGTCCTGATGGCAAACTCTATGTGCCCGTTGGAGCTCCATGTAATATCTGTGAGTCAGAAGATGAAGTTTTTGCTTCCATCACCAGAATGAATCCTGATGGAACAGATATGGAAGTTATTCAACATGGTGTGCGCAACACAGTTGGTTTTACCTGGCATCCTGAAACCAAAGACCTCTGGTTTACAGATAATGGTCGGGACTGGATGGGGGATGACCTGCCTGCCTGTGAACTAAATCGCGCTACTGCCGATGATATGCATTTTGGTTATCCTTATTGTCATCAAGGAGATACTCAGGATCCTGAATTTGGTGAAAAAGGAGCATGTGAGGATTTTACCCCTCCGGTTCAAAACCTTGGACCACATACCGCTCCTCTAGGACTTGAATTTGTTATGACCAATGCATTTCCGAGTGACTATAAAGGAGATCTTTTAATTGCTGAACATGGATCTTGGAACAGGTCCAAAAAAATAGGATATCGGGTTACTATGGTTACTCTGGATGAAAACTTTAATTCTACCGGCTATTCGACCTTTGCCGAAGGCTGGTTGGATGATGCTACTGATGAAGCTTGGGGTAGGCCTGTAGATCTGGAATTCCTTCCGGATGGCTCTATCTTGGTTTCAGATGACTTTGCCAATGCAATTTACAGGATTTATTATGTAGGATAAGATGAGTTTAGTTAGAGCAGATAGCCAGCCTTCTGCTCTAACTAATAATTTATAAGCGGATAAATTTTTGACTAATTTGAGTATTGTTATCAGAAGCAGAGAAGAGATACATCCCACGAGGAAGATTGGAAATGTCAAAACTTAGCTGTTCCCTACCTTGAGAAACTTCAAAAAGTTTAGATTGAATGATACGACCATCAAGACTGATAATTCTACCTTCAAGTCTTGTACCGGCTGGGATACTAAGATCAATTAGGAGATTATCAGACTCCTGCCACAAATTACTAATTCCTAAAATTCCAGAAACAGGAAGGTTGACTACTTTAATGTCAGAATAACTATAAGTACCATCAAAATCAGTCTGTTTCAGTCGATAGTATAGGTTTGCATATCCGGATGCCCTTTCAACTGCCTTTTCATCCAGGTAGGAATAATAATGAGCTTCCTGGGAGGTACCGGCACCTTGTACCGTAGATACCTCTCTAAAATCTATTCCATTTATAGATTTCTCCAGGGTGAAAAAATCATTGTTAAGCTCCGATAGGGTTGACCACTCGAGCATAACAGACTTTTCTTCCTGTTTGGCATCAAAATATTGTAATTCTACTGGCAATAAAATTTCACAAGATTGATCATTGGATGCAGACCCACAGTCATTGAAAGCATCGATGGTAAAGTCCTGATTGAGAAAGGTTACACTATTTACCATAATAGCAGTAGAGGTAGGACCATTTAGCATGCCAGAAGCAATGTGAAACATCCCATCATTATAAAATTCAACCGTAACCCCAGTTGCTGCATTAAGGATGTCAACATTTAGGGTGGTGGTATTATCTCCATTATCCTGACAACTGAAATCTACTACAGGAGTAACATCTGAAGTTGCGGTTGTGGTTTCACTATCACTCCCGCAAGAATTGGCTATGGTGACCCTATAAGTATCTGGATCGGTTATAGTAGCAGCAGCGATATTGCCCGGATTTGTATCTCCTTGAAAACTACCATTACCACCATCTGCTGACCAGGTATAGGTGGAAACGGTCGAGTTATTGGTAGTTATTGCAGTAAGTACAGTTGGAGCTCCATTGCAAAGAACGGGATCTGCAGGAACTATTTCAGCAGTAGGTTGATCATTGGCAGTTATAGTAAAACGAAAAGTAATAGTAGTACCTGTTTGAGCGATGGAACTTACTCCAGAATTATTAAGAAAGCCTGCTGGATCTGTTAAGGTAAGATCAAAGGTATCAATAGCCCCAACGGTACCTGAGGTCAACTGGACTGATAAAAAAATCAAAGCTGGAAAAGCACCTCCTCCAGGACAACCCAGACAACCAACTGTGCCATCTATCATATTGGCCATGTTTCTGTCTAACAAACTGGTATTTGTGATATCATTGTTTTGGGCGGCAATTATAAAATTAAAATTATTGCCCAGGCATTCTGTTCCGGAAGTAGCTGAAATGGCAACAATATTTGTTTGTGCATGAATGGAAGGCAGCAGAATAACTATAAAAATTCCACCTAACAAAATATTAATGTAAAGACTTTTTCTCATAGCAGTAGCTTTCATTTACAATAATAGGATATTTAATGTTACGATTTTTAACTTAAAAGGATTCATTTTCAGTCAATTAAACATTGATTTTGATCATTGAAAGGACAGAAATGTTCAATTTTTATTATATATGCCTAAATGTCGTTCAAAAACTATTGATTGTTATTTTATTACAAATAAATATTTGTATTATCTAATCAAAAAAAATATAAAGGGTTAATTAGCGTTTTTGCTAACTAATTGTGTGTTCCTAAAGAAATGAGGTGATTTTGGTTTAAGGTTGGAGCAATTGAACCAATCTGAGTAGATTCTTTTGATTGTCAGCTACTTCGATTTCTTCTCTAATGACTTCTTTTTCCCTGTTGGTGAGGTGGAAAGATATGGAGGCTTTCAATTTGTTATTTTTGCCAGGGTCATAAACAAAACGCACGTAATGTAAATAATCGGGCCCCAGAAGGTCATACAAAAGGCCCAGACTATTGTCATGTTCAAATTCCTGCAGACTGATCAACTGACCTGCTATGCCGATAGGATTAAAAATAGTCTCAATAATACCTTTATTTTCATTTGCAGTAATGGGATCAATTTTGGTGGAACTGCTAATTTGCATTAAAACTACCCCGCTGGTGTTTTGTAAAATCCATTCTCTAAAAACTTGAATAAAACGAGTAATTGATAAAATGCCATAATTATCAATAAAGCCTGCATCGACAGCCTCCAACTCCGGTCGGGAAGGCAAGTGAACATTCGGCATGATATAGGGAAAAGTTGCATTCATTCTAAGAGCCGAAGTAAATAATAGACTATCAGCTTCCTGCTCTTGAAATAAACGCCTAAAATCAACAGCATCAATCTCTACAGAATTTTGTTGTTCAATACCCACTGGTGCAATCATCATATAAGAAACAGGTTGTGGCGAGATAATGAATCGGCGGGCATCATTTACGATAGAGGGTGTAAGAAACATTAAAGGAATTTGTGCTGTTTTTTCCGGGGAATAATAATCTGAAAGTCTTTTTTCCAACACATTCCCCGTATTTTCATTCAATTGTTGTTCGAAAATATAACCTCTGTCTTTGCGATAGGTATTTTGACCTACCTTAAATCGGGTCCATGGCAAGAATAAATCATTTGATACCAATGTAAAGGCTATGGAATTAAGCATATCTTTAGATATGTTTTCCAAATGTTTAGAAGCATAAAGATTGGCATTTGGGTCACTTTGCTGGCGCAAATATATTTCTCTTAAATAGGCCGCACCCAGCATTCCGCCAGATGCACCTGTAATTAAAGCTGTATGATTGAGTAATTGACCTCCAGACAAGCTATCCGCATTTTGGATAACATTGGTAGTCCAACTGGCCGCTCGAAGACCACCACCACTTACTGCCATTAGAACCATTTTAGGTTTTTCCTTTCCTTCTGAGCTGTTTTTTGCTTTCCAATGTTCTAATATTTCAATAGTTGAATTTATATCCTGCTTAATTTGTTCAGCAGAACAAATACCCTGCAACTTTTCATATCTATATTCTGCTAGTTGTTTCTCATAATTCAATCCATATGCTTTGTTAGAGTAGTTGAGATGCTGAAAGCTGGTAAAAAAATTGATAGCAATTAAGGTCAGAATGATTATGGTATTTCTCCAGGTATCAAACCAATAAGTTATGGCTCCAATTATGGCGGTAATTACACTCAACATGATAAAAATACTTGCTGCTGCAGGTATCCGAAAAAGAGAGTAATCCATAAGAGAGCCTAAAGTAAAAAGCCCCATCATGGTGAGTAATTGAATGATTAGAGCATTCAGGTGATTTTGCTTAAAGATTTGCTTGAGCATAATCACATCATAATGTGCTACACTCCTTACTGGTCTGAATTTAAATGCTTCATTGAAGTAATTGTCAACACGCCATCTGTTGGCATCCATTTTAATATATTCAAGATCAATGTCTTTTCTACCTGGGTTAATGGTATTTGTATTATTCTGACGAGCCTCAATCTGTTTTTTATATGAACTGATATCCTGATTAGTATAATGAAAATACAGAAAGTAAAAAATCAATAAGGTGAGCATACCAGTCAACAAACCAATGACCTGAAGTAGAATGTCTTCTGTAGTCCAGCCTTCAAAACGCAGTTGAAAATGGATGATAGCAAAAACATAAAAAATCAAAAATAAGATTGGTAACAATAAATTATTAAGGCAGAATTTAGTAAATGGATTTCTTAAACTTGCCAAAAAAGGAAAATGGTGAGCCGTTAGCAAATAGGTGGTCAAATTCCAAGTCATTAAAAATCCCCCAAAGGTGAGGCCAATCATGAAGTAACTCCAAAAGTTAACAGCATTCAGATATTCTGGATCTAGAAATAAATATTGGAAACCTAATTTTCGCCCTATAATGCCCGTTATTAGAGTGATTAAAAATGCCCACATTCCTATCAACAGCAAATTACTTCTCAGATGCAATTGCAGCAGTCGAATAGGAAAAGAATAAAAAATATTGAGCATCCATTTTAACATCCTTCGGTTTTATAGATGAAAACATGATGTTTATAACCCAAAATCAAATGAGATTAAAACATATTCCAATTTAGAACTAAATTCTCTAATATTTATAACGAATAATTAATTCAAACTGCTAAGCAGCTTGGGATTAAGTTCCGGATAATGAGTATTAAGACAAAAGTGAATTTTTTATTTAAAAAAGCCTTCTTCAAATGAGAAAATATTTTTCTACTAAAGAAGGCATTACCGATAATTTTTTTTCGTTTTAGACGGATAAAGAGACACAATAATTTTTCCTATTCCAATTTATTTTAAATTTGCGCGAACCAAAAAAGAAACAAATCTCAAAAATCACAAAAATGAATATTACCGTTGTAGGGACTGGCTACGTCGGCTTGGTTACCGGAACTTGTTTTGCTGAAACAGGAAATAATGTTACCTGCGTTGATATCGATGAAAATAAGGTCGAAAAAATGCGTAAAGGAATTGTTCCAATATACGAACCTGGCTTAGATACCTTGTTCGAAAGGAACTCTAAAGAAGGACGTTTGCATTTTACCACCAACTTGGCAGAGGCAATACCTGGTGCAGAGGTGATTTTTCTGGCACTTCCTACCCCTCCAGGAGAGGATGGATCAGCTGACTTATCCTATATTTTAGGAGTAGCCAAACAGCTTTCCATGCTTATTACTGATTACAAAGTAATTATTGATAAAAGTACCGTTCCGGTTGGTACAGCAGAAAAGGTACATAATATCTTGATTGAAAATTTAGATGAGGACTTATTCGATGTTGTATCTAATCCCGAATTTTTAAGAGAAGGCGTTGCGGTGGAGGATTTCCTTCGTCCTGATAGAGTTGTAATTGGAACGTCCTCAGAAAGAGCACAGAAAATCCTTAAACGTTTGTACAAGCCTTTTGTTCGTCAGGGGAATCCTATTTACTTTATGGATGAGCGGTCGGCAGAGATGACCAAATATGCTGCCAATTCCTACCTGGCTACTAGAATATCATTCATGAATGAAATAGCAAATCTTTGTGAAAAATTAGGTGCTAATGTAGATATGGTTAGAATGGGAATGGGAAGTGATGGCCGAATTGGTAAGCGTTTTCTCTTTCCAGGAGTAGGATTTGGGGGAAGTTGCTTCCCAAAAGATGTACAGGCTTTATCCAAAACGGCCAAAGAAAATGAATATGACTTCAAGATTTTAAATGCTGTACTTGAGGTAAATGGGAGCCAAAGATCTATTCTTGCAGAGAAGATAAAAAATAAATTGGGTGAAGATCTTTCCGGAAAAACCATTGCTATTTGGGGACTTGCTTTTAAACCCAATACTGATGATATACGTGAAGCTCCTGCCCTCTATATTATTGATGAACTTTTAAAAGCAGGGGCACACATTAAAGCATACGACCCGGAAGCAATGGAAAATGTTAAGGCTTTGCTGGGTGACAAAATACAACTGGTTGCTGATCAAAATGAAGCCATTATCGATGCAGATGCCCTGGCTATTGTAACAGAATGGAGTGTCTTTCGGACGCCAAGCTTTAAAGTAATGAGGAATCTCCTTAAAAATCCACTTATCTTTGATGGGAGAAATCTTTACGACCTGGAATTCATGAAAGACCAAGGATTTTATTATGAAAGTATTGGAAGAAATAAAGTGCTTTAATCAAAATATCTTTTCCAGTTTGAACATTGGAAAAGATATTTTTCTACCAATTTGTCTGTTGATCTTTTTCCCTTTATTGCTTCAGGCACAATTCGGAGGGCGCTATCTTTATAAGTTCGTGAACCTGCCTTCTTCTGCGCGTATTGCCAGCCTGGGAGGGAACCTTATCACCGTAATGGATGACGATGTAAATCTGGCTTTTGCTAACCCTGCTCTTTTGAATCCGGAAATGCATCAGCAAATAGCATTTAATCATAGCTTTCACTTTGAAAGCATTAGCCATGGTTTTGCTGCCTTTGGTCATCATACTGAGTCAATTGAAACAACTTTTTTTGGAGGAGTCAAATACATCAATTATGGGGAGTTCCAACAGACGGATCAATTTTTCCAGCAACTAGGCACTTTTAAAGCAAAAGAATTGGCAGCTACGATAGGTGCCGGCAGAATGGTTAATGAACGAATTTCTCTTGGTGCCAACATTAAATATTTGAGCTCCAGATTAGAATCCTATAACTCAAGTGCCATCGCAGTGGATTTGGCAGCAACTTATTTGGATACTGCTTCTAACTTTACTTTTTCTTTTGTAGCCAAAAACATGGGAACCATTCTTTCTACCTATACTGGAGAAGAAAATAGAGGAGAAGAACTTCCTTTTGAAATACAAATAGGCCTATCCAAGAAACTGCGATATCTTCCTTTTCGCTTTTCAATCATCTACCATAATGCTCAGCAATGGAACCTCTTATTTGATGACCCGAATGCAGAACAGGGCACCATTTTTATAGATGATAATGGCATAACCGGAGAAAGCTCAGTTTTTGTTCAAAACCTTTTCCGTCATTTTATTTTTAATGGAGAATTTTTAATTGGAGCACGCGAAAACTTCCGCCTACGCTTTGGTTATAATAATTTCTTACGTCAAGATCTAACTGTTCCTGATTTTGGTAGCCTGGCTGGCTTTTCTTTTGGAGCGGGGATTAAGGTCAATCGTTTTCGCCTGGATTTTGGCCACTTGGTTTACCATATTGCTGGTGGAGTGACCCATTTGAGTGTTTCTACAAATTTGAAGGAGTTTAAATAAAAAATATTGTTCACTCCTTTAATAGAGCTTTAATTTTCTTCATTGTGGCTTCCTTACCAGGTCGAAGATGGGAACCCTTTTCTATGATTTTTCCATTTTTATCAATTAAAAAATAATGTGGAATTCCTTTTACTTCAAGGGTTTCTTGAAATGCCTCTCCCTGAGTCTTGGCTAAAAGTAAATGCTGACCAGCAAGCTGGAATCTAGATAAAACTCCCTTCCATGCCTTTTCTTCAGAGTCAATACAAATAAATACAAAGCTAACCTCCTCATTTTTAAATTGGTTTTGCATTTCCTGAGAATTCGGCATTTCAGCAATACATGGACTACACCAGGTGGCCCAAACATCAAGATAAATGACCTTACCTGCATTTTCTTTTAAAATGTTTTTGATTATATCTTCTGCTTCTGTTTGATTGACTATATCAAGAATAGTTTCAGACGATATTTTGGGAGCATTTAAATGGTGCAAAGTTCGTTCCAGATGGGCTTCCAATGGAAGGAATAAGAAAGGAACTGTAACGTGTTTTCTGATTATGGGGCCCCAATATTTTTCAACCTCCTCTACTTTATTTCTTCTTAGATTAGTATTTACGAATTCTGTCAAAACCATCTGTTTTAATAATGGATTTCCTTTAGTTTGATGAATGATTTCAGATAAAATTATGGAGTCTCGGGCCTCCCCATAATTGGCATGTTTGGCTTGTTTGATGATTTCAAAAACATAAACATACAAGTATTGATTTGCTAGTTTTCTCGATGCCTTTGTATTAATTATCAGATTGGTGTCAAGAATAGGGAGAGGCTTGATTTTTTCAAAAAAAGACAGCGGAATTGACCATTCACTGGATTTATAATTATTAAGCATCCTATGCATTATAGGATACATAGAGGATTGTAAATAGTATTCCATCTCCACCTCCATTTTTGTCCAGGTTCGGATTAATGAAGAAGGATTGTGTTTTTCAATAAAGGCTTGAAGGTTTAAATCAATTTCCTTTTTATAATTTTTAACAATAGTTAAATATTCATCTGGTTTTGAGTTCTTTTGTGCTTCTTTTAACAAAGGAAGAGTTTTTTCCCTGATAGAAAAATATTCTGATAGGTAATTGGATAGCTGATGATTTAAATTGGCAGCATCACCTGAAAATTCGAGCGTTTTATGAATGTCAACCCTCTTTTCAAGATGACCATCCCACTGCATATATAGGCTATCGCCAGGACGTACGAAAATCAGAAAGGTCGTTTGATAAACGATCCAAACATCTTGCGGATGATATCGCTCAAATTCTAAACAAAAGGTGCCATCAGGTTGAATATCTGCTTTATAAGATAATTGGCTTGAGGTTCCGGGATCATTCACACCAGCTTTGATCGTATTGGGTAGTAAATTAGCGTCATAATTTTGAAGTTGACCACATATTTTAACAAGCTTGGTTGTAGAGGAAGTTTGCAGAAGTATTCTTGATAAAGGAGAACAAATTAAAAGAAGCAAAAAAATGAGGTGTTTCATCACTGAAGGTTTATTCTTTAGGATGCATTGTAGGTTTAAAAAGGTGTGAGCAGGAAAATTCTTTTAGTAAAAGAGGTTTCGGAGTTTAATATTTTCAATTTAATCTTTTTTCAATATCTTCCATTCTTGGATAAAAAGGATGACCTGATTCATCCATTTTAATTTCTTCAATGATTTGCTGGAATTCTACTCTTGGCGTTTTCTCAAGCATAAGGTGAACCAAATAATAATATTGACTCCAGGCACTTAATTTTTGTGTGCTACCAGGGTTATCCATGGCTTTCTGGAAATATTGAAAAGCGGTATCAAATTGATTTGTTTTACTGTATATCACTCCCGTCAAATATTGTATCTGAGCATTGTTTTGGTTAAGACTTGAAATTTCATTTAAAGCCGTATTTAAGTTTTCGTTTTTATTGGATCGGATTAGATTGATCAGAATTGGTGGTATTTGGAAGCTATCAACAGATAGCTCTCCTCTTCTTGTAGCATCAAAAAGACCTAACATAGAGGTTTCTTTTAACTCCAATTTTGCAACTATATGAACCTGCGTTTTTCTATTTGTAAACCAGAATGCAAAAATAAATGCCAATATCAGGAAGAAAATGGCTACTGCTTTTTGAAAATTGGATGGCTCAATCTTCTCATCCTTTAAAAAAGGTGTTTTTTGAAGGCTTTCAAGTTCCTTTCGGATGTCTTTTCGAACAGCAATGCCTAATAATTCTTCCTCTAATCTTTGAATTTCAAACTCCTCCTTCAGTTGGAGGAAGAATTGCCCCATCAGGAGCATATATTTATTTTTTAGATTATGAACTCATCAATGGAACGAAAGAAACAAAACGGGGTTCTTTTTACCTTATACCATAAAATATTTCTTTTCCCTACCAACCATTTTTATCGAACCATACGTCTAAAAAATAAAAACATAAAATTCCAATGAAAAGTATATCCAAAATTACTCTATTCCTCCTGGGAATATCCCTCTTCGCTTGCGACAATAGTGATGGCCCCACTCCACGGACTGTTATAGATCTGGATTGTGGCGATCATCAAGATGTCTGTGAATTGAATGCATCCACCGCTAAGTTTGGCTTGTCACTTATGCAACGCCTGCACGAGGAAAAACCAAACGAAAATATTATCATTTCTCCTGTCAGTATTGCCACAGCCTTATCTATGACCACCAATGGTGCCAGAAATTCCACTCACGAAGAAATGATGAAAACCATGAAAGTGGATTCCTGGTCACAAGAAAAACTCAATGCTTCTTATCAGGATTTTCTCAATACATTGCCTTCGGCCGATCCTAAAGTCACCTTGAATATTGCCAATTCAATTTGGTATAAAGAAGGCTATCCGGTAAAGCAGCCCTTCATAGATGCAAATCAAACTTTTTATCAAAGTGAAGTCAATGAGGTAGATTTTTCAAAACCCGACGCAAAAGATGTAATTAATGACTGGGTAAATGATAAAACGGAAGGGCTCATTGAAAAGATTATTGACCAGGTTCCCAACAACATCGTCATGTACCTGATCAATGCCGTTTATTTTAAAGGTGGCTGGCTTAAACGCTTTGATCCGGACATGACAGATGAACGGCCTTTTAATCTGGCTGATGGTTCTAAAGTGAATGTGGATATGATGAGCCACGGCACGTCAACTCTTCCTTATTTTGCCAATGATAATTTTCAAGCGGTAGATCTTGCCTATGGTGATTCTCTTTTTTCCATGACCTTGATTCTTCCCAACGAAGAAGTAGAGGTGGATGAAATAATCAATGGCTTTGATGATTCTTTCTGGCAAAATCAAGAGTGGAGTTTTAGTAATACTGAAATGTTTTTTTCTATGCCTAAATTCAAACTGAAGTACGAAGCTACTCTAAACCAGCCATTGGCAGATCTGGGCATGCCTACTGCCTTTATGGCCGGATTGGCTGATTTTGGCAACATTGCAGATGCAGAACTATCCATTGATGAGGTAAAGCACAAAACTTTTATCGAAGTTAACGAAGAAGGAACAGAGGCCGCCGCCGTAACGTCTATTGGTATCGTTGAAACTTCTGTCCCCCAAATTCCTTATGTCATCCTGGATCGACCCTTCTTATTGGTTATTCGCGATAATAGCTTAGGAAGCGTATTGTTTTTAGGAAAAATTATGGATCCTACCGCGCAATAATTAATAGCTTCTCAAATGGCCAGATTTGGCCATTTGAGAAGCTATTTTTCAATTACCTCAACAACAGCATTTTCTAATTTTTCCAAGACCTCATTGGCTGCTCTCAAACTTCTTACTCCAGACTTAATCATAATAAAGTGCCGGTGAGTTTTCTTAAAACTCAAACCATCATTTTGCCCCTCTGTGGCTACATATTGGACAATTTTCTGAAACAGATCCGTTTCAAAATATGGGGATTGTGGGTTCTCAACAAAATAACAACGAAGCTTGTGGTTTTTTAAAATTAAGCGCTCAAAACCTAAAGATTTACATCTCCACCTTAATCGTAAACCTTCGAATAATTCTTTTATTTGTAATGGGACATTTCCAAACCTATCCTGAAGTTCAATTTGAAATTTCTGGATGGCTTCTTCACTTTCCAGTTTATCTAATTGAGTATATAAATTCAGCCGCTCCTGTATACTGCTGACATACTCATCCGGAATAAGCATTTCAACATCGGTATCAATTTGAACATCGCGAACAAAGCTCCTATCTTTTTCTAAGTCTTCCTTGAAGAGGTCTTTAAACTCATTTTCTTTTAATTCCTGAACAGCTTCTTCTAAAATCTTTTGGTAGGTTTCATATCCGATATCTGCAATAAAACCACTTTGTTCTCCTCCCAAAAGGTTCCCCGCTCCACGAATATCAAGATCGCGCATGGCTATATCAAATCCACTTCCCAAATCTGAGAACTCCTCTAATGTACGCAATCGTTTTCGAGCTTCATTAGTAAGAACGGTTGGAGGAGGACTAAAGAGATAACAATAGGCTTTTTTGTTCGATCGTCCAACCCGTCCTCTTAATTGATGCAGGTCACTCATGCCAAATTGATGGGCATTATTGATGATCATGGTATTGGCATTGGGAATATCTAGGCCCGTTTCAATAATGTTTGTTGAGATGAGTACATCATGCTTTTTATCGATAAAATCCAGCAGCGTTTTCTCCAACTTCTTGGGGTCCATTTGCCCATGCGCAATGGCTACATCTACATCAGGACAAAGCCGGCTCACCATAGCTGCGATGTCAATTAGGTTTTTTACACGATTATGAACGAAAAAAACCTGCCCTCCTCTGTTCATTTCAAAATAAATGGCTTCCTTAACCAATTCATCATTAAAGGTTCGAACTTCTGTATGGATAGGTTGTCGATTTGGCGGAGGAGTGCGAATAATCGATAGATCCCTTGCCGCCATTAATGAAAACTGTAAGGTACGTGGAATGGGGGTGGCTGTTAAAGTAAGGGTATCTACATTTACTTTAATATTCCTTAGTTTTTCCTTGGCAGCTACCCCAAATTTTTGCTCTTCATCGATAACGAGCAAGCCAAGATCTTTGAACCCTACCTGCTTATTTAAAAGACTGTGGGTACCTATAATCACATCTACCTTACCTTCCTTCAAACGTTCAAAGGTCTCCCGCTTTTCTTTAGCAGTTCTAAATCGATTGACAAAGTCTACTGTGACTCCAAAATCTTCCAGCCTCTCTTTAAAAGTATGATAATGTTGAAGGGCCAAAATGGTTGTTGGGACCAGAATAGCTACCTGCTTACCTCCAATCACTGTTTTGAATGCGGCCCGCACTGCAATTTCGGTTTTGCCAAACCCTACATCTCCACAAATGAGTCGATCCATAGGATAGGGTTTCATCATATCTCCTTTTACATCATTGGTAGCTTTTAATTGGTCCGGAGTATCTTCATAAATAAAGGAGGCTTCTAATTCATTTTGCAAATAACCATCTTCGGGAAAGGCAATTCCCTCAGAAGCACGGCGTTTGGCGTAAAGTTTTATCAATTCGCCAGCCATATCCTTGACCTTCTTTTTGGTCTTGCGCTTCAATGTTTTCCAGGCATCCGAACCCAATTTGCTTAGCTTAGGTTCTTTTCCTCCATCCTTACCAACAAATTTGGAAATTTTATGAAGAGAGTTAATGCTTACATACAGGATATCGTTGTTTTTGTATTTCAGGCGTACCGATTCCTGTATATGACCATTAATGTCAATTTTTTCCAGACCTGAATATTTACCAACTCCATGATCGATGTGTGTTACATAATCTCCAACTTGCAATTCTCTCAATAATCGCACATTAAGAGCCTGATTTTTATTAAATCCTTGTTTTAATTTATATCTGTGAAAGCGTTCAAAGATTTGATGATCGGTATAGCAGGCTACCTTTTGTTCCAGATCAATAAAGCCTTTATAAATTGATTTGGCTATTGGATGTAGTTGTACATCAGCGTTCAGGTCCTCAAAAATAGAATAGAACCGCTCAATTTGCCTTGGGTTATCGGTGAAAAGAAAGTTTTGAATTCCCTTTTTTCGGTTTTCAGTCAGATCCCGAATGAGCAATTCGAAATTCTTGTTAAAACTAGGTTGGGGCTTACTTTGAAAACGAACATTAGCATCGAATTCAGGGTCTTTATCTGATTTTGAAAAACAAATTAATTGGAAGGGTTCAATGGCATTCACTATTTCTTTAGGATAAATGAAGGATCGATCCCTGAATGCCTCTGCCAGTTCACTAGTATCCAATATGGAAATAGTTCTGGCAAATTCTTCCGCTTTTTCAAAACAAGTCTGTAGTCGATCAATTAAGTCTCCAATATTTTGAACCCAGACCAGGGTATTTGAAGGCATCACCTCTAAGAGGGAGACCTTGTCTGAAGAGGAAAACTCTGTATTTATGTTTGGGATAATGGAAACTGACTTAATGTCTTTTATGGAAAGCTGATTGATGGGGTTGAAAACGCGAATACTTTCCACTTCATCATCAAATAGTTCTATGCGATAAGGATATTCATTTCCATATGAGAAAATATCCACAATTCCCCCTCGAATGGAAAATTGCCCAGGTTCATACACAAAGTCTTCGCGCTTAAAACCGTATCCGACCAATAATTCGATTATGGTGTCTACATCAAGGCTCTCACCTTTTACAATATTTATTCTGTTTTTATTTAATAGATTAGGATCAACCACTTTTTCAAAAATGGCTTCAGGATAACTCACCACCAGAATGCCATTTGTCCTGGTAGTGCTAATTTTACTTATGGTTCTGGTCCTCTCCAGAATATTGGAGCTGTTTAGTTTCTCAAAATTTCTTGGCCTTTTAAAAGAGTCAGGAAAAAAATGTGCTGTACGCTTATCCAGTAAATTGGAAATGGTATTCTGCAAATAAGCGGCCTGTTCTTTATCTCCAGCAATAACCAAGTGGTTCTGATCACTAGATTCAAAGAGAGTTGTAATGATAAAAGCATCCAAAGCACCAACCATACCAGACAGCAAAATCCTGGCATTAGGCTTGTCTTGTAAAACAGCTTGAATATCAAGAATGCGTTTGTCCTTTTGATAAAGATGTAGTAAACGGTCTAAATTTTTCACAAATAAATAATCATTATTGTATTGTTATTGGGATTAAGTGTCTGTTTGATAATGGAAAGGACAAAATTGCAATATTCCTAGATAAAATCCCAGATAATTTGTTTATGATGAATCTTTTATCTTTGTTATTGATTCATGCTCACATAATTAAATAAAAAAACATGAAAAGAGTTTTAATAATTCCTATAATGATTATAGGAATTTTAACTGCCAATTGCCAACAAACAAGCCAAGAAAAAGGAAAAACTTTAAATGAGACTACTGATACTCCCAAAATTGAATTGATTGAATCAGCTGACCTGAAAAATTTGCTCTCCCAGCAAAAAGATATTCAGCTTTTTGATGTTCGCACACCGAAAGAGTTTGCAGAAGGAACGATTGGAAATGCTGTTAACATAAACTTTTTTGAATCAGATTTTACCACCCAAATGCAGCAAGTGGCAAAAAAAGACCAGGCCATTTACATTTTTTGTAGATCCGGAGGAAGAAGTGCCAGCGCTGCAGAAAAACTTTCCAAAGCAGGTTTCAAAAAAATTTATGATCTAAAAGGAGGCTATTTGGGATGGCCTGAAAAAAATTAAGCCCTAAATTTTTAAACAAAAGCACCCAATTGATGTTCTGAACCCAGTTGGCACCCAGGATTATAAATAATACAGGTTCTGAAATGCCAAAAAATCTCCCTTAAAGAAATAATATTGGCTGGCGAATCCGCCTCAGGCGGGTGAGACAGCCTCCGGTGATAAAAGATTGTTGATTTAATAATTCAGAATACTTTGGGAAAAAAGGTGATCGTCATAGGGGCAGGCTTTGCTGGACTTTCAGCAGCTACCAATCTTGCAGCAGAGGGTTGTGATGTGCTTGTTTTAGAAAAAAATGAGCTCCCGGGTGGTAGAGCCCGGAAATTTGAAACAGAGGGTTTTGTGTTCGACATGGGACCTAGCTGGTATTGGATGCCAGATGTCTTCGATCAGTATTTTGCTCGCTTTGGAAAATCTCCTGCTGACTATTATGATTTAGTCAGACTCGATCCTTCCTATTCGGTTTTTTTCAGCAAAGATGAAGTCATGAAAGTGCCTGCCAAAATGGCCGAACTGGAAAGCTTATTTGAACAATACGAGGAAGGAAGTAGTCAGCACCTCAGACAATTTTTAAAGGAAGCTGCCTACAAATACAAGGTAGGTATGAATGAGTTTGTTCATAAACCAGGCCATTCCATTTGGGAGTTTGCTGATTGGAGAGTGATTAAAAGCCTGTTTAAGCTCCAAATGTTTACTAGCCTAGCCTCCCACGTACGCAAACTTTTCAAAAATAAAAAACTGATTCAATTGCTGGAATTTCCAGTCCTTTTCCTGGGTGCTACTCCAGAGAATACACCAGCTCTTTACAGCTTAATGAATTATGCTGATATGAGCCTGGGAACCTGGTATCCGAAAGGAGGAATGCACGAAATTGTCAAAGGAATGGCAAGTCTGGCCAAGGAAAAAGGGGTAGAATTTAAAATGAATGAGGCGGTTGTTGATGTAGCAATTGAAAATGGTAAAATCTCTAAGCTAACTACCTCAAAAGGAACTTACTCCGCAGATTTAATCATTGCTGCTACGGATTATCATCATTTTGAACAGCAGATTTTACCTGAAGCTGCAAGAACTTACTCAACATCTTATTGGGAAAAAAGAACAATGGCTCCATCTTCCCTTCTATTTTATTTAGGGGTCAATAAAAAATTGAAAAACCTCCAACACCACAATCTGTTTTTTGATAGTGATTTTTCTCAGCATGCAAAGGAGATATATGATACTCCAAAGTGGCCTTCTGATCCCTTATTTTATGTATGCGTGCCCTCACATACTGATGATAGTGTAGCTCCGGAAGGGCATGAAAATGTGTTTGTCTTGATTCCCACAGCACCAGGATTGGAAGACAATGAAGAGGTACGGCAAAAATACTTTGATGTAGTGATGGACCGCTTGGAAGACCTGACAGGACAAGAAATTCGAGATCATATTATCTACAAACGGTCTTTTGCACACCAGGACTTTGTAAAAGATTATAATGCCTTTAAAGGAAATGCTTACGGTTTGGCCAATACGCTTTTACAAACTGCTTTTTTAAAGCCAAAAATGAAAAGTAAAAAAATTAAAAACCTCCTATATACCGGGCAATTAACAACTCCTGGACCAGGTGTTCCCCCTTCCCTGATTTCCGGCCAGGTAGTTGCAGGAGAAGCCCTTAGACTTTTACAAACTTGAACTTATAAACTGAAAAAACCATTTCAAAATGCTTGATCTGTATAACAAAACCTGCTTAGAGTGTAGTAAATTAATTACCAATAGGTATAGTACTTCCTTTTCTTTAGGTATTCGGGTATTTGATCAAAAATTTCGCAGCCCTATATATGCAATTTATGGCTTCGTGCGTTTTGCGGATGAAATTGTAGATACTTTTCACGATTACCCTAAAGCTGAGTTATTGGATCGCTTTTGGAAAGATACTTACCAGGCCATCGAGGAAGGGATTAGTTTAAACCCCGTTTTGCAGGCCTTTCAGCAAGTAGTTCACAAATATCATATTGAAAATGAGCTGATAGACGCTTTCCTGAAAAGCATGGAAATGGATTTGCATTTTGATAAGTATGACCCCTCTCTTTATAAGGAGTATATCTATGGATCTGCGGAGGTAGTCGGTTTAATGTGCTTGAGAGTATTTTGTGAAGGAGATGATGCCTTGTATCAGCACTTAAAAGAATCTGCCCGAAGTTTGGGTTCAGCCTTTCAAAAAATCAATTTTTTGAGAGATATGGCCAGTGATTTTGATGAGCGAGGACGTGTATACTTTCCCGGCGTAGATTTTGATAATTTTAGTGCACAGGATAAAATTGATATTGAGGCAGATATCAAAAAAGACTTTGATGAAGCTTATAAAGGCATCGTTCAACTGCCTAAAGGAGTCCGCTTGGGTGTTTATTTAGCCTATGTTTACTACACCAATCTTTTTCAGAAAATAAAACGCGCATCTGCTGAAAGAGTTACACAGGAACGGATCAGAGTCCGGGATGGCAAAAAAATGTACTTATTATTCAGCTCAGCAGTTAAGAATAGCCTTAATTTGTTGTAATGAAAAAGCAAGGGTGGTTTCAATTTCTTTTACCAATTACTGGATTGCTTTTCCTGGCCTTTCATTGGTCAATAGACAGTGTAAAAACCAATAACCTTTTATTGGATGTCCCAAAAGTAAGCCATCTTCCATGGTTGGAGACTCCCTATGCTTATTTTTATCTACACTTATTTACTTTTATTCCAGTCTTTTTACTCTCTTTTGATAAGAATGTACATTACTACAGGAAGTGGAAATATCTGATTCCTGCCATTTTTCCTGTAGCTCTTTTTTTTATTCTCTGGGATGTTTATTTCACGAATCGCGGGGTCTGGGACTTTAATCATAATTATTTATCCGGAATCTATTCCTTAAAACTTCCTATAGAAGAATGGTTGTTTTTCTTTACCGTGCCATTTGCCTGTGTCTTTGTATATGAATGCCTTAATTTTTATGTAAAAAAAGATCTGCTTGCAGGCCTATCTTCCTGGTTAACTAAAGGCCTGATTGTTTTATTTTTTGGGATAGGCATTTGGAAATTTTGGCACATGTATACCGCCACCACATTCATTCTCACGGGCGGATTTCTGTTGTACCATTATCTTTTTGAGGATGGCTCCTATCGCAGTCGATTTTATTTTGCTTACCTGGTGGTTTGGATACCTTTCTTTTTAGTAAACGGAGTACTTACTGGTGGATACACGAATGAACCTATCGTGATTTATAATCCTGAGGAATATTTTGGCTTGCGCATCACCTCTATCCCAATTGATGACGCAGTATATAATTTTCTAATGCTTTTTTGGATAATCACCTTATTTGAAAAATTAAGAAAAAGATAGTATTAGCTGTGTGAGCAGCTAATACTATCTTTTTCTTAATTTCCCTTTTTCTTCTTTCCTCTCTTCTCCATATTTTTTTCCATATTGTTTACACAATCATCTGGATTCATTTCAGCCATGTCTCTTTTAGCTGTATTTTTTGTTACTTCTGACAACTCTAATCTTGTTCGCATTAGACTAGCTTGTATATCAGCGCGGATATAGTAAATTTCACCACCTTCGGTATCTAATTTTATCTCCGTTTTTTTCTTAAATGCTTCCATTCCTCCTCGTTTGGCATTGACTACCACTTCGCCTGGATCAATTTCCCACTCGATATATCTATTATTACTCAACTTACACAATTTGACATTATTAATATAAATGGCATAATTCAAGGCAGAGCCTGCAAATTGTTTATCTCTATATATAATTAGCTTGGCTTTACCGCTTGTACTGGCATCAGTTGTTGCCGCTACCTCTGGAGTAGCTTCTCCTTCCTGTGCAAAAAGTTGAGTATTAAAGCCAATAAATAAGCTGGAAAAGAACAGTATTAACAATGATTGTTTCATAGTATTAAATTAAGTTTTTATTGAGGTTGAAAATGTATATTCCAAATGCCCTGGTTTATTCAAAGATAAATAAAGTAGAAGGCAAAAGATAGAAAGTAAAAGATATAGTTAATTAGCTGATAAAATTTACTTTCAAAGAGATTGCTATTGACATTGCTATTGATATTTTTTTCCTGCATTCTACTCAAATTTAAGCCCTTGTTTAATTACGAACATAAATTCCGTAGTTTTGTTAGCAGATTAAATCCTCATTATTAGAAAAAATTATGGATAGACCGGTTACAGATTGGCTTCCTATTACTAAAAAGGAAGTAGAGATGCGAGGTTGGGAAGAATTAGACGTCATCCTAATTTCCGGAGATGCATATGTTGATCATCCTGCATTTGGTGCCGCCGTTGTAGGTCGTATCATAGAAAGTGAGGGCTTCAAAATAGCCATTGTCCCGCAGCCCAACTGGCAGGACGACTGGCGCGATTTTAAAAAATTGGGCCGTCCACGTCTGTTTTTTGGGGTCACCTCCGGTTGTATGGACGCCATGGTCAATCATTATACTGCCGCCAAACGCAAAAGATCTACTGATGCCTACACTCCAGGAGGAAAAGCCGGCTTTCGACCTGATTATGCCGCCAGAGTTTATACCAAAATATTAAAAACTTTATATCCTGATGTTCCGGTATTATTAGGAGGGATCGAAGCTTCTCTTCGTCGGGTAACCCATTATGATTACTGGGCAGATAAATTGTTTCCCAATATTTTGACCGATAGTGGAGCGGATATGCTGGTTTATGGAATGGGAGAAATGCCGCTTCGCGAAATTCTCAGGCTTCTAAATAAAGGGGTTCCATTTGAATCGCTAACAAATATTCCCCAAACGGCACTTTTGCGCCCTCAAACCAAAGACGTTCCTAAAAATAAAAATTGGGTTGACGTTTGGCTCAACTCCCATGAAAAATGTCAAAGAGATAAAATCGCCTTTGCTGCCAATTTCAAAATTATAGAGCAAGAATCCAATAAGGTTAATGCCCGCCGGATTTTGCAAAAAGTAGGAAAAGACAACCTGATCATTAATCCTCCTTATCCCCCAATGACGGAAAAGGAGATCGATGCTTCTTTTGACCTACCCTATACTCGAGTACCGCATCCAAAGTATAATAAAAGGGGTGCCATTCCAGCCTATGAAATGATTCGCTTTTCTGTGAATATGCACCGTGGGTGTTTTGGAGGCTGTAGTTTTTGTACCATTTCCGCCCATCAAGGTAAATTCATTGCCAGCCGTTCTGAGGAATCAATTTTAAAAGAAGTAGACCAGGTCACAAAAATGCCCGATTTTAAAGGATACATCAGTGACCTGGGCGGGCCATCTGCCAATATGTATCGAATGAAGGGCAAGGTGCAGGAAATTTGCGATCGATGTGTGGCTCCTTCCTGTATTCATCCGGTGGTCTGTAGCAATTTAGATACCAGTCATAAACCTTTAACCGAACTATATAAAAAGGTAGATGCACACCCTGAAGTTAAAAAGGCTTTTGTGGGCAGTGGTATCCGATATGACCTCTTGGTAGATAGTTATAATAAAAACAATGATGGTAGCCTGGATGAATATATGGAGCAGATTGTCACCTGTCATATAAGTGGGAGATTAAAAGTGGCCCCTGAACATACCTCCGACGCTACCCTCAAGGTGATGCGCAAGCCCTCCTTCAAGCATTTCCATGAGTTTAAGAAAAAATATGATTTTTATAATAAAAAACATGGCCTTAATCAGCCATTAATTCCTTATTTCATTTCCAGCCATCCAGGCTCTCAGGCCGAAGACATGGCCAATCTAGCAGCCGAAACCAAAGACATGGGCTTTAAACTGGAACAAGTCCAAGACTTCACACCCACTCCCATGACGGTTGCTACTATAATATGGTATACCGGAGTCCATCCCTACACGTTACGACCTGTTTATACTGCTAAATCCAAAAAAGAGAAACGGCAGCAGCATATGTTTTTTTTCTGGCACAAACGAGAAAACCATCAGCAAATTCGAGATAAGCTTAAAAGTATTGGTCGGGAAGATCTCATTCCAAAATTGATTGATGAAAAGAAAAAATTCAATAAGCGGGAGTTTGTAAAGCAACGGAGTAGACGGAAGAAGCAATCAAGAAAGAGGTCAAGGAAATAGTTTAAATTACCGCATAAGGATTAAAAGCTTTATCTAATTCAGTTTGACCAAAACAGTGTTGTCCGTGAAAATCTGTGTCAAAAAATTGATAGTAGAAAGGACTTGTCTTTCTACCTTCTACTTTTTACTTTCTTCTATTTTTTCAAAAATTCTCAAGCTAGACTTGCACAGAAAATAAAAAGCATTTACATTTGCGACCGCTTTTTGAAAAAGGAAAAAGAAGATACGAACTGAACTATAAAAAAGTTTCAAAAAAAGTTTTGATAAACTTTGTGAAGAATGATGATGTTAGTATCTTTGCCTTCCCTTCGCGAATGAGTGAGGGGGAAAGCAAAAAAGAAAGTTTTTATAACTAAAGATACACGTTACAAAAAGAGGTCAAAATTGGCCAAAATTGAGTGACGGAAAAGTTCATTGACACTGAGGCCAAAAGGTAAGGAAGAAATAATAGAGTATTTCTTTTCGGACCCTGTTAGAATACACTTTTTAAAACATACGTTAGCAAAACGTAAATGAGTTAAGAAGGACAGACACCATTGGTAAAA
>JANQPA010000102.1 GCA_028285545.1 Saprospiraceae bacterium | reverse complement strand
AGAGACAGATAGAGACAGATAGAGACAGATAGAGACAGATAGAGACAGATAGAGACAGATAGAGACAGATAGAGACAGATAGAGACAATATATTTCTATTTATCTCTAATTGTCTCTATATATCTCTATTTTTTAGAAAAAAATTATTCAATTCTAACTTTCTTAAACCGATCAAATTTGACAGAATATTTTGAGGTGACCAGCTTTTGTTCACCAGGTTTTAATTGCAAAAACCAAATGACTTCTCCGGTGGTTTCGTTTAACAAGCCTTCTCCGATATCCACCTTTTGAACTTCAATATCTTTGACTCTGGAAACGGGGATTTGATCCTTCACAATCAGATTTATGGATTGTTCTTTATTGTTCTGGATGCTAATTTTGAAAGCACGGCTTTCAATTTTGCGGTTACCAATAAAATTTTCTTTATAAAAATCTTTAATTTTCTCCCGATTGACCATGATCCCTTTATCCCGGCCCAGTGAAATATTAAGGGTATCTGTTACAAAACGAACATCTAAAATGGAGCGCCCCAAATAAAGATCCTCAAAAAAAATATTGGCCTCGCCTTCCATTAAATTATATTGATCCCATTCGACTATTTTGGCCACCAAAAAGGGTTCAAGATCTACTTTGGGAGCACATTGGTACTCAAAATAAGCAGGGACTTCATATTGGGCCAATTCTACTTGAAAAGATTCACCATTGGAGGGGATGGAAAAGGGGAGGTCTACTTCAAAAGAAACAGTAGTTTGATTTTGTATGGGATTGACAGGGATAATACGTTCTTTTTTAATTGAAGTAGGGCCCGATCTTGGAGAATTAGAAACCCCAGCACTGCTTCCCTGAACCCCATATCCTGTTACCACCACTTCTTCCAGCAGAGCTACGTCGGATTTCAATGAAACATCTAATTTTCCAGCTCCTTGCAATTCAATTTCTTGTGTTTCAAACCCTATATAAGAAATTATTATCGACTCAGTCCCTTCTGGCAACATTAGAGAATACTTTCCATCAATATCTGTAACTGTCCCTACGCTTGCACCTCTTACAAAAATAGTAGCACCTATTAAAGGTTCACCATCCTCGTCTCTGATAATCCCCTCAACTTTTCCATTATTGCTGTAACCAAGAGCAGGTTGATTGGCGGGAGTCTTTTTTTCTCTTCTTACTGCATAATTATTATAGGAAAGATACAGTGGAGACAAATAAGGTAAACTACTACTTTTATATGGATCGGCATTGCTAAGGCTCAGTTTGATTTGATCCCAATCTTCTCCGGTATTTTGATAAACACTGGCCTTGTATAATAAATTAATTGGACTTTCTACATCCTTTGCAATAATATCATAATTGGGAAACCAACCAGCTCCTCCACACAGATAACTAATCTCCAATTCAATTTTTATGGGCTTTTCGCTTGAAACCAGTACCTGGACCTCGCTTTTTTTAAGATCTGGATTTTTGAAAAATTCTTTTCGTTGTCGTTCCCATTTCTTTTTTGAATTTTCGAGGTCTTTAACCAGGTTTTCTATTTCCAGCTGTTCTAAAAGAAGTTCTTTGGTTTGATCCGCATAAAAGGTGTAATTTTCTTTAAGGCTGGCAGTTTCCAGGTTTTGGGTTGAGCCTTTAATGCTTCGGTTTGCTTTTAGGAAGGCCAATTCTTCATCAAGGCTGGCAAGTAAGACTTTTTGAATCCTTATGCTATCCTGTATTTCCTTAATGCGCTTATCAAAATAATTCAGTTGTTCCGATTTCTGATCATCGGACAAGTAATCTAAATAGTGATTGACGGTTAATAATAGAGGGCCTGCCTCCATTTTTACTTGAATGCTTTTAGGATCTAAGATTGGAGACAGGTTCTTAAACTTTAGCAGTGTCTTACCCGAAGAAAGTTGAACTTCAGCTGTTCTTCGAATTTGGGCACCTTGCAAGAAAAGCGTTACTTCTGAAATCTCAGAGCTTAATTCTTGTTCAGTAACAGATTGAGTCTTTCCGGAGTAATGAAATAGGAAAAGAAGTGGAAAAAAGATGAATAGTTTTTTCATAATGATCCGATTTTATTGAAGGAAAAGATGAGAGAGGCGTCTATAATATAAATCGGATTAAAGCAGGCTAACGTTCCCTTTTGGATGTCAGCCATCTTGCAGAGGAGCAAAGTTTTAAAAATAAAAACGGGGACCTTTTTCTGCTTGAGGCAGAAAATGGTCTCCGTTTTTATTAATCCTTTATCTCTTAACTTAATCGTTGTTTTACTTCCACAATATCATATCCTTCCACAATATCTCCAACTTTGATGTCATTATAATTTTTAATGGTCAAACCACATTCCAGACCAGCTTTAATCTCTTTCACATCATCCTTAAAACGTTTAAGAGAAGCTAATTCGCCATGTACTCCTTCCTTAGTAGGATAGATTACAATACCATTACGGATTAAACGGATATGAGTATTTCTGTTCATTTTTCCTTCCTGAACATAACAGCCTGCAACGGTTCCTACCTTACTAATTTTATAAACCTCACGCACTTCAATCTGAGATACGATTTTCTCTTCTTTGTCTGGTTCAAGCATTCCTTCCATTGCCAGTTTGATCTGTTCAATGGCTTCATAAATGATGGAGTATAATTTAATTTCTACCCCTTCTCTTTCCGCTAGTTTTCTGGCACCAAGAGATGGTCGTACCTGGAATCCAAGGATAATTGCATCTGAGGCTGAGGCCAGCAAGATATCCGATTCGATTATCTGTCCAACCGCTTTATGGATTACATTAACCTGGATGGTTTCAACGGATAATTTAATTAAGGAATCAGAAAGTGCTTCAACAGAACCATCCACATCCCCTTTAACGATAAGATTTAATTCTTTGAAGTTGCCCAGCGCCAATCGTCGCCCGATTTCATCCAAACTAATACGCTTAGTTGCTCTGTTGGCCTGTTCACGAGAAATTTGAGCTCTTCGGGAGGCAATTTGTCGCGCTTCCTGGTCAGTATCTACTTCTTTGAATCGTTCACCTGCTTGTGGTGCACCGTCTAATCCGAGCACCAATACTGGAGTAGAGGGGCCTGCTTCTTTGATACGTTTTCCTCTTTCATTAAGCATGGCTCGAACTTTACCGGAATGTTCTCCTGCTACAATGGAATCACCGATGTGCAATGTCCCGGTTTGTACCAGCATTTTGGTTACATAACCTCTTCCTTTATCCAGGGAAGCTTCAATAACGGTACCGATGGATTTTCGATCAGGATTGGCTTTGAGTTCGAGCATTTCTGCTTCAAGCAATATTTTCTCTAACAGCAGGTCAATATTCAAGCCTGTTTTAGCAGAGATATCCTGAGATTGATAAGAACCTCCCCATTCTTCAACTAAGAGATTCATAGAAGCCAGTTCCTGCTTAATTCTTTCAGGTGCTGCACTCTCTTTATCAATCTTGTTAATGGCAAAAACAATAGGAACTCCGGCTGCCTGAGCGTGACTGATGGCCTCTTTAGTTTGCGGCATAATATTATCATCAGCTGCAACAATAATTATGGCGATATCTGTCACTTTAGCACCACGGGCACGCATGGCTGTAAAGGCTTCGTGACCAGGTGTATCCAGGAAGGTGATCCTTTTATTTTCATCTCCAACCAATACTTCATAAGCGCCGATATGCTGGGTAATACCCCCTGCTTCACCACCAGCAACATTGGCTTCACGAATATAATCAAGAAGTGATGTTTTACCATGATCAACATGCCCCATAACGGTAACGATCGGAGCACGCGGCTTGAGATCAGCTGGATCATCAATTATTTCTTCCTCCTCTTCTAGCTCTTCCTCAGCGCTAATAAACTCTACTTCATGCTCAAACTCTTCGGCTACCAGTTCGATAATTTCGGCGTCCAGGCGTTGATTAATGGAGACGATGACTCCCAGGTTCATACAGGTCATTATCACATCGGTAACAGGAACATCCATAAGGTTAGCCAGTTCCTGAACAGAAATGAATTCTGTTACCTGCAGCTTACCAGTTTGAGTTTCCTGCTCTTTTGCTTCCTGCTTTTCACGCATACGTTCCCGCTTATCTCTTTGAAGGCGCTGTCTTTTCTTCTTCCCTCCTCCAGAGATCCGGGCCATAGTAGCCTTGATTTTTTCGTCGATCTCTTTTTGAGAAATTTCCTGAACTTCATCTCTCTTTTTATTGGAAGGATTTCTTCTCTGGTTTCTGTCTCCACCTCTTTGAGGGCGTCCTCCGCCTTTATTATCAAGTGTGATTTTCTTGCGGGTACGCTTTCTTTTTCTTCTATCTTGATTGTTATCGTTTGTTCTTTTGTTATCTGTGCTATTACCACTTGAGCTGGATCTATTTGCATCTGAGCGGTTGGCGTCGGAACGATTTCTTCCATCTGAACGATTTCCACCTCCAGATCCTGAACTTGATCTGCGATCATCTCTCCTATCTGTTCTATCAGATCTTCTATCATCTCTTCGCCGATCATCTCTGGGTTTCTCTTCTGAGGTTTTCTTCCTGCGATCATTCTCTTTATTAGAGGAAGGTTTACGTTTATCTTTGGAAGAATCCTTAGTTTCTTTTTTCTTCTTTGAAGGCCGTTTAAATTTATCGGTATCGATTTTACCCAAGATTTTTAAACCCCTCAATTCAGGAGCCTTATTACGGACCAAGCTATCTTCTTCTCCCTCTGGAGCGGTTTTTTCAACATTGTCATCAGCAGAGGAATCAACTTGTGGTGAGGCTTTTTCTTTTGGATCTGTCTTTGTAGAGGTTTTAGGCTCCTCCAGAATTGTATTTTCTTCTTTCAATTCAGTTTTTTCGTCTTGTTTATTAGTTGATTTTTGCTTTTTATCAGCATTTGAAGGGGCGGTTTCTTTTTCTGCCTCTTCCTTAGATTCTTTAGATTTGCTTTGGGATTTGGAAGTAACTTCCGGTTCAGATTGGGGAGGGCTTACTTTTACTTCTTCTTTATTTGTTGCTTTTTCAGTTTCTTGGTTTTTGGCAGGAGTAGTTTCTTTTTGAGGAGGATCTACAGGTTGTTCTTCCTTTTTATTTTTTTGGTTTCGTTGGGCGGCTTTAGAACGCAACCTACTTCCAAGATCTATTTTGCCAACAACCTTCACTTTGTTTTCTATCTTAACTTTATTTTCCACCTCTTCCTCCACTACCACTGGTGGCTCAATGGGCTGTTCAACCTCCGGAGCTTCAACAGGTTCTTCTTTTTGTGCTACAGGGGTGGTAGTTGGAGGAGTTGGATTTATTCCTTCCCCTTTTCCTGAAGGTCTTGTTCCTATTACAAGCTTACTCGCTTCTTCTTTAATAGCAATAGACTTCTGGAACTCTTTTAGGAGCACACCGTACATTTCCTCTGTAATCTTTGCAGTGGGTTTATTATCAATGGAAAAACCACTCTTGTTCAAATATTCAACAATTGTAGTAGTTCCCACATTCAACTCTTTTGCTATCTTAACTAAGCGTCTCGTCATGCTTAAATTTTAGTCCTGATTATAAGTTTTCTTAAAGGCTGTTTAATTGAAATACCCCTGTTTGGAATAGCCTTTTTTCCTAAAACAGGGATTAACTTTTACTTGCCTTGAACAAATTTTATTTTATGAATTAAAAAAATAATAATATAAAAAGAGTGCAAAAACCATAGGTCTTCTATACAACAAAAACCAAATTTATGCACAAAAGTTCCTTAAGTCCAGTATTTTCCCCACAAAGATAAAAGTAAAACCCGCTATTTCAATAGATGCAGATAAAAATCGCTAATATTAAAATAGCAGGATAAAAGCTAAGTATCTTAATTCAAACTAAGTTAATCTTCAAATTCAGAAGCTAAAATACCTAATACATCGTCAATAGTCTCCTCCTCAAGGTCGGTACGTCGAAGCAACTCTTTTTTCGTCAAATCCAAAACACTACGAGCAGTATCACAACCAATATTTTTCAAAGTATCTATTACCCATCCTTCGATTTCATCTGCAAATTCGTCTAAGTCCACATCATCAATTTCCACTTCTTGAGTGTTTCTGAACACATCGATTTCGAAATCCGTTAGCTGACTGGCAAGTTTTATATTAGATCCTCCTTTGCCAATGGCCAGGGACACTTGGTCAGCTTCCAGGAAGACATCCGCATGGCGTCTTTCTTCATCCAATTCTATATTGGTAACCTTTGCTGGAGTAAGCGAACGCTGGATAAAAAGCTTAGTATTATTTGTATAGTTAACAATATCAATATTTTCATTACGCAACTCCCTAACAATGCCATGGATGCGTGATCCTTTCATCCCAACACAAGCTCCTACCGGGTCAATTCTATCATCATAAGATTCAACGGCGACTTTTGCCCTTTCTCCTGGAATTCGTTTTATGGCTTTAATGGTAATCAATCCATCTTCTATTTCTGGCACCTCCTGCTCTAATAATTTGGCAAGAAAATGAGGATCGGTTCTGGACATGATAACTACAGGGTTATTATTTTTCATCTCTACTCTTCTGATCACTCCCTTTACCATATCTCCTTTGCGATAAAAATCCCCTTTAATCATCTCATTCCTGGGCATGACCACTTCATTACTAGTAGCATCATCGATGACCAAAATTTCTTTTTTCAAGATCTGATGTACTTCTCCAATTACAATATCTCCAACTCTTTCATTATAACGGCGGAAGATTTCATCTTTTTCCAATTCCATTATCCTGGAAATAAGGGTTTGTCGTGCTGCCATAATGGCTCTTCTTCCAAATTCCTCTAATTCTAACTGTTCATAACATTCTTCCCCGATTTCATAATCTTCATCAATTGACAAAGCTTCTGAAATAGAAATTTGACTCCGATCATCTGTTACCTCACCATCGGGAACAATTTCACGTACTCGCCATAATTCAAGATCTCCCTTTGTGGTATTAACAATAACATCAAAATTTTCATCAGAACCATATTTCTTTCTGATCAAGGTGCGAAAAACATCCTCAAGGACTCTCACCATCGTTGGGCGGTCGATATTTTTTCCTGCTTTAAATTCTGAGAATGTATCTACGAGATTCATAATCTATGTTTTAAAAAGATATTTTAACTACTGTTTTTGTGATTTCTTCTATTGGAATTACGGTCTGCAATATTTCTGTTCTTTTTTTCTTTCCTTCTTTTATTCTAACCTTTTCTTCAAGTGTAATGCTTTTCTCATCAGCGGCTATAAGAACACCAATTTTGGGTTTGCCCTCTTTAAAAGTTACCTCGACCTTCCTGCCTAGGTTTAGCAAATATTGTCTAACTAATTTAAGAGGTCTGCCAACTCCAGGAGAAGATACTTCCAAGATGTATTTTTCTCCAAGCCAGCCTTCTGAATCGATAAATCCCTCCAGATAACGACTGATTTTGCGACATTTTTCAAAGGTCATTCCAGAGTCGCTTTCAATAAAAACTTCGAGTTTGTTGTTGGCGTGATGTTTGACTTCAATTAAAAAGCAGTCTTGGTATTCTTCTTCCAGGAACTTTTGTTCTAGTAAAGATTCTATCTTTTGTTCGATCACTTATGTATTAAAATTAAAAAGAGGGAACTTGAGGTTCCCTCTCCTTTTGTCAATTACTTTCGCAAAAGTACAAAAATTATTTGATCTTTGCTACCCTTAATAGTAGAATGTAAAAAGTAGAAGGTAGAAAGACAAGTTATTCTGCCCTAATCTTTGGTCTTTTTACTTTCTACTTTATACCTTATACTAATAAATAATTAACAAACTATTTTCCTATTATGTTATATGATCAAATCCAAGAAGCCACTACTTATATTCAGCAGCAAACCAACTTTGCACCTCAATTCGGCATTGTCCTCGGCACCGGGCTAGGCAATTTGACGGAGGAAATAGAAGTGGAAAAAGAAATCTCCTACGGAGACATTCCTCATTTCCCCGTTTCTACGGTTAAATCGCATAAAGGCAAACTTGTTTTCGGCACCTTAGCCGGAAAAAAGGTAGTAGCCATGGCTGGTCGTTTTCACTATTATGAAGGCTACTCTATGAAACAAGTCACCTTTCCAATCAGGGTGCTAAAATTTTTGGGCATTCAATCTTTATTTATCTCTAATGCTGCGGGTAGTACAAATCAACACATTTTTGCAGGAGACATCGTATTTATAAAAGATCACATTAACCTCCATGCTGAAAATCCACTCCGCGGAGAAAATGATGCCCGCCTGGGGCCAAGGTTTCCTGACATGTTGCACACCTATAATCGGGAGTGGAATGCATTGGCATTAAAAATCGCTTCCGAAAATAATATCCGCGCTCATGAAGGAGTTTATGTGGGTCTGCAAGGCCCTAACCTGGAAACCCCTGCTGAGTATCAATTCGTCAACCGTATCGGAGGAGATTTAGTAGGAATGTCTACAGTTCCTGAAGTCCTGGTTGCACAACATATGGAGTTACCCGTTTTTGTTATTTCTGTAGCCACTAATAAATGTTTCCCTTTAGAAGATATAAGACCTACTACCGGAGATGATGTTATTAAGGTAGCCGAGGGTGTGGAACCCAAAATGACATTAATTGTAAAGGAACTCATGCAACATATGGGATAAGGTTTTAATAAATTCTGTATCTGAAGAATCCATTATTTTGTAAAAATCTTTGTCTATTTTTGCATTTTTTCAACTCCCATCAAATTCATGTGTTAGGGTAAATGTGAAAAGTTTGAAGAATCTATGGCAGATAAAATGAGTAACGGGCATTTAACTCAAATGGAATCAGAACATATTGAGGTTGTCGGCGCACGAGAACACAATCTAAAAAATATAGATGTTCGCATTCCTCGTAACAAACTCGTAGTCATTACTGGTATTAGTGGAAGCGGTAAATCTTCATTGGCCTTTGACACCATTTACGCTGAAGGACAACGCCGATACATGGAGACTTTTTCTGCCTATGCACGTCAGTTTATTGGTGAGATGGAGCGCCCTGATGTTGAAAAGATTGATGGATTGAGTCCGGTAATTTCTATTGAACAAAAAACTACCAGCAGAAACCCTCGCTCTACCGTCGGAACCATTACCGAAGTTTATGATTTTTTAAGACTGATGTATGCCAGAATAGGGGAAGCTTATTCTTATGTTACCGGCAAACCTATGGTTAAATATAGTGAAGAACAAATGTTTAGCCGTATCCTACAACAATATAAGGATAAGAAAATTGCCTTGCTGGCACCTTTGGTGCGTGGGCGTAAAGGACATTACCGAGAGCTTTTTGAGCAGATTCGGAAGCAGGGATATACTAAGGTCAGAGTTGATGGTTCCATTATCGACATTACTCCCAGCATGCAGGTTGATCGATACAAAGTGCACGATATTGAAGTTATTATTGACAGAATTAAAGTTGCCGATGATAGGCATGAACGGATAAAAACTTCTCTTTCTACTGCCCTTAAAATGGGGAATGGATCCATGCTCATCCTGGATTATGAGGAAGATACAATAAGCGGATTTAGCAAGCACCTGATGGATCCTGAATCCGGGATTTCTTATGAAGAACCTTCTCCCAACACTTTTTCTTTTAACTCTCCTTATGGGGCCTGCCCTCAATGTAATGGTTTAGGTAAGGTGAATAAGGTTGATATGGACAAAGTGATTCCCGATGAGAGTAAAAGCATCAATGATATTGGCATAGTTCCCTTTGGTGAGGTTAGGGATAATATGACTTTCAAACAACTTAGAGCCATTTCCAAAAAATACAATTTCACCTTTGCCACTCCAATTAATGAATTGCCTGAAAAAGCCTTAGAGGTAATTTTATATGGTGGGGACGGTAAATTTGAAATCCGGTCATCTGCTGGAAGCAGTAGGCAGGAATACACCTATAATTTGGCTTATGAAGGCCTGGTTAGTATGCTGGAAAGGTGGTATGAAACCTCTACATCAGAAAAGATTCGCAAATGGGCAGAAGAATTTATGACCGTTGATAAATGCCCAAGTTGTGATGGTTTTCGTCTAAAAAAGGAATCTCTACATTTTAAGATAAATGGTCAGCATATTGGCTTTTTGGGAGAGATGGATATTTCCAAATTGAAAGAATGGATGGAATCCCTGCCAGATCATTTATCTGACCGACAATTGGTCATTGGAAAGGAGGTCATGAAGGAAATTAACCTACGCTTAGGCTTTTTACTCCATGTTGGTCTTGATTATCTAAGCTTAAACCGGCCTGCCAGGACACTTTCCGGGGGGGAATCTCAACGCATCCGCCTTGCTACCCAAATTGGTTCTCAGCTAACAGGAATTACCTACATTCTCGATGAGCCCAGCATTGGTCTGCATCAAAGGGATAATCACCGCCTAATCGAAGCCCTGAGGGAATTATCTGATATCGGAAACACCGTATTGGTAGTAGAACATGATAAAGATATTATGCTGGCTTCCGATTATCTGATCGATCTTGGCCCTGGCGCTGGCAAGCATGGTGGAGCCCTGGTTGGTGAAGGACACCCCAATACATTCATCAACAAAACCACCCTTACTGCAGAATATTTAAAAGATTTAAGAAAGATTGAAGTTCCGGAAAAAAGACGCAAGGGGAATGGTCATTTTTTGGAACTGAAAGGTGCCAGTGGGAATAACCTTAAATTGGTGGACATCAAAATACCCTTAGGATGCTTTGTATGTATAACCGGAGTTTCAGGAAGTGGAAAGTCTACTCTCATCAACGAAACATTATATCCAATCCTAAGGCAACATTTCTACAAAAGTGTTCAAAAACCTCTGCCTTATAAAGAGATTTTAGGTTTAGATCATATTGATAAGGTGATAGAAATTGATCAAAGTCCCATTGGAAGAACTCCACGTTCTAATCCAGCTACTTATACAGGGGTATTTACCGATATAAGAAAAATATTTGCTGAGTTACCTGAATCCAAAATCCGTGGGTATAAACCTGGAAGATTTTCATTTAATGTTAAAGGAGGGCGTTGTGAAGAGTGTCATGGCTCTGGAATGAGGGTGATTGAAATGAATTTCTTGCCTGATGTATATGTAGAATGTGAAAAATGCCTGGGACGCAGATACAATCGAGAGACTTTAGAAATAATATATAAAGGAAAAACCATTGGTGATGTTCTGGATATGACGGTGAGTGAAGCAGTAAAATTCTTTGAACCCATACCAAATATTTATAGAAAATTAAGGACACTTAACGAGGTAGGCTTAGGGTACATAACGCTTGGGCAACAAGCGACCACCTTATCAGGAGGAGAGGCTCAGAGGGTAAAATTATCAGAAGAATTAGCCAAAAGAGATACTGGAAACACCTTGTACATTTTGGATGAGCCCACCACTGGCTTGCATTTTGAAGATATCCGCCATTTATTAAATGTACTCAACAGGCTCATCGAAAAAGGTAATACCATTATTATTATTGAACACAATATGGATGTCATCAAGTTGGCAGACCATATTATTGATATTGGCCCGGAAGGAGGCCACAGAGGAGGCCAGATTATTGCCGTGGGAACCCCAGAAAAAATTGCCCAGTCTTCAAAAAGTCACACTGGCCGATTTCTAAAAATGGAACTCAAGGTTTAATCAGGGAATACAGCCATTTTATTTTTGTTATATTTGATTAGTATAACGCAAGTCGCGATACAACTTGCTAGTAGAAAGTAGAAATTAGTGAGTAGAAAGATATTTATCATAAATAATAAGCAACCTGCTTTTTTCATTTGATTTTATCCTTCTACTTTTTACTTTTTGCCATCTACTCAAGTTGGATCGCAACTTGAATTAGTATAAGATTTTATTCCATCAGGCTGTCGAATCATCTTTCAGCATTATACCATCAGATGGGGATGGTTTATCAAAGATCTTTTGTCAGTCAAAGTATCAAAACCAAGCTATACCATATGAAGAAATGGGTGAATCACACAGTTCGCTGGTTTTATGGATATCGCTATAAGCATATTCAAAAATTTATGGAGCAGCCTGAGTCTACACAGTTATATTGGCTCAAGACCCTTCTTCAAACCGCCAAACATACAGAATGGGGCAAAATGCATGGCTTTACCCATATTAAATCTCCTGAAGACTTTGCCCAGTCTATTCCAATTCAGAATTATGAAAGCCTGGAACCCTATATCGATAGAATGATGCATGGAGAAAGAGATGTATTGTGGGACGGTAAGGTTAATTGGTTCTCAAAATCTGCAGGCACTACCAGTGGCAAAAGTAAATTCATCCCTATTTCAAATCAGAATCTGAAATATTGTCATATTCGAGGTACCTGGGATACCATGACTATGTTTTACCAAAACAGGAATGATGCCCGCCAATTTGAATTAAAAAGTATGTTGATGGGTGGAAGTCTTCATTCTTTTGATCCATACCCCAAAACCACCTATGGTGATATCTCGGCCATCATGATAAAACATATGCCCTGGTTGGGACGTCCATTTTTCACTCCTTCTTTTGAAGTAGCACTTTTGGATGATTGGGAAACCAAACTGGAATTATTAGCAAAAGAGGGTACTAAGAACAGGGATATAGTAATGATTGGGGGTGTTCCTACCTGGACAGTAGTGCTATTTCGACGAATTCTGGAGATGACCGGAAAAAAGAACATGCTTGAGGTTTGGCCAAATTTTCAGGTTTATATCCATGGTGGAGTAAGCTTTACCCCGTACAGAAAGCAATTTGAGGAGTTTTTCCCTTCAGACTCTGTCAGTTATTTGGAAATTTATAATGCTTCCGAAGGGTATTTCGCCGCCCAGAACGATCTATCAAGTGATGACCTTCTATTACTTTTAAACAATGGAATTTATTATGAATTCATACCGATGGACGAATGGGACAAAGAAACCCCTCGTTCTTTGCCGCTTTGGGAAGTAGAGAAGGGGAAAAATTATGCTCTCGTCATCAGCACAAATGGAGGTCTTTGGAGATATCAACCAGGAGATACTGTTATGTTTACTTCTGTAGATCCTTATAAAATCAGAATTACTGGCCGGACCAAACAATTTGTAAATGCCTTTGGAGAGGAAGTCATTATGGAAAATACTGATCAGGCATTAGCAGACACCTGTCAAGCCACCTCCGCAATTGTAAGAGAATATACGGTAGCTCCCATATATTTTGAAGGAAAAGGTAAAGGAGGTCACGACTGGCTGATAGAATTTGAAAAAAGACCTGATGATTTTCAACTTTTTCAGGCCTTGCTGGATCAAAACCTTCAGAAGGTTAATGCAGACTACAAGGCCAAACGTTTTAAAGATATTGCCTTGCAAAAACTTCAAATAAGAGAAGTACCTTCAGGAATTTTCCACGACTGGTTGAAGTCCAAAGGCAAATTTGGTGGTCAGAACAAGGTTCCGAGACTGGCAAATAATCGTGAACATATTGAGGAAATATTGGAATTTATCGGACAGCAGGTTTAAAGGACTCTCTATTTTGTGTATTGGAAATGCACTTAAAATTTTTTCCTTTATAAAATGACATTTTCTTGACAATAAAAGTAGGCTAATAGCTGACATTTCTCAGTTATTGAATTGAACATTTTTGTACGAGTGGCGTTCTAGAAATAAAGAGTAACCTAAGGTTAAAGCAGTTTAACAAAAACTAATTTTGATATTAATTCAGAAAGTAATAAATTGCCTCTTACTACAGTTTAAGTGAGAAAGTAAAGAGAAACTGGATTTTAATCCATTCAATAAGCACGCGAAATTAAGAGCAACAATTTTGAATTTAGAACGTTACAAATTATTAGCTTGTGAATCAGGCAATAATTTTTAAGATAAACGTATTGTGATGTGATTAGGCTCAATACAATTTAGTAGGGAGTTTTTTCACTATATCAATGGGTTAGTTAATAGGGTTTTAGGTGTTTTTCGAAGGTCGGTACGCATTCATTTGCTGCTGGCCTTTTTTAGTTTCTAAAAGTGTCCCACTTTTATTGAGACAAATCCAATCGTTACTTAAGACCTAAAAAGGACACTAAAGTTTTATTATTCAATTGTCCAATTTTATTTTTAGGCACTTTAAAACAGATAGGGGTATTTTTTCTTGAGTAGCATCCTTAGTATGGTTGTGGAAAGCAAATTATTGGATCATTCGTTGTAGCTATCGAATAAAACCAAAAGTTCGTCTAAAGGACTGCAACTTTATCCAATAACTCAAGTCTATTCTAGCCCAGGAAAGTACCTTTTCTGTAAATCAATACCGACTGACCATGAAAAAAACGCTTGCTTTAATCACAGGCCTTACGATTTATTTAGGCGGTTCATTAATGGCTCAACCTAAGCTTCAAAAAAATTCTACCGAAAAAAGAGTTTATTACACAAATGCCATCCAGGGGAAGGCACCAATATTGGATGGAAATTTTGATGAAGAGTGTTGGAACCAGGTTGAATGGTCTGGCTCTTTTATCCAACGTGTCCCCTATGAAGGCCAGGCTCCCTCTCAGGAAACGGCCTTTAAAATTCTATATGATTCTAAGTTTCTTTACATCGCTTTTCGTTGTTTTGACAAGGAACCTGAAAATATAGTGAGGCGAATGTCTAGGCGAGATGGATTTGAGGGGGACTGGGTAGAAATTAATATTGACAGTTATAATGATAAAAGAACTGCCTTCTCCTTCACCTCTTCTGTATCGGGAGTTAAAGGCGATGAATTTATATCTAATAATGGCAGCAATTGGGATGCTAACTGGAACCCCATTTGGTTTTTAAGAACCAAAGTGGATAGTATTGGATGGACTGCTGAAGTAAAAATTCCCTTAAGTCAAATTCGTTATGGAAATGCTGAAGAACACGTATGGGGTTTACAATTTACAAGGAGGGATTTTAGAAAAGATTCCCGATCCACCTGGCAGTTTATTTCCCAAAATGACCCCAATTGGGTGAGTAATTTTGGGGAACTAAGAGGAATTAAGGGAATTAAGCCCCAGAAACAGATTGAATTGCAACCCTATGTGGTTGCCAAGGCCGAAACTTTTGCTCGACAGGAGGGCAATCCTTTTGCTGACGGAAAAGACCAATCTGTTGATATTGGTTTGGATGGCAAATTTGGGGTCACAAGTGATTTAACCCTCGATTTTACCATCAACCCAGATTTTGGTCAGGTAGAAGCTGACCCTTCTGCCCTCAACCTAAATGGTTTCCGAATATTTTTTCCGGAACAACGTCCTTTTTTCATTGAAAATCGAAATCTTTTTGATTATCAAATTACAGCGGCTCAGGCGGGTGGCAACTTTACCTCAGATAATCTATTCTACTCAAGACGAATTGGAAGGGCACCGCATGGCTATCCTTCTTTAAGTGACGGAGAATATGCAGAGGTACCTGGCAACACTTCTATCCTTGGAGCAGCTAAATTTAGCGGCAAAACAAAAAAAGGCCTGGGCATCGGTATCCTGGAAAGTATCACTGCCCGTGAATTTGCCAATATTGACCGTCAGGGAGAACGACGCAAAGAGATTGTAGAACCTCTTTCAAATTATTTTGTGGGTCGGCTCACTCAAGATTTTAATGAAGGGAATACAGTAATAGGAGGAATTTTTACGGCTACCAATAGAGATTTAAAGGGTACCAATTTAAATTTCTTACATAAATCGGCCTATTCCGGAGGTTTAGATTTGGTACACTGGATGAAAGAAAGGACCTATATTTTGACTGCAAATTTTATCTTTAGTCAGGTAAATGGCAGCCCGGAATCCATTCTAAATACTCAAACTTCATTTGAGCATTATTTTCAAAGACCTGATGCAGAACATCTTGATTTGGATAGTACAGCTACTCATCTCAATGGTCATGGAGGAACCTTAAAGCTCAGTAAATATAATGGCAAGCTTAGATTTGATGGAGGCATCACCTGGCGATCGCCGGGCTTAGAATTAAATGATCTTGGATTCATGAGTAATGCTGATGAAGTCAATCATTTTTTCTGGGGAGGATATCAAATTAACGAGCCTTTCTCCATCTTTAGAAGATTAAATTTTAACTACAATCATTTTCTAAGATGGGATTTTGGTGGCAAAAATTTGTATCAAGCCATCAACACCAATTTTAATACCCAATTCACGAATTTTTGGAATATGGGTGCGGGAGTTACTTTTGAATTCAAGGATATTTCTAATAATGCCTTATTTGGAGGACCTTCTTTGCGTCAATCACCAGGAATTGCTCAATGGGCGTGGCTGGGTACGGATTCAAGGAAGGCCATCCGGTTTAATTTAAACTTTTTTAATGCCTGGGGCATAGAAAAAGATGCTCCTACAACAGTATATAATAGTAATTATAGCCTTGGACTTACCTATCAGCCAACCAACGCCACACGGCTTTCCTTTCGGCCATCTTATAGCATCAATAAAAGATTAATTCAAAATGTAAGTTCAAGAACTTATAATGGAGCAGCTCGGTATATCACTGGAGAAGTTGATCAAAGAACGCTCAGTGCTACAATAAGGGTAAATATTAACGTATCGCCCAATTTGACGCTACAATATTATGGCCAGCCTTTCTTTTCCAGGGGCCGCTACAAAAACTTTAAATACATTACAAATTCTTTATCCAAAAACTTTTTTAACCGGTTCCACCAGTACCAGGACAATCAAATTTCATTTAATGCGGAAGAAGATAACTTCAGTATAGATGAAGATGCAGATGGACAAACGGACTATTCTTTTGGAAACCCTGACTTCAACTTCCGGCAGTTCAGATCAAATTTTGTGGTACGTTGGGAGTATGTGCCCGGATCAGAATTGTTTTTGGTATGGTCACAAAACAATACGGACCTTGCTAATCCGCAAGAAAATTTATTCCCAGGATTAAATGAACCCTGGTTTTCTAAAAAGACACATAATATCTTTTTGGTAAAAGCGACCTATCGCTTTCTGAAGTAGTAAAATCAAAGTAGCCCGGACATGCCGGGCTACCAATTACCAACTTCAAAGGGGGGTATATCTTATCCCAATTAAGGGGAATAACAATCATTTTTTTAAAAAGGTAAACTTAAAACACTGCAAATTAAGGTGATATTTTTGGGATGTGTTCTATTATTAAACGAAAACACAAGAAAGATAAGTATTTATCTATACCACAAAAATAAGATATATGCAGCTATAGTTCAAGCTTTTAAAGAGCAATAGTGTGTTAATAAAAGGTTATGCTAAAATTTTATTTCTCCTTTATAAACCCTGCGGCTGCATCCAACTCGTCATAAAATTCCTGACCATATTTACGGATAATAGCCTCTTTTACAAATTTATAAACAGGCATTTGGTGTTTTTTTCCCAGAGTACAGGCCGCGGAGCAAATATCCCAGCGGTCATAATTTAAGGCTTCAAAACCCTGTTCTTTATTTTCCTTCACTCTTATAGGATACAAATGACATGAAATGGGTTTTTTAAAGTTTGTAGCTCCTTCCAGAAAAGCTTTTTCAATGCCGCATTTGGCGATGCCATCTTCATCATAGATCATATATACACATGGCCCATGATTAATTAGTGGAGTTCCATACTCTTTATTTTCTTTGTAGTAGGTAAAAAGACCTTCTTTTTCGATCACGGCTAAGCCTTCCTTAGAAAGGTATGGTTTGATTTGGTCGAAAATTTCTTTCAGAATATTTAATTCATTGATTTCGAGTGGAGCTCCAAATTCTCCCTCCCAGCAGCATGCCCCTTTACAGGCTTCCAAATTGCAGATAAACTGTTCTTCGAGGAGGTCATCGCTAACCAATATGCCTTGGATGATAAGCATATTTTCTAATTTTTGAATGCCAAAAAAATAGAATTCCTTTTAAATTGAAATTGAAGTAAATTTATAGAAAATTTTCAAACTAAACCTTCGTTTAAAAAGACAAAAAGACCTAGGGCTAAGTTGAAGGAATTTCTTTGTCCAATTTGTGATGACTAAGACATTATTGGCCTTTATTTCATATAATTTTATTCTTTCAAAAACCAGGTGCTGAGCAGGATGTTAATAAATTGAATAATATGAGCTACTTTGAGTTTACGAAGATTAGATATAAATTGATATCTATCAACTAACAGCTTCCGACTATCCCTAAATAACCATCAAAAATTGTATTTTCGCAGAAATTGATCATTCAAAATTATAATATGAGACTTATTATTACCTTCCTATTTTGTTTATCCGCTCCCCTGATTCTTTTTAGTCAAAACAATATCTGGAAAAAAGAAGCCAAACAAGTTTTAAAAAGTTATCACCAGGTTTATCAATTCGATAACAGTCAAAAAAACCAATTCTTAGAACTACAGCAAGAATATCTCTCTAAAGAGGCATCCTTAAGCGCTATTAAAACAACAGATTATGATCGCTACCTGGTAAAAAGGCAGCAATTAAAAACGACAACAGAAAAATCGATGCTTCGCTTTCTTAATGACAGACAATTATCTGTTTATCAGAAACAGCAAGAAATCAAAGCCCAAAAAGAAACTGAATTGAAAGCTAAGCTCAAAAAAGAAGGGGCTAGTGTAGAAGAAATAAAGAGAGCTCTTTTAGAGATGGAATAATTGTATTATTCTAAAACAACGATTATAAACACGCATTTTTCAACAATAATAAATCTAATATATTTAATGGATCCCCTTAAACAAAAATTTTTCGACAAGGCAAATATCCTCAAATCAGAAATCAAGGAACTACTTAAAGAAAATGGAAACAAAAAAATTGATGAAGTAACACTAAAACAAATTTATGGAGGTGCCAGAGGCATCAAAATGATGGTGTGGGAAACTTCAGAATTAGATGCTATCGATGGTATCCGATTTAGAGGATACTCTATCCCTGAACTAAAAGAAAAATTACCGAAGGGACCTGATGGAAAAGAACCCCGTCCAGAAGGGTTATTCTGGCTGATGCTGGTTGGTGAAATCCCAACAGAAGAGGAGGTAAAATGGTTAACTGACCAATGGACTACACGAAGCAATGTACCCGAGCATACTTTCAAAGTATTGGATGACCTTCCTAAATCTACCCATCCCATGACACAACTTACGATGGCCATTATGGCTATGCAGACTGAAAGTTGTTTTATGCGCAGATATGATGAGGGTATGAATAAGACCGATTACTGGGATGCCACTTATGAAGATGCCATGAACCTCATTGCCAAGTTGCCAAGAGTAGCTGCCTATATATATCGGCGCACCTATCATAATGGCGACCATATAGCCCCCGATATTTCTCAGGATTGGGCTGGTAATTTTGCGCATATGCTTGGAATAGAAGGCAATGATTTTAAAAATCTAATGCGCTTGTATATGACCATTCATGCTGATCATGAAGGAGGAAATGCTTCAGCTCATACTACTCATCTGGTTGGTTCTACTTTAAGCGATCCCTATTTATCACTTGCAGCAGGAATAAATGCCCTTGCTGGCCCTCTTCATGGCTTGGCTAATCAGGAAGTGATTAAGTGGACTTTCAAAATGCTTGATGCCCTGGGCACCAAACAACCTACTGAACGTCAGATAGCAGATTATGTAAATAGTACACTTGCTTCTGGAAAAGTAATTCCGGGATATGGACATGCTGTGCTTCGAAGGCCGGATCCTAGATTTATGGCTCTTAAAACATTTGCAGAAGAGTATATTCCCGATAGTGATATTGTTAATGTAATCTGGAAAGTTTTTGATGTAGTACCTGATATTCTTAAAGGACTAGGTAAGGTTAAAAACCCCTGGCCTAATGTTGATGCACATTCCGGCTCTATTTTGGTACACTATGGTTTAGTGCAATATAGTTTTTACACGGTATTATTTGGTGTATCCAGGGCCCTGGGAGTACTATCCTCTCAATGCTGGTCCAGAGCTTTAGGTATGCCTCTTGAGCGACCAAAATCTATGACGACGGAGGCTGTAAAACAAATGCTGGAAGCAGTCAATAAATAATAGGCAAAAATTATTTAGGGCAAGTTGCCCCGAAACCAGGTTACCTTAAACTAATTTATTTTAAGTATTCTTCCTGAAGTTTTTTGTAAAAATTAAAAATCGTTTATTTTTAGGCGCGATTAAGATCCTGTAGTTTCAGGATTTTAATAAGTAGACCATTAAAGATGGCTTGTTCATCTATATTTTTAAATTAATTTTTCATTATAATTAATACAAAATATGGCGCTTCCTGCTAACCTAAAATATACAGAAGATCATGAATGGCTACGTCTGGAAGGATCAGATGAAGCATATATTGGAATTACAGATTTTGCTCAAGGAGAATTGGGCGATATCGTTTATGTCGAAGTAGATACGGAAGGTGAGAGTGTCGAGAAAGGTGAAGTTTTTGGAACCGTAGAAGCAGTGAAGACAACCGCAGATTTGTTTATGCCCGTTTCTGGTGAGATTTTGGAGTTTAATTCCAAGTTAAGTGCAGACGGAGATGATGAACCAGCCCTTGTAAATTCAGATCCTTATGGTGATGGTTGGATTGTTAAGATAAAGATTACGAACCCTTCTGAGGTAGAAGAATTGATGGATGCCGCTGCTTATGAAGCAGTAATTTCATAAATTTTTCTATTGCACACACCAAAAAATTCCAGATCTGCATCTGTCAAAATGTAACTGAAATTGAAATACTATATCCCTGCTATTGTACTTCTAATTTTGGTAACTTATTTGTCAGTCAGTCCTAAGTTAACACTCCCAAACGAGGGAGTTCCAGAACATTCTGATAAAGTAGCTCATTTTTTAGCTTATTTTTTCTTATCTTTTTCCGCGTTCTGGGGTTTTCTTAGGAAAAACAATAGAATAAGCAGCCAGCAAAGAACTTTTATTGTGCTTTTTTATATTAGCTATAGTTTTTTGTTGGAAATTATCCAAGAGCTAATGCCTGGTGTCCGTCAATTTGATGGTTTGGATATTTTGGCTAATACCGTGGGTATATTCAGTAGTAATTTTGTATTTAAACGATTTATAGCATAACAAAAACATTGTCAGTATGGCAGATATTTCAGTAACCGGCTTGCAATTCGCCCTGTCTTTTGCTGCAATCGTTCTTCTTATGGTTGGAATTATCCTATTCATGAGAAGAAGATATAAGCAAAAATCAGAGGCTGGATACGCATCTAGCGGTGCTGCCAATTCCATTCAGGGAAGAAATAAATATCCTGGCGCTAATGCTTTTAGCCTCAGCGGTACTTTCTTCAATTTGGGATTGGCCCTGGCACTAGGTATCGTGGCCCTGGCATTTGGTTGGACTCAGTATGATAAGGAGGTTTTTATTCCAGATGATGCTCTTGAAATTGAAGAGGACATCGAAATTGAACCACCACGTACAGCAGAACCACCTCCGCCACCACCACCTCCGCCACCGCCAGTAATTGAGGAAGTTCCCGAGGAGGAAATCCTTGAAGAAGAAGAACCAGAATTCGTTGATCAGAGTGTGGAAGAAGAAACAATAGTGGAAGCTCCTATCGTAGAAGAAGCTCCGCCACCACCACCTCCGCCACCACCACCACCACCAGAGCCTAAGGTTGAAGAAATCTTTAAGGTGGTTGAACAAATGCCTCGTTTCCCTGGATGTGAAAACATCTCTGGAGGTGATGCCGAAAAGAAAAAATGTGCTGACCAAAAGATGCTTGAGTTCATCTACAAAAACATCAAGTATCCAGCAATCGCACGTGAAAACGGTGTCGAAGGTACAGTAGTTGTTCAATTCGTAGTCGGTAAAGATGGATCTATCAATGATGCTAAAGTTGTTCGTGATATCGGAGCCGGATGTGGAGAGGAATCTTTGCGTGTTGTTGGTCTGATGAACTCTAAAGGCATTAAATGGACACCTGGAAAACAGCGTGGTCGTCCAGTTAAGGTTCAGTTCAACTTGCCGGTTAAATTCCGCCTTGAGTAAGCATAATTATTTCTTACTATCATAAAAAAGGCACTGCTTCTTGCAGTGCCTTTTTTTATTGTTTTTTCCCTTTAGCCTACCCACCAAAGCGCAAGCAAATCACATCTATATAATTGACAATCAGCTTTATAGAGCAAATTCTTTTTTGGCGCCAGTCTAATTATTCAACACAAATTTATTATTATGACTATTGCATTGAGTAGCATCCAGCTAGTCATGTCACTGGCTGGCCTTATTGTCCTGTTGCTTCTTGTCATCTGGGCAATGCGTAAACTTTTTCATTCTCGAAATCCTATCGATTTTACTTCAAAGAGTAGAAATAAATATTCGGAAGTAGACTCTTTTAAATTAAGGCCGGCATTCCTCCAGGTAGGAATGGCTAGCGCTTTATTGGTGGCCATCCTTGCATTTGGCTGGACTAGCGCAAATTCCGGGAATGGGGCCTCTTTCGAAATAGGAGAAATGGAAGCGGATATCGAGCAGTTACCACCAAGAACCGTAGATCTACCCAAACCATTGCCACCTCCGCCTACTGTGATTGAAGAAGTTGAAGAAGAAAAGATGATTGAAGAAGAAGAGGTAGAATTTGTTGACATGAGTATTACCGATGAGGATGAGGTTACCGCTTATGAACAAAAAAAGAAGCCAGAACCGATACCTGAAAAAGCTCCAGTGATAATAGAAGAAGACGAAGGGTCTGAAATTTTTATCAGAGCAGAAGAAATGCCAAGTATGGAAGCTTGCTTTGAAGTGAGCGACAGGAGCAAAAAATGGGCCTGTACTCAGCAGGCAATGCTCCAGTTTGTCTACAAAAACATAAAATACCCTCCTATTGCCAGAGAAAATGGAGTGCAGGGGACCGTCGTAGCTGCTTTTGTAATTGATCAAGATGGACAATTGGCCGATGTAGAATTACTTCGCGATATCGGGGCAGGATGTGGTGAAGAAGTAAAACGGATAGTCGATCTTTTGAATTCTAAAGTAAAATGGTCTCCAGGCAGGCAGAGAGGCATGCCAGTGAAGGTAAGGGTTACCTTACCTGTGAAATTTAAGTTAGAGTAAATATTCTGTATGGTTGCGGCCCTGGCCGCAACCATACACTTACTTATTCTCTTCTCAAAGATTCTACAGGATTAACCAGCGCCGCTTTTGTGCTCTGGACAGCCACCGTAATTAGGGTAAAAAGCAGGGTTCCGATTCCGGCTGTCAATAACATCCACCATTCCAGATTTATCCGGTAAGCAAACCCTTCTAACCATATAGAAGAAAGATAATAGGCTATTGGTGAACTGATAATAAAACTGATAAGGGTAAGAATTATGAACTCTTTGGATATTAAAAATAAAATACCTGGAACCGAAGCCCCCAAAACCTTCCTCACTCCTATCTCTTTTAACCTGCTCATAGATGAGAAGGTAGACAGACCAATTAAGCCTAAACAGGCGATAATGATGGAAATGATTGTAAATGCATTAATTATTTTAGAAAACCGAACTTCATTTTCATAAATATTTTCCATCTGCTCATCCAGAAAATAATAGTCGAAATTTTTATCCGGAAAAACTTCCTTCCAGCTGGTTTCTAATTGGGCTATAACTTGTCGAACATTACCCGTTTGATATCTAACTCCCATGCCGGCATAATCCCTCATTCCATAAGCAATCGCAATAGGTTTAATATTATCATGCAAAGAAAGGGTATGGAAATCTTTTACTACTCCAATTATTCTGGCGTCATAACCATGAACATTAATTCGTTTACCCAGTGCTTCTTTAGGGGAATCAAAAGCTAGTCGATTGATCAGAGTTTCATTTACAACAAAGCCCCTGACAGAGTCCATGTCTATTTCTGTTACAGATGCCTTTCCTGCCAGCAACTCAAAATTCATTGTCTCAACAAAATCATTATCAGCATATATGTATTCTACATTAAAGCGCTCCTTAACTTCCGAATCTTGAGATTCCAAGCCAGTAGAACTAATATGCCCCGCCATAGGAATGGTAGAAGATAGACTTAGTTGCTTGACAAAAGGAAATTGCTTTGTTTTATTCTTTAAGGTTACTTGATTTTCTAGTGAGGTATGCCCAAGAAAATTAACCACTAGCATGGATTCTTTTTCAAAACCCAAGTCTTTATTTTGGAAAAAATGCAGCTGATAAGAAATCACTAAGGCTCCAATTATTAAAATTTGGGAGGTGGTCAATTGAAAAACGATTAAACTTTTCCTTAGTGTAATGCCTTTAACCGACCTGGCTGATTTTTTTTGTCGAAATACTTCCAGAGGCTGGAAATTAGACAACATAATAGCAGGATATAAGCCCATGGCCACTGTGCTAAATAATAAGAGGCTTATTATAAAGAAAATAAGGTCAGGACTATACCTAAAATCATTTCCAATATTCAGATTGGTAATTTCACTAAAATATGGGAAGGAAAGCTGTGCCAATAATACCCCCAAACCAAGAGCTATAAATGCCAAAATGAAAGACTCACTCATAAATTGAAAAACAATATTATTTTTCGAGCTGCCCAATATTTTACGCATACCAATTTCTTTGGCACGTCCCAAAGTTTTGGCAGTAGCCAGGTTGATAAAATTAATGCAGGCTATCAAGATGATAAACAGGCCTATTAAGCCCAGGGCCCATAAATAGGTCCTGCTGGTTGAATAGTTATTGGAGCCAAATCGCTCATCAAAATGGATTTCAGAGAGAGGCTGTAAATCCATAGAGACAAAGTCTTCCCCCCAGGCTGCTTCCATGTATTTTTCATTAAAATCATTTAATGCAGGTCTTAAATTCTCTATATCAACAGCCTCCGGGATTTGAACAAAGGTAGTAGTGGCAGAAACCCCTCCAAAAGATTGACTTGCAAACCTGGCATAAGTAGGATAAGAGACCAATTGCTCAAATGGGTAATTGGTATTATTGGGTGGGTCTTTCATTACGCCCGCAACCTCAATCAGAGTTTCATTGCTTAGAAGCATTGTTTTGCCAATGGATTCCTCCGGCGATTGAAATAATCTTTCAGCTAATGATTCTGTCAAAATGGTTTTATTCACTTCTTTTAGAATATAATTGGGGTTACCAATAATCCATTGAGAAGGGTCATTGTAAAAGTCGAATGCCTGAATAAACTCAGGGCCGCAATAAATGAGGTCCGATTCAAATATTTCTTCCTCCACTGAAATATTATGACCAAAGTTAGATCGAATAGAGAAGGCACTTGTAAAATCCGGAAAATCATTTTTTAAAGCTCCAGCCATCGGATCCGGGGTATTTCCGACATGCATGGTAAAAGTAGGGTAGTAATAATTATTGGTTACCCGGTATATCTGCTTTTTATTCTCGTGAAACTCGTCAAAGCTGGTTTCATATTTTAGAGTCAGAAAAATAATAATGGAACCAAGTACCCCCAAGGTTAAGCCCAGTATATTAAGCAGGCTGCTTCCCCAATTATTCCATAGGCTCCTGAATGTAATTTTTAAATTGTTTTTAAACATATCTCGTTGATTGGTTAGTAGATTGGTTCTTCTTTTCCATGCGAAAGGCCGACAAACGTCTAATACTTCAAAGCAGAAATGAAGATCGGCAATACGCTTGCCCGATTTTTTGAGTCGTCGTTCATAAAGCTCTTGTAGGTCTCCATGAAGCGTTTCAACAACATCCTCTGAACAAAACCATCGCAGAAAACGCTCTGCAAATTTCGGTGGCTGAGGAATCGGTCTATTCATGATATCCCAAGTTTAAACCTTCGATGTTTTTACCCAATTCAATCCTTAACTGATGAGCTTCTTCCAAAATTTTTTTTCCATAGCTTGTCAGCAAATAATATTTTTTCCTCCGGCCACCCCGTTCAGTAGTGGCCCCCCCTTCCCAGGATTTTAAACAGCCTTTATCCTCCAAGCGATATAGAGCGGAATGCAATGCACCAATACTGGGCTTTTTCCCTCCTTTCTCATGGAGTAAATCTTTGATGGCTACGCCGTAGGCCTGGTCCCCAAGTGAACCAACTGCCAATAAGACTAATTCTTCAAATGCACCTAATTTTATCATATTACTTTCCTATTTGCAAATCAAATCTACATTATTTATTTCCTATTTGCAAATCAAATGCCATTTTTAGCTTATTTTTTATTGGAAAAAAATTAGGCTTCAGGAAATTATAATATGGTTTTAGACTGGCAATGTGCGAGTGTTGAGAATTAATTTTTAGTAGCTTTTTAATTTTTGGGAGAAAGGCTAGATCTCCAAAATTAATTTTTTAACAAATGAATAACAGCCAACTATTAACTAAAAACTATGTTTTTTATTAAGATAAGTAGTATTATTGATCTATATAATTTATAAGGGTTTGTGTAAAAACTAAAATTTTTAAAAATTTTAGTTTTTACACAAACCCCTCACTTCACTATTGTCAACATCAAAGAAAAAACAGACCAGGATGAGGGGAATACTAGTAAGTTTATTTTTTCTAATTACCATTGGAGGTAGTCTGCTTGCACAAAACTCCAGATTAGCCCAAAAGTATTTTAGAGATGGAGAGTTTGAAAAAGCGGCCTTCCTATATGAAGAGTTATTTCAAAAAAATCCAACCAACATCTTTTTCTTCGAACGGCATGTAGAATGTTTATTTGCCCTGGAGGATTTTGATAAAGCAGAGAAGGAAATCAAAAAGCAGCTGCGAAGAAATGACAAAAATATCAAGCTATATGTTTTATATGGCAAGTTATTAGAACGACAATTTAAGGATAAGGAGGCCCTCGTCCAATACGAAAAAGCCATTGAAGAATTACCTAAGGATCGTTATGCGGTCATACGCTTGGCCAATGACTTTTCGGCCCTCACGAAATATGATATGGCCATTAAGACCTATGAACGAGGAAGCAAACTTTTAAGAGACGATCAAATTTTTGCTTACTATCTGGGAGATTTGTACCGCAGGAAGGGAGATGTGCCTAAAATGATAGAATACTATTTAAATAGCATCCAGGCTAATCCAAGGAGGTTGGAAAGTCTTAAGGCCATGTTCCAGCGCTATTTGCTCCCTGAAGATTACCGCGAGCTGCAAAAACAGTTATATTCTAGGATACAGGATAATCGGGAATCTATTTATTATCCGGATCTCTTAACCTGGGTTTTTATCCAGAGAAAGGATTATCGTAGTGCCCTCAGGCAGGTGAAGGCCATGGATAAGCGTTTAAACGAGAATGGAAGCCGAATATTTGAACTAGCAGAAATTGCTGCCAATGATAAAGCTTACGATGCGGCTATTGAAGCCTACGAATTTATTGTAGAAAATAAAGGAAGAGCTTCCACCTATTATCTGGAAGCGAAAAAGCAGGCTTTACTATCCCGACGCCAAAAACTAGTAGATGGTTATGACTACACGCAGGATGATCTGCTCAAATTGGAGGCACTTTATGAAAGTTTTCTGGAGGAGTTTGGTCGATCCAAAATTACAGCTGGGATTATTTTAGAATTAGCCAGGTTAGAAGCTTTTTATCTTAATGATTTAGATAAAGCCGTGAACCTGCTTAATAATATGATCCAGTTCCCAAGTGTTGACCCAAGAGTACAGGCGGAGGGTAAACTCAGCCTGGCGGATTATTATCTAATGCAGGGAGAGCGTTGGGAAGCCACCTTATTATATTCACAAGTAGACAAAGATTTTAAAGAAGATCTTTTAGGAAATGAGGCTCGGTTCAGAAATGCCAAGCTATCCTATTATATGGGTGATTTTGAGTGGGCCCAATCACAGTTTGATATTCTAAAAGCCTCCACTTCCAAATTAATCGCCAATGATGCATTAGATCTGTCCGTATTCATTATGGATAATCTAGGGCTGGATACTACTGAAACAGCGCTAAGAATGTATAGTGAAGCAGATCTACTTGTTTTTCAAAATCGTTTTGATGAAGCTTTCACGAAAATAGACTCTCTGATTGACGGTTTTCCTCAGCATGCTCTTAAGGATGATATCATATATTTAAAGGCTCAAATATTTAAAAAGAAGCGCAATTATTCAGATGCTGCGGCCTACCTTGAGCAAATTGTCGAAAACCATAAAGACGAAATCAGAGCAGATAACGCTCTTTTTGAGTTGGCAGAAATATATGAATTGCATTTAGGAAATAAAGAAAAGGCTCAATCTCTATATGAGACTTTATTCATTGATTTCTCGAATAGCACCTTTGCGGTGGAAGCTCGAAAGAAATACAGAATACTTAGAGGAGATAAAATTCAGTAAAATTGATATAAAGAGGTATGATTCAAAGCGGTAACAAACTATGGTTTGTTACCGCTTTGAAATATATCCTGTAGAGTAGTGTTACTTCACTTTCATGGAAGAGGAAACGCTCAAGCTGGCTCTGCCTTTTGCTCTGCGACGAGCAATTACCTTACGGCCGTTCTTTGAACTCATTCGACTTCTAAAGCCATGCTTGTTGACTCTTTTCCTTCTCGATGGTTGGTATGTTCTTTTCATTTCTTCTTATTCTTTATCATTCACTTGAAAAAGTCGCACAAAGGTAAGTTGAATTCTACAAATTGACAAGAAACTACCCCGACAAAATAATTTTAATCTGAATTATTAGTTTTCGGTACCGCTTTCAGGACCTATACGGTCATAATGTCTTTTTCTTTAGCAGAAATCATGTCATCTATTTTTTTAACATGACTATCGGTCATGTCCTGCACTTCCTTCTCCCTCTTTTTACCCATGTCTTCAGGGTAACCATCTTTAACGGCCTGTTTTAGCATATCCATGGCATCTCTTCTGGCGCTACGGACTCCTACTTTGGAATCTTCACCCAAACTTTTCGCCCTTTTCACTAATTCTTTACGGCGCTCCTCAGTTAACATTGGGATATTCAAACGAACCACTTCTCCATCATTTTGAGGAGTAATTCCAATATTTGCTTCCATTATAGCTTTTTCAATAGCCGGAATCATATTACCTTCCCAGGGTTTGATTACTAAGGTACGGGAATCAGAGGTAGTAACATTTGCAACCTGATTTAATGGAGTAGGATTACCATAGTATGGAACCATGATACCGCGCAGCATAGCAGGCGAGGCTTTTCCAGTTCTTACTTGTAGTAATTCTTTGGACAAGTGATCGATGGATTTATCCATCATCTCCTGTGCTTCTTCCATAATCATATCAATTTCTTCCTGTTGCATATCAAAAAAATTTTAGTTTAACAAGTAATATGAGTCCTCCCCAATTTTAGGGAAATAAGCACTTTTTAGGCCTTTGGCCTTAAAAAGTGCGAGGTAAAGTAGAAATAAGATAGAAATATATTGTCCATATACTAAAAACAAATTATTTCTACCTTATTTCGCCCGCCTCAGGTGGGCTTGCTTCCATATATTTCCCTCTATTTTAACTAAACTAAGGTTAATTGCTTGTCCGCAAAATTTCAGGATGCCCCATATTACTTGTTAAAATTCATATTATCGATTATTAGTAGCAGCAAGATAACGCATTAAGAAGAAAATAAGTAATGCCAAAGCATTCAATGCGGCAGCAACATAAGTTAGGGCAGCCCACTTTAAGGCGTCTTTGGCTCCGGCATGTTCTTGTCCACGTGCAACTCCACTTTGATCCAACCATACCAAAGCTCTTCGACTAGCATCAAATTCAACTGGCAGGGTTACGAATGAAAATAAGGCCGTAATACCAAAAACAACAACTGTTAAAAGCAAGACAGTAGTATTATTTCCCAGGCCAAACAAACCCAGTCCTGCCATTAATAAAAATTGCTGCGCACGAGTAGCGATGCTTACAACCGGTACTATCGCCGACCTAAATTTAAGCCAGGTATAGGCTGTTGCATGCTGAACAGCGTGACCACATTCATGAGCAGCCACAGCAGCTGCAGAAACATTGCGACCACGATATACATCAGGGCTTAAACTAACCGTTTTGCTCATAGGATTATAGTGATCCGTAAGAGTACCTCTTCCTTCCACAATTTTCACATCATGAATCCCATAGTGTTGAAGCATAGCCTCGGCTACCTCGCGTCCACTTAAGCCATTTCCAAGACTAAATTTTTGGTAATAGTTAAATTTTCTTCTTAAGGTATTGCTTAGATACATACCTGCTCCTGTAAAAATCAAGGTAATAAGGATATATCCTGCGTAAGCTCCTGAAAACATATTCTTTTGGTTTTGAAAAACGAATTGATAAAATACTTTTAGAGCAAAAGCCTATAAAAGTAACCTTAATGATCTCTCAAATGTTGTGACGTGCAATTTATTTGGAGTCACAATAGCTAACCTTTCTAAAAAATAGAAACATGGCTCAACCCAAATTTTCTAAATCCCAGCAAAATTTTCCAAATAAAATTACGAACTAATCAATTTTATCAAACCCTGCATAAGAATGTAAAATTTCAGGAAGATAAATTCCATCTGCCTTTTGATTATTTTCCAACAAAGCGGCTACTATCCTGGCAAGAGCCAATGCACTTCCATTCAAGGTGTGCACCAATTGGTTTTTCTTATCTGCATTTTTGAATCTCAACTTCATTCTATTGCTCTGATAGGTTTCAAAATTAGAAACAGAGCTCACCTCCAACCATCTTTTTTGGGCTGCAGAATACACTTCGAAATCAAATGTCAATGCAGAGGTAAAACCCAGATCGCCACCACATAGTCTAAGAATACGATAAGGCAATTCAAGAAGGTCCAATAGTTTGGCCACATGCTCCAGCATTTCTTCTAAAGCAGAATAAGAATTTTCCGGATGCTCAATACGAACAATTTCTACCTTATTAAATTGATGAACCCGGTTCAGGCCTCTTACATGAGCACCGTAAGAACCCGCCTCTCTTCTAAAGCAAGGCGTATATCCTGTTAGTTTAATAGGAAGGTCACTTTCTTTAAGTACGGAATTCCGATAAATATTAGTAATGGGGACTTCAGCTGTGGGAATAAGGTAAAGATTGTCTTTTTCAACGTAATACATTTGTCCTTCCTTATCCGGTAATTGTCCGGTAGCCCTGGCCGTCTCCTCATTTACCAGAATAGGTGGCATAATTTCCTCATAGCCCGCTTTAAAACCTTCATCCAAGAAAAAGTTTATTAAAGCCCTTTCCAGCCTGGCACCTTTACCACGATATAAAGGAAAACCAGATCCAGTGATTTGGGTTCCTAATTTCAGGTCAAATAAATTGAATTTTTCGGCGAGTTCCCAGTGGGGCAAAGCACCATCCTCCAAAACAGGAAGGGCTTGAGTCCAATCCCTGAATACCTCGTTATCTTCATCAGTACTCCCGGGAGGAACCGAAGGGTGTGGTACATTAGGAATTTGTAATAATAAATGACTCAACTGCTCTATGGCATCTTTTAGATCCTTTTCAGTTGCTCCATATTCGTCTTTTAATTCATTAACCCTATTGCGCAAACTTTCCGCTTCGTCTCGCTTACCTTGCTTAAATAATTGTCCAATTTCTTTTGACATTTTATTGCGTTCTGCAAGAGAATTGTCCAATTTTGTCTGTAAATCCTTGCGTCGGTCATCAAAATTGATGATCTTGTCAATCAATTGAAAATCTCCTTCTGGGAAATTGCGCACTTTCAGGCCTTCGATGATTCGATCCTTTTGGTTCCTTATAAAATTTAGTTCCAGCATAATTGAGGAAGGTGTATTTAATTTTTTCTTAACGAGAATTTTAAACTTTTTTCGCAAATATACTATTTGAATATCAAAAATTAAGTGTATTTTTGCGTTGTAAATACGCAATGAAGCACACCCCACAACAATTTCAGTAGTTTCTTATTTCTATTCAGTTGTGGTTTTCAATTCCTTTTTTTCCCATTAATTATATTACAAGACAAGAAAAGGGGTTATAGACAGATAGGAGATTTAGAATAGTAGCAAAGTTATATATGATTTTTCCTACATATACAATTCCACAATATTATTAGTAATCAAATCAAAAATTCGTACTTGTCAATGAGACAAGTTTTCTTCCAAAATAAAAGTAAACTATGTTCGATATTTTGCAGTTGAATGACATGCTCGTTCCCGAGTTGAGGGAACTGGCAGAGCAACTTGGATTAAAAAATTACAAGCGATTAAACAAACAAGAGCTCATTTACAAAATCCTCGATCACCAGGCAGTCGCCGGTGATAATAAAGCCCAGGATAATGATAAGGGCAAAGATGACTCCTCCAAAGAAAAGAAAGCTCCCCGTAAAGCCAGAGTGAAAAAAGATAAAACCGAAAACAAAGAGGAAAAGAAGGCGGCTAATGAGGAAGTAAAAGACACACCTAAACCAGATCGTTCCAGAAAACGTAATCGCAGAGCCTCTTCCAAAGAGGAAACCGAAGCCGTTAATGAAGAAACTTCCAACGAAAATGGAGTTACTGAACCCGAAGCCCCTGCTGAAAACCAGGAAAGGAGCCGGGATAGAAATGACAGAAATAGAGATCGTGACCGGGATAGAGATAGAGATCGTGACCGAGATCGTGATCGTGACCGAGACAGAAATGGTAGAGACAGAGGAGACAGGAGAAGAAATTCAAGAGTTGAGCCTGAAACACCTGAAGAAGAAAAGTTTGACATTGAATTAGATGGAATTATAGAGGGTGAAGGTATTCTGGAAATGATGCCAGATGGCTATGGCTTCCTACGGTCTTCTGATTATAACTACCTTACTTCTCCTGATGATATTTACGTTTCTCCTTCTCAAATTAAATTGTTCGGATTGCGTACAGGTGATACGGTAAAAGGGGCCATCCGTCCTCCAAAGGAAGGCGAGAAATATTTTGCCTTACTAAGAGTTTCAAAAATAAACGGAGTAGAACCTCAAGCTATTCGTGAAAGAGTACCTTTTGATTATCTAACGCCATTATTCCCATCTGAGAAATTCACCTTAACCTCTTCTCCTACAGGAAGAGATTATGGCAACCGAATGATTGACCTATTTACCCCTATCGGAAAAGGTCAGAGGGGCTTAATCGTGGCGCAACCCAAAACTGGTAAAACTTTCCTTTTAAAAGACATCGCTAACGCCATTGCTAAGAACCACCCTGAGTGCTACCTCATTGTGTTATTAATTGATGAACGCCCTGAAGAGGTTACGGATATGAAACGCAGTGTAAGAGCGGAGGTAGTTGCATCTACCTTTGATGAGCCTGCTGACAACCATGTAAGAGTAGCTGGCATCGTACTTGAAAAAGCTAAAAGATTAGTAGAAAGTGGTCATGATGTATGTATTCTTTTAGATTCCATTACGCGTCTGGCACGTGCTTACAATACAGTTGCACCAGCTAGCGGAAAAGTGCTTTCTGGTGGTGTTGAAGCAAATGCCTTGCACAAACCCAAAAAATTCTTTGGTGCTGCTCGTAATATTGAAGGTGGTGGTTCACTTACGATTTTGGCCACGGCCCTTATTGATACAGGCTCTAAGATGGATGGAGTAATTTTTGAAGAATTTAAAGGTACTGGTAACATGGAGCTTCAATTGGATCGCTCTCTGGCCAACAAGCGCCTTTATCCTGCCATCGATCTTACAAAATCAAGTACCCGTAGAGAAGATCTTCTATTTGATAAAGATACCTTACAACGCATGTTTATCCTGAGAAATCATTTGGCTGATATGAAGCCAGATGAGGCTATGGAATTCTTAAGAAAACACATGTTGCAAACATCCAGCAATGATGAGTTTTTGACTTCTATGAATGGATAATTGCTAAAAGCTATCATAAAAAAAAGCCATTTGCTACGCAAATGGCTTTTTTATTTTTAAGACAATTTTTTAATAAAATCTTGGATTTTTTTATTAATCGCTTCGGGATCTGTTTCATACTTTGGCGTCGTATTGCCATTGCCAGGAATTTCCTCGACGAACAAGGTAGATGTAGGAAAGGCAAATCGTACTCCTAAGTCTTCCCCAAGTTTCAATATTAATAATAAGATCTCTTGCTTTGCCTTCAATTCTTCTTGATAAACACCTGTTTCCAAGAAAACAATAAATAAAATATCCAGGGAATGAGCATTCATTTCGGTAAAGCTTACCACGAAATTATCCTTCTTAGCTATAGAATTGTTTAAAATAATTTCTTTTAGCCCTTCAATAAATTTCTCTATCAATATAGGTGGGGTATCATAGGTTAGAGCAATGGTCATTTTAAACCGTCGAAATTGACGAAGCCCATAATTATTAATAACCATATCAGCCAATTTGCCATTAGGAACATATACCAAAGAATTAGCAAAGGTGCGCACCCTCGTAGAGCGGAAGCCAACTTCTTCAACCGTACCATCAACTCCTGAAAAATTAATCCAGTCCCCAATTTGAAAGGGGCGGTCCATAAAAATGGTCAAGGAGCCAAAAAAGTTTTTCAACATATCCTGTGCTGCTAAAGCCAAGGCCAAGCCACCAATAGAAATACCAGCAATTAAAGCCGTTACATCTACCTCCAATACCCTAAGTCCCTGAATCACCCCAATACCAATGATGATGGCCTGGATGGTTCGTTTAACGATTGGGACCAATTGCTCATCAAGCTTGCTTTCCGTCTTCTTAGTGTAACGCTCGCCATAGGTGATAAAAACAGAGAGTACATTTAGAATCAACAGTACAATAAATAAAATACTCAGAAGCTTAATAACAATAAAAGCAAACTGAGCAGATTCAATGGGTAACTGTAAAGGGGGCAGCATAATTCTAAAGAACCTTAAAAGTAATAAGACACTAATAAGTCTCGCCATTTTACGCACTAGATCCAATTCAACTAAAGATGGATAATGCTTAGATTGACTGATTCTACTTATAATCGGATTTAAGATTCTGGTGAGAATTACAAAAAGAAAAATCCCCAAAATCATCAATATCAACAGGCCTAAATATTGCCACATGGCTAGCCCCAATACTTTTGAGTGGCCCAATTTGGGTAATAAATTCAGGAGTAAATCAGCGCCAAGAGGATATACCTTCTTGTGTAAAGCAGGGATGGCAGCTACCGTTTCGCTAGAATAATACCATTGGCCATCAATTTTTTCTACATAAACTTCAGGTAGTAAATCCGGAAACAGAGTATAATAATTTTCCCCGCTTACGGTATCTGCACTGTAGTTGGGGTCTTGGGGTAGAGACCTAATCTGCACATAAAGTCCTTTACCATCTAAAATTTGTTTTAACCGGATAGCCAGCCGGGCTGCTCGCTCAGCATCCTCAACCCCATAAAGCGTTTGGGCGGCTATATCAGGCTGATAATTATCTTCCTGTAGGTAAAACAGGTGTGACAAGATGGTATTATAAGGGGATTCAAGAGTAACCTCAACAGTATCAAACTGTTGTGCTAACAAACTAAAGGTAAATCCCAATACAAACAGGATGCTTAAAAGAAAATGCTTTATCATTGTATTTCAGTTTTTTGGTCGCCCCGCCAATAAAAATAACTTTTACAAAATAACCAAATGTCATCCATTAATAGTCTGATAAGTTTATTTAAAAGCTTATTTGCCAGCTCGCAGCCATAAGAATTAATCAGAATTGAATATGTTTGTGGGTATGTATTTTATAAGCAGGTGAGGTGGCGGCGGCCGCCGCCACCTCACCTGCTTATAAATTCATTTTTTATTTGTAAAAATTGTTGATTTCATTTTTAATACCATGAATAATATTCTCAAGAAATACCTCCTACACGCTATTATACTAATACTACTATTCTCATCAACTGATTTATTCTCCCAAAAACTAAATCACGTCCAAGGAGAAATGCTGGTCATGTTTGATCAGAAGGCAGATGTGCAAGCCTGGTCGAGAAATTTACAAACCTATCGAGGTAGAAAAACGAAGATAACTCTCAAGGAACAAATCTCTATCCCCTTAAATATTTGGACTGTTCAATACGATTACACTCAGGTAAGTGGATATCGATTACTTGCCCATACCAAGGAACAGAAGGAAGTTTTGGCTGCTCAGTTTAATCATTTTACCCAAACTAGAGCCCAACCCAATGATCCTTTTTACGATCAGCAGTGGCCTTTTTTGAATACTGGACAAACAGGTGGAACTTCAGGTATTGATCTGGATATTGAGGCCGCCTGGGATCTTACCACCGGAGGACTCACCCCATCAGGCGATACCATTGTGATTTGTGTAATTGATGATGGTTTAGATCCCAGTCATCAAGATTTTGGAGATAACCTTTGGTTTAATTATGCTGAAATCCCCAATAATAATATCGATGATGACAATAATGGGTTTGTAGATGATTTTAAAGGATGGAATGCCTTTCTGGATAATGATGATATAGATGATGAAAATGTTCATGGAACTCCAGTAACCGGGCTCATTGGAGCTAAAGGAAATAATAATGTAGGAATAGCTGGTGTAAACTGGAATGTCAAATTGATGATTGTGGCTGGCGGGGCCAATCGAGAATCTGAAAACATTCAAGCCTTTTCATATGCTCTGACCCACAGGCAAAAATACAACCAGACGGCCGGTCAGGAAGGGGCATTTGTAGTAGCTACTAATTTCTCTCAGGGCATTCCCATTCCTGATGATGTGGACGAAGAATTTCCGCTGTGGTGTGCACTTTTTGATTCTTTAGGCAATGCTGGTATTTTAAATGTAGCCTCTGCCCCTAATGAAGAGGTAAACGTAGACATTGCTAAAGATTTTCCTGCTGATTGCAGTAGCGAATTTCTAGTAATGGTAACCAGTGTAAATGCCAGTGGCCAGTATGCGGGCCGTGGTTTTGGTCAACAAACCATAGATATTGCTTCTTTTGGCGAAGAAGTCTGGACGACTACTAACCTTGATAGTTATGGCCCTGAAACGGGCACCTCCTTTGCAGCCCCTCTTGTAAGTGGTGCTATAGGCCTCTTATACAGTTCACCTTGTTTATCCCTAAAAACCATTGCCGATAGTGATCCGGCATCGGCGGCTTTACTGGTAAGGGATTACCTTTTTCAAGGGGTGGTTACTGACCCCAGTTTAAGCAATAGGGTTAAAACCGGAGGTTGGCTAAACATCAACAACACGATTCAACAATATCTAAATGCCTGCTCTAATTGTAATCCTGCCACGGGTCTAATAGCCAGCGAAATCACAGATACCCAGGCAAAAATCGATTGGAGTATTAACGACAGTATCACCAGAGTAGACCTTCGTTGGAGAATGGTTGGTGAGGGCAGTTGGAATGAGATCACGGACCTCAACGCCCCACTTGTTCTTGACAATCTTTCAGCGTGTACTACCTACGAAGTTCAACTAAGAAGCTATTGCGGAGAAACTGATCTGGATTATAATAATTCCATCTTTTTTGAAACGGACGGCTGCTGTGAACCACCTTTTGATGTAGAGCCTATTTTGTTAAATACAGATCGGGCATTATTGGCCTGGACCTCTATTTTGGCCGCTCGTTCTTATAACATCAGATATAGAATTACAGGAGAATCAAATTGGATACAAGAAATGACCCCTACAGCCTCCATTTTCTTAACAGGTCTACAAAACTGTACAGATTATGAAGTGCAGGTTCAAACCGTTTGTGATGATGAAATGACTGGCTTTTCGACTTCATTTTTCTTTCAAACTGAGGGCTGTGGTGCTTGCCTGGACAATGATTACTGTGTGGTTAGAAATGCCAATAATCAAGGAGAATGGATAGAGAAATTTGAACTGGCAGATTTTATTAATCAGTCAGGTAAGGATGCTTCAGCCTATGCCAACTTTACAAATTTGTCAGGTCCAGTATTGATTATTGATAGCACATATCAGTTTAAAATAGTTCCAGGCTTTGATCCTCGTCCTTTTAGTGAATATTACCGCATTTGGATTGATTATGATCAGGATGGTCAATTTAGCACTGACGAGCTTGCTTTTGACCCAGGAGTGGCTACCAGAGATAGTGTCAGTGGAATGATTACGATTCCCTCTGATGCTATGGTCGGAAATACCCGTATGAGAGTAATGATGAACTTCAACATTGCAGGTAGTGCCTGCCAATTATCGGGGAATGGGAATAGCATACCTGGAGAAGTAGAAGATTATTGTGTTACCATATTAGAAGAAATTATCCCCTGTTGTGCTCCTACACTAGTAGATACCCTTTCAGCAGATAGTGACGCCCTGGAATTAGCATGGTCCACAGCTTCCTGTGGGACGACGGCGCACATCATCAGATACAGGGCTGTGGGGGAAGATGAATGGCTAAATGATATTTCTTCAAATAATAGTGTAAAACTTCAGGATTTAACAGATTGTACAGCCTATGAAGTTCAGGTTCAAGGTATTTGTGGCCCTGTATCTTCTGATTTTACAGAGACTTTTGTTTTTGTAACGGATTGCTTGACGAATACTGAGGATGTTTTTGCAGAGAATATTGGTTTGAAAATATTCCCAAATCCGGCCAGAGCTAGATTAATTATTTCCTTAGATTTGGAAACGAGTATGTCCTTAAATTATCGCTTACTTAATTTAAACGGGCAGGCAGTGATACAACAATCCGAACAAGGAGTATCCGGAGCTCAACAGTTGGTCATGGAGGTTGAACATCTTCCCAAGGGAATCTATTATTTTCAGCTTGAAACGGAAAAAGGTGTCCTGGCAAAGAGGATTTTATTACAATAATTTTTAGTAAAAAATAACATAAAAAGACGGTGGCCACCGTCTTTTTATGTTATTTTAATTTTCCTTTTAACCAACACCCTATTATCATGTCAAATTTTAGCAGACGTCAGTGGATACAAAAAAGTCTTCTTGCCTCAACAGCTTTATTAGTAGCTGGTCCCGCAGGTGCCTATAACGCCTCCGGAATAGATCCCTCTTCCGAACAAAATGGACTGCTTAAGCTCAATTGGAATGAAAATCCTTATGGACCTTCTGATAAAGCCTTAAAAGCTATTACTCAAGCCATCAAAGAATCCAATAGATATCCTGATGCTGTAGTTAATGAACTAAAATCAAAATTAGCTCAAAGATTCGGCCTAAAGTCCTCACAGGTTATGCTTACTGCTGGTTCAACGGAAGTGCTAAGTTTATTAGGGCAGCATGTTGGTTTAAAAAAAGGAGAAATACTAACGCCATGGCCTTCCTTTCCAACTCTCATTAGATTTGGCCAGGCCTGTGGTGCCAGTATCAAAAAAGTAAGCCTGGACAAAAATGATCGCTTGGATCTTAATAAACTAAAGGACGGTATCAGTTCTAGTACTTCTTTGGTTTTTGTCTGTAATCCAAATAATCCAACCTCGACCGAGGTAGATAATGATGATCTAAAATCCTTCCTAAGAGCTGTTCCAGAAAATGTTTTGATTTGTGTGGATGAAGCTTATATTGAATTCTCTAAAAAAGGAGAAAAAGGAAGTATGGCTAGTTTGATTAAAGAATTACCAAATCTGGTTATTTGCCGCACTTTTTCCAAAGCTTATGGCCTGGCAGGCTTAAGGATTGGTTATGCTCTGTCTAGTAAAATGAACATTGATGCTCTGCGCAGCAGGCACCTGGGCTGGGAAATTTCTGCTGGAATAGCTCCACTGGCCGGTGCGATGGCTACCTTAGATGATCCGGAGTTTTTGAAAATGTGTGTCCGAAAAAATGAAGAAGGCCGCAGCATCGTTTATAAAGCTTTTGATGATTGGGGAATAGAATATCGTCCTTCTTCCACTAACTTTATTTATGCTCGCTCTGATGCATTTCGTAAAAACATCATTAGTAGTCTTCAGCAGAAAAACATTCTGATAACCAAGTGGCCAGATATGACCCATCACATAAGAATCAGTATTGGCAAACCCAATGAAATGAAGCAATTCGTTCAAGCTGCCAAAGCCTATTTAGTGTAAATAAGTTGAAAGACTCACAAATCTCCTGGCTTTTGGTGTTCGCTTTCATTGTTCATCTTTTGGAAGAATATTTTGGAGGCGAAGGCTTTGTCATGTGGTTTTCTAATTTTTTTAATACAAACTTATCACCCCTTAATTTCATCATAATAAATAGTGTGGCTTTAATGATTGTTTTGACCATTGCCATCAATAATCATTTTCGAAGACCAAACTACCTGGCTATAATAGCGGTGGGAGTGCTTTTTTTCATCAATGGCTGGGCTCATTTATTGGCAAGTATTTATACCTGGAGCTATTTTCCTGGATTAATTTCAGGTATTATTATTTATTTACCACTTGGAGTGCTCATTTATAAAAAGATTTATATAAAATCAAAGCTAAAAGATCGACAATGGGGAGTTCTAATCGGGGTAGGATTTCAAATACTAGTGAATGTTATTGCTCAAGCTATATAAAATGAAAAACCATCTTTTTCTATTCATAATCTCTATTTTCATCTCTACAATTCCTATTTCTATTATGGCCCAAGCCAAAGTACATATCCTTACTACCGGTGGTACTATTGCCAGCCGAAGTGATGCCCCCATGGTGGATGGGCCTCAATTGGTACAGGCAGTTCCTCGCTTATTAGATTATGCCGAAATAAGTGTAGAGGAGTTTAGTAAGATTGGTTCTTCCAAAATGAAACCAGAAAACTGGCTGAACTTGGCCCAAAGAATACAGGAAATTATTCAGGAAAAACCTGATTTGGCATCTATCATCATTACACATGGGACGGATACAATGGAGGAAACCGCTTTTTTTCTAAATCTGGTGGCAAAAACAGAAATTCCAATTGTCATTGTGGGTTCCATGCGGTCTTCCAATGAAATATCAGCTGACGGGCCCGCCAATCTTCTAAATGCGGTAAGGGTAAGCATTTCTGAGCAAGCAAGAGGAAAAGGTGTTTTGGTAGTCTTAAATGAAAATATTTCGGCAGGTAGAGATCTGCTTAAAATGAACAACCGTAGAGTGGAAACCTTTGAAGCCAATTCATTAGGATACCTGGGGTTTGCGGATCCCGATACCATCATTTTCTATAGAACTCCTACAAAGCCTCATACCATACAAAGTGATTTTAATTTGCAAAATATAGCTCAGTTTTCCAAAATAGATATTGTACAGGATTTTGCGGGTTTTGATCCGGAAATTTTGGAATTGTTGGGCCAGCGGGATATCGATGGATTGGTTATTAGCTCTTTTGCGGGTGGGCGCATGAGTTATGGCATGTTAGAAGGCTTGGAAAAATTAAAAAATCGTAACTTCCCAATCGTTATTGCATCCAGTGTAAGAGGAGGTAGAATTATTGGCAAACCTTATGCTGATCAAGGCTGGATCATTTCACCAGATTTACCGGCTAATAAGGCTAGAATACTCTTGATGTTGGCTTTGACCAATGATCACGATAAAAAAGAAATTCAGCAAATTTTTGATACTTATTAATTTAAATTGCAAAGGAGAAGCAGATTAGTAATGAATAATCGTCAATTATTTTTTGACACTGATTTCATACACTGATTTCACTGACTTACACTGTTTTAGTTAGTGTGGAATAAATCTGATTCTTTTTTTTAGAACTTCATTAAACAAGATTTAGTCACAAATTTAATTTTTCATAATACTTAACTATAAAATACTCCAAAAATGAAAAGAAGAGCAACTGCTGTTTGGAAAGGAACCGGAAAAGAAGGTAGTGGACATTTATCAGGCCCTAGCGGTGTATTGGATGAAACACCTTACAGTGCCCAAACCCGTTTCGAAAATGAAGATGGCAAGGCAGGAACCAACCCAGAAGAACTCATAGCAGCAGCCCACGCCGGATGCTTCAATATGGCCTTAAGCTTTGGCCTATCCAGAGCAGGTTTTACGCCAGAAATACTAACTACAAAAGCTACCGTTACCATAGGGCGAGAAGAAAGCGGTGGATTTGCCATTTCCAACATCCATTTAGATTTGGTTGGAAAAGTAAGTGGAATGGATGAGGCTCAATTTCTGGAATTTGCCAATGCCGCGAAGGAAGGGTGTCCGGTTTCTAAGGCTTTGAGTGCGGTGGAGATTGTTTTGGATGTTACGTTTGAGTCGTAAAATAAGAGATATGTGGAGGCAAGTAGAGATAGGCGGAGACAAATTGTCTTTCCCTATCTCTACTTGTTTCTATATATTTCAAAATTCAAAAATCCCATGCTAAAATATTTCCGAAGGATAAGTTGTAGGCTATGGAATTCATAGCCACCACAACGTAAAGTGGGCTATGAAGTGAATGGCTACCCCATTAAGGGTATAGCTGTAAACCCACAATCTTTTAGCAGATTGCCATAAATTGTATGTAAAAGGAACTATTTATGAGGAAATAAAGCTATACTCTTATAGAGTTGAATAAGAAAAAAGAATTAACGATCTTAGTCTATGCTAAAATTTATTGGATGGCAAAAATTGAATGGGATGAGAATAAGGATAAATCTAACCAGAAGAAGCATAAAATATCCTTTGAAGATGCATCGGATATTTTCAATGACTCAGAAAGATTGATTTATGGTCAGGATAGAAATGGAGAGAAGAGATATTTAACCATTGGTAAGGCTTACGAAGCGATAATAAGTCTAGTTTATACAATAAGAAATTTATCCATTCGAATAATATCAGCAAGAAGAGCAAAAAAAGAAGAGAGAAGAGCTTATTTGGCAAAAAAATTAAGTAAAAAACAGGTGGATGAAAACTAAAATAAGTGTATCAGAAGCATTAAAAAAAATAGAACTAGGGGAACAAATAAGCGATTATTTAATAGATTTCGAGAGAATAAAAATTGAGTCTCTAGATGTAATGAAATTATCTAAAGCTGGAGTCAGCGTACCAGAAGAAGCTATTTATTATGATGAAGAATCAATTGAACACGACGAAGAATTTGAAGGGAATTGGGTACAAATTGATGCCGATCCTTTAATGAAAAAGGAGGGTGAAACAGAAATAAAGATTCAATTGAAAAGTGAGATAAAAAAATGGATTGAATCAAAGAATATTCAACTAGATGAATTAGTAGAAAATCTTTTAGATAACTTCTATAAAACTCAAAAAATAGTTACCAAAGAAAAATAGTTGGAAAACTATCACCTATGAAAAACCCAATGCCCCGACTACTATTTTTCCTCATCCTGCTGCTGCCAATAACCCTACTTGCTCAATCCGAAAAAATATACTTCAAAGAATACGGCATTAAAGAAGGCCTGCCAGAAGAATGGGTAAGCTCAATCAACCAAGATGAGCAGGGCTTTATCTGGTTTACCACCCAAAACGGGCTGGTACGCTATGATGGATATGAGTTTGAAGTATTTGGCATCAACCATCAGGAAGCAGCAGAGGGAAGCTTGCAACTGGCAAGTACCAATGGAGGTGTTATTAAGGGGCATAAGGGAGATTATTGGATTGGAGGGAATTCTTTTGGCGGTGCCTCTGGACTGGCCATGTACGATGCTAAAACCCACCACTTCAAAAACTGGCTTTATGAAAAAGAAGATAGCGCTTTGGTGGAATTTTCAAGTTTTAGTCCACTATTTGAAGATACGAGAGACAATGTATGGTTCTTGAATTATGCTTCCGATTCATTGCGGTTAGGTCGATTGCATGTAGCATCTGATTCCTTTTTTTATTATCCAGTGGACCAAAATGCCCGTGAATTCTATTATCATAATGATAGAATAGGCAATTACCATCTATATGAATCTCCCGGAAGTCAAAAACTTTGGTTCATAGGACACGAACCAGGGGTGCTCTACAAATGGGATCCAGTGGTAGATACCTTTGAGATAGTCCTCAAACCAGGTGACTCCTCCTTATTACCGACAGACACCCTGGAGACCTTATTCCCTATGCAGAATGATCGGGTTATTTTGTTAAGTGATCATAGCATGTATATCTGGAATTCGGATACAGAAGTAATAGAGCAAAGTTACCACAGTGGGTTATCCGATGAAATCAGTTTGCTTGACGCCACTAATTATACCGCTTTTCAAGATTACTATGGCAAAATATGGGTAACACATCTTAGGGAAGGTTTATCTGTTATTAATCCGGAGACCCGAACCGTGGAACACTTCCTTTATGGAGAAGGTAAGCTATTTGGAGAGCATTGGCCCCAGGCAGGTCAATCCAGTTTCCCCAGAACCATGGATTCAAGCGGCATATGGTTTAGAAATCAACCCTCAAATACTCATCTATATTATAACCATCTTAATCAGGATTTTACTTTTTTTGATCAAAGCTTTAATACTCGATCTAAGCCAATGCCTGGTAATACACTTGCTTACAGGTTTCTTAAGGATCATTCAGGCTTACTATGGTTAGGATTTCAACTAAATTTATTCAAGGAAGATCCTTCAGGAAAGAATTATGATTTTTTTCCCAAAGCAGATTCCTTGAAAACCGGCCTGCCGAGCCCTCAAATCCATAGCTTTTTAGAAGATCAATCGGGGCAATTCTGGGTGGGCACTGCTGTGGGTCTTCGAGTATTTGACTCCAGATCTAAGCGATTTGATCTCCCGAAAAGCCTGAATATCTTAAAAGATAAAAACATTAACGGCCTATTGGAGGATTCCCATGGTCAAATTTGGATTGGAACTATGGGGAGTGGAGTGTATCGATATAGTCCTAATAGTAATACACTTAAACACATGTATAAAAAAGGAGATGCAATAGTACAAATGTTACAAGATGAGTCTGGTGCAATTTGGTTGAGTACTTATAAAGAACGAGTGGAAAGAATACTTAAGATTGATCAGAGAGATGGGATCATTCTTGGGGAATATACTTTTGAAGATACGGGTTATTATAAATTTTATAGCGATCGTCAAGGTAATATATGGATTAATGGTTATGGAGAGGACAAGGCAGGCTTATATAAAATACCTAAGGATAGTTCTGAAATCATTCCTTATATTTTTGATCCTAATGACCCTGCAAGCATTAGCGATAATAACCTTCTCTTTTTAAGAGAAGATGGCCAAGGTCGGATTTGGATTGGAACAGAGAACGGTGGATTATGCCAATACAAGCCTGGCGCAGATAATTTCACCCGATATGAATCGGATTCTGGTTTAAAATCAGGTGTGACGACTTTCGCTGAAGATTCTTTAGGACAGATCTGGTTAGGGGCTTACAGTGGAGGGGGATTGGGCCTGCTGGATACCAGCCAAAATAAACTGATCATGTTTGGAGAAAAAGAAGGTTTGCTTCACCATGATATTGATCACGGTCATTTTGATAATGGTAGTATGTTGTATTATCGAGATCGGCTCTGGATTCCCAGTCCGAGAGGATTATCTATATTTAATACTCGCACCAGGTCCTTTGATAATTATACCGACATAAAATTTGAACCCAATCCCTGGCCTTGGCATCACCAGTACTACCAAACGAGCGACCATTCGATGTGGATCGCTTCCACGGAAGGTCTATACCGAATATATCCTGATGAAATCTTGAAGAAAGACTCCATCTCTCCTAAGGTTTGGATTACGTCCATGACCATCAATGGGGAACCTTATGAAGCTGCAGATGGGGATATTTTTCAAGAAACCGTTTCTCGCACTACATCCATTACCCTTCCCTATTGGCAGAATGACCTCAGCTTCGAGTTTGTGGCCCTGCACTATTTAGATCCAGTAAAAAATCAGTATTCCTGGAAAATGGAGGGAATTGATGACTCCTGGACCATGCCCTCCACGGATCGAAAAGTACGCTATGCCGATCTGAGTCCAGGCACCTATACCTTCCACGTAAAGGGATCGAATGCTGATGGTATTTGGAATGATATTGGGGCTCGTATGGAAATTACCATTTTGCCACCCTGGTGGCGATCAAACTTAGCCTACATCGTCTACTTCTTGGTTTTAGTAGGTGTCATATGGGCTTTTGTTCGCTGGAGATTATACTACTTCAGACTGCACTATGAAAAAGAGACAGCCATCGCCAAGGCATCGGCAGCAGAGGAAGCCAATGAAGCCAAATCTGTTTTCCTTTCTACGGTAAGCCACGAATTGAGGACTCCGCTTACTTCTATTATTGGTTTTACCAAACTCAATCATAAAAACCTCCTGGAGCGGGTCATTCCTAACGTGGATCCAGAGAAGGACAAGGCCCAAAAATCAGTCAACCGTATAGCCAAAAATCAGGAAATCATTCAATTGGAAAGTGAGCGTTTACTTTCCTTGATCAACGAGCTGCTGGACCTGGCTAAAATTGAATCTGGGAAAATGGAATGGAAAATGGAAGAAATCAAGTCTGCCGAAATCATAGAGCGAGCTACCACAGCCACCTCTGCCATTTTTAAACAAAAACCAGACTTGGAGCTTATCATTGATGCGCCAGAGGATTTACCGATGATTACAGCTGATGAGAATCGACTCATCCAGGTGCTCATAAATTTGCTCTCTAACGCGGTGAAGTTTACGGATAAGGGCCATGTCAGGATTGGGGCGAAGGAGAAGCAAGGTAGTGGTGAAAATGAAATCACCTTCTTTATCCAGGACACTGGATCCGGAATCCCACCAGAGCATCTTGACCAGGTTTTCGAAAAATTTAAACAAGTAGAGGCTAACCAAGTCAACACTCACAAAGGAACAGGCCTGGGTTTGCCAATTTGCAAAGAGATTGTGGAGCATCATGAGGGAAAGATATGGGTGGAAAGTGAGTTGGGGAAAGGTAGTACTTTTGCTTTTAGTATACCTATTTCTAGGGGGTAGATCACGGTTACATGGTTAGGGATTGTTGTATTGGAAGTGAGGTTGCAAATTTTAAGTATTTCTTGATTTAACCGATCGTTGGTGGCCCGTACGGGCCTAACTTCTTCTAACCAGTCTCTGACTGGTGGGATCTTTTAGTCACTTGACGTGCAACAAGTTAAATGTTCACTCTCACACTGTTGGTGACGGTTTCTCAACCGGCTTACCCGATACTCGGCCAGTTTCCTAACTGGCCTTACCTCACACAAGACTAACCCTATTAAATAGGAAGATACTTGATCAGCATGATTTAAATTTCATCACTCTTACCCTTGTAGATTGGATACATGTATTTACCAGAAAATAGTACAAAGACCTCATAATTGAGCGTCTTAAATATTGCCAGCGTAATCGCCAGTTTGGAAACTGGCCATATACTGCGTAAGGCGATTGGGAAATCATAGCTGTCTGGAACCTAAAAATTAGTTTAAATTGAGTACATGAAAGAAAAAAGATGTACTGTAAATGATCTATTAAACCTGATTCCAGAAGAGTTATTTGAGAAGTTGGCCAAAGACCATAAGGTTGATTATCAAGTAAAGAAGCTATACGGAAAGCGGATATTTCAATTATTAGTTTATGGTTTATTGAGTCAAAAGGAACTTTCTTTTCGGATTTTAGAGGAACTATTTTCAAAAGCCCTTTTCCGTCAATATGCTGGCATACCTTGGGGAGTTAGAACAGATCATAGTTCTCTTTCGGAACGTCTTAGTTATATAAATGCTGAATACTTCAAAGAATTATTTGAAAAGGTCTCGGCTATTATGCAGCTATATTTTCCAGCTCAATCTTCGCTCCCTTTTAAGCTTATTCGTTTTGATTCGACCTTAATCTCCATTTCATCGAAGTTGCTTAAGACAAACGGAATGAAGGTGGGGCAAAAACCCAAAGACAAAGAAGCTCCCTTGAGGTTACAAATTAAGTTTTCAATAGGTTTTGATGGGCAAAATATACGCAAAGCATTGTTTTTCAATGAACAACGAGCTCTCACCGAAGACTTTGCCCTCAGAGAGGCTATTCGACAAAGTCAGATTGCAAAAGATGAAATAGTAGTCTTTGATCGGGGTATTTCCAAAAGAAAGACTTTTGATGAATTCAGTCAAGACCAAATTCAATTTGTTACCCGCTTGCGGGCTTCACAACAACGACTACTAAAATACAAGCAAGTCGGATTACATACTGAAATAGCAGAGGGTCAGTTTCTTGAAACCCCAACTTTAAAAATACACAGAGACCTAGAAGTGCATTTATTTGGTAGCAAGCATAAAAAAACTCAGAACACCTTTCGATTAATCCAGGCAACCATAAAGAAAAGTAATGAACCGATTAACTTTTTGACAAATATCTCAGCTCTCGATGCTCAATCCATTACTGAAATATACCGCCGTCGATGGGACATAGAGGTGCTATTTAAATTCTTAAAACAAGAACTTGGCTTAAAGCACTTTTTATCAAGAAATGAAAATGGAATCAAAGTAGTCATGTATACTACTTTAATTACAGCAATGCTCATTTATTTGTATAAATCTAATAACCTTTTGGACAGTTATAAAATTGCCAAATTAAGATTTGCCAATGAACTAGAGTTAGAGATGCTTAAAATAGTAGTCGAAATTTGTAGGGAAAACCCAGAAATGATTAAAACTCTAGACTCTTCTTAGTCCGTTATAAGGTTCCAGACAGCTATGATTGGGAAATCGCCACGAACAAGAGGGGGCGTAGGGGTTACGAACAATCCTGAATAAGGCAGAACTCTTCACTCTTCACTCGTTACTCTTCACTAAAAATCTATTCCCAACTCAACCAACTCAATAAGATATAAGTAGAGATATATGAAGACAAATTGTCTCCATATGCCTCCATAAACCAATAACTACCTTGATGCTGCCGGTAACTTATAGACATCATAATGAGATATACTTTTACTTTTTAAACCTGGGCCTATGGCTCCGATATACTTTCCTTGCCACACACGCATTTGAGCCAATTCCCCAAAAGCTAGCCAGGAGCCAGGGTTTATTTTTGTATTGATCTTCATCAGTTTTAAACCTATTTTCCAGTTGCCAGTCATTCTGGCCAGGTTATAGGCTTGCATAACCAGGTTATTGCCAGATAGACTCACTTCTGAAGGGTAATCCACTTTGAGTTGTTGAAAAGCTTTAAGTGCGGCTTTATAATCTCCTTCCAGAATATATTCCATTGCTACTTTTTTGCTTTGGGGTAATTTTTTAAAAAGTTGGGATGTTCCGCTGGAAAAAGTAATTTGGACAGTCTCCTCATTGGGAAACTCCACTTTCATGCCTCGTAGATCTGTAGAGTAGTAGCTGGTGTCAGAAGGATACAATTCAGTCAATAATTTACCCGGGGCATCTAAAGTGATCCGCTCGCCTTTTTGTGAAATATTCAGGAGGTTTCCAGGACTAAATTCATATCGTCCAAAGTGTTTTTGAAGTTTTTCTACTTCCAGCTTTTTGCGATTAGAAGGTAAAGTATAGGCGTAAGCAGCCTCAAGAAAGAGGTCTTTTCCCTGTAAATAGCTTTCAAAAGTATAGGCAATGGGCAGATCAGGTTGAAGTTCTATTCGCTCATCAAAAGGAAAGGTGTTCATCCAAATAAAAGGAGATAATTCAAAGGTTAAACCACTGGTAGGTAAAGTAAAAGGTTCATTGTCGCCGATGTTATTTGGAGAATCACCAGGTGCCTCCCCTACAAAGATTGCCTTTGTTTTTGTCTCTAAATTTGTAGCCAGGATAATAGCGGCAGAGTAAGTCCAATCAGAAGTCAAAACGAATAATTTTCCTCGTTGGTTGATTTTAGGCCTTGTAATAATATCTTCCAGGATACTGCATTGAATGGTACCATTGCCTCCACCATTATGGCGAATATCGATGATAAATTTATCTACTGGGTTTTGATCAATGAATTGAAATAAGCGCTTTCGAAATTTTTTAAACTTTGGCTCTCCCTTTGCTTGTTTTTCACTGGTGAATCTAAAAAAGAGGTGTTTTTTCTCAGAGTCATATTCAAACCAGTAGTTTTTTCCAGGATTTTTGATGTAAAGGGGGCTTGGAATTTCGAGAACCTTACGGGCAGAAAGGAAATTCGGAGTATCTTCTGAACTCATGCGCTGGAAAGTAGTTTCGATAATTTTACCTTCCGGTGTTTCTATTGTTAAACTCGCTTGATCTTTCTCTTTGGTAATACCCAGACCATATAGTAAGCCAGGAATATTAAGATAGCGAAAGATATTTCGATCAATGCCGGATTGATTGGCTGCAGGAATGGTGGTTTTGAGCCTGGTGAGCACCTCTTGGATAGGGACTTGGTCAATATGAGTGATTTTACCACCGAGGCATTCCTTTTTATCCGCTGCCGCAGATAAAATAAAGATCCCTTCTGAAAAAGGGTAAGGGTTAAAAGGGAGTCGACCAAGGAGTGAAAAACGATTTTTCACATAAGTATGGCCATCACCCAAATAGGCAATGATTTGACTAAATTGAGTTAACATTTTTTCTTCAAACCCCTCTTGCTCGTATTCCTGCTGGATTGTTTTTTTGGCCTTGTCGATTAAATATTGATGGCCAGCTTCATCATTTAACCAATAGGGATTTGGATGGTTTTCTTTCAATAATTGGACCAGGTAATCCAAATCTGAAAACCAGGTTTTTTGATTTTTTTCAATCATTTTTTCTTGGCTACAAGCCGGCGTGAGAATAATAATTAGAAGTAATAGAGATAGTGTTCGTAGTAAATACATGATGATAGCATTTGTTTGGAGGAAGTTAGGTGTCTGTCTTTTTCCATCCCAGCTAACACCAGAAATTATAGTTCGCGCCTATTGGGAAATACTGTCAATTAAGAAATATCGATTGTCTAAGGTCCATTTTGTTTTTTCACCAACCAATTTAATTGTACATTTATTATCGAACCACTGAAATTTTTTAAATATGAAAAACCTAAGCCTATACTTTTCGGCTGCCCTACTCGCTATTTGTTTTATTTTTTCTGGCTGTCAAAATTCTCAGACTCCTCAGTCAGTTGAGCAAAATGGTGAACAACAGGAATTGAACCTGGAGGACACCAAAATGATAAAACAACTCTTTGACGAAGCCCTGACATCGAGAGAAACCTACAGCTTACTCGATCACCTGTGCAACAATATTGGTCATCGTTTAAGCGGTTCGGCAGGAGCGGCAAAAGCAGTGGAATGGACCGAACAGGTAATGAATGAATATGGATTCGATAAAGTATATAAGCAAGATGTAATGGTTCCTAATTGGAAACGCGGGGAGAAAGAAGTGGCAAGGATTGTAGGCAGCTCAAGCGGAGAATTAACAGTTTTAGCACTTGGAATGTCTGTAGCGACTCCTGCAGAGGGACTTACCGCAGAAGTGGTTGAAGTACAGTCTCTAGAGGATGTTGAATCATTGGGAGAAGAAAACATCAAGGGAAAGATCGTTTTTTATAATCGTGCAACAGATCAACGCCACATTCGAACGGGTGCGGCGTATGGCGGTGCGGTTGATCAACGGTCTGCGGGTCCTTCTACAGCTGCAAAATATGGAGCGGTTGGTGTTGTGATCCGATCGGTAGGGACCGCCTTTGACGATGTTCCACATACAGGCGTTACCAGTTATCAGGACAGTATTCCCAAAATACCAGCTGCAGCTTTGGGCTATCAATCTGCTGATCGCTTAACAGAAGCTTTGAAGCAAAACCCCAATACAAGACTCTTTTTGAAAATGACTTGCCAAACATTGGAAGATGCTCCTTCTCACAATGTCATCGGTGAGCTCACCGGATCAGAATTTCCGGATGAGATCATCACAATTGGGGGTCATCTTGACTCCTGGGATGTTGGACATGGTGCACACGATGACGGTGCAGGATGCATGCAATCCATCCAAGTACTTCGGCTATTCAAAAAATTGGATATCAAGCCCAAGCGTACGATCCGAGCAGTTATGTTCATGAATGAAGAAAACGGAACCCGAGGCGGTTTAAAATATGCGGAACTAGCAGAAAAGAACAATGAGAATCATCTTATCGCACTAGAAAGTGATGCCGGTGCATTTTCACCAAGAGGTTTTGGGGTTACTGCCGAAGATGCTACTATAGAGAAATTCCGATCATGGTTACCACATTTTGACCGGAATACAATTACTTTTATCAAAAAGGGTGGCGGTGGAGTTGATATAAACCCCTTACGTAACACGCTTGGGACGCCTACCATTGGCTTCAATCCCGACTCACAACGCATGTTCGATTTACACCATTCGCCGAATGACGTATTTTCTACTGTACATCCTCGTGAGATCGAATTAGGGACGGCCTCTATTGCGGGCTTAATCTATATGATTGATAAGTATGGCTTGTAAACTTGCTTAAAAATTGAAGAAAAAGATTGCTCTGACCTTCTTGTTGCTTGTTGTTTATTCAACAGTTCTAATAGCTCATGAGTTTTACATTAGCATTACTTCAATTCAACATCACCCAGAAACTCAAAAGCTATCTATTCGGGTGAAAATTTTTGTCAATGATCTTGAAGAATCCATTTTTCAGGAAGAGGGTGTCCGTCTCGGTTTGGGGACGAATACCCCAATTGAAAATGCACAGGCTCATGTTGAGCATTACCTATGTTCAAAGCTCTCCATTTCTGTAAACGATTCTCTTATTCCCCTCAATTACCTAAACCAGAAAGTGGAAACTGCTGAAATTGTAGAGGACAATGTCATTATATGCCAACTGGAGGCTTATAACATATCGGAAATTGTTAAAATCAAAGTACACAATAGTCTCCTTACAAATGCCTTCGATTCGCAAACAAACATTGTTAACATTCGGGCGAACGATACCAAAAAAGCCATTAATCTTGACAAGAGGCTACCTGAAGACCAGGTTGTCTTTGATTAAACCTTTAGCTTTGTTTTGCAATGAAAAAGATAATGATAACAAAGTATAATTCTTCTTTACGTATTCATTCGAGCTGTCATTTAATAATATTGTTTACTCTTGCACTGATTTTGAGTGCTTGTAGTTCAATTTCGAATAAGCAAAAACCTTTTTCTGCCTCCCGCCACACTATTCCATTTCCAGGGTATGAACAACTTACTGAGGAAGAGCAAATACTTGCGGATTCTATTATTGGGCATGCCCTCGATCACGAAGCTCTTTACTCATTATTGGGTGATTTAAAACCAATGAGTAGTATTGGATTTGCTTTATCTTATCCTTTGGGGAAGGACAGCTTACAATTTGATGGACAACGATTCGTGGTAAATTTACAGGATGATAGCACCCAACTAAACTTGAATAAAGTGAACAGCTGGAATCGGGTTTTAGATGCTTTATCCTTTGAGAATTATCAATTTTTGTTAATTCCCTTCAAAAAGGTTTGGGATGGGAATCGAAATATGCAAATACTTATTTGCCGTACCGATTTACTAGATAAGTTATTGGAGACTCAGGCTCCGTTTTTTGCTCAATGGGGTTTTGTTCCTGGATACGATCCAGCCGTAATTTTAACTGCTATAGAATTTGAACAGAAAAATGACCGTTACCGAGCTTATGGTTATTTGTTTGGATATCCTGACCATGCGGTTGATTTTTTTGTAGATGCAAGTATTCATAATCAAAAAACGGATGAATTTGTAAAACGTAGTTTTTTCAATATACCAGTATTTGCTAATGAAAAGGGTTACTTTACCTACGCATTACCAGAAGATTTTATCCCAATAAAAAAAGATTCTATGCTTTTGAAAGAGGCATCAGTAGTGCTAAAGCAATATCAATCAATCCGTCCAGCCTATGTGAATAAAAAAGGAAAGTTAGAGGCTATTAGATTATTCAGGGATTGGTGGAAAAGATCCAAAAGACATTAAGGCCTGAAAAATTGATTAAATTAGTGATTGGGCTAAGGAAGAAAAACGTTTTCCAACAATGATAATAATTCATTGTGGTTTTTAGGAATACGAGTTAAACTATTATTTGATATGAAATTTGAGGATATAAAATCATCTATCCGCACCTTTTGTTTGGATAGCAAGTTGTTGAACGCAAGCTAAAGAAACATTGGAACAATCAATTAATACAAATCAAAAATTCAAAATTCCGAAAATTGGAAAAATACCATTGTACTTTCTAATTGTCGTTTTCGTTTTTCTAATGGCAATACTTCAAGACTACATTTACAGTAGAATACAACAAACAGGTTTCTATTTATTAGAATCTTTACTTTACAATATGTTTTGGGGATTTTTTATTCCTTTTACCATTCTTATAAACAGACTGATTAAGGCTATTAATCCAAAAAATAAATTGAGTAGACTTCCGCTCAATTTGGGAATTGGAATAGTTTTTAGTTTTTTCAATATTTTACTATTTACTTGTTTATTTGTGTTTGTTAGTAGTTTAATTTTTACACCTACGCATCGATTTACTAATATTTTTAATGCTGCATTCTCAAATCAATTCTATATTGCTTTATTATGGTATACTATTTTTCCTGTAATCTATATTGCAAACCATAAACCAACCAATTTAACCAAATCTTTTTCTGATATCATCAAATTTAAAGTCGGCTCAAAAATCATTACGATACCAGTATCAACAATACAGCTTATTTCGACCGATAAACCCTATTCTGTGGTTTATGTGGGCGACCGAAAAATTTTGGTGAATAAAAGTCTAAAGCAATTTGAAACTGAACTTGACCCAACTATCTTTTTAAGAGTGCATCGCTCAACAATTATAAAAGCTACACACGTCAAGGAAGTGAAATCAAGAAGTAATGGCGATTATGACGCGACACTTAAAAATGGTCAAGTCATTCGATTAAGCAGACATTTCAGAAGTAATTGGGAACCACTTATCCAGTAAGCTATTTATTTACACCACACGGACAATTGATTGCAAAATATGATGTGGACGAGCACATCAATTTCTACATTTATTAGAAAACACTATAAATGTTACGAATTCTTAAATTAGTATTTCTTCTGTTGGCGTATTTAACCTTATCGAGCTGCAACAGCCAAACAACCCAAAAGCAAGACAACATTGTGAGTGATGACTTCGACAAATCAATGCCGTTTTACTATAAAATTCCCAAGCACTTGACATCAAGTGATAACAGTCCGGCATTTAAAAAAAAGGGACAGAAAATTTTGCTTACGGGAACTGTATATCAAATTGATGGAAAAACCCCAGCCTCAAATGTAATTCTGTACTATTACCATACGAATAGCGCAGGAGTTTATGCCACAAAAGATAGTGAAGAAAGAAATATGCCAAAAAATAAATTAGGTCAGACTCACGGCTATATAAGAGGTTGGCTGAACACAGATGAGCAAGGTAAATACTCAATTTATACTACAAAACCAGGAACTTACCCAAGTAGAGACGAACCTGCACACATTCACATTACCGTAAAAGAGAAAAATTTGGAAGAACCTTACTATATTGATGATTTTGTGTTTGACAACGACCCACTTTTAACAACTCAACGTAGGAAAAAAATGGAAAATCGTGGTGGAACTGGCATAATTCGGTTTGTACAAAAAGATGATTTGCTGATTGGCGAACGCAATATCATATTAGGCTTAAATATCCCTGATTACCCAATACAAATTGATAGCGCTTTAAACTCAGGTAAAAAAGTAGGTGAAGATATTATTTCCTTTACTCCATTCCACGCTTATGGAGCAGATAAAGGCACAAAAACCTGTCCGATTTGCAAATACGGTTGGTATCACGGTATTTTATATTTTGTAGGCAACAAACCAAATTGGGATGAAATCAAAGATTGGCTTGTTTTTTTAGACAGCGAAAGTCATAAAAGGAAAGAATATTTAAAAGTATATTTTGTTTATGGCAACGAAATGAGGTACGATAAAGATAAGAGAATGCAGGAATTAGAAGAGCTTGGTACTGAACTTGGTCTAAAAAAAGTTGCTTTGACTTTTGTACCTTCTTTTAACGATAAAACATCAGAAGTCTATCTAAACAAAATTGACCCGAATGCGGAAAATACTTTTCTGATTTATAAACGGAGTAATATTATTGACAAATACGTTGACCTTGAACCAAATCAAAAGAATTTCGAAAAACTAATAAATCGACTTGACGAAACAGCGAACAAATATTTTAAACTCTCAAGGCCAAAACAGGAATAAAGCCAGCGTACAATTGGTAGATACTGAAATCATCGGCATAGCGAATATAGCGTAGACCTTGGTTTTCTAGCTCTTTATCGAACTCATTGAGTAGTATATTTGCTAGCAATGGACTGACGAGAGAACCCTGAGGCGCTCCTTTATGCCTTTTGTAAAGCTTTCCTCAGATTTGTATCGGAGCCCGTAGGAAGCTGCGGATCAATTTTAATGTCATCGGCCCTTGTACTAGTCTGTAGATCAGTTTCAGCAATAAGTCATGTCGCACCTCGTCGAAGAATGACTTGAGGTCTATGTCGACAATATCTTGATATACCTAATAGTCTCTTATTCAGTTCGTGTTCCTCAGCACCGAGTTTTGCCCCAGTGCGGGCCCGTATGGGCAGTCTCGCTTCCCGGCCAGCCGGACAGGGGGGCTTCAGTGCTTATTTCACAGTAAACCACCCTCACCATTTTACGGGGCAGGCTTTGCGACTTGCTAAGGATTCAGGGTGTTACCTCTGCCCATAAAGGACTTGCACCCTCTAGATTAATCACCTATCTTTCGTTAGATGAAAAGATGCCCATGCTAGGCATACCCAATGTGCAAAACGTCGATAGCTGCCACTGATTCATTAGAGCGCTTAAGCCTCGAAGGATTCAGATGTGGTACCTACCGCATTTGCACAAAGCGTCATGTGTCAAAAGTCGATGAATTTATTATATTTTTGGTCTTAAACGTGTATATCCAACTTTAGAATTTCTTATTCTTAAATAATACTGCGAATAAACGTAGAAATGAAACCTGATATCCCTGTAATATTTACCACTTTTGCTAATAATTATGAATCTAAAACAGATTATTTAAGAAATTTATCAAAAGAACAAACTCGAATTAGAGAAGTCCTCACGCCGGCAATTAACGAGGGATTATGTGAATTAGTACAGAGAGCAAATGTAACTCTGAAACAAATTGTTGATGTTTTTCAGGATAAATACTACCGAAATAGAATTTCTATTTTTCATTATGCTGGTCATGCTAATTCATATCAACTTTTAGTTGAAACTCTGGAAAAAGGAGTGTTTAAAGTTAATTCCAAAGGTCTTACAAAAATATTTTCTCAAGAAAAAAGCTTAAAATTAGTATTCCTTAATGGTTGTTCTACTGAGTTACAAGCACGAGATCTAATAAAAAGTAAGATCCCAATAGTAATTGGGACATCTAGTATCATAAATGATTATGTGGCAACCCAATTAAGCGTCAGATTCTATTCTGCACTGGCACAGGGGATTGATATCGAGAGAGCGTGGATGGATGCTGAAAGCATGATTTTAGCAGAAAATGAGAGTGGAGACTTTCGAAACCTTTACCTTCAAGACAAATATGAAAAAGAAGAATTTCCTTGGAACCTCTACCTCTCTAGAGGCGCAAGTTCCATTCTAAAATGGAACTTGCCGAGTGAAAGCAACAATCCGCTATTCGGAATTCCGGATATTCCGGCAAAATACTATCAATCAAAATACTTACCTAAAAAACCGTTTGTCCATTTACAATATTATAAGAGGGAGTTTGCTGGAATTTTTTTTGGTAGAGGGAGAGAAATTCGCTCCCTTTATAATCAAATCAAAGGCCCCGATCCTGTTATACTTTACTATGGGGAATCTGGCGTAGGAAAATCTTCTTTATTAAGTGCTGGTTTATTCCCGAGATTAGAAAATGATTTCATAGTAAAGTACTTAAGAAGAGGAGAGGAAAAAGAGTTATTAGGAACTCTTTCGGCCGCTATTAACCAAATTTTTGAAGAAAAAGGATGCATAGATAGTGGTAAAAATCTATTACAAATATTAGACGAGATTGAGGTGCTATCTGATCGGCCCTATGTATTTATTTTAGATCAAGTCGAAGAAGCAATAACAAAACCTTTGAATAGCGACAATTCAATCTCTGGTTTTGATGAATTGGATAATTTAGCAAAAGCCATAGACCAATTGTGTAATCAGAAAGATAGAAAATCTCGATTCATTTTTTCATACCGAAAAGAATATCATCCTGATATAGAACAGTATTTTATTAGATATAATATTCCCTTTTCCGAATTGTTTTTAACCCCTCTAAGTAGGAAAGGGATACTAGAAGTAATTGAAGGTATTACAAAAAATGAAAAATTATATATTAAATATAAGCTTGCTTTAGAGTCTGGGAATGATGGAAGCTTGGTCGATATAATAGCTGATGACTTGCTAGAAGATAAAAAAAGTGCAATTGCGCCAGTATTACAAATTCTACTATCGAAATTGTGGGATAAAGCAAAAGAAAACAATAGAGAAACTAATGAAGTGAAATTCAAAATTATCGATTATCAAGAATTGAAAAAAGGAGGAATACTGCTAAAGGATTTTTTAAATCAGCAGCTGGGAAAGCTTTCTATCTTTAACCGTGAAGTGGTGGAGTCTGGATTAGCAATAGATATTCTATATTATCATACGACACCGCTTGTTACTGCAGCAACACGAACTATCCAGGAATTAGAATCAGATTATTCCCATAGAAAAGATGTATTAGAAGGTTTTTTAGAAAAATGTGTAGAATTCTACCTTCTGTCAAAACCTAATGAAAATTCGTTTAAACTAAGTCATGATACACTTTCTCCTTTGATTAAGGAAAGATTTGAATACTCCAATAAGCCAGGTCAACAGGCGAGAAGAATTATGTTTGATAAAGTAAAAAATGATTTACCTGTTTCTTCTAAGGAGTTGATGATAATACTATTAGGGAATAAAGGTAGGAGTTTTTTATCAGTTCAAGATCAAAAATTGTTGAATGAAAGCGTTAAAAAACACTTGGGCTTGGCAACAAAAGATATTATTCAAAATGGAAAAATTGATGAGGCCATTAGAATCTTATCTGATTACCTTGAATCTATTAACAAGAATTTGTATGAAGAAATTGCAGTAATTGAGGTGGCGTATAAAAGTCTCTTGAATGAATATAGAGCAGGGAAATATACAACTAAACAATTTGGATCAAAAAGAAATTTTATTGTTTCCAAAATAATTGACATTTGTGAAAGAGTAGATAAGGGAATTAAGGATGATCTATTAAATACATTTGAAAATATTCTAAATTCTGGAGATTTTAAATTGGCCTTGTCAATCTTTAGTGAATTTTATAAAGAAAGGGACTCTGAAATATACAATAGAGTTATTTTACTATTAAATAAACACAAGGAACTAATTGAAAATGATAGAAAGGGGATATTAAGCTTTGAAGGGTTTTACTTGGAAATTAGTCAAGTTTGGCATTCATTATTAGAAATCTATTCTGAGACAATACAGGATAAATTAGAATTAATTCCTCATGTAAAAAGTGGAGAAAAAATTGACTTTAAGGAACTATACGAGCTTGTTCAAAAAGACCAATTAGGAAAAGTGATTTTTAAATTGATAAACGTAATTCCATTTCGAGATAAAGAGAATTTTATTTCACTAAGAGTTTTTTCATTGAAGCTGGAGCTAATAAATAAACGAAAACTACTATTGGTATTCAATGATAAGAATTCATCGGAATATGATGTATACTTAAATCAAATTTCACATTCTTTGATAACTATAATTTCAACTTTAGAGTCTACCAAGATAGAAAGTGTTTCAACTGAACCGATTAAGGAAAATGGGAATGAGAAATTGTTTGTTCGATTGGTAAAAAAAATACAAAACCTTATCTCCCTCCTATCAAAAATTTATAGAGCAAAAGAAATAAATGAAAATGAGTTGTTTATTCGGAAAAGACAAAAAGTTCTAAATAGTATTGAAAATAGTAACATTAATCAAGCCTTGTTTACATTACTTGAATTAAGCGAAAACTCTAATTATAAGGACAGAATATTGCTACTATTTGCTCAAAATAAAAGACTAGAGAATAGCAAGTTCAATAGTAGTCTTTCTTTTGAAGAGTATGATAGAGGCAAGTTACGTTTATCACACTCAATTTTAGAAATTCTGAAAGAAATTGAGAATACAACCAGATTAATGAAACACTGAAAGGAGGCTCTATGTAAGGATTTTCTCAACTCTTCACAAGCCGGACTTTGTTTCAAAACAAGGGAATCAAGCCACAGTTAGAATTGCCAAGATACAGTAAAAAAAATGAGAAAGTATTTTCCATATTTTTTACTAAGGAAAATGGAAAGAAGAAACGTAGCATCGTCTATACTGATTAGCCTTGCTGTGCTGTGGTCCGGTGCATAGTCGTGTCGTTGGTGGTCATTAGAACGAACAAAATGAAAAACCATGCTAAAATTCTTCAGAAAAATAAGACAAAAACTACTCTCGGAAAATAAAATTAGAAAACCTGCCTCGCCGGCAGGTAGGTATCTGATTTATGCCATAGGAGAAATACTCCTTGTCGTAATTGGAATTTTAATTGCCCTTCAAATAAATAATGCTAATCAAAGTAAAAATGACAGATCATTTGAGCTAAAGATGTTGCGGGATGTGCGAAATGATCTAGTTAATGATATCAATTATGTTAAAAACATAAGTGGATGGATAAAATGCTCCGAGTTTGCAGGTCAAATGCTCATAAATTCCAATGATGCTAACATTGATTCTTTATTTGCGACTTATTCTGATTTCCTTATGAACGGGAATAACATTTCTTTAGAGACTCGAAAAGGAGCATATAATGCTCTTATAAATTCTGGATTTGAGAAAATTTCAAATGACACCTTGAGATCCAGTCTTGTCCGATTATATGATTTTGAACAGGTTAATGTAGAAAAAAGTATTGATCGCAACAGAATTAAAAAAGCTCATGTAATAGATCTATTATTTGAGGAATTGGTCAATTCAGAAATAAGGAACAATCAAAATGGAGATCAAAGCTTGGAAACTGTATTTAAAAAGCACTCAAAAGCGAAGTATACAAATTTGCTGAGACTGATCGACCTTATTCAAGAAAAAAACGAATCTAATTTAGATTGGATAATTGGCTTGATCGCAGCCAATCATTTTATACTGGATTTGTTAAATAACGAACTCAGCGGATCCTTCCCACCAGTCATTATTGGATCCAACGCAATTCAATCGGTAGGCATATTGGGATCAGCAACAAAAGCTGGCTGGGAAAAGGACATAGACATGGAGGATAAGGACCAGAATGGGATTTATACATTAGTAACCAATCTATCAGATGGCGAAGTAAAATTTAGAGCTAATGATTCGTGGACAATAAATTGGGGAACTTACTACCCGAAAATGAGTTATCCAATTGGCGTTGGTTTCCAAGACAGCCCTAACATTAAATTGAAGAAGGGGGAATATAGGATAAGCCTTGATATTAATAATGGCTTTTACAGATTCGAAAAGTTAGACTAAGAATTAAATTTTTTTAATTAGCATTGGTCGAAGAAAATAAACATATATAGATAATATAAGAACGACCACCAGCAAAGCATAAAATGTTCGTGCCGCTGTTTAAGCGGCACGTCATTTGTCGGAGCCTTTTGCAAAAATCACAAAACCATGAATAAATATATTTATAAGTCGGCTATAGAACTTGCACAACTTATAAAGACCGGAAAAGCGACTTCAACCGATATTGTGAAAGAACATCTTTCTAGGATCAAACAATACAATCCTGAATTAAATGCAGTTGTTTTATCCCTTGAAGAAGAAGCACTTGAAATTGCTGCTGAATGTGATAAAGAGGTCCAACTTGGCAAATTAAGGGGCCCTATTCATGGTGTGCCGATGACCGTAAAAGAACAATTTTGGCTTAAGGGCACAAAATCTACCTTAAACTTCAAAATGTTAAAAGATTGGGAAGCACCTGAAGATGCAGAAGTTGTTAAAAGACTAAAAAATGCCGGAGCAATCATTTTAGGTAAAACCAATGTGCCAAAAAATCTAACCGATTATCAGATCTCTGGTGACATTTATCCTGAATGTAAAAACCCTTACAATATTGAATATTCACCAGGCGGTAGTAGTGGTGGATCATCCGCTGCTCTTGCCTCTGGTATGACTCCAATTGAATTAGGTGGGGATTTCGGAGGATCTATTCGAAATCCTGCCAATTATTGCGGTCTCTATGGAATGAAACCCACAGAGAATACTGTTCCTGGGCATGGAGTAGTTCCAAAACCAAAGGGAGCACGAGGCTTTGCTTTTCACATGGCCCAAGCGGGCCCTATGGCGCGAAATCCAGAAGACCTTGAACTGATGTGGAAAATAATTCGAGGACCACACAAGAGTGATAGAAATATCCCAAGAATCGAATGGCAAAATGCAGAAGACAAATCATTAAGTGATTATAAAGTAGCTTGGGTGGATGGTTGGCCTGGTTATGAAACAAGCGCTCAAACCAAATCTGTAATTCATGACTTTATTGATCTACTCACAAAGAATAATTGCAAAACGGAAAATTCTGGACCTGCCGGAGATCTGCATGAGCGTTCACTTTCGCTTTTTGTGAGGTTATTCTCTCAATTGATCTCGCAAGATGTACCATGGTTTATCAAACCATTCATGAAAATGCAATTGAAAAACGGTTTGTTAAAAGGAATGGATAAATTCCAGCGAGAGTTGAATAAAGGGTTTAAGAATAGTTTTATTGATTACTCAGAGACCATGGGAATCAGAGCTGGTATTGTGAGTGAATGGGAACAGTTCTTTGACAAATTTGATTTGTTGGTTTGCCCAATTAGTTATGGCCCTGCTTTTAAGCGTTGTAAAATTGGAACTCCCATAATTTATGATAATAAAAAGCTCATTTACGCAAACTATACTTGGCCTTATTTAGCCTGTTTTAATGCAAGCGGACATCCTGGCATTAATATACCGCTTGGAATTGGAGAAGAAGGTTTACCGATAGGAGTTCAGGTAGTCGGTGCTTATTGGAGTGAACCAAAATTGATACATTTTGCAAAATTAGTTTCCAAATTTACCAAGGGTTTTGTGAAGCCTGAGGGATATTAACTTTTTATGCAGGCGCAATATTCCAGACTGCAAAATCTTTGGAAAGGCGTGCTAAATTAATTAATGAGCTTATCGATAAAGAACTCAATTGAAACTACAAACATTGAAGCTTTAGAAATGAGTCACTGCATAGGGTCTTGTTTGGTTCTTTCAAGTATTCCTTATCATTTATGAGACGTTTCATCAAAAAAGAACTAAATTTGAATTATACCTGTTAGTAAATAAAAAAAGAAAAAGAGGGGAAGATCCTCCATACAAATGCCATTAAATGATCTTCAGTTAGAAATCCTTAAATTGTTTACTAGAGATTTGGAAGAGACAGATCTATTAGCAATTAAAAGGTTAATTGTTAAATATTTAGCAAAAAAAGTAACTCTAATGGCTGATGAAATGTGGGAGGAAAAGAAATGGTCAAATGAAGACATGGAAGAAATGTTGAATTCCCACAACCGCACCTCATATAATCCCAACAACTAAGTATTCCAAATGCGCATTGTACTAGATACAAATGTTGAATTGATTACAAGGTTCTTCAAATGGAATCTAATCGCAGAAGACCCTGATTGATAACAAATTTGTGGATTGCGCAGTCGCTTCAAATGCAAAATAACTTGTTTCAAATGACAAACATTTCTGAGTATTGAAGGATATCGATTTTCCAAAAGTTATTTTACTTTCAGTTGAAGAGTTTAAAAAACAATTACTTCAATCTAAACAAAATACTTCTCAAGAAGAGGAGTGATTAAAAAAATAAAAAGCATCCCCATAGGAGCCCATACAAGTGGAATAGTAATTAACAAGACTGTTATTAAAAAATATTATGAAAGGATTAATACCAAGCGTATTTGCAATTTTTGCAATGCTAACGCTCACTTTTGGGTTTCTCCAACTAAATGCTCAATCTAATCTTGAGAATACTTCCAATCAAGAAGTTAAAAACCTGAGTGCTTTTGCAAAGTCCTTCGGATATGTACGATTCTTCTACCCCAATGCAAGGACTGAAGATTTTAATTGGGATGCTTTTTTAGTATATGGCATCCAACAAGTAAAAAGTCCTAAATCCGATAATGAGCTCCAATCCGTTCTATCAGATTTATTTTCACCCATTGCCCCTTACGCAATATTTAGTAATGATGAAAATACCCCCCTTAAAGTAAACCCGATCTCCCAGGGGGATAGTATTCGCTTTTGGCAACATTGTGCTTTTTCAATCGGCGAAAATAGTGGAGCTAAATTTGAAGGAAATGATATTAAAATTTTAGTAAGTACTGCATTTGATTCCAGCAAAATGATTAAGCCAAATAACCCTCTCCTTCAGGACCAAGTTCAATTTGACCAAATTAATTACTTCAATAGCAACAAATATTACTACCCAGAGAATTTCCGTCATCATTATAATCCAGAAATCAAGAATGAATATATCCTGGAAAAGCAGCCTAATCCTTCCCAATCTTTTTCTTCTAAACTAGCTAATAATTTATGGATTAAAATGCCAATAGTGTTGGATCATCGGGAAGCTGAGCATCTTAATCAGGAAGCAAAATTCCAAGAATTTTCAAAAACGATTGAAGAGTTTTATGCAGATGAAAAAGCAATTTTTCAGGAAAATGATGTATGGTATGCTGATTTTATTTTAACATGGAATGCCATTCATCATTTATACCCCTATAGGAAAAGATCGGAAAGAATGTTTGATTTTCAATCTTCCGAACAATTGGCTCTGGGCTTGAAACATATTTCCAGTAACACAGATAAAAAGGCTGCTTCCTTAACAGCTGTCAAAAATTACGTTTCCTTATTTCGGGATGGGCATGCTCGTGTTTTCAGGTTTCGGACTCCGGATCTGGAGAATCAAAATGCTAATCAACCAAAAAGAGTATGGAGTTGGCTCCCCTTTTACAGGATTTATTCTCAAGGGAAAGTATACGTTTTGAAAAGTTTCGATCCTAAAATAAAAAATGGCGATGAAATATTAGAAATTAACAATAAGGAGGTCTCTGATCTTTTGGAAAGTGCCATAAATCGTAGAGTAGGCTCCCCTCAATCAAAATTAATTAATGCGGTTAATTCTCTGGGATCACTAATTAATGCCTCTACAGGTGTTGTCAAACTCAAAAGGGCTAATGAAATCTTAACGGTAGAAGTCAATACCATTCCGCCAAAAGAATACACGAAACATTTTAATAATCCATTTGAGCACAAAGCATTCGAATACCCTGCTCCGAAAACCATTTATATCAATCCTTCTCTGTTATCTCAAGGAGATTTAAGTGAAAAACTAGATGAAATATTAGAAGCTGAACACTTGATATTTGACTTAAGGGATTACCCTCAATCTTTAAGGGATATTTTTGAACACTTACCCGTCGAAGGTGGGCTTTTTAAAGGCCTAATATCAAGTTATCCCCTAAATATGTATCCGAATCAAGAACAACGACATCACATTTGGCAATCAGCCTTAATTGTTCCTAAAAAACCTTTTATAAAGGCAAAAATCACGGTCTTAATCGGTAGTTCGATCCCTTCTACTACCCGAAGCAGAGGAGAAACATTCGCTAGTAATTTTAAATATGCAGGGGCAACTTTAATTGGAGATAGTAATAGTGTAGGTGCCTCAGGGGGAATAGATTCATTTACCACCCCTGGAAGAATTCAAATTTTATTAACCACAAGTTATACCGTCAGGCAAAATGGTGAAGAAATGCAAACAGTAGGAATAGTACCTGATATTTTGGTAAAACAAAACTTGGATGGATTAAAAGAAGGTAAAGATCAGGTTTATGAAGCTGCTCTAAAAAGAATCAAACAAGAGTAGTCTAGGAAAACTTCAATTTCGGCTAACACCTTTTACCTTGTTTTTAATATTTCTTCATTTATATCTCTATAAAAAAATTCTGAATTTTCTACCATATGCCAATGTCCCACCCCCGCATATAGTCGATTGGGTATTTCATGGGTTTTAATAAATGCTTGTGTATCAGCAGATGTATCTACATCTCCCCATATGTAAAGCTTTTTACAACTTAAGACTTTGAATTCATACCCACATTTATTTCCAGCTACATATTCCTGACTGCTAAGGCTCCAATTTCTCATCCCTTCAGGGTTGGCGAATCTTAAACTGCTGTAATATCTTTTATAGCGTTCTTCGGACTTAGCTTTTTCAAAAATTTCCTTCTCAAAGGCTTCTGTAAATTCAATAGCAGAGTCGAATCCAAGAGGTTTACTAGAAAAATAACTATCGGCTTCTGTCAAATTCCCTTCTATGTTGAAATAGTAATTTATTTTGTCTTTCAAGGTTTGGCAGATCCATGTTCCAATCAAGGCCCCCAGTGAGTGGGCCACAATATTCACTCGCTGCTGCTCCCTAGTTTCTTCCAAAATGATTTTGGAAAGTAATTCGGCTTGTTTTTTTATAGAAATATAATCCAGATGAATAGGGCTTACCCCAAATCCTGGCAAATCCACTACATAAACATTTAAATTTTTACTGATAGAAGATTCAAAAACTTCCTTATACACCAGGCCAGAATCTGCGAAACCATGTAAAAACCAAATGGATTGTCTGGAATTATCTAATTCGTTGTGTCTGATAAATAGTTGTTTGAGGATTTTAATTTTCAATTTTCATCTTTTATGTGATTCCATACATTTAGCAAAAAGCAATTTTATACACACACTACCAACTAATGGCCGCTGTTAAACGCTGATCAAGCTGATCTACACTGTTTACCATACAATAACTTAACAGCGAAAATCAGTATGACCAGTGTACATCAGCGGCTATACTAACAAACCAATAGGCGAATCTAGAGATCGTAACGAAAAAAGCCTCATCACTCATCACTCGTCACCCATCACTGGTCACTAAACTATTTACTTCTTCAACGGATCTTCCCGTACTGTAATAAATCCAGAAACTTTCTCTCCGCCCAATTCAATAGTCACTTCATACTCCCCTGGCATCGTTTCATTACTAGGTTTAGGTCCAAAGAAAGATTTTCCTCCAGCATAACCAGCATAATCCCTTATTAAATCCCTACGCACATCGTTAAGGCCTCTTATGGATTTGGCCTCTTCCAATTTATTTTTAATAGGCCCTAATCCATTTTTGAGTGCTTCAATTTTTACTCGATCTTCTAATTCAATGATGACCCATTCAAGATGGGCTTTGTATTTGGCAATATCTTTTGGCAATTCGGGAAAATAACGGCTGGGAAAATTCCTATTCAATGGCCATAGCATCCGGTTAATCCCTTTATGAACAGATAATCTTCTTTTGAATTTCAGGTCTCCATGAATAGTGCTGATACTTACAGTAGCGGAATCAGCCTCATTTTGACCTACATAAAAGTTGATTAAAGCTCCTGGTGGTGGGTTTTCACCTCGGAACTCGAAAGCTGGTTGTTTTCTTCCTGTAAAAATAGAGATCCACTTTGTCCATACTTTATGTGAAAATAGATGTAGATTCTTTTTCGAAATTTCAGCACTCATTTGTCTTAATGGCGAGATATCATCCATTATCCAAATGCTTCTACCATGAGTGCCAGCGATTAAATCTCCTTCCCGAGGGTGGATCACCAGATCATGAATGGCTACCGTAGGTAGGTTTTTATCCATTTTCGCCCAGGATTGGCCCGCATCTATGGAGGCATATACAGATTCTTCCGTCCCCACAAACAGCAAGTTCTTCTGTTCATAGTCTTCCTTGATGACATATACTGAATACTTTTCTGGAAGATTAGAGCTGATGTTTTCCCAGGTTTTTCCAAAATCTTTAGTTACAAAAACATAAGGTTTATTGTCATCATAACGGTGATTATCAAAAGTAACATAAGCGGTTCCCTCATCGAAGTGAGAAGCCTCTACCCGGCTTACCCATATTTTTTCAGGAATACCGGGGATATTTGCTTTTACATTTTCCCAACTATGACCACCATTTCGGCTGACCTGCACATTTCCATCGTCCGTCCCCACCCAAATGAGTTGATCATTCAATGGAGATTCGCAAATGGTAATGATGGTGAAATGATTTTCTCCTCCAGTATTGCTATTGGTCAAACCTCCTCCTTTAGAAGTATTTCTTAATTCTGGATCATTGGTTGTCAAATCCGGGCTTATTATTCTCCAGGTATCCCCTCGGTTAGTGGATTTAAATAGGTGATTAGAACCAAAATATACCGTTTGAGGATGATTAGGAGAAATAATAAAGGGGCTACTCCAGTTAAACCTGAATTGAGGAGGAAGTAGGGGCCTTTCTGGTCTTTCTGGAAAAAACCAGTGTTCCCCAGGATATATAGAATACCAATTGGCTGTTTCTGGGTAATTTGGATCAAAATAATCGTTGAAATTTATTATCGTCTCGGGTGTGGGTGTAATGAAAACATGTTCGCGTGTTTCTACATTTTGTCTGGCTACAAAACCTACATGATTTACAGTATAGATGGTTCTCCAATCGGTCGGGTCGATTTGGGAATGAAATCCATCTCCCTCCGCTACATGGGTATTATGCTCATTAAGAATACCTCTTCCCTCACGGCTATTACTTGGTCCCATCCAGATACCATTATCTTGCAATCCGCCAATCACCCAATAGGGATCACGCATATCCACTCCAATGGCATAATACTGCCCGATGGCCATATTATTAAAGGACAAAAAGTTTTTGCCGCCATCAATCGATAAACGAGCTCCCTGGTCGGTGGCCATGTACATAATTTTATTATCATAAGGAGCTATCCACATGTCGTGGTCATCCCCGCCGTCTTTATTCCAGCGAGGGCGAGTAAAAGTTTCACCTCCATCCTTTGAGATCATAAAACCACGAGATACCACATAGATATTATTATCATCCAGTGGATCTATTTGAATTTGGCCATGATAAAAAGGTCGTATGGCATGCTTAAGCAAAAACTTCCAGCTCTTTCCGCCATCGTCTGAGCGATAAACACCTGAACCGGGTTTCCCCTCTTCAATATTTTCATCTGCCTCATAGGCCATCACCATGATATCCGGATTTTTAAGGTGGATAGAGATGTCAATCATTCCACTTTCTCCTTTGGCCAAACCTTTGGTAATCTTCTTCCATGATTTACCACCATCTTCGGATTTGAATAAACCTCCATTAGGTCCACCAGATTTAAAACTAGCTGGTTGTCGGAGTCGCTCATAAAATCCGGCAAATAAAATGTCTGGATTTTGGGGATGCATGATAATTTCAGTGCAGCCAGAGCTAGCTGCAGTTGGAAGTCCATTCGTCAGTTTTTCCCAAGATTTGCCTCCATCTGTTGTTTTAAAAAGCCCTCTGGTTCCTGAATAGCCCCATAAATGACCTACTGCTGCCGCATAAACGATATCGGGATTGCTAGGATGGGTGGCTATTTCAGCAATTTGGTGGGTATCTTCCAGGCCCATATGCTGGAAGGTCTTACCGCCATCTGTAGATTTGTAAATGCCATCACCCCAGGCGCTGCTATTTCTATTGGCAGATTCTCCGGTACCCACCCAAATAATTTCTGGATTGGGCTGATAAAAAGCCACTGAACCTATCGATCCTGCACCGTATTTATCAAAAATAGGCGTCCAGGTTATTCCCGCATTAGTGGATTTAAAAACGCCTCCGGAAGCCGAAGCGACCAAAACCGTTCGATAGTCCGTATCCAATGCTTCTACGGCCGCAATACGGCCCATCATATTAGCGGGGCCGATATTTCTCCACCGTAGGTCGGAAGTTAGGTTTTCAGTTGTGGTTTGGCCAGTAGCAATAATAAAAGATCCAAGCAGGATAAAGAGCACAAATAGGCGATTCATGATATAGGTTTTAGCAATTTTTTCAGCCTTCAAACAAAGAAGATTGAATGATAGGATTGAAGTTTTTTAGGTTTGAGATAAATATAGCAATTTATCTTTTTAAGCTGATTGGATGTTGATTGGTTCCGTATTTTCAGGCTGGATCGCTAAATGAATAGGCAAAATGCTTCGGAGAAGCAAAATATTCTTAGATAGGAAATTGAAGCTGTATAAAGCTCCGGAGGAGCAGCATGTACTTAGAAAGGTAATTGATTCAATGGAGAGCTCCAGCAGAGCGTAATGTGGCAACCAGGGTGTGTTACATTACGCTCCGCTGGAGCTCTCATTCAAATTCACATCAATATTCTTACAACATTTGGCTCTTCCCCTACGGGCCGTATGGCCAGAGCCTTTTTTATGGTCAATTCTTGGGAGGGATTTAATCTAAACTTCAATCTTATGATCTGATGCCTCTGTTAAATATATCTCTCCCTTCGTTGCAAATTGATAAGGGCTCCTAAAATAAAAATAATTGTTCCCACACTAAGAAAAATACGGCTTTTCCAGACTACCTTCCGCCAGGCCAGTTGACTGAACTCTCTGGGCGTATCATATGGGTTTAGAAAAACATCCCAAAAAGTATCTTCGAGCGCTTCACTAAAAATGGTTAGAGCCACTCCTAACAGGACCATAATGACTGCAGTGGCATTGCCATTTTTTACCCAGGTAGAAAATAAAAAAGAAAGACTGCCTAAAAAACAGATGGGAAAAATCAGCTGACTAGCCAACTGAAGTGGATTAATGGGGTATAATAACCAGGAGGCCAGGGAGGCAAAAAGAATTAGGAATATGAATATTTGCACAAAAATCAATACCAATCTTACCAACCAAACCTTATATCGATAGTCAGGGATGCCAAATAATATCTCCAGCATTCGGGCATCTTCATCTCTTTGAATCCCAAATACTACAGGGTAAAAAATTAATAAAATAGCTGGAAAAAAGGTCAAACCATAAATTAGGCTAATATCCAATTCCGTATTATCAAAGACACTGATAACCATAAAAAAAAGATAGAAAGCCAAAGCAGCCAGTAAAAACCACAAAAACCGACCTGCAAAGATTATTTTCAGATTGTACCTAATGAGTTTACCAATTAATGTTATTGTATTTAGCATCAATTCTGAATGTTTTTAAGCAAGCATAAATAAGCATCTTCCAATACTGGTTCAACGGATACTGCCTCCTCCATTGGCTTTTCCTGAGCAATACACCGGACCCTTATTTGGTCTCCTTCTCGTAAATGATTGACTACCACCTTACCATTTTCGGATTCTCCGAATTCAGTTGCAGGGATAACATATTCCCAGACGAGGCCATTTGCCAAATGGACCATATCCTGTGGTGATCCCTGATATTTTAAAGCTCCTTTATCGATTACTGCCAATTGGTTACAAGAACTGGCTATATCTTCAATGATATGGGTAGAAAATAAGACAATTCGTTCGCGACTCAATTGTACCAATAGGTTTCTAAAGCGGATCCGTTCGCGAGGATCCAATCCCGCTGTTGGCTCATCTACGATTAATATTCTGGGCAAATGCAGTAATATTTGTGCAATGCCGATACGCTGTTTCATCCCTCCGGAAAAAGAGCCTATCTTTTCATTTTTTCGATCCAGCATATTTACCGAACTAAGCACATACTCCAGGCGTTCCTTCCTTTCTTTGTTATCAGTCAATCCTTTTAGTATGGCCTGATAATCGAGATAAGTCCAGGCTGACATATGTTCATAACTTCCAAAGGCCTGGGGTAAGTATCCAATTAGGCCCTGTAACTCTTCTCGTTGTTCCTGAGTATCAATGCCATTGATCCATACCTTGCCATAGCTTTGGTCAAAAACACCGCTGATGATCCGCATCAAGGTAGATTTTCCGGCTCCATTTGGACCCAATAAACCAAACATTCCAGTTTTGATATCCAGCGTAATCCCATTAAGAGCTTTAAAGGGCACTCGGCGTTTACCAAGAATGGGAATACTGGAAATCAATCGATAATAAAAGCGTCTGAGACCTCCTTTAATACGCTCAATTTTTAATTGCTTGCGATGCAAGTAGGACGAAGAAGTATAAATAATTAATATAAGATACCACACAATGCCCAAGAAGAGGGCAAAGCCCCAATTTACTTTTCCTGACATTTGCCCTAAAAGAACACCAGGACTTAACCAAAATAACAAAGCACCCAAAATACCAGCTATTCTTTTCCAAAAGCGTCTTCCCCTTTTCTTAAAGGCATTGCCCAGGGGGTTCCACATCTCAATTAGTAGCAGATAAATACCTACAGCCATTAATATCATCCAAATGCCACCTCTGAGGTAGGAAAAGGTAAACCAAATCATAAATATTAGAAGAGGTATCTGCCAGATAAATTCCCTAAAAAGACGCCCCCAACGTAATTTTTGGTTTTCCTGATGGTAAGAGGCCAATGTTTGGCTCCCCGACCATTCACGAGAAAATCGGCCTGCCCGATTATAAATTTTAACCAGGTTTTGAATTTTAATTTGTAAGGCCTCGTTTTGGGGAATCAAATCTGCTTGAGCACGCTTTAAACTGGTTCGGATAAAGTAAGTGACTGAAGGAATAAGGAATAACAAAAGCAGGCTATCCGCTAGTTGCCATAATAAATTTGTTACTTTAAAATATATCAATATACCACCTCCAAGGAGCAATGCTAAATTTATAATTTTTACCCACCAGGGCAAGTTGCGGAACCAAATTATGGCATTTTCCAATCCAAGATAAACGGTGGGAATAACAATAAGCGTAAGTACGGTACCTAGTGCTAATCCTCCAATAACCGTAATAGCAAAAGGAGCTCCGATAAGACTTACATATTCCGCAGTGCCTAGAGCCAATGGGAACATGGCAACAATAGTGGTTATCGCAGTAATAAGAATGGGCCGAAGTCGATGGAGACCGGCCGTCACCAGGGCACGGCTTTTTCTAAATCCCTGGCGGCGCAGCGCATTTACATAGTCGATCATGATAATGCCATTATTAACAATAACCCCTAACAAGATTAAAAACCCTGTTAATGTATTGGCATTAAACAAGCTGTTGCCTGTAATAACTAAGCCTAAGAGTGCTCCAGTAGCAGCTAGAGGCACCGAAAAAATAAGGACAAAAGGAGCCGAAAGAGATTCAAAAACAGAGGCTAAAATGATAAAGATCAGTAAAATGGCTGCTCCTGCCAATGCCTTAAAATCTTTCATTTGATCCTCTGCTGCGACCATTTCGATGGCAATTCCTGGAGGTAGAGGATAATTAGTGATGAGCGCCTTCATGTTTTCCTTATGAGCATCTAGCATTTCTTTCGATTGCATGGCCTGCCTCGAACGGCTATAAGTAATCTCAATTTGCTTCTGCTGATTGATCCGTTGGATATCATCCAAACTTTCACTGGTACGAATAGTAGAAAATGTGGATATTTCATGCAAGCCACCTTGCTGGTCAGCTACTTCAAGCTTTCTTAGGTCATCCATGGTTTTTGGTTGATAACCCGATTCTTGATTGTCGCTTTCCCGAATGATTATATTATACTCCTCTTCAGCATATTGAAATTTGGTAGCTGCCGGGGCTTCCTGACCAAAATCCCGCAATGCCCTGGCAATATTTTCAGGGGTAATATCATTTTTAGCCATGGTCAGAGGATCAAATGACAGAAGAACTTCTGGCCGGTTTCCTCGTGAATTTAAACTGGCGCTTCTGGTATCCTCAAGGTTTTGAATATAATAGACCAGATCTTGTGCTACTCTTTGCATTAGAGCATAATCTTCACCTTTAACTACTATCTTTTCCTGATTGTCACCAAAACCCATCAGTGCACCAAGAGCTCCCATACCGCCCATTGCTTGTCCACCTCCTCCCGATTCACTTTGAGATAAGGAAATCCTTGCACCACCGATCTTATTTACCAAATCCTCAATCTGTTCTTTTATTTCATTGAAGTTGCGATCCTTAATGGTTTCAAATTTTTCTTTTAGCTTGACACTTACTACGGCATCCTCTTCCCGAATCTTGCTTATAACATCCTGCCTTTCTTCTACCTCTTCCATCTTCAATTCTATTTCCTGAACAATTTTGTCTGTATTATTCAGAGTACTCCCTTTTGCCATCGTAACAAAAATGTCAACCTGATTGGTTTCTACCTCTTCCAGAGTATTGATATTGACGGCCAGGACAGCAAAGGTGGTTATAAAGAATAGCAGAAGTCCGCCAATAATGGTGCGTCCCGGTTTTCGCAAACTACTTTTGAGAAGGATCAGATAAAGTCGCTCGATCCGGGTTCTGATCTTAGATTGGCCGAAAGATGCTTTTTTGCGATCAGAATAATAACCAAGTACTACCGCAGCCAGCACAGGAATTAGTAATAATGCTACCAATAAAGACACCATTAAGGTTGAAATAATAGATACCCCAATGTGTTTTCCGATAAGAGCTATCAAATAATTACCAAAAAATAAGAAAGGCAAAAATACAGTTGCTGTGGTTAAGGTAGCTGCCAAAATGGCCTTGGCTACCCCTGAAACGCCCTTAGTGACTGCCTCTTCTGTAGATTTCCCACTGGAAACCAGTCGATAAATATTTTCGAGTACCACAATGCTATTGTCCAATAACATCCCAATGGCCAGGGCCATACCAACTAGGGTAAGACTATTGATGCTGATTCCCGCACCATAAAATAAATTAAAAGCCGTAAATACAGAGATGGGAACTGATACTCCAATCACTGAAATCAACCTTAAGTCTTTGAGAAAAATCCATAAAACGAAAATAGCCAGCAAACCGCCCACCAGAGCCAGGTTGATGATCTGTTGGATATTTTCTTCCATACTTTCTGCCAGGTTATTTTGAACAATGATTTCTACATCTTTAGCAGCAAGCTCTGAATTCAGCCTTTCAATTAAATCAAGGCTTCGATGAGACAGGTCTATAATATTTGCCTGGGAAGCTTTGGTGGCCGTCATGGAAATAGCATCTTTTCCATTAACTCTACTTATACTCGTCTCTTCATCTACCCCAAAAGAGGTCGTAGCTACATCTTTCAATAGAATAGGACCAGGCGCCAAAACAAGATTTTCAATATCTCTAACCGCAGTATATTCCGAAGCTGTTCGAATAAAAAATCGCTGCTCCCCTTCATACACAAAACCGGCTAGCGTTCGGCTCCCTGAATTTTGGGTCAAACTGGAACGAATGCGTTCAGGAGTAATATTATGTGGTTCGCTGGCATCCTTGTCGAGGAGGATTTCAAGGTTCTTTTGTCGACCTCCAAATACATTGATTGAGGCAATGCCATCTAAATTTTCAAAGGCAGGGCGAATTTCTTGCTCGGCTATATTTCTCAGTCGATCAGTACCCCCACTTCCTCGTATTTGCAGCTCCATAAATTGATTGGACAATTGCTGCAGATCAATTTTGGATACTCTTACCGATAAATCACTTGGTAATTGTCCTCTAATGACATCAATTTTTTGCTGGAGCTTTAAAAAGACGTATTTAAATCGAACATCTTGCTTAAAACTCACCTGAATAAATGCCCGATTGCCATTTATTCTGGTATCGATCTTTTCCACTCCCTCCATAGTACCAATAGCTCCTTCTACTGGGATAACACCTTGTTGTTCCAGATATTCAGGGTTTACCTCCGTAAAGGCACCAACTTGTACAAATAGCATAGGCAGCTCCGCATTGGGCAATAACTCTACCGGTAACTGCCGATAAGAGATGTATCCCAATAGGGTAAGCCCTATGAAGATCATACAGATGGTTACTTTTCTATGGATTAGGTTTTTCATTTAACAATATCAATTTCAATGGCAATTTCAATAATAATTTTAATAGGTACATCTACTTTCCCATATTCCTTAACTCCTTATTTGTCCTATGTTCTATCGTTTATTATTGATCATTTTTGAGCCTATGGCAATTAATTCTTCACATTCTGATAATAACCATTGTCCTTTTTTGTGTTTTCCAATTCCAGTATATCTCAGTATTTTCAAAGTGCACCTTGACTCCTTCAGTTCTTTTACTACTAAACTCATTTTGTAAATAAAATCTTTATTAGTTACTGTTGCTTGTGCTTCTCCATAATTTAGAGCCCCACTTCCTGAGGATCTGATTAGCTGATCGCTATAATAATATCCTATATAATTTTCAGGAATATTAGCGACAAATAATACTACCTCTCCAGCAAAACGCACCAATCTATCTTCATAATTAAATAATTGTTCCATAATCTAAAGGTTAAAATTTCAAAAAATGAATTCACTATATCCATTCCCTTTAGATTGTATCTATAAACATTTAATTTTCCATTCCCATTAATATTGCCATTGCCATTGCTATTGCCATTAACATTGTCAAATAAACTCCTCCTCAACAGCTACCGGGCTTCTATTCACCAAGTCAATCACCGCATAAACACAAGGAATAACTACTAAAGTCAACATGGTAGAAGTAACCAATCCTCCAATTACTGCCCAGGCCATGGGTGCTCTTAAGGAAGCGCTTTCTCCAAACCCAAAAGTTAGTGGCAACAGAGCAAGAACAGTAGTTAAACTGGTCATAAGGATGGGCCGAATCCTTTGCTGCCCTGCCTGTACAATTGCATCCACTCGACTTAGTCCTCCACGTTTCAATTGATTAATCCGATCCACCAGGATAATAGCATCATTCACCGCAATTCCCACCAGCATTATAATCCCAATAATAGCCATTATACTTAGTGGAGTATTTAGAAAATAAAAAGTAGCAATGGTTCCTACAACAGCCAGAGGGATTGTCAATAGTATGGTAAAGGGATGTAACAGAGATTCAAACTGTGAAGCCATAACCATGTACACCAAAATAATTGACAATATGAGTGAAAATGATAGGCTTCGAAGTGATTGTTGTCTTCGGGCCTCATCTCCTACTACAGATATGTTGTAATTCAGCGGTAATTCGATGGATTTGACCTGCTCTCTAATCTGCTTAGCAACGAACTCAAGAGGTACCTCTTTATCAGCCTGCGCAAAAACCTTTCCTATACGACTCTGATTGCGATGGTGAATTTCACGTGGAGCTGTCGAGATTTTCAGGGATGCTATTTCATGAAGACGATATATTTTATCACCCGATTTAATGGTTAGGTTTTTAAATTCATTCAAACCCTGATCAGGCATAATTAAGGTAATATCAATCATTTCACCAGACTGTTCCAGCTTACCAGCGGTTTTTCCTTGCAGGTGGTCTTGAATTTGAGTTATCACATTATTCATGTCCAAATTGTAAAGTCCGAGCTTGAAGCGATCAAAAAGCACTTCTACCTCGGGAGCACCTTCTTCAATAGAAGTTTGGACGTTCAAAAGTTCAGGCATGTTTACAATTTGATCCCGAACAGCCCTGGTAAGTGCTTCAATCTGATCCAGATCATCTCCTTTTACCTCCACTACAAGGGGAGCCTCATCTACTCTAAGAATACTGTTTAGAGATGAAACTTCCGGAGAATAGGAAAACTTGACGCCGGAAATTTGTTTAGTGATTTCATCCAATGCTGCAATTACCTTTTGGGTACCTAATCGAGTGCTATCAATTAATGCCACTTCGAGAGTAGCCGTATGCTCTCCCTGGAAAATTGCAGCCTGATTATTTTCCATTTCAGTAACCGGGCCAATATGGCTGTAAACAAATTCTAAGTCTTCAGGTAAAGCTTCCTGAATAATTTCTTCTACATTTTTTACTGTTGCTGAGGTTCTTTCCAAAACGGTCCCTTCAGGCATTTGAACCTCCATGGTGAATTTCTTAGTAGCTGCGCTAGGCATAAACTCCGTTCCTATAGAAGGATAAATATAAGCGGCACCCGCAATCAGGCCAGCAGCTAAAAGAATTACAAGCCACTTAATTTTCAGCAAGTTTTTAAGAAAATACCCATAGCCTCGTAATTGTAAAGATTTTGATTTTGCGGGCAGCTGTCGTTTTCTATAAAAACGATGATACAGCATAGGAATAACAAAAATGGCTACAAATAGTGATGACAATAAGGAGAAGGCAACTGTCCAAGCCTGATCTTTGAATAATTCACCTGCAGCATCTTGCAAATAAATTACCGGTAGAAAAACAATAATGGTAGTTAGTGTAGAGGCAGTAATGGCACCACCCACTTCAGAGGTTCCTCGAACAACGGCTGTTTTGACATCTGCCCCTGATTCATGATTTCGGAAAATGTTTTCAAGTACGACAATGGCATTATCCACCAGCATGCCTGCCCCAAGGGCTAAACCTCCCAGTGTCATTATATTAATGGTCAAGCCATTAAAATACATCAAAGTAAAGGTGGCGATGATAGAAATAGGGATAGCAATACTAATGATTAAAGTAGTGCCAAATCGATGTAAGAATAAGAACAGTACAACTACCGCTAATACGATTCCAATCAATGCGGTCTCCTGGACTTCATCTACTGCATTTTTAATAAAAGTCCCTTGATTGGAAATAATATCGAATTGATAGCCTGGCAAAGCTGCCCTAATATTACCTAGTGCATCCGTAATTTCTTCAACAGCTTTTACGGTATTAAATTGATTTTCTTTGTATATCGAAAGACCAATACATCGCCGACCATTGATGCGGACAATATTTTGAGGATCTTTATTTTTAAAAACTGTGGTGGCAATATCCTGTAGATAAATAGGTGCTTTTTTGGGGGTTGCTTCATCCTCCGTATTAGGTGAACTTTGGTCAGATCCCTGTTCCGGAGTCTGATTTTGCTTGTATCCAATAATCAAGTTATCAAAATCAGCTTCAGTTTCCAGCATCCCTACCCCTTTAACGGTATACTGAAGTCCTAAATCCTCCACAGTACCACCTGAGACATTTTGATTAAAGCTCTGTATTTTTTGAGTAATATCTGCCAAACTTAATTCAAAGGCCTCCAATTTGTGAGGGATGGGATTAATGACAACTTCATATTCCTGTTGTCCAGAAAGGGTTACCTGAGCCACTCCTTCCAAACGTACCAATTCATTGCTGACGTAATTTTCTCCTATTTTTCGAAGTTCATTTAAGTCATTTATAGAAGAATGGGAGATTCCAATAAGCATAATGGGAGCACTATTGGGATCATATTGACTGACGGCCAAACGCTCTAATTCCCCTCCCTGATTGAAGTCATTAAGTGCTTTTTGCAGATCAAGAAAAGCCTCATCCATATCTTTTTCCCAGCTATATTCCACTGTTAACTGAGCTGAGCCAATCTTGGTTACTGAAGAAACCTGAGTAACCCCTTGCTGCCGCATCGTAAGGGCTTCAATTTGTTCGATATATTGTTTTTCTATTTCTTCTGGTGCTTTTTCCCCTGCCTGCAACTCTATAAAAAGTCGAGGTGAATTTAAATCAGGAAATAGATCAACACCCAGGCGGAAATAGGAGATATATCCTAAAATACAAATCCCCAGAATGGCCATTAAGATGGTGACGGGATAATTAACGGCAAATTGAATCAGTTTTTTCATCTTAATACTTTCACTTTAGACTTGTCACGCAATGTCTCAAAACCTTTAACTACCAGGCGGTCATTTTCTTCAAGTCCGCTAAGTACCTCAATCATATTTTCATTTTCCATGCCCGTTTCAATGATTCGTTCAAAGGCAGTATTTTCCTGTACTACAAAAACTCTTTTTCCTCTTTGATCTGAAATAATGATATCCTTGGGAATGACGATAATGTCACTTTTTTGATTCGTCTTAATAAGTGCTTTGATAAACATTCCCGGCCGAATTAATAATTTGGGGTTGGTAAACCTGACTTTAGCTAGATAAGTCCTGGTGCTGATATCGATGGCAGGCGATAATTCTGTAATTCTGCCCGCCAAGGTGTCATTAGGAAGGCTGTAGTTTGTTATTTCTACCCGCTGCCCTGTTTTGATATCGGTAATAGAGTTTTCGGGCAAGCTGATATCTACAAACATGCTTGAATAATCCATAATAGTGGCCAGAGGGCTCCCCTGTTGAATGAGACTCTGGGAAGTATAGTGCGGTAATTTTACAATGACGCCGGAAATGGGAATGTTCACTTGTAGTTTTTCCAGTTTTATTTCTGCGCTTTCCAAATTATTTTTGGCCTTATTCATTTGCAGTTCTGAATTCCGGAGTTCTCGTAAGGTTACCCCTCCTTTGTCGTAAACAGATTTTTGTTTTTCGTATTCTTGCTTTGCCAGGTCTAAATCCATTTTGGTGGACTCCAGGTCAATACTGTTTACATATTCTTTATCTTCTATCTTCACAAAAGCCTGACCCGCTTTAACCCGATCCCCTAACTTAAATGCTCTGCCATACGTAGGGTGTTTCATTAAATAATACTTACCCCCGATTTGAGAGGTTAAGTCGATTTCTTTTTCGGCCATTGCATTTCCTGTGGCAGTAGTGTACTTAGATAAAGAAGAGGTGCTAAGTTCCACGATGGATACCGGGGCAGCGATATCAATAGTTGGGCTTTCTTCTTCTGGCGAGTCACAAGCAGTAAGGCTTATCAAAGCAAAAAGGATGAGGTATAAGTATAGTTGTGTTTTCACGGATAATATTTTAGGTTACTAATTAGTCGGAAGGGCAATAGAAACGGGCTGTTGCTTTTCCCAATCGAATAATGTGAGTATTTTTAATTCTAATAGCTGCGTTTTATAATTGATTAAAGCACGGGCATGCTCGATCTTTTTACTGGACAGCTGACTTTGAAACTGATTTAAATCAATCCCTGTCAAATCTCCATTTTCATATCTTTCTAGATTTATTTCATAAGTCCTTTCCGCATTTTCTACATTTTTTCTGGCGATTTCGATTCTAGGCATTTGAGTTTGAATATTTCTGTATGCACGGCGAATATCCATTCTGATTTGTTTCCGATCTTCATTTAAATCGAGTCTTTGGGTTCTGAGATCTACTTCCTGGGCCTTAACCCGGGCATTGCGTTCTCCCCAGTCCCAAATCGGAATATTAAAAGTTATACTTACACTCGGGTTTCTAGTAGGGGCATTATACACTCTACTCAATCGTTCATCATCCCCAAAAATTCCCAATGTCAATTGGAGGTCTGCTCTGAATTCATTTTGTGATCTGGTTCTGGCCAGGTTAAAAAATGATTTTTCGATGTTAATTTGACGCTGTCGAAGTTCCATTCTCGATTTCAAGGCAATATCAATGGCTTTTTCAAGGTCCACAACGATAGGTTTTGCCTCTAAATCAGTAGATAATTTAATTTCTTCATCCAGATTCATTCCAATTTCTCTTTTGAAGGATTCCTCTGCATTGGCAAGACTTAATTCATTGTCCTGAACTGACAGTTGAGCATTGGCAAAGTTCAATTCAGCCTGGTACAATTCTTCCTCAGCGATTAAACCAGCTTCTACCTTATTTTTTACCGTCTCGAAGTTTTTGGAAGTATTTTCCAATTCTTCTTTGGAAATATCGAGGTTTAATTGGGCCAAATAAACGTCAAAAAATTGCCTGGTAATGGTTTGTTCGAGTGATAAACGCTGAATGGCATAATCAAGATTGGCATTTTCATAATTCAACTCCAACTCATCCAATTGCATTTGCCGGCGATTAAAAGTGAATAGCGGCTGACTTATTGCTATATAAAAATTATTAGAAAAGGCCTTATTGGAATTTTCTCCAAAGCCAGCAATCGAACTTTTATTATTCCGCCAGCTAAAGGTATTGATTAGCGCAATGGTACCGTCCGTTTTGAGAATGGGCTGATCCACTCTGAATGTACCGGAAGAGAACACCTCCTCATTGGTAAACCACTGTGAAAACTGATTATCAAAGCGCCTGTTGTTACTAAAATTAAAGGGATCAAGCGTCAAAGAAAATCTAGATTTTAAAGAAGCCCTTTCCGCATCCAAGCTATATTGAAATTGTTCAATGTTTAGTAAAGATCGCTGGATATTAGGACTACCCTTTTCGGCAATGGCCATTGCTGATTCTAGCGTCAGCATGGTTTGTCCCGACATCGAAACCGCAAAAATAAGTGCCCCCAGCAATAAAAAGTGCTGAAAGGATTTCATCAATAATTTTGATATGGTAAAGTTCTTCATGCTCAAACATTTAATTTAATCCATTCTTACCAGCTTCATGGCATCAGCAAAAACAGCGCGTAATCTGGATTCATTGCTTAAAGTAATGGTGATGGTATCAGAAGCAAATTCATAATCGCCTAAGGAAGTCCAACCACTGGGAGTATCCTGACTTAGCTCGATAGTTGGTCGGTCGGTCCCATTTTCATGGGGAATGATAAATTGATAATTACCTTTCTGATTGCGATTCCATCCGAAAGAATCATCTTTATATACATGATAAAAGACATCGTAACGCCCAGCTTCTGAAACAGGAATTTTCCATTTTGCCTCTTTAGAACCATCTCCAGCTTTGATGTAAAAGGCAGATCTGACGAACTCACCAAAAAACTGATCCCCAGTGGTGGCTGTCCAATTTAGGGGAGCCCTCCAAACTCTTGTCCCTTTATATTTGAATCCTTCCTCTTCTTCAGGGTTCAGCCATTTTCGAAGTCGGCTTACCTCTTCATAATGCGTAAATTCGAAACCGCTACTTTCATTATCTACAATGATTTCTCCGCTATTTTTGATGACGATAGGATTATCTACAACCACCTGTAATTCTCGAGCATTAGTGATTCCTGTTTCGTTGATTCCTTCAAAAGTATATTCAAGTTGATTGGGAAGATTACCAGAGGTTAGGGTATTAAAATGTATCCCAGCAGGCTTTTCCATTGAAAGGTAAAAGGCTTCTTTTGTTTGCCCAGGTTCTAAATACATTAACTTATCAATAGGCTCTTCTAAACGGAGGGTTGATTTGATCACTCCTTCGGCTTCTCCCAGATTGGAAACGATAAATCGAACTCTAGTCATTTCCCGGTTACCTACCAATACTTTTTCTGCAATTGGAGTATTAATGAGGTAGCGCGGCATCTCCGTTTCATTGAACCACTTGTTCATATCCTGGGATAAATCTACTCCAAATTTAGCCTGAAGAGTGGAAATAAAATCTTCAAAATCGAGGTTTTTAAAGCGATTTTCTTGCAAAACCTGGGTGACAAAAGATCGAAAATCGTCGTTTTTTGCCTTAGCCTGCATAATCGAAAAAAGCATTTCTCCTTTTAATTCGATGACATTGTCGATCAAAGGTAAGTTTTCAGTCAGCGTCAGGATTTCAGCAAAGGACTTTTCCTGCAGGACCATGTTGGCCAATTCATTTTGTGTGCTTCCACTCGATCTCCGAACCCAGTCCGTTCCTGTTGTTTTTTCGATTCTGAGGTAAGACTCAAAGATTCGGTTTAGAACTGGCCATTTATCGGAATCCAAATTATTACACATTTCATAGAACTGCCCAAATTGATAATAAGGGTTTATGGTTTCTTCTACCTCCGTTCTATTACCTCTGGAGTTTGTATTTACATTTTTGAATCGGAAAAATCCACTCAAAAAGCTTTGGAAAACCTGAGTCTGTAGTTCCTGAGGAGTTTTATTCCTATTTCGCGACCTTCTCTTTAAGCGCTTTTCATATCCACTGAAGTCCATATATCGGGAATACAAGCCCTTTTCCGGCAAATAAACCATTCCTGCTTGTATGGTTTGGTGAACAGAAGTCCAGGTACGATCATAGGATTTAAACTGTCCGGGTACTTCAACGATGGCAAACTCTTTAAATGGGTATTTTAGCTGAGTTTGTCGTTCAAAGTCTCCTAATTTTTCTTTAAGAATAAAAGGTATGGTGTCTCTAATATCCGGTAAGGCCGATTCAAAATAGTTATGTCCTTCTGTATAAAAAACAGAAAACTCTAAGTCTTCAACCTGGAGGCTGCTTTTTTTATAGCGACCTATTGACAGGGACAATTGAGATAGGGCATGCTCTCTTTCAAAGGTGAAGGTGTTATCAGCAATTTGTTTGGCTTGGCCCTGTGACACAGGATTCAATCCTGGCAATGTTTTTACCGTCAACTGATAGTCGATAAAATCCTTGCGATACCAAAACGGAGTTTTGTCACTATAGCCTACGCCTGGTTGTGGATACCACTGAGCTTCTGGTGTGAGCAGCATAAACTCAGGATGAACGAAGGCATAATTTCGGCCAATATCAAATAGATTGTTATCGGGTTTTTCAAATTTAACTTTATGATCTACATCTGGATAACAGGCGTTTTCGTCAATGGTACCTTCATATTCAATGGTCCAATTAACAGAGGTGCCTTCTGGTATAATAGTATCCGTTTGGATAAATAACAAATGAAGGTTTCGATTAAACTTTAGGGGTTTATCATTTTCCGTAACTGCATTTATCTTCAGGCCTGGATTCAGGATAAAAACAAAATCCTGAGCAGAAGACCTTGTCAATCCAATAAGTTTAGAAACGGCTTGGAATCCATCTTTTTGCTGTTTTAGCTGGATGTCATGGCTCTCAACATCTATTTGGGCATGATTGACAAATTCATTATTCAGGGCAATCATCTTTTTAGGTAGGTTAATACTATCCTGATATTCGGTTAAATGCTTATTACCTAATAACAAGGCAGCTGCAATAAATCCAAGGCTTAGAAAGAAGGACAATCCATTTAACAAGCGAGATTGAGGAAGTCTTCTCAAAAAAATGCTGGATAATAATATAAACCCCAGGCCAAAAGATGCATACATTCCTCGCAAAGTCAAAATTGTATCCCAATTACTGAAGCCAACAATTTCGGAATGAAACAATGGGAGGTAGAATGCCATATAATCAAAAAGATAGTTGTAAGTACCTTTTAAATAAATCAAGCTAGACAGTATGTACCCCAACAAAAGTAGAAAGGTAAGGGCCTGATTGCGGATGAGACTCATTAGAAGGCTTGCCAAACCTATGATAAACAGTAGAGTAGGAACCGAAATAAGTATTGGATAATATAAATAAGCCTGCCAGTCCACCCAGGTGTTTAAGGCCAATAAATTAAAGATTAAGCCCATTGCCAGAGCGGCTACATTAATGATGAGAAAGATGGATAAAATACTCCAGGTTTTAGCAAGTATATAAGTGCTATTGGCCATTGATCGTACATAAAAAACTTCTGTAGTATCCTGTTTGCGGTCTCTTTTGATAAATTCCGATGATAAAAAGACAGCAATAATGGCCTGTGAGATATTTAGTAAAAATAAATTAGCGTAAGGCATATTAGCCGGAATGGCTCGATAAAGCCACCTCATATCCCCTACTTCAGAGATTTCCCCCATATTAAAAACGAATAGCACAAAAAGTGCCAGGGAAGAGAAAATGCGAAAAAACCAACTACGCATTAGGATTTTACGCTCATACTTTGCTATGGTCCTGAAGGTGGAAGCCATTGGGCGAAATTTTCTGATTTAAAATTAATTAGACTGATTCTTTAGAATATTGGTTTCTTATTAATTGAAAAATTTCCTTTGGGGTTTTTAAAATGATGAATATGTACTAGGATTGATATGAGTGACTATTTTTCATGGTATGCTCCACAAAATACACATACGCATGTTCCAGGTTAGGAGCAATAGGCTCTGCCTCATAACCTTCTACCTCATCTCCAACAACGGTTACTTTCCATCCATCATTCATCATAACTGTAGCTACAACCTGATATTTTTGGTTAACCTCAACATACTCTTTCTCCGTCACATAAATAGACCAAACATGATTTTGAGCTTGTCGGATCAACTCTTCGGGCGAGCCTGTAAAAGCCACCTGACCTCGGTTTAATAGTGCCATGTGTTCACAAGTACTGGAAATATCTGCTACGATGTGGGTAGACAGAATGATGATCACATCCTGAGAACTTAGTCGGGCCAAAAGATTACGAAAGCGAATTCGTTCTTCAGGATCCAGACCAGTAGTTGGTTCATCCACAATAATGATTTTGGGCTCATTTATGAGAGCCTGGGCTATTCCGAGCCGGCGTTTCATTCCACCAGAAAGTTTACCGGCCTTTCGGCTGCGTACATCAAAAAGTCCTACTTCTTCCAGCATATGATCAACGGCCTGGCTCCGCTTACGTCGGCTATTCATTCCTGCTAAGCGAGCCGCATAATCAAGAAATTCGTGGGTTCTTAAATTAGAGAAGAAACTAAAATCTTGCGGGAGGTAACCTAACATGCTTCGGACATAATCTCGATTTTTGGAAGCATCTTTTCCATTGACAAATACCTGCCCACTGCTAGGTTTCATTAAGGTTACCAGGATCCGCATGAGGCTGGACTTGCCTGCTCCATTTGGTCCTAACAAACCAAACATGCCTTCACTGATCTCAAGATTGACATCCGTTAGTGCCTGATAGCCATTAGGATATATTTTATTGAGTCCTTGTATAGAGATATTCATTTCATTGGGTAAATAGGTTCGGGTTCAAATTAAGAAACTTAATGTCTGGCAAAGAATTTATCGTTTCTATTTTAGATCAATCCCGTTTTGATTTCGACGAATTAAATTTCGCTAGACCTCATGAAGTGCTTTAATAAAAATAGATTGTGCCGGTCGGCACAATCTATTTTTATCTTAATTTCACCTATTCATTACCTAGCTGTATTCCTGTTAATTACCCTACCAAAAAAGATGCTATTCATAAATAATTTATTGGTTCCATACCAAAAAGCTCTGAAATTAGGATCGTCCGAAAAGCTGATAATAATCCCCTGTCCTGAGGCATTTATCACGGCTGCAGCGGATTGATCGATATGAGGTAATTTCTCTTCAGGAACGTAGCCACTCCATAAAGAATTTGAAGTATATACCAGTGGGTTTGCAAATGGATTATCGGATTTATTCATAATTAATAAACCTCTTTTAAAGAGAGGTACCCGAGAGTTATAAAAACCCCAGCCCAGGGGATGACTTATATCTAATTCTGCCTTAAAAATGCTCCCTCCAATAACCTGTGCACCGTTTTGATTTTGGTAATCAACATATCGATTCTTTTCACGAACTGGATTGGGCACCCCTTTAAAGCTTACCTTCGATATTTTGGCATCCGCAAGCCATTTGGAAGCCCTTTTGGTGGATATAACGAGTCCACCTTTGGCAATCCAGGTCTGCAATTTTGCTTTAGCTCGATCTGTTATTCCACCATAATTCCCATCTAATAAAATGATGGTATTGTATTGATCGATATTAATGCTATTAAATCGACTCATAGAGACTAATGAAGGTCTCATCTTAAATCGAGTATCCAATAAATGCCATGCGGCACCTACCTCATAGCCAGAGATTCCTCCTTCGGAAAGAATCAAAATATTGGGTTTTTCAAGCAGATCAAAAGAATTACTTCCCAAATCAGGGCCTGAGTTGGAGGCACCAGTAGCAAAGTTATACACATCAATCGCATCCTCCTCGCTAATCAATTGTACTAATTCGTGAATCTGATCAACGGGTACTTTTTGATTGCTCAATGGAACCATAATAGAACCGGGAGCAAAAGATCTTCCTTCCGAACTAACAAAGCTCTTATTACCAACTTTAATTCTTATTCCTGCATCTAACAGGCGATTTATGGCTCTGTGGGCGTAATACCCATAAATCTCAAAGACATATGCATAATTACTACGTCCTCCTATTAAGCGCCCCTTTGGCATAGGTCCCAAATTGAACTCTTCACCCAATAAAGAAGGCTTAAATTCCCCACTACCTAAGGCCTCGTATTCAAGATTAAAAGCCAAAGGCATTGTCCAGGCAGAAACATCATAAAAGAGGCTGTCTGTAAAAGTATTCCTGATCTCAAAAAGGGCATGTATTAGTCGGTATTGCTTTTGATTCAAGGGGACGACGTACCAGGAGTTTGGCTTATAGGTATTGCCATTGGATTGAAACTCCTCTGCTAAATGATAGATATCAATATCATGTCTCCGAACAACTTCAGCCAAACGAAAAGCCTTAGCCGGGTCTTTTTCCGAGCCAAACACGTAGGCTTTCACCCGGTCATTGGCTGCCAAATTCTTTGCCCCAGCATAATATTCTTTTTGGTAATTGAGTAACTCAGCCCGCATTTCATGGCCTGCTTTCACAGTGGCCAGAGCTGCCCTATGCTGATTTCGGATGGCAAATGGGAATGTCAACAAGCCATTTTCACTTTCGACTGCATGGCTTCGGGCACTTGCCTGTTCAAAAAGGATAGCAATACCTCCGTTGAAGTCCACATAGGTGGGTCCTCTACCAGGATAATAGTCATCAAAATTTTCTTTTTTGAAATAGAGGGATTGAATTTCATTGAGGCCTTCTTCAAAATACTTTGCTATTTTTTCTGTGATGGAGTAATTCTTTTTAGGTATTAAGGGATGAACTCTACTTGGTACTCCCGGTTGGAAAAAAAAGGTGGAATTTGAGCCCATCTCATGGTGGTCCGTGTAAATATTGGGTTTCCATTCGTGAATTTTAGCATTTCTGCCCTGGCTCTCCGGTAGTTGGAGCGGGATATAATCCCTGTTTAAATCAAACCAATAATGATTGGTCCGGCCTCTTGGCCAGGCTTCATTATGTTCAAGATTATTGGGGTCAGTGACCAGGTTTTGGCTTTTGTGGGAATTGACCCAGCTGGAAAAACGATTGAGTCCATCCGGATTGATGGCAGGATCAATTAGGACAACAGTTTGGTCAAGGATTTGCTCTATTGCACTACCTTGAGCTGCTGCAAGATGATATAGCGTGAGCAAAGAGGAATTAGCACCACTGGCTTCATTACCATGGACAGTATGTCCCAGCCAAATGACTGCCGGTTGGTTGTTAATGTCTACTCCATTAGCGTTATCCTCAGTAAGTTGAAGATGAGTTGATTTTATGGCATCAATTCGTTGATGGTTTGCAGGTGAAGTGATGACCAGTAAAAGTAAAGGTCGGTTTTCGTAAGTGCGACCATATTCAGAAATGGTGACTCTGTCCGAAGCTTCTGCTACCGCATACATATAATTGACCAGTTTGTCATGACTGACATGCCATTCTCCGATTTCGTGATCGATTATGGATTTAGGGGTTGGTATTGCAGCATTATAAGTAAACCCCGGAGGTAGGTAATAGGATAAATCGACTTGTGCTTGAAGTATTATGAGGTTAAAAAAATAGGCACAGCAGAGTATCAGGACTTTTTTCATAGCCTTCCAATTTTGATTAGTTGTAATTAAAGAAAGGAAAATTAAGGGAGACTATCTAATTTTTTTTAACACACCTGCTGGCATGCAGAGACTTCGTACACAGACTTTAAATGACTCTCACAATTTTTATTTTATGCTAAATTGAACTTTTCGGATGCCGAAATGGGTATCCCACTGTTTAACTTCCCTGAAGCCTAGTTTTTTATATAGTTGAATAGCTGGTTTATTATCCACTCCGGTTTCGACAATAAAATTCTCTGAATTAAAAGATTGCAGGACAAAAGTCATTAACTTCTTTCCTAGTCCCTGACGAAAGGAGTTGGGGTGAACGACCAGGCTGTGTATGGAAGTAGTGTTTGTTTCTGTTTTAATTTCAACTGCAGCTGCTATTTCATCATTTTTCCACTGCCCATAAAAGGAGGTGTCACTATTTAGAAAATCATCCAATGGCCTTTTTAGAGGCGGGAAATCATCAGCTTTTAGGAGGACTGCTTCAATAGCATAGGAGGCTTGGAAGAGCGTGCGAATTTTCTTTGCAATTTTAAGGTCGGTGTGCTCCAGCTTTTTTATTGTTTCATTCATATTTGCTTTAATCTGTCTTGAATCAACAAAATCCAATTTTTTTAAGAAAAAAACACTCTAACATTTCTAGAATTTTTCAACTTCTTTAGGAGCAACTATCAATTCATTGGAGTAGAGATCTTAAACTGATTTTTCTCTACATCAAGAATCATTTGCTTCACTTTTCCCGCTTACAAGAATATTTATTCATTTATAGAGGCTGCAAAAACGCAAAAGTTTCAGGGATCCTTGATAAAATTTATTGGATTTCCCTCCCTACTGAATTATGTTTACATACCTAATAGAGTTAAATCATCAAACACTAATCACTATACTAAAGATACAAGCCATGCAGCTTCGAATTCTCTTACTTCTAATTTTAAGTACATCACTGGTGGAAGCCCAACCTCTTGATCTATCAAATTTCAAAAACCTGAACATCCGCAATGTAGGTCCTGCTAATATGAGCGGACGTATTACTGCTATTGATGCTGTGGAAAGTAACCCTAAATTAATCTATCTGGGTGCTGCTTCCGGAGGCGTTTGGAAGTCTGAAAATGGTGGAAGTGCCTGGACTCCCGTTTTTGATGATCAGCCCACCCAAAATATTGGAGCGGTCGCTATACAACAAAATAATCCCAGTGTAGTCTGGGTGGGCACAGGTGAAGGCAATCCAAGGAATTCTATGAATTTGGGTATGGGCATTTTTAAAAGCCTGGATGGAGGTCGGAGTTGGACTCATCTTGGACTGGAGGCCACCAAAACCATCCACCGCATTATTATTGATCCTGATAAGCCCGATGTGGTTTATGTGGGTGCCATGGGAGATCCTTTTACCCCTAATGAAGATCGAGGTTTGTATAAAACGACGGATGGAGGCTCAACATGGGAAAAAATACTGTATACCAATAACCAATCCGGCATTGCGGATTTAGTTATGGATCCCAGCAATCCCAATAAATTGATTGCCGCTATTTATGAGCATCGACGAACACCTTATTATTTTACTTCTGGAGGTCCTGGATCAGGTCTATATGTGACCTATGATGCGGGAAAATCATGGAAAAAATACACTGAAGCTGATGGGCTTCCAGCAGGTGAACTCGGAAGAATTGGTTTGGCCATCGCCCCCTCCGACCCTAATCGAATTTATGCCAAAATTGAAGCTACTAAAAATGCTTTGTATAGAAGCGACAATGGTGGTTTGAGTTGGTATAAAATTAATGACAACCCTCGTTTTACCAATAATCGACCTTTTTATTTTCAGGAATTGGCAGTGGATTCCAAGGATCCTAACCGGCTTTATAATATATATCAACCTCTTTCCTTGAGTTATGATGGGGGTAAAACCTTTGATCCTGTTCCGATGATTCCTGCAGATGAAACCAAAGGAATTCATGCTGATTTCCATGCCTTTTGGATGAATCCTAATGATCCAGAACATTTTATTATTGGAGGAGATGGCGGTATAGGCATTACTTATGATCATGGAAAGAGTTGGTATTTCCCCGAAAGCATCCCTGTGGCACAATTCTACCAAATCAATGCAGATAATGATCGTCCCTATAATGTTTATGGCGGTATGCAAGATAATGGCAATTGGTCTGGCCCCGCCTATACCTGGAAGCGTGGAGGCATCCGAACCTTGTATTGGCAGTACTTAGTGGGTGGTGATGGCTTTTATATAGCACCTGATCTGGATAATTCGCGCTTTGGTTATGGCACTTCTCAGAATGGAAATTTATATCGGTATGATAAACTAACAGGATATTACAGCAGTATTAAACCTCAAGTTCATCATCGACAAACAACACTGCGTTTTAACTGGAATGCAGCTTTTGCCAAAGATCCTTTTGATAAAAATGCGGTATACTATGGATCGCAGTTTGTACATAAATCCACAGATAAGGGAGCAAGCTGGGAAATCATCTCACCAGATTTGTCCACCAATAATCCAGAGCATCAAAAAGGAGATTACGGCGGATTGACACTAGACATTTCCGGAGCTGAAAATTACAATAGCATTTTAGCCATTGCACCTAGTCCTATAGAAAGGGAAATCATCTGGGCAGGAACCGATGATGGGCAACTACACATTACCAGAGACGGCGGAAAATCCTGGAATAATTTGACAGGCAATGTCACTGGGATGCCTCATGAAGCCTGGATTGCTCGCATTCAAGCCTCCCCTTTTGAGGCAGGCTCTGCCTGGGTGGTAGTCAATAATTACCGAAAAGGAGATTATCGCCCCTACCTTTTTAAAACGGATGACTTTGGAAAAACCTGGAAAAGTATGGCGGATGAAAATCAGGTCAAAGGTTATGCTCTCTCTATCGCTCAGGACATCAAAGAGCCTAATTTAGTGTTTCTAGGTACCGAGAATGGTTTATGGATCAGTATAGACCAAGGAAATAATTGGGTGCAATTTAAGAATGGTTTCCCCTCTGTTTCTACTATGGATCTTAAGATTCAGGAAAGTGAATCTGCCTTAATTGTTGGCACTTTTGGTAGAGCCATCTGGGTGATAGATGATCTGTTGGCGCTCCGAACAGTAGCTGCTGGAAAAATAAAAGATGGCCTGACGGCACTGCCGATGAATGAAGCCGTTCAGGTAAAAGGGCTGTTCATTAATCCTCCAGGGAATATATGGTCAGGGTTTCATACCACCTTTGAAGGGGAGAATAAAGTATTTCAAAGGATGAAAGTTCCTTTTTTCCTGAATAATGAGATAAAAGCAAAAGCTGAAATAACAGCTAAGGTCTATGATAAAAATAATCGTTTGATTAATACAGTAATGGCTAAACCCAATTCAAAAGGTTTAAATTATCTGATCTGGAAATTAGATGAACAAACTTCTAACTTACCTGGTGCCTGGATCAGTGAGGAATCAAGAGGTATCCCGGTACTTCCTGGTAGATATAAAATAGTGTTAGACTATGAAGGAGTAAAAGATTCCAATTATGTACAGTTGATTCCTGATCCTCGATTTGAATTAGCGCCGGAGGTAGACGAGCAGCTTTATTCCTATCAGAAAGAAGTCAATATGCAAGTGGAAAAATTGGCTTCTTCTCTAATTGCTATTGATAAAAAAATAGAGGTGATTTCTAAATTGGAAAGGCAACTTAAGGAAATAAACGATCCATCTAAAAAGGAGATTCTCCAGCTAATCAAGACTATAAGTGAAAAATTGGAAAACCTAAAGGCGGAAGGTCGAACGCCCCGACCCAAAAGGCAGGTGGGTGCCTGGCAGACCTCCAAGGTCACCCCTTATTCTAAGGTAAGAGATGTTCAACGAATTGCGATGTCCAGAGTGCGGCTTATTTCTCAGCAGGAAAAGGATTTATTGGAGGAGGCTAGCCAGTTTGTGCTAACTTATGGTGAGCAGGTTCAGCAGTTTATGGAAAAGGATTGGGCCGCTTTTGTGGAAAAAATCAGGAAGGTGGACATTGATTGGCTGGGAAGGATGGAATAAGGGATTTTAAGTAAAAAAGTCACTTTTTGCCGCTGATGAACACTGATAGTCACTGTTCATAGCTCGTACTCTGTTGGTGGCAGTTTTGCAGTAACTTATATTTTATTCTCTTCCCACACTTGATTCAACCAAGCTCTCTCTGCAAGCGGCTGCATCTCCCGAATATCCTTGCCAATGCTTTCCCATTTTTTAGGGTTTCGGCGGAGGATTTGATTAAGTACATTGCAGAAGTTCAGGCAATTTTTTTTCATAGCCAGAGAAATCTGCTTATTCCTGCGCAGATACACACTAAAGGAAGCTAGCAAAGAATACAATGGTTCTTCCGCATCCTGTTCATAATAAGTTTTTAAAAGGATAACTCGGGAGCCAAGGTGATAATGGAGGTCCGTAAACTGTAGTTGATTCAAATTAGTCAATACACCGTCATAATCTTTTTTCAGGAAGAAGACTTCGGCCATATTGAAGTATTTGGCATCTTCACTAAGCTGAGGAGGAAGACTGTTGGCATATTCTGTAATAAAATTTTCGGCCCATTCGAATCGCTGGAGCCGCAAAGCCAGTTTAACAACATTATTATAGGTCCAGTGAGAAAGGTAATCTCCATCAAAAAAGGCCTTATTATTAATCCCTTCCACATATAGGTCAAGCATTATGGAGACATATTTGGATTTCCCTTTTCGGATCTGTGGCGCACAATAATTAATGGCATAAGAATATATTTCCTGTTGAATTTTATGACTAAGCTGGCCATCTAAATTTCCCATCAGTTTCAAAAGAATTTCAAAATGCTCTTCCTTATCAGGCTGGGAGATGGTTAAAAAAATCCGGAGGTAGGTTTCAATAAGAGGATCAAGGCTCTCTTTTTCTAATAAATAGGATTTTACTTCTTCAATAAAAGGCAGGTGATAATCTGCTGCAATAATAGCTTTGCGGTTCAGCATTTCGCAGCTGTACTTCAATTTATTGAAAAAATAAAACTGGTCTAATTCATCAGAGGTCTGTTGCAGGCTAGGATCAAATTTACGAATTAGCTTACTATCAAAATGATCAGTGGCAGCTCTGGAAATTAAGTATTTGTAATAAAAGTCATTCTCATCTCTGACTCCTTTTTCTTCTAGTGATGATTGAGCTTTTCTGGAAAGGTAATGATAATGTTTATCCAGCTTGCGATCTACAAACTGGTTTAAGGTATGAACGTTCAGAAGTCTATCTTCTTTTTGGTATCGTTCAATAGCCAGGAATTGTTCGGCTAATTTGAGCAAATAATTCATTAAATGCCCCATCTTCTTTTTGTCAAAAGTCTCTCCTGGAAACAAGGCAGTATATACCACATCTTTTTTAACTTTATCGGCAGCATACTCAGGTGCCAATCCCTCAAGATGTTGTAAAAAATGAATTAGCTCCTTATTCTTATTAAAATATGGAGAAGCTACAAATTCCTTAAACTTTCTAAGATCCGTTGGACTAAAAGATTGAAGTAAGTCTATCAATTTACTTTTTTCCATAGGCTAAAATGAGAAAATTGACAAAAAAATGGTGTTATTTTCATGTTTTCCAGCAATTAAAAAAAATAATAATTCTGAAAAACAAAACAATTCATATTAAAATAATAATAAATTATTTTTTGATAAAATTCTGTTTTTCAATTTATTAACTAGAATAAGTTTAATTAAATCAGATAAAAATACAGAATTTAACCGTAAAATAAATCTGAAAAAACCATAAAAATGTATTTGTCACACGCTTCTACTGCCAATATATTTGTAACAGAATTACAAACAAGACGAACATTGCGACGCATACTTTTTGTAATAGTTATAATCCTCTTGAAAATTCCCATGATCCAAGGCCAACAAGTTTGGCCAGGTGATATTAACAACAACGGTATTGTCAATAACATTGACGTACTATACTGGGCGGTGGCAAAAGAGGCCACCGGGGATGGAAGGCTAAGTCCCAGCACCAATTGGACAGGCCAGGACTTGCCAGCTAATCTTTGGGATAAAAATTTCCCTGACGGTTTGAATTACGCATTTGCTGATTGTGACGGAGATGGAGATGTAGATGATGATGACAAGGATATAATTGAAGAGAATTTTGGATTAGTCCATGGAGAGGTAACTGCTGATGAATATGCAACGGGAGATACCGAATCCGATCCAATTTTATCACTCTCTACCGAAAACCCTGTCATCGAACCGGGTGGAACATTAGAAGTTGACTTATCATTAGGAATGGAAACGGATAGCATCACTGATTTTTATGGCATTGCCTTTACAGTGGTCTACGATCCAGAGGTAGTATCGAATAGAGGAAATGCTTTTAGACTCAATATTCTGGATGATACCTGGATGAGTGGCCAAGGAGATGATAAAGTTATCCAATTTGTTAATAATGATCGAAACCTTGGGGTTGCCCAGGTGGCCATTGTTAGAAAAAATGGGGTATCTGTAAGTGGCTTCGGTCCTGTTGGAACCTTTTCCATTGTCATGCAAGACATCGTTTTATTTTCTTCTACGGTCAGTAATACAGACATCAGAATGGTAAATTTCAGTTTACTGGATTCTCCGGTAGCTCCATCTGAATTGGCATTCACAACGGATCCTACCACTACAACGGTACAAGCCATCCGGCAAAAAGGGTTTAAAGTGTATCCAAATCCAGTTAGCGGGCAGCACATTAACATCGAAATGGAGAATCCTGAAGAAGTGATAAAACAGATTTTAATGTATGATGCCAATGGACGCCTCCTCTCAAATCAGAAATTGGGAGGATTACAAAGCAAAGAAGAATTTGACATCGGTAATTATCCTAATGGAATTTACACTTTTAAGATTTTAACGGATAAGCACCTTTACGTACGAAGCTTTTTCAAGCAACCATGACATAGACAAGATTATAATTCCATGAACAATTTTTGAATAGATCTCAATTAGTTTCTCTTCAATTCCATGAACATTTAAACATTTGCAATTACCAACTTTAATCTCAAGAACATTTTTGAACATAATCCAATAACAGTCATAATTCCATGAACAGTTTTCAATTGATCTCAATGTAGTTTCTTTTAATCCCATGAACAGTTTTTTTAACATTTGCTACTTTCAGTTATAATCTCAAGATTTGATTTTAGGTATTGTAGCCTTTCTTATTAATCCCATGAACGGTGCTCAGGGTTTGCCATCCGGCAGCCCTGACCTTTTTTAATTATAAGTCTTTCAACTTCAAAATACCCCTTAATCGAATATCATTAGAGGAAGCACCAATCATTATTCTAAAATCACCAGGTTCTATCACTGTTTCCATTTTCTCATTCAGCATACTTAGTAATTCCGGCTTTATTACGAATGCTACTTCTTTTGTTTCTCCCTTTTTCAGATAAATCCGCTTAAATCCTTTTAATTCCATCACCGGGCGAGCTACCGAAGCAAACAGATCCTTTATGTAAAGTTGTACTACTTCTTCTCCATCATAATCTCCAATATTTCTAATCTTAAACCGTATAGTTGTGCTTTCATTAGTAGAAATTTTGGAGGAATCAATCTGCATATTACCATATTCAAAACGAGTATAACTTAATCCATAGCCAAATGGAAATAGAGGTTTTCCAGTAAGATTTACATAATCATCCCCTCTCCCGGTCGGTTTATGGTTATAGTATAGTGGTAATTGCCCCTCATGTTTTGGAAAAGTAATGGGTAACCTGCCAGCGGGATTGTAGTCGCCAAATAATACATCTGCCACAGCATGCCCTCCTTGTTCGCCTGGATACCACACATCCATTATGGCAGGCACTTGATGTATCCACTTATCCGTGGTTATGGCGCTACCTCCTACCAATATAACAGCCATAGGTTTTCCAGTCTGAGCAATACTATTGATTAATTTCTCTTGTTGTCCTGGCAAAGAAAGGTAGGCCCGGTCTCTAAACTCTCCTTCTTCAATCCCCACAACTACTAAAGCAGCCTCACTTTCTTGCACCGTATTTACTGCATTTTTTATCGCTTGTTCTGGGTTTTGATCAAGTCCCATATTCCAAACTAATTTAAACCATACATTTCCAGTAGATTCAAAAAATTCGACCTTGATATCATATTCCTTATCTTTTTCAAAATGATATTCTTTGGTGAGATTCTGAACCGTTTGTTTCCTCCAATTATCAATTATTAGCTCATCATTAAGGAATAATCGGTAACCATCATCTCCCTTTATTCCAATATTGAAGTTTCCTGTATGGGTAGCAATTAGTTTGCCGGTCCATCTGACCGAGTAATAATCATAATTAATCGTTTCGGGATCTGGAGAAAATAAAGTCCATCTGAAATCTATGTTTGGATCTATTCTTGTTAATGCTGGCTCTCCCTCCAGATGTATATTATTGAAATATTCTGCTTTTAATCCTTTCTCCTTTTTTCCATTCTGAAAGGAATACAGATTATTAGCAGGGATGGCCACAAAGTCGATTATTTCTCGTCCGCAGCCAGGTGCAAAATTGACTTCACAAGTTTTCCCTATCTTATTTTTTATTCCTTGTAGTATGCTTACTGGCTGATTACCCGGTCCTGAGTATCCACCTAACCTAGACTCTTCCGCATCAATTCCTATTACAGCAAGGGAGCCGATATTTTTATCAAAAGGGAGGGTATTTTTTTCATTTTTTAATAAAACCATAGATTTAAGTGCAGCTGTTTTTGCCAGCTGCTGGTGTTCCTTAGTACCATTCCATTTATTAGCCTCCATTGGATCAACATATGGATTTTCAAATAAGCCAAGGCTAAATTTTGCCCTGAGTACCCTCCCAACCGCCTCATCGATCATCTTCTCAGGAATCTTCCCCTCTTTAAAAGCTTGAAAAAAAAGAGGGTAATGATCATAAGAAGTTTGAAAGATCACATCCAAACCGTTTTCCAGGGCCTGCTCTGTAGATTCTTCATAATTTTTTGCCGTAAAATGAAGCACATTCGCTCCACCTGTAGCGCCAGCATCTGAAATAACAAAACCATCAAAATCCCAATCTTTTTTAAGTTTTTGATTTAATAGCCAGTTGTTAGCGGTACATTGCCTGCCATCCAAAGAATTATAGGAAGTCATTACCGAGCCTGCTTTTGCCTTTTGAAAAGCTGCCTTAAAAGCGGGGAAATATATTTCTTCTAATAATCTTTCATTAAAATGAATTGGATAGCTATCTCTTCCTCCATCTCCTACATTGGCAATAAAATGTTTGGGAGTTGTTATTATACCTGCATTTTCAAATGATGCAATAAAAGAAAGAGCCATTTGAGTTGCAAGTAAGGGATCTTCCCCATAGGTTTCTTCTGTTCTCCCCCAACGAACGTCTCTTGCAATATTTAAAACGGGAGATAATATCTGTCGGATACCCCTAGTCTTTGTTTCCATAGCAATGGCACGGGCCACATCAGCTACTAAACTGGTGTCCCAGGTGGCAGCTAAAGCAATAGATTGGGGAAAAGCCGTTGCTCCTTCTCTCACTAAACCATGTAATGCTTCATCAAAGGGAATGATAGGGATACCCAGCCTCGTTTCTTCAACAAAGTATTTTTGGATGCCATTAATTAATTGGGCGGTTTCCTGGGCTTTCATGCCACTTGAATAATCAAGCAATTGCTCTGCTTTATTTCCTGTTTTGCTTTTTGTAGCCACCTGAAATCCAAAGATCCCATGCTTATATTTTTCTTTGCCGTCAGATAAATCCCCTGGGATCATATATAATTGCCAAAATTTTTCCTCCAAAGTCATTCTGGCTAATAAATCCTCTACTCTTTCTTCGACTGAGATACTGGAGTTTTTATACTTAATCTCACCTTTCTGCCTGCAGGAAAAAAGTGTTGTCAATAAAATTAGAAAAAGCAAGACTAAGCCTTCGTTTCTACAAGGCATGATCATTATGGTTTTTTATAAAAATATTAAGTCGAAGGTCAATTAAAAGCTGAAATTAATAGTCGATTCAAGAATCTGTTTTCCCCCTTTCAGATGAAAACTTAAGTCAAATCCTTAAATTTAGGCCTTTCAAAAACGAAGAACCATTATGCTGGATAGAAAGAACATATCAAAAGAATTGGCAATCGTCTCCGAATGGGTACAAAAATACCTACAAAATATCGAATCCTACCCTGTGAAATCTCAGGTTAAACCTAAAGATATTTATTCCCAATTGCCAGTGGCACCACCTGATGAATCAGAATCAATAGAGGCGATCATGAAAGATTTAGAAGAAATCATCATACCTGGAGTCACTCATTGGCAGCACCCCAATTTTCATGCCTACTTCCCGGCTAATGTTTCTGTTGAGTCCGTACTTGCTGATTTTATCACTTCTACCATTGGAGCACAATGCATGATTTGGGAAACCTCCCCGGCAGCAGCCGAATTGGAAGAGCGAATGATGGAGTGGCTGAGAGACAACATGGGCATTCCCAAGCATTTTGAAGGAGTCATTCAGGATACAGCTTCTACGGCAACCCTGGCAGCAATTTTGACTGCCAGAGAAGTAAAGACGGATTTTAAGTCTAATATTGAAGGAGTACCTAATAATCTGAGAGTTTATTGCTCTACCGAAACCCATTCTTCTATAGAAAAAGCCGTAGCCATTAGCGGAATTGGCACCAAAAATCTGGTAAAAATAGAAGTGGATGAACAATTGCGACTTATTCCTGAAAAATTGGAACAACAAATCCGGGCCGATCTGGACAATGACTTTTTGCCCTGCTGTGTGGTTACGGCTACCGGTTCAACTGGAACTGTAGCGGTAGATCCGCTACAGCCCATTGCAGAAATTTGTGAAAAATATGATATATGGTTACATGTTGATGCTGCCTATGCCGGAACAGCTCTCCTTTTACCAGAATATCAATGGATGATTGAGGGTATTGAAGGTGCCGATAGTTTTGTTTTTAACCCGCATAAATGGATGTTTACCAATTTTGATTGCACTGTTTATTTTGTAAAAGATGCTGGTGCCCTGATCAAAACTTTTGAAGTCCTTCCGGAATATCTCAAAACGCAAACCCGTGGTCTGGTTAATGATTATCGCGACTGGGGTATTCCATTGGGACGTAGGTTTAGATCACTAAAACTGTGGTTTGTCATCCGCAGCTTCGGAATGGATGGAATCAGGAATAGATTACGCCATCATATCCAGTTAAACCAATATTTTGCAGAAAAAATCAAAGAGTCTGCTAGTTTTGAATTGATTCTACCTCCTTTTCTAAATTACACCTGCTTTAGATTTCATCCTGGCAAAATAGAAGATGAATCTAAATTGAACGAATTGAATGAGCAGCTGATACATAATTTAAATCGCAGCGGGGATCTTTATATTTCTCATACTAAAGTCAAGGAAAAATATGTCATCCGAATGGTAATCGGCCAGACTTATGTAGAACAAAGACATGTAGATTTTGCCCTTTCAAAAATAGAAGAAGTAGCTAAGAACTTATGATTTTGATTGGTTTTGTTCTTTGTAGATGTTGATGAGTTGCATAACCAACATTCCGGCCAAAAAACCTATACCAATTAATTGAACAACCTGAACAGCTCTGACCTCATATCCTTCTGATAGGCGCATATAATTAGAGATTCCAAGAATAAGGAATGCCCCGAAAAAAATAGGTAATCGATATTTTTTCATTTTATCTTTTTTATCACTAAAAATACAACTTGAAATTGGATGTATAGAAACGCTATAATATTGGCAGTTTTTTGTACCCACGTTGGTGGTGTTCTGTAATCTGCATGGCAGTGTTTTATAACCGTGTTGGTGAGGGTTTGTAACCGCCAACCAAATACTTATGTCTTATCCTTCACCCTTCGATTAACAGAATACCCTATATTTTTTATCCAGGTCTTTCCTTGATCATAAGACCAGTCAGCACTCCAAATGAATTCGTCTTTCGATTTTGATTCCAGTCTTACTTTCTGCAAAACTTTGTTTCCACTGGGATCATCCAATTCCATGGTGCCTTCAATGATTCCATTGGCAATAAACTTTCCTCTCATCAACCAGGTTTTATCCCGAGGTTGGTTAACTGGAATATAGGTCATGTGCCATTTATCATTAGCAGGATCGTACCCTCTGATTGCCGGGCCGAATGGGGTTCCTGAGATATTATTTGGTGCGGAGCCCACATAATCATCCTGAATACAATAACCGTAATATCCAAAACGGAAATACCAATTACCTGTATAATTAAGTTTGTTTTGGCCGGAGGTATCTGCCCACCAGGTCAACTCACTTTCCCAATCACCCATAAAAGGCATCCACTCCAGCAGTTCCATTCTGGCGTGAGGATTCAGGCCTTCTGGTAATTCTTGGGTTTTCAAAGCTAGTTTTTCTCTGCTTTCCCAAAACTCTTTGGCTCGTTTAAGGATGGTCTTTTTATCTCTTTGTTGAAACACTTCTTTGAAATTTTGCTGTGGTGATTTTCCAAACAGATATAGCTTACCATCAATAATCATAAAATTTTCGGGATCAGGTTTAGAACGGGTAGGAGGAAATACATTTTTGTCGATTCCCATTAGAAAGGTACACCAGCCGCCAAAGGCAGGCATATATTTTTCAGGACTTTTCTTAAATAGGGATTTGTTTTCACCGTTTGAAAATTGATAGGTGACTCCTCCTAAATTAACCTGATGTTTTTCTGTACCCAGTTGAGCCTTATTTTCGGTATGATAGGCCACCACATCATAACCCTCCAGGAACATGCCTTGCTTATCGATATTATAATACCAATCCTTCATTTTTTGAGAAAAAGAAGGGGTCAAGCTCGGAATAGTAAAGACTAAAAAAAGTAAATAGATCTTATTCATAATTCACTATGTTTTTTTCGGAAAATTTCTTTCCACAAAAAACTCTGAATTTGTTCTTTCAGGCAATTTTTTTTGCCATACAAAGGTGCTGAGTTATTAAAACGTACTCATCTCCAACCTTTATTAATATTCTAACCAGACTCTGGCAACTAATTCTCCACTTCGACGACTCCATTCTTGGTTATTAAACATTCGCAGGTATAAATCTTGAGAAGTTGATGGCTCAAATTGGAATGATGGCTGAAGAATATTACTGGTCTTTTTACGGGCGGATTCCATGTTTTTCTTTCTATATTCAGGTGTGAGAATCCATTCAAAACAGATAAAAAAATTGTCTTCCCAAAGCCATACCTCATATTCTTCCAGATTAAATTCCAGCCATCCTTTCTTACGGGTAGTTTTTTGATAGACATTTTGATTTATCAGATCATCTTTGGGCAAGCCCGTGACTGAATCTACACTCATGATTCGAATTCGAGCGATAAAGGGTTCCAGCTGATTATCATAAAATCGAAGAGCTCCTTTATTAATTTGGAAAGGAACCCTGGATGATTGAAGTTTGATAGCTACTGCTTCCCCGCTATAAAGGGATTCATTAAAGAGGATCATTCCGCTATTTCCTTTCTCAAGACCAATCACTTGAAATTTCTTTTTTGGAGTGACAATCACTTCTTCAATTTCTACGGTTTTTGTACTAAGTCTGATGGTGTTCGTCTCCTTTTGACTCAGTTTATTGAGGGCCATTTTTAAGGACTGATACCCTATACAGGAGAATTGTATGGTGTCCTTTAAATATTGCAATGGAAATTCTATTTGAAATTCTCCATTCTCTTGAGAGTATACTCCGATGTTCGAGTTTAGGATTCCAATAGTTACATAGGGCACACCAGTATCTTCATTTTCCATTAGTACCTTTCCACGGAGAATAAGTTGTTGTGCACTTGCAGACAATGAAACCCCAAAATATAGGCCGATCAACCCTAATTGAAGATATATTTTAATCATATCCCATTTATTCATTCATTTTTTTTCCTGAATAAAAAAATGGAATTTTCGAACATCTTGAGGTATACCTTGGAAAAAATAGGGTATGGTTTAATTAATCCGTACTTATTAAGTGGTAATACTGCTCCTTGATTGATCCGCTTTTAAGAATTGACTAGGGGTAGTACCTATGACTTTTTTAAAAGCTTTGTTGAAACTGGTTTTGGATTTAAATCCGGATTCCAAAGCAATGGCCAGCAAGGTGTAATTAGAATATTCTCCACTTTGTGCTTTTTCTATAAAAGTATTCACTCTAAATTCATTGATCAGGTCATAAAAGTTTTTTCCACAGTACTCGTTAATCACCTGGCTAAGATGTACATGATTAACGGATAATTTTTGTGCCAACATTTGCAAAGAAAGAGAAGAATCAAGGTGGGCTTTATCTTTTTCTAAAAGAACAAATAATCTTTGTTTTATGGCTAAAGCAGTGGATTTATTTAATTTCGAATGGCGATATTTATCAGATGTTTTTTGCAGGGGCAGGCTAAATATTTCAGGGACTTTGATGGCATAAAACCCAATAATAAAAACCAAAAGGCTCATCAGAAGAAATGATACCTGATAGAAAAAATTAGCTATTATTAAGTTGATTTGCCCCCAAAAGGAATAAAAATGAGCAGGAATCCAACAAAGTACTACCCCAAATAAAGCTGCCAAAACCAACTGCAAATACCAAATTCTATGTTTTTCGGCATATTCATCCCAAAATTGCCGCTGATATTCCATAGTTAGATTCATTCCGGCCATAGCATATACACTAATCTGAACAATGCCCACACTCATGAGTCCAATATAATAAGGGTATATTGTACCTGTAACATGAGCCCTGATTAAGTCCTGCTTGCTAATCGTCATTAGATAAAAGTAAGATAGAAGGAAAAGCCCTAATGGGATAAAGTGCTTCCAGAATCTTTTCTCCCACTTGAAATCTTTATCTAATAAACTTCGAGTATAAAAATACAGAACAGGGCCAATGACAAAAATGGCAAAATCTCCGGCAATGGTTAAATGGGGGAACCGCAAAAAGATACTGTTGTTTTCACTGTAGGTCAAACGAAGCAACAAAGAGGCCACCACACTACCCAGTAAAATGAGCAAATATCGATTAGCAGGTAGCTGACGCTTATTTTTATCCCAAAGAACAATTAATAGAAATATTCCATGCCCAGCAGCAATGATGAATGAAATAGAAAGCCAGTTTAGTGGTATCATGCAGGTGATTTCAAATAATTATTCTTCGACTGCCTAAGATCAAAAAAATGCTTTACATATTCAAGTGTGGTAGGGTGCTGGCAAGAGTGCAAACAAATCACCTGTTCAGTTAATATTGGCAGATCATGGTGAAAACATGCTTTTAAGAGTTGCCAGAGCTTTTGGTGATCATGTTTATTTTAGTGATCATTTCCAATCTTTTTTAAACATTAAAGGCCAATCCATACAAAATGACGGACAGCACGGCCTGTTTTTATTGAAATTAAAAACTAGAATTTATGTCTACTATAAAACTATTAGAGTATGAAGAGTCTTCTCCTAAAGCTCAAAAGGTATTGGATGACATCAAATCCATTCGACAAACGGATACCGTAAATAATTTCTGGAAAGCCATGGCTAATCACCCAGATAGCATGGATAGCTTGTGGTCAAACCTAAAAACGGTGATGGCTCCTGGGGCCTTGGATGCCTTAACCAAAGAAATGATTTATATTGCGGTTTCTGTAACCAATAATTGTGATTATTGTATTCACTCACACACTTCAAACGCCTTTGCTAAGGGAATGACTAAAGCGCAATATGGGGAGCTATTAGCCGTAATTTCTATGGCTCACCAAACTAATGCTTTAGCAACGGCAATGAAGATAGAAGTGGATGATAATTTTAAAAAATAACAACTATGCCTAAAGCGATGTTGGTCCATCAAAACGGTGGACCTGAAGCCTTTTCTTTTGAGGAAATTAAACTCAATGCTCCCGGACCAGATCAAGTTTTGCTTAAACATCATGCAATTGGGGTAAATTTCATCGATACTTATTTTCGTTCCGGCCTTTATCCCTGGAAAGGGGAATTCCCTATCATTGTGGGTGCGGAAGGTAGTGGAGAAGTACTGGAAGTAGGTGAAAATGTAAGTCAATTTAAAGCGGGTGATCGGGTTTGTTATACTGTGCCTCATGGTGGATATAGTGAACAAAGGCTTATCAATGCCTCACAACTGGTGAAACTACCAGAGGATATCAGTCATGAAACAGCTGCTTCCATTATTCTTAAGGGCTTGACTGCTCATTATCTTTTATTCAGAACCTTTGAGGTACTAAAAGGACATACCATTTTAATTCATGCAGCTGCAGGAGGAGTGGGAACACTTGCCGGACAATGGGCTTCTCACCTTGGAGCCACTGTAATTGGAACGGTAAGTACCGAGGAAAAAGCAGCCATTGCAAAATCCAATGGCTATCACCATGTTATCAATTACAAAACTGAAAACTTTGTAGAACGTGTTAAAGAGATAACACATGGAAAGGGAGTTGATGTTGTTTATGATTCAGTGGGGCAAAACACCTACCCTGAGTCCTTGCAATGTCTTAAGCGTTTGGGTATGTGGGTTTGTTTTGGGCAGTCTTCCGGCTTGATCAAAAATTTTGATCTTGGCCACCTTGCTCAGCATGGATCATTATTTGCTACTCGCCCCACCCTTTTTAATTACATTGCGACCAGGGAGGAATTGGATCAGAGTGCGGCAGTTTTATTTGAGGCCATTAGGACCGGTGTAATAAAAACAACCATTCATCAGCGTTTTAAGCTCGAGGAAGCAGCCCATGTTCATCAATTATTGGAAAATCGACAAACTAAGGGTGCTACTGTTTTAATTCCTTAAACCTTAATAAAATGACAGAGGATCTTCCAGAATTTGGTGATTGGTCTCCTCTTTCAATTGCAAATCTTCAAAAGAGTTTAGCAGGTTTGCAATGGATATTGGCTGGTGGTTATGCACTGGAATATTTTTATGGTACCCCTTACAGATCACATGGTGATATAGATATTTTAATAAACAGGGAAAAACAACATGAACTCAATCAATATTTAGAAATTAATCGGATTTATGTTGCTGAAAAACCGGGTATGCTGTTTCCCTTTTCGAAAAAGAAATATTACTCTAAGCCCATCCAGGACATCTGGGTTTTATCCGAAACTTATCAAAGTTGGTGTCTACAGATTATGTTATATGACATTCTTGATGATTACTGGGTTTATAAGAGGGATGACAGGATTAGAATGCCTATTCACCATATTATTTGGCAAAAAGAGAGCCTGAAAATCTTAAGGCCTGAAATTCAACTCCTATATAAATCCAAAAATGTAAGGTCCAAAGATCAATTTGATTTTGAAAAGATCTATCCACTATTATCGGAAAATTCAAGGCAGTGGCTGCAGGAAAAACTTCAATTTTGTTATGACCAACATCCCTGGATCGAGTAGATCATCCCAATATTCATATAGATCTTGCCCTTATAGTTCTCAAAAAGAAAATTAATAGTCGAAATAATTTTCAAGCTTGTCTAGACTATTGTAACTTAGGGAAGTAAGTATAAGAAGGCTTATGAATGCGGCAATGCCACATTCGGAAGCTAAATAATTTTTATAAATGGAAAATCCTAAATCTGTTGGTGGAATAATAGGTGAACTTTTTGAAGATCTTAAAGATTCACTTTTGGGTAATGAGCGGCTATCGGAGATGATGCAATTTGCTGATAAGAATGGTTTTGAATTCAAAAAGAGGATTCCATTTGCCAAAATGGATTATGAACTAAAATCATTTAAATTTTTCAAAGGAAAAGGGAATAAAAAGGTTCGCAATGTGATGCAACGTGACAGCAAGGCCTTAAAAGCCGAAATTTTTCTCTTTGACTATACCTTTCAAAACGATTATAAAAAAACGAGTTCTACCTGCATCATTCTTGAATCAGAACTGTTCAAACTCCCCAAATTTAGAATTCAGCCCAAAAAGAAAGGTTCCTTCTTTTCACGCTTTTTTTCACGCAAGACCAACCTTGGTCTAGAGTATCCGGAATTCGACAAATCATTTTTATTGACTGGATTAGAAGACGATTATATCCCTTTTTTCCTGACTCCTCAACTGGTAGATTTAATGCTTAGTGAACCTACTCTTACCATCGAAGGACATAAAAAGTATTTACTCATTTACGAAAAAAACAAGGTGAAAGCTATAGAAGATTTGCTTCCTTTTTATGACCTTGGACTGGATATGAGTCACATACTCCTCTTTGATAATTCTAATGATTATGTTTAGGAATGAAAAACTGGTCCGGTAATCTTCAATGGACACCTTCAAGTATTGCCTACCCTGAAACAGAATTGGCAATCCAACAATTGGTTCAAAAAGCCAAGCGTGAAAATCGCAAAATCCGAATGATCGGAACAGGACACTCCTTTACACCACTTTCTAAAACCGAAGACATTCTTGTCAGCCTGGATGAATACCAGGGCTTAATTTCTGTAGACAAGGAAAAAGATCAAGCTACGGTAAAGGCAGGAACAAAACTCCATTTATTAGGGTCCTTACTTTTTGAGCAGGGACTTGCTATGGAAAACATGGGCGATATTGACCGCCAATCCATTGCTGGAACCATAAGTACGGGCACACATGGTACAGGGATCCAATTTGGAACCATAAGTACCCAGGTAAAAGCCATTCGATTCGTAAACGGACTAGGAGAATTAGTAGATTGTTCTAAAGAAGAAAACCCGGATCTTTTTAAGGCAGCTCAGTTGTCTCTCGGAGCCCTCGGAATAATAACTGAAATTACTTTGCAATGTATACCAGCTTATAAGTTAGAATTGATTAATGAAAAAAGGAAGTTATCCGAAGTTTTAGACCATTATCAACAAATTAATCAGGAAAATCGCAATTTTGAATTTTACTGGTTTCCTATGACAGAATATGTTATGACCAAAACCAGTAATTTGGCTAGCGGAAAGGCTGACAAGGTAGGGTTATCTACATTTTTCCAGGAATATGTGTTAGAAAATATGGCTTTCAAATTACTCTGCGAGTATGCCTATTATTTTCCTAAAAAAAATAAATGGGTATCTGATTTTTCTGCCAAAGCGGTTGGTCGAAGCCGCAAAGTATATCAAAGTCATAAAGTATATGCTACTCCTCGCCTGGTAAAATTTAATGAGATGGAGTATAATGTACCAATGGAAGCTTATGAAGAGGTAATGAAGGAAATAGTCAAGTGCATTTCAAAAAATAAATTTCCCGTACATTTTCCCATTGAAAATCGATTTGTAAAACAAGACGATATCTATTTAAGTCCCGCCTATGGCCGCAATTCAGCCTATATTGCCTGCCATGTTTATTACAAAAAACCTTATAAAGCTTATTTTAAAGCATTGGAAGATATTTTCAAGTCGTTCGATGGACGCCCCCATTGGGGGAAGTTGCACACCTTAAATACCAAGGATCTCCAGGAGCGTTACCCTAAGTATACCACCTTTCTAAAGTGTAGGGAAGAACAGGATCCGGATGAAATATTTATCTCTCCTTATTTGAAAAGTTTATTTTATTAATATCTCAAATCATCCAATGAATATGGAGGGATAATTGGAGATAGATGGATAATAGGTAGAGATAAATTGTTTTTTAAATTAGTTAATTAGATCATTTAGACAATTTGTCTCTATTTATCTCTCATTGTCTCTATTTATCTCTTTTCTATTTGGAGAATAAAAAAGATAATTTGCACGATCCATTTTTCATAAGAATCGACTTGTAGATATGCAACCAAATTACACCTATTATAAAAATATTATTGCTGAACAATCCTATCCCTTGGCATTGGTAGATATGGATCTTTTGGATCAAAACATTCAACTTTTGCAGGAGCAGGCACAAGGACTACCGATTCGCATAGCCAGCAAATCTGTTCGTTGTCGTTATTTATTAGATTATATCAAAAACAAACTGGAGTATTATACAGGCCTAATGACCTATCATGGTGAAGAAGCTTTGTGGTTGGCAGAAGAATCGGAGGATCACATCCTAATGGGATATCCAATCGTTGATGAGGCTCTTCTTATCAAAATTGGAACTGCAAATTCAAATGAAAAAAACATTGTACTAATGATTGATGATGCCCAACATATCCAACAACTTGAGCGGTTGGGGCAAACATTTGGCTTTAAATTTAAGGTTTGTGTTGATATTGACCTTTCAGTTGACTTTGGCCCTCTCCATTTTGGAGTATGGCGCTCCCCACTGGTTAACATAGAAAAATTAGAAGTTTTTTTAAATACTTTAGAACAGGCAAAACATATACAATTAGAAGGTTTAATGGGTTATGAGGCTCAAATTGCGGGGGTTGGAGATCAAGTAAAAAGTCAAAAAGTCAAAAGTACATTGATCCGCTTGCTAAAAAGAAGGTCCTTGCCAAAGATACATCAATGGAGGGCAGAGGCAGTGCAAAAAATCAGAGATAAAGGACATTCCTTAGTTTTTGTTAATGGGGGTGGGACCGGCAGCATATTGCAAACAAAAAAAGAACGAGATATTACTGAAGTTGCTGTGGGCTCAGGATTTTACAGCCCCCATCTATTTGATTATTACGAAGATTTCCAGCTTAACCCTGCTGCCTTCTTTGCCGTTCAAATTGTCAGGCAAGCTAAACCAGGGGTATTCACCTGCCATGGAGGAGGCTATCTTTCTTCAGGTGGAATGGATAAATTCAGGTTGCCAAAAATTCATTTATTGCCAGGTGCCAAAATGGATATTAATGAAGGGGCAGGAGAAGTTCAGACTCCCATTTTTTATACTGGTTCAGAAAAACTAAATTTAGGAGATCCTATTTTTTTCCGCCACAGTAAGGCTGGAGAATTATGTGAACGATTTAATAAACTTTATTTGATTAGAAAAGGTAAGATTATTAAATCGGTAAAAACTTATCGAGGAGAACAAAAATGTTTTTTATAAAAAATAAATATGAAAGTACTCATCATTGGTGGTAATGGGACCATCGGGAAAAAAGTGGCTGAAAATATTAGCCAAAGACATGAAGTGATCATAGCCGGAAGAAACAGTGGAGATATTACTCTAGATATTTCCTCCTCAGAATCTATCGAAAACATGTATCAACAAATTTCAAACTTGGATGCCTGTGTATGTATTGCGGGGGAAGCCCATTGGGGAGATTTTGAGAAAATGAGCGAAGAAGAATATTACATTGGTATCCGCAGCAAATTGATGGGGCAGGTCAACCTGGTCCGAATTGGTCAGCATTATTTAAATGAGAAAGGCTCCTTTACTCTTACCACTGGTATCTTAGCGGAAGATCCTGTTAAAGGCTCAGCAGGCCCCTCTATGGTGAATGGTGCGCTCCATAGCTTTGTCTTGGCAGCAGCTCAGGAACTTCAAAAAGGACTGCGCATTAATGTAGTAGCAGCCGGCCTGGTAGAAGATGCTGTTGAAAAGTACGCCCCCTACTTTCCTGGTCATAATCCAATACCTATGTGGAAGGTTACCAATGCTTATGTAAAAAGTGTGGAAGGATGGATAAATGGTCAAATAATCAAGGTTTACTAAAATTCTTTTTCATTAGATTTATAGTAGTTTTTAATTAGCCACTCAATGTTCATACATGCAAGCCAAGACCCATCAATCGGAATCAGGACAATTACTCTCTGTATTATTGAAGCCTGCTAAAAAGGCTTTTATCAACCAAAAAAACATCGACCAGCAATGGGATGATTTGAATTATATAGAGGCTCCTCACCTTGATATCGCTAATCAGGAATATGAACAATTTGAACAAATCCTGAAAAATGAAGGGATTAAGATCCATTATCTTTCTCAGGAAAAAGATGTTTCAATGGATTCCATTTATTGTAGAGATGCAGCAATTGCTACCGATAAAGGAATGATTTTATGCAATATGGGCAAGGAGGAACGCAAAACTGAGCCCAAGGCTCTCAAAAAGACATTAAAAAAATTGGATATTCCCATTCTCGGCGAAATCACTGAACCTGGGACAATAGAAGGAGGAGACGTTGCCTGGATTAATCCAAACACCCTTGCAGTAGGTCACAGTTATCGAACCAATGAAGAGGGAATCGCACAATTGAAAGCCTTACTAAAACCTTTAGAGGTTGAAGTAGTAGTAGTTCCACTTCCTCATTATAAAGGCCCTTCTGATGTCTTTCACTTAATGTCTATTTTTAGCCCTGTTGATTATGACCTGGCAGTCGTTTATTCTCCCCTGATGCCCATTCCTTTCAGACAATACCTTTATCGCAATGGGATTCAATTAATAGAAGTTCCTGAAGAAGAGTTCGAGTCTATGGCTTGTAACGTATTGGCTTTAGGTCCCAGAAAATGTCTTATGATGGCCGGCAACCCTAAGACCGAACTGGCCCTTCAACAGCGAGGTTGCAGAGTAATTACTTATCCTGGTTCTGAAATTAGCTATAAAGGAGGAGGAGGGCCTACTTGTTTAACGAGGCCTTTATTAAGGAAAAATAATATATACAGATGAATTAGGCCTTTGGGCCTAATTCATCTGTATTCACCTCCTACTGTCCATTTTGAATTCTCTGAATCATACTTCTGGCATTATCGCCTGTTCTTCCCTTCGGATCTATGGAAATGGCTTTATTATAGTACTTAATAGCATTCTCTTTATCTCCTGACCTCCAATAGGACTCCGCCAGGCTATCCCAGGTATTGGCAGATTGAGGATATATCTTTGTATTTAAGGTAAATATGCGAATGGCCTGCTTATAATCACCTAAATTAATCAACTCATATCCGAAGGTATTGATTTGAGATTCAATATCATTATTATATCTGTATTTCGGGTCTTTGACATATTTGCTGACCATTTCTACTGCCTGGTCAATATCTCCTTTTGCTGCCAGATCGCTTAATTGATCTTTTATAGGCGGTTCATCTTTGTAATTGAGGATGGCCGCCATAGCAGGATCGTGATTATTGGCATAATCCTTAAAAGTCAGGTCTGTTGCAATGTGAGGAGTGGTCCACTGTCGATTATCCCAAGGATATTTGTCTTGCCACCAAGCAAATGAAAGTCGGATTGGTAATTGGCTATTGGGTAGATTCAAGCTTCGATTATCTCCAAAGAAGTTAACATTTTCAGCAGTGGGTTCCCCTACAAAAAGGGCATTGGTATAATTTTCCATTTCATTAACCAGATTTTGACAGGCCGAAAAAGTGTTCCGTCCGGTAATGACAAATAATTTTCCCCGCTGGTTAATTTTTTGGGTCTCAATAATGCCAGTAATAATCGGTTTGTTTAAAAAGTTATTTCCTCCACCATTTAAACGAACATCAATCACCAGTTTTTCGACTTCATTATTTTCAATAAAATCAAATACTCGGGCATAAAAAGCTTCAATTGGTTCGCTAGCATCGTTTTGGATTTGACTATGGCGTATGTATACCGTTTTGGATTCAGGTAAGTATTCATAAAAATAAATCAAGTTTAAATTTTTTAGCCAAAGAGGAGTTTTAGACTGATCTCGTGCATCCAGCCAATTTCCCTCCTGCTGAATAAAAGTATAGCGCCCGGGAAACCGATAAGTATCAATGGTATTAAATTCATACTTTAAGGTTTTCCCATCTTTTTCCATAACTACAGGTACTCGGTCTTTATTCTTAATCACTCCTTTGGCATGTAACACTTCAGGTACGGCCAAATAATAAATGCCATAAGCTTTAAAAAAACTCTCATTTTCTGCGCTAACTACAGGATACACCGCCTGAATGGCTTCATCAATGGTTTTATCTCCAATTTTTATGATTTTAGCTCCTAAAAATTGTTCATAATCCTTATGGATTCCTTGTATGTAAACTCCATCATGAAATTGATAAAACTTGAGAGGGATTTGACTAAAGGCTGATTTATTCAAACCTCCCCAATTGTTCAAATTAAGTTGGGTGTGACCATAACCAAAAAGAGCCACCAGTTCTGCGATTCCTACAATAACCTCGTGGTCTTCCATTTTTGGTATTGCCTGGTATAGTTTTTCTACTGCCTGGTCAAAATCCTCGGCGCTGATTTTGACGAAAAGAGAATTGTAATTTTCGTGAATATTTTTCTGTAAAAAACGAAGATCCTCCTGCCATTCTTTCGAATCTAAATCGACTTGACAATGAGTCATTGATGCAAACAGGAATAGGGCTAAAAAGGTGAATATACGTGTCATTATCGGGTGATTATTAGGACAAAATGATATAATCGACTTAATTAGAATTAAAAACTTCCCAATTTCAATATGGTTACTTTAAAAACACAAATCTTAGTTCATAGAATTCCATTTGCCCTTTTATAGTCTTTATAAATCTATTAGTCGCAAACTATATTGGTTACCTTTACTTTCTCATTTCCGAAAATGAACCGAAATTTGATATGGTTGAAGCATTTATTGAAAATCCCATTTTGCTTTTGTTCATAGTGGCCGGAGTAGGTTACGGCGTAGGAAGTATCCAATTTAGAGGTAGCGGATTGGGAGTAGCTGCTGTACTATTTGTAGGTCTTATTTTTGGTAGCCTTAGCCCCGACCTTCAAATTCCGGAAGTGATCATTTTTATAGGCTTGAGCATCTTTGTTTATACTGTAGGATTGAGTAGTGGTCCTAGTTTTTTTGCTCTTTTTCGCCAAAGAGGGTCCAGAGATTTGATCTTCATATTCATTATGCTCACTTTTTCAGCAAGTGTGACTGTTTTGCTTTACTGGTTGTTTGAACTGGATGCCGCAACAGCAGCAGGATTATTTGCGGGAAGTACCACAAACACACCCGCACTAGCAGGACTACTAGATCAAATTAGTAATACAGGCTTGGCACCAGAATTAAAAAAAGCCAGCAGCGAATCGGGGGTTATTGGCTATTCATTATCCTATCCGATGGGGGTATTAGGGCCTATGTTGGCCATTATTCTTGCCCGAAGAATCTTGAAAATTAATTTTTCAAAAGAAGAAAAAGAATTACGTCATCAATATCCCGTACGGCAAGATATTACTTCCATTACCATTGAAATTAGCAATCCGGATTTTGCAGATGTCCCCATTCGCAATCTAAAACAAAAACATAATTGGTCTGTTAATTTTGGTCGTCTGGAGCGTCAGGGAGAAGTCCGTTTGACCAATTGGGATACCCGTTTTAAGATAGGGGACAAAGTTGCCTTTGTCGGAGATCGAGACGAAATCGAAACCATTGCCTCTTTGCTGGGAAAGGTTTTGCCTTACAAATTGTCATTTGATCAAACAGAATATGAGACAAACCTGTTTTTTGTATCCAATAATAAAATTGCAGGCCAGCAGCTAAGCACTTTAAATCTGGATGAAAAGTTTGGGGCTAAAATTACGCGCATCACTCGTGGAGATATAGATTACCTGACAAACGCAAAAACCATCCTTGAACTAGGTGATAGGGTTCGTGTAGTAGGCCTGCGAACAGATATGGGCCGTATTGCCAAATTTATTGGGAACTCTTATGAAGAACTGAGTAGAATTAATCTTCTTTCCTTTGGGTTGGGAATGGCTTTGGGTTTAATGCTGGGAATGATCACCTTTGAATTGCCAGGTGGCCTAAGTTTTAAGTTGGGTTTTGCTGGAGGACCTGTAATTGTGGGCTTGATTCTGGGAGGTTTAAGACGTACCGGTCCTATCAATTGGTCCCTTCCCTATAGTGCTAATCTAATATTGCGTCAAATTGGACTGATTCTATTATTAGCCGGTATTGGAGTTAATTCCGGGCATCAATTTTTTATGACCTTATCCCAGGGAAGTGGTGCTTTACTATTTGCTGCCGGTGGCATTATTAGTATTCTGACCGCTCTTTCTACTTTGTTTTTTGGCTATCTGGTCTTAAAGATTCCATTTAGTATTCTGATTGGGATGGTAGCCAATCAGCCCGCTATTCTTGATTTCGCATTAGGAAAGGCTCAAAATAAATTGCCGAATATAGGATTCACCTTAATGATGCCGATCGCCATTGTGACCAAGATTGTTTATGCGCAGCTGCTGTTTGCACTTTTGAATTGATTTGATTTCATGAAAAAGTGGGGTAAAAACAAGGAATCAAAGATATTTTTCCCCTATTCCTATATATTTAAAATTTGAGCCGGCCAATCCTTCTATTTTCTACCTTTTACTTTTTACATTAAAGGATAGAATTAGTGGATCAATTGTTGCTATCATGAGTGAATCTTTGGATGATAAAATACTTCAAGCTTATAATGACATAAAACAAAAGGAAAAGATCAGCAAACATCTAATCCATCTCAATATTAGTATCCAAAAATTAAAAGAACGCATTGATTGGCTGGATGGGGATCTTCGAAAAGCAGGTACTAAATTGGATCGATGGCAAAAAATTGCCGACTCAAGTGTCTATCAATTCCTGCATTTCCTTCTTCAAAACAGAGAAGAAGTAGAAGACCTTATTGAACGTGAAAATCATCAATACTACCTTAAAATACTAGAACTAAATGACTTAAAGCAACAACTAGAACTATTGCTCTTTGAAAAGAAAGTGCTTGAGGAAAAAAATGATAAGCTCCAACACATCGACTATCAATTAAAAAAATTATTAAAAGAGAAAGAAAAAAATTATACGGAAGACTTAAAGAATGATCAGTACAAAAAAGATCTGGCAGAGGAGCAACAAAATATTTTTTTCCAAAGGGCTCTAATTGAAGAAATGGAGGATGCCTTACAACTTGGAAACCTCTGTAAGAAGACCCTAAATGAGATCATCAGCGATATTAAAAAAGTTTATGACGTTGACAAGCTCAATATGTATGGTATTGATCAATATTCTAAAGAAGAGAAAAAGAAGTTTATTGAAAAACTAACGGCTGCCTGCAATTTTGTAGGTCGTCATCTCCAGCAATTTAATATTGAATTGAAAGACATTTCTGTATCCCTCCAAATAGATTATCAGAAAGATTTTAGACACTTTGAGCTGTTTACAAAACGATTCTATGGTATTTTTTATTCCTCTTCCAGCGCAAATGATAGTCTTGGAAAATTAAGTAAACATTTAAATCATCTTCGAAATGAAGTCATAAAATGGGTTGATAAGCTGATGGCTGATATAGAAAGAGCCGAACGGTCTATCAAAAGGAGTGAGCGTAAAAAGGAACTGATCATTTTGTTGGATATTAAACGCACAGAAAGAAAAGACGAACCTAAATAAACCTGCTATTGTAATGAACCCAAGCAAATTTGGTTTTTCCGTTTTATTACTAACCTTATCCTCTATTTTCGCTATAGGTCAGGATGAGTCAGACAGAAGGCAAATCAACATCGAAGGCATCAGCGAAAAAATTGTTTTGGATGGCGTTCTATCCGAAGCCATTTGGCAAAAGGCTCAAAAAGCAGATGAATTTTGGCAGTACTTTCCTTTTGATACCTCCCGCTCGAAAAGCGAGTCTGAAGTGATGATGGCTTATGATAATGAATTTATCTATGCTGCCATTATCGTTTATGATTCTTTGCCTGGTGATTACCTGGCAGTCTCTCTTAGAAGAGATTATCGGGGTGGAAACATCGATGGTTTTTCAATTGTACTAGATCCTTTTTTAGATAAAACCAATGGCTTTTTCTTTGGGATCACCCCTTTCGGAGTTCGTAGGGAAGGACTCATTTCAAATGGAGGCACCGAAGGAAGGGATCTTGATTTGAGTTGGGACAATATTTGGTATGGTGAGTCAAAAATCTACAAAAACTATTGGATTGCTGAAGTAGCCATTCCTTTTAGGACACTCCGCTTTAAAGAAGGGAGCTCAACCTGGGGAGTCAATTTTTACAGGATTGACACAAAATATAATGAAAGAGCCATTTGGTCTAGAGTGCCCCGTCCTCTGCATTTGTCAAACCTGGCTTATACAGGCAGGTTAAAATGGGATAAGCCTGTAAACAAGCCAGGAAGTAACATATCCTTCATTCCCTATACGGCAGGAGGTGTTAATCGAAATTATTTAGAAAACGAAGGCTGGCAAGGTCAAATGGATGCAGGAGGAGATGCCAAAATTGCGGTTACCCCATCCCTAAACCTGGACCTTACCATTAACCCTGATTTTTCACAGGTGGAAGTAGATGCTCAACAAACCAACCTGGATCGTTTTGAAATTTTCTTTCCCGAAAGAAGACAATTTTTTCTTGAAAATGCGGACCTATTTGCCGGCTTTGGATTCCAAAATTCCAGGCCCTTCTTTTCCAGGCGTATTGGCGTCGCTATAGATTCCTCTACTGGTCAAAATGTTCAAAATCGAATATTATTAGGGGCCAGATTAAGCGGTCGTTTAGATAAAAACTGGCGTATTGGGCTGATGAATATGCAAACGGCCAGAGATAAGCAGATTAACCTTCCCAGCTATAACTACTCCGTTATTGCTGTCCAAAGACAGCTTTTTTCCCGATCAAACATAAGCGCTATCCTGGTTAATAAAGCCAATTTTGATGAACAGCCAGTAGATATAAAATCCCCGCAAGATGGAAGCACCAACCGACTTCTGGGCCTGGACTACAACCTGGCTTCCGCCGATGGAAAATGGAATGGCAAAGCTTATTATCATCAGACTTTTAAAAGAAATAATGATTCATCCCCTTTTTCACATGGTACCAGGTTGAGTTACCGAACCCTAAGATTTATGGCCAGCTGGTCCCATCAGATTGTCGGAGAAGGCTTCGATGCCAAAGTAGGTTTTGTACCGCGTAGAGATTTTAAGCGTGTCAATCCAGAAATTGGGTTTTCAATATACCCTAATTCGAAATGGATCAATCGACATCAATTTACCTTTAGTAATGACTGGCTATGGAATAATACCTGGGGGCTTACCGACTATGACATGGAGTTAAGATGGAACATTCATTTTCAGAATACCGCCAGGTTCAGCTTATCACTTCTTAATAATTACGTCAAGTTATTTTCTACTTTCAATCCTGTAAGAAGCTCAGATTTGCTGTTTCAGCCTGGTGAAGATTTTTCTCAAAAAGGAATTGGCCTCAGCTACCAAAATGATGAACGCAAAGCCTTTAACTACCGCTTGCAATTAACCAGGCGCGCCTTTTTTAATGGAGACCTTTTAAGGTTATCTGGTAGAATTACCTATAGATATCGTCAATACGCCAATATAGGTTTGAATTTTACAGTTAGTGACATCAAATTAAAGGAAGATTTTGGAGAGTCTATTATCTATTTGATAGGTCCTAGGATTGATCTTACTTTCAGTAGGACAGTTTTTCTTACTACCTTTATTCAATATAACAGTCAATTCGACAATATCAATATTAACACCCGCCTGCAATGGAGATTCCGGCCAGTTTCGGATATCTTTCTGGTCTATACAGATAATTATTTTCCGGAAACACTAAGCCCTAAAAATAGAGCCCTGGTCTTTAAGGCTACCTATTGGTTGAATTTGTAAGCACAGAATTAAGGAAACATTAGCTGTGGCCGGTCACAGCTAATGTTTCCTTAACAGGTAAAAAAAATTCTACTTTTTACTTTTAAGTTGCATTGCAACTTAGGTTTCTACTAATCATAAAAATCGATGAATATGAAGTTTTACTTTTCTTTATTTATGGTTTTAGGGTTTGTATTTTCTATTCATGCCCAGCAAAAGCCAAAAATCAGCAAAAATAAACAGGCAGTTATTCAATCCCTGGACAGTAAGTATGATCAACTTACAACATTAAGTGATAAAATCTGGTCTTATGCGGAAGAGGCATTTTTGGAAACCAAATCTGCGGCAGCTCTAATACAATTTGCGGAAGCCAATGGTTTTAAGGTAAAAAAGGGAGTTGCAGAAATTCCAACAGCTTTTGTAGCAGAATATGGATCAGGTTCTCCAATAATTGGAATTTTAGGAGAATTTGATGCGCTTCCAGGACTATCTCAAAAAGCGGTGCCTACCAAAAATCCTCTGCATGAAGGGGCTCCTGGCCATGGTTGTGGCCATAATTTATTTGGAACAGCGTCACTGGGTGCAGCTACCGCCATCAAAGAACTTATTGAAAAAGGAGATTTAAAAGGAACGGTCAGATTCTATGGGACACCTGCAGAAGAAAAATTCTTCGGAAAATTATGGATGATCCGTGCAGGTTTGTTTGATGACGTAGATATTGTTATGGATTGGCACCCCTCCGCAGAAACCAAAGCTGATGTACAAAGTTCCTTAGCTTTAGTGGATTTTAAAGTTGAATTTTTTGGGCAGGCCGCCCATGCCTCTTCCGATCCCTGGAATGGCCGTAGTGCTTCTGATGCCCTTGAGCTATACACCTCAGGTATCAACTTCTACAGAGAACATGTTAGACCTACCGTCAGAATTCATTATCATATTCAAAACGCCGGCGAAGTTGTAAATGTAGTGCCTGACTACTCTCGAATTTGGGTAAGAGTGAGAGACACCAAAAGAGCAGGCATGGAAGTCGTTTGGAAACATGTAGAGCGAATGGCTGAAGGGGCAGCTATTATGGCGAATGTAGATTATAAAATAAGTCTTATTTCAGGAATCCATGAAATTTTAGTTAACCGAACAGGCGGTGCTCGTATGCAGCAGAACCTGGAATACTTGGGTCCTATATCTTACACAGATCAAGAGCAAGATTTTGCCAAAAAAATACAGAAGGCCACCGGCAAAGAGCAAGTGGGCATTGAATCTATTATCAGTCCGCTAGAAGAAACCCAAGAGCATCCAATGGGCGGCTCTACAGATGTTGGTGATGTCAGTTTTGTAGTTCCTACCATTCGGTTAGGAGCTACCACAGCTCCTAAGGGTACCCCCTGGCATTCCTGGGCAGTGGTCGCCTGTGGGGGAATGTCTATTGGTCATAAAGGGATGTCTTATGCTTCTAAAGCTCTTGCTATGACCATGGTAGATCTTTTTGAAGATGCCGAGCTCCGCCAAAAAGTAAAAGAAGAGTTTAAGGAAAGAAAAGGTGATTATGTATATAAAGGCATCGTTCCTGATGGTCCACCGCCTATAGATTGGAAGAAGTAGTAAAATTAGAGATAGTTGGAGACAAATAACTGCCTTCGGCAGTCAGGGAAATAAATAGAGATATATTGTTTTTATCATAATTGAAAACCTGAAAAAAATGGGATTTGTCTCCATTTGTCTCCATCTGTCTCCATCTGTCTCCATCTGTCTCGAGATGCCACTCTTTTTTTGATAAAGTAAAATATTTAGAATAAATCTTGTATGGTATCGACCAACACATATAAATAAAAAATAAATTGAAAAAAATCACAATATGTTAATTTTCAGCGAGTTGTGAATCTTTTTTTTATTTCTTGCCGTATATCATTTGTATCCCACCTCAACTCAATTTTTATTGAGATCTAATTTGTATTTATATTCTCAAAATGGAATAAGTTTAAAGTTGGCACAGTATTTGGATGTATTCCCTTGTTGACTTAAGATTAAATAAATTACACAAATTATTTTCCATGATCACTACTGGCTTTAAAAGAAAAACAGAAGAACTTCCTCTTGATGAGCAAAAATTAGACTGGCTTGAATCCATTATACTTCTTGGCAAAAAAGAAAAAACGGTATCTAGAGCTCAAAACGGAACCTTTCTCACCAATCAATCGGTGAATCAGTCTGCTCAAAATTCAGAACTATCCCTCTTGTTAAAATGCTACGAAGTACGATTTAAGCAGCTCAGCAAAGAGAAAAGAAGGCTCAACAAAGAAATTCGGGATTGTCAAAAATACATTGAGATTCAAAACCGCACCATCAACAATCTTAAAACTAGATTATATCAATATAGGAATGAACTAAACTCAGATTCTTCAAAAAAGAAACCTCTGTCCATTTCTAAATCTACCTTCCATAATTTAATTATTTCAGGATTGATCTTTTACGCAATTTATCTTTTGATACAGATTATGTGAGTTCCAATTACCTAAGTAATTAAATATTCTCCTTCAGCGGCGCTGAAGGAGAATATTTAATTTACATTAGTCTTACTTATTTTTGCTTTTGGAATGAATTCCAATTCTGAAACGAAGTAATGGTTATATTCACATTGTTTATAGTTATCGGGTTAAGTTTTTCAATCCTTTTGTTGATAAAGGTATTATGGCAATCGGACTATAAATATCTTTATTATCTAAGTACTCTATCTCTTCTTTTTCTTGTTTGTTTAGAATTGTTTTACGGCCTTTTATTTATAAGCAAGCACATTTTAACCGCCCCTTATTTGATCAGAATTAATACTCCTTTTGTATTTGTAATCGGGCCAGCTATCTATTTTTTCGTTTATTCCAGAGTTAATCCAAAATCAAGCTGGAAAAGACAGTATCTTTTACACCTTATCCCCTTCTTATTGGTAGGCCTCTATTTTATCCCATTATATCTATCTCCAATTGAAGAAAAAATAGCCTACGTTCAAAATCTATATATTTCCTTATCCAATGATTCTGTTGTAATAGGTGGCCTTAGGAGGATTCAGCAAAGTATCTATCTTATTTTTGCTGCACGGTACTTTTTTCAAAATTTCCAAAGGTTTAAATTGAATAATGTTCAATACTCTGCGGGGGTTATTTTAGGTCTATTTACAATAATACTTTTGTTGGATCTGTATCGATATTTTTTCCAATTCGATTTATTAAGTGGTGTTATTGATTCGATACTATTAAGTGGTATAGCTATATTTTTAGTATATGCTCATTTAATGGCTCCTGGCAAACTTAAGTCGGGTATCCAGGAATCTTCTTTTCTCATTATGGCCTCTTGCGAGGAGAAAATTCTTAATGTATTGGAAAAAGAAAAGGTCTATTTAAATCCCAAATTAAATTTGAGAGTCTTGGCGCAGTCTATTGACTGTTCCTCGCATTTGGTTTCAATGACCATTAACCAAAAAATGAAATTAAACTTTAACAAACTTGTCAATACTTATCGAGTTGAAGAAGCTAAGCGCTTATTGCAGGCACCAGAATATAGTCACCTCACCATTGAAGCAATTGCCGAACTCGCCGGTTTTAACAGTGTATCTTCCTTTAATGACAATTTCAAAAAACTAACAGCTAAACCTCCAAAGGAATATCGCAAATAAGCCTTTCATTTTCTCCAGAATTATAATTCTGGCAGCATTGGCATATCCTCTATTTTCATTTATCAATTCATTGCCATTAATTTGTTTTATTAAATGAGCATTATGAAAAATTTGATGATTGGCCTGTCCTTATTTCTCGCCCTTTCCCTAAAAGGACAGTGGGATCTCCCAGCCATAAGTGATTTTTGTGATTCACTGTTAGAAACAGGAGTGAATGAACCTATGATTCCAGGGGCCATCCTTAGCATTGTTACAAGGGATAGCATATGGGTCAATAAGGGGTATGGATATAGTGATGTTGAAAATAAAATACCTGTAAATCCAGCATTTAGTAAATTTGACCTAGGCTCCATTGGAAAAATAATGACCAGTATTGCTGTATTACAGCAAGTTGAGAATGGAACCTTAAATTTAAATACAGATGTAAATCAATATTTAAAAAATTGGAAGCTGAAAAGCCCTTTCCATGAACCTGTAACGCTGTTCCATCTTCTTACGCATAGTGCGGGATTTGAAGATCGAGTAACCGGGTATATGGCAAAAAACCAGGATGCCGTTCAGCCTCTGGCTAATTATTTACCGAAAAATCAACCCCCTCTTTTTCAGCCTCCAGGACTTACTATCAATTATTCCAACTACTCCTACGCTTTAGCTGGTCATTTGGTAGAATTACAATCCAATAAATCCTTCAGTGAATATATCCAAGACTCCATTTTCAATCCTCTGGGAATGGAAAATAGCAGTTACTTTCTTCCAGACAACTACTCAGATCAAAAGGAATTTGCCAAGGGCTATGAATGGAGAGATCAATTCAAAGAGGTTCATCTTTTTCCCAAGAATCCCCTGCCAGCAGGAAGCCTTTTATCCACCGGAAAAGATATGGCAATTTTTATGCAAGCTCTGTTAAGTGGCCAGATACTTAACAAGGATAAAGATCTTCAAACAATGCTCTTCCACCAACAATTTACGAACCACCCCAAACTGAATGGATATACCCTGGGGCTGGAAGTTCAGAATTTTAATGGTCATAGGCTAATTGCTAAAGCGGGCAATATTACTGGTTTTTTGAGTTTGCTATTCTTGTTTCCTGAAGAGAAAACAGGGTTTTTCATTTCTGTGAACACAGAAACAGATAATTTTTTAGAACTCTTTATGGAAAAATTCAAAAAACGCTTTTTTCCACTCACCAGTCAAAAGAATGAAATAGCTGCTCAAGTTAATATCAATGAGTATACCGGAGTGTACAGCAATGAACGCACCAGCTATTCTTCAATTGAAAAAATGTTTCACCTTTTTAGAGGTGCTTTTGAATTATATGAATCAAGAAATGGAAATATCTTATGTTTCCACAATGGAGAATTTCAGGAATATGCTGCATTTGAAAAGGATATTTTTGAAAACTTGGAAAATCCTGGTCAGTTTTTAGTTTTTGATAGAAATGAGAAAGGAAAGATAAATCACTTATTCAGGAATATAGTCATTGGTGGCATTGAAATTCCCAATACTTATAAAAAAGTAAGCTGGATAAATCAACCTCGATTCCTAAATGATGATTACCCTTTTGTGATACTGATTATTTGTTCCTATTTGCTGCTCCCTGTGTTTTGGTTGTTTTCTTTTGTTTTTGGGAAAAAGAAAAAAGAATCTATATCCGGTTGGTTTCATTGGCTTGCCTTTTCCTTCCTTGCTTTATTAATGATCGATATTATTGCATTTTTTATACCCCTAATTAAGAACCCCGAACAACTCTTTTTCGGAAACCCAAGCTTCTTACCGCTTATGGTCATTATCCACTGGATTATGCTTTTTAATGCGATCCTCCTATTAATATTATCTATTTCTCTTTGGCAAAAAGGTAAAGGCAGCTTGGTTTTTCGTCTCTATTATTCCATTTACAGTTTGGCTGCCCTTTCCTTTATATGGGTTTTAAATCATTATAATTTCTTAGCCCTGTAGATAGGCAAATGAGTAGATGAGTAGATGAGTAGATGTGCAAATTTTTGATTTTATGATACTGCAATAATATGATAATATGATTTTGGATAGGTTAATCTTGAATTCAAGTTTAGATAACTATTATAGTATTGCAGAATTATACAACATCAGATAATTCACTCTTTTGCACATCTACACATCTACACATCTGCACATTTGCACATCTGCACATTTGCACATTTTAAAGGTATGGCATGGATTTTGCATATAAATATTTTGTAATATGATTTTTAAAATTCCTTCAATATGTGAAACCATGATTACAAAAAATTACACTACCCGGACCCAGAATTTTCAATCAAGACATACACCCTTTTCCAGTTCAAATCAGCATGAAATTTCAAAAACACTCAGTTGGTATAAAGGCCGAGTTCAACAGCTTGAAAATGAACAGCAAAAACTGAACAAACAACTTTTGGAATGCAATTCTTACCTTGATTTTCAAAGCAACAATACACGTAAACTTAAAGCGACCATTAGAAAACTGCGCAAAATATATGAGGATACTGACAATCAAAGTCAATGGGTCATCATTCCAAAGCTTTTAATTCACAAAGCTATTTTAGTAGGATTGGCACTGTTTGCCTTTGGTCTGACCCTTTCGCTTATGGGTATTAGTCACTTTACCATATGAAACTTAGTTAAAGCCTGACCAGACAATTGTACTGAATCTGTTTCCAATTTTAATTTAATCGCACCACCACGCGGGCTGGCATGATATGCATGTAATTCTACTTTGTTTAAATGCTTAGTCCAAATTGGAGTCAGATAACAATGCAAAGATCCACACACCGGATCTTCATCCACTCCAAGATGAGGTGCAAAATAACGAGAGCATATATCATAATCCGGATGATTGCTTAGCGCTGAAGCGCCAACCGCATATTCGTCAAGTTGGCGAATTTGATCAAAATCTGGCACATAATTTTTTAATTCTTCTTCATCTCTAAGCAAAAGAATTAGTCTATCCGCTTTAAATGCCAGATATACTGAAGAAAAGAGTGCTCTGTGTTGGTCGCTTACGGGAATTTCTCTGGCCGATAAAGCAGGAAAATTAAGTTCAATAAATGCTCCTTTTTTCCGAACGGTTAAGTCTCCATGATGCCGAGAGCTAAAAGTAATTGCATCCGGCCCATGTCCGAACTCACTAAAAAGCACATGGGCGGATGCTAAAGTGGCATGGCCACATAAAGGAATCTCCTCTACAGGAGTAAACCACCTAATCTGAATTGTTTTGTCTTCTCTAATAAGTAAAAAAGCCGTTACAGGCACAGCATTTTCTCTTGCCACTGCCTGCATGTCTATTTGTGAAATAGGATTTTTTAAAATGCAAACTCCTGCTGGATTTCCACTTCCAGGACCTGTAACAAAAGCGTCAACAAAGAACACAGAAAACTCTCTTGCTATCTTTTCTTTATCGTACTGAAATGCGTTGCTCATAATTAGCTATTTTATTTTAAGTCAAAGTTCTTTAACTTACTAAAATTATAACAGACACAGATTTCCCATTTTCAACTATAACAGATGAAAAAGTTTAAGCACGAACAACTTACTGACCAATTGGTGGAATTAATTGAGCGAGGAGATTTAAAAGCAGGTGAGAAATTACCCAGTCTGCGTACCTTAAGCAAGCAGCAGGGGATTAGTCTCATGACGGTTTATCATGCTATCAATACCTTACAAGGAATGGGCTATGTGGAGTCTCGACCCAAATCTGGTTATTTTGCCAGAATGCCTGTGAAGACCGTCCATTTTAATGATCAAAAAAGGCTGGAAAGCCGAAAGACAGCCGAAAGCATGGATGAATTAGTCCAGATGGTTTATAAAAATAAAGATAAGGAGGGACATATTTCATTAGCCATGAATTCACCATCGGTGGAATTACTTCCTACCACCAAATTAAAACAGTCCATTCTGTACGTAAATAGACAAAAGAGTGATGCTTGTCTTAAGTATGGTCCAGTGGCAGGGATTCCAGAATTAAGAGAACAAATTGCTGTTTTTTCCAATCATAATGGAACCCCACTTAATAGTGAAGAATTGATCATAACTGTTGGTTGTATGGAAGCCATCAATCTTGCCATCCATGCCTGTACAAAGGTTGGAGACAAGATACTCATCGAATCACCTACTTATTTTGGTGTCTTCCAGGCTATCCTTAGCCTGGGGCGAATTCCAATAGAAGTAGAAACAGATTTTAAATATGGGGTCAATCTTGAGCATTTAAAGAAAGCGATTCGAGAGCATCAACCAAAAGCCTGTATGTTGGTAACTAACTTTTCCAATCCGCTGGGTGCCAGCATACCTGATGATGAAAAAGAGCGGATTGCAAAATATCTTCAAACCCAGGAGGTCGTTTTAATTGAAAACGATATATATGGCGAGCTTTATTTTGGGAAAAAAAGAGGCCGCACCTTAAAATGTTTTGACCGCAATAATGAGATCATTTACTGCTCTTCTTTTTCTAAGTCTTTGGCTCCTGGATATCGGGTGGGTTGGATTGCTCCAGGCAAATATTATGACAAAGTATTTAGAGCCAAATTAAGTCTAAGCATTTCCACGGCCACAATGAGTCAGGAGATTTTGGCTCATTTTTTAAAAAATGGGCGCTATGATTTACATTTAAAAAGGTTACGAAAACAACTCCATATGCAATCATTAGCCTATCAGCAAGCCATTGAGCACTATTTTCCGGAGGACACCATCATTTCAAGGCCAGAAGGAGGCTTCGTTTTGTGGATTGAGTTAAATGCTGAAGTCGATACTCTGCAATTATTTAATAAAGCTCAAGAACATAAGATTAATTTTGCTCCGGGCCAGTTGTTTTCAATTGAAAAAGATCTCCATCAATATTTACGCATTAGCATTGGCCAAACATTTGATCAACACATTGAAAAGGGAATAAAAATATTAGGTGAATTGGCTAAGCAAGAAAGAGATAATTAAAAATTTAATTTTATGTACATTATTAAAAATCAAACTAAAACAGATTAATTTTTATTTTTACATATAAAAATTTCATATCTATTTCACTATAATTCAACCGGTCATATATGCTATTTTTTTCGAATAAATCCTAAAAGGGCTTTCAACATTGAAAAAAATAATATATTTTTGTGCTTGTCTTGGTTGTTCTTGTGAAAATAATACTTACCACCTAAATCAGAAGCTATAGTATGTTTATACTTTAATGCTTCACCATTGGAATCCTATTTGATCGAATATTATTCCAAACACTTTCAACCTTTTTTATGATATTATTAAATGATAAATACTCCCAAGGAGGAACTACTCCCTGTGAGATTTTTGAACAAGAATATTCCAAAAACATACATATGACCAATCAACTCCAAACTCACTCTCAAGAAAAGAACATCGCTTCTTTTGATCAGCAGTTTCCTGAATTTTCTGAAAATAATCGAGAGTATTCTCAGGAAATCATTATGTATCGCTCCAAAATCCAGCAATTGGAAACGGAGCAACTCAATCTTTCAAGGCAAATTGCAGAATGTTATGATTACATTGAATTGCAGGAGCATATGGCCAAAAAACATCATGCTAAGATCAGAAAACTTCAACGAGCCCTTCGATCAAATGGAAGCCCCCTTTTGAAAATGGAAATTCCTGCAGGTTCACTCGAATGGTTTATTTCTATAGCACTCACTATTTATGCGCTTTACATAATGTTTTTTTAGTTAGGCCTTAAAAGATTATGCCATCAAAATCATCCACAATTGAGTGGTAAAGAAACAAACAATAAATCCTAAAGCGATAGGCAAAAAAGTGGACACTAAAGTCCACTTCAAGCTCTTTGTTTCTTTATAAATGGTATATATCGTTGTAGAACAGGGATTATGTAGCAAACTAAACAGCATAAGGTTAATAGCCGTTAATAAAGTCCACCCCCCCGCTCTGAGTAAATTTTCGGTATCACCTATCGAATCCAATTCGAACATAACTCCTGCTCCTTCGCCAACACCAGTGGTTCCAGCAGTAAGAACAGTCAGCATTAAGATGGTAGGAATCACAATTTCATTTGCAGGTATGGCAATTATATAGGCTAATAAAATGACTCCGTTCAGCCCAAATATGGCAGCAAAAGGAGCAGTACCCTGAACAAAATGCTCGGCCAAACTAATACCTCCTATATTTACATTGGCTACCAGCCAAATCAAAATTCCTGCAGGAATGGCAAATACGATGGCCCTCCATAAGACAAATATGGTGCGATCGATAAGAGAGGTATACAGTGTCTGTAATATTCTAGGTGGTCGATAAGGAGGTAATTCCAAGCTGAAAGCTGAAGCTTCTCCTCTTAATATAGATTTACTTAAGCCCCAGGAAACAAGTAAGCTAAAACCGATTCCTAAAACAGCAATACCCACGACCGCTCCAGCTGAAACGAGCCCTGCCAAGTGAGCAGGCACAGCCCCGCCAATGAATATGGTGGCAATCAATATTTGAGTAGGCCAGCGACCGTTACACAAAGAAAAATTATTGGTAATAATGGCAATTAATCGCTCACGAGGACTATCAATAACCCTTGCTGCAATAACTCCAGCTGCATTGCATCCAAATCCCATGCTTAAGGTCAGAGCTTGCTTACCGTGTGCCCCTACCTTTCTAAACAAACTGTCCATGTTGAAGGCCACCCTAGGTAGATAGCCAAAGTCTTCTAAAAGGGTAAATAAGGGGAAAAAGATAGCCATTGGTGGCAACATCACAGCGATAACCCAGGCCATAGCCAAGTAGGCTCCATCAATTAAAACACCATCTAACCACCAGGGCATTCCAATGGATGCTGCAAAACCTTTTAAAATGGGATGTAGGGTATCCACAAGTAAAGAAGCCAAAAGGCCCGAGGGTACATTTGCTCCGGAAATAGTGATCCAAAAGACCAGCGCTAGTAACAAAAACATGATTGGAAAACCTAGCCAGGGGCTGGTTACAATTCTATCAATTTTTAGATCCAAGCTATAAGCAGGTCTTTTCCCTTGTATTCTAACCGTTTTGTTGGCAATTTTTGAGGCATCATTATAAATCGATTCAATAACGGTATCATGAAAATTGACTCCCAGATCCCAACGCAGGGAGTTGGCCAATGATAAAATATCCTCTTTATTGCTTTTTGCCTTATTATCCATTTTAATTCTGAATTTAAACTGGTATTGAAAAATCAGCCGGTTTTAATTGACCTAATTCACCAGTTCGAACCGCTTCGATAATGGCCTGATCTCCTTCTAATAGGCGAAGAGCTACCCAATTTAGGTTGGGCAATCCAGGAAATTGCTGCTCCAATTTTATGGAAAGTGATTTTATGGCATGGTTCAGTTTTAGAGATCTGCTTTTAATTTTATGGGGTTTGCAAACAAATTTTCCAGAAGCGACTTCTTCAATGGCTGCTATTAACTCAGGCATCCCTTCTTTTTGTCTGGCAGCAGTAGGAATTACCGGAATCCCCAGTTCTCTGGACAGAGCCCTTTCATCAATTTCAATATGATTTCGCCTGGCTTCATCCATTAAATTCAAACACAAAACGGCACGGTCAGTAATTTCCAGGATTTGAAGAGCAAGATTAAGATTACGCTCTAAGCGAGTAGCATCCACAACAATCACGGTAACATCTGGCCGGCCAAATAAAATAAAATTGCGGGCAACTTCCTCATCAGTACTTGTCGACAGTAAAGAATAGGTACCAGGAAGGTCAACTACTTTATATCGTTTGTCAGCAAATGAATATCCCCCTTCTGCTCGTGTAACGGTCTTACCAGGCCAGTTACCCGTATGCTGTCTAAGTCCGGTCAGATTATTAAAAACGGTACTTTTCCCCGTATTAGGATTCCCTGCCAAAGCAATAACATAATCTACCCGATCCATTGCTATTCCCAATCGGATCAGATTTTCCTTATGATGCACGGGGCAATTTTCGCAATTATGTTGTTGTTTCATGGACTTTTTCTTCAATTTTATCAATAAAAATATACTGAGCCTGGTTTTTTCTAATGGCGATGGTAGCGCCTAAAATTCTGTACCCTATAGGATCGCCGGAAGCACTTTTCATTTCAGCGGAAATCACAGTGCCCGGAACAATACCAAGGTCCATTAACCTTCGCCTTTGCTGCCCCCGACAATTAGGAGAAATTCCAATAATTTTGGCCTGATGGCCAATTGGTAAAGAAGTTAAGACCTCATATTTGGGGCTGCGCTCCTCTTTTTCCGGCATCAATTCGACAGTAATACTGGAAGCAAAAAGTGTGGTTAAAATGCATTCCTCTCCATTAGCCGCAAAGGTGATTTTTCCATCGGTAATGTCTAAAATATAAACCTCCATTCCCGGATAAAGTCCTAAAGCAACCAGCTGCTGGTAAATAGCTTTAGGTTCGTCCTCAATATGTACAATACGAGCAATATTGCCCTCCTTCAAACTACCCAAGGATTGCCCTTTGTGATCGGGTATTTCTCCTTTAGCAGAAGGAATAGGATCACCATGTGGATCAAACACAGGATTGCCCATTTGAGCTGCCAACTCATCGGCAGCTTCAATTGACATTCTGTGCTCTTTATAATCCGCTTCACCATGCCATTCCATCTGTCCTACACCGGTTTCATCAGCTAAGTATCGCTCCCAAATGCGATGAACCCGAATGATCCGAAGAGCATAAGATCGCCCTGTGTCGGTTAGTTCAAAAGCTCGATCATCCATTTGGATAAGCCCCATTGTTCTTAGTCTGTCCAAAAGTTTGGCGGCCTTATCTGTAGAGATATTTAAATTTCCTGCTATACTGTTGAGACCACACGGAATATTCTTGTACTCACAGTCAAACACAAATTTTAGGGCATCCTCTAATAACACCCTTTGTGCATTCATAGATGAACGTGTCCAACGAGACAGCAGGCCCTTTTTGGGCCAGAAAACCCAAATGATAATTCCTAAAATTAAAAGGCCAATTAATAATGTAGCCCCAGGCGTAATGGCTAACCACATAAATTTATTTTTTATTCTTTTTTGCACCCACCATAAATAGTATCAACCACATAATACAAACTTTTAGTGAACAAAAACAATTTATTAGATACAACAAAAATAATAGTTAGCCATGTCTAACACAACTAAAATTGAATTTTTTTTTAGGAATTATATATTTTAAGTTGTTTCAGGTTCAAAAACCTATAACATTTGGATGCTAAAACAGATTGTTTAATGGGATGTTCTAATCCGGGATTTAAAGTTTTTCGTTTTTAAGAAGTTGATCAGTGGCTAAAAACCTTTTGTCCTCATGAGTATAATACCAACTTCTTGATTGAGGTATTCTCATTTTGTCAATACTAAACTCTCCTTCGAGATAAATTCGTTCGCCTATTCTTTTTTCTTCATCCACAAAAAACTCATAGGCCCTAAGGGCAAAGTTGGATTTATCGATGTAGAAATACCAGGTGTCCTTTACATAAGGAACTCGAATAACATAACAGTCAAATTCTTTTAGTTTTCTTTCCTGAACTTCTGTATCAACATTAGTACCTGGATCTTTTAACTTCATGGGTAAGCCCCACAAATAAATCCAGTAATTGCGAGTTTTCTTAATAGCATTACAATCTGAATCCCCTGAAATAATGAAACAGGAATCCTGGAGGATACCAATTTCTGTATTGGCTTCTTCCTGTTTGAATTTAAAATAACCCCTTCGGTTATCAATTTCAATTTCAGTGAAGATTTCGGATTTATCAGCTAAATCTGCCTTAAAAAACAGTCTTTCTTTGAATAGAGGCCACTGTCCTTCTGGGTCGTGGTATTGAATGGATTTTTCAAGAATTTCTTGAGAGGAGCGTACTTGTGCAAAAGTTAAAACAGGAAGTAGGGAAATACTGATTAGGATAAAAATGTTTTTCATAAAAAAAATTTTGGATGATAAAATGAGAGAAATATATCTTCTTTCAGTTTACCACCCAAAAGGTCTAAGGGAAACAGTTTTTATCTAAGATTGGTCATAATCGTCCGGAAACCGACCAATTAAGAGCGTTTGTTTGGTTTTGGGCTTATTTAATTTTTAGTCCCATTCGAAAGCTAATGCCTGCTTTAAAGTTTCTTTGACTTAGCTCTTGCATAATTTGACTACGATTCTCAAAGCGCTGTACACGTCCATTAATGTCTACTTTTTCTACCCAGGAAACCAGGTTATATGCAGTCTTATTATTTAAGATCCATTCATGCAGGCTTGTTGTTAATTTGTCCCTTGATGCAATCTTTTCAAAATTGGATTTTATGGCTAATTCATATCCTGAAGAAGCTAAAACTCTTTCAACAGCATGAATGGTGGTTCCCATATCTACGGTTAGAACCGGTTTTCTGCTTCTCCTTTCAATATTCATTTTTTGTAGTTCGGTCAGATATACCAGGATGTCTGCCACAGGTGCCATTTTTGTACTGGCATATCCTTGAGTAACGACACTAATTTTTTTTCTCTTATTCTGAGCCAGGCGCAAAATACCAACCAATTCCTCTACTGTTTTAGGAAAGCAGGAGTATTGAGGAGTATAAAGAACGGTACCATTCTTTTTATGAAAGGGCAGGTTTTTAGCAAATGTTAATTCTGAGGAAGGGCGAATCGTATTAGGATAAGCATCTGTTTTGGAATGAGCCCGAGTTTTTGAGGAGAACAAAAAATTTGCTTTCATGACACGTTATCTTTTATTAAGTTTTAATGACCTGATACAAAGATGTAGTGTTTAGAGGAAGCAAGTCTCAGCTATTGTTGCAAATGAGTGCTGTATTGTTGCAAAACAGCCTTACTAGGTACTTATTTAGAATTAAGAGATTTACTCTTTTTTATCATAAGAGACATCGAACTCTAGATCCGAAACTAATAAGACTCTAACAACTCTCAAAAAAATATTAACTTTCCCTTACTAGCTAATAATCCATTCTTTTAGCTGGACCAAACTAAACCACCATAATTACTTCTATCTGCCATTATCGGTCTTAAGATTCGTGTAATCTTACTATCCGGACAGGCTCATCAAACAAAAAGAACTTAGTATGAAAAAACCAATCCTATTTTTATTTCTGTTAATTTTTGCTTTTCAATTACCTGCCCAAACATTAGAAAAAGGTGCCATAGACCAAATGAAGTATCGACATATTGGACCTATCGGTAATCGACTTAACTCCGTCTCTGGAGTAGCAGGAGACCCATTGACCTATATTGTGGGAGCTGCGAGTGGAGGAGTTTGGAAAACAGTAGATGGAGGATTAAATTGGAAACCCGTTTTTGATAAACAAAATGTACATTCCATTGGATCTATTGCCATTGCTCCTTCCAATCCTCAGGTAGTATATGTCGGAACAGGCGAAAGTTTCATCCGCTCAAATGTCTCCATTGGCAATGGTATTTATAAATCTACAGATGGCGGCGAGACTTGGACCAATATTGGCCTGGAAAATACTGGGAGGATAAGTAGGGTCTTGGTCCATCCCAATAATGAAGACATTGTTTATGTAACAGCAATGGGACACTCTTATTCTCCTCAAAAAGAGAGAGGTGTTTTTAAAACTACTGATGGCGGAAAAACCTGGAATCACATTCTTTTTGTAGACGAAAACACTGGCGCCTCTGACCTGGTAATGGACCCTGATAATCCTAAAATACTTTTTGCTGGTACCTGGCAATTAGATCTAAAAACCTGGAAAAGAACAAGTGGTGGTCCTGGAAGTGCCATTCATATGTCGAAAGATGGTGGCGAGACCTGGAAAAAACTGGAAGGTAATGGCTTACCTAAAGGTCCCATTGGAAAAATCGCATTGGCCATGACACCCGCCAAACCTGACCGCGTTTATGCCCTAATAGAAACTGGCGATGGTGCTCCTTATGAAGGGGAAGGAGAACCCACAGAATCTGGAGAACTATGGCGTTCAGATGATAATGGGAAGACATTTAGATTGATTAACTCGGACAGAGATTTGGGGGGAAGGCAAGCCTATTATACTCGGTGTGCGGCTTCACCAGATAATCCTCATGAAGTTTACTTTATCGCTGCTGGTTTTTCAACCAGTATTGATGGAGGCAAAAGTATTGCCTCTCCAGCTTCTCCATTATCTGGCCCCAATTGGGATCATCACGAAATGTGGATAGATCCAACCAATGGCAATCGAATGGTTGTGGTTGGAGATGGGGGTGTCTCCATTTCTCAAAATAGAGGTAAATCTTGGCTACGCAATTTCCTTCCTGTTGCCCAATTATATCATGTTACTACAGATAACAATATTCCATATAATGTACTTACGAATCGCCAGGATGGTCCTTCTATGAAGGGTCCAAGTAACAGTAGAGTTGGAGGAATATTTGGGCCTGGGATGATTCATTCAGGTATGTGGAGGGACATTGGAGGGGGAGAAAGCGGTTTCGCTACTCCTGATCCAAGCAATCCCGATATCATTTGGTCAAGTGCTTCCGGTTTAGGCCCCATTGGTGGGATTGTAACTCGTTATAATGAGAAAACCAATCAATTCAGGCAAGTAGACGTCTGGCCAGAAAATTCTAATGGTACACCAGCCGATGGAGTAAAATATCGCTTCCAATGGACTTTCCCACTATTAATTTCTCCACATGATAATAATACGGTCTATGTAACCAGTCAGTTTGTTCATCGCACCACCAATGGTGGTCAAAGTTGGGAAATTGTCAGTCCAGACCTAACCCTTAATGACAAAAGTAAACAAGGATATTCGGGAGGTCTGACCGGGGATAACATCAATGTTGAGTTTTTTAATGTTATTTATGCCTTTGATGAATCACCAGTAGAGAAAGGCTTACTGTGGGTTGGGACCAATGATGGTTTAGTTCATATAAGCCGGGACGGAGGAGCAAATTGGACGGATGTCACCAAAAATATCCCTAACCTTCCAGAGTATGGGGTGGTTAGAAACATTGATGCCTCTAAATGGGATGCAGGAAAAGCCTATTTGACCATTGAATTTCACCAGGTAGGGAATTTCGAGGCCTTTGTTTATAAAACGGAGGATTATGGGCAGTCATGGACAAAGATTACCAATGGGATTACTGAGAATAATCTCAATTATACTCGATGTGTAAGAGAAGATCCTGTTCGGCAAGGGCTTTTATATCTGGGTACTGAGAGTGAATTATATGTTTCCTTTGATGATGGAGCTAACTGGCAATCTCTGATGAGCAATCTGCCTCCGGCACCTTATTATTGGATTGATATTCCAGAGCATTATAATGATTTGGTGTTAGGTACTTATGGTCGAGGGATTTGGATACTTGATGATATTACTCCTTTGCAACAATTTGAAGCCACTGTGGCAGAGAAAAGCGCTCATTTATTCAAACCCAGAGATGCCTATCGCTTCCAACCAGTGACGATGAATATGCAATTTTTCCCGGAAGCCTCTACAGGTCAAAACCCTTCTTATGGAGCTTCCTTAAACTATTGGTTGAAAGAGGTAGATGCTGATAAAAAAGTTTCTATCAGCATTACAAATGCTTCTGGCGATACAGTACGAACTTTACAACAAAAACCTAGACCTGGCATCAATCGTGTTTTTTGGGATTTAAGAGGAGAGACGACCGAAAAAATTGTGATGCGAACCAAACCCAGGTATGCCGATTGGATGCCATTGGACAAGGATCGTACTCGTCCAGCTATTGTAACTCCTGCTCCTCAATTATCGATCCTTTTACCACCAGGGGATTATCAAGTTCATTTAAAAGTTGGAGAAGAAAGTCAAAGTCAAGCCTTAAAAGTCCTTAAAGATCCTCATTCAGAGGGAAATATGAGTGATATTATGGCTCAACAAGAATTTTTGACTAAAGTATATGAGGACATGAACAGATGTGCAGGCGCTATAAATGAGATGGAAAGGATGAGAAGGCAATTATTAGATATGAAGGCCATGCTTGCTTCTACACAAAAAGATAAAACTCTTATACAGGCCGTTGATTCCATGCATAATTCTATCCGAGACCTGGAGCAAGAGCTTATTCAGATTCAATATACTGGAAAGGGGCAAGATTTTGTACGCTACCCTACCAAAATTGCCAGTAAATTATCTTACCTGGGGACTAGTGGAGCCATAAGCGATTTTCGTCCGGCAGATTCCTTCATGGATGTTTATGAGATGCTGCATGAAAACCTAGGAAACATTTTGGAGAAATTTGATGCTTTGAAAGAAGGGCATCTTAAAGAAACTATGAATGGAATGGGTGATTTGAGTAGTGGTTTAATTATTAAAGAAAAGTAAAATAAAAGTCATCCCCAATTTTAGGGAAATAAGCACTTTTTAGGCCCTTGGCCTAAAAAGTGCGAGATAAAGTAGAAATAAGATAGAAATATATTGTCCTAATTCTAAAAACAAATTATTTCTACCTTATTTCGTCCGCCTCAGGCGGGCTTATTTCAAAATATTTCCCTCTATTTTGGCTACATTAAGGTTATTTCCAAGTATTCACAATTTCGAGCTGGCTCATATTTCATTAAATTTATGTTCTTTCGAAATGTCCATATTTGCCCAATATCTTACCAATCCAGACAGTAATGGGCATAATTACCTTTTTTACAAATTTGGGGATATCCAGTACATCGTATTCATCCCGATAATGAGTAATTAAATAGGCTCCATCAAAAGCTTCAGGAGGAAGTTTACCTGATTTTTTTTGCGCCTCATACAAGGCTGATAAAAATTCAACTATTGAATTTGGTGGACTTACCAGATAAATCCAAAGAAGAAATTATTGGACATTACATGAATCTTTTAAAAAAACAATTGAACTTATTTTCAGCTACCTCAGGTTGAAAAGATTGAATATTCCCTTTTACTCTTAAACTTTAAAGAACTAAGAACTTAACTGAACATAAGCCCGCGGCGCGGGCTTATGTTCAGTTAAGTTCTTAGACTTATTTTTTCACAAATTTCACAGACTGAACCTTTCCTTGTTGTCTGATTTGCAAAATATATATACCAGGAGCTAGATCTTTTACAGGCAAGATATTTGTCCCACTTCCAGCAGGAAGATTAAATGCCTGAAGGGTTTCACCATTTAAATTTAACAATCTAAGCTTGGCATTTGCTTCTTTTAGGGTAGACCACTGAATTTCTAATTCCTCTTTTACAGGATTGGGGAAAGCCTGGAGAGTTAAATCCGAATCTAGGTCATAGGGTACTACAATTATCGGATGATATTCACTAGAGCCATCAAAATCAAATTGGTGAAGCCTGTAATAATTAAGTCCTATACCTGGGTTTTCATCCATAAAGTTATATTCCTGAGGTGTAATAGTCGTTCCATTTCCAGAAACTCTACCTATCTTCTGGAAATTTACCCCGTCGAAACTACGCTCAATCAACAAATAATTATTGTTCAATTCTGCTTCTGTGGTCCAGGATAATTTAATTCCCTTTTCAACTTGTTGCCCACTAAAAGAACTTAATTCAATAGGCAAGACAACCAATCTTATAGTAATTACTCCGTTTGAATAGGTAGGGAACATAGCAGAGGGAGTATGTGCAGGTGATAGCGTAATGGAAGGGCTACCACTATAGCCAGAAGCACAGCTAATGGCAGTATACACATATTCTGTCGGATCAAGATTAGGTACAAAAATGAAAATGAGGTTTATGGTTCCATTGATGGTTGCATTTCCAGAAATGCATAATTGATCAGAAGAGGCAGCATCAACTTCAATATCTAAGGTGCCATTATTGATAAAGTTAGCATTGATGTTGAGGGTTCCGATCGAATTACCAGGTGCAATGGTTCCTGATGCTCCATTGGTAAAACTAGTCATAGTGATGGTTCCTGTTCCTTCTATTATTCCATTATTGCTAATGGTGGGGCCACTATTCCGAGTAAGGGTGCCATTATTGGTGAAGGTTCCATTGTTAACCAGTTTGCTCCCTCCATCCTGGGTAATATTAAAAGCACCAGCATTTACAAAATTGCCGTCATTGGTGAACAAATCGCCATCACTGTTGCCATGATTCAAGGTTCCAGCATTATTGAAGGTTCCTGTTCCAGAGTTATTAATCAATCGATTATTATTAAAAGTGGCGCCAAAGTTATTATTGAAAGTACCGTTATTGGTTAATGTAGATGCGGTATTCGTAATCATGCCGCCATTTTCATTCGTAAAGGTACCATCATTTACGATGTTTGAACTAATATTGACATTACCCTCATTAGTGATTATGCCTCCACTATTATTTGTAATGCTTCCGGTATTAAAGGTAGCTGAATTGGAAATAGTCCCGGAATTAGTAGGAGAAGAGCCACTTATAGATAATACATTTGAACTCTTTAACTCTCCATTATTGGTAAAAATTCGTGTGTTATGATTAAAGGTTCCTTCATTTTCTACTTTCCCTCCAGAAGCAATGGTAGTGTTTTCCTTGCAGACAAATTCGCCGGTAGCTTCAATAGAAAGCGTACCCTCGACCTGGAATAATCCAACGCCGGTAATGTCCACATCGAGTTTTTTACCGGCTTTAATTATCAAATTAGCGCCTGCTGCCAGGGTATAGTTAATGTTAAGATCACAGGTTCCTGATCCATTAATAATTATTTCATCTCCTGCAGTAAGAGTGGCTGGAGGTTCAATATTTGAATCCCAATTCGAATCATTACTCCAGTTTCCACTTCCTGTAAAAGTGTAGGTTGTTTGTCCATACAAACAATTAGAAACGCCTAGTGCAGAAATCAACAATGCGATGAATAAGTTGTAGCTTTTCATAGTTGATAGATATAAAAGAGGTTATAAATGAAAATTATATCAATTAGGGTAAAACGAAGGGTAAGATGACATATATGATAAAGATTTCACTCAAATGTAGGTAAATTTCATTGAGTGTAATAGAAAAGATCTAAAAATATAATAGGAAAAAAGGCAGGGTGTTTATTCTCGTCTTTTAGTCTATTTTTTTCCTCTCAACAATTTTAATTTTTTCGAAAAATCAATGGAAACATTTAGCTGGCTTGCGGCTAGATTCAAAACATGTCCACCGGTGGTTCTATCTTCTGAAATAAAGTGGAAATGAAAGCCTGGAGCTCCGATTCCTTCCGCTTCATCAGGCATATAATATCCTACCATTGTACCTTGGATATTTTCCAGGTTAAAGGTCACCTGATTGGCAATGGCTTCAGAAAGCGGTGGATAGGGTTTTTGTTGAGGAAAAACACTCCTTGTTTGGATATGATTAAACTTTCCCTGGATTTTAAGGCCAAAGTAACTTAATGTATCGGGAAGTATGGTTTTTATATGTGTTAGAAGTTCTTGAAAATTTAATTGCTGGGTTATTTTCTCATAATAATCAGCTTCAAAATGGGTAACTTCGGCAAAGGGAGTATTTTCTTTCATTTTTGCTGGATAAGCTTTCCCATCAGCTTTAATCTGAAAAAATTGGCCATCAAGAGCAACCATTTCTCCATCTAAATGATCAAATGTTCCCAGGCCGAAATCTCCGTAGTGGCTTAAGTCTTTAAAAGTTACCTGACCATCGTACTGCCCTTCCTTCAAAGCATCCAGTGTAGAGACCTGAAAAATGTGATCCGTATTCTTTTTTTCTTCCAATAAATATTTTGAAGGAAAAATCTGTGCAAAAAGAAAGAGCAAAATCCAATTCATAATTACCTATTTAAAAATTCAGGATCCTGGCAATCTAATTGCTTACCAACTCTCAAAAAATTAATGATCAATTTTCCTTCCGGAGAGATTTTACAATAAGCCATCAGTTTAATAGATAAGGATGAGATTCCCTTTTTTTGGGATTCTAACTCTATAGGAGCCATCAATACAGTATGACTGCCATTTATGGTTAAATCTTCAGACTGGAATACTTCATATACTACTTCACTATCTCTACCTATTCCAAGCCCTTGGATTAAAATTTCATAGTTGCTTTTTCCATTGGAAATAAGGCTTAAAGTTCCTCCAAAATCGACGTACTCTTTATTTTCACAATTATAAAACACTCCTAAAAAGGAGTCATTATCATGCTCCAGAACTACTTGTGCATTGATGGATTGAATAGCACAAACAATTCCAAGAATAAAAAATGTTTTACGCCCTCTCATAATGCTGATTAGTTTTGTTAAAACAAATTTGTGCTTAAATTGAAAAGAGGGCGTCCACTATTGTGTCAAAAATGTGGATTATTGTTTCAATTTGAATAAAATCTGACTATTCTCTCTTTTGTTTTAACAGCCATTGATAAAATTCGGCCTCCGAGAAGATCCCTGGCCATATACCATGTCCTTTGCCTTCCAAGGCCATTAATTTTGCATTTTTGGAACCGCATTCTTTAAGTGTTTCAATCATTTTTTGGCTATTATTATAGCCATAATCAGCCGTGCCATGATACACTCTTAAAGGAAGGTCTTTAACCTTACACAGGTCTTTGGTAGTACCTCCAGCAGGAGCTAGAGGGGCAGCAGCTGCCAGATATTTATGAATTTTTTTCAGATTGGCCCAGGTTCCTGCTCCACCCATACTATATCCCGTTAAGTAAACTCTTTTGGGGTCTATAGAAAATTCGGAGGAAGCTTCCTTAAGCAGTCCTTCCAGATCTACCCTGGACCAGGAACATCCGCCCGTACAAGAGGGAGCGATGACAATAAATGGAAAGTCTATTCCAGCTCTGGCGGCATATTTTGAAGGATGATGTTTGGTATTGGATCGATCTGCGCCGTGCAGGAAGATGATCGTAGGATAAGATTTTTCTTTTGAATAATTATCAGGAGTGCTAATCAAATAAGGTAGTGATCCAAATTTTTTAGCTACTGCATTTTTTACATTTTGAGAAAAAGCTGTTAGGGTCACTGCGCTAAGCAGGACTACAAAAACACTCTTTAAGATGGTCATAATTTAGATTATTTTAGGTAAGTTTTTTTTAAAATTTCTACTCCCTTTTATTTTAGCTCCATTGTTTAAAACCAGGTAAAAGTCTCCATTAAAATAAGGTTCCAATAATTCAACCTTGTTAAAGTTCACCAAATGCGACCGATGAATTCTAGTCAGGGAGTGGGACAATCGATTTTCCAGTGATTTTAAGGAGGACTTCACCACATGAAATCTATTTTTCTGATGAATTTTGACGTAGGAGTCGAGGGCTTCAATCCAGTAAATATCGTCGATCTGCAAAAAAAACACTTTGCCGGAAGATTTAATGATCAGTTGGGTTTGGGATTCCTGTTTGGAGGTACCGATCCAATTCTCTTTATTATCTTTTTGGTAATCCAGCAGTAATTTTCTTAGCTTTTCTTCTAAGGTCCGGTTGGATAAATTCTTGTGATAACTTTTTGCATACAATAAAGCTTTATAAAATCGGTCAGCATCCAGAGGTTTTAACAAATAATCTAGGGCCTGTACTTCAAAAGCCTTAAGCGCATATTGGTCATAGGCCGTTACAAAAATAACAATAGGCCATTCTTTTTCCTCCAGGCTTCCCAGTACATCAAAGCCATTTATACCGGGCATTTGTATATCCAAAAATATCAGGTCAGGTTGATAGATTCTAATTTTATCAATGGCCTCCTTCCCATTTTTGGCTTCGCCCAAAATGTCAATTTCCCGGTCATTTTTTAAAAGTAGTTTAATACCCTCCCTAGCCTTTTTTTCATCATCAATAATTAGTGCTTTCATGATTCTTCATATGGAATGGAGAGGCTGGCTTCTACCCCTTCCAGTCGTTGATATAATTTTAAAGTGGCCTTGGTACCGAATAAAGTGCTCAATCTGTTTCTCAGGTTGCTTAAGCCTATGCCATTATTAGATCCGGAGTCGGGTAAATTTGTCATTTCACTGGTATTAAAAACCCTTAGGATTAATTCCTCTTTCTTTCTAAAGATTTCTAAGGCAATTAGGGACTCTCCCAGGTTTTTACTCACCCCATGTTTAATCGCATTTTCTACAAGAGGCTGTAAAATAAAAACAGGTACTTTAGCACTCAAGACCTTTTCTTCAATCTGATGATTTACTTTTAGAGTATCTTCAAAACGTACCTTTTCAATTTCCAGGTAATTATTAATAAAGTTTATTTCTTCTTTCAGCGAAACAAATTGATCTGTAAAATTATTCATGGATACCCGAAGCAATTCACTTAACTTCAATAACATTTCCAAGGCCTGTTTATTTTGCTGGCTTCTCAGAAGAGTGGCAATTGCATTGTGTGCATTAAACAGAAAATGTGGGTGAATTTGCATCCTCAATGCCTGGAGTTTAGCGTTTGCTAATTCTGATTCCAATTGGGCAGCCTCAAGACTTTTATTTTTATATTTATTAGAGATTTCAACCAGATATAGGATAATCAGAATTACCCAACATATGATAATGGCCTCCATATAAAAAAAGGTTCGGCCGAAGGATTTAAAAGCATTTATCCAGGAAGTTGACTGGAAGGTATCATCAACTATACGCATTATTCCGTAATATCCCAGCCGGTTGATGTAAACTTTAAAACTCCCAATAACAATTCCCAAAAGGATTAAGAATAGAATTCTTTTCCACAAAATAAACCTGGAAGACCAATTGAATAAATAGATCAACAGGAAAGTTAGCAGAATCCATAAGCCAAATCCTCCCAAATAATAATACCAAAAATAGGAGCTAGAGACATCCAGGTTGTTTTTTTTAAGCAAATCAATTGCCAGAAACAATATCCACAAAAAAACGATGATCAGTATTTTACCGGAAGTGCGCTTAAGAAATGCCATATGAATCAGATGGTCTGCTTTAATGATATTAAAATGAGTCGCCTCTATTTTTATTTCATTCGCTGGCGACATGAAGCCGCCAACAAATATTTTTCCCAAAAATCAAAGATGACACATAGTTAATATACAGAAACTATCCTTTATCCGCTTCATCCTCTAACATTCCTTTAAGTCTGGCCTCTGCTCTGGCACGCCAGAATTTAACGAAGTCCTTATTCCAATAGGTGGTTAAGGCTCTATTTTCTGCTTTATTAAATATTTGTTCTGCATAATCCAATAATCCAATACCTGCCAGCACGCTTTGGTATTCACCTCTTTGAGAAAGAGAAATTCCCTGCAAAACATACATTAAGGGATTGCGAGGATTATAGGATATGGCTTCTCGATATTTTGCCTGACGAATACTCTTGAACTCATTACGCTCATCTTCATTCTCAGCTACTAAATTTTCATAAAAGCCATAAATAAACCCTTCCAACATCAGAAAATCTGATTTTTCTATATCGTTCATTTCTCCTTTAGCCTTAACGGCTAGATCATAGTATTTCTTGGAATCTTTCATTAACTGTTTGGCATTTAGATCTTTGGGGAAGTTATCCACTCTAGCCTCCAAGCGAGCTATCTGTGTACATAAATAGGCCGTCCAATATCCTGGGAGCCATTCATTTGGGTATTTTTTTACTAATTTTTGAAAAGCCTTTAAGGCTTGTACTTCCCCATCCAGGCTAGAAGTTGTATCGTGAATGTACAGTGCTTCCTTCATCTCAGAAGCAAATTTTTCGGATTGTGAAAATCCCAGGGTTACAGAACCCAATAGTAACATCATTAAAAGTAATTGCTTTTTCATAATATCATCGAATGTTTTTTATAAAATTAGAAGATCAAGAAGGGGTAAAACAGTATAATTTGGTAAGCGGGTGTTCAAAGAGGCTGAAGTGAGTATTTTTATAGGTAAGCTGATTTAAAAGAGGATCGCATTTTTATTTTTTTGATAAACTTTTCAGTGTTTACAAAAAATTTTGGATAGGGCTTAAATTCATTATTTTGGGAAAAAGACATGTCTTAAATAAATCCACATGAAATTACTTCAACTTCAAAGTCGAGAACAATTTCACCCTCAAGGAGGTATTCCTTCTTTTGAAGATCATTGCCTGTTTATTAAAAAATTTGACAAACCGGCACATTTTCCAGAGCATTATACTGGCCTTGGTGTCGTTGCAATCATAAAAGGCAAAGGGCATTTTTTTGTTAATGATGAAAAAATATGCTTGGACGAAAATGCTTTTTGTGTTGTTAACAGAGGCAGTAGGTTGTCTTTTGATATTATTGAGGAAGGAACTTTTCTAAGTTTATTATATTTTGATTCAAAACTTTCTGCCCTATTATCCCAAAGTTTATTTCATCAGGAATTGGAGCCTCAGGACTTCACTCTGATAGAACACATCCATTTTATGAATGCCAGTCTAAAAAACCACTTTAATTTGCTAATAGATCTAGGTGGAAGCTGTGCTTCTTTTCATCACCTCAAAACAGATATGCTGGTGCGTTCTATCTTAGAAGATATCATCTCTGAGAATTTAAACGCCATAAGAACTTCCAGAAAAATACCCGTTGTCAAAAGAACTACAAGAGTAGACCTTTATAAACGGCTTTCAATGGCCAGAGGATGGTTAGAGCAGCATTATTACCATCCAATCCAGATTGAGCAGCTTGCTAATATTGCCATGTTAAATAGCGAGCATTTTCTGCGCTTATTTAAAAAGGCCTTTGGAATTACACCTCATCAGCTGCTTATTAATCTAAGAATCCAAAAGGCAAAATCCTTATTGGAGGGGGCTGATCTTAGCATTGCCGAAATCTGTCATAAGGTGGGCTATGAAAGCATCTCCTCATTTAGTGGATTATTTAAGCAAAAAACAGGCTATACTCCTTCCCAATACCGCAAAAAATAAAAAACTCAATTTTCAAGAAATTTGGAAGTAATTGACCCCATACATTTGTAATTGTATATGTCAAGGAAAAAGTAAAGCTTAACTTCTTCCCTATTTTATTAAACTAAAAAACCTGAAATGGAAAAAATGGATTGGAGTCAATTCAAACTGAGAGTAAACGTAAATACAGATATTCAGAATGCTTATGCAAAATGGGCTACCCCGAATGGTTTAGAATCCTGGTTTTTGAGAAATGCTGTCTTTAGAGACAAAGATGGAAATTTGCGTGATAAGCATGACCTCATTCAACCCGGAGACACCTATGAATGGTATTGGCATGGATACCCCGATAGTGTAGTTGAAAAAGGAACAGTTTTAGAAGCTAATAATCGCAATTTATTCAGTTTTACATTTTCTTTAGAATGCCCAGTTAGTGTTTCTTTTTATGAAGAGTCAGGAGAGACTATCATCGAATTAATAGAAAAGGATTTACCAAATACCCAAGAAGCTACCTTCAAGCACTATGTTGGAGACTCTAAAGGCTGGATTTTTTATTTAACTAATCTTAAATCTATTATGGAAGGAGGGTTAGATCTTAGAAATCGAAAATTAGACCTAACTAATGTAATTACTTCTTAATAATCACTGTGGAAAACATGGGTCCTCTCGAATTTTCTATAATTATTCACAAAAAGTGATCTCAAAACAGAGGTAAATAACTGCCTTCTGCAGTCAAGGAGACAAATTGAGATATGTGGAGATAAATTGTCTTATCAAGGTATTATCTATTTGAAATATCCAGCGAATTATGGTTTAACTTGTTCAGTTGTGGAAATTCATTAACATAATAGACTATATATCCCTACTTATTTCCCCAACTGCCGGTAAAGCTGTGCATTGATTAGTTATAATTAGCCGCCGATGTACACTGGTCTAACTGATTTTCGCTGTTATTTATCGTGTAGTAAACAGTGAGGATCAGCTTAATCAGCGTTTATCAGTGGCCAAATGTTTTCTAAAT
>JANQPA010000075.1 GCA_028285545.1 Saprospiraceae bacterium | reverse complement strand
TGTTTGAGTGACAACATTTCCTTTTCCATCATCGTAGGTCCAAGTGATGATGTGAACACCTTGAGTATTATAAGTCAAAGGATCAGAGGTCGTCCCCTGAATGGTTCCACCGCAACGATCAGTAGCCGTTGGAATAGTAGTCACTGTAGCCGAACATTGTCTTCTAATAGTAGGAAGCCTCTCCCGATCAGGAACAGGAGCGATGTCATCCTTAACGACAATGGTTTGAACTTGTGAGGAGGTATTCCCGTTTCCGTCATCAAAAACCCAGGTAACGGTATAAGTCCCAACTTGGTCGAAATAAAGTGGATCAGAAGTAGAGCCAATAACCTGCCCTGCACAATTATCGGTAGCAAAAGGAGGCTCAAGACCCGCTTCACAGTTTCCGATAATAGTGGGTAAAGTAGCTACATCTGGCACTGGAGCTGTGACATCCTTAATGATCACGGTTTGCGTTTGGGTTTCGATATTTCCATTGCCATCATCGAAAGTCCAGGTGATGAGGTGAGTTCCCTGGGAGCTGTAGGATAGAGGATCATTGGTAGTGCCTATTATAGTACCTGCGCAATTATCAGTGGCTGTAGGGGCCTGAGAAACGTTTACAGCACATTGACTGGTCAGCGTAGGTAAAGAAGTTAGATCGGGAACCGGCTTAGACACATCTTTAATAATGACGGTTTGAGTTTGTGTTTCTACATTTCCATTGCCATCATCATAGGTCCAGGTAATATCGTAGGTACCTTGCTCAGAAATATTGGTCAGGTCATTAGTTGTACCATTGATGGTGCCTTTACAATTATCTGTTGCAGTAGGAATGCTTAGGATAGTTGAACATTCCACGGTGATAGTAGGCAATGAAGCTACATCGGGCACAGGTTTAGTTACATCTTTAATGATGACGGTTTGCGTTTGCGTTTCGACATTGCCATTACCATCATCAAAAGACCAGATGATAAAATGAGTTCCTTGAGTGGAATAAGTCAGGGGATCAGAAGTAGTTCCCTCAATACTTCCTTTGCAGTTATCGGTAGCAGTAGGCTTTGCACTAACAGTTGCAGAACACTCTGCGGATATTATTGGCAAAGAAGTTACATCGGGCACAGGTTTAGTTACATCCTTAATGATGACGGTTTGGGTTTGGACTGCTGTATTTAAACTAGCATCATCAAAGACCCATTGAATGGTGTAAGTGCCTTGTTCAGAGAAGCTGGTTGGATCGATGGTGATACCAGTGATCGTTCCATCGCAAGCATCCGTGGCTGTGGGAGGATCAACGGTAGCGAAACATTCTGCAGTAATGGTAGGCAAGGAAGCTACATCAGGCACTGGCTTAGTAACATCTAATGCGGTTACCTTGGCAGGGCATTGAGCAGATGTTGATCCATCACTTACGGTCAGCACGACTGAATGAACACCTTTGGTAAAGGTACTTTCATCCAGGCTGAAGAAAAGCTGATCTCCATCCGGATCAAAAGAACCGTCGTTTACCTGAGCAGGAGTAATACTCACACTACAAGATGCATCCAAAGAAACGGTGATATCCTGACAAACGGCAATAGGCGCTGCATTGCAATAAGTATTGGGGTCAGCAATGCTGACCATAGCGGAGCAGGTACTCGCATTGGCAGCATTATCTTCCACTTTAATATCGATTTGAAAAGATTGCCCTACATGACTACAATCATACTGCTGTAAACCAATTTCGATGGAGATATTGCTTATGCTGCAATCATCTGTAGAAGCACCAGCCATCATATCTGCACTTAGGGTAGCTGTTTTATTGATGTCCAAATCAAGAGTTAGGTCCTCGCAGACGGCATTTGGCGGATTATCCACCAGCTGTTGCACTTTCACATTCGAGGTACAAGTGCTGGTGTTATTGTATCCATTGGTTACGGTTAGGGTAATCACATTATCGCCAATATGGGAACAGTCAAATTCACTTTGGCTTAAGTCGAAGTAGCCTAAGTCTATACAATTGCTGTTGAACTCACTGCCATTGTCTAGCTCTTTACCCTCGAGGCTAGCCTGGCCCTTATCATCTAATGTCACCGTAACTTCCTCTTTACAGCGTGCAGTAGGTCGACTAGAATCCACGACGGTTACCTTGGTAACACAACTAGAAGCAACGGTTCCATCCTGACGCTGCAGTTCAATTCTAAAGACCCTTTGCCTGCTAAAATCTGAACAGGTAAGCTTCTCAGGCCCGAAAAATTCCTCCGTCTGAGCACAATTAGACTTGATAAGATCTGTCTCTATATCGGCTTGACTGAGGCTTACACTTTCTCTTCCGGCCAGATCAACTTCAAAATCTTCTCTACAAGAAACAAAGCCTGCAAAGAAGGGCCTGATGGTCAGGGTAGCCTCACAAGTGGAAGAGTATCCGTTACTACCGATGACAGTCATTTCTACGGTATTGTCTCCAATATCAAAACAGCTAAAGGTTTTTTTAGATAAAGAAAATGAAATGGATTCATCACATATGCTTGGAGTAGAGCCATTATCAAGGACATTATCTTCTACGGTTATGAAGGAACCTCCCATGGTGACAGTTACATCTTTACATTTGGCCTCTGGGCGATTATTTTGTGGACGTACCTGAATTTCGGTACTGGCCACTACTGCATTTATTCTGGTATTATAGACTTCTACTAAATGCAGTCCTACGCCTACATTAGACCAATTACCATTTCCAAGATAGGTATAGTCATTATTGGGGAAAATTCGCCATTCAAGTTCAAGTGCACATGGATCAATAGAGCGATTACCATCAATAATATTAAATAACATTTGAATGGCGCCTTTATCTGTTTCATTGCATATAGTCTCGATATATTCATAATCAAAGTATTGTTGGGTGCCAGTGAACTCTACGCTACAAGTACTAACCATGATATATTCGGCTAATCCTGAATAAGTCGGATTAAGACTTCCACCTGCTGTAATACTTGATTTGAAAGCGTATTTAGGATTGACATAGCTTCCACCGCCGCCGCCATTATTGGCTACACCACCACCACCACCACCTGAATATCCGCCGCCACCACCACCAGCTTCTTCTCCGGCACCACCGCCACCAAATCCCCAGCCGCCATTATTGCCAGCAGAATTCAAACCAAGAGTACCCCCGTTTCCTCCACTTGGATACCCCGCTTTTCCTTCTCTAGAGGCATTTCCTCTACCATTAGAAAAAGCACCACCGCCACCACCGGATAGGTCGCCATTAACAATAGCACCGCCACCGCCGCCACCATTCCCATTAACCCCAGCTGCTCCCCCATATTCCCCTTTTCCACTTCCTCCGGAAACCCCATCTCGGCCTCCTTCTCCATTTTGGCTATCTGTACAAAATCCTGCAGCTCCCTGGTAAGCACCGCCACCACCACCAGCAACAGCAATGATCTCCCACTGGCCATCTATAAAGGCTAAGAGGGCTGATCCACCGCCACCACCACCAGCTCCATAAGCAAATTGTACATCTGTATTGTCAGACACACCATTTTCTCCAACGATAAATCGGATTTTGGTGCCAACAGGTAATTTGTTGCTACCCTCGCCGATTAAAATGTCAGCTTGAACTTCTGCACCATCTCCACCCGCTGATTCACAGTCTCCCAGTCGTACCCTACCTCCATCTCCTCCACGCAAATAAAATCTAATGGTATTACTTTGACTTTCTGGAATAATAAAATCTTGAACATCACCTGTAAAATTAAGCGTGTGTGTTTCTTGACCACTTGTTTCGAGTTCTGGTACTGTTTGGGCAAGTATAGAATAAGAAAAGCTTAAAAAAAGGCAAAAAAGAAAAGTAATTCTAGAATGTAGATTGTTCATGATTTTTTGATTTAAATAAAAACTAGTTAAAAATGGATTGTTTGTTATTGCTTGAAAATTGAAAGCTTGAGTAGAATTCAAGACCTTAATTTTCAATGTTTGTGAGACAAAAATGCAGGAGATCTACCTGGAAAGTGTGGACTTATTGACCAAAAATGTGGACTTTTTCGACAGGGCTAGGGAGTTTGTGTTTAATGGATATAAATATTTGTTTATCAGTTGTTTGTGGTAAATTATGTTATGTCTTTTTTGTGGAAAAAATAGGCCTGGATGGAATTTTTAGCTAAAAATTGCTAAGCCTGGAATGAAATGAAGGGAAAAAATATATTGCCACTGATGAACGCTGATTAAGCTGATCCACAATGTTTACAACAAAACAGTTTAACAGAGAAAATCAGTGTTTATCAGCGGCTAAATAAAACTTCTTTATGCAGTCTAATATAGGCAGGAAGAACGCTTATCACTTTACTTTAACCTCCTTAGGAGCAATACCAAATTCTTTTACAAAGGCCCGAGAAAAATAAGCACGATCATTAAACCCTACTTCCATGGCAACCTGACTTACATTAAACTCACTTTGTGTAAGTAGTTCCCTGGCTTTGTGTAAGCGAACAGATCGTATATAACTGGCTATAGATCTATTGGTAAGTGATTTGACTTTGCGATATAATTGGGTCCGACTCATGATCATAGATTGGCAGAGTTCAGGAATACTGAAATTTTCATCACTCATTTTTTCTTCAATGGTAGTTCGCAGCTTTTGTATGAATGCATCCTCAACAGTCGTAATATGCTCAATAGGTTCCAAACTACTATACTTCTGTTGTAGGGTCTTTCGTAAGGCCAAAAGTTTTTCCAGTCGGATATCCAGTTCCCTGGCATCAAAGGGTTTGGCAATGTAAGCATCTGCCCCTTGATCTAGACCGGTCAATCTGGACTCGACATCTGCTTTTGCAGTCAATAAAATAATCGGAATATGGCTGGTTTGTTCTTCCTTTTTGAGAACAGCACACAATTCCAAACCATCTTTTCGTGGCATCATCACATCGCTGACAATCAGGTCAGGAACTGTCTCTAAGGCCATTTCAATTCCTTCCTGGCCATCCCGTGCGATCTGTATTTGATACCGATCTTCCAGCCCGGCCATTAATAATTGTACCATATCTGGATTATCTTCTACAATCAATAATTGAGGTTTTTCGGACTCAATCAGTTCCTGATGAGGAAAACTATTGGCTACACTAGTCAAGGGCATATTGGACATTAAAAGCTCCTCGCTGGGAAGCCACACTTCACTGCCAGTTTTTGCATTTTGAGTAATGGGTAAAAGGATAGAAAAGGTACTTCCTTTGCTTGGTTCACTTTCGACCGAAATCTCGCCTCCCATTAGCTCTACTAATTCTTTACTCAAAGCCAGTCCAATTCCATTGCCCGAGGGATTAGGGTCATCCGAGCTTTTTATTTGATAAAAACGATCAAAAACGTGTTGAAGTTGATCCGGTTTAATGCCGATGCCCGTGTCTTCTACCTTAATTGACAATTGATTCTCTTGCTGACTGACATTAATAGAAACGCTCCCTCCTTCAGTAGTGAATTTAAGGGCATTGGATAATAGGTTGGAGACCACCCGCAACAGTTTTTCAGGATCAAAATCCATAAGAATCGAAGAAGAGGTGGCCGAAAACTGAAAGCTTAAGTTTTTGTTTTCAAGATGGTTTTGATAAGGACTGGAAATGTATTTTAGGTAAGGTACAATATCTCCATTAACCAGATTTAAATTAAGGGTGTTGGTTTCCAATTGCCTCAACTCCAGGATTTGTTCAACGAGTTGGCTTAGGTTATTGGCACTTTGGCGGATCATACCTACTCCTTTATGGAGCCAAAGATCAGGTTTCTGTTCTATTTGATCTGCCATACCCGCAATAATGGTTAGTGGAGTACGAAATTCATGCGAAATATTGGTGAAGAACTGAGACTTAAAGGTATCCATTTCTTGGAGGCGTTCCTTTTCTTTTTGTTCGAACTTTAGTTTCTGTTCATTTATTTCCGCATTTAAACGAGCCTGTTCTAGCTTGGCATTCCGTTGTAAACGTTGAACTCGAAAGAATAGGAAGAGTAGGCCTAAAACAACCACAAAGACAATGGCCATGGTGATTTGAAAGTTTCGTTGCCGCGCGATTTTGTTATCCAGGGCTAATTTTTCCCGTTCATTTTGGAAAACAATATCTTGTTTTTCCTTTTCGAACTCGTATTGGGCGGCCATTTGAGTAATTTCCCGGGTGTTTTCTTCACTAAAGATGGAATCTCTCAATTCATTATAGCGTTTTAGATAGGGGAAAGCTTCCACTATTCGTTTTTGACTTTCTAAGCCTAAGAATAATTGAAGAGCCGCATCAGCTTCCAGCTTTCGATGGCCTCCTTTTCGAGCAGCCTCTACCGCCGATTGATAATACCTAAGCGCTAGAGATAAATCATTTTGTTTCTTTGCTATATTACCCATACTGGTCAAAGCAGATGCTATTATTGCAGTATTCTTCAGCACCGTAGCCTTTCGATAGGCTTGGTTTAAATAGAATTTTGCAGAATCCAATTGCTCTAATTGTTCAAAACATTTTCCTAAATTGAGTAAGGAAGGGAAGATGGTTTCCTCTACTAGTAATTTTTCATAGAGCCGGTTAGATTGATGTAAAAAATCGATGGCCTTACGAGCTTGTTGAGTAAGTAAATAATGTTTGCCGATAAGGTTTAGACAATTGGCTAAAATTCTTTCAAACCCATTCTTCCGAGCTATATTGCTAGCACGTTCTAAATAGATAAGCCCCGTCTCATAATCTTCGTTTTTCTGATATACACTTCCCATAAAGTATAGGTCATTAGCCACACCTCTCGTATCCTCTAAGGTTTCTCGGATTTTTAGTGCATTTTGGTAGGCATCGATGCTTTGAACAAAAAAGCTTTTATCCATATAGGTGATGCCAATCACTTCAAAAAAAGTAGCCTGCCATTTCAGGTCATCCAACTCCTCGGCCAGGATTTGTCCCTTTTGATAATATTCCAGCGCTTTATCAAGATCATTTTTACGACTATAAGCATATCCAAGATTATGAATGGTGGTCAACTCTGAGTCTTTAAGATCCAGGTCTTGTTGGATTACCATAGCTTTTTCATAATACTCGATAGCACGGTCCGCCTGACCAGAATTGGAATAGCAACTTCCAATATTATTGATGGCATCATACTGGCCCTGTTTATTATTTTTCGCTTCGGCTATCTCATAAACCTGCTCATAAGTAGCTATGGCTCGCGGATAATCTTGCTGGGTAAAATATACATTCCCAATACTATTTAAGACCACTTCTGGACGAAATCCAGAGGAATCTGCCAAAGTGTAGGCTACTTCAAAGTTCTGTAAGGCTTCCGAGAATTGTTCCAGGCCATAAAAAACCAAACCTTTTATTCGCCAAAGACTAACCTGGCTAGGCAAATGCTGATGTTTTCTGGATTGCTCAAGTGCCTGATTAGCCAATAATAGGGCACTATCAGGATTAGCATTACGAAGAGAAAAGGCTTGATTACCCAAAGTGTAAATCTGAATGGAGTCTGCCTCAGGTAACCTACTTTGCCCTGCTAATATTCCAGGAATGAATACGGCTAGCCCTAACCCAATGATCATAGCGACTCTAAAATATACCTTAATAAAACTGGACATTTTATCCTCTACAACAGGGTACATATATATCGATTTATGAATGATCTTTAGAGAGGATTTTAGGTATAGTAGCAAACTAAAGGTACAAACAAGATATGAAATTTGAGGCTGAGGAAGAGGATGCTTTTAAATTAAAATATAGACAGAAACTTCAGTTTCAAATGGTAAATTCCTTTAAAGGTAGATTATCAAGGTACTTAGATGCCGGGAATTAAAAATAAATGGATATTTCTATTTTTATTTGTGTAATAAGTATAGTAAAAAGCAAAAAGTAGAAAGTAGAAAGATTTTAAGATTATAGTAAATTCTAAGTTCTCTTTTATATTAAGTATGGCTTTATGTCCTTTTACATTCTACTTTAGTCCTTTTACCAAAAAGGTTATCTACATTCATCAATACCAACTACCATGAAGGCATACATCACCCTTTTTGCATTTTTTCTTTCTGTACAAGCCATTGCTCAAACTAAAGCCTGGAGTGGCGACCTAGTTACTGTTCCTGAAAAAACCAATTACCAAAAAACTTCCACCTATGCTGAAGTTATGACATTTATTGAGGCGGTGCAGAAAAAATCTCCTTTGGTGCATTTGGAATATATGGGGACCAGCAAAGAAGGCAAACAGATTCCTGTGGTCGTTTTGGCTAATCCTAAAATAACAAACCCTCAAGAGGCGGTAGCTTCTGGCAAGCCGGTTATGTATATTCAAGGTAATATCCACGCTGGGGAAGTGGAAGGAAAAGAGGTAGTACAGATGCTTATGAGAGATATTTTGCTGGGCGATAAAAAATATCTTTTAGATAATCAGATTATTCTTTTTGCTCCCATTTACAATACGGACTCCAATGATAAAATGAAAAAAGGAAGAAGACGCTCTCAGGAAGATAGCCCTGTCGAAGTGGGAATACGTGCCAATAGTCAGGGTTGGGATTTGAATAGAGATGGCATCAAAATGGAAGCCCTGGAAACGCAGGGTTTAATCCAAAATGTTCTTTTGAAATGGGATCCTGAAATGCTGGTTGACCTGCACACTACCAATGGCACCTGGCATGGATATGGGGTAACCTATGCACCCAGTTATCATTATGCTGGTGAAAAAGCACCCTATGATTTTACCTGGGATAAAATGTTTCCGGCTATTGTTAAAGCAGCAGATGCCAAATACAATGTCAAACTAGGCCCATATGGCTATCATTCAACCAGAAATGGCTGGCCCCCAAAATCCATCATTACTTATAATCATCACCCAAGATATATCGTCAATCAGATGGGCCTGAGAAATAAAGTGGGTATCCTTAGTGAGGCTTTCGCCCACGATCGTTTTTATGAAAGAATAATCGGTACCTATGCTTTTGTAGCTGAAATACTGGAATATACCCATAAATATGGTAGAAAAATGGCAGCCATCAATGCTAAAGCAGAAGCTAATGCCATTAAGAATGTGATTAAAAATGCCGGGGAAATAAGCAAAGGGGTTCGCTTTAAAAAGGTTCCTTTAGATAAAAAGATAGCCAATTATAGAACTTATGATTATATAGCATCTACTGATGAAGAAGGTAATCAGAGAATGCTTCGTACTGGGCAGATCATAGAGGTTCCTAATGTAGATAACTATTCCAAATTTGAAGCCACAGTGAGTGCTACCTTGCCTAGAGGTTATTTTTTACCTCAATCAATGGAGGCCATTGTCAATCATCTAAAAAAACATGGGGTAGAGGTGACCCAGTTGCAAGAATCAAAAACTGCAGTAGGTGAAGTGTTTGTGGTAGATAGCCTTTTTAAAGCCCGACGACCGTTTGAAGGACATGTTATGGCCACTGCTCATGGAAAATATCAAAGCCAAACCCGCACCTTTAATGCAGGAGATTATTGGGTTGATATGGCCCAGCCATTAACCAATTTAATTTTTTATATGCTGGAGCCAGAGTCTGACGATGGCTTGGTTACCTGGAATTTCTTTGATTCATATTTTGAAAATAATGGACTTGATCGGCAGTCAGTGGAATATCCTGTATTTAAGTATTATTCTATAGAGTAACCAATAGAGATTTTATTTGACACGGATTAACACGGGTTTTACTGTTCTTTATATTTTAAATTAGTGCAGTTGTTGGTTTACGACTTTGGATTTGGTTTACTTGTTGGATGATTTGTGCAGCAACGTAGTCAATTTCTGATGGGGTATTGAATTTACTGATTCCAAAACGAAGAGAGCTTTTGAGCACCCATTCTTCTACTCCTAAAGATTGAATTACGTAGGATGGTTTGGCTGAACCACTGGTACAAGCTGAACCTGTTGAAAACATGATGTTAGGAAGCCTGCCTAAAAGCTCTTCACCTCTGATGCCTGGAATGGCAATATTGAGGTTGCCAGGATGCCTGTTGACTGGACAGCCATTCAATTTGACTCCTTCAATGCCATCAAATAATTGCTTTTGTAAGTGATCTCTCAATTCTCCTGTCTTTTTAGCGATAGAAGAGCCATTGTCCTTTTGGATTTGGCAGGCTTTTCCAAAACCGACGATTCCTGGGATGTTAGCTGTACCAGGACGAATGCCTTTTTCCTGTCCTCCACCAAAAAGAATAGGCTGGATTTCTGTTTTGGAAAATTTGCGCCTGCAAAACAAGGCTCCAACTCCTCTTGGACCATATATTTTATGAGAGGACATGGCTGCCAAATCGATGTTCATTTCATCCACACTAATCGAATGCCATCCAAGACCCTGAGTTAGGTCACAGAAAAATTTGGCACCCCAAGTTCTACATTTTGCTCCTATTTCTTTAATAGCTTGTACCGTTCCGATCTCATTATTGGCTAACATAATGGCAACTACTAATGTCTCCTCATTTATAGCGGCATTTAACTCCTCTAAATTAATTCGTCCAACTGAATCTACATCCAACCGAGTAACCCTGAACCCTTTTTTCTCTAAAACTTCTATACATTTCAGAACTGCAGAGTGTTCTGTTTTTTGAGTAATGATGTGTCTTCGTTTATGATCGGCGGACCTGGCCAGCCCAAGTAAGGCCAGATTAATAGCTTCCGTAGCACCGCTTGTGAAGGTTATTTCTGTTGGTCGTGCTCCTATCAATTGGGCTACTTGAAAGCGAGCCTCTTCCATGGCTGAGTTGCTTTTCCAACCTAATTTGTGGTTGCCATTGCCATAATAGATGGTAAAATAAGGAAGCATATGGTTTAAAACTTCCTGATCCACGGGGGTAGTGGCGTGGGTATCTAGGTAAATGGTATTGCTTTTCATTTGCTTGATTTTTTGGAGTAGAAGGTGAAGGGTAGAATGTAGAAAGACTTATCCTTCTACTTTCTACCTTCTTCTTTATTCTAAAATGAAAGAGTCTGTGCACCCTCAGCTATCCAGTCCAGCATTGGGCCAGCACCTACCACAGTCGTTCCTGGTACGGTAGCATCTGCCTTTAAACCTCTATGGTTGAAGCAGGGGGAGCAAGCCCATAGGGTGCCTCCCTGGGAGGTAAAGCCCTCTATCAATTCATTTAGTCTTTTAAATGGAGCAACATGGGTATATTCGGTTCCTCCTTCTTTACTAAGTTCAACGCCATCTGAGGTGAGAAAAATACCTACCTCCATTCCTTTGCTAATGGCTGCATTGGCTACCGTAAAGGCTACAGTGGACACATCGTCATTTGAATTAACAGATAGTGTTAGGATAAGCTTTTTTGAGTTTGTCATTTTAAATGATTTTATGGTGGTTATTGAATTTTTATGAAAAAGAGTTGAATTCTGGTTTTCTGGCTAAAATGGAAATACTTTTGATCCCGTATTTTTCAGTGGCACCTTTTGCACCTCGAGATAAGAACTCATAAGGATTGGGAGTCACGGCCTCTACTTTTAAACCTGCTGATTCGATCAAGGAAAGGTAATCCTGTTCTGGTATGGCACCGCCAATACAGGAAGCCCATAGGGAAACATTGCAGGTAATGCTTTTGGGGAGCTTAAGTGTAGTTACAATGTCTGAAATGGCTAAGCGCCCTCCTGGCTTCAAAATTCTTGCCACTTCTTTAAACACATTTTCTTTCTGACTGGATAGATTAATTACGCCATTGCTAATTACGATATCTACACTACTAGCCACGATTCTAGGTTTTTCAATATAACTTTCAAGAAAAAAGGTGTTCCAAAAGCCATATTTTTCCTTCAGGATATTTGACTTTTCCAACTGTTCTCGGGTCATATCTAAACCAATTACTTCGCCTCGGTTGCCTACATGCTTAGCGGCATAAAAAACATCCATTCCTGAGCCACTTCCCAAATCCACTACTGATTCTCCTTCTTTCAATTGTGCCAGATTAAAATAATATCCCACTCCGGCAAAGGAAGCAATGGCTTCTTCTGGAATTTGATCAAGAATTTCACTTGGATATCCTAATCTTTCAGCTAATGCTCTTCCCATTTCAAAATGGTAAGTGACTTCTGGGTGAAGGGCAACCGCTTTGTACATCTTTTTTACCTTCTGTTCTAATTCTTCTTGGTTGATTTGATTTCTGAATTTTAATGATTGTAACATGATCATATAGTTTTAAAGGGTTAATTAATTCAAGCTGCGATGCAGCTTTGTAATGAGTATTGTGTAATTAGAAAGCTTTCGCAGAAGCTTTTTTTGCTTTCCTTTGAAATAAAGCATTATAAATAACCGATGGTACGCAGTAGTCTATAGTACTTGGTAAGCTTGCGGTAATAGCCAGAGAACCGGCTAAAATCATTGCAGTAACAGTATGGCCGATAAAAAGAAAGTAGACAGTAGAGGCCAACCACAAAGTAGCGATGGTGCATGCAAATTTTAATTGAATACAACGTGGTGGTAATTTGGGCTTCTTCATTCTTTTGGCCAGCGCAAAATTGTACACATAATCAAAAGGATGGTTGGGCAAAATCACTCCCAAAAAGGCAATACACAACATAATGGTAAAGAGCGTCAAACTTTGAGTGAGCATAGCCACCACTATAATAGAGACGCAGGTGCGATAAGCGAAACGAATTCCAAAAGCCATTTCACTCAATTCCTCATCACTTTGACACATGTAGCCTTGCGCTCGTAAGCGTTTAAGCCTAATTTCTGATAATTTTTTATTTCCTGTTTTCATTGGATAAGATTTTAAGGTTTACATTTTTTTAAATCACAATTCAAAGTTACAGGGCTTCACCACCAGAGGTATTAAGCATGGTTTCGAATTCATTAAGAATTGTAGCATCATCATTAAGAATTGTAGTATTTTCATTAAATATTGTTGCATTTTTATTTTTAAGTAGTTGATATTGAGGTTGTTGTAAAGTATATTGCCGCCTTATGAAAAATGAGGGGAAACTGAATAAAAAAGCTGGAAGAAGGCTAGAATTCAAGTGAAGTACCTAAAAAAAGTGAAGAGAAATATTTTTTCTAGATTAGAGAACCGTTTAAAAGCCAAGCAAAGTGAATCCATTTATTAAAAATCTAATCCAATTAGGGCATCATCCAAATGACTCTAAAGAAGAAAGGCTAAAGAAGTCCAGCCTTTTAGTGGTTTCCGGTCCTTTTGCCATTGCAGGTTTGGTATGGGGGATATTATATTTTTCTAATGGTTTGCTTGTACCTGGTGCTATTCCTTTTTCTTACGGAGTATTATCCATAATTAATATTATCAGTTTTGGCTTTTCTAAGCAATATATCTTCTTTCGCAACAGCCAATTGGTGCTTATTCTGATACTACCTTTTGCTCTTCAAATAAGTTTAGGAGGCTTTGTGCCAAGTAGTGCAGTTATGTATTGGGCCATCATCGCCCCAGCTGGGGCCATGTTTTTTGATAGTATTAAAAGATCGGTTTATTGGTTTGGGGCTTACATTATAATGGTAATCATAGCCTATTTTATTAATGATTATATACCGAATTATGTGAATTGGGACTTGTCGGATAGCTTCATTAATGTATTATTCTTGATGAACATTGTAGGGGTATCAAGTATTGTATTTGGAATTCTTTATTATTTCGTAAGCACCATCACCAATCTGAATAAGGATATTGAGAAAAAAAGTGAAGCTTTAAGGGAACAATCGGAGAAGCTAAAGGAAATGGATGGGATTAAATCCCGGTTTTTTGCCAATATCTCTCATGAATTCAGAACTCCACTGACTTTGATCCTTGGCCTGGTAAAAAAACAAATCAATAACCCTTCCACTCCTCCTAATTTATCTGAGAGTAAAGTGATGGAGCGTAATGCCCATCGATTACTTCAGTTGATCAACCAGTTGTTAGACCTCTCTAAGCTTGAATCTGGAGAATTAAAATTGAATGCCTCAAAGAATGATTTTATATTGTTTGCCAAAAATACCACAGCTCAGTTTGAATCCATGGCCAGTGACAAAAGCATTAAACTAACTTTTAATGGCTATCCCATTCAAGAATCGAATCAATCTGAAGCATTTTCCTTTTATTTTGATCAGGAGAAAATGCAGAAAGTGCTTGCTAATCTACTATCCAATGCCATCAAATTTACCCCCACCGAAGAAAATATATCTGTAGAAGTAGAGCCCCTTAAAGATGCTCAAGGTGGATATAACAAGATTAGTATTAAGGTTATCAATACTGGAACAGAAATCCCCGAAGATAAACTGCCCCATGTTTTTGATCGGTTTTTCCAGGTTGACGGAGCCAGTAATCGGCAGTTTGAAGGTACAGGGATTGGATTGGCCCTGGTAAAAGAATTAGTGGAATTGCATCATGGACAAGTAAGTGTGGAGAGCAAGATGCGTAAAACCTGCTTTTCTATTGAGCTGCCTACCGATAAAGAATTGTTGCAGGATGATGAAATAGAAGGTTCTGTTGTCTCGGAATCGATGGCCATTTATGCCGATGCGGAACAAGCTTTAGAAACTTCTCTCCAAGAAATACAAGGGGAATACACGCTTATTCATACCTCAAAAGATAACTTGCTGCAAATCCTTGTTGTCGAAGATAATACTGACTTACGATCCTTCATCAAAGGAATTCTGGAAAAAGATTACCAAATTCTAGAGGCAGGTGACGGAGTGGAAGGATTTGAACTAGCTCAGGCTGCCATTCCAGATCTCATTGTCAGTGACGTAATGATGCCCAGGATGGATGGATATGATTTATGTAAACATCTAAAAACAGAAGAAAAAACCAATCATATCCCTGTTATCTTATTGACGGCCAAGGCTGCCAAAGAAAATAAACTAGAAGGTTTAGAAATAGGTGCTGATGATTATCTGATTAAACCTTTTGATGAAAAAGAATTAAAAATCAGGATAAAGAATTTGATTAGCATTCGAGAAAAATTGCAACAAAAATTCAGCGGTGAAATAAAATATAAACCCAAAGAAATTAAGGTGTCCTCTGCCCACCAGAAGTTTTTGGAGACTGTCAAAGAAGTGGTTGAAAAAAATATTGACAATGAGGCTTTCGGCGTAGATGATTTAGGCAAAGCAATAGGCATGAGTAGATCCCAATTGCACCGAAAGTTGAAAGCATTAACCAATCAATCTGCCACTACCTTTATCCGAAATTATCGCCTGTATCGAGCTGCCGATTTACTAAAGCAGGACTCTGGCAATATTACTGAGATTGCCTTTGATGTGGGCTTTAATAGTCAGACGTATTTTAGTTCTAGTTTTCAGGAGTTGTTTGGTTGTTCTCCTTCGGAGTATCGGATGAAGGAGTAAATTGATGCCAGTTAGGAAACTGGCTGTGTGTTGGGTAAGGCCCGTACGGGCCACCAACAAGAGAGCAGGAACATTGAGCTGCTCGTGACGGCCTCCAGGCCGTCATACGCAAAATTCAGCCAGTTTCCTAACTGGCAAGCCTTACTCCTAGTTCAATTCTTAATGAGCATTTCATCATCTGTGAAACCCTAAGCCCTAATCGGCTTATTTCATTTAAATTTAGGCATAAAATAACCTTCGGTAACTCCAAGATCTAAAATGTTTACTACCAATGGTCCTTGTTCTTTCAAATAATACAATGCACTACTATACCAATAATCTTCTGGGTTGCTAACCCAGCCTTGAACAACCGGATTTGCATGGATGTAGGCAAACTTTTGTCGAATCACTTTTGGGCTAAATAACAGAATAGGATGGTTCCCTTTTTGCCAAAACTGATACTTTTTATTATTGCTGTTTTGTTTTCCTTTGTTTCGAAAATGCCATAACATCCATTCTCTTCGACTTTCACTTTGATTCTTCTCCAAATCCTGAAGAATCCGTTTGGCAGTGTACTGTTTGAAATCTCTTAAAATATCGGAGAGTGGAATTTTTTCTGAAGCCTGCACTATCATATGCAGATGATTGCTCATTATCACATAGGCATATATGGATAAGTCTTTGTGATGTTGGCAATATTTAAGACTCTCAATAATGAGATCTTTGTATTGTTTTCTGATAAATACATCCACCCAGTCAACAACGGTAAGGGTGACAAAATTTAAATTATGCTGATCCAGTATCTTATACCGTGCCATAGTCAATTGATATTTTTGTGAAATAAAAAATTGATTATGGCTGGCAATTTGATAACAAGATGTATGAAGAGGTGAGTTCCAGAATTTAGAAGAAATTTATCATGGAGAGGTACCTTATTTTAATATTAGAGTGGGGGCTAACTTAATAGGATTTGTCTTGTGTGAAAAGTCGCCAGTTAGGAAACTGGCGAGATATTGGGTAAGGCGGTTGAGAAACCGCCACCAACAGGCGTAAGGTGATTTGGAGACCTGTTGGTGGCGATTTCCCAATCGCCCAACGCAGTATATGGACAGTTTCTTAACTGGCAGATAAGTATCAGATGAAGGAGTAAATTGATGCCAGTTAGGAAACTGGCTGTGTGTTGGGTAAGGCCCGTACGGGCCACCAACAAAGGAAGTAAGAAAGAGAATTGATGAAATATAGGATTCCATTAAAAACCCTATCTTTAAAAACACTCATTTTAACCCTATTCAGACTGACGTTTCAGAACTGAGTGGATTAATAAAAAGCAGTACACTTCAAATTCCTTCACGCTTCCCCTAAGGGTAGCACCTAAAACACTTAATGGATATGAAAAACCCAATTTACCTCTTTATTTTCCTAGTTGCCAACCTAATAATGATAAGCTGCCAACCTCAAGCAGCACAGACCGCAGAAACCGTCGACCACACGGCGAAGGCCACTGAATTTATTAATAATTGGTTTACGGCCTTAAATTCCTCTAACTGGGAAGAAGAGGTGAAGGCATTTTTAACAGAAGACGATAGTTTTGCTGAATTCCATAAACCCTTCCGTGAAGCATTTCCAGATTATCATGCTACAGTAAAGGAGGTCATTTCGGATGGGGAAACCATCGTTGCATATATAAAAGTGAAGGCTTCTCATCAAGGTGATTTTCCCTTTGGTGAGTTTAAGGGGGTGGAGCCCAGTGGAAAGACAGCCGAATGGGAGGAAGTATTAGCGTCTCGCTTAATAGATGGAAAATTTAGTCCCAACCCGACTTTTTTCCTCGCTGATAATTTGGGCAGGATGCAGCAATTTGGAATTGATTGCCTTCCTAAAGAAAAAGATTCTGAATAAACCCATAGGTGGCGTTTTCAGGTCGACACCTGCTACCATAAAAGAAACATAGGAAAACGTATTATCTATTCTAAGCGCTTATCAATCTCCTCAATAATGCCCAAAGCATCTCTTTTATACCCTTTTAATTGATTTAAACGAAGGTGATGTTCGAGAAAATAAGTTGCGGTGACTCTATTGATATAGTCCCATGAATTAACCATATAATCAATCATCTCGTCCGTCTGGTTGGCATTAAAATAAGAAGAAAACCAGGGCTTGTTATTTTTCCAATAAAACCAGTTTTCAGTATGGTTTTCAGTCAATTCTTTTTGAGTCACCGCAAATTCGGTATCATAATACTTGTAAAACTTACTGATTTTGATGTAAAGGCTATCCTCCTGGGAAGAAAAAAGAGTGCTATTGTCAGATAATAAGTTTAAACCTCTCTTTTCTATTTTTACATCGGCAAAGCCCGCCAGTAAATGGATGCAATTTTGACAATTTTGATAGTCCTCAATTGTCATTTTTTTAGAAATGATTCTTTTGAAAATAGAATCTTTAGAAGAGATGATATTGATTAGAGAACTAAATATTTCAACATCGCTAATTAAGTCGTTTTTTATAATGGAATAAATACTGTTGATGGTTTTTTGTTGCTTTCGTTCTTCATTCCAATTATTGATCTGGAGAGCAATCAAGATGCCTATTACTACAAGAATAATTTCACCGATTGCATAGATGAAGTATTTGCTTGCTGGAGAAGCAAGCTTGCTAAAGTTATTTTCATTTAACAGTCGCTTTCTGATTTTTCTAAGGAACATTATTAAAAATGTGCTTTACTACTCGCTTTGGCTATTAAAATGTTATCCCTGTTTTTAATTGATATGAAATATTGTTTGAAAATGAAAACCTCATCATGCCTACTTCAAGTCGTGGGGAAATGAAAAGGCTTATTTTTTCACTCAATCTCATGGAAAAATTAAGCCCTGTATCAATTCCTATGTCATGATTTTTCAGATCCTTATGCTTAAAAACAACACCATAAGATTCATATTTAAATAAGTAGCCAATATAAGGACCCGCTAATATTGAGATAGTTGGCTTGGTACTGATTTTGTGCTGAGCTAAAAATGAAAAAGTTAGGTAACTAATATCATGCTCAATGGGACCTTTATGGATATAATCTAATTCAGCGAGAATCCCCCATTTATTTTCCAATTGTTTTTGAGCGTTTATAGTAATTAAAATTGGCGATAACCTTGATTTAAATTTTGCATCCATGACATGGTTGAATGCATCATTTATACTAACTCCTGCGCCTATGCCAAAGTTAAATTTGTTAGTGTCTTTTGATTGGGCATTTAATATTAATGGCAGAATAGAAACGCTTAGCAGAATAAGTCGCTTATAAAAGGGGTTCATTTAATCTTTTTATGGTATGATTGAATATGACTTTAGGCTGAATAATGGTAATATCAGCCCAAAGTCTGATGGTCAGACATCTTAAGGGTAGGTAGTCCAACTTTATTTGTCTTTTCTTCCACCTTCCACCTTCCACCTTCCACCTTCGAATGACTTACTTCTTATTATACAATTTATCTCCCGCAGCCTCAAACTTATCTCCTTTGAGCCAATAGGGTCGTTGATCCCAATTACCCAATAACTCAGCAGAGCGGATGTAGGCCTTCCAATATTTATGAATATATTCTATATCTACAGTATGAAACTCATCCTCAGGTCGATGGTAATATTTGGTGATTCGCTCATCGAATACACTCATTTCCATTCTTAGGTTAACAGCAGGTATACCTTTTCTGGCAAAACTCACCTGATCTGAACGTTCATAATAATTTTGCCTTGGAATGCGATCTCCTATTATCCCTAATCCTACTTCTGATGCGGCCTGGTAGACCAGTTCATCAATATTGGTTCGACTGGTGTCTAAAAGGAATAAATTTTTGGTATCGGTATAGCCAGAATTATCAATGTTAAAAGCAAAAACGGTTTCTTCCAGCGGAATTTTGGGATCATTGACATAATATTGACTCCCCAATAATCCTTTTTCTTCACCTGTCAAAGCAATGATGATAATGGACCTCTTGGGTGGATATTTCCCAAAATATTTGGCTGCATTAATGAGTCCAGTAGTACCGATACCATTATCTCTTGTTCCATTATAAATAGAATCCTGGCCTTCCCCTTTAGTAACTCCAACATGATCATAATGGGCACACATCACGATGTGTTCTTTTTTTAATTCAGGATCGGTTCCTTCAACTTTTCCCACAATATTAAAGGCATCGACTACCTTTTTTTGACTTCCCTTTATACTAATATTTACTGCTGAACCTGCCTTTTCTTTTAATTGCTCCACTAAAACATTGGCAGAATCCCGCACCCAAAGATGAGGAATCCCTTGGTCATTACTTACCGGACCTACTCCCATACGCTCCTGGGAAAGGTAGTTTAAAACTGGGTGCCAGGGGAAGCGCTGCCCGGGACCAAAAAGTTGGATAAGTGCAATGGCACCTGCTTCCTGCAAAGACTTAAGTTGTTCTTGATTGCCAAGGGCTGCCTGAGCATTTCTCAAAACTGCAATAACGACCTTTCCCTTTAGGTCATGAGATTCAAAATCTTGTAGGTCAGACAGGTAAATAGATGGGCCTTCAATATTCCCATCGGAGCCCACCACTACGGCCATGTTGACACCACCTTCAAATTCCTGCCCAATCATAGAAACCATAGCTTCGGAAGCAGGCTTGGTTGTGTGCAAAGGAACACGTTGTAAGAAATCTCCATCATTATCTCCCAGAGGGATAAGGCCATATCTTCTGAATTGCTCCGAAATGTAACGACCGGCAACCAATAATTCTGGTGAGCCAGTATCGCGGCCTCTTAATTCATCAGCTGTTAAAAAGCGAAGATGAGACTCAGCCTCCATAGGTTCAATCGTTTTATTGATCCTGTCCATTTGCCCCTGGCTGAGCATTGGAAAAGCAAAAATTGTAATTATAAAAAACAGAAGGGTAATATTAATTTTCATATAAGGAATGGATTTATTTTTTACGTAAAAAATTACTAGCCTGCTTTGCAAAGCAAGAGTTACAAGATATTGAATTATCTGCCCTCCAAAATACAACAATTGATTCACTCACAAGACCTTTAATAATCAGGCCAATTGTAAAAGCCTGCTTATTTCACAAAAAAATCACCATTCCATGTAGTTTTTTTTTGCTTCAAATGAGAGCTTGCCAATAAGAAATCACATGACTGTTAAGACAAATTTAAACAATGAAAATTAGCAATTACTTACTCTTATTGGTCTTCCTGATTGGAGTTCAAAACTGTGGCCAAAACCAATCTATTAATACCAGTTCTGATCAAACTAATCCTTCTAGTATTGATCTGAAACCGGTTCTAGAACAAGCTAAAAAAGCTCCAAACCTTAGGAGTTTATTGATTTTACACAACAATGAGCTAATCATAGAAAAATACTATGATAGCTACCCAAAAGATAGCTTGGATCACCTACGCTCTGCCTCAAAGAGTTTTATGGCTACTCTTATCGGGATTGCTATAGATAAGGGGTTTATTGATAGTGTTGAGGACCCCATCACCAAATACCTGGGAGAGAAAGCCAATAAGAAAAAAGGGATTGCCATAAAACATTTCCTGAGTATGACCAGCGGCCTTGACTGGAATGAAGGGATAGGGTATAATGACAATAATGAAATGGTAGAATCAGGAAATCCCTTCAATTATTTGATGGACAAACCCATCGCACACCCTCCTGGTAGGTTCTGGAATTATAGCACCGGCGATATTCATATGCTTTCCTATATACTTACGGATGCTACGGGGATGAGCACTTTAGAATTTGCCAACAAATACCTTTTTAAACCAATGGGTATAGGCAAAAAGAAACTACAAAAATTTGGAGATGGTTATTATGCTGGAGGTTCCAGAATACAACTTAAACCCAAGGACATGATTAAATTAGGACAGATGTACCTTAACAATGGAGCATTTAACGGGCAACAAATTCTTTCAAAACAATTTATTGAAGCTGCTACTGATCTGCAAAATCCCAAAGGCTCTTTTGCAAATAACGCGGAGGGTTTTGGCTACGGCTACGGCTGGTGGGTAGGGCGGCCTATGGGAGTCAAAGGGTTTATGGCCAGTGGCTATGCCGGGCAAAATATATTTGTTCTGCCTTCACTGGATTTAATCGTTGCTTGTACTCATGACTGGCGAGTGAGTGGCCAACAGGCTATTGAGCAGCAGGATATGGCAGAAACTTTAGCAGGACTGATAGTGATGGAATTGCTAAAATAAATCAATGTCAATATCAATGTCAATATCAATGTCAATGTCAATATCAATGTCAATACTCGATTAAACATTGCTATTGGTATTGAAATTGTAATTGCCATTGATGCATTTATACCCAACGACTTTTTAATTCTTTATACCGGCTTCTTCCAATGGGGAGTAAACTGCCATCATTCAGAACAGCTTCATACTTGCCTCCCTGATGGACCTGGATGCGGCTTAAACAATCCAGATTCAGAATATAGGAGCGGTGAATTCTTTCGAATTTAGAAGGTAAAATTTGAAAAAGACTATCCATTGATTTGCCGTGTAGCTCCTTTTTTCCAGATTTTAAGTATAATTCAGAGTAAGAGCCAGAGCCTTTAATGAATTTAAGTTGATCTACTTCTACCAAACGAAGATTGCCCCGAACCTGAACAGAAAGATATTTTGTTGGAATATCTGAATAACTATCCTCAGTTAGCCAACGGGAAAAAGCCATTTTTAGCCGTTCCTTCGTAAATGGTTTGGGCACAAAATCAAGTACTCCATATTCAAATGCCTGGATGGCCTTATTATCATGAGCAGAAATAATGATGGTTTGGAAACCTTTGGCCATCATTCTTTGGAGTAACTGGAAGCCATCCTCTCCATTCAGGTTTAAATCCAATAATAATAAATCGATATTATGTTTTGACAGAAAAGTAAAAGCGTTTTCAATATGGCTGATTAGGCTAAACTTAATAGGCTTTCCCATTAGAATTTCTTTAGCAAGCCGATGAATTCTCTCTGCAATGATTTTTTCATCTTCGACAATCAATATATGTTTTCGGTCAGTCATTGCTATTATTTTTTTGAAAAATTCGAATGATACTTTCCCAGCCGTAATCGGTGGCTTTCGAAGAGAATTCCCAATTTCCCGGATAACTTTCTTCCAACCTTGCCTTTACATATTTAAAACCTGTTCCATCCGGATTATTAATTTTGTTTTTAACCGGGCCAAGGGATTGAACAGTAAAGACTATAAATTCAGGATGCTGCATAATCTTTAGCTTTTGCACAATCTTATTTTCTACACTTCTATTATGGGTGATGCCATTTTCGACAAGTGTTAAAATCAATGCAGGAGGAATGAACAGATTTTCGGGTACATCTATAGTCTCTAAAAAATATTTTTTCCCTTTCCTAAAACTTAGAATGTGCAAATGAGCCTGACAGAGTTCGATTTCCTGGTTGAGAGGAATTAATTTTTTGTCAGATATCCTATTGAGCATTTTGAATTCATCGGCTAAAGCCTGGATAAAATGTGCTCCTATTTTGGGATCTTTTTCAACCCATTCCAGAAGAGAAGTCAAGGTGTTCATCAGATAATGGGGCTGTATGTTTTTTTTGAGCAATTCTGTCTCTAGCCTGGCTGATCGGAGCAGAGCAGTTTGCTGCTCTTTTTGCATCTTTTTTTGTTGATAAGAAAAAGATAATAGGTTAAATAACACCAAATTTGAAAAGCTTAAGAAGAGCATTAAATCATAATAAACAAAAAGGAAAAGGCAAGGTATAATTCCCAATAAGGCTTCTTTGCTCCCGGATTTTTTAAGGAAATATGCTCTTAAAATAATCAGCGAACTAGCATAAAAAGTGATCATTGACATGATTATTATCCGAATATCATGCCCGCTGTAAGGTAGAATGCCTCCTTTTATCAGAGAAAGCATCAAAACCAAAAGGCCAAATACGATACCCATTTTCGGAAAATTAAATCGGATTAGAAAAAACAAAAGTAGAAGTCCATTAAAAAATAGGGTTAAATACTCAATAATTTCGAGTCGAACATAGTGATAGGAGTAGGGATACCAATAATGGAATTTTAGATATTCAAATAAGGTAAGTACAAAAAACAATAAACAAAGAAAGCCGAAAAGTAGATAGGCTAATTGTTGATAATTAATAAAAAAGATAAATAGGTAATAAAGTCCAATGACTAAAAATATACCTCCTAATACATGAATGAGTGCAGAAAAGGTAATTGGCTTGCGTATCAGATCTTCATAAACCCCAGCCCAGGTTCCAAAAGGGCGTATTTTATTCTTCAGATAAAAATTGGAGGAACGAAATGCCAGGGTGTGGGCCCCCATTGTGGCTAAAGAGTCAGGCAGGATAAATGCCTTGAAATGCTGGCCTTGTATCTCAAGTGATTTATTCGAGCCTACATGACCATTCGTTCCTAAAAGGTGGCCATCCCAATACAATTCATAGGAAGCCAGCAGGTTAACAGCTAACCCAATAGGCTCATCGCTTAGCAGTCTTTCATCCAGAATTAAGGTCTCTCTGAGCCAAAATTGGGCATTGGTATCTAAATAAGGATTTGTACTCCAATGGCGATCATCATATTCCGGATCTGCCCAGACAAGACTATCTCCCAAGGAAATCCGCCTATCCCGGCTGATGATTTCTCTTTCATTCATCCTGTGAGGGCTATAACCCGATTCCTGGATCAATTTTGCCAGAGACAAATTGACAAGAACCACTAAGATTACTTGAATGAGGAGCTTCATGCTTAGAGAAAATTTTAGAATTATTTTCCAATATACAAGTCTTCTGGCAAGGAGGTGGTGTAGTTGAATGCCTGTAAGTGCAGTTGGCAAAATACCCCGGCTATTATTGAAGCTTCTTCTCTAATTTGAATGATGAAACAATCATCCAACTGTTATGAAGCACTTATTTGTTATCACTTTTTTCTTGGCCTTATTGACCATTAATATATTCGGTCAAAACCATTCAGTAAACCTTGAAACTCAAATCGACTCACTTTTTCAGGCTAAAATGAAGGAATTCAATGTTCCAGGTGCCATTTTTGCTATGGTGAGCAAAGACAGCATTCTAATGACCAGGGGATATGGAATTGCCAATTTAAAAACCCAAACAAAGGTCGATCCCCAACATACTGCCTTTCGAGTAGCCTCCATCTCAAAGGGGGTAAGTGCAACCTTAATTATGAAAATGATCCAAGAAGGGCACATCCAATTAGATGAAGATATTAACCATTACCTTAAAACTTTTAAAATTGAAAAGAAGTATGACCAGCCGATTACTTTCAGACATTTGCTAACTCATACTTCAGGATTTGATACTGAAGGCCCAGGTAGGAGAACACTGGATCCAAACTCTTTGGAACCAATGACCCAATACTTTGCTAAACACATGACTAAAAGAGTAGCCTCTCCTGGTAAAATCCTGATGTATTCTAATCATGCTGGATCCTTAGCTGGTGCTGTCTTGGAGGATCTGATTGGAAAGCCTTTCGACCAGTTGATTAAAGACAATCTGCTTGATCCTTTGGAAATGAATAATAGTGGATTCGATATTGAAACCTTACCAGCAAGGGAACTAGCCAGGGGCTATTTCTTTAGGAGTGGCGAATATGTACCTTCTCCTTTTGAATATACCCGTACCAAAGCCGGATCTATGTTTATGACTACCGCTAATGACATGGCCAATTTTTTGAAAATGCATCTTAATGGCGGGCAATTCAAAGGCAAAACCTATTTAAATAGCGAAACCGCAAAATTGATGCATGAAGTTCAGTTTAGAGCTTATGAAAAAATGGAGGGGGTCACTATGGGTTTATATGAAATGAGGGCGAATAACAAGCTCATTCTTACACATTCTGGTGGTTTTGACGGCTTTATGGGACAGCTTTATATTTTGCCTGAGGAAGGCATTGCTTTCTTTATGACTTTTAATCAAAGAAATGGAGGTGCCCAGGTTAATAGAGAGGTACGACAATTTATTTTTGATCATTACATCCCTTTTGATTCCAATTATGTCTATCAGCCTGAACCTACTGTTTCTATTCCCTTCAAACCTTACCTTGGCACTTATTGGGGAACAGGGATGGCCCAAAAGAATATTGGGAAGGTGGAAATGTTCCCCGGTAGGAATCAATGGAAGATTACAAAAGGAAAAGGAGATACAATAATAGCATTTGGATACCCTTATGTTCCAATCGATAAGCATTTATTCCGCCTGGCCACTTCTGATAATAGTTACCTGAAATTTGTAGAAGATCAGAAAGGGAAGGTCCACCTTGCTACTTTTGGTGGCTTTTTTACTACTCACCGTAAATTAAAGTGGTATGAATTAAGGAGCTTCCATACCCTTCTTTTTTCCTTTTGTCTTTTGATTTTTCTTATGACTTTGCTGACTGGGCTGCTAAAAATAATTAAGAAAAATAAGGTGAAAAATTTGGCCAACAAACAATTTAACTGGGTATCCTATACAGCATTAGGATGTTTTATATTCTTCATAATCCTGGTGGCCCTTGTTCCTAAACCTAATCGTTATGGGGTGCCTCCCGCTTTTGAAATGGCTTTGTATTTACCCATCATTGGGGCAATTGCCTGCCTTCCTCTTCCATATCTCATGATAAAATCATGGCTTAGCGATAAGATTGGGAGTTGGGGAAAAATAAGAACTGGTTTAACAACGCTGGCCTTGTTTTTATTCGTTTGGATGCTTTGGCATTGGCAGATTTTAGGTTTTAATTATTGATTTTTCTCCTCAAAAAATAATAGACTTGTTTTATCTGCCTGAGGCGAATAAAACAAGCTTATTATTTTTTGTGTAATCCCAAAGACAATGTTTCTCAAATCGCATGACCATGCGATGAAACCAGGATCTCTGCTTCCCTAAATTAGCATTTATCATTAGTTAATTGTGGAAACAAATTCAAAAGTGATATTATGCAAAAAAACATCCGAAGCCTCCTTATTGTCTTTTCCTTGATTTTTTCAGGACTATCAGCCCAGAATTTAAATGTAGAGACCATCGCTTTTCTTGACGCCAGTGGGGGCGTAACTTTTGGTCCCGATGGCAATGTTTATGTTAGTGATTTTGGACCTGGATTTGGTATGCCCAATGGCAATTCAAGAGTTTTTAAGCTTGAATATGGGACCTGGAAGGCAAGTGAGTTTGCCAGAGGCTTTACCGGAGCTTCAGGTGGAGTTTTTGATAGTCAGGGCAATTTTTACCAGGGCAATCCCTCCGCAAATCGAATCAGCAAAGTTTCGCCAAACGGTAGTGTTAACTTAAATTGGGTGACAAGTGGTATCAGTGGTGGTGTCATTGGCCTCACACTTGACTCACAAGAGAATCTGTATGCATGCATGTGTGGAAGCAATGCCGTTAGAAAAGTAACATTGGATGGGAGTTCAATGGCCTTTGCAAGCAGTAGCCTTTTCAATTGCCCTAATGGGATTACATCCGACCCAGATGATAATCTGTATGTCTGTAATTTTAATGATGGGAGGATCTTGAAAATTACTCCTAATGGGGCAGTTAGCTTATTTACAACCTTGCCACGAAATAATAATGCCGGTAATGGCCATATCACTTATGCCAATGGTTTTTTGTTTGTAGCGACTATAGGAACTGGACAAATCTATAAACTTTCACTATCTGGCCAATCAGAATTGATAGCAGGACAATTTCAAGCCTACTCTAATAATGATGGTCCTGCAATGTCGGCTAGTTTTTCAAAACCCAATGGAATTGCTGCCAGTGTTACAGGAGATACCCTCTTTGTAAATTGCTCTGTTCCCAGCTGGGTTTCTAATGCTCAGGCTCTGCATCCTGGTCTGGTCAGAATGATTACTGGAGTCTGTTCACTACCAGATGTTGAGTGCGAGTCATTGGTTACCAATACTAGCCAAGCAAGCCTGTCCTTTGAGAATCAATTTGCCAACCTATTGACTCCTTCACCAAATCCTGCCCAATCTATAGTTGAAGTAGCTTATAAAATAAATTCGATTCCTCAGTATGTGAAAATAAAAATTATGGATCCTCTTAATCGGGTGATGGCCGAAATTGATGAAGGCAAAAAAATTACCGGAACCTATCGGGTTCAACTTGATACCTCTATCTGGCCTTCTGGCATGTATTCCGTAATATTGGAAGGAAGAAATTATGTTTTGACCCGGAAATTGGTAGTTGTAAAATAAAAATAGGATTTATGGGCACCGGCGGGGCCCATAAATCCTATTTTTATTTTTTGAATGAATTACAATTCATCCAGCCATTGATGAATAATGGTATTCAAAGTTCCTCCAGGACCAATGATAAAACCAAGTGCTCCTTCATTGGTAAAAACAACATATCCTAGATTTTTGTCTGGATTTATTTCAGAGACATGAGTAACTGTTCCGCCTGCACCGGTGTGCCCAAACCAACCGGGGTTTAGAGCAGATTGCCGCCAAATCAGGCCTATGTTAGAACTGTAGGGGAGTAGGTTATTCGAAGGGGTAATGGCATTCAGGAGCATCTCTACAGAATTACTTTGCAAAATCTGGTTTCCATTATAAGACCCTTTATTGAGGATGGCCATCATAAACTTTGACCAATCTTCACCAGATGTAAATAAAAGCCCAGCTGGGTACTGCCAAAGAGTAAAGGGTTCCAGGAGCGTTTCGTTAGAAGTCCCTATAAAAAGCGCTGCAACATTATCCGGATTTAAGTCGGGATAAAAATAGCTGGATGTATTCATCCCCAAAGGAAGGAGAATGTGTTCTCTGGTATAATCATTAAAATGTTGATCAGAAAGCACCTCTACCAGATATCCCAAAAGAGTCATTCCAAAATTAGAATTTTTAGTAATTGTTCCAGGTTTTTCATTCATCCATATGGCTGAATTATAGACTTCGCTTTCAGGAGTGAGGATGTCCTCTATCAAGGGATGCAGATTAACGGGTACTGTTGGATCTCTTGCAAAGAAAATATCTTCAGCAGCCTCACCGGGAAAAGGGTTTGCCAGGGAAGCCGAGTGTTGCATAAGCATTTTGGGAGTGATAATCGTGTTGGGAAAATTAGGATTTCTGACCTCAAAAGGTAAATAATTATTAATATCTGCATCGATATCCAAATTTCCTTGCTCCACCTGTTGCATGATCGCAACGGATATAATTAGTTTGGAAAGTGAAGAAGTAAAATATAGCGTTGTATGGTCAGGTCTTTTGGTTTTTGCTCCATCATACACTCCCGCACCATATGTATAAAAAGGTTTCCCATCCTTCACAACGGCTAGAGAAATGGATGGAATGTTTGGATTATTTGCTATTAAATCATCCAGGGCTTTTTGGATATCAGTTGAAAAGATTTTAAAGTTTTCATCTGTCTGTGCAATCTGTCCTTTTACATTTACCGAGATTTTAGAGGAGGAATTTGTTGAAGGAACAACTACTTTGAGTTTAGTCGGCGATTGTTCCACAATATTAGCTTCAACACCTCCAATTTGAACAGAAGTCCCAAAACCTAGATTTTCTCCAAAATTTTCTCCAAAAATTTGGATGGTATTTCCAGGAGCCCCACCTTCTGGTGAAAAACCTGTAATTATTGGAACTTCAGGAATTAAAACTTCGAAATCCTGTGTGCTTGTCGCTGTTTCAGCATTTATCTGGATTTTTATTTTCCCAGTGGTAGCTCCATCAGGTAATTGAATTTTTAATTGATCAGCAGAGGCTTGTATCACTTTTGCCTCAACTCCATTGACAGAGACTTGATTAAGTTGCAGGTTAAGCGCAAAATTTTCACCCATAATGGTAATTTCATCTCCACAAAATCCCGAAATAGGGTTAAAGGAGTGTATAAAGATAGGGCCACTGTGTTCAAAAGGATCCGGCGGATTTTCTTTATTACAATTGCTGAAAATTAGGAGACTAATAAAGAGTGCGAGCATTTTTTTCATAAACTAATGATTTAAATTTGAATTGATTCAGACAATTCACACTAAGTCGACATTTGGACAAGGTTAAAATCGACCATTGTCCTCATTCCCAGTAATGGAATTAGGCTCAGAAAATAGGGTAAAAAAGAAGGGCAGCCAATCGCATGGGCATGCGATATTTACCTTGATGACCGAGAGATTACATTTTCGGTTTTGCTTAACTTACAATACAAAATCAATCCCCCTTTTAACCATCTCCTCATATCTTTTTGAATCAAATCGATATAAATAAGCCCCTTTTTTGGAAGTAGATTTATCTTTTTCGCTTAGCTTTTCCAGGATATTCATGGAGAGGATTTTTTTGCGGAAGTTTCTACGATCAAGCTGCCGCTGGTAAATTGCTTCATAGAGGCTTTGCAATTGTGGGATGGTGAATTTTTCTGGAAGCAATTCAAAGCCAATAGGCTGATAACGCGTCTTTCTTCGCAGTTTCTCTAAACTATCCTTTACCATTTGGTTGTGATCTAGTATGAGAGGGGGAATTGAATTTAAACCAAACCAATTGGCTTGATGAGTTTCGACCATTTGAGCTTCTTCTTCTCCTAGCCGAATCAAAGCAAAAAAAGCTTGTGAGACTACTCTGGCGCCGGGGTCACGATCGATCTCCCCATAGCAATTCAGAGAGTCCATAAATATGTTACTCAAGCCCGTATATTCTTCTAATACCCTGATTGCAGATTCTTTAACGCCTTCAGTAGGGCTGACAAAACTGCCTATAACTGACCATTCATTTTTAAAGGGCTCTATCTTTCTTTTGAACAAAAGTAGCTTCAATTCTTGCCTGTCAAATCCAAAAATGACACAGTCCACGGCCATTAAAATGGGGAACGCTTCCTGATAATAGACTGTTTTTGAGTGGGTATTCATAAAAAATCAAGTAAAAAATTTTGAATTCACAATAATAAGCGTTTTATTTACACTTATAAAATAAACGTAAAAATTACGCTTAAAACACAAGGATGATATTTTCCAAACTTTTTCGCTCTGAAATGGAAATTCATTCAAAGCAAAATGATTGTACTATAGTTTCATACATTATTGATCAGCAGCTTTCCTCTGAATAGGGGAAACTGCTTTTAAGAAGCAATTACATGGAAGCGGAAATAATTAAGGTTCAAGCACCAGGAAGGATAAACATTATAGGGGAGCATGTGGACTATAATGATGGTTTTGTACTTCCGGCAGCTATCAATAAAAACACCGTTTTTAACTTAAAGAAAAATGGTTCTGATAAAAAGGGGCATATAACTGCTGAAAACCTTGGAGAGTCTTTTTCATTTGATATTACCTCTTTTCATCCCACAAAAAAAGGTGGATGGCCAAACTATGTGATGGGGGTAATCCATGAATTGCAGAATTTAGGAGCCTCTATCCAAGGCTTTGAAGGCACCTTCAAGGGCAATGTTCCTATTGGAGGAGGTATGAGCTCCTCAGCAGCATTAGAATGTAGTTTGGCAAGTGGCTTGAATGAATTATTTGATTTAGGTATAAACAAATGGGATTTGATCAAAGCCTGTCAGATGGCAGAGCATAATTTTGTTGGCATTAAATGTGGTATCATGGACCAATTTGCTAGTATGATGGGTAAAAAAGATCATGCGATGCTTTTGGATTGCCGGTCTCTTAATTTTGAATATGTTCCTATGGACTTAGGTAACCATCAATTGTTGTTATTAAATACCAATGTCTCTCATGCTTTGGCATCTTCGGAATACAATACTCGCCGTTCAGAATGTGAAGAAGGGGTGAAAATCCTAAAGGCTCACTATCCTGAAATAACAAAATTGCGTGATGTTTCAAAGGCCAGGTTAATTCGACACAAAGAAGAATTACCTGATCATATTTACCGGCGTTGCAGCCATGTTGTTTGGGAAATTGAGCGGACGCACAAAGCAAAAGAGGCATTGCTAAAAAACGATTACTGGCAACTGGGAAATCTTATATATCAATCTCATTTTAGTCTGCAAAACGATTATAAAGTAAGCTGTTCTGAATTAGACTTTCTGGTGCAGCAGACATTAGATAAGGAATATGTTCTTGGCAGTCGAATGATGGGAGGAGGGTTTGGAGGCTGCACTTTGAATCTTATCGAAGTCCATAGAAAGGAAGAATTTATAGACAATATTTCCAATGCTTATCGGGCGAAGTTTGGGATAGACTTAAGTATTTACACTGTTTATGCTGAGGAAGGTACAAGTCAATTAACGCAGACTACTTAAAAGTGAAATTTTGCGGAGCATCAGAATTGATAAAATTTTTTGATTATGTCACTTAATTTTTCAGACGACCCTCATAGGAGATACAATATATTAACTGGCGAATGGGTATTGGTCTCCCCACACCGGACCAAACGTCCTTGGCAAGGAAAAGTAGAAAAATCTCAGGTTACTAATCGGCCGCAGTACGATCCAAAATGTTATTTATGTCCTGGAAATGTTCGGGCCAATGGCTCTGAAACTCCAGTTTATGAGGATGTTTATGCATTTGATAATGATTTTGGAGCTTTATTATCTCATACTACAGAGGCTACCTATCAAAATGGATTACTTAGGGCATCTGGTGAAAAGGGGATTTGCAGGGTCATTTGTTTCTCTCCTGATCATTCGCTCACTATACCAGATATGAAGCTTGGGGATATCAAAAAAGTAATTGATTTGTGGCAAAAGGAATATTTAGAACTAGGGAATAAGCCTTTCATCAATCATGTTCAAATATTTGAAAATAAAGGAGCCATTATGGGATGTAGTAATCCACATCCACATGGTCAGATTTGGGCTCAAAGTTCTATCCCTCAGGAGATCGTGAAAAAGTCAAAACATCAGCTGAACTACTGGAAAAGACAGGGCAAAAGCTTGCTACAGACATACATCGAGCAGGAACTAGTGTTGAAAGAACGTCTGATTACGGTAAATGAACATTTTGTAGCCATAGTACCTTTTTGGGCGGTCTGGCCTTATGAGGCGATGATCATACCTAGAAGGCATATACAGCATATTGGCCAGTTGACCTCATCAGAGAAATTGGCCTATGCTGCTATATTAAAAGAACTTACTCAAGCTTTCGATCGGGTTTTTGATACTTCTTTTCCTTATTCTTCTGGCATTCATCAAGCGCCTACAGACGGGAAAGATCATTCTGAGTGGCATTTCCATATGACCTTTTACCCCCCTTTATTGCGGTCGGCCTCAGTCAAAAAATTTATGGTGGGCTATGAAATGTTTGCCAATCCGCAACGGGATATTACAGCAGAAATGGCGGCAAGCAAACTTCGAGAAATGGTAAATTAATTTAAGATAAATAATTTGGTTTTATTTGGTTAGGGCTTGGTGGGCGACCTCGGTCGCCTACTTTTTTTACTGTAGGCTTTTTATTTTAGTATTAGCTAATCCTGAAAAAACCTCATATCCTACTTGCTCTGCTTCTTCATTAATCTTCTGATAATAGATCAAGGCAGATTCTTGGTCCTCCTTTTGTTCAGCTAGTAATCCTAAATTAAAAAGTGTATTGACTATTCCCAGCTTAAAATCAATCTTTCGGGCTATTTTTAAAGCGCACTCCATTTGTTCAATTGCAGCATCCAGGTTTTGACCTTTTTCTACTCTTAAGCGATTGATATTGACAAGGTTGAAAACGACTGCTTCGAAATTGTAGTGTTCTTGATTTATAGTTAGTGATTTTTCAAAATGAGACATAGCTTGAAGGGTATCTCCCTGACTTCTGTAATAAACCCCCAGATGAGTATGCGGCCTTGTAGTTCCTAAGGGATAATTCAATGCTTCTCCTATTGAAATAGCCGTTCGATAATAATACAAAGCACTGTCAATATTTCTGGCTCGTTCTTGCATTACCCCAATCCTGGACAACGAGTGTGTCAAGCCTGTACTGTCTCCATAATGGGAACGAATATATTTTGACTGATAATGAAACTTTTGAGCCTCTTCCAGGACAGGCTGATTTTTTATAAAATGCCGGATATAATAAATTTCTCCCAGGTTGTACAAGATGCTGCCATAGCTTGGATCATCTGGACTGGATTGAATTTGTTGCAAAGCTTCTTTTAATATGTTTTCGGCTAAATCATCATCTCCCTGCTTCCAAATTATTTCTCCAACCAAGAGCATTAAATGTGATTTGTTTTTGTTGTTTAATTGGGAAGTATTCTTGTTCAGGAAGGATTGCAATCTTTTTACAGCATCAGTCCATTGACCACATCTGATTAGACTTTTGTGGTCAGATAGTAATTGATCTAAAGAATTTATATCCGAAGATGTCGAAACATTCTCATTTGTACAATCGAAAAAATTGGAACAAGAATCCAATTTTGGACTGGTTTTACTACATGCATATGCGAGCAATAAAAAAATAAAGATGCTAAGTTTTGCAGAAAAGGGCATTCTGTTTTGATCTATAAATTATCTTAAGATGATGAGATATCCAAATGGATTATTTTTTTGATTAAAATAAGTACAGTTGTCCCACTTATTGGAATTGTTCTTGGCGATAACTTATTGGGTTTTAAACTTACCTTTTCTTCTAAAAACAACAGGGTAGTTGTGAAATGTGTCCGGGATTTTTCCCTGAAAGGCTGAGTCCGGTTTAGAAGTATAAACCAGAATACATAGTTCACCTCCCTCTTTGCCCGCACCAATGCCTTCAACTCCTGAGATATTCATCCAGGAATTGGCTTTTTTTATGGCTTCTTGAATAGGAATTGAATCTTGCATATTAGAATTTGTTTCACTTTGTTGTTTGCCATTGATCTTACTATTGCAATTCATGCAGGATATTGAAATGACAAACCCTATAATAATGAATAGAAATCTCAAAATGTAAATTTTTATTTTAAATATCTACTGTGGTGCCGGCAGCACCACAGTAACATTTAATATTAATAAAACCTAAGATACTGGATCCGGTGAAGGATGTGCACCTGATGGTAAAAATTCAATATTCAATTGTGATAAGACAAAGCTAATAGGATTTATAATAGTTGTAGCAGCCGTTTCATCACTTGCTTCAGAACCAGCAAATAGTAGACCTACACAATTTTGATCCCAATCATAAACCAATGATCCTGAATCCCCACCACTAGAAAAATCCTCTTCTGCTGCAAGTTGGGAAACGATAATTTGATCAACAAAATTTGCCTTTTGAAAAAGTGAATATTTGACCTGAATCCTTGCAAATAAGGCTTCCACAAAACCAGTTGTATGTTCCGTAGTCCTACCCGTTTTTCTCACTGGAAGCCCCAGATCCCCTTCATTCAAAATTCTGATAGAGCTTGGGTTTTCAGCACCAATATCCCTGGTAAACCAGGTGAGATCCTTAAGATCCAGTGGAGTTGCTATGGCTCCATCAACTCGATTTTCAGCGTCCTCTGCATAATCAATAGGAACAAAACGGGTCAAATTAGCAATATGATCATTCGGAAAAGTGCCTCCGTCAGCAGGACCAGGTTGAAGAATGGCATCTCCAACGGCTGCTTCATTACCATCCGCTATTACATGGTTATTTGATAAAATTACGGTATTATTTGTAAGCTTATCATATACCAATCCTCCAAGGGTACCGGCTGAAATGTTGACGTGCCCGATGCTTATCCCGCTTGGAGCAGGTCTTTCTCTGTTGGTATAGGAAAGCGCAGAAAATCTGGCTTCCTGAACATCAGTAGTAAAATCTAAAGTGCCATCTATGGTAGGTATGCTAAGCCTCTTAGGAATTCGATTAGATATAGGAAGACGCCTAAGGCTTAGTTTTTTATTAACGTAAACAATAATGGAATATTGATCAAGAGGTCTTCCTTTAGTGTATTTTCTTCCCACCGCATAGCCATTGATGCAATCGCATTGCATGAGGTTAGAAAAGGTATTAAATCCTCTAACCAACCTAACATAATCATTAAAATTTGCCTCTGCCATTTTAATTTTGGGTTTTTGATGAATAATGAATGCTTAAAATCTCAGTATTTGCTAGGATGTAGGATGATCACCAGTGTTCAATAAGCTGATGTTCAACTGAGAAAATACATAGTTGATTGGATTAATGATGGTAGTCCCGGCTTCACCGCCTGTACCTTCAGAACCTCCAAAAAGTAATCCAATACAAGATTGTTCTTCATCATAAACCAAAGACCCAGAATCGCCACCATTAGAAAATTCTGGGTCACCAGGGTTGGTGCTGGCAACGATTTGGTCAACAAAAGTGGCTTTTTTAAACATTTCATATTTTATCTGTACTGTAGCAAAAAGGGAGTCCACAAAACCCCAGGTATGCTCTGTCGTTCTTCCTGTTTTTTGAACAGCAATTCCAATGTCTCCTGCATTTAGCACTCTTGTACTACTGGGAGTTTCAGGTCCTATATCCCGGGTAAACCAAACTACATCATTTGGGTTTAAGGGAGTAGCAATGGCACCATCTACTCTATTTTGAGCATTATTACCAAAATCAATAGGAACAAAACGGGTCAAGTCTGCGATGTGATCATTGGGAAAGCTTCCACCATCAGTAGGACCGGGTTGAAGAATGGGATCTCCTATCCCCGCATCATTGGAATCTGCAATGACATGATTATTTGATAGAATAACAGTATTACCTGTTACATTATCTCTAACCAATCCGCCTAGTGTACCCGCCGTAATGTTAATGTGGCCAATGCTATTCCCACTACGGGCAGGCCTTTCTCTATTGGTATAGGAAAGTGCCGAAAATCTGGCTTCCTGAACATCTGTAATGAATTCCAAACTACCTTCTTCAGTGGGAATACTTAAGGTTTTAGGTATTCGATTGGAAATGGGAAGACGTCGCAGTCCCATTTTTTTATTCACATATACTACAATTGAAATTTGATCGGAGGGTTTGCCATTAGAATACTTTCTTCCAACAGCATATCCATTAATACAATCACATTTCATCAGTTGGGTAAAGGTATTGAAACCTCTAACTAGTCGGACATAATGACTAAATCTAGCTTCTGCCATTTTTTTTTGGTTTAGGGGTGAAATAAATAATCAAAAAAAATATTATTAACTCATATTTTGAGTTTCTAATCTTTCAATTTGCCTATCGTACCCGTATAGGCTAATAATTAAAAAAATGATTTGTTATCGCTTAAGGAAAGACATTCAATTACTCGTTGTCAGGAGTAAATTTGAATCGAATTATAAAGTCAGTTAGTGTACTAAACCTTAGGTATTTTACTTGTGTGGAGTAGAGAAGACAATGGATTAATAAGGTGCGGTAGATAACTGGCCTTGTATAATCCAATAATTGCAAATAGGCTGTATTCGATTTCACTGGTTTTAGGTTTAGCTTAATGAATGATCAATATTTTCTTAAAAAATATTGATCTCAGGATTTCTATCCTTACAAATTAAAGAAAATAAATTGTTTAGTCAATATTAGAGCTCAACTTAGTAAAGAGTGAAAAAAATAAGAGATTACTTCAGAACATGAAAGAAGTAATCTCTTAAGATAAATACTTAAAATTTCACCTTACCGAATCCTCCCTCTTTCCCTTCTTCTATCTGATCCTGCCCCTTTTTCAAAGCGGTACTGAACATTTAACCGAGCTCGCCATCCTGTCCACCGCCCGGAATAAGTAGCGAAGAATGATGGTCGGAATAGTTCGGCCTGAGACCATCTAGGGCCCCAGGTGTTTAAGGTTAGGGTAAGTCGTTTGTTCCATTTTTTACTCAAACTGGCGCTGAAAAAAGAATTGGCCTTTTCCAATTGTTGAACCGTCTTATAACGGCCGTTATAGGAAATCCTGGTCTGGAAGCTGATGTCCTTAGGGAAATTGACTTGCAGGCCTAAGCCTCCTGACCAGGTGGCAAAATCAAAATCAAAATTGCGATCTCCAAATTCTCCTCTTTGGGTGTAGCCAAAGTAGTTGAACTCTGAAGAGAAGGTAATGGTTTTCGATGGGCGATAATTGCCAATCAGTTCTACACCATATTGAATTTCTTGCTCCAAATTGATAGGCCGCTCAATGATCGTTCCAGTTTCAAATCCAAATAAATTATCAACCTGTTGATCCCGGGCTATTTCAAAATAATCCAGTGTGCGCGAAGTATAGATGGCGGGATTTAAGGTCAGTTTTTCGGGTTGCTGGACAAAATTTAATTCCAAACGATCGGTATAAGCCGGATCCATATCCGGGTCACCAATAAATAAAAGGGTTGGATCGCTAAGGCCTCTAAAAGGATTCAATTGCCAAAAAGAGGGGCGTCGAATCCTGCGACTGTAGCTTAACTGAATGCTTTTCTTTTGTGTTAATTGATAATTTAAACTGAAAGAGGGAAACAGTCGATTATAAGTTTTGCTGATGGGCTGGATGCTTTCTTCAGCACCTTCTACCTTAACATGGGTGAATTCATTTCGCAAGCCTATTTGGAGCCCTAAAGCATCCTTTTTATAATTATATTGAAAATAGGCAGAACCTACTCTCTCAAAATAATCCAGTATATTTTTAAATCCGGGAATTACCTCATAGACTGAGCCATTAGCTGTTTCAGCATTAAAATCAGCACTGATAATTCGTGTTTCGCCACGAATGCCCACTTCAATTTGTCCATTTTCCCCAATAATGGATTCATAATCTGCTTGTATCATATGATCACGACTGCTTTCTATAGAACTTGTTCGAAGGCGCAGAATTTCCTCTGTAAAAGGAAATTGTTCATTGATGAGAATAGATTCAGACTCATCTTCATTCCAAAGATCATTCCTGAAATAAAGGGCTAGCTTCTTTTTTTCGTCATCATAGGTTTTAGTATAAATCAAATCAATTTGGTGATAAACACCAGGTTCCACATAGTCCAAATCTTGCTGCCATTTCCTGGTCAACTGTTTTTGGTCATCCAGGTTTTGATATACTCTACCAAAAAAATCTGTATTTACCATATCAAAAAGGGAATAGGTGGCTGTAAGTGTACTTGTAGGATTCAGGAAAAAATCTATTCCTGAATAAGCACTGAAACCTCTATCATTTCGATTTTGATCCAGATTTTGTTGTAGGTTTTCACTTACACCGGCCAGGAAACTTTGGGTTAGGGATTCGGAATCGCCATAGAAATTAGAATATAGTGCGCCTATATTTGCAAAAGCATTAAATTTCTTTTTGCGCCAATTCATATTGACATTTAAGCGGTGGTCATCCGGATAACCAGTATTTAAGCTAATGGTGCCGCCATATCCTTGTTGCTGCTCTTTTTTCAGAATTATATTAATAATACCTGCTGTACCGGCAGCCTCATATTTGGCTGAAGGATTGGTAATGACTTCTACTTTTTCGATGCTTTCTGCAGGGATGCTTGCAAGAGCATTGTTATCTGCCAGGGTAGATGGGCGTCCATTTATCAAAACATTGACTCCGCTGTTGCCTCGCAAGCTGACCTCACCTTCAGCAGAAACCGTTATGGAGGGCAATTGCTCAAGCACTTCATTTGCAGAACCACCACGGCTCAAGGCATCCTGACCTACGTTAAAGACTTTTTTGTCTAATAATAAATTCATCTGACTTCTTTCTGCTCTAACTTCCACTTCATCCAGACTGACCTGATCAGCAATTAATTGTATATTTCCCATATCTAATTCTTGCTTCATTATTACCGACCGGAATTGAGTGACAAAACCCAAAAACTCGAACTTTATCAGGTATCTTCCTCTATCTAAGGATAATTCAAATATCCCTTCATGATCTGTAATCGTACCATCAATTAATAGGCTATCAGGAGTGAATACGGAGACGGTTGCATATTCCAATGGATTATTGGTGCCTGCAGTAACTATTTTTCCCCTCAGGTTAATTTTTTGATTAGGCAATGCAGTAGCCATTGAGATGCTGAGGCTAATCAGCATCCCTAATAGGGTGAAGATTTTCATTTTTGTAATTTTAAATGACAAGACCTAAAAGGGTCAGTCGGGCTTTAACAATAATATCCGGGCTGAGACTTGTACATCTCAGTAACTTTCTATCAAAACCTGCTTTATTTTATTTCTTAGATGAGAGACATGTTGAGATATATTGAGACAATTGGAGATAAGAACTTTTTGTTTAGTAGTCTGGTAATTATGTTGTCCAATTGTATGGATGACTTTCACTAACAAACAGTCTTTACTATATCTCCATTTGCCTCAATCTGTCTCTATTTATCCCTATTCAATATTAAAGAGAGAACCTAGATGATAAGCGTTGCTTTCAATTTACTTCTATCTACTTCTACATACTTCTACATACTTCTATCTTACTTCCATTTACTTCTAATAATATTTATTTCTCATACTTTTTAAGTAACTGTATCATTTTCTGATCTCCATTTACCCGAGCGTGATACATGGCATACTCATCACCCGGTACATTTTTATAAGGATCAGCACCATTTTCTAACAAAACTTTGGCTACCTCCAAATGACCTTCTCGTACTGCACAGATTAGAGGCGTTCCATCTCCACTTACAGAAGCATTAACATCTGCTTTTTGCTGAATTAAATAGGAGACTACCTCGGTTTGGCCCCTGCCGGAAGCTACTAATAGGGCAGTACCATCACCTGATACTTTTTTGTTGATGCTCGCTCCCTTTCCAACCAAATATTTTACAAAATCCAGGTTGCCATAAGCGGATGCAGCCATTAAAGGCGTTTCATCACCACGGGCGTGAAAGTTAATTTTGGCACCTGCATCTACTAGAATTTTGCCTAACTCAAGGTATCCTCTTCGGGCAGCAGCAACCAAAGGAGTACGTGAATCATCCCGTCCGCCATAAGTGAAATCTTCTCGGTAAAAAACGCAGTTAGGGTCAACAGATTTAAGTAAGTTTTTCACTTCCTCAATGTCATTATTGATTACTGCTTTCAGAAGCAGCTGACAATCGGTAAGTGATTCATTGTTTACGGAATTTTCTTCATTTTGCTCAGTGTTATTATCAACTTGATCTTCAGCATCAATGTCTTTATCTTTTTCTCCACTTAAGGATAGCAGGTAATTAACGATCTGTTGCTTGTTCTTATCAATGGCAATCATTATGGCAGTTTGTGATTGATTGGCTTTGGCATCTATCTCTGCTCCATTTTGGACCAGGTATATGACCAGGTCTAGATGGCCTGTTGTAACCGCTTCCATGAGAGGTGTCCTGCCTTGATTATCCTGAACATTGACATCCGCTCCATGCTTTATTAAAAGGCTTACGATTTCCAAGTTTGTTTGATCTACAGCTTTAAACAATGCGGTTCGTCCTGAGTCATCTTTGGCGTTGATTTTTACCTCATTTTCAATCAACAACTCAATGATATCAATATGATTTTCATCTACCGCTTCCATTAGGGGAGTCCAGCCCTCGAAGACTTTTTTATTTACATCAGCGCCATTTTTTATAAGCAAACTAATCGTTTCAATTTGCCTTTGATCGATGGCAAGCATTAAAGCCATGCTAAGATCGTCCTCCTGTAAATCAAGAGTGTCATCGCTTGTATTTTCTTCAGATAAATTGGCTTGTTCTATCTGTTCAGTAGTTTCTTCTTCAACAGGAATAGAGGAAATAGAAGAGGTGTTTTTTTCCTTTTGAACTTGAGTAAGGCCCAAATTTTCAATTTTATTTGGCTTATCCTCCATTGTTTTTGAAGCAATTTCCTCCATTGTTTGGGCTGCTACGTTAATAGGCTTATTGATGACCAACAGAATGGTAAAAATAAGAGGTACTATGAAAGTATATTTCCAGTAGCTGTACGGGTTTGATTTCTTACTATTCATTTTTAAGATCCTTTGTTTTATGAGTGATTGATTATAATTAGTGGTGATTGCAAGCGGTTTGTTATAGGTAGCAATTTTTAATAAACTCATTTGATAGGGGACTTTCTGTTCCGCCTTTTCTTGAATTAATAAATCGTCGGTTTGATATTCAATATTCTTTTCTACTTCCTTTCTGAACATCCAGATAAATGGATTGAACCAAAAAATAATTACTGCTAATTCCGTTATTAACAGGTCGAGGGTATGCCATTTTTTTACATGAATTTTCTCATGAGCTATTATTTGCTCATAGGTTTCATATTCATAGCTGGCAGGGTTGATGAATATGTATTTGAAGAAAGAGCAGGGTTCCATAACAGCACTCATATTTACAATGATGCCATCATTGTCTACAATTTTATCCTCATTTTTTATGGCCTTTAACAGGGTGCTAATGACCTGAGCAATAAGATTTAGGGATAAAATGACTACACCAAAAAGGTAGACCAATAAAAACCATTGTTGCAAACTAAGCTTGTTAATATCGATAATAGGGGCTACCGTTTTGCTTTCCTCTTCTTTAATGAGTCCCTGCTCGGATTTCTTTAGTTCATCAAGAGCTACCATATTATTATCAAAAGTTTTCTCCTGGTCTATAGATTTATCCTCCTGCGGAAAATCCTGGGGTGGTACCGGGTTAAACTCTTTCGATTCTTCAGATAGTTCTTCCGTGGAAGAAGTTTCGAACAAGGAGGTTAAATATCCCTGATGATCAATTAACTGTGGTAAGCTAATAAAGGGCAAAGTGCAGGCCAGAACCAAACAGCTTAATAAATAAAGGCGATTGATGCCAAAAAAACTTTCTTTTTCTAATACGGTCTTGTAAAAGGCCAGTAAAATGATAATGATTAATGATGCTTTCAGCAGTAGGGCAATCATACTCCTTAAGATTTTTTCGATTGAATAATTTTAATCAATTCTTCTTTTTCCGCTTCCGTCAAATTCTCTTTCTTGGCAAAATGAGCCAGCATTTTAGGAAAAGAATTGTCAAAGTATTTTTCTTTGATATCCGCAATATGATCTTCGCGGTAATCCTCAAAATTTATTGCGGGACTATATCGATGCATGTTTCCCATCTTTTCAGATTTGAGGACTCCTTTTTTTACTAATATTTTTATAATGGTAGCCACTGTATTATAATGTGGTTTGGGAGCAGGGAGCTCATCAACAATGTCTCTGATAAATGCTTTTTCCAGCCTCCAGATGACCTGCATAATTTGCTCTTCTCTTTTTGTTAATTGATCCATTTGAATGTATTTTGAAACAAATCTACTAGTTTTTTCGGAGAAATACTAATTTATTAGTAGAAATACTAAAAATTTAGTAGACAGCTTTGTTTGACCTTCCAGATTCTATTGACAAAACTGTCAAATTTATTTAGCAATTGAGAGCGGCCACGGCCGCCCTTAATTGCTAAATAAAAATCTATATACCCTTATCACTGAATTCAATGATATTCCTAAGATGGTCCTTTTAGGTGATTTGTATTGGTTATTACGATCATAAATTGGACCTAAAATTCAATTTGATCTAAACTATAAATAATGAGACCCTCAATTTTTCGTATTTCATTTTTGATCTTGCTTGTTTTTTGCATCACATCTGGAACCCTATTATTAGGAAATATACTTCCATCAGATAACTGCAAATCTATTTTAGAGGCAAGTGAATCATCCACCGTAACTTATCTTATAAAAAAAGGAAGAGTGCCACCAGGATTATCTGCTATTTTCAATTTTAGGTCGAGAACCACTCAGGTACGGTTTCATATTATAAAACAAAGAGGTCCGTCTACCGGTAGAGTGGAAATTTATATAGATGGGGCCTTAAAAGAACGGCTAGAATATGGAAGTTCAAGCAGCAATATTGCTAAAGCTCCGATTTTTAATAATGTTGCCGGTAAAAATTTTCGGGTAAAAATCATTCATGAATCTGGCGAGGATGCTTTTCACTATGATTTGAGAAGTAGTGGAGATAACCTTCCTAAAATAATAAAGCCTAACAAAAGTTGCCCCAGAGCATTCACTTCGGGTACGGTGCAGGCAGGTCAGGTAAAGACGATGACCATTAAACCACTTTGTAATGAAATTGAGATCATCATTCATAAAACAGGAGGTAGTGCTGCCGCGGAAGTAACCATCTATTTAGACAATATTTTTACTTCTAGATTGAGGTTTCCAAAGGGCCCAGCCAACACTCAAAAGAAAATTTTATCGCCCCTTAACGGCCGTACTATAAAAATAGAAATTGCCAATTTGGGAGCTTCAGGTTCTACCTTTAATTATAGGATGGAGACCATTCAAAGAGAATAATCATCCCTGGTGCCATGCCTCTGTATGTGAATTGAAGTAAATGAAAGAGAATTGTGCTATTTTAGGGTATTGGGGTATTGGGGTATTGGGGTATTGGGGTATTGGGTTTGAGGTTCCAATTTTGTGGAGAATAAGTTTGGGATTAATAAAAAAGCAAACTTTATTCAAGTATTCAAGCCTTAATTTTACTAGAACTGAATGAAAACTATAGCTTATTGTTCAATTATCTATTTATGAAATATTTTTTTACTGCGGGTCTATTATTTATTTCATTTTTTTTGTCTGGACAATCAGGGACTTTGGATAGTCTAATCGTCGAATTAAAAAAGATTGAGCAGGATTCAGCCATGGTAGATGCTCTGATTGATCATGCCTGGACTTATAGAAGAGTAGTCCCCGAAGTTAGTTTAGGGCTATTACAATATCTTGAAGAGTTTGAACAGGAGAATAATTTCAAGTATAGAGAAGATGTAAAGTGGTACTATTATAGTTTGTTGTATAAGGATCAGTCCAATTTTGAGAAAAGTGAGGATAATCTTTTAAAATATATAAATTACAACGCTCAAAAAAAGGATACAGTCAGAATGGTATTTGGCCATTATTCTTTAAGTAACCTCTATTTTGATTTTAAATTTTTAGACAAAAGTATGGAGGCCGCTTTTAAAGTATTGGATTTAAAAGAAGGCCAAAAAGACACCACCTTGCTGGTGAATATGACTAGAAGGATAGGGGCTATCCTGACCGAGCTGAATCAGTACGATGAAGCTATGAAATTTCATAACCAGGCCAAAGCATTAAGTCTGGCTGCCAGAGATTATTATTTGCTGGCTGACGTTTATAATGACATTGGCATTATTTATGAACAAACTGGCCCAAAGGACAGCATGCTTTTCTACTATCAACAATATCTAGATCTATCTACACAATACGGCAGTGAACATCAGCAATTGTATGCTAACTATAATTTGGGAGCGGCTTACAGTGATTTTGATGAGTATCAAAAAGCTCATGATTATTTTGAAAAAAGTATGATCCTTGCCCAAAAAACGAGTAGTGGGCTCATGTTTGATTTTTCAAAAATATCTTTGGCCCATATGAAAACCAAGCTGGGAGATTTTGATGGATCCCTAAGTATTTTGAAAACGCTGGATGCAGCCACTAAAAGTACGAATGTGCAGCAGGAATTATATCAACAGTTATATGAGGTTCATTATGCCAAAGGGCAGTATAAAGAAGCAGTAGATTACCATCAAAAATTTAAAATCATTTCAGATACTTTATTAAATCGAGATATTGCCAAACAAATAAACGAATTAAATATTCAATACGAGTCTGAAAAGAAAAATCAGGAAATTAAAGCCCAGCAATTGGAACTCCGAAATTCACGTCTTCTCCTATTTACTTTAGGGGCTCTATTGGGAGCAATAGTTTTAGGCTTCCTATTTTGGAATAGAAACCAACGGTACAAAGCAAATCTGCTAAAAGAAAAAACCAGGAGCCAAGAATTAGAAATTGAGGGCCTTCACAAAGAAAAGCAATTGATCTCTATGCAGTCTATCCTAACAGGGCAAGAAGAAGAACGAAGAAGGATTGCCAGGGATCTGCATGACAATATTGGCTCTATGATGGCAGCCATAAAGTTTAAAATCTACTCAATAAAAGATGATAATGAACAGCTGGATGACATGGTAGGTCAGGTATCCGATGAGCTTAGGCGGATCAGTCATAATATGACACCATTGGCATTTGGCTTGTCAGGCCTTGAAGGAGCAATTAGCGATTTGGGCCAAGAATTGAAAAGAAATAACATTCAGGTCAGCAATAACACAAGAGACCTCGAACAGATTGAGGATCAGGATAGAGCCATTATGATTTATCGTGTATTTCAGGAATTGGTCAATAATATTATCAAACATTCAGAAGCTACTCAGGTGCAAATGTCTAGTAGTATTGAAGGGCCAAGCCTCAATATGGATATTCGGGACAATGGAAAAGGCCTGGATCATCAAAAATGGGAGAACAGCACAAATCTCGGAATTAAAAATATAAAATCAAGAATAGACTATTTAGGTGGAGAAATCACCCTTGACAACTCAAAAGGAACTCATTTTAATCTTAAAATTCCTTTGTAAAATCATGATTGACGTATTTATAGTTGATGATCACAAAATTTTGACTCAGGCGCTAGAAGAATTTCTTAATGGCCAGCCCGATATTAGATGTGTAGGAGTAGCTCATTCAGGTCCGGAAGCTATTAATAAAATTCCATTAATTAATCCGGAGGCCGTTTTGCTTGATATCGGAATGCCTGGAATGAACGGAATTGAGTGTTGTAAAGAATTAATAAAAATAAACCCACAGCTGGACATCATCGGCCTTTCTACTCATATCGAAATTAGTGTGGCCAAAAAACTTTTTAAGTCAGGGGCCAAAGGTTATATATCCAAAGCAGCTGATTTGCTGGAGATTCCAATAGCCATCAAAAAGGTCAAAAGTGGCCGGCGATATATAGGAGCCATTATAGGCGAGGAATTTATGGCTGATCTGGGTGGTGAAAAACATAACAAAGCAGTCAGCTATATTCCCAATTTGACACAAAGAGAAAAGGATGTGTTGGAATTAATTGCCCAGGAATACACTACAGATGAAATTGGTAAACAACTATTTATCAGTTCAAATACAGTTCAGACCCATCGCAAAAATCTAATCAGTAAGTTTGGCGTGCGCAATTCAGTAGGTCTGGTTTTAAAGGCATTAGAATTAAAGATGATTTGATTTTTTATAAATATTTCAAACACCTTTTTTCTGGATGAGCTGACTTATACTTGGCATACCATCGGCAAATAAAATATAAAATCCCCAAGTTAATCAGGAAAACCAGATAAAGCACCGGTAATCCCCATCGATGTTCCGCAGGTACTGAAGTAAATGGAGCATAAGTATACCAATCTTGATGTGCTCCACCTGTCCGAATCAAATTGACGAGCAGACTACTTAGATGAATGAATAAAATGTGAAGCAAATAATAAAACATGGGAACTCGTCCAAAAATCTTTAGCACATTTGCAAGAGCACCTTTAAGCTTCTCAGCGTAAGGAATCAGAGCGATTAATGGCCCCAGGGTCATCAACAAAAACAGGGCAGAAGCCGGGTATTTTCTTTGGCGCAACAATTGAACAATAAAAGGCGGCCCCTCTGACCAGTTTTCTTTTCTCAGCACTAAAATGCTTCCAATAATTAAAAATAAACCAATGGCTACTCCTCCTATCCACAGGCAAAGTTTTCGTCGCTTTTCTGAATCCATCAAAAGTATTTTACCAAAACCATAACCAGCAGCCATAACTCCTATCCAGGGTACAATAACATACAGAATAACCAGCCATTGGTTATCCTCCGTGCCGGAAGGATAGACAAATTGCCAAATTTGATACATGGCATCGGGCAATATCTGGAATGGCAAAAAAAATAATCCTTGAGAAAAAATGATCAACAAGCCAATGATCGCTACTTTATGTGGACGAAGATAGATCAGCCCTGCCATAATGACCATACACCAGCCCAGCATCCAGATCACCCCGGCCAGCAGAAAATCCTGCAAATTGAGATTAAATGTCCAAAGAAAGCGAATTAAGGTGATTTCTAATACTATAAGCAATAAGCCACGAGTCAGTAGAAATCTAGCGAGTGCTCCTTTATCTTTTACTTTATGACCATAGAGGAAAGCGCTTGTTCCGGCAAAAAAAACAAAACCAGGTGCACAAAAATGGGTAAGCCATCGGGTGAAAAAGATACCCAAATCAGGTGCACCCGCCGGAACGCCGGAATAGACTCGAACATGGTCGATAGCCATCAAGACCATCACTAAACCGCGAAGTATGTCAATGGATTGAATTCTGGAGGTTGTTTTAGGCATTTTAGTTGCTTCCATGGTTCCTTATAAAGATGGTGATTTTGTCATCCTAAAACTCTATAAATAGGATGAAAACCAGATGGGAATTGTGACCAATGGCCTAAAAACCTACGCAGAAATGCTTTTTATCATGAAAAGAAGTGGATCGATGTAAATAAATTGAAAGAGTAGAGGCTATTTGTTAAATTGAAAAATAATTACCCTAAAATTCTTACATCATCCAAAATTCAAAACTCAAAATTCAGCATACAGAATTCCTTCAAAAATATGTATACCATTTTTTGTACATATTAGTATATATCGGTTTTTTGCTGGAAGGTAAACATTGGTTTTCCAGAAATGATGATTGGCTTACTTATCTACCCACCTTTTTTACCCACCTGGTATTGATGTTTATGTTGGTCTACTTAAATACGCTGGTACTGATTCCCAGGCTTTTTTTGAAAAAAAGAGTGTTGAGCTACGCAATAGCTGCCATATTAACCATCCTGGCCTATACCTTGCTTAGAAGTATTTACACCAAGTACATTTTAGACTGGCTTTTTAAACCCGATATCCCACACGGTTATTTTGAGCAGTTTGGTTTGAGTTTGGTTTATGGGATTTGGTTTACCATTATTTCTTTTATGCTTTATATTACCCAGACTCGCTTTGAGCAAAAACAACAGGTGAAAAACATTCAAATTAACCAGTTACAAACGGAATTAAAGTACCTAAGAGCACAAATCAACCCACATTTTTTATTTAATGGATTGAATACCATTTATGGTTCAATTGACCGGACAAATGAGCAGGCTAGAGATTATTTACTCCAGTTTTCAGATTTGTTGCGATATAGCATTTATGAAGCTGATACGGACTTTGTTGCTTTGGAAAAAGAAACCAGACATTTAGAGAATTACGTTTCTCTGCAAAAAGCTAGAAGTGAAGATAATCTTCAGGTAGCATTAAATCTTCAGATAGAGAATCAAAACACATTGGTGGTACCCCTTTTATTTTTGCCCCTGGTGGAGAATGCCTTTAAATACGTAACTCGGGACGATAAACAGCAAAATTATATTAAAATAAATCTCCAAGAGCAGCAAGGCCAGATTTCATTTAGCTGTTTGAATTCTTTTGATGATACTATAAAAAAAGAAGGCATTGGCCTCATAAATGTAAAACGAAGACTTGAACTTTTGTATAAAGAAAATTACCAGTTGAATATCAAGCAAGTCAATAAGGAATATCGTGTAGATTTAATCATTTCCCTATGAAAAAGATGTCTTGTATAATTGTAGAGGATGAACCCATTGCCAGAAAGATTCTTAGAGAATTTATTGAGCAAATTGATTACCTGGATTTGGCTGGCGAATTTGAAAGTGCCATTAAAGCGGAAGCCTTTCTCAGAAACAATGAAACTGATATTATGTTTTTGGATATTGAAATGCCAAAAATGACAGGATTGGATTTTCTAAGGACTTGTCAAGTAAAACCCTTGGTGATCTTAACGACTGCCTATTCAGAATATGCTTTAGAGGGATATGCACTGAATGTGATTGACTACTTGCTTAAACCCATTTCCTTTGCACGATTTATGAAAGCCATTCAAAAAGCCAGGAGTTTTATAAAGATAAAAAAGCAAGCGAATGAGGTAACTGGTTCAGATTTTCTTTTTGTCAGATCTGAGAAAAAAATAGAAAAGATTAAGCTTTCTGAAATCTTATTCATAGAAAGCACTGGAAATTATGTATCGATTGTTTTTCCAAACAAAAAACTGGTTGCCTATCTTACTTTAAAAGGTTTGAGGACTCAATTGCCGAAAGATATTTTTTTAATGATTCATCGGTCTTATCTTGTTAATTTTTCAAAGATTGAATCTCTTGAGAATAATCATGTCAAAGTAGGAGGTATCAACCTGCCGCTTGGCAGGGCTTATGCCAGCGAGGTGATGAAGGTGATTGAGGAGCGGATGTTGAGGAGGTAAAACTACTCTTTCCAATCTTATTAATCCGCAATTTTGGTATTTGTCAAAATATTAGTGTATAATTATCAACTGATCTAAACATAAATTTTTTAATCGTACTTCGAAACGGTATATTTGTTTAGATGTACACCAAAAACTAATTTGACATGGTACCACTGCAAAAAGTAATGAATTTTATAGATGGTAAGAAGGTGAATGGAGAGCAGGCCTTGATGGATGTCATTTCTCCAATTAATGGGCAGAAAATATCTTCATTACCATTGAGTACTCGTGAGGATTTAGATCGGGCCGTAGCAGCGGCCAAAAAAGCTTTTTTAGGCTGGTCCTCTCTTACCATGAAAGAACGGGTCCAATTTTTTTTCCGCTATCGAACACTACTACAACAAAATATTGAAGAGCTTACCGAATTGGTTCATATCGAAAATGGAAAAACCATTGAAGAGTCCAAAGCAGAAGTACTCAAAAGTATAGAACTGTGCGAATTTGCAGTATCCATGCCTCAAATCGTCACCAACGAAATTCAAGAAGTCAGTAAAGGAGTGGAATGCCGGATTGAGCGTAAACCCCTTGGGGTAGTGGCTTGCATAACTCCTTTTAATTTCCCTAATATGGTGCCACATTGGACTGCCCCCAACGCTTTGGTACTAGGTAACACGGTCATACTCAAGCCATCAGAACTCGTCCCCTTAAGTGCCTTAAAAATGGCAGAATTATTAAAAGAAGCTGGTTTGCCAGATGGCGTATTTAATGTGATCAATGGCGGGAAAGAGGTGGTTGAAAGCATTTGTGACCACCCGGATATCAAAGCAACTTCGTTTGTGGGTTCTACTAGAGTAGCAAAAATAGTATATAAACGAGCAAGTTCAAACCTGCAGCGCTGCGTTGCACTTGGAGGTGCCAAAAATCATTTATTGGTATTACCAGATGCCAACTCGGATATGACGGCCAATAATGTGGTGGCTTCCATGGCAGGCTGTGCCGGCCAAAGATGTATGGCTGCTTCTGTTATGGTAGGAGTAGATAGGGTTCAGCACATTATTGACAAAATGGTGGAAGAAGCAAAAACAATCATCCCTGGAGAGAACCTTGGCTCCGTTATCAGCAAAGAAGCCAAAGAAAGAATTGAAGGGTACATATCTGAAGCTGAAAAACAAGGAGCTAAAATATTATTAGATGGTAGAAATGCTACTGTTCCAGGTAAAGAAGATGGGTTTTATGTGGGGCCGACCATTATAGACCATGTAAAACCAGATATGGCAGTTGCTAAAGAAGAAATATTTGGACCGGTCATTTCCATAATTAGGGCCAAGGATCTGGATGAAGCGATTCAGATTGAAAATGCTTCCAATTATGGTAATGCGGCTGCCGTTTTCACTCAGAGTGGCGGATTGGCTAATAGAGTTATCAAAGGCGCAAGTGCTGGCATGATAGGAGTGAATATAGGCGTACCGGTGCCTCGCGAGCCCTTTTCATTTGGAGGATGGAATGAATCCAAATTTGGGGTCGGAGATATTACAGGCAAAAGCTCTATAGAATTTTGGACTCAAAATAAAAAAACGACTGCTAAATGGAATCCAGAAGACAAGCGTGACTGGATGAGTTAATTCATGTTGCTTTGCATGCGTATATCAATTAGTTATAATAATAAGAATGAGTTTTATTCAGTATCAACTAAAACAGTGAAAGTCCCTGCCTGCCGAAACAAAAGTGGAGGTAGGAGTAACAGCCTGTGTACGAAATCTGTGTCAGAAAAAAGATTAACAATTATAACTATTCAATGTACCTCTCTTTAGTAACTTTCCTTAGTTAGGAGAAAGAATTTGAAAAAAACTAACATGATATCTACAAAAAATAATATCCTCCAAGATAATCTCGATTATACCTTATTCTCCTGGTCTAAACAAGGGGGACTAAAACCTCTTGATATAGTTAATGCAAAAGGAGTCTATCTATGGGATCGAGCGGGTAAAAAATACCTGGACTTCTCCTCTCAGTTGATGAACGTCAATATTGGGCACGGCAATCCCCGGATAGCAGAAGCGGTAGCACGGCAAATGAAAGCATTTAGTTATGTCTATCCTGGTGCTGCCACGGAAGCCAGAGGAGCGCTTGGCAAAAAAATTGCCCAAATAACACCAGGTACACTCCGCAAAACCTTTTTTACACTAGGTGGAGCAGAAGCCATAGAAAATGCTATTAAAATTGCTCGGATATACACCGGAAGACCAAAGGTGATAAGCCAATACAGGTCTTACCATGGAGCTACCTACGGTGCTATGTCTGCCGGTGGAGATCCTCGCAGACATGCCATGGACTGGAATGCGGCTCCCAATTTTTTGCATGTTGAAAATCCCTATTTCTATCGCTGCCCATGGAATACTTCATCAATCGAGGAATGTGGGGAAATGGCTATCAGAAACCTGGAGCAAGTGATTAAATATGAAAAGCCGGAAAGTATTGCTGCCATCATCATGGAAGGAGAATCAGGAACCTCCGGGTGCATTAAATTTCCTCCCTTTTATTTAAGGGAAGTAAAAAGAATTGCAGATCAGTATGGCATATTACTAATAGCTGATGAGGTAATGAGTGGTTTTGGTCGGACCGGAAAATGGTTTGGAGTCGATCATCATGATGTTACTCCAGATATCATGGCCATTGCCAAAGGATTAACCTCAGGTTATTTGCCCTTGGGTGGTGCGGTTGTTACAGATAAAATCGCCGAGCACTTCAATGATGCTCATCTTACCATAGGATTAACTTATTCTGCTCATGCAGTGGCTTGTGCAGCTGGAGTAGAAAATATCTTGATCATGGAAGAGGAGAATATGGTTGAAAATGCAGAGAAACTAGGTAAATACATGGATTCAGCTTTAGAAAAACTGCGATCAAAGCATCCTTCCATTGGAGACGTTCGCAATACGGGCCTATTAGGCTGTATTGAATTAGTGAAAAACAGGGAGACCAAAGAACCTCTTGTGCCTTGGAATGCGAAACCATCTGAATTGGAGCCATGCCTGAAAATTATTTCTAAAATTAGAGAGCAGGGCATGTTTACCTTCGTTAAATGGAACTTTATTTTTATTGCTCCTCCTCTTTGTATTACAGAAACACAAATTGATGAGGGCTTAGAAATAATATCTAAGGCCATTGAAATTGCAGATGAATACTACCGGGAATCATGAAAGAAGATATTGTTACCTTAAAAGAAGACATTTCGGGTTCCAAGCTCTATAGTGAAGATCTGGCACCTACTCCTCCAAGTCAAAGAACCTGGTCTATGTGGTCATTGGCTGCCCTGTGGGTTGGAATGGCTGTATGTATCCCTACTTATTTGTTGGCTTCCTATATGATTGGAAGCGGGATGACTTGGTTAGAATCCCTCATCATTATTGGAGTAGCCAACCTGATTATTACCATCCCTATGGTGTTAAATGGTCATGCCGGAGTAAAATATGGTATTCCTTTTCCAGTTATTGGCCGTTCTTCATTTGGAATCCGGGGTATTCATCTTCCTGCCATTGTAAGGGCTATTGTGGCTTGTGGATGGTTTGGCATTCAAACATGGATTGGTGGATTAGCTATCTATGCCATTTTTAATGCTCTTACCGGAGCTGAAACACCTGAGGGCCTTTCCATTGGACAATTCCTTGGCTTTGCTGTTTTTTGGTGTATCAATATGTATTTTATCTGGAAAGGCACCGAAAGCATTAAGTTTTTAGAACAATATTCAGCACCTATTTTGATTTTAATTGGATTATTATTAATCATTTGGGCCGCTACAAATGGCGGCGGTTTTTCTAATGTGCTTGATCAGAGTAAGTATTTAGCCGGACCGTCCCTTCAAGAGTCTAATAATGAAATAACGTTGATAATTAACCCGGCTCTGGATCAGGAGGGTCAGCCCAAAGCGGATGAGTACCGATTGATTACAGAAGGCCAGGAAAGTGATTGGAATCCAGTCCAGCTTAGCCCAATAGTGCTGGGGGCCATTACCTCTCCTTCCGAAATACAACTAAGAAAAAACACAGACGGTGGTTATGTAGAAAGCAGTCGAGTGGAATTAACACTCGCAGCGTCAAGCGCTCCTACTACGTCCAAAATCTGGGATTATATTCTTTGGTTAACCATTATGGTCGGTTTCTGGGCAACAATGTCCTTAAGTATTGCCGATATTACCAGATATGCCTCCACACAGAGGGAGCAGGTTTGGGGTCAGTTCATTGGATTGCCGGGCACCATGATGTTGTATTCTTTTGTAGGTATTTTTGTGACCTGTGGAGCAGTTATCATCTTTAATGATATACTCATTGGGCATCAGGCTCCATGGGATCCTGTTTCTTTATTGGCTAAATTTGATAACCCGATGGTGGTAGTGGTTTCTCAGGTTTTTATGGTCATTGCCACCTTAAGTACCAATATTGCCGCTAACGTAATTGCACCGGCCAATGCATTTTCTAATTTATATCCAAAGAAAATATCCTTTACAAGAGGAGGCTTTATTACAGGTATTATTGGCATTCTAATTTGTCCTTGGTACCTTATGGATGAGATCAGTAATATTTTAATTTTTGTTAGCGGCCTTCTTGGACCTGTTTTGGGCATTATGCTGGCTGATTATTATGCCATTAGAAAAATGAATCTGAATCTTGAGGAACTATACAAAGAACATGGAATATTCAATTATTCTTCAGGTTTTAATATGGCGGCGATGGCGGCCCTGATCCTAGGAGTTTTTGTAGCGATAATCGGATACTTTATCCCTTCTTTGGATGCTCTTTATAAGCTATCCTGGTTTACAGGATTTATTACTTCATTTGGTCTTTATTATGTTTTGATGAAATCAAAAAACAATGTCAGTACTCATTAAAAATGGAAGAATTGTAACGGCAGAATCAGATTATTTTGCAGACCTATACATTGAAGGTGGTAGTATTGCAGCTATTGGCAAAAACCTCTCCTATCAGGCAGCGAAAATTATTGATGCTCAGCACAAACTGATCCTTCCAGGGGGTATTGACCCCCATGTACATTTGGATATGCCCTTCATGGGCACTTTTTCAAGTGATGATTATACCTCAGGAACAAGAGCAGCTCTTTTTGGAGGAACCACCATGGTAATAGATTTTGTCCTGCAAACTCAGGGCGATAGTCTTATGAATGCTCTAAAAGCCTGGCAAGGCAGATCTTCTGGTAAGGCTTTGTGTGATTATTCTTATCATATGGCTGTTACGGATTTTAATGAAAATGTGGCAAAGGAAGTGGTCCATATGATTGAGCAGGAAGGTATTAATTCCTTTAAAACCTTTATGGCCTATAAAGGGGCTTTGATGATTGACGATGGCCAAATGGTTCAATTAATGAAGGTGGTAAAAGAAAATGGAGGTATCGTTACAGTTCATGCCACCAATGGAGATATGATTGATAGTTTGATTGCAAAAAATAAGTCAGAAGGCAAATTAAGTCCTTTATATCACTACTTATCCCAGCCTGAAGTTACCGAAGCAGAAGCCTCTGCCCGGTTTACAGATATGCTTCACTATACTTCCTGCCCAGGTTACATCGTTCATATGACCTGTGAAGGAGCACTAAATGCCGTCCGAAAAAGTACCCTGCGCAATCAAAAATTATTTGTGGAAACCTGTACTCAATACCTCACCTTGGATGCAAGCCTTTATGAACGAGAGGATGGCGCCAAATGGGTGATGAGCCCTCCATTAAGAGAAAAGAAGGATCAGGAAGCTCTTTGGTCCGGGATTAATCAAGGTCTTGTGCAGGTGGTGGGAACAGATCACTGTCCTTTTACCTGGGAACAAAAACAAATGGGGAAGGATGATTTTTCAAAAATTCCTAATGGTCACCCCGCCATTGAACACCGAATGGAATTATTATTTTCTGAAGGAGTTCATAAGAAAAGAATTTCCTTGAACAAATACGTCGAACTTAGTTCCACCAATGCAGCTAAAATATTCGGAATGTATCCTCGTAAAGGCACTATATCGATCGGTGCAGATGCTGACCTGGTCATTTTAAATCCTCAAACTAAACATACCATTTCCCATACTAGGCATCATATGAATGCCGATTATTCCTCCTACGAAGGATTTCAATTAACTGGTAAAGTAGAAACTGTTTTGTTACGAGGAGAACTGGCCATTGAAAAGGATGAATGTTTAATACAACCTGGTTTTGGTCAGTTTATTAAGCGTGGAAAGACAAGTTTAACCATTTAGCACTTACATGATAAAAATAAAATTGCTATGCCAAGAATTGTCAAATCAGGATTAATACAGATGAGTCTTCCTATTTCAGAAGGAGAAGGATCAATAGAGGAAATAGTAGAGGCTATGTATAACAAGCATATTCCTTTTATTGAAGAAGCTGGAAGAAAAGGAGTGCAAATTTTGTGCTTGCAAGAAATCTTTAATACCCCTTATTTCTGCCCGGGGCAGGATGCTAACTGGTATCAATCAGCTGAATCTATCCCTGGTCCTACCATCGAGAAAATGCAAGTCTACGCTAAAAAATATGACATGGTCATCATTGTTCCTATTTATGAAAAAGAACAGGCGGGTGTGCTATATAATACGGCTGCAGTAATTGATGCTGATGGAAGTTATTTAGGGAAATATCGTAAAAATCACATTCCACATACTTCGGGTTTTTGGGAAAAATTCTTCTTCAAACCAGGCAATCTTGGATACCCTGTTTTTCAAACCAAATATGCTAAAATTGGCGTCTATATCTGTTATGACAGGCATTTTCCCGATGGCGCCAGAATTTTGGGCTTGAATGGAGCGGAAATTGTCTATAATCCCTCTGCTACCGTAGCAGGCCTTTCTCAATATTTGTGGAAACTAGAGCAACCCGCTCATGCTGCAGCGAATGGATATTTTATGGGCTGTATTAATAGGGTTGGCGAAGAAAAACCATGGGACCTGGGTAGGTTTTATGGGACTTCTTATTTTGTAGATCCCAGAGGACAAATATTTGCGGAAGCTTCTGAGTATGATGATGAGCTACTGATTGCAGAATTCGATTTAGATCTTATCGATGAAGTAAGGTCGACCTGGCAATTCTTTCGCGACAGAAGACCCGAAACCTATGGAAGGTTGACAGAGCTGTAATTGCCGTTTCCATTTTTTTAATCCAGAACCATGTCAGAATACAATATACCTACTAATGAAAGCGAATTTGAGCAAAATTTTGCTCAGAAAAAGCCATTAATGAACCCGACAGAAGCTTATTTTGAAAGTGCCCGGTGCCTGTATTGTTACGATGCGCCCTGCATAGCAGCTTGTCCAACGGGTATTGATATCCCATTATTTATTAAGCAGATACATACTCAAAATCTGACCGGATCTGCAAAAACCATTTTTGAGGCTAACTGGCTGGGCAATGCCTGTGGGAAGGTGTGCCCTACTGGCGTGCTTTGTGAGGGAGCTTGCGTCTATAATCATCAGAATGCACCTCCGATTCAAATAGGTCGGCTACAAAATTTTGCCACTCATGATGCCATAGAAAAAAACACTCCTCTTTTTCAAATAGGTACAGATAACGGAAGGAAAGTTGCCATCATTGGTTCTGGACCTGCCGGAATTGCTTGTGCTTGTGAATTAAGAACGATGGGGTATCAGGTGGACATATTTGAGGCTAAAGAAAAACCAACTGGACTGACAATTCACGGCGTGGCGGCTTATAAAATTACGAATGAAGAGGTACTTGATGAACTGAATTATTTGACCAATCAACTGAACCTGAATTTTATTTGCAATCATTCTATAGAAAATGAAAAGCAAGTTGATGATTTAGAAAAAAAATACGACGCTATTTTCCTCGGAATCGGATTAGGGCCTACGGCTACCTTTGATTTAACAAAAAAAGAAAAAAATAATGTGGTAGGGGCAGTGGAGTTTATTGAAGAATTAAGAGCAAAACATCATGCTTTAAAGGTACCTGCTAAGGTTGTTGTTATAGGTGGAGGTAATACGGCTATGGATGCAGCATCACAAGCAGCTCGCCTGGGAGCCAATACCGTAACCCTGGTCTACAGAAGAACCAAAGAAAAAATGGGAGCCTATGGCTTTGAATATACTCTTGCAATAAGTGCCGGTGTTGATTCCATCTTTAATGCGCAGCCAGTTGAAATCCTAGGAAACTCAGAAGCCACTGGAGTAAAATTTATTAAAACAAAAGCTTCCAATGGGAAGCTGGAATATATCGAAGGAAGCGAATTTGAACTGGACGCGGACCTGGTTATTATGGCCACCGGCCAGTCGAAGCACGACCAATTCTTATCTCTAATTAATGAATTGGAACTCGATGACAAAAAACGAATTAAAGTCAATAATCAATTTCAAACTTCTAATTCAAAATATTTTTCCGGAGGAGATGCTATTAATGGTGGAGCCGAAGTGGTCAATGCAGCTTATGATGGAAAAATGGCAGCCAAAGGCATCCATCAATGGCTGAATGGTAATGAGTAATGAGTATTGGGTAGTGGGTATGGAGTTTGGAGACTGATTTTTTTATGAACATTTTAATCAATCGATATGGCAGATTTATCAATTAATTTTGCGGGAATAAAAGCACCCAATCCTTTCTGGTTGGCTTCTGCACCGCCAACTAATTCAGGGTACCAGATCATGAAAGCATTTGATGCAGGATGGGGCGGAGCTGTATGGAAAACGCTGGGGGTTCCGGTTATAAATGTGTCGAGTCGATATGGTGCCATACACTATAGAGATACCAGGATGGCTGGCTTTAATAATATTGAATTAATCACGGATCGACCCCTAGCAGATAATTTAAAGGAGATTGAAGAGGTAAAAAAATACTTCCCGAACCATGCCGTTATTGCTTCCCTGATGGTGGAATCAAAAGCGGAGTGGCATCAGATTATTAAAGATGTTGAAAATGCAGGCGCAGATGGGATCGAATTGAATTTTGGATGCCCTCATGGAATGTGTGAACGAGGTATGGGTTCCGCAGTAGGACAAGAACCGGATGTACTAAAAACGATCGTGGAATGGGTTATGGAGGTTGCTCAAATACCTGTTATAACTAAACTAACACCTAATATTTCAAATATTATTGACCCTGGTCTGGCAGCAGTAAGGGGAGGATCTGATGCAATTTCCTTGATCAATACCTTTAAAAGCATTGTTGGGATTGACCTGGATACTTATGCGCCCCACCCTGTTGTGGATGGTAAAGGAACCAATGGTGGCTATTGTGGCCCGGCAGTAAAACCCATAGCTCTTGAAATGGTAAAAGAACTGGCCAAACATCCTGAAATAAAAGATACGCCCATTTCTGGTATTGGTGGCATTGAAACCTGGAGAGATGCCGTGGAATACATTTTATTGGGAGCCGAATCTGTGCAGGTTTGTACCGCAGTTATGCATTATGGATTTGGTATTATACGAGAAATAAAAAGTGGCCTGGAACAATTTATGGCTGATAAAGGATATCAGAGTATCTATGATTTTAAAGGCAAAGCTCTCCCTAATGTTACAGAATGGAAACACCTGAATTTAAAATACAAAGTAGTAGCGAAAATAGACGAATCAAAATGTGTCGGCTGTCAGCTTTGTTATATTGCTTGTGATGATGGCGCTCATCAGGCTATAAAAATTTCTGAGGACAATGGTCATCGAATTCCTCAGATTATTGATGAAAACTGTGTTGGCTGTAATCTTTGCTCTTTGGTATGTCCAGTAGAAAACTGCATTACGATGGAAAGAAGAGATCCTGCTACTTCGTATGTTAGCTGGGAGGACAGAACACAGCAAAATCGCATACCCACTACATTTAATGATGAGCTTGCCGGAGGTGGACATCATTATGTTCCAAGTGTAGAGGATGCACTAAAACACCGCTCAAAAAAATAAGAGGATGTCAAAAGTAATTTTAATCCATGCAATACAATAGAGTCATTTTGATCGTATTGGATAGCGTTGGAATTGGCGAATTGCCAGACGCTCACCTATATAATGATAATGGAAGTAATACCTTGGGTAATATCGCCAAACAATACAAAGAATTAAAAATACCTAATCTTACCAGGCTGGGGCTTGGAAATATAGATCCAGAAAACGCTTTGCCAAAAATTACTGATGCAGATGCCTGTTTTGGTAAGGCTGTTGAAAAATCAAAAGGTAAAGATACAACTACTGGCCATTGGGAAATTTGTGGGATAGTATTAGATAAGGCCTTTCCTGTTTTTCCTGATGGATTTCCAGATAGTTTTATTTCGAAATTCGAAGATCAGATTGGGACTAAAGTAATTGGCAATAAATCAGCTTCAGGAACCGTCATTATCCAAGAGTTAGGTGCTGAACATTTGAAGACCCGATATCCAATTGTTTATACTTCTGCTGACAGCGTTTTTCAAATTGCCATGCATGAAGAATTGTACCCAGTTGAAAGGCAATATGAGATTTGTGAAATAGCAAGAAATCTTCTAAAAGATGATTTGGAGGTAGGAAGAGTAATCGCCCGCCCATTTATTGGTCAGGAGGGTAATTTTAAAAGAACCAGTGGAAGAAAAGATTTTTCACGACTGCCCCCACCCAATCTTCTCAATGCCATTACTGACCAAGGGAAAGAAGTGATGGCCATAGGAAAAATTATCGATATTTTTTCTGGACAGGGAATAAGCAAGTATCGCAAAACCGCCAATAATAAGGAAGGAGTTCAGATTACTAAGGAAGCAATCCAAAAAAAATCTTCGGGCTTGATTTTTACCAATTTAATAGATTTCGATATGCACTATGGTCATCGGAGAGATGTAGAAGGATATGCTAAATGTCTGATGGAATTTGATCAGGAACTCCCGGGAATCCTAAATGCACTAAAATCCGATGATTTACTGATTATCACAGCTGATCACGGTAATGACCCAACAGCAGAAGGCACGGATCATACTCGTGAGCATATACCTATTCTTTGCGTAGCAGAAGGTCTTCGAAAAGGTGTAAATATAGGGACCAGAGGTAGTTTTGCAGATATTGCCGCAACCATCGCAGAAGCCCTTCAAGTTGATTTCAAGGGCCCAGGAGAAAGTTTTTTTAACATAATGTATTCTTGACTGAAAAAAAGTCTGGAAGACTTTTTTTCAGTTTTAATCTATTTATTCATGCCTTAATGACTCAACAGGACTTCGGGAAGCTGACCAAATCGCTTGGAAACTAACAGTCAGAGCAGCTATTAATATCGAAAATCCTATGGCCATAATAAATGGAGTGGCTGATAGTTCTGTTCGATATGCGAAGTCCTGGAGCCATCTGTTAGAAATGAAGTAACCTAATGGAACAGCAATGAGCCCGGCCAGTAATACCCATCGAATAAAACCGGTAACAAGCATCCAGCTCAATTGCTGTACAGATGCTCCCAACACCTTTCGGACACCAATTTCCCTGGTTCTGGTAATGGTGGAATAAGTGGCCAGTCCAAATAATCCAAGGATGGCCACAAAAATGGCTAGAAAAGTTGCGTATAATAATGCCTGCCCAAATCGCTGATATTCTTCATATAAATTCGAAAAATCTTCACTTAAAAATGAATAGCGAATAGGGTGGGCTGGTTCTACGCTTCCCCAGAGTTTTTCAATTGAGGAAAGGGTCGATGGTAGGTTTGTAGTGGAAACCAGTATTCCGGCATAATTTGGACTCTGCCCATACCCAATTATCAGGGGCCTGATTCTGCGATCTACTCCCTGAAAGTGATAATCTTTTATTACCCCTATGATTTTACTGTACTCTTCTTCCCCTGTAAATTTTATTTTAGCACTAAAGGGATCATCAATATTATTTTCTCTAATGTAGGTTTCATTTACGATGTAAGTATTGCTGGAGTCACTTGGAAATTCAGTTGAAAAAAAACGGCCCTCTTTTATTTCAAGATCAAGAACATCGGCGTAGTTTTCATCTGTAAAAAGAACCCGTGGATATACCATGTCTTCTTTGCCCTGGATTTCCATCCCCCAATCCGGGTAGCCTTGCCCTGGCATCCGGGATCCTGTAGTCAGGCTGAGTACCCCTGGGATATCATTAAACTCCTTTTCCATTCCCTTAAGTTTTTGATAGCCATCTGAAGAATTAAAGGGAATAACCACAACCTGATCTCCTGAAAACCCCAGGTCCTGGTTCATCATAAAATTGATTTGCTTGTAAATAAACAACATTACAATGACCAACACCACAGAAAGGGTAAATTGGGTGACTACAAGGCCCTTTCTAAAGGAGGACCCTCCCTTGCCAGTTTCCAGACTTTTTAAGACCTTCACTGGTTTGAAAGAAGACATTACAAAAGCAGGATAAATACCGGCCAGTAAGCCTACAAATAAACTTAATAAAAATAAGGGCAGCAGCCAACTTAACCAATTGCCTGTCAGGAATAGCAATTCCCGATTTACAATTTGATTAAAGCCCGGCAAAAATAATTCGACAAGCAAAATTGCCATAAAGAGTGCAAAAATGGACTGGGCCACGGTTTCTGTCAAAAACTGAAAAATAAGCTGAATTCGCCTGGCACCCGAAACTTTTCTTACCCCAACCTCTCTGGCTCGCCCTAGTGCCCGTGCAGTAGAGAGATTGATGTAATTAATGGCCCCGATGAGCATAACAATAAAGGCAATAAGTGCAAAAATATAGACATACTTTATATCTCCACCACTACTTGAACTCCAGCCAATTTCTGAGGAATGTAAATGAATATCACCAAGAGATTGTAATCGCCACAGGGGAAGTTCTTCTGCACTAGGCTTTATATTGATACTTTGATATTCTTCAATTTTAAAATTATTGACATGGGTGGTTATTTTTTCTTCTAAGGCTGCAATATCGCTTTGCTCATTTAATTTGACATAAGTAGCTCGGTTATTGCTATTCCAATCTGGTCTTTGCCGGGTAAATCGAGTATATACCTGGTAGGGAAGATGAAAATTATCTTTTATTTCAAAAACACCAGAAACCACCATATCTCGGGTATCATTGAACCGAAGGATTTTCCCAATAGGGTCATTCGTTCCAAAGAATAGCTGTGATGTTTGATCAGAAATGACAATTGAATTGGGAGCGCGAAGGGCATTTTCGTGCTGACCAAATTTGAATGGCAAAGTGATCACCTCAAAAAAGGTGCTGTCTACAAGGGCAATTTCTTCAATGAAAAATTTATTGTTTTGATGTTCAAGCATGGTTTCTCCCAAATCGAATAAGCCGGCAGATTGAAGCACTTCAGGGAAGTCTGCTGTCAATTGTTCTGCTAATGGATCAGGAGTCCAGGCCGCAGCTCCACCTGTAGGCCATTGCCTATAAACGCGGTATAAATTTTCGCTTTCAGGAAGCCATTTATCATAACTCATCTCATTTTTCACATATAAAAGGATAAGAATGGCAATGGAAAGCCCTAGGGCAAGACCTCCAATGTTTATGGTAGAATAGAGTTTGTTTTTCCAAAGGTTACGGAGGGCAGTTTGAATATAATTTCGAAACATGATTGGGTGTTTTAAGGTTGTTTTGTAACTATTCTTTGAAGAGAGAGTTTCCCGATAATGATGAAACCATTTATATAGAAAAGACTTAAGTCATTCTTTAAAGTTGCGAAAATGAGTAAAAACTTATGCCCTGCTCAATTAAATGTAGCTACTTTTGAATATTTCTTACTAAAAAGTAGAACATATCAAATTATTTTTTAAATTTGTTCTACAAATTAGTAAGAAATGAATGAAATGAAACTTGGCAATTTCGAAGAAACCTTATTATTACTGGTTGGAATCCTGGGAGATGAGGCCTATGCTTTTAGAATAGGGGAGGAGTATGAAGCTCAGACGGAAAGACCCACTTCTGTGGGAGCGGTCCATTCTACTCTTAACCGGTTAAGTAAAAAAGGGTTTTTGGTATCTGAAATGGGATCTCCTACTTCTGAACGTGGCGGCCGAAGGAAAAGAATTTACAAGATAACGGCTGAAGGCCAGAGAGCATTGGAATTATCTCGGGATTTCAAACTATCGCTTTGGAAACAATTTCCGGCATTTTCGGGCAAAAAGTTCAAGTTTATCTAATGTCAAAAAAACAACCACCAAAGTGGGCTACTAAATTCCTACTTGCTTTTCTGAAGGAAGAACTAGCAGAAGAGGTTTTAGGTGATTTAGAGGAAAAGTTTTATTCACAGCTTTCCAGGTATTCTCACCGCAAAGCAAGACGTAATTATTGGTTTCAGGTGCTTCACTATATGAGGCCATTTGCGCTCAAATATTTCAAGTCAAAACTAATTTTTTTTATTATGCTAAAACAGGATACCCAACTATTCATCCGAAGATTATTTCGTAATAAAGCAGATTCATTGATCAGCCTGGGAAGTATTACACTAGGTCTGACGGCTGTATTATTGGCATTTACTTTTATTTGGGATGAGCGTGGATTTGATGCTTTTCATTCCAAAGAGGATCGCATATTCAGGCTTAATAAGGTTCTGTCTGAGCCTTCAGGAGAGAGGAGTAAAAATGCAGAAACACCAGGCCAAATGGCAATGGCCCTTGAAGAAGATTTTCCTGAGGTAGAAGTAGCCACTCATATTTTTCCTTGGTTTGATGAAGTATTAGCCACTTATGAAGAGGGCAGTATTCAAATAAACAATTGGGTGTTTGCTGATGAGAAATTTTTTCAGATTTTTGACTTTAAAGTTTTAAATGGAGGTCAACCTACCTCTTTGCTTTCCCAGCCTGGGAAGGTGCTGATAACACCCTCTATTGCAAAGGGGCTTTTTGGAGATGAAAACCCCATTGGCAAAAGTTTCATGGGACTTAGTGATAAAATGTATACTGTTGCCGGAATCATTGAAGAAGCTCCCCGTCGATCTCACATTCAATTTGATGTAATTACCTCCTGGGCTTCAACTACTGGCGATTCTGGCTTTTTGGATTTTAGCTTTATGAATAATTGGCTGGGCCAAACGGTTTATACTTACGCGTTATTGAACAGCCCCGATCAAATGGAAGCAGTTAATGGAAAACTTCCAGCTTTTACTGCACGACATATGCCTGATCGGATAGAAATGTATGATTTTTATCTTCAGCCTCTTTCTGAAATATATTTACAATCCAGTGATTTACGGTACCTAAGAGGAGGAAAATATGGAAGTGCTCCATTCCTTAGAACTTTCTCGATTATTGCTGTGCTTATTTTATTAATAGCCTGTTTTAATTACATAAATATTACCACTGCCCGTTCTCTTCAACGTGCTAAAGAAGTAGGTGTAAAGAAGATATTGGGTGCTCAAAACGGTAGCATTGTACAGCAGTTTTTGACGGAAACCCTATTGATGACCACGCTGGCCGCATTATTAGCCTGTATTTTTGCCTGGATATTGCTGCCTCAAATAAATCTCTGGTTCCAAAAGGACATCCCGGTCTCTAACTTATTGCAACCCTTATCCATTGGATTTTTGGTTTTGATTATTTTAATCACCAGTTTTATTTCCGGATTGTTTCCCGGGGTTCTTCTTTCCAAGTTTCGCCCCATTAGTGTATTAAAAAATACTTTTCGGCTTTCACCGGCGGGGCGGATGCCCAGGCAAGTGCTTACAACCCTTCAACTTTCTGTTGGTATAGGATTGATTGCAGGTACCCTCTTATTGAACCAGCAATTTCGCTATTTACTCAATCGTGATTTAGGCTTTGATAAGGATCAGGTAATGGTAATGAATACTCCACCAGGAGTCAAGAAAAACCTAGCTGCCTTTAGGGAAGAACTAAATGCCCTTGCCGGGATTCAGAGTGTCTCAATATGTCAGGCAGCCATGGGAGAAGGCTCTTTTACTACGACCGTCATCCCAGAAGGAAATAATAATGAAGAGCTACCTGCAGTATTATTTCGTATCGACAGTGTTTATCTGCAAACTTATGGAATAAATATAGTCGAAGGTAGACCATTGAATAGAACCTCCGATATCCAATCACCAGGACTTCTGGTTAATGAATCCTTTCTAAAACAGATGGGTTGGGCAAAAGGGACAGATAAGACAATACAATTTCCTGGCACGGAAACTAGATTTCCCATTCACGGTGTTGTTAAGGACTTTCATTATAATTCTCTTCATGAGCAAGTTGATCCAATAGTTATGTATCTGGATAACCGGAATAACAATGTATCCGTTAGGTTGAATACAGAACTGATCTCTGGTCTTTTGCCTAAAATGGAACAATTATGGAATCGCTTTGAACAGAGATACCCATTTGACTACTATTTTATCGACGATTTTTTTGCCACCAGATATTTTAAGGAGAAAGAAATGTTAAGGATTATCTCTGTATTTGCTGCCTTGGCCATCTTTATTGCTTGCCTTGGTTTCTATGGGATGGTAGCCTTTAATATTGCTCGCCGAAAAAAAGAAATTGGCATTCGAAAAGTATTAGGGGCCAGTCTTCCGAATGTGTTTGCTTTGTTGACCAAAAACTTTATGCTCCCTCTAATTTTAGCTTTACTACTTGCAGTGCCGGTGAGCTTGCATTTTTTACAGCAGTGGCTTCAAAACTTCACTTATCATGTTTCCTTATCCTGGTGGATTTTTGTTTTATCAGGCCTTTTAATGATACTTATTATGTTTCTGACGGTAAGTTTCCAAACGTTAAAAGCAGCCAGCGCCAACCCAGTAGATTCTTTAAGAGATGAATAAGGTAGGATGGGGCTGTGTAAAAAATCCTCTGGTCTTTTTAAACAGCCAATTATATTCTTTTAGGAGTAGTTTTCCAGAAAAAACAAAGTTTTTTCTGGAAAACTACTCCTAAATAAAATATTCTTGGGCGTCGAAAAACGACGAAGGCTTGGCTGCCTATTGACCTGGTACTCTCCTTTTAGTAATTTTTCCTCAATCTTAGGCACTATTTCTTAGCCATTAAATTAATCTTGCTAAGATTTACATGTTCTTCTTCTAAATTTAAATAAGGAAAAACTAGGGTTGCAACTTCCTTAATTTATTATATTTAAGAAACCGTTCAATTATCCAACCAACCCCATAGATCCTAATTTAATTGTTTATGAAAAGAATAAAAAAATGGGCTAAGCGAATGCTAATTGGCCTATTAATCCTACTTCTGTTGGCCCTTATCACCGGTTTTGTTTACGAGCGCGTGGCGCGTGCTGTCACAGCTAAAAAATTTCAACCAGAAGGAGAATTGATAGACGTGGGAGGTCATAAACTACATATTGTTAGCAAGGGCACTGGCACACCTACAGTGGTATTTGAATCTGGTCTTGATATAGCGGGCAGCCTGGCCTGGCATGCCGTTCATGATTCTATCGCCCAATTTACACAGGCCGTAGCCTATGACCGTGCTGGTATCCTCTGGAGTGAACGTGGTAAGCAGCCGAAGACTGGAGCTGTAATAGCTGATGATTTATATAAACTTCTAAAAAAATCGGGTCATTCAGGGCCGTATATTCTGGTGGGCCACTCGCTGGCTGGCATTATTCTTAGACCTTTTTTAGATAAATATAGAAATGAAATTGTTGGTTTAGTACTTGTTGATGCTTCTCACCCTTATCAATTGGAGCGTTTTTCTCCTGAAGCCAATAAAACGATGAAACTACCTCCTTCCTGGTTAATAAAATTGGGTAGTGAAATTGGAATTATCCGCTTTGCTGGAGCGGGACCATTATTTAATACGGAACCCTCAGATAGTAATAATCTTATCTTCCAGGCTCGGGCCCCTATGTCAATGTACGGCGTAGCAGATGAAATCAAGCATTTGGAAGATTTGGCTAAAGAAAGTCAAGAATTTGGAAAATTAGACAGCCTTCCTCTAATTGTATTGACGGGTAATCATCCCGAGCGATATAAGCAGTTTTCAGATTCAATTCTAGGACTACAAATTAATGGCGTGTGGCAGGATCTCCAAAAAGATCATTTAAAATTGTCGACTAAAAGCGAGCAGGTTATGGCGGACAAAAGCATTCACTATATTCAATTTGAGCAACCAGACCTGGTAATAAAAGCCGTTAGAACATTAGTAGAAAGTAGATAGTAGAAAGTAGATAGTAGAAAGTAGAAAGTAGAAAGGGTTGATGTTATTTTGGACTTAATTATTGATCAGATAGAGTAAAAAATTAATTCCTATATTCAGGCTTGTTCGATTTCTATAAGTTCCAGTAATGGAATTAGTATAAATCTTGAGTAAATAATGGAAAAAAACTTATCGGCAGAACAAGCCCTGGCCTATGGAGCATTGACCAGTGGAATTAAGATAGCAGCCTCTTATCCTGGCTCACCTGGTACGAATGTCACCAATACCCTTATCGAATTAGCTAAAGATCATGATTTGTACGTCGAATGGTCCAGTAATGAAAAAGTGGCCATGGAAGTTTGTATCGGCGCATCTATGGCAGGTAAACGAGCACTAGTCTGTACCAAATGTGTGGGTATGAATGTTTTGATTGATCCATTGATGTCTCTTAATTTAACAGGAGTAAATGCAGGGCTGGTTATTCTTCTTGGTGATGATCCCGGAGCATATGGTTCACAAAATGATCAGGATACTCGCTCCATTGCACAAATGGTGGAGTTGCCCATGATGGAGCCTTCTACTCCATTGGAAGGATTTATAATGATGCAGCAAGCCTTTAAATTATCCGAACAATTTAATACCGGAATTATCATACGAATTACTCGGGGATTTGCTGCCCAGTCTCAAAATATTTCTTTACCTGAAATATTGCATCCTGACTACTCAAGACCTGTCATTCGAGAGGTCGGCCGTTTTGTTCCAGCACCTAATAATGCGGTGGCCAAACACCGTGAATTGCATTTGCGCCTTAAAAACTTTCAAGAACATCTTGACCAACTTCCTTTCTACCATCACTCTGGACAAGGAAACTGGGGGATTATTGGAGTTGGCTTTGTTTTTCAAAAATTAAAAGAAGTACTAGGGGATCAATTGCCTCTAAAAATTCGATTATTACAATTAGGTCATATTTTTCCTCTCCCTGAAAGAAGCATTGCTGAATTTCTTTCATCTTGCCAAAAAATATTAATACTGGAGGAGATCGAACCTTTTGTTGAAATGCAAATCAAAGCGATGGCTTATGAAAAAGGTCTGACTTGTAAAATTTATGGTAAAAGAGATGGGCAGGTTCCTCAGGAAGGAGAACTGTATCGCTGGCAGATTCGACAGGCCCTACAGATGATTCACCCAGATCTAGGCACTCAAAACAATTTTTTAGCTGAAAATGTAGCTCAGGAAATTCCCAAAAAGAAGAATAACTGCGAAGGTTGTACCTACAGCGAAATTTTTGATGTGATAGACGAGGCAGCAGCTAGTTTGGGCCAAAACCCCATGATCATTGGAGATCCAAGCTGTTTGGTTACGGTAGCTGACCGCCTTGATGCCAAATTTGCCATTGGTTCTGCGGTAGGTATTGCCTCAGGAATAAGCCGGGTGGGATTTAAAGAAAGGGCTATTGCAGTTTTTGGTGATTCATCTTTTTTTCACACTACTTTACCTGCCATTTGTAATTCGGTACATAACGAAAGTAATCTCATTATGCTGGTTTTAGATAACCAGGCTTCTGCAACAACAGGTTTTCAATCTAATCCGGCAACCTCAAAAAATGCCTTAGGAAAAAAAGCACCTGCTCTGAATATGGTAAATATATCGAAAGCATGTGGGGTGAAAAATGTGAGTAAGTTTGATCTGGGAGATTCTTATGATAAGTTGAAAGAAATGCTGGTTCATGCTTTAAACAACCCGGAGCAGTCTTTAATGGTGATCGAAACCAGGTTTAAGAATAACAACCAAAACCATTAAAAAGCTAGGGGCAAAAAAAATTGCAGGACTTTTTTTTATGAAGATTTTTCTCCCGGGCTAAGGCAGAACAGTTTTCCTCAATGTAAAAGCACCTGCAATAATTTTTAATAAAGACTACAAAAAATAATTATAAATTACTCAACTCACTAGTTTAATTATCTGGAAGATTCTTGCTGCAATTTTTCAGTCCTAGAAAATACTTTTATCAGTACAAGCATACATACTATAAGTAAGGCTGGTAGTAATTTCTGAAGCATTACATCTGAAAAATCTACTTCTACAGCTGTGGGAAAAACTAAATATATTAGATCATTCATAATAAATGGATGTTTTTAGTAGGTGAATTATTGTCCCTGACCTAATGAAAAGGCTTTCTTGCCATCAAAGGCGTACAGGTTTTCTGTTTTAATAGTGTCTATATTCTGAGATTCAGCATTTTGAAGCAGAGTAATGATTTCCTGCTTACTAATTGGGCGTTCTTCTACACTTTCAAATCGGCAACGCCAGTGGTCGGTGCAGAATGTTTCCTCAAAACCGTTAGGCCATACTTTTATTCCTCTATTGGTAATCATAGAAAGCCTGGTTTCCTTAGTTTCCATTGTTTGCAGCCTCTCAGCAAGTTCATTTGGATTGAGGCCTGCCCAGTCTACAAAAATGTCAATTCCCATCAAGTCCTTCTGAGGTTGACTACGGCGCTGATATTTAGGCATTTTAAATGAGCCACTTTGAAGGGATTCTGCTATTTGTAAAGTTTTGGGCTTATGTCCCAAATTAGCTTTTACAGCATTGGCAAATTCTTTAGTATTGACTTTTACGGCACTTTTATCCTGATTGAAGATATCAGCAGTATGAAACCCATCTTCCAAAGTTTTTAACCAGGCATTCTGAATCAGGGTAGCAGCCTGTGTTTCTCCAATGTGGTTGAGCATCATCACCGTACCATTTAAAAGTCCGGACGGGTTGGCAATACCTTTGCCACTGATGTCGGGAGCTGAACCATGGATTGCCTCAAACATAGCACATTCGGTGCCGATATTTGCAGAACCTGCCAGTCCGACAGAACCTGTAATTTGGGCTACTACATCAGAAATAATGTCACCATATAAATTTGGTACGACGATTAGGTCAAAATTCTCGGGAGTGTCAGCTAGTTTGGCTGTAGCAATATCAATGATCATGTGTTCGTGATCAATTTCAGGATATTCCTGAGCGATTTCATCAAAGACCCTGTGGAATAAGCCATCTGTTTGCTTCATAATATTGTCTTTTGTGAAGCAACTTACCTTCCGGCGATTATGCAGTTTGGCATATTCAAAGGCATAACGGATGATTTTTTCACATCCTGGCCTGCTGATCAATTTCAAACATTGTACTACCTCAGGCGTTTGTTGATGCTCGATGCCTGCATATAGATCTTCCTCATTTTCCCGGATAACTACAATGTCCAGTTTTGGATGTTTGGTACTAATATATGGGTGATAACTCCTACAAGGGCGAACGTTAGCAAAGAGATTAAGTGCTTTTCTGGCAGTTACATTCAAACTTTTATATCCTCCTCCCTGAGGCGTAGTTATAGGCGCCTTTAGGAATACCTTGTTTTTTCGAATAGTAGACCATGCTTCTGGCGAAATCCCTGACGAATGACCAGCCAAATAGGCTTTTTCTCCTATTTCAATCTCATCAAATTGCAAATTAACACCGGTGGATTTGATGATATCTAAAACAGCATCCATAATCTCTGGACCGATTCCATCTCCCCGTGCAATTGTAATTCGTTTCATAAAATTTTTAATTTTGGTTAAAGCGGTTTTTCAATTTTCGTTTTGTTTTGATGCATCCCTTAGTTATTTAATCGGCAATTTTCTGGGATGCCTCTTGGCCGTTTAGAGAATTTCTATCAATGTCTTTTTGGTATACTTGATTGATAATCCAAGTTTTTCTGCTTCTAGCAACAAAGTATGTAGTTTAAGATTTGGCATGCCACTCAATTCAAACCCTCCTTCTCTTGTCATATTAAATTTGTTGGAAGGTATACCTGTTTCACGCATTAAACGAAGCATGATTTTTTGAAGGTCTTCTTCAGAGTATTTGCGATTTTTTTGCTTGCAAATATTGTGCTCAAAGCTTTTTGATACTTCTAAAGTCATTTTTCTTATGTTTTGATTATTAAATTTTATGTTTCAGGTATTAAACCTTATTTGCGTTGCAAAAGTGCGCGTTTTTTTTATAAATTTGAATTTATGTTTTTAATGTAATACATAAATAATTGTTTATGAATTATACTTTGCACCAACTCCGAATTTTCATTAAAGTCTGTGAATTACAAAGCATTACAAAGGCATCCGAAGCCCTTTTTTTAACACAACCAGCCGTTTCCCTTCAGCTAAAAAAGCTTCAGGATGAGTTCGAAATTCCCCTTACCGAGGTAATCGGAAGAAAGCTTTATGTGACAGATTTTGGCAAACAAATCCGGGATTTGGGATTAGAGATACTGGATAAACTAGATATGATTGAAACGGCCACAGATGAATATAAAGGCATTTTAACCGGTAGTATTAAAATTGCTTCTGCCTCAACCGGGAAATATGTAATCCCTTATTTTTTATCAGGTTTTATGCAACAACATCAGGGAGTATCTATTTCTATTGATGTAACCAACAAAACTCGTGTAGTTGAAAACCTACAGGAAAATAGTATTGATTTTGCCATGGTCTCAGTCATTCCGCAGAATCTGGCCTTATCAGGAATACCTTTGATGAAAAATGAGTTGAATCTGGTAGCTGCTACCCGCTATTTTCGTTTACCAAAGCGTATGCTTAGAAAAAATCTCAATGCTCATACCTTAATCTTTCGGGAACATGGTTCCGCCACTCGAGATGCGATGATCAATTATTTAAACAAAAACAATATATCAATCAAACGGTCCATCCAATTGACTTCCAACGAAGCCGTAAAACAAGCAGTGCGGGCTGGCCTTGGACTATCTATTATGCCTCTGATTGGTATCAGAAGCGAATTAAAACTCAATAACATGACCATCATTCCTATGAAAGGATTACCAGTGGTCACCCAATGGAATTTGGTGTATGGGAGCGGGAAGAAATTGTCTCCAGCTGGTAAAGCCTTGATTTCTTACATTAAAGAGCATAAAATGAGGATTATTGAAGAGTATTTCGGTGACGCGTCTTAGGTTATGATTACTATACATAATCCACTTTATTATGAAAAAACTATTCCCATTTATACTTTTATCTTACTTGCTTGCCCTAGCGACCTGCAATAAAGAAGAAATTATTATTGAAGAAGAAGAGGAAACTATTCACTTAACAAAACTGCCTATTGATACATCTATTATAGAAGGAGTAAATTATCAGCATTTGAATATAATAAGCGAATTGCCAATGAATGGTTCCACCAAGGATAGTATTTTCCTTGATCTTGATCAAAACAACACGCTAGATATAAAAATCCTATTGGATGCACAAAATTCGATTAAACATCAAAATTTTAGGTTTAATTTCCGACTGGAACTATTAAACGCAGGCATTTTTATTGTCGGTCAGCCAAAAAAAGATACCATTTGCAGATGGGAAAAATATTACTTTACCTCTGATGGAACCGAAACATGGGTGGAAATAGGGCATTATAATTTAGTAAATTTCGAAAGGTATGACACTTTAATTTATCAAAATGAAATACCTCATTTTGATGTAAAACAACTTGATATAGGAGATACTATTTCAACTGACCTATCTTTTGATAATCCTGATATTGGCTTATATCTTGTTCACTATAGAAGCTATGATGATTGGATCTATTTATATAGAATTGTGGAAAGGTTTAGATGGGGAGATTGGGTTCCATGGTTTATTCCGGAAAGAGACATGGGTTATATTGGTTTTAAGATCATTCAACCAGGCAAGACAATTTTAGGCTGGATTCATATTGCTTTTGATGTTGACAAATTCGTTGTAAAAACAGTGGCAACCATAGATTTGGAATAATTAACTCACGATTTTTTTCATTTCTAAGGTATCCCTTCTTTTAAGAGATTTAATTCTAGCTGCTAAATTTAAATTTCCTGATCATGTAAGTCTCTGGCTTGCCTTTGAATAATCTCTAAAGTTTTTCCATGAGCTTTAGAATTTCCATTCTGATCTACATTAACAAATACAATACGATCAATCCTGATTATGGTCTTTTTGGTAAATAGGTTTCTAACCTCACAATGGAAAGTGATAGAAGTTCTACCCACTGAAATAAATTCCAAACCTAACTCGACCACATCATTTTGGGAAGCGGAGCTTACAAAATCAATTTCCGACATAAATTTGGTTACCACTCTGGCACTATCCAGTTTGGTCATGGCATATATGCAGGCCTCTTCGTCAATCCATTGTAATAACAATCCTCCAAACAAGGTATTGTTGGCATTTAGATCACTAGGCTTGATTAATTTTCGGGTGTAAAACTTCATGTTCTTTTATTTTTGTGAGCCGGATTTAGTCCCAAATATATAAACAGCAAAAAAATATTTGTAAGGCAAATTCAATTGTTTTGTTCTAACTTCCTCTTTTAACCATAGACAGCATCAATCCGCTAAAGATCAAAAGCAATCCAACAACCCTATTTTGTAAATGCATTTTCTTCTGATTTTCTAAAAAGGTTTTCAGTCTCATTGCAAATTGAGCATATAATGAAAGACATATTCCGTCAAGCAGTAAAAAGGTTGCAGCAAGAATCATTATCTGTGGAACAAAAGGATAGGCATCACTAATAAAAAGAGGAAAAAGGGTAGCAAAAAAGACAATAGCTTTTGGATTAGCAGCTGACATCAGAAATCCCTCTGCATATAATTTGGAATTACTTCTCTCCTCTTTCTTTTGCCCATCTAGTTTAAATTCTGATTTAGAGAATATTTTACTAAGCCCCATATACAATAAATAGGCCACCCCACACCATTTGATAATCACTAAAATTTCTCCAAAAGAAAGGAATAGGGTCACCAGACCAGCAGAAGCAAGAATTATTTGGCTGAGATTGGCAGATAAATCACCAAGAATGGTCCATCCTGCTCTATTTTTCCCATATTTCATGCTATTGGCCGTTGCCAATAAAACACTTGGTCCTGGCGTAAGAGTGAGAATAAGAGTGGTACCAACAAAAGAAATCCAAAGAAAAAAGTCCATAGCTGTGAAGTTGCAGTGTTTTAATTAAATTGAGTTAAACAAAGCTACTCAAGGTATGACCTCTTGGCCATATGAAAATTTGACTTTTTCTTATAAAAATTCAACTCTTTTTTCAAAAATCTGGGACTAGGGAACTAATTAATGCTTAGGTACACCCCATAAATATTTAACTCAGCACTCATCACTACTTCTACAATCTGAAATTATACCTTGCTTTCAACAAAAACTGTTGGCTTACCAATTCCCAGCGATCCATTCCATTAAAAGCATTGTGGTTAAACACAAAAAACATATCTCCCTGGGGATGGTAGATCCAGTGTAGTCGGGTATTGACACCTATTCTTTTGGTATCTGTATCATATTGGATAAAGCTATTCAATTGAAGATCGGGAGTGGCATTAAATCGAATTCTTACCCCAGCTAAAGTTTGGTCGAAATCGCCAAAGGGCAGCCTGCCAATATTATGCGTGCCTGTGAATTCAAAAGTCAAAATTTTAGTGGGATTCCAGTTTAAACTGGCTTCCAATTCATGCAAGTGACCTTCAAAGAAACCGCCAAACCACCAGGACAGCTGGCCATTCAATTTTCGTTTGGCTGCCAGTTGGGTTTCCAGGCGATAACGTGCAAAGTGATACTTGCCTTCAGGGATTATTACTCCTTCCGATATTTCAAAAGGTTCCAGTAGATTTTCACCTCTCGGAGAGTAATTTGCTTCTACCCGATCGCCACTTTCCAGGCGCCAGTTGATTGGGGCAGTAAACAGCCGATAAGTTTGCCATTCTCCCTTTATGTTTCTTATGTAGGTCAAAAAGAACTGGTTGCGCATCTGCCTGAGCCATTTCCATTTGGGACGTGGGGCATAGGTAAAGCCTATCCGCCAGTTATTAACACCTTGACGAGGGACAAAACCCAGGGAAGGATCAAAAGAATCTCCAATTCTAAAATAGGTAAAAGCGACATCCCAAATATCATTAGGATAATCTACTTTGACGGCCAGAGCAGATTGATCGCCAGAAAGATCAGCCCTATTGGCATACATGCCGGATATTCCAACCAGGAAGTTTTTATCTCCCTGAAACCGGGTGGTCTGATAAGTAAAGTCCAGGCCCGAAGTCCAACTATTCCCACGGCTTTGAGGATCGCCAAAAGTACTAATAAACCCGATCGAAGATTCCTTGAGTATGTTTTGTTTAACTCTAACTACTCCCATACTGCTACTGGGCAGGTTGCTATCTGACAAATCTACTTTTCGGGTATTCATGGCCAGGCCACCAAATGAAGTTTTTCCCACCCGACCATTGATTTTCCCACCTACAGTAATTGGAACTTCATTGCCCTGATATAATCCAACACGTCGGCTAAAAAAGGGAACAATATTATTACCTAAACCAAAGCCAAATTCAAAAATGTCAGCTCCTTCCAGGAAGAAGGCTCTTTTTTCCGGAAAAAAGAGTGGAAAACGAGTTAGATTGGTCTGACGGGTATCTACTTCCGTTTCTGCAAAATCGGTATTTGTTGTAAGGGTGGCCAAAACGTTAGGACTTAGTCTTTGGCTTACCTCGAGGCTTGGATCGAAGTCAAATACCGAATTATTATCTCCCACTGTACTAACATCTGCAATAAGCGATGGACGGACAGTAAGCCCAACTCCATAACTAAAATCCGGCAAATTGGTCAATAAACCGGCGCGGCTGGTTTGAATAAACCATTGATCCCGGCGAATATTAGCCCATCGGATGGTTTCCAGATTACGCTGAATGCGCCTTTCGACATTAAACCCCCATTCCTTTAGTCCCTTTTTGAAAGAAATACTTTGAATGGGAATGCGTATTTCCAAGGACCATCCAGAAGCATCAATAATAGCTTTGGCTTCCCAGATAGCATCCCAATCCTCATTTTCGGATTCTCCTCTATTGGCTACAAGGGCATCATATCTGGCACCGCTTGCATTGACGGCAAAGATGATTCCTGATTGTCCATCTAAAAAAGGGTCAATTACAATTCTAATATGATCTTCATTTTCCAAATCTACATCCCGCAACTTTGAAAAATTTACAATACCCTCTGGATTGCTATCATAACAACGTATTCCGATAAGAAGGTATCTTGGGTGAGTAAGCACGCGAAGTTCTGTCCTGTTTGATGGAGTTCCCCCTTCTACGGGTACTGTAGTTTTAAAATCATCGTTAACCGGGGCACCTTCCCAATCAGCTTCATCTAAAATACCGTCAAGTTTGATATTTCCTGTTACTGCGGCTGCAGCCATTCGTGGTCGCTCTGTTTGTTGGGAAAAACAAGGATTACTTAATAAACACAGCAGGCAAATTAATATCGGACAAAGGCGTAACATGGTTATCTTCATTCTTCGAACTAATGTTTAGTGTCGGAAATTAACAATTTACTTCATAATGGTAGTTATGAACGAGATAATTATTACTCCCAACAGTATAGTTACTGATTGAAGAAGCTTAATACTGAAACTAGGCCTGATTTTTCAAAGAGAAAATTAGAAATTTCAATGAGGAATCCCCTCACTGTAAAATACCCAAAGTGCTAGAGAGTCCCACAAACCATGAGCAATGATGGCTGGCCACAAACTCTTTTTAGAAATTAGCACCAATAGTCCATATAATAAGGCAGTAATAGTGCCAAAAATAAAACCTCCGATAAATAGTAAGAATCGTCATACTTTCCATTTTCTAATTGGTTATTTTAGCTATGTGGACATAAGAATAAAAAATACATTGGATTATATTGAAGATCACCTGGGGCAGGTGCTCGATCTGAAAGGGCTTGCACAAATCGCTTGCCTCTCAGTTTCTCAATTCCATCGATTGTTTAAGAAGGAAACCCAAAGAACACCTTTCCAGTTTATTGAAGAGATTCGAATGGAAAAGGCATATCACTCACTGATGTCTTCTACGATTACCATTCATGAACTCAGCTTGGAACTTGGCTATAATGACTACGAAACTTTTTCCAGAGCATTCAAAAGGCTTTATAAAATATCACCTGACGATTTAAAAGCCATTTCACTTAAAATGAAAGAATTTTGTTTGGATTTTCCTGATAATGAAATAATTATTGCCCCCATTGAATCCATCGATGAAAAATCTTTACACAAAAAAATACGAAGCCTCATCAGCGAAAGGAATATTCCTGAATCCTATTTGGAGGAATCGAAGATTTTCAGAGTATACAAAAAAACAGATTCATCTAATCATTCCTCTTTGCTTGTCAAAAATAAATTTGAATTATTAGAAGATAAAAGGTTGTGGGAGATCATCCTTAAAAACCAGGTTTAATGACAATTAAACATTTGATCAAAATACATCCATACAAGTCGATACATTAATACAATAAGTAATCATGGAATTATTATATCTGTATTTTATTCTTAGTGCAATTATTGGGGTCATTTTTCCCATTTATGGCCTTTGGGGCGGACCTCAGGCAAAAAAAATGTTAACTGATCAGCCGGAGAAATTGATTCAAGTTTACTTGCAATCAATAATCATTCAGGTTATTCTAACTGCTGCAGTTTTTATAGTCATCTATTCGATGGAAGATTCGGCGGATTTTATTGGTATGTCCTTTCTTCAAAATCCACTGCTTATAATAATCGTTTGGTTAACACCTCTTCTCTTTCTTTTGATACTCCATAAAATGAAAATTCCTTCAGAAAGAGTGGATACCATAAAAGCCAAATATTCTGACGTCTCTTATTTAATGCCTCGTAAAAGGGCTGAATACAGATGGGCCATTGTCCTTTCCTTTGCTGCTGGCACATTTGAAGAAATATTATACAGGGGGTATTTGTTTTGGTTTCTTTCTTTGTATATGTCAATAGTGCCTGCCATAATTTTAGTAAACCTGGTTTTTGGTATTTTACATTTTGGGACTGGATTAAAAAACGCGGCTGGTGCTTTTGTTTTGGGGCTCGTTTTTTCTGCACTAAGCGTTCCAATTGGATCACTTTGGTTGGCCATACTGGCACATATTTTGGTAGACATTTACTCTTTTTCCATGGGGTATAAGGTCTATCGTGTAAAAGATTAATTAATTTAAGTTGCCATACAACTTGAGTAGAAGGTAAAAAGTAAAAAGTAGAAAGTAAAAAGTACAAGGACAAAATCAATGTAAAAAGAATTTTTGCTCATTGTTTAAATAAATATCTTTCTACCTTCTACCTTCTACCTTCTACTAGCAAGTTGCGTCAATTACTAATCCTAATCATGCAGGAGTTTCCATTAAATTAAAAACCATGCCATTCACTTATAATAAATGGCCCTTCACTTAGTAAAGTTGATGGAATAAAGGAATGCCGATACATTGTAGTTATTCATTCAAAATTAAAACTTGAAAACTATGAAAATCACGTCTGGAATCATTTCTTTCTTTATTGCATTTGCTTTCTTAACACTTCCAAGCTTCAGTATGGCCCAATCTGTTGAGCGAGAAATAAAGTCCTTTGTAACCCACTTTGAGAAGATATATAATTCAGGAGATGCGCAGGCAGTAACCGCACTTTTCACTGATGATGCCATAATCATTGGTTCTGACAATCAGCAGTCAAACGGCAAAACGGCTGTTAGAGCTTATTACCAGCAATTTTTTGCTAATATGAGTGCCAAAGCTCAAATTGGTGCAGGAGAGATAATTTCCCTGCCTGGTAATTATTCCTATGTCACCGGCCCGTATACTATTGATGCCACCATAAAAGCAAATGGACAAAAAGTGAAAATCATTGGCTCATATGCCACATTAGCTCAAAAAATCAATGGTAAATGGAAAGTAGGAAGGATGATGCTAATGGTTCCGACCCCACCACAGTCATAAAGAATTTTGTTAAGATTTTTTAATCAAGGGGCCTCCTATTCCAGGGAGGCCATTCTTGTTTTAAAAATGGGCCATTGAAATTAGTTAAGGCCTGGTCTTTCTCTTTACTTTCTTCCTTATTCTTATTACTTTAATGGACATCCGATTATCCTAAAAAGGGTTTATTTAAAATTAAGATTCCCTAATGAAAATCATCCGTCGCATTTTTAAATGGGCTTTTTTGGCTATCCTTAGCATCCTAATCATCATTATCGTTTTATTGGCCCTGGACAGAGACAGTAAAAATGTAACTTTGAGTGAGGTAGAAAAACAAAACTTCAAAGCCTTTCCAAAGTATGACCCTGAGGTAGATTCCAATCATTATTTTTCCCTGTTAAAACAGTTTGGTAAAAACAAAAAGCTGGCAAAAGGATTTGAATATCAGTGTCTATTGGCTTTATCACACTATCCGGAATTAAAAGATACTCCGATAGACTTTCTCATACAGCCAGCATATATTCCTCTATCATCCCGTCCTTCTCCCATCACTGTTTTATTCCCATGGGTAAAACGCAAGTTTTGGGTAGTGATTAGTGATAAGTCTAATACCCGTTTTGAGCCAATACTATTAAAAAATACTCCTTTCAATGCCCAGGTAGGCATTATTGGCCATGAATTGGCTCACTCTGTTTATTACCTGGACAAAAACTCTTTCCAACTGGCCTGGATTGCCTATAAATACACCAAAGACCGCCTTTTTCATAGAGATTTTGAACGCCAAACAGATAAGCGAGCTATTGCTCATGGCCTGGGGTATCAATTATATGATTTCGCTTATTATGCTCGCAAATCATTCGGTCGTACGGATGAAGAAATTGCTAAAGATGAGGGTGGGGGTACTTATTTAAGTCCGAATGAGATAAAACGGGAGATGGAGAAGTATGTTTTTTATTAGCAACTCAGTATGGGTATACCCGTGAATCCGTGAGTCCATCAAAGTTTCCTGTAAAAAATATAAGCATCTACATAGCCTAATTCATGATGGAGAAAACCCTCAGGAATAGTAGCTATGATCTCAAATCCATGTTCTTTCCAAAGGTGAACAGCATTTTTGTTGGTGCTTACTACTAAATTAAATTGCATGGCCCTAAAACCAGCTTCCTTAGCCGATTGTAAAGAATGCTTTGTCAATTGTCTGCCTATCCCCTTACCTCTTGCCCTCGAATCAACCATATAGGCAGCATTTGCTATATGTTGGCCCCAGCCAGCATAGTTGGGTTTAACAATATAGGCTCCAAGCAGCTCATTTTCTTCCTCAGCTACATATATATGGTTATTTAGATTAACCCAAGAATGTTCAATCTCATTTTGGGAAGTATTATGATCATAAGGGTAATATATTTTTTGATTGATGACCTCCTGAAACATATCCAATACCCTTTTTAAATCTTTTTTGGTGGCTTTTCGAATATTCATTTTTTGCGTTCGAGGCTTAATAATTCCGGAAAAATAAAGACAAAACTTAAAAGAAAGGTTATCAGGCTGGTCCAGATCACATTATTATAATTTTCTGAGGTTAAAAATAAGGCGGCGGTAGCTGGTCCTAATCCTTTTCCTAAGAGATTGACAAAGGCCCCAAGAGAAACGATTTTTCCTAAAGGATCATGGCTTGCTTGCACCTTTTGGAAAAAGGGAAATGTACCCGCCCAGGCACCCGCCAAAATAAAAACAGCTATTAGAAAAAACAGTGGATAGGGAATGAAATTTACAACAAAACTAGAAATGGCCAACAGTAAAATACCCAGAACAATAGGGATTAAAATACCTTTGGAATCGCCTATTTTTAAAACCAAAATACTGGCCAGGATAGCAGCAAACTCACTGACACCAAAAGTAATACCCATAAACTGATTGCTGAATCCATGAAAATCTCCAATTCTTTCCAGGTAGGCCCAAATGGCACCACAACCCATCTGTAAAAACAAATAAGCCAATAAAGAAAACCAGATCAGCTTATTTTTTAGTAAAAAACTTAATTGAATTTGGGGCAATTGCTGATTTCCTTCACTCAGTGCTTTGATATTAGGAGATAACAATAATCCTGCTCCCGCATTTAGAGCCATGAATATAAACAAAGCAGGCATCTGACCAATATTCAATATATAAGGAGTAACAAAAAGATAAATGGCTGAAGTACAACTATAGACCAGGACATAAATAGTAAATCCTCTTTCCGGCATCTTTAGAGAAGAAAGAGTAGACAAAACGGCAGCGTATATGATACCTCCAAAAAAACCAGCAAAAAATCGAAGCAGTGAAAGAGAATAAAAGTCTGTCGAAAATATGCTGATCATATCTATAATCAAAAGGGACGCAAGACTCCATTTGGCAATAGTATAAAAAGAAAGCTTACCCTTTCGAAGAGGTACCCACAAACTACCCAAGGCCAGACCAATAGAACTTATTAATGCCAGGTAACCTATTTGTTTGTCAGTAAAATCCAAATACTCTACCATCCCTCCTAAGGCCAAGGGTAACACCAGATAAATACTAAAACTAGAAGTAGCAATAAATCCTAAGGCATAAAGGTGATTAGATTTTCCGGTACTTTTCATGAATTTCCTAGTTCAATTTTCCCTCGAAAAAGAAAGCTCAAGGTAATGATCTTTTATTAGAAAAATCGGCAAAAAAGCTTCTATTCCCAAAGTCTCATAAAGCATAAAATGATAAATCTGATCATTCACTTAAGAATGAGCAACCTCCACTTAATATTTCTGCATTTCAATACCTCTGCTCCTAAATTGATATCCAGTACAAGTCAATATCTCTTCTAACCTTAAAACATAAAAATGTAGCCATGAAAAATTTATACCTAAATTATCTCTTGCTATTTCTTAGTCTTGGGATTTTCCAAATTAATACTCAAGGCCAAAATCAAACCATGACCTTTGATAATGGGCCTAGTGAGCCGGGTTTTACTTTTACAGGTTGGAAAGGCTCTGGAGGAGTTATCTTTTTAGCCGATGTAGGCACAGGCTCTTCGGCAAGAATTACAAAAAATGAAAATTGCTGGGATGTTATTAGTTTCACAAAAAAACCTTTTCTTAATGGGGATGGAATATGGGAAGTGACCGACGATACAGGACGTCGACACGTATTCCAAATTGGATCAGGAGGGGTAGAGGTTTTAAATTGGACAGGAATCAAATGGCTTCAATTTAGATTAGATGCCCCAGGAGGATTTGCATTTAACTCATGGGACTTGGATGATATAGTATATTCCGCCCCAGCTCCTGTTCCTGCATCCGCTCCTTCCGTTACAGCCTCCTCCAATTTTCTTTGCTCCAATGGGGCCGTAACTTTGACAATTGCTGGCTCCTTGAATGATGCAGATGAATGGAGAGTTTATTCGGGGAGCTGTGGAGGTACCTTTCTGGGTTCTACCACAGGGACATCTTTTAATGTAAATGTATCAGGGACAACCACCTATTTTGTGCGTGGAGAAGGGAAATGTACCCCTCCAGGTGCCTGTAATTCAGGTACAACAGTAACTATTGGAACCACCTCCACCAGACCCAGTGCCTCCGCCAGTCCTACCTCCGTATGTGGTGGCCAGGATGTCTTTTTGTCGGCAAGTGGTGGAAGGAATGGAACTGGAGCCACCATCAAATGGTATACCGGCCCGAATGGTAGTGGGTCTAATTTTGCCAATGGCCCTGGACCACATAAGGTAAATCCAACTTCCACGACTACTTATTATGTCAGAAGGGAAGGAACTTGCAATATCACTAGCGATCGTACAGTAACTGTTATCGTGACTGGGTCCTGTGACCCTTGTGCAGCCGCAGGTGGAGACAGTGACGGAGATGGTATCTGTAATAATCAGGATAATTGTCCAAATACCTATAATCCCAATCAGGCCGATACTGATCAGGATGGTATAGGAAATGTTTGTGATTCAGATAATGATAATGATGGGATTACTGATGCAGCAGAAAATTCATGTGGATCTGACCCCTTCAATTTTAATTCAAGATGTGAGACATGTGATGGGGTCGATAATGACCTGGATAATAGCATTGATGAAGGTTTTACAGATACTGATATTGATGGAATTGCTGACTGTGTAGATCCAGATGATGATAACGATGGAGTGCTTGATGGTCAGGATAGTAATCCACTCAACCCTAATATTTGCCGCGATGCGGATAAGGATGGTTGTGACGATTGTGCCAGTGGCTCGAATAATCCAAATAATGATGGACCAGATAATGATGGAGATGGGATCTGTGATTCGGGCGATCCGGATGATGATAATGATGGACAATCAGATGAAGATGAGATAAAATGTGGCTCTGATCCTCTAAATGCAAATAGTACCTCTGCGGATACAGATCAAGATGGGATCCTGGATTGTTTTGATCCAGATGATGATAATGATGGCGTACCAGATGGACAGGACAATGATCCTCTCAACCCCAATATCTGTCTCGATTCCGATCAAGATGGTTGCGACGATTGTGCCAGCGGCTCGAATGATCCAAATAATGATGGACCAGATAATGATGGAGATGGGATCTGTGATTCCGGTGATCCAGATGATGATAATGATGGAGTAGAAGATAGTATTGATAGTGATCCTTTTGATCCTAATGTCTGTGGGGATTCGGACAATGACGGTTGTGATGATTGTTCCAGTGGTATCAATAATCCAGCTAATGATGGCCCTGACAATGATGGAGATGGGATCTGTGATTCCGGTGATCCGGACGATGATAATGACGGACAATCAGATGAAGATGAGATAAAATGCGGTTCTGACCCTTTAAATGCAAATAGTGTTTCACCAGATAATGATGAAGATGATATTCCGAATTGCCTCGACCCCGATGATGATAATGATGGAGTACTAGATCACCTCGACCCTGATCCAACTGATCGTTATTCATGTGGGGATTCGGATAATGATGGTTGTGATGATTGCAGTAGAGGTTCTAGGGATCCAGCTAATGACGGCCCTGACAACGATGGAGATGGCATCTGTGATTATGGCGATGATGATGATGACAATGATGGAGTGCCGGATGTCAATGACAACTGTCCCTTTATTCCCTTTACTGATCAGGTAGATATTGATAGAGATGGAATTGGATTTGATTGTGATGATTATATTGATGTATTTGTAGTTATTTCTGATCTAAGAAAGTTGGTTCGACGGTCCGGTTTAAGAAGCTGGTATAAAAGCAGCCTGCTAATTGATTTATCCAATGTTAGATATCAGTGCGACCTAATTAATGAAAGGGCAGCAGTCAGAAAATTAGAATCTTTTATCGATATCACCAGATCAAATCGAGGCAGGAGAGGACTTTCAAGGGTACAGGCTGATGAAATCCTGGAACTGGCCACCAAATTGCTGGAAGCTATTAATAGTGGCAAAACAGCTTGTAGTGATTTCCCTTATCTAAAATCAGAACCCAGGCAAGATTTAGAGCAGGTGAGGGTAAACCAGGTTTCCATGCTCAATAGTTGGCCCAATCCTTTTACAGAGGAAACAACCATCTATTTCCGACTCCCAGAAGATGACCATGTCAATCTAAGCATCTATAATCTGATGGGACAAGAAATAGTCCGTTTGGTTGATGATGAATTACCAAAAGGAGAGCACCAGATCAAATGGCAGGCAGACAATCAGGCCGGTGGTGTTTATATTTATCGATTACAGGCTGGGCCATTGTCGGTGTCAAAGAAGATGATTCTTGATAAACGGTAAGACTGTAACACCAAAAAAATAATGCTACTTTATTTCTGATCTTTTGATCTGTAAGTACTGGATTTAAGTGAGTCATAACGCATTTGAGGTTATGACTCACTTTTTTTTTCATTAACTCTCCTTCAAATTTTATCTAACAAATTTTTGATCTCCAAGCAACCCCCTGTGCATTTGCTCCCGTATAGGCTTTCAAAATCACTAATATTATCCAATCGCTAAAATTAAGACAAGGAGATTCCTTGTAAAATATGGTAAGAAACGTTTACAAAACCAATTGTAAAAAGAAAGAGCAATATGTCCAAGACAGTGCATCGTATTTATATTTCAATTTTAGCGAGCATAGTTGTTTTTACAACCATCTTTCTGAGCTATAAAGGATATTCCTATTACGCTACTCCTTTAGAAGACCGTTTTTATCATCCGGATCATGAAAACTTCAAAGCAGCAGGTTTGTACGGACATGGATTGGGATTTATTGGAACCTTTCTGATTTTATTTGGCGTAATTATGTACATCGTCCGTAAGCGCTATAAGTTTTGTGCACGTTGGGGAAGGCTTAAATATTGGTTAGAGTTTCACATCTTTTTGTGCACCCTGGGTCCTATTTTGATACTCTTCCATACGGCTTTTAAGTTTGGAGGAATAGTATCCATTGCCTTCTGGAGTATGGTTGCGGTAGTGGTCAGTGGAATCATTGGAAGATACATTTACATACAAATCCCACGGTCTATCGAAGGTCGAGAACTTAGTTTGATTGAAATCCAAAAATCAAAAACAAATGTAGGAAGTGTATTAAACGACACATACCAACTGGATTATGTGAGTCAGAGCACCATTGTATCTAGTTTGCAAATACAGATTCAATCAGGAAGCGGGAATTTATTACAAAGAATAATTAATAGGTCAGTAGAAGATAATTTGAAAATTAGGAGGATCAAAAGAACCCTCAAAAAAAATCATTTATCCAGACAGGACATCAAAAGGGTCGTTCGATTGGTGAAAAACGAAATGTCCATCAATAATAGGATTGAACGGCTTCAAAGTATGCAGAAACTATTTAAATACTGGCATGTGGCTCATATGCCCTTTGCCATTGTTATGTTGGTTATTGTCGTTTTACACGTGGCTATAACCTTGGCTTTGGGGTATACATGGATTTTTTAAAAAAAAATTAAGTGCTGACAAGGTAGTGCATTGTCTGTTACGGAAAATTATAGAAAATAAATTTGAATGCTTTTAGAAGAAATTGTCATATACACCATTGTTTTTCTTTTCTGTATTGCCATGATTGTTTTCTATCTGAGAAAGCTTAAAAAGGCATCACAGGTAGTACAGGCAAAAATTGAAAAGGCAAAAGAAGAAGGTTTGCATGAGCCTGTTTCCTTACATCCTGTTATTGACCTGGGAACTTGCATTAAAAGTGGAGCTTGTGTTGAGGCTTGCCCTGAAAAGGATATCCTTGGCATTTTGAATGGTGGAGGAACCCTAATCAATGCCTCCAACTGTATTGGCCATGGAGCCTGCTTTCATGCTTGCCCGGTAGAGGCAATCACCTTAGTCATAGGCACCGAAAAACGTGGAGTGGATCTTCCTCATGTAAGTGAAAATTACGAAACCAATGTTCCTGGGATTTATATCGCCGGAGAACTGGGAGGAATGGGCTTGATAAAGAACAGTGTGGATCAAGGGTGTTTTGCAGTAGAAAATATGATTAAATCGGGTTTTAAAAAGGACAATTCTACATTGGACTTGGTAATTATTGGTGCCGGCCCTGCAGGCATCGCTGCTTCCTTGAGCGCCAAAAAGTACAAACTGAACTTTGTCACTCTTGAGCAAGATACTTTAGGGGGCACCGTTTTTACCTTCCCCAGATCTAAAGTAGTCATGACCGCTCCAATGGAGCTTCCTCTTTATGGGAAAATTAAACTTTATGATACCAGCAAAACCGAATTGCTGGCCCTTTGGAATGATGCACTAACAAAAAATAATATCAGCATCCAAGAGAATACGAAAGTAGAAGCCATCACCCCTGAGAATGGCCATTTTAAAGTAGTTACCCAGAAAGGTAAAGAATTTATGGCCAAAAAGGTGCTGCTGGCAATAGGAAGGCGGGGTTCCCCAAGAAAACTAGGAGTTCCTGGCGAAATGACAGAAAAGGTTACTTACCGACTACTAGAACCAGAATTAATACAGAATAAGGAAGTTTTAGTGGTAGGTGGTGGAGACTCAGCAGTGGAATCGGCCTTACTCCTAGCCGAAGGCAATAAGGTGGTGCTTTCCTACCGCAAAGATCAGTTCAGTCGGGTAAAACCAAAAAATCGAAGTAAGATTTTATCAGCAATTGAGAAAGGATTGGTCGATGTCAGGTATAACACTAATCTAAGAGAAATTGGAAAAACACAAGTGACACTTAGTCATAAGGATGGAGAACAATTTAGTTTGAATAACGATCTGGTCTACATTTTTGCAGGAGGTGAATTACCTACTCAATTTTTACAAAAAGCAGGGGTAGAAATAACAAAACGATTTGGCTATACCATGAAAAAACATCGATAAGCGATTCAGGATTATGACCATGCGAATACTACATATTGTCCTTTTTTGTCTTGCCTTTCTTCCGAATTTGCAAGCACAGCTTTCACCTGGGAAGTTGTCTTCAGCTCATGCGGATCTGGAAGGGATGTTTAAGTGTACGCAATGCCATTCTCTGGGTAATAAGATTGATAATAATAAATGCCTGGATTGCCATAAGGAAATCCAGGCTTTGAATAATCAAAAAAGGGGCTATCATTACTCAAAAGAAGTTAGAGGTAAAGATTGTGCGACTTGTCATAGTGAACATCATGGCCGGAAATTTGACATGATGCGTTTTGACCAGGACAATTTTAACCACGATCTGACTTCTTATGAATTGACAGGTGCCCATAATCGTATCGATTGCCGCGATTGCCATATTCCCGATTTTATTGCCGATCAAGACTTGAAGAAAAGGGAGAACACCTTCCTCGGCTTGGAACATGATTGTGTTTCCTGTCATGAAGATGTGCATCAAAATACTTTGTCAACCAATGATTGTGCAAGCTGCCACTCAACAGAAGAGTTTGCACCTGCTGAATTTTTTGATCATGATGAGACGGACTATCCCTTGGAAGGAAAGCATATTGAAGTGGATTGTATTGAATGTCATCCAATGGAAACCAGGCGGGGTCAGGAGTTTCAAAAATTTACTGGAATTGAGTTTTCCAATTGTATAAGTTGTCATGAAGATGTACATGAAAATACTTTAGGAAACGATTGTAAGCAGTGCCATTCGGAAGAATCTTTTACTTCCCTGCGCCGAATTCGAAGATTTAATCATAATCGAACCAATTTCCCTCTTAAGGGTGCCCATGCCAAAGTCAATTGTGCAGATTGCCACACTATGAATGTTACTCTGGATGAGCTATTCCAGGATCATATTGGTATTTCAACGGATAATTGTGTGGCTTGTCATGAAGATGTACATGATAATAAGTTTGGAAGCAATTGTATAGAATGCCATAACGAAAATTCCTTCCTTGGAGGTGAAACAGATGGCTTCAACCACAATTTGACAGATTTTGCCTTAAAAGGACAGCACCAAACAGTAGATTGCCGGGAATGTCATACCTCAGATAGTATGACTGAACCCCTTGAACATAACACCTGTGCCACCTGCCATACCGATTACCACGAAGGAGAATTTATGGTAAATGGAATAGGGCCTGATTGTGCAAAATGTCATGATGAAAAGGGCTTTGCGGGCTCATTGTATACCATTGAACAACATAATGAAACTAAGTTTCCTTTAGACGGAGCACATTTGGCTACCCCTTGTTTTGCTTGCCATATGGATGAAGAGAAATGGACCTTCAGAAATATAGGAGAACGTTGCGTCGACTGCCATGAGGATGTCCATGAAGGATTTATCGCAGCTGAATTTTATCCCAATCAAGATTGCGAAAAATGCCATGTAACGGATGATTGGATTCAAAGTCTATTTGACCATGACCTTACTGATTTTGAACTTTTAGGAAAGCACCTGGAAGTTAGTTGTATGGAATGTCATGGGCTGGAAGAATCAGTTCTTTCTAATCGATATGAAGGATTTATAGATACACCCTCGGAATGCGCCGCTTGTCACGATAATGTGCATGATGAGCAATTTGTCCAAAATGGAGTAACAGATTGTGATCGCTGTCATGACTTTGAAAACTGGGTTATCCAGGATTTTAACCATGATAATACTGCCTTCAAATTAGAAGGGGCTCATGCTCAAGTAGCTTGTGAAGAATGTCACAAACCTTACGAAGCAAATGATGGAAGAATAATTATTCAATATAAATTTAATAGTTTCGAATGTGTAGATTGTCATCAGTAATAGCCTTCCTTTGCATGAGTTTGGGCCTTATGGCTCAATCTCCTCATGGTCAGGAATTAAAAATGGATTGTGCGCGCTGCCACACTTCTGATAGCTGGGCCATTCCATTTGGAACTTGGAATTTCCAGAGTGCAAATAATGGGAATGATTCCCTTCGTTTTAATCATAATATCGATACTGATTTTCCAATAGAAGGTGGTCATATAGCTACGGATTGCAGATTGTGTCATGAGGACTTGGTTTTTACGGGAGCCAACACAGAGTGTATTTCATGTCATACAGATCTTCACAATATGACAGTGGGTTCTGACTGCGCTCGTTGCCATACAGTTGATAATTGGTTAGTCGATAATATCACAGAGTTGCATCAGGAAAATGGTTTCCCCTTACTGGGCTCTCACGCCCAGATAAGTTGTAATGAATGCCACGTTTCAGAGACTGGTCTTCAGTTTACAAGGATAGGTAATGAGTGTATTAATTGTCATTTAAACGATTTTTTAGCGACTACCTCTCCTAATCATGTGGAGGCCGGATATTCCCAGGAGTGTATCGATTGTCATGATATCAATGCTTTTGACTGGTCTTCTCAAAATATTTTGCATGACTTTTTCCCATTGGTAAAAGGACATGATATCGATTGTATAAAATGTCATACGTCGGGTACCTTTGCTGCCATTCCAACAGACTGCATTTCTTGCCACCAACAAGATTTTGAAGTGGCACAAAATCCAGATCATCAAGCTTTAAACTTTACTACGGATTGTGCTTCCTGCCATACTCTTGACCTGAACTGGATGCCCGCACGATTCCAGCAGCATGATGATGAATATTTCCCGATATATACGGGGGCACATGCCGGAGAGTGGAATGAATGTACAGATTGCCACCTAAATCCAGCAAATTACTCAGAATTCACCTGCACCACTTGCCATGGCCGCTCGGAAACAGATGATGATCATGATGGAGTAGGGGGGTATGTTTATGAAAGCAATGCTTGTTTGGCCTGTCACCCAACAGGGAGTGAAAACGATAATTTTGATCATAATCGAACTAATTTTCCGCTTACAGGAGCTCACATAAGCGTCGATTGTAAAAGCTGCCATGCCAATGGTTTTGCAGGTACCCCTACCGATTGTGCAGCTTGTCATACTACAGATTTTGAACAAACAAAAAGCCCGGATCATCAAAATTTAGGATTTTCTATGGATTGTGCTCGCTGCCATACTACGGATCCAGACTGGATGCCAGCTACGTTTCCAGATCATGATAGATATTATGTGCTTAGGGGGGCTCATGCTGAAATTGCCAATAATTGTGCGGCTTGCCATAACAGTACTTTTACGAACACTCCTACTACTTGTTTCGGATGCCATCAAAACGATTACCTGAATGCTTTTGATCCAAATCATGTGTCTGCAAATTTCCCCAAAGATTGTACAGAATGTCATAGCGAAGAAGCCTGGGAGCCAGCCGATTTTGACCATGATGGAATGTATTTTCCAATTTACAGCGGTACTCATAAAGGTGCATGGACTGATTGTACAGAATGCCATACTATACCCGGTAATTTCACTGCTTTCAGTTGTATTGACTGTCATGAACATAATGATCCGAATGATTTAGCAGACGAACATGACGATGTCAGAGATTATAGATATGAGAGTAATGCCTGTTTTGCCTGTCATCCAAATGGAGAGGAATAAAATTCTAAAACGCAATCCCCCATTGCCAAAGCCAAAATGATGAAGCAAAGTTTTTTGATGTTTCTATTACTTTTTTCTGTGATCCTATGCAAGGCACAGGACTTAAATAAAAGTGAATTGCTGGAAGGAACAGTCTCTTTCCTTTCTTCCAAAAATGTATATGTCAAGTTCACTTCGACTGAGAAAATTAATAAGGGCGATACTTTGTTTATGAGGCAAGAAGGACAATTGATTTCAGCTTTACTTGTAGAAAATAAATCCTCTTCCTCTACGGTATGTACTCCAATAGGTAACATCAAATTAGTGGTAAATGACCGCTTGTTTGCCCAGGTTTTTATTCCTGCCTCCAAGCCTGTTGTGAAAGAAGAAACTTCCCAACCTGCACGAGTAAATCCTAGGCTAGAAATTAATAATGATCCAGTTGTCAAACCTGAAGAAGATGATCCTTTGGAAGAGATTTTATTTAAAGAAAAAATCAGAGGTCGTATTTCAGCTGCTTCCTATAATAATTTTTCAGGCTATAATAATGCCACTCGAATGCGCTATGCTTTTTCTTTGAGAGCACAGCATTTAAATAACTCTAAATTATCAGTAGACAGTTATGTTACCTTTCGACATCAACTCAATGATTCCATCAATTTTGCAGATGCTTTAAAAGTTTATTCTTTGTCGGCAAAATATGAGTTTAACAGATCCACCCATTTGACATTTGGAAGAAAGATAAATCCCAAATTTTCCAGTATGGGAGCTATTGATGGCTTGCAGTTTGAAAAAGGCTTTGGGAATATAAGTTTAGGGTTTATTGCTGGCACCCGTCCGGATTTTCAGGATTATGGTCTTAATTTGAACCTCCTACAATTTGGGGCATATGCAAGTATTACCTCTATTGATCCATCCATTACAAGCACTACAACCCTTGGTTTAATCAATCAAATGAACAGCGGTAATACCGATCGGAGGTTTGCCTATTTTCAGCACTCCAGTAATTTGGCAAAAAACCTGAATCTTTTCGGTTCTTTTGAACTGGATTTATTTGAAAACATCAATGAGCAAGTAAAAAACACCGCCAAACTTACCAATCTATATGTCTCTGTGCGATACCGTATGAGTAGAAAGCTACGCTTATCCATGTCTTATGATAATCGGAGAAATATCATTTACTACGAATCCTATAAAAATTTTATTGATCAGTTAATAGAGGATGAAACCAGGCAGGGATTTCGGTTTGGAATTAGCCATCGGGCCACTAAATATATTTCCTGGGGAGTCAATACAGGTTTTAGATTCCAGAAAAGCAGCAAAAACCCCTCCCAAAACCTCAATGGACATGTTAGTTTCAGCAAAGTGCCATTTATAAATGCCAGGGCCACTCTCCGGGCGAATTTATTAAAAACAGACTTTCTCAATAGTAAGATTTTTGGCCTTCGATTATCAAAAAGTATCATCCGTAATAAGGTGGATGTGGAGGCTTATTACCGTTGGGTAGATTATAAATATTTGGTGGGAGATCGGGTTTTGGATCAAAATATAGCAGGTGCCAATGTCTCCTTTAGAGTACAAAAAAATATGTCCATCCACCTCTTTTATGAAGGAGTGTTTGACAATTCTAATAAAGTATACCACCGATTTAATACAAGAATTATTAAACGATTTTAATTATCAAAATCCAGGATTGATGAAAATAAAGCAATTAAATCTATTAGCGCTCTTGATGGTCTCTTGCCTTTTAGCGTCGTGTAATTCTAAACCGCGAGTCATTGAGAGTCAGTCTGCTACTGCAGACCCAAGTGCGGCAATTGTGCCGATTAGTGAAAATGTTCCCATTGTTTCGGTTGCAGCTACCAGCATACATGAGGTTACGGTGGAAGAAATTTTAAATACTGAAAAATACAGCTATCTATTCGTCTCTGAAAAGGGAGATAATTTTTGGATTGCCATATCCAAGCGAGACGTCTCTGTTGGAGACACCTATTTCTATAAGGGAGGTTTATTAAAGAAAAATTTTTTTAGTAAGGAGTTCAATAGGGTTTTTGAAACGGTTTATTTGGTTTCTAATATTTGGAAAAATTCTAATTTGAATACTGCTCCTGCTCAAAATCCAGTCGTTTCTCAGACCCATGCCGAAACAGCTGCGCCAAATTTGGAGGTAGATAAAATTGAACCATCAGAAGGGGCTATTTCTTTAGCCGAATTGTTTGCCAACAAATCCACCTATAATGGCAAGCTTGTAAAAATCACTGGAAAGTGTGTGAAATTAAATCCGATGATCATGAACCGCAACTGGCTTCACATCCAGGATGGCTCAGGCGAGGGTTTGGACCTGACAGTAACCACAACGGAAGTAGTACGCCTGGGTGAGGTTATTTCTTTAGAAGGAACCATCGCCCTGGACAAAGATTTCGGGGCCGGCTATCGCTATGACATCATCATGGAAGGTGCAAGCCTTAAGTAGCCAAATCAGATAATAAATTGGCTAAGCTTTATTCCGCACAAACTAAAACAGTGAAAGTCAGTAGCAGTCTGCGTGCGTTAGCCAGTGTCAAAAAACAAGCTGGTGGCCTTTATGGGCCCAATCTATCATACCATTGCCATTGGCGTTGGTGGCAGTCTCTGACTGCCTTACCCAATATATCGCCAGTTTCCAAACTGGTGAAGCCTAAATAAAATAGCTAAACCTTCAATTAACATTACCAAAGTCCAAAAAGAAAGAAATAATGAAAATCCTAAAGCTAATCATCAACAAACTTTTCTCTACCTCAGCAGCAGGCTTGTACATGATCCTGTTTGCCATAGCCATAGCCGTGGCGACCTTTATCGAAAATGATTTCGGCACCAGCTCTGCCCATAAATTAGTATTCAAAGCCTGGTGGTTTGAGCTCTTGCTTATACTATTCGGCATTTCTATTTTAGTCAATATCTTTCGTTTTAGATTGATACAGCAAAAGAAATGGGCAGTGTTTTCCTTCCACGTCGCTATTATTATCATTTTAATCGGAGCAGCAATAACTAGATATACTGGATATGAAGGAATGATGCATATTCGGGAAGGCAATGCTTCCAATGTGATCTTATCCTTTGAAGAATACCTGGTTTTTGAAGGAAGAGAAGGAGATCAAAAATTTTCATTTAATGAGCCGGTTCTTTTTGCCAGCAGAGGTAATAATAAACTCAAGAAATCCTATCTGATCAATAATAAGGAAGTGATGGTAGAGGTCAAAGAGTTTATGCCCAATCCCAAAGAAGTGATGATTGATGATGAAAATGGAGTACCCACCCTGAAAATTGTAATCGGAGGAGCCAATGGCCGGGAAGAATATTATCTTGAAAAAGGGAAACGCAGTAAAATTAGAGGGACCCTATTTAATTTCCAGGAATTTGAAGACCCTCGCAGCTTTAACATTCGGGAAGAGGAAGGGATACTCTATTTTAAAGCTCCTACTTCTTTTATGCAAACCATCATGGCTACCCAAGCAAGAGATACGCTCGTTTCTGGGCAATATCACCCACTTCAGTTGAGAAGCTTATACTCCAATGGCCTGCAAAGTTTTGTGTTTGGCATGTATTCGCCTAATGCAAGAGTTGAATTAGTATCTGAGGATCCCAAAATGACCAGCACCAGTAGTGCCGGATTGAAAGTAAAAGTGAGTAGCGGCCCTTATGAAGATGAACAGTATATTTTTGGAGCCAAAGGAGTAGAAGGCCGACCCAGAGTTTTTTCATTGGGAGATCTCCAATTGGCCATTTCTTATGGAGCCAAAAAAATTGAACTGCCCTTCAGCTTGCACCTTCGTGATTTTATTATGGAAAAATATCCTGGCACTAACAGTGCCTCTTCCTATGCCAGCGAGGTAACTTTAATAGATCCACAAAAAAACTTGCAGGAAGACACCCGAATATTTATGAATAACGTCTTGGATTATAAAGGATATCGCTTCTTTCAATCCTCCTTTGATCAAGATGAATTAGGCACCTGGTTGAGCGTCAACCACGATTGGTGGGGCACCTGGATATCCTATCTGGGTTATGCTGTTTTAACGGTAGGAATGTTCTTGACCTTTTTTCACAAGGGAAGTCGTTTTCAGCAGTTGACCAAAAATCTAAAAAAGCTAAGGCAAAGTGAAAAAGCATTAGCTACGGCAATTATCGGACTATTTCTAAGCTGCTCAAACCCTCTTCTTGCTAATCCTGTGGTTAATAATACCAGAGCCATAAATCTGGAGCATGCTGATAAATTTGGCCATCTGGTCATGCAGGATCATCGAGGGCGAATGAAACCCATGGATACCTATGCCAGTGAGATTTTAAGAAAATTATCTCGAAAAGAAACTCTTTATGGATTAACTGCTGAGCAAATTGTATTGGGAATGACTACCAATCCACCTGAATGGTATGATATGCCCTTGATCAAAGTGGGCAAACACGATAAAACAAAAAAAATCCTCCCTCAGCCCCTCGAAGGAAACTTGATTTCTTACAGTGATTTTTTTCATGAAGATGGTACTTACAAATTACGAGAATATGTACGTCAAGCTTACGATACACCTAAAAAAGATAGAGGAGTATTTGAAAAAGAAATGATGAAACTGGATGAAAAAGTCAATATTTGCAGCATGGTCTTTTCGGGAAGTTTTATGAAACTCTTTCCGGTTCCCAATGACCCTAATAATACCTGGGAATCCCCCTCCGGAGGGCACCATCATGGCCATGAACATATAGAAGAGCCCTATGCAAAACGATTTTATTCCGCCTATATCGCCAGCCTTCAAACGGCTTTTACTGATAACAACTGGCAAATGGCTGATAGACTGCTAGGGGAATTAGAGCAGTATCAAATGAAATTCGGCTCAGGAGCAATGCCTTCTCAAAGGAAAATAAAGGCCGAATTATTACTTAACAGAATGAATGTTTTTAGCCGATTAGGAAAGGTTTATGCCTTGCTTGGTTTACTATTTTTGGGCTTGCTTTTTACGTCTGTTTTTAAACCAAAATGGAATTTAAAAATTCCTTCTACCATCGTATATGGGCTCTTTGCTGTTAGTTTTGGAGTTCATTTACTCGGATTAGCTTTGCGTTGGTATGTATCTGGGCGAGCGCCCTGGAGTAATGGATATGAGTCGATGATATACATCGCTTTTACTACTGTTCTAGCTGGCTTAATTTTTAGTAGAAAATCACTGGGAGGTATGACGGCCACTAATATTTTAGCCTCCACCATATTGATGGTAGCAGGTTTGAGTTGGATGGACCCTGAAATTACACCTTTAGTGCCTGTTCTTAAATCCTACTGGCTGACCATCCATGTATCCCTGGAGGCTGGGAGTTACGGCTTTTTAATGCTGGGAGCATTAATAGGAGCACTGAATCTAATATTTATGATTTTCAGAACCTCTAAAAATGCGGTTAATGTTAACCGAATTATTAAAGAAATGACCCAGATAAGTGAAGTTACATTGATTGGAGGTCTATTTATGATAAGTATCGGAACCTATCTTGGAGGGGTTTGGGCCAATGAATCCTGGGGACGCTATTGGGGCTGGGATGCCAAGGAAACCTGGGCATTAGTAACGATACTCATTTATGCTTTTATCCTACATATGCGTTTTATTCCTGGTATGCGAGGAGCCTATGCTTTTAATGTGGCTTCCCTGTTCGGTTGGGCTTCTGTAATTATGACCTATTTTGGAGTGAACTATTATCTTTCTGGACTTCACTCGTACGCAGCTGGTGATCCAGTGCCGATACCCACCTTTGTATATTATGCAGTAGGAATATTGACGGTGATAAGCTTATTGGCATTTTGGAGGGATAGGGTGTTTAGAAGGAATATCAGAAAAAATGGATAAAAAATAATACAATTTTGTAGCAAAAAACTCAATTAAATCGTCTATACCCAATAACTAGAGCGGCAAAATTACCTCCACTTGCATATATCCTCCAAATCTCCTAATATTGCAATACTATTTTGTAGTATTTGAATTATGAAAAATCTAAAACTAGGCGAATTTGAGGAAATTGTCATCCTCACCGTCGGCATTTTACATGGCAATGCCTATGGGGTTACCATAAAAGATGAGATCGAAAAGCGTCTGGACCGTCAGGTTAGTGTAGGTGCCTTGCAAATCACTTTAAGAAGGCTGGAAAAAAAAGGTTATCTGAGTTCCGCCCATGGTGAAACCGCCCCGACGCGCGGGGGAAGGCCAAAATTGTTTTTTACCATCACTGCTTATGGAAAAAAGGCGGTGGAATACACTCGGCAAAAGCGGAATGAACTTTGGGATGCTCTTCCTCCAATTGTATTGGATCTATAAAAGATATCTATGAATCAAGTGAAGCCTCCCAAATTTCCTTTAAAACTATTGAAATCTTTCTGCAAGCCAGAATATCATTCAGATATTGAAGGAGATCTGCTGGAATTTTATGCTCGAAGAGTAAAAAAAATAGGGCCCCAAAAAGCCAGATGGCTATTGCTAAAGGATGTCCTTCTGCTTTTCCGGCCTGGCATGATAAGAAGTTTCAAGCCTTTACAATTCTTAAACCACCTGACCATGTTAAAACACTATATCAAATTATCTTTTAGAGGCTTTAGGCGCCATCAAAGTACTTTTTTTATCAACCTTTTAGGCTTGTCTACAGGTTTAGCCTGTACTTTTCTCATCTATTTATGGGTTGCAGATGAACTCAGCATTGATAAATTTCATGAAAATGACGCTCGTCTTTACCAGGTAATGGGTAATTACCAACAAGCAGATGGCATAAATACCTGGAATGGTACCTCCGCCAAATTGGCTGAGGCATTGGAGGAAGAAATCCCTGAAATTGAGTTGGCTGTAGGAGCTACCGATCCCGATTGGCAGATGACCTTTAACCTTTCTGTAGAAGAAGGTAAATTTAAATCGGTAGGAAAGTTTGTAGATGAGGACTATTTTAAATTGTTTTCTTATGATTTGCTACTAGGAGATGAGGATCAATTATTTTCCGGAAAAACGTCCATTGTCATTTCTGAAAATCTAGCTTTAAACCTATTTCAAACTACTGAAAATATCTTGGGTGAAACGGTTGAATGGCAACTTCAGCAAGCTAAATTAGTGGCTACCATCACCGGTGTATTTAAAGCTCCTCCTTATAATTCAACTGATCAGTTTGATTTGGTTTTACCCTTTGAGCTTTACCAGCAGGTTTATGGAAATGACTGGCAAAATCCCAACTCTGTAACCTATGTTTTATTAGAAAAAGGAGTAGATGCAGTATCAGTAAATGATAAACTAGAAAACATTCTTCAATCTAAAACATCCGACCCCGGACCAAACCTTTTCTTAAAGCCTTACTCCGAAAATTATTTATTTGGAAAATATGAGAATGGTGTTCAAGCTGGAGGAAGAGTAGAATATGTCAGATTATTTTCTCTTATAGCTCTTTTCATTTTAGGTATTGCCTGTATCAATTTTATGAATTTGTCCACTGCCAAATCTTCCAGAAGAATGAAAGAAGTAGGGGTGAAAAAAACGGTAGGAGCTGGAAGAAGTTCATTAATCACCCAGTACTTAAGCGAATCTGTTTTAATGGCTCTGCTCTCGCTTGGATTGGGAATAGCCTTTGTCCTCTTTTTATTGCCTTCCTTTAATGATATCACTGGCAAGGAGATCAATCTTCAATTTGGTCCTAAGCTCATACTGGTAGGGCTTGGATTAGCTATTTTTACAGGCTTGGCAGCTGGGAGCTATCCTGCCTTATATCTTTCTGGTTTTCAACCTGCCATGGTTTTGAAAGGAAAATTAAAGGGATCGATGGGTGAAATATGGATAAGAAAAGGTTTGGTGGTTTTTCAATTTAGTCTTTCCATCATCTTGATTGTTGGGGTAATGGTTCTTTTTAAACAAATGGAATTTATTCAGAATAAAAACCTGGGTTATGATAAAGACAACATTGTGCTTTTTCAAAATGAAGGTAAGGTAGCCGAAGACCTAGAAACTTTCCTGGCAGAAGTAAAAAACATCCCAGGAGTGCTTAATGCTTCCTCTGTCACTAATGATCTTTTTAGTCCTCCTGGAATTGGAGATTTTCAATTTGAAGGCAGGAGAATAGAACAAGCTGATTTCGGTCGTTTTGCTGTTAATTATGATTTTATCGAAACCTTGGGTTTGGAATTGAAAGAGGGGAGAGGGTTTTCTCGAGATTTTGCAGAAACCAATGAGATAGTTTTGAATGAGTCGGCGGTGAAAGTGATGGGTATTAGCGGCCCAATTGGTAAAAAAGCAAAATTGTGGGGAACAGATATGACCATTGTTGGAGTAGTGCAGGATTTCCATTTTCGATCTCTTCACGAAAATGTTGGCCCCATGTTTTTCCATTTATCCTCTTACTCTAATAATATTGTAGTTAGGATAAATGCAGGCCGGGAAAAAGAAACGCTGGCCAGCCTGGATCAATACTACAAGCAATTTAATCCGGGTTATGTATTTGATTATAAATTCCTGGATGAGGATTATCAGGCATTGTATTTATCTGAAAAGCGTGTAGCCATTTTATCTCGATATTTTGCTGGGGTAGCCATTATTATTTCTTGTCTTGGTCTGTTCGGCCTGGCTACTTTTACTGCAGAGCGGCGAAGAAAAGAAATTGGCATTCGAAAAATATTGGGTTCCAGTGTTTTTTTGATCATCAAAATGCTTTCTTCAGAATTTACAAAAATGGTAGTACTGGCCATATTTCTTGCCTTACCCATTAGCTATTTGTTAGCCAGTAAATGGTTAAGCGGGTTCGCCTACCATATTACACTTCAATGGTGGATTTTTGCAGGGGCAGGCATTATTGCCTTAATCTTAACCTGGCTGACTATAGGGCATCAGACTTTGAAGACTGCCAGGATCAATCCGGTTCGTTTTTTAAGGGATGAGTGAGAAAAGGGGATATATTATTTAATCAGAGACATGACATGTCTAGACATGTCATGTCTCTATTTTTTATGTTAATGTTTGAATATCAGAAATTTAGGTGGTTTTTCATAGGGGATATCTCCCGGTTTTTAGGACATGTCATGTCTAAATATGACATGTCTTGTATTTTTACACTCCAATTCTTAAAAAAAACTTAAGCTTTCTCATTATCATAATTTCAATAAAAAGCCCTCCGTTTTATCTATTACATCAAAAAACCAAAAATTATGAAACAGCCTTTCCTTTTGTTTCTAGCCCTTTGTCTGTTCAGCTTATTCTTATTTCCCTCAGCCCAGCCAATAAATGATCAACAAGATTTTAAAGAAACCGTCATAAACGATTCCCTGGATATCCTGCAAGCTGTAAAAGCCTTACAAGATAGTATGCCCAAGCCTTCGGCTGAATTTAGGCCTGGACATGTCAAACCACTCAATATTGAAAATTATTTGCAGGAGAAGAAGAATGGTTTTGAAATTCAGCTGCCTAAACGAAGTTTAACTCCTAGTCCGAGCATATACCAAGGTTTGTTATTGGTAAGCGGAGGCTTTGGCAGTGAAGAGTTTTATGCCTTCGATGCCCAAACCGGAGCCGTTAAATGGGGTATAAAATTGGATGATGATGGTCCTACATCGGCAGTGGTGGAGGAGGATATCGCAGTATTCAACACAGAGTCTTGTACTATTTTTGCTGTAAATGTGGAAACTGGTGACCCTCTTTGGTCTCACTTCCTTGGTGACCCTTTAATGGGTACCCCAAGTATTTCTGACGGAATTGTATTTACAGCTTACCCAGCAAGACCTACTTTTCAATATGGTAATAATATGCCACAGCATGCCATCAATGCCATGCCACAAAATATAGAACAACAAGTTCAAAAAGCACCGTCTAACCTTCCAAATGCTTCGGGCGATTTCCAAATCGCCCAGATCGCCCAAAGAGCTACCCATATCATGATTGCCCTTGAACTAAAAACCGGAAAAGTCCTATGGCAAAAATGGATTGACGGAGATGTAATGTCAGCGCCAGTTATTGAAGGCGATGAAGTTTACGCTACTACTTTCCCCGGCACCCTCTATAAATTCCATGCCAAAACAGGTGAAATATTAGCGGCAACGGCCAGCAGAGCCACCTCTGCCCCTGTAATTGTGGGATCGGAAATCTACATGAGCCAGCGTTCAGATGATGGAAAAGGAGCAGTGAGGGAAAATTTAAGTGCACTCAATAGAAAACTCAATGTTGTATCCAAAAGTTATGAAAGAAATGCTCCTTATCTTGATCAGGAGGTACAAAGCCGTTCTGAGCTTAAGTCACAAGCAATCCAATATGATGCAGGCAATGGCTTTACTGCTGGAGCTCCAGCTAATTCTGGCTGGCAGGCAGCAAGTATGAATATTGGCCAGTCGAATGTTTCATCATTACAAGCTTTCCAAGGATCAAGAGTGCTTCACCATGGGGGTAAAAATTATGCGACTATGGGAGATGAATTGCTCTGTACCCACCCTCAGTCAGGGGAGGTGTATTGGAAGCAAAACCTCAAAGGCAACCTGGAAAAAGAAGGCGGCTTTTTAGCCACCCCACCACTAATTGTAGACGATAAAATTATTGTTGCCAGCCTGGAAGGTGATATCATCCTTTTTAATGCTCATAATGGAAAAGAATGGAAGCGTTTTCAAACCAAAGAAAAAATCCGCTTCCAACCTGTTATAGAGGATGGACGGATCTACGTAAGTACCGTCAGTGGAAAGGTAATTTGCTTCGATACTGGTAAGCAGAACCTGACCGGATGGCCTACATGGGGAGCAAATGCTGCGCATACCAATAAAATAAATTAAAGGTTGTTCAGCGTTCAGCGTTCAGTGTTCCGGGTTGGTTTTGCAAAATATAAGGAGGTTCTGTTATTTGTAACATATTTGGCAGGCTGATTACACTAATTTAGCAGGTGAGAATTTGCTAAATTGGCGTGATTAGCGTGAAAAAAAGCTACAATAAGCAAATACCCTTGAAGGAATCAATTACTTAAACGCTGAACGCTGAACTCGTTACATCTCAAAATGTATCTCCGTATCCGGCAGCAACACCTTCAACATGTTCTTATCCACCTCTGAAATCTTCGTTTCATAAAGATAAAGGTGAGGAAGGTGTTTTAGTCCTTTTATGGAAGTGGGAATCTCCTCTAAAATTCCCTGGCAGATTTCCAGCATTTCCAGGTTTTTAAGCTTGCCTATTGATTCGGGCAGAGTCTCCAAATGTAGACCGTCGAGCCTAAGGCGCTTAAGGTTTTTTAATGCTCCTATTGATTCTGGTAGACGATGGAAATTATTTTTACTAAGTTTTAGATAGCTTAGGTTGCTCAGTTCCCCAATCTCCTCAGGAATTTCAGTGATAAGATTAAATCCGAGGTCCAGATATTGCAGATTTTTCATAGCGAAGATACAACTGGGAATTTGTTCCAGCCGTCCACTATCCAACCGAAGGTGCATTAATTGATCTAATTGAGCCATAGAATCCGGAAGGTTCGAAATTCCAAAATCACCTTTAAACTCCAATTGGTTTCCAATTTCAAAAATGGCATCAAAAGACTCTTCTTCTATTCGAGTGGTATCGGAGGCTCTAAAATAGCGGAGATTCTTTAGTTCGCCTATCTCTTCAGGAAGCGCTACCAAGGGATTGTCACTAAGTTCGAGCCAAACCAGATTTTGCATTTGCTTAATTTCTGCGGGCAGGTAATTGAGTTCATGGTTTTTTAAATGTAGAGAACGGAGTTGAGCAGGCTCTTTAATCCTGTCCCATGGGAAGGTAGTAAAAACTTCCTCTCCTTCATCTTCCATGATGGGGCGGATCAGCATTACGTGGCGCGGATCTTTATGCTCGATGGCACTGAAAATTTCGGCAAGGAATTTATTTTGATCAAATGATTTTGGGGACATTTTTTATCTTTTTCTGAAATAACTCGCCATATAGAAAATTAGTTCCTATCTCTCAGGGCTATATCGTTTACGATGTCTGGAAATCAACATTTATGTTGATATTATTTTTTACCTTATCCCCTGAAGGTAAGCCGACCTAAAGGCCAGCTTCCAAACATCGTAAACGATATAGTCCGTTTTTTTTAAATCTAAAAAACCAAAACCCTTGGAAAACATAACAACCATCGATCACGTCATATCTGCATTGGAAGAAATTATTCTTGATGCTAAACAAAATAACAGCACTCACGGATATTTTGCTGTCTTATATCAAAATGTGACAAAAAAGGTCAAAAAAGGCATTGCAGATGGCTTATTTGAAGATGGCCCCAGGATGGAAAAACTGGATGTCGTATTTGCCAAAAGATATCTTGAAGCCTACCATGCCTATCAAAAGGATGAGCCATTGACCGATTCATGGAAGCGAGCCTTTGATTTGTCAACTGATCTCTCCATTATCGTTTTACAGCATTTATTATTGGGAATTAATGCCCACATCAATCTTGACTTAGGCATTGCTGCTGCTGAGATTTCCAAAGGACAAAATTTGGATAGCCTGCAGAACGATTTTAATAAAATAAATGATATCCTTTCCTCCATGGTTCATAGAGTGCAAAATAACCTGACTTACATTTGGCCTCCTTTAAAATGGCTTCTGAAAAAAACAGGTCAGTTGGATAATTTATTAGTAGACTTCAGTATGAAAATTGCACGAGATGGGGCCTGGGCGGCGGCCGGGGAAGTTCATAATAAAAGTGATGAAGAATTGACTCTCTTAATTCAGGAAAGAGATTTAAAAGTAGCTAAAAAAGTCAAGGTTATTGTTCACCCAAGTTGGTTCGTAAAAATGATTCTTTGGTCTATTCGAATTGGTGAAAAGGGTACGGTTGCAGAAAAGATTGACCGCCTAAAAAATTGAAATGGAGCCCATTATCTTTTACTAAGAGCAATTCTTAATTATTGGGGTTTTCTTCCATATACTTAAAAGCTTTGGCCAGGTCTTCATTTCTTTTAAAGTTCAACTTTTCTGCTTTGACATACTTAGCCAGGGCATTGGAGTCAAAAAAATCAAGGATTTTTTTCTTGCCCCTAAATACTTCACTCAATTGACCATCTTGAAGGATATAGGTCGTCGATTTTTTATTGAATTTCCCAATGTATTTAAAAGCACTATAATCTACTGAACTTTCTTTTTGAATTTCCTTTTCCATCTTTTCCAAAAAGGATAATTTTTCACCCCTATATATGGCTTTGTAATAGGAAATATCTCCGGTCCGAACACGATTGACAAAAGTATAGGTTTTGCCATTGTCCATCAATTCAACTTTGTGATAGACTACTTCATTAATAATCGTAACGGCTCCATTTTTATCCTTTATCTCAATTTTCCCATTCTCGGCATTATAATTGACAAGAGGGTGATCAATAATTTCTCCTTCTATATGATGTATCTTACCAGGGAGCCATACCTCGAATTGATAGGGAGACCCCTCAATTTTATTATATCTAGGCTCAGTAATCGGATCACTATTGCCATAGGAGGCAATGATTTTAGACTGGGCCCCTACAATATCAGAAATCAAAATAAGGAGGCCAATTATAAATAATGAATAGCTTTTCATAGTCAGGCAGAATAAATTAAATAAGAACAATATCAAAAACCATCTAGATATTACAAGTTAACGGCTTAAAAAAGATAAATCAAAATTTTTTAAGTCTAAGGCTCTATTTCAGTAAAATTAAACATAAATTATCCCATAAAATTTAAGATTAGTGGGAATTTCCTTATTAATTACCAAAAAACGGCATTTTTTTGTCTCAAAATGTCTCTACTCTAATATCACTTTTTGTGAATAATTTTAGAAAATTTGGAATGGCTCATGTTTATTTTTCTGCAATAAATTCCAATCTTCTTGGAAAAAAACACTTTTGTTCATCACAAGCCTGATAATACAAAGATCCTTTTATCTGGTAGGAATCTAGGTTTTTTTTAGAAAATAGGAGAGGAACTTTTATTAGCAACTTGTCTTCAAATACTCTGAGTGTATCTTTTGTGCCCTGGAGGGGAAAGCTAGAAAAAGGGGGGTATTGAATTGACCCTAAGATAATATCCTGAGGTGGGTTTAAACTTAATTTACTGGGAATAAAGTCTCCGCCTGGGGTATCAGACATAATATGATAACTAGGACGTACTTGAAAAGCTAAAATTAAAGTATCGGACGATAATACTGAGGGTTTAGAAATAAAATTTGCATGCAGAAATCGAACGAATTCAGTTTGTTCATAAGAGATCCTGCTCCTTTCTTCGCAACCTACTAAGAAAAGCAAAGAAAAAAGCAGGAATCTTTGATATTTACAATAATTCATCCAATCTGGATTTGAGTTCAATCAATTGAGCATCAAAATCATTGGTATCCAGCAGAGAAAAAAACTGGATTTTACCCTCTGGGTCAATAATCAGATTTGAGGCCAGCATCACTTCATCTCTAGCCAGATCTGGTAAAACATCACTAGGGGCAAAACTTGAGGCAACCTCCCCATCTGTATCAAATAAAACAGGGAACGTAAGATTGAATCTGTCTATCAATTTTTCTTTTACCAATTGCTTATCTTCTTTGACATCCATAATGATTACTTCGACTCCTTTGTCCTTATAGTCCTGAAATAATTTTTCCAGATATGGTGCTTCTGCATTACAGAAAGGACACCAGGTGGTAGCAATGTGAAGGACAACAAATTTGCCTTTGAATTGATCGGAAGTATATCTTTGCCCCTCATAATCCTCCAGATCAAAATAGGGCGTCGAATGACCTAAGTATGGACTATTATATTGATCAGTATTATTTGCTTTGGATGGGGTGCAGGCATTAAAAAATAAGGACCCGCAAAAAAATAATAATAGATAAAACAATGAATTTAAATGGGTGAAAATGCGAATGCTTTTCATTTTAAAAAAAGATTTTGATGATTGAGGAAATAATGGATTTTATATGGTATATCTGATAATACATTTGCTATGAGCCATCTCTTTTCAAATAAGAAAACTATAGAGCTTTGTCTTATTTTTTAATGGCCAATAGTGAAATGCTTTTAATGCCATATTTTCTACAGGCACTCCTGGCATTATCAGACTTGAAATAGTATTGGGAATTGTCTTCAATAATAATGATTTGAAAACCAGCTTTTTCAATATGTTCGGTATAGTCCTGGAGGGGAATAGCTCCTCCAATACAGGCTGCCCATAAGGCCGCATTGCTTCGGATTTTATTAGGTAAAGCAATAGTAGATACAATATCTGCTAAAACCATTCGCCCTCCTGGTTTTAATATTCGTGCTGCTTCCTTGAATACTTTTCCTTTGTCGGGGGATAGGTTTATGACACCATTGCTAATGACAACATCAATAGATTGATTGGGCAGAGGAACTTCTTCTATGTACCCTTTTATGAAATGTAAATTGGCAAAGTTGTTCTTATTTCTCAGAAAATTAGCCTGTTTGTATTGAGCTTCTGTCATGTCAATACCGATTACCTGACCTTCAGCACCTACCTGGAAGGCGGCATAAAAAGCATCCAGGCCTGAGCCGCTTCCTAGATCAATGATTTTTTCTCCTCCATGTAAATCTGCCAGGTGAAAAAAGTATCCTACACCAGCAAATGACGCGAGTGATTCGGTAGGAAGATAATCAAGGATGTATTTTGGATATCCTAATCTTAAAGCCAGGGTCTGCCCCATTTCAAAATGATATTCTTCATTAGGGAACAGGGCTACCTGGCGGTACATATTTTTTACCCGCTCTTCTAGTTCCTTTTGGTTGAGCTGTTGGGTATGTGAAAATGTTTTCATTTGGATTGAATTTTTGGATAGATTCATATGACTTGCACAAATCTATGCCAGGAATGATTTTAACCAAATAGGAAATGAGCAAAGTCAATTTCTGGCTTAGCGATCGCTTTGTAGGAATTATAGAATCTAAAATGAAGCCAAAAAATTCATCCAATCAGTGGGAAGGTGATTTCACTCAAGCTTAAGCTAATTTCAATCATTCTATCTAAGGTGAAACAAAGTAATTTGTATATTCAATTAACAACTCCTAACCTAAACCCGTAAACTTGACAACTTGACAACTTGACAATTTGAACACTTGACAACTTCATCATCAAAATATTGGCTTTTAATCCTCCTGTTAATACAGCTCCGGACTGTTTCCTTCGGGCAATTGAGTGACCCTGTATTTAAACCAGTTCCTATAGATGCTGATGAAGAAATAAAGATTACCGGCATCATTAAAAAAGGGGAGAATGGTTTTATCTGGTTACCCACTGATAATGGTCTATGTCGCTTTGATGGAAAGCGTTTCAAGTTTTATAGTTTTGACCCCAAAGACCCTTTTTCGATATTTTCCAATGTTGTTTATACGGTATTACCAATAGGAGATAAGGTGTGGGTGGGTACTGCCCAGGGTATTTCCATTTTGGATGTAAATAAGCATCAATTCAAACATTATCAGATTGGCTTAAGCGGTAAATTGGATTCTATTAGTAATCGGACAGATATGCGGGTGAATACTTTATTTCAAGATCGGCAAGGAGATATTTGGGTTGGAACCAGAGACAATGGTCTTTGGAAGTACGAAAAGGAGGAAGATGATTTTACTTTATATAAATCTGATAATTACACCCCCTTGAAACCTTTGCTTTATACCCATGAACGGATATTATCCATAGAGCAGTCCATGACTAATGATTCGATCATTTGGGGAGGAACGGCTTCAGGTCTATTAGAGGTTAATAAGTTTTCCGGACAAGCTAGGTCTTATACTTACCCCCGGAAGGATCCCAATTACCAGGCTAATTTTAACGTTTTTCTCCGCATTTATCATCACACGGATGGCTTGTTATATGTTGGCAATTGGAGAACAGGCGTATCTGTATTTAATCCAAAAGATAAAACACTTGTTCCGGTGGAAGTAAAAAATGACTCGCTTCAGATTTTACAAAAGGGAGTTATTTATCATTTTTTAAAAAAATCGAAAGATGAAATATGGATATCTACTTCCAATGGTTTGATATTGTATTCCTGTCAAGAAAAAAAGATTCTTGAGCTAAAATTAAATGAATTAGAGGGAAACAGATTCTATGGTTATAGCTTAATTGATGAGAATTTTCGGACCTGGATATCGAAGGATAATAAATTATTCCTGGACGATCCTTATTTAAAACAGTTTCGCACATTTTCTTTTGAACCTCACCTCGAACATGTTAGAACAACATTTGCATTTCTTGTAGATAAGAAATTAGATCAGGGAAAACTAACTATTTGCCCCGGCTATACTGTTGGTTTATACCAGTTTGATCTAGAAAATAGAGAATGGTCAATCATCCCCTTTAAAAATCTGGCAGAATTTAGTGATGATGAACAAACCATTACATTTGCTGAGATGACTAATTTAGGAAATGATGATTTTTTATTCTCTGGCGAGCCTGGCGTTTTCTCTTTTAATCTAAAGGAGAAAATGCTAAAACCCATTTTTGATAGGCCAGAACTAAAAAATATCCTATGGAATAAGCATTTCTTAGACAGTGAAGGGCAATTATGGCTTAGTTCCCGAATATCAGGATTATTTAGGTTTAATTCGGCTACAGGAGAATATCAGAATTTTAGAAAAGAATTGGCTATAACAGATACTGTTTCTTCCTTTACAGAGGATTTTTTTGAAGACAGTAGGTACAATATATGGATAAAGAGGGCAGGTGGATTTAGTGTATACGTTCGTAAAAAAGAACAATTTTTTAATTTTCTTTTTTCAAAAACCCCTGAAAAGAGCTTTCCCTTAATTGATGCTTTTGCGGAGGATCAATCTGGAAGATTATGGACTTGTAGTAACCGAGGATGGATTGGGTATATAGATGTCCGTCAGCCTGAAAAAGGAATTATCAAAAAAATCAACATCCACGATTATGGTGCAAAAGGTATTTGCCATCGGTTGGTATCGGATTCTAAAGGGCAAGTCTGGGGATATACCAATAAAGAACTATTTCGACTGAATGAAGAGGGGTTACCAGGATTTATCTTTCCCTTAAAATATAGTGGGCAATTGATAGAATGCTTTGATATTGAGTTTCTTCCTGATGATCAGATGGTCATTGGTGGCCGTAAAGATATCACCTTTGTTTACCCTGAAAAATTAAAACCCAATGAAGAATTGCCGATTCCATACATCACTCAAATTTCTGTAAAACAAAAGCCATTAGAAGGAGGGTTTCCCTTGTCAGGAGGAAATGCCCTACGTCTAAATCACAAAGAAAACTTTTTTTCTATAGCCTATGCTGCAAAGGCCTATACCTTTGGAGAAAATGTTCAATTTAAATATCGTTTGGATGGCTTAGAAGATTGGATTGATGCCGAAAAGAGATTGGTTGCCAATTATACTAGTGTTCCTCCAGGAACTTACACTTTCCAGTTGATGGCTGCTAATAATGCGGGATTGTGGAATGAGAAAATACTTGAAATCCCCATCATAATTAAGCAAGCCTGGTACAAAAGCTGGTGGTTTTTATCGATTCTCGGTTTATCTATTGCATTTTTAGTATACCGGTTTGTAAGATTTCGCATACGAAAGGTTAGAAGTGAAGAAAAGCAAAAGGCCAATTATGAGAAAAAACTAGCTGGAGTGGAAATGAGCGCACTGGTAGCTCAGATGAACCCACACTTTTTATTTAACAGCTTAAATTCTATAGATAGCTTTATTATAAAGAATGAATCAGTTAAAGCATCTGAATATCTTAACAATTTTGCTCGGTTGATGCGTCTGGTTTTACATAAGTCCAGGGCAAACTATACCAATTTGAATGATGAAATAGAAACGCTGGAATTATACCTGCAAATGGAAAAGATGCGCTTTAATGATTTATTTTCTTATGACATCCAAATTGCCCCAACCGTAGACGTCCACCAGATTGAAGTGCCTCCAATGTTAATTCAACCCTATCTGGAAAATGCCATATGGCATGGATTAATGCACCTTGAGGAAGGAAATGAAGGGAAGGTGATGTTATCTTTTAGCATGGAGGAACAGAAGCTTAAAATCCTTATTCAGGATAATGGAATTGGGAGGAAACGCTCTGCTGAATTGCGTAAGCATAAAACAAACCCTCATAAGGAATCAATGGGCATGAAAATTACCAAGAACAGAATTGAAATGATCAATAAATTATATAATGCTGACGCTTCTGTTATTATTACGGACCTATATGATGAGCAGGGGCAGGCATCTGGTACAAAAGTTATTTTAACCATTGCAATATAAATATCATGATTAAAGCCGCCATTATTGACGATGAACAACATAGCATTGAAACACTAGAGTGGAAGTTAAATCATTACTGCCCTGAAGTTGAGGTGCTGCATACTTTTAGAAACCCGCTCAAGGGGATAGAATGGTTAAAAAGTAATACGGTGGATCTATTATTTTTGGATATAGAAATGCCTAAACTTAGTGGATTTGATGTTTTAGAGGAATTGGGTAAGCCTATTCTATTTGACATCATTTTTGTTACAGCCTACGATGCATTTGGGATAAAAGCCATTAAATTCAGTGCCTTGGATTATTTGCTTAAACCTGTTCAAAATAAGGAATTGGTGGAAGCTGTTAAAAAGCATACAGAAAGAAGTTCCAGCTTACCTACTGTTCAATTAAATCAATTGATTAAAAATGTCCAGGCCGAACGGAATGGCCATCCTGGAAAAATTGGCCTCATCTCTAAGGAAAGCATAGAGTATGTAGAACCTGAGCAAATTGTTCTTTGCGAAGCTAGCAGTAACTACACCATTGTTCATTTAGAGGATGGAGGAAAAAGACTCATCTCCAAAACGCTCAAAGAATTTGAAGAAATGCTGGAACCCTTTGGTTTTTACAGGCCTCATAACTCTTATGTCATTCAACTTCGTAGAGTTAAGGAATACATCAAAACGGATGGAGGCTATCTGGTTATGAAAAATAAGCAACGTGTTCCTATATCCAAGAATAAAAAAGAACAATTGCTGGCATTATTATCTGTATAAATTCAGATATGTCATAATTAAACATGACATTTGAAATAAGCTAAGACATGACATGTCTAGACATGTCATGTCTTAGCTTATTTCAAAATCTTGAATTTATGCCTGATTATGAACAGATTAGCCCAAATCCTAAAAAGTGATATGTCCTCAAAAAATGGACATGTCATGTCTAGGTATGACATGTCTTTAGCTTACCCTTTTATCTTTTTTACCCTCTTTTCCCTTCAACTTTCCGCCCAAAATGAGGCCAATAGATGGGAGTTGGATCAAAAAAGCGGAATTCAATGGAATCTGTTAGATAATCCTATATATCCTCATAAGGATCATATGGCTATGTCAGGCCAAAAAGTGGATATGATTTTGGAGTGGCAGATTGATTCTTTTGGGGGTTTTAGTGCTGAGCGAGTAATTCGCTGGCCCATGTTAAGGACCATTCCTGATGATACTCATGCTAGTCTGCAAAGACGAATCAATGATGATGAGATCCCCTTGCCGATTGTCAATGGAGAAACCATGCATTACCTTAAAGCAACGAAAGTCCATATTGATGGAACATTAAAAGTAACAAGCCAATGGAAGGAGGATATCGTGCTTGAATTGAATGTGTTCCCTAGCCTGCACTCTCCAGTGGTTTTTGATCATTATACTCTTATCAATAATGGCAGCAAGGATGTCAAAGTAGTGATTCCCAATTGGCGTAAGCAAGATCAAACTGCTGCTGATAAAGGAACCTGGGGGTCTTATCTAATTGATGAATTTCTCATTGGAGAAGGTGCATTCCTGCTAGGACCAGGTGATCAATTAAAATATAGTCTTGTCCGGGCTGCCCGAAAAGAAAAAGATGCTCCTTATTTTGGTTACCCCAGCGCTGAATTATTAGCCCGCCAACATTTTATTCAGGAATCTTCTCAAGAGCTTGTATTGTCAACTCCTGATGAGGCCCTAAACCGTCTTTTTCGCTTTTCAAAAATTAGGGCTGCGGAAAGTATATTCTCTACTCGTGGAGGATTGATGCATGGCCCAGGTGGCTATAATAAATACCTGGCTGCTATCTGGGCCAATGATCAAGCTGAATATGTAAATCCCTTCTTCCCCTTTCTTGGTAATGTTGCTGGTAATGAAAGCGCCCTAAATAGTTTTCGTCATTTTGCCCGGTACATCAATCCTGAATATAAGCCCATCCCAAGCTCTATCATTGCTGAAGGTAGAAGCTATTGGAATGGCGCTGGTGATCGGGGAGACATGGCCATGATTGCTTATGGGGCGGCCAGGTTTGCTCTCGCATCTGGTAATCAGGAGTGGAGTAAAGAATTATGGCCCCTTATAGAATGGTGTTTGGAATATAATGATCGCAAAAAGAGACCTAATGGGATTATTGCTTCCGATACAGATGAACTAGAGGGACGATTTCCTGCCGGTGATGCCAATTTAAGCACTTCCTGCCTTTATTATGATGCACTCCTTTCAGCCGCCTATTTGGCCAAAGAATTGGGTGTAGAGGAAAATCAGATAAAAAAGTATCGACTTCAGGCAATAGCATTACGTAAAGCCATAAACCAACATTTTGAAGCAGAGGTGGAAGGCTATGCTACTTATCAATATTATGAAGGAAATGATGTGTTAAGAAGTTGGATTTGCATCCCTTTAACTGTAGGTATTTATGATCAGGTGGAAGGAACCATTGCTGCCTTATTTTCATCTAGACTGTGGACTCAAAGTGGCCTGCTAACCAAGGCAGGAACAACTACCGTTTGGGATCGCTCAACATTATATGCCTTAAGAGGGGTGATGGCCGCCGGGGCAGTGAATCAGGGGATGGAAAAATTAATTGCTTTTTCACAAAATCGATTGCTTGGGGAGCATGTTCCTTATGTTATAGAGGCCTACCCAGAATATAACCAAAGCCATTTATCTGCTGAAAGTGGCTTGTACTGCCGTATTTTTACAGAAGGAGTCTTTGGTATCAGACCAACTGGACTTAATTCTTTTGAATGTACTCCCCAATTACCGGAAAACTGGGAGGAGATGTCTTTAGAAAATATTCATGCTTTTGGCAGGACCTGGAGCCTAATGGTAAAAAGACTTGAACAGGATATAGAAGTAAGCTTAACAGATACCTCAGGTAAGATTTTATATAAAAAATCTATGGCAAAGGGAGCAACTCATCAAGTTAGTTTAGAATAATTGCTATAACCATACCAAGGCTTTCTCTATTGGTAACTCCCTAACCCTCTGACCACAAGCACCATATACTGCATTGGCAATCGAGGCTCCTGCAGGGCCTTGAGCCGCTTCTCCTGCTCCAAGTGGAGGTAATTCAGGCCGATCAATAATGAAAACTTCTGTTTCTGGAATGGCATCATATCTGAGTATGGGATAGCTCAACCAATCTTTGCTAGTGATTTCATCTGCTTTAAATTTTACTTCTTCTTTGAGCGTCCAGCTGGCAGCTTGAATCATTCCACCTTCTGTTTGATTTATTAGACCATCACTGTTTATGACCTCGCCGGCATCTATTACTGCCCACATTTTTAAAGGCTGTACTTTTTGTGCCGATAAATCCACACTGACTAAGGAAGCAACTGCACAGTAGGCAGCTGTGTTTTTATACCTTGAAAAACCATAACCAATACCTTCCCCTTCTTTTAAGCTCACATTTCTGAGAACTTCCGAAAGTTTTTGTAAAACAGCAATTGAACGTTCATCCTTAGAATGATTGATCCTGAAAGCCAGTGGATTTTGGCCCGCTTTCTCAGCCAATTCTTCCATAAATGATTCTATAGCAAAAATATTTGCATAAGCACCCAAACTTCGCAATGCAGAGACCCGTAAAGGCCCACTAACATAGGTATCCTGGATTTTGGGATTGGGAATATCATAATAAGGCTCTGAATTCCTGGTTCCTCCGCCTACTCGAGCTCTAGGTTTAAATTCAAATGGCTGCTCTAAATAGCGAGAAGATATTAAATTGGCGGCATCACCTCTGGGGCGAGTACTATGGCCATCTGACCAAAGTTGATAATCCCATGCCGTAATCTTGCCCTGAGTAGATAAATTAGCCGATAATTCCATGCGCATAGCTGAACCATATGGCTCCCACTTATGCTCATCTTCCCTTTGCCATTGCAAGCGGATGGGGGTTCCTGGAAAATCCATGGCTAAAATAGCCGCATCTGCTGCTACATCATCTGCTCCATTGTGACCATAACAGCCAGATCCACGAATGCCCGAAATTCTGATGTTTTCTTCTGCCAGACCAGTTAAATCACTAATGGATGATCTTAAGGGGTAAACGCCCTGAGTAGAGGACCAAATGTGAAGTAACCCCTCTTCAAAATGAGCTACGGCACAAGAAGGACCAATGGAGCCATGCATGGTGTATGGTTTGGCATATACTGCATTGTGAGTATATTTATTTGAGTTGCTGATTTTTTCCCCGTTCCCATTTTTCAACATAAAATCAGCGGCTGAACTAAATTCAATAGTTGGATTTTCTACTTCCCAGCTTGCACCTTTTCTAAGTGCCTCTAAAGCTTTTAGTGCCTGATATTCTTCCTTTGCCAAAACTCCTAAAAAAGAACCATTAACAACAATCTTAGTAATTCCGGACATTTGGGCTACTTCCTCTGGGTAACTGAGTAGTTTTGCCCCATAAATTAAAGGTTTTAATACTCTGGCATGTAGCATTCCCGGAAACCTTAAATCCTGAACATATAATGCTTCACCACGGACAATTTTTTCCATTTCAGGATGTGGAATGGCCTGACCTACCCATTGATAATCTTCTTTGGCTTTCAAGGGGATATTCTCAGGAATAGCTGATGAAAATTGCTGATCTTTAAGTAAGTCTGCAAAAGAAATCTCTTTCTGTCCATTTAAAGATTTTACTTTTCTATTTTCTATTTTTATCTGGTCAGGAGAAAGCCCCCAATTTTCAGCAGCCAATTTTTTAATCACTTCTCTGGCGGCAGCAGCAGCTCTTCTCACTTGCATAGCACTCCTTTCCACTCCTCGACTTCCGGCGGTATAGCCCTCATTTTGTGTTAATCCGGTATCCGCAAGCACTATATTTATATCCCCAGGAGGAATGTTTAATTCTTCACCTGCTACTTGTTGCATGACTACCGTTAGCCCTTGCCCCAACTCCATTTTCCCTGTTAAGACCTGTATTCTTCCATCTTCCAGGACTTGCAGCCAGGCATCTATCTGATCCCTATCAGGAATATCCCTGGCAGGCATAGAAGGTGAGCTGAAAACAGAACCTCTGTTGGCATCATTTTCCTTTGGAAGACAACCAAATAGGGTGAAACCAATGCTCAAGCTGGTAGTGGTCTGGATAAATTTTCTACGATTAATGGATTGCATATCGATATTAATTATGGGTGATTATATTCAAGTCAGGGAAGTCAATAATAAGCCCTTAAATTTTGGAGGCCTTTTTGACAGCTTTGATAACCCTGGATTGAGTACCACAGCGACAAAGGTTGATTTGCAAGGCCTGTCTAATCTCAGCCTCGCTGGGAGATGAATTGTCCTTAAGAAGGGATACTGCAGAAATGATCATCCCATTGGTGCAGTACCCACATTGTGCAGCTTGCTCCTCAATAAATGCTTGCTGGACCGGGTGAAGCTTTCCGCTTTTTGCACTTAATCCAGCCAGCGTTGTGATGGTTTTTCCTTCTATTCCTTCCAGGTTGACCATACAACTAAGCGTAGCTTTATTATCAATTAAAATCATACAGGCACCACATTGTCCTAGTCCACAACCATATTTAGGTCCATTTAAATGAAAATGATTGCGAAGGATATATAATAATGGAGTTCCGGGGTCCACCTCAGTCTTAAAGGAAGCCCCGTTAATTGAGAAACGAATAGATTGCATACCGCAGAGCGTTTCTTTTAAAGATAGCGAAAAAGTGCCAATCTTAATTTCGCTTACTCATCCTTCAACACCTCAGCCGGATTGGTAGAAGCGATCCTCAAGGACAAGTAACTGACACTAGCTAAGGATAAAATAATAACCACGGCTCCTGCTAATAGATAAACAAAAACAGATACATCTATCCTATAAGCAAAAGAATTGAGCCAGGCTTGCATTCTTTGCCAGGATAAGGGCATTGCCAAAAGCAAGGCCAGCAAAAATAAACCTAAATACTGCTTATTGAGTAAGGTGAAAATCTGTAGCTTGGTAGCACCTAGTACTTTGCGAACCCCAATCTCTTTTTTTCGCTGTTCAGTTGAGAAGGAAAGTAAACCAATTAACCCTATTATGGCTATAAATAGAGAAAATCCTGTAAAGATGGAAAATAAGCCAGAAAGGCTTCTTTCCTGGGCATATAATTGACCTATTTCTTCAGTATAAAATGAATATTCAAAAGGAACATTATCAGTCATTCTTTCCCAGCTTTGTTCTAGTTTGCTTAATAGCTGATCTTCATTGGAGTAATTATATTTGATGGCAACTACTCTTTGATCTCCCCACATTTTGGAATCCAAATGGAAAAACATGTTGGGCATAATTTCCTGGCGTAAGGATTGCAGATGATAGTCTTTTGCAACTCCAATTACTCGCAGATCTTCAGGGTAACCTGGATAGATGATTTTTTGCCCCAGAGCCTCTTCATTTTCCCATTCAAATAACCGGGCCGTAGTTTCGGTAATGATCAGGCCGTTTTTATCATCCCCTCGGCCTTCTTCGAATGCCCTTCCAGCAACAATTGAAAATCCTAGTGTTGAAAAATAGTGCTCGTCTATCTTATTTTGACTGATAGACAATTTAATATTGGATCCTTCCCGGGTGAAAAAATCTTCCCAACTGCCTCTGCCTGGCATATCCATAGCCATAGCAGCCGCATTAACTTCTGTAAATTGCCGAACTTCATTCCTAAAACTTTCAATTTGCTTACCTAACTTTTCAGCATTATTGATCACCAGTACATTTTCATGATCAAAACCAAGGTTTTTATTTTCAATAAATCTAAGCTGCTGATAAATAAGAACCGTTCCGGCCATCAAAGCAATTGATATGGTGAACTGCGCTGTCACTAAAATATTTCTCAGAGCTGAATTTTTCATGCCCGTTGATAGATTTCCTTTTAAAACACGCATAGGCTTTAAGGCCGATAAATATAGGGCAGGGTAAATACCAGCAATCAGTCCAACAATAATTGGAATAGGAATAAAGACCAGCAGTAATTCTGGTTTCCAAAATTGTGAAATGGAAATTTCAATACCAGAAAAATAAGTAATTGTCCATCTTAGTAAATGAAGGATACCTACGGAAAGAATAGCTGCAAATAGGGTTACGGTTATCGATTCAACTAAAAACTGTTGGATAAGACTCTTTCTCATCGCACCCATCGCTTTTTTTACCCCAATCTCCTTTGCTCTGGTACTTGCCCTGGCCGTAGAAAGGTTCACAAAATTCAAAACGGCAATTAAGATGATAAAAACAGCAATCACTCTTAAAAGCTGAACAATAGCAATGTTTCCAATAGGTCCAATTCTATTGCCAATACCTTGTGAACCAAGGTGAATAGAACTAACTTTCTGAAGCTCAAAGTTCCAACCGCCTTTATTCTTAATAAAGTCATCAAAATTCATCCCTAATCTCGATAATGAAGGTTTAACATATAAATTAGTCAAAGCAGACATTTTCTCCTCCAGAGCAAGCTCACTATCCGCGGAATTCAAACGGGCATAAGTAGCCATTTGAGTCCAAATCCAACTCCAGTCAAACTTTTCAACATTGGGATTACTTGGCATTGACAATAAAAAATCAAAATGGAAATGAAGATTGTCTTCCTGAGGGAAGGTAACACCGCTAACTTCTACCGGCAGACGATTTTCACCAAATTCTAAGGTTTTTCCTAAAGGATTTTGATCACCAAAGTATTTATGGGCAACCTCAGGGGAAAGGATTACTTTATTGGGACCAACCAATGCAGTTTGAGGGTCTCCAATCTGTAACCTGAAGGCAAAAAAATCAAAGAAATTAGAATCAGCAGCAAGAACACTACTCTCATTATAGGCGACCAATTCGCCATTCTCACCAGTGTATCTGACTAATCTGCCTCCAGGTGTATTGATGCGAGTTACTGCTTCTACTTCCGGATAATCTTTGAGGATAGCAGCAGCTAGTGGCGGTGGGGTAGAAGCCATAAATCCACCTTCAGGAGCCCAAACATTGGTTTGGTTGACACGAAACAGGCGTTCTGAATGGGGGTGATTTTGATCAAAACTGGTCTCAAATTGAGTAAAGGCTAAAACCAATAAACACGCTGCCAGACCAAGTGCTAATCCTGAAATATTTATAAAGGAATAAAATTTATTTTTTTTCAGACTGCGGAAAGCAATCTTAAAATGATTGGATAACATAATTCTTTGATTTGAAATGAATGCAAAACGAATCCTCCTTAAGGCAAAAGGCCTAAATAAACTCACTACTTCAAAAAAGTAAGCACGCCGTGCTTTTTTGGGCCCAAGGGTATTCAGTCGTTGATAAAATAACTCTTCCAGGTCCCCCAAAAAGATTTCGAGGTGTTCTTTCCGACAGAATTGCCTTAAAAGCCACTTGGGAAACTTTGGTATGTGTTTTTTTTCCCTACTCATGCTTTAGTGCTTTAACAGGATTTGCTAAGGCCGCTTTGATGGATTTATAACCCACTGTTGTTATGGCTATCAGCGTAACAATAAAGGCTGGGATAATAAAAACCCACCAAGTGATTTTAATATGGAAGGCATAATTGTTTAACCAAAGCTGCCCTAAGTAGTAGATAGCGGGGATGGCAAATATTATTGCTACCAATACCAATTTCAAATAACCTAAAGATAAATGGATGAACAGGCTTTGTATACTGGCACCCAAAACTTTTCGAATCCCAATTTCTTTAGTACGCCGGGCTATTAAAAGAGTAGACAGTCCGAATAAACCAAGGATTGCAATAAGTATGGCTAACAGTGAAAAAATGCCAAATATCTGGCCAAACTGCAGATCCGCTTTATATTGACGATCAAAAAATTCGTCCATGAAAAAGTAATCGAAAGGGTTGCCAGGGAATTGTGCCTTCCACTGAGATTCCAAGCTGGCCAAAACCTGAGCATAATCGTCTGTGTCGACCTTAAAAGAAAAGTAACTGATAGAATTGGGTAAGTATCGGAAAATGACCGGATGATAATCCATGTTTAAGGATTGCTGGTTAAAATCTTCGGTTACACCAATTACTTCAAACAAATAATCTCCATCACGAACCTGCTCATTAAGAGCTGCTTCAGGGCTCGTAAAACCAAGTTTCCTGGCAGCAGCAGCAGTCAATACCACCCGATTGCTATCCTGCTGGTAGTCTTCAGAAAATGTTCTTCCTACTATTGTTTCTAACTGAAAAGTTTTAAAGAAACCAGGACCTATCCCCATAATCGGTATGGAGTTTACTTCCGTTTCGGGGCGTTTTGCCCATCGGACGCTATTATTGACCCAGGTGATTTCTCTTCCTGGAATTGTTGTGGAATTGGTGTGGCCAGAAATAGCATTCAAGCGCCCCACCTCTTCCTTGAAACTATTAAATCGAGCTGTGAAGGTAGAATCAACAATATCAGGGCCATTCAGTACAATGACTTTATCTAGATCAACACCCAAATCCTGATTCCGCATAAAATTAATCTGCTTAGAAACTACCAGAGTGCCGGCGATTAATATTATAGATATAGCGAACTGAAAAATGACCAATCCCCTTCTGACATTAATCCCCTTAAACTGTACTTTTTTATTGCTAAACATTTTTACGGGAGAAAATGAGGCCAAAATACCTGCTGGATATATACTGGAAATAAGAGCTCCAAACACTAAAACCCCTAATATTTCTACCATATGAATCGGAGAATAAAGAATCGATAAGGGTAAATCTTTTCCAATCATGGAATTGAAGATTGGTTGCAATAAAACCAGTAATCCAACCGCTAAAATGATACTAATTCCATTAATTAAAAGTGCCTCTAATAAAAACTGTCGAACAAGATCCAGCCTATTGGCACCAGCTACTTTTCGAATCCCTACCTCCTTAGTGCGTTCACTGGTACGGGCAGTAGCTAAATTGACATAATTAAACCAGGCAATGGCAAGGATAAAAAAGGCTAGGATCAGTAAAAAAGAAACCATTTTTCCATTACCATTTGGTTCTGGTTCAAACCTAAGGTTGGACTCTAAATGAATGCTTTCCAAAGGCTGCAATAATAAAAGAGGCTGTATATTCCTCTCCTTCATTCGAGCGTAATATTTTTCCGTAAAGGCCTCTAGTTTTTGCTCCAATAGGTCCTTATCTGTTCCTGGTTGTACTTTGAGGTAAGTTAAAAATGCATTCCATCCAAGTAAGAAGTCATGTGCCCGGCCATCAGTAGCCTGAACTAAGGTTTTAAAAGAAAGTAGAACGTCAAACTTGAGATGAGTATTTTCAGGACTATTTTCAGCAATTCCAGATATTACATACTCTCTGAAACTACCTCCACTATTAAATTTGACCGTATTTCCAATAGGATCTTCGTTGCCGAATAATTTTTGAGCTACTCTTTCGCTCAAAACCATGGTATTCACATCCGATAATACTTGGCTTGGACTGCCTGCTTTGAGTGGATAAGAAAAGACTTGAAAAAAGGAACTGTCGGCATAATAAATATTTTCCTGTCGAAAGGAGATATCCTGGTATTGTAAGATACTGTTACCGCCAAATTGCCATAGCTTTGTGTAATCCAAAACTTCCGGAAACTCTTGCTTTAGATAAGGCCCGACAAAGGGTGTTATTCCGGCACTCTTATCATGTTTATCTTCATAAATTCGGTCAAAACGGAGTCTATAAATTTCTGAAACATTGGTGTGCCATTTATCATAACTGCGTTCGAATTGAACGTATTGATACAAGAAAAGATAAACTAAAATACCTATGGTAAGACCAAGAATATTAATAGAGGATTGGATTCGATGTTTAAATAGATTTCTCCAGGCAATTTTCAAATAGTTTAATAACATAACAGTCTGGTTTGTTTTAGATCGGAATTGAATTCTTTTCAATGCAAAAGGTCGGAAAAGACTTAATACTTCTTTTGTGTAGATCCATCGAGCATTTTGAACACCCATTGTATTAATTCGTTGGTAAAACAGCTCCTCCAGGTCGCCTAGGAAAATTTCCAGATGTTCCTCTCGACAAAACTTTTTTAATAGCCATTTCGCAAATTTGGGTGGTTGTGCCTTATCCATTTTTTATCTCTAGCTTAGCGGTCAATTGAGATATTGGGTATGAGTTTGATGAGGTCGGTCCGGAGCTGGTAGTTTTTCAATAATGCTTGCTGTCCAATCAGGGTTATGGTGTAAAAGCGTTTCCTCCGTCCACCACGTTCAGCCTTGGCACCACCTACATGGGAATTGACAAAGCCTTTCTTTTCCAGGCGGTTTAGAGCTGAATGCAAAGCACCAATACTTACCTTTCGTTCAGTTTTATCTTGAATTTCGTTTTTTATGGAAACACCGTAGGCGTTGTCCTGCAAAGCACCAATCGTTAGTAGGACCAATTCCTCAAATTCTCCTAATTGTGTGAATTTCATGGCAAATTGTTATTTCATTCCTAAAAGTAGAATAAATAAAGTATAATTCCTAATTGTAGAACAAATAAATTTTTTTGAGCCACTGTTTGAGAGAAGGAAGAAGGTTGTTTTTTTATAAGATTTGCAAAAGTGAAAGAAATGTATTACTTTTACTTTTGTAAACAAAATATATTTTATGATGTATCTGTGCCCGGCCGGGCACAGATACATCTTTCAGAATCTAAATATGAAAGGAATTCATCTTGGAGAATTTGAAGAGCTAGTGCTTTTAATTGTCGCCATACTCAATGGAGAAGCTTATGGAGTTAAAGTAATGGGGGATTTAAAGGATCAATCAGGTCGGTCAGTTAATATTAGTGCTGTTCATGCTGCTCTTAGGCGATTAGAAAAAAAGGGCTTTGTCAAATCTGATTGGAGCGAAGCTACTACCGAACGAGGAGGGCGGAGAAAACGTTTGTTTTCCATTACTGCTGAGGGCAAAAAGGCTCTGGAGCAGGTTCGGGACACTCGTATTAAACTGTGGAGTCAGATTCCAGGATTTTCATCCAATTTATCTTTTTCATGAATCAAAATCGAAATCAACCACCCAAATGGGCTGATAGATTTCTGGAATGGTACTGTCGATCGGAACTTCTTGAAGAAATCCAGGGGGATGTCTATGAGCTTTTTTATGTAAGAATACAGGATAGAGGATTAAATGTGGCCAGAAGAAGGTTTGTCTGGGATGTATTGCGCTCTTTCCGTTTATCAACAATTAAAGGAATCCGTCTAAATCACTCGACTATGTTATTAAAAAGTAACATCAAAATTGCCCTACGACAAATATTAAAGCAAAAGGTATTTTCATTTATTAAAATTGGAGGCTTTGCGCTTGGGGTAGCAGTTTGTTTGCTGATCGGTTTATTTATCAAAGAAGAGCTTAGTTATGATAAGCATTATGATAATGTAGATAGAATGTATAGGCTTATTGCCGTTTTTGATGAAGATGGAGATTTTAATACTCAAGTATTTTTACCTGCACCCTTTGCACAAGCAGTAGTAGAGGATTATCCCGAAATTGAAAAAGCAGGTAGATTTTGGGGAGGAGAATCCTTCCGTGCCGGCAATAATCAGGTTCGTAGGCAGGACAAACCAGTCAATTCTTTTGAAAAAGGCTTCATTTATATAGATCCAGAACTAGTGAAAATTCTTGAAATTCAAATTTTACAAGGTGATTCCGCTAAGGTTCTAAGTGAGCCCAATACTATTCTTATCTCTAAGCAAAAAGCGGAGAAATATTTTCCTGATGAAGATCCAATTGGTAAAACTTTAATCCTTAATGATAATCTGCAGCAACCCTTAAAAATTGCCGGAGTAATGGCTGATTTACCCGTCAATTCCCATTTCCAATATGATTTTTTAATGACACTTGCGGGACAGGAGTTCTGGCAAGGAGAGCAACAAAGTTGGCTTTCTAACAATTATCACACGTATGTAATGCTGCACCCTGAAGCTGATCCGAAGGCAGTAGAGCAGGATTTATTATCTGTTATTGATCGGTATTATATTCCCAATGCCCAGGCTGCGGGGATGTCCGATGCAGTTGGATACTCCAAGCAAATAAGTTTTAGACTTCAGCCAATTTCTGATATTCATTTGTACTCAGAGGACATTTCGGATACTGCCAAACATGGTGATATAAAGGTTGTTTGGTTATTTGGCGCTATTGCAATTGTGATATTGATTTTGGCCTGTATTAATTTTATCAATCTATCCACTGCCAGGTCGGCCAATAGAGCTAAAGAGGTGGGGCTCCGCAAGGTTATTGGGTCCTTCCGTGAAGATTTGATCAATCAATTTCTTACGGAATCAGTAGCTTATAGTATTTTTTCTTTCATTTTGGGGATTTTCATCGCCTGGATGCTTCTGCCGTTTTTTAATGCTATTGCAGATAAGGAATTAACTTTTCCCTGGATGGAGTGGTGGTTTTTACCTTCTCTTCTAATTTCAAGTATTCTAATTGGGGTAATAGCCGGAATATATCCAGCCTTTTATCTTTCTTCATTCCGGCCGATTAGTGTTTTACGAGGAAAATTAAGCAGAGGAAGTAAAAGCCTTGGTTTGAGAAACTCCTTAGTAGTTTTCCAGTTTACTGCTACAATTGTTTTGTTGGTATGTACTTTTGTGATCTTTCGGCAAATGAATTTTATTCTTAATAAAAAGTTGGGATACGATAAAGAGCAGGTGGTCATTTTAGAAGGTGCATATTCGATTAGGGAAAAAGTCCCTACTCTTAAACAAGAATTACTCCAATTACCAGAGGTAAAACATGTAACAGTAAGTGGATTTTTGCCTGTTTCAGGAACCTTCAGAAATAATAATGGTTTTTGGAAGGAGGGCAGAACCAATATTGACAAGGGAATCTACGGACAAATCTGGGATGTAGATCACGATTACATCAAAACGATGGGCATACAAATAAACAAGGGTAGAGATTTTTCTATTGCTATGCCTACAGACTCCCAGGCCGTTATCATAAATGAATCTTTTGCTACAGAATTAGGATTTGAAGACCCTCTCGGTCAAAGAATTACCAATGGTGGTGGATTATGGCAAATTATTGGAGTTGTGGAAGATTTTCATTTTTCAAATTTAAAAGAAGATATAGGGAGTCTTTGTATGATTATTAGAGACAACCCTGTCACCCTTTCCTTAAAAGTAAATACCGGTGATATGAATGGCCTTATCCAGCAGATTACCAACAAATGGGATGCTTTTTCTCCCAATCAGGCCATTCGTTATAGTTTTTTGGATGAAAGTTATGCCAATATGTATGCCGATGTCCAGCGTACGGGTAAAATATTTAGCAGCTTCGCTTTATTAGCCATTCTGGTAGCTTGCTTAGGTTTGTTTGGCTTGTCCACATTTATGGCCGAACAGCGCAGTAAAGAAATGGGAATTCGGAAAGTATTGGGTGCTTCTGTTTTCCAAATCATCCAATTGTTGTCCAGGCATTTCCTCTTACTTGTCTTCATTTCCTTGTTGATTGCCATACCGGTAGCCTGGTATTTAATGCAGGCTTGGTTGAAGGATTATGCTTATCGAATTAATATCGGATGGCAGGCCTTTGTTTTGGCTGGAATACTTGCTTTATTTATTGCATGTCTTACCATTAGCTTTCAATCATTTAGATCAGCCACTGCTGATCCGGTAAGGGCCCTAAGGAGTGAATAAAATGTTGATGTGGAAATGAGTAGATTAGTAGATTTGAAAATGTATATCAAAAACAGGACATGTCATGCGAATCACGAGCTAAATCGAAATAGTTATTTTAGTCATTGGAGCTTCCAAAGTATTTAAGTTTAATTTGCTTGTGATTGACATAACATGTCTCCTTGAATTAAAAATAACACCATACTGACTAATCCTGATTAATTGAACAAAAGACTCCCTAATATCCCTTATTTTGCCTAATCATTTCCCAAAACCAAACTAAGCAAAATGCATATTAGGGACATTATTATAATTCTGTTTTTTTCTTTAGGATTCAATGCCATGGCTCAAAGTTCTATGCAAAGAGCCAAACTAAATATTGAAGAAATCAATGACCCCTTATTTGAACTAAACAAGACTTATCCAATACCTCTCCCTGACATAGAACCCTTCCTTTCCTTCTATATCACCTGGCAAGGAGAAAACCAAAGCTTCGAAGTCCGTTTTTCTAATGATGGAAATCAATGGTCCGATTGGCAAACACTACATCGTGATCCTCATAATCAACAGAAAAAAGTCACCGAATTTTTTATTACCGACGCTAAACATCGTTTTTTTCAACTGCGAAGCCATTCAACTGCGATTAAACAACTTTCTGCTCACTTTTTTAGTCCAGGAACAACTCCTGGTTTTAGCAAACCCAGCAAAAGTGGAACTACGGCAGGAGTAGAGAATTGTGAACAACCAACTATAATAAGCAGAGAAGAATGGTGCCCCAGCGGTAACTGCCCCAAAAGAGGAGTACCACAATTTACCAAAGTCTCTCATTTGATTGTCCATCATTCAGCAGGAACCAATTCTGCCAATGATTGGTCTGCTATTGTCAGAGCAATCTGGGATCTTCACGTCAACGGAAATGGCTGGACCGATATTGGTTACAATTATTTGATCGATCCCGATGGAAAAGTATATAATGGTAGGGGAGAAGATATACTAGGAGCACATTTTTGTGCCCGAAACAGCAATACGATGGGGGTTTGTGTAATGGGTAATTTTCAAAATCAAACACCTACGGAAAAGGCAGTAACAGGGCTGGTCGAATTACTTTCCTGGAAAGCATTTAAAGAAGAGATTGACCCTGTTGGAAGAGGCCTGCACTCTTCCTCTGGATTGAACCTCTTAAATATCAGCGGTCACAGAGAAGGTTGTGCTACTGCTTGTCCGGGAGATCAGTTTTTTCCTTCTTTTTTTTCTATTAGAAATAGAGTGAATGACTCCCTGCAAGTCTGTTCTTTTTTGACAAATGTCCATTCACAGAATAAGATTGATAAACTCAACTTGACCCCAAATCCTGCTCATTCCCAGCTTCAGGTTAGTTGGAATGGAGCAGAAAGAGGAGAAGGGCTCATTGAAATTTTTGGTCTTGATGGCCAAAAACAAAGCACATCTTATTTTGAGAAATTTTCTAATCAAGCCAAAGTTCAAATTAATATTGAGGATCTTGAAAAAGGGTATTATTTAATTAGGATAAACTTTAAAGGGGCCACTCACTATGGTCGATTTATTAAAAATTAATCTTTTACACCTTCTTTTCGGGCTAATATCCTCTTTTTAAGGCTTTCATCTTTGGCCAGAGACAAAGCTCTGTCAAAGGATTTATTGGCTTCATCAATCTTTTTTAACCATACCAGGGCCATTCCTTTATAATACCAGGCATTGGCGGACTCGGGAAAATGTTTTAAAGCAATTTCACATAATTCAATAGCTTTCTTTGGAGAATTATGATGACCGATGGCTTCAGCAGCAAAGCGGATTATGGAAAACTCTTCTCCCATTTGTAAGGCTTTCTTAAGGTATTCATCGGCATCCTCTTTTTTGTCAAGGGTATTAAGCATCAGGGATTTTAAAAACACATTTTCAAAGCGTTCTTCCTGCCGAATGGAGCGATCAATCCAGGGCATTGCCTCCTCTATGTTTGTATTATGCAGCCAGCAAAAAAATGCTGCTTCTCGAGTGCCAGACCAGCGGAATCGAGGTAAGGTGCGCATCTCATCTCTTATTACAGCCAATGTGGTAGCTATTTCATCTACTTCTATAGACACGGATACTTTGGTGTCTGACCAATGCATAATAAGATCAAGTTTGTTTTCGGAGACTAATTCCAAATTGTATCTAAGATATTCCTGATGCTGAGCTTTTGTTGGTTTTGCTTTTATTCTTAAAGCATCTTCTTCCGGTTTATAATAGAAACTTCCCCATTGTGTGTGATTATTTGAAAAAATGAGGGTCCACTCCTTTACATTTGGGATCATGTGCAAGCCATAAATGCCTGGCCCTATTCTGTGCCCGGAGATGACAACAGAATCTTGAAAGGTAATGGTGGTCGATTCGTTAGCTCCCGCTCTCCATACCTGACCATAGGGTATGAGTGATCCAAATATCTTTCGATTACGGGCACCTGGCCGGTGATATTTTACACTTATTTCAGTAATACCAATGGTTTGGCTAACAGTAGCACATTTACTGGTTTGGGGGTAGGTAATGTTGTCATGGGTGATGATATTACGGAATTCCCATTGGGCAGAAGTGTAATTATTACAGATGAAAAAGGAAAAAAGGAGTGTAGCAATAATTCTCATAATCTAAAAATGTTGGTATAAATAATACAATTAATTGGGATCCAATATCGAGTAAAGAATTATAACATGAGACTTGGATAGGTCTAATTTGGACAGATTGGACTCTTTCCAACCCTTAAATTTATGGGACTTTCACAAAGGGTGGTAAAAATGTATCTCATATCTCAATCTGGTTAAAACATGTCATATTTAGACATGACATGTCCTCTCAAACAAGACATGTCTCTCTCTAGTTAAATTGTTATTTAGTTGAAAGTCATAGGTTTATAAAGTGTTAGGGTTTTTCTGAAGACATGTCATATTTAGACATGTCATGTCCCGATTTTTCCAACATGTCATGTCTAAATATGACATGTCTCCTCCTGCCCCAATTTTTGCTATTTTAAAGTCCAATAAAATAGCCACTATCATCATGAAAAATCTCTGCTTCCTTTTGATACTCTTACCCTATTTAGTTAATGCTCAATGGACCAATCGCTATCCCAAGGTTCAGGGCTTTGGCCATCATGTCTATTTTGAGGGTTTTGAAATGCCCATTATGACTTCAGGCCCCACCGATCCGACCTGTTCACCGGATGGTCAGCAAATTGCTTTTGCAGCTAAAGGTTGGATTTGGACTATGGATTTGAAAAGTCGAATAGCTACTCAATTAACCAGTAGTGGTGGCATGGATTCCAGGCCAGATTATGCTCCGGATGGACAATCCATTGTTTTTGTAAGAGATGACTCGAAGGATACTGACATCGTTTTATGGGACCTTAAATCTGGTGAAGAGCAGATTATTGTTGATGAGCCAGCTGTTGACCTTGATCCCGCCTTTTCATCTGATGGGAAATTTGTTTTCTATTCATCTGCAGTGAATGGGAATCTAGACATTTGGAAAATAGAACTGTCTACAGGAAAAAAGGAAAGAATTATTGCTTCCATGCATCAGGAACGAAAACCTCAACCCTACCCAAATAGTAATGAAATGCTATATCTCAATAAAAAACGCTGGGGCTATGCTGATGCCATCGAATATGTAAACCTGGGAGCTGCCAGTCCCCAGACCTATGCTTTGGAATCTTACTGGATAGCATCGCAGGCAAATTTTGATTTAGGGGTGGATGGCCAAACGGTGGCCTATACCTGGCCGCATGGAGACGGTTATGAATTACGACTAAAAAGTATGATCGGACCCAATACTTCTATTCTATTGACTCAAAGTAAGGGTATGCCTTTGTCTCCTGCTTTAAGTCCTGATTTAAAGTATGTTTACTTTTCAGAGGCTAATTCCGAAGAAACCACAGAGTTGAAAAGAATTTCTACCACAGGAGGACCCATAGAAACACTTTCCATAAAATCCTGGAATTTCAAAAATCCAGTTGGGCAGGTGATTATCCAAACCAAAATAAAGGATAAACCAGAAAACATAGCCGCCCGCTTAAATATTGTAGATCAAGATAATCACCCTCTTTTTCCGGACCAGGGAGCCGTCCGTTCAGAGGGACAAAATGGACGGATCTTTTTTTATTCTTCAGGACTTATTGCTTTGACAGTTCCTGCTGGAAAAATTTCTATTTCTGCTGTGCAGGGAATTGTTACCCCTGAGACCAAAATAGAGGTAGAGGTCAAACCTGGCCTTAGCACAACGATTGTTCTTGAACTCGATCCTTTATGGGATGCTAAAGCCAATGGATGGTATTCTGGCGATCACCATTTTCATTTGAATTACGGAGGTCCATTAATACTTGATCCCGAAGATCTTTTCCTGGAAATGGAAGGCGAAGACCTAGATGTAGCCATTCCACTGCTGGCCAACCTTCACAATCGATTTTTGCAGCAGGAGTTGTGGAACTGGGAAAAGGATCAAAATGGACGGATCCTGCGTTTTGGACAGGAAATTCGCTCCCATTTTTTGGGACATATGGAATTAATTGGAACTGAGGAATTGTTTTGGCCCTGGATTTGGGGCCCTGGTTATCAGGTATATGGAGCGGACGATCGCCCCAATATGGAGGCTTTAGAGTTTGCTCATAAACATAAGGGTTTGGGGGGATATGTTCATCCTGTGTCTGTGCAAAAACCTTTTGCTCCAGGCTTGTCATCAGGTATTCCTCGTGCTTTTATTGCGGATGCAGTATTGGGATATGTAGATTTGTTAGAAGTTGCTTGTCTATGGTCAGACGAATTGGGAACCTCCCGACTTTGGCACCGATTACTTAACCTTGGTATTCCGATTGCAGCTTCTGCGGGAACAGATATCATGTCTGATTATTATCGAACAATGGCCATGGGAACCACCAGGGTGTATGTGCGTATGGAGGAAGGAAAGCCCTTTACCTTTGAGAATTATCTGGAACGCTTTAGAGCTGGCCATAGCTTTGTGACCAATGGCCCTGTCCTGGATTTTAGAGTGGAAGGGCAGCAAGCCGGCCAAGTTGTAAATAAAGGAGGGCAAAAAGTTACCTGGACCCTCGATCTTGCCTCTGCTTTACCCGTCCAATCTCTGGAATTGTTAGTAAATGGAGAGGTAGTTTGGTCAGGCCAAGGCTTAAGCGAAGCAGGTAAAAAGCAGTATTCAGGAGAAGTTGAGCTTCCAGATGGTGGTTGGATCGCCATGATGGCTAATGGAGGAACTGTATCCTGGCCTTTGATGGATAGTTATCCTTTTGCTCATACCAGTCCTATTTGGATAAACGAAGTGGGGAGTACTGAACCTGCGGCTGAAAAGAAAGCCGCATCGGAATTATTGAGGGTTCTCAATGAAAAAGAAAAACTTATTGAAATGGGATATCAGGATAATCCTATTCCTAAAATAAAAGCTCATTTTCAAAAAGCAAGGGAATTATTGGAGCAAAAAAGCAATTAAGTGTCAATTAAATACCAACTAGGTGGTAGCCACCACCTAGTTGGTATTTAAAAATAATCTAATAATATCGCTTTCCTTCTTTAAAAACCATCTCTACATTCTCCAAATCTCTAATATTTTCAAGAGGGTTTCCTTTTATGACTATTATGTCCGCTAATTTTCCAAGCTCTAGGCTGCCTAACTCTTCTTCCAAACCCAATAATTCTGCTCCTCGAATGGTGGCGGATTGTATCACCTGCATGGGACTCATTCCTAATTCCAGATAAATTTCCATCTCTCGAATGTGATTGGCACTTTGATGATAATTAAGGCGAGTACCACGATCAGTTCCCATAGCGATAGGGACACCCGCTTCGATTAAATTTTTCATGTTTCGGAGTCGGTTTGGGGCACGAGATTGGTAAATTTCTGCAATATTGGGATACTGTTCCATTATTTTGGCAACTCCATTTATTCCTTCCTCTAATCGTTCTTTGGGCACCGCCTTTAAATTTTTATCTGAATTTAATAAAGAGGGGTTTGAATAATATCTTAGGTAGACATCTGCCGCAACCATTAAAGGCACTCCATAGACTTTGTTTTTTGCCATTTTCGTTGCCAATTTAGGACTGATGATACCTTCCTTCAGAGGGACGGTCGAAGAAGTCAATTGGGGATGTTCTATGGCATCAGATCCTGCATCAATGGAAGCTTCTACGCTAGAGGCACTCATGGCATGGGTGGTGGTTTTTAATCCCAAGCTATGTGCTTCATCAATAATAGCCTTTAAAGTTTCGAAGTGCAAAGTGGGAGGCATTTCATTAGGGGTTGAAAAGGCAGATACTTTAATGAAGTCGACTCCTTTTGCGGCGTAATCACGGACAATTCGAATACCATCTTCTTTATTTTTCACTGGCAAGATTAAAGCTTCACGTGCTCTTTGTATTAATTCCGATGGAACGCCAGACTCTGGCTTATCTATTTGATCAAATAATTGTCCAAAACTCCCATAATTAAGAATAAGGCCACAGGTGAATAATCGAGAGCCAGCAATTAACCCAGCCTTGGTATCCTTTTTTAGTTGCAGCATCGTTTCCAATGGACCTTTAGTATCTCTAAGCGTGGTAATTCCCTGACTTAAGGTGGAAATTAGATTTCTTGAACCAATTGCATAAAGATTGTCAATGTTTAAAGTCCAATAGGTTCCATGATCAAATTGACCATCAAAGGTTACATGACCATTACCTTCTATCATTCCCGGCATAACGGTACGGCCATGGACAAACAGTTTAGAGGCATTAGCAGGGACTTTAACATCTGTGCTATCGCCAATGGCAACTATTCTTCCTTCTTTGAAAAGGATGGTTCCGTTTTTTATAACAGGAGTTTCATCCCCAATAATGATTTGTCCTCCAATAAGAGCAATAATGGGTGAAACTTGACTTGTGGTTTTGACCGATGAAAAAGTGAATATAAAAAGAAGAAAAATTATAGGTTTCAATTGATGATAATTTATTAATTAAGCACTTTAGTTGCTCAAATATCTAAAAATACTTTAATGTATCTGGACCGTAAAATGATCTATTAAAGTTATCTTAAAAAAAGAACTGAATATCCAGTTTTTAATATATTTGGATCAATGTGCTATGATGTTTTCATAGTTTTACAAAATACTATTATTAGACTATTATTTAGGTCTAATAGTCCTTTCGAATACCTGTTAAGTACCAAAAAATAGATGTATTCACCTTCAATGGTGAATGCAGTCGGATTCTTTTTTTATGGCCTCTTTTATGGTCATAAGGAAGAAATGGATTCGTCTTGGGCATTCTATTATTTTGAATTCAATTTTTTTACCAAAACATTTTGCAAATGAGACTTTATTTGACAATTGGATTGCTGTTTTTTTCAATAGGTATTTTTGCTCAGAATAGTCACAAGGAAGAAGAGGCTGTAACTAAGGCCTGCCTCAATTACCTTGAAGGCTTTTATGAAGGGGATACTACTAAATTGATTAGTGTTCTGACTCCTTCATTGTATAAATTAGGATTTTGGAAAAATAAAAAGGGCGAATACGAAAGTGAAGGCTTAATGAGTTATCGGGAAGCATTGGATTATGCTACGGGAGTTATGAAAACTAAGCGCTTTGCCAAACCCGACGCTCCTAAAGAAGTTAAGGTATTAGACATTTCTAATCACATAGCCTCCGCCAAAGTAACTGCCTGGTGGGGTATTGATTATATGCTTTTATCTAAAAATGATGACAAATGGATTATTGAAGAGGTCTTATGGGAAGGCCCACTTGATAAAAAATAACCTTTTTTGAAATGTAACATTTAATTTCGCTTAGCTGATTGGTTCTTATGAATCAATCAGCTATTTTTTGTTTCGGATAATTTATCGATACACCCGCCTTTTTCTCTTTCTCTACTTTTAAGCACATTCCTTTTATTTCTAAAATTAGGAGAAAGAAATCAAAATCAATTCAAAGTCAATACTACCAGAAGATTCAAATTACCTGTTTCACTCCGCTTACAATTTTTTCAATTGTACATGGAATTTTTATTAACAAAAAAACAATTAATTAAAATGAATGGTAAAATGAAAAATGGCTTATTGGTAGCTATTGTTATTTTGATAAGTACCTACGCACAAACCAGCCAGGGACAAATTTATTTAGAGGGTAAAAACCCTAATGCTATTATTCCTTTTGACATAAAGGGAGAATTAACAGCAGAATTCAAAAAAGCATTTAAAAAAAATCTAGAGGGTGTTGAGATTGTTGCTTTGGGAGAAACCATGCATGAAGATGGTCTTACTTTCAAATACAAAACTAAATTGGTAGAATTCTTACACAAGGAATTGGGGTTTAATGTTCTTGCTTTTGAATTTGGATTTTATGGAAATTGGCTCACTAATAAAAAATTGAAACAAGGAGTAGATGTAAAGAAGGCCACCCAGTTTTCTGGATGGGCAAAAAGTAAATATGCCTTCCCGGTGTATCAATATATGAGTCAATCACATGGCAGTTCCAAACCTTTAATTTATGCTGGTTTTGATGGAGAAAAGCTTCCTGATGGAATTCCTAATGTCAAAATTCTTATAAATGAAATTACAAATCTGGTAGATCATTCTTTGGAACAGACTGATCGATTAATATTAGATAGTTTGGTGCATGCTATATATGGAAGATTGAGGAATCCTTTTGTAGATAAGCTTACTTATAAGAGTAGAAAAAAAGCAAAAAGCATCCTGAATGAATTGATTGTGAAAGTCAATCAAGGTAAGAAGCAGATTGAATCGACACTGGGCAATGGGACTTTTATGATGTATAAACTTACCCTGCAATCTATATTGATGGATGTAGAAACCACTTTTGCAGGGACTTTTTGGAATTCGATTCGCGATAAAAATATGGCACAAAGAGTAAGCTGGCTCAAAGATTCCCTGTATGCAGGCGAAAAAATAATCTTATGGGGGGCCTCATCTCATTTTGCCAGAAATATGCTTGCCATTGAACGGGATATGGAATCCAAAAATTATGACTTTTATCCTTATTATCAAATGGGAGACTGGCTCTATAATCAATATTCAAATGCCTATTATTCGCTTGCCTTTACATGCGCTTCTGGAAAAATAGGTACTATTTATCCTGAAAAGCACAAATACAAAAAATATGAACAACTCAGAGACATTTCCCAACCACATTTTAACAGTTTTGAAAATATAGCCTATCAATCTGGGCAACCTACCTTATTCTGCGATCTTCGGAAAGCTGAAGAAAATTCCTGGCTTAGTTCCAGTTTTATTGCTTATCCCTTTGGGTATAATCAGGATTATGCGCCATGGAATAAAATCCTGGATGGCTTATTTTTTATCAGAGAGATGAAGCCTGATGCCTGGCGAGATGATTTATAAAAGAAAAGTCAAAATTTGTTAAAATTAATAGCTAACCCAATGTAAAGGAAAAAATATACTCTTTTTATGGTCTAATGCCTGTCAGTGTAAGCAGCGATTTTTAAATGCCAGAAAATTTTCCAAATTCAGAAAGTCATAAAAGATCGCTGCTTTTCACTATTTTGTATAACTAATTTTTTTCCTACTAAAACCTTAAGGCATGGGCTTCAAAGTAACTGATCACAAGCAATTCCTACTTTTATCTTTTCTTTTCATCTTAATATTCTACTCTGGATCTCCTTTAATAGCTCAACAACCGAGAGCTAATCAGCAAGCGGATAGGAGCAGTAGTATGAACATCGGCCGATTCTACGGTAAATTAGTAGACGAACAAGGCAAAGGAATTGGTTTTGCAGCCATCCAATTGTTTGGGATGAAATTTGATCGGGAATCCCGGTCCATGAAAGAGGCTATGATAAGTGGTCAAATAACAGAAGAAAATGGGGATTTTAGTTTAGAACAGCTGCCCATAATGGGGGATTTCACCTTAAAGGTCTCTATTCTTGGATATTCGAACTTGGAGAAAAAAGTGACCTTTGGTATCCCTATGAGACGACCCGGAGGAGAACAAAAGGAAGGACAAAATCAACAACCTACACAAAGTGGAAGAGGGAACTGGCAGGGAGGAATGTCTGGCGGAAATTTTGACGTAGATCTGGGAAATATTATCCTAACAGTTGATCCACAAATGTTGGATGAAATTATAGTAGAAGGGGAGGCCACCAATGTTCAATTAGCATTAGATAAAAAAATATTCAGAGTTGATAAAGACGCCTCAGCCGAAGGTGGTACCGCCATTGATGCCTTAAGAAATGTCCCCTCATTATCAGTTGATTTGGATGGAAATCTAACTTTACGGAATGCTTCTCCTCAGGTATTCATTGATGGCAGACCTACTACTCTTACGCTGGATCAGATTGCTTCCTCCGAAATCGAAAGAGTGGAAGTCATTACCAATCCCTCTGCTAAATATGATGCTTCTGGCGGACAGGCAGGAATTGTCAATTTAGTGTTGAAAAGAAATAAACGCATTGGATATAATGGTTCCATCAGAGCTGGAGGAGATTCACAAGGAGGTGTGAATATTGGAGGAAACTTAAACGTTCGGGAGGGTAAAATCAATGCCTTTTTAAATGGATTTTTTAATAGCCATGTAAGAAAGGGGACTAATGAAACAGATCGTCAAAACTTCTTTGGAAATCCGCGGACCAATATTTTCCAGACTGGAGATACAGAAAGTGGAGGTAGCTTTGCTACCCTTCGGGCTGGTTTTGATTGGTTTATGAGTAATCGAAACACCCTTACTTTTGAAGGTTCGTTTAGAAGAGGAATGTTTGATACTGATGATGTGTTAAATACAAAAATTGACTCCCTTTTTCAAAATACGACCAATTTTAGTGAATCTGTAAGAACTTCTGTTAGAGATCGTGAATTTCGAAGCCTCGGTGGATCAGTTTTATTCAAGCATCTTTTTCCCAAAAAAGGACAAGAACTGACTGCGGATATTAGTTTAAGCCGCTTCAAAATGGACAATTTTAATGAATTTGACACCCGTTTTCTAAATTCTGGCATAAATAGCCAGGAAATTCAACAGGGTAATGGAACCACTACCTTCATTACTCTCCAGACTGATTACGTTAACCCTGTTGGCGAAAATGGTAAGATTGAATTAGGGGCCAGAGGAGCATTTAGAAATTATGATAATAATAATGCCAGTTTTGTTTTTAATCCGCAGCAGGATCAGTTTGTCCGGGTCTTTAACTTTACAGACGAATATGAATTTATGGATGATGTGTTGGCAGCTTATGGTATTTTTAGTCAGGAATTCAAAAAATGGGGATATTCAGCAGGAATTCGGGTTGAGAGTAGTCGGTATACCGGAGAATTGCCAGAATCACAAAGTAAATTTGAAAATGATTTTCCTTTAAGTATTTTTCCCAGCGGATTTATCACTTATAAATTGAATGATAAAGACAATATTCAGCTATCTTATACCAGAAGAATCAATCGACCTAGCTTCTTTAATCTTATTCCTTTTACAGATTTTACTGATTCCTTAAATCTGAGGAGAGGGAATCCCGATTTACTACCTGAATTCACCAACTCTTTTGAATTCACCTATCAAAATATATTCGAAAAAGGAGATAATTTGTTAATATCTGCTTACCTAAAACAGGCCTCTGATTTAATTACCACCTTCCAAACTACTGAATTTGATCCCTTCCTTAACCGAGAGGTGGTCATTCAATCTTATCAGAATTCTAATAGCAGTGTAGCTTATGGGGTTGAATTTACCTTGAGAAATACTTTAGCAAAAAATGTCACATTAACTTCTAATCTGAATTTGTATAACTCCAGAGTCGATGCATCTAATATTGAGGAAGGTTTAATTAATGAACAATTTACCTGGTTTTTAAAAGAAAATCTGAGTATTAATCTTCCCAAAGTATTTACCCTACAAATAAACGGAGAGTATAAAAGCAGAGCGGCCTTTTCGCCGGCAAGTCAAAGTGGTCGCTTCCATGGCTGGATGCGATCCACGAATACTGCTCAAGGGTACACTTTGCCTACCTGGTTTGTTAATGTGTCTATTCGTAAAAATATCTTAAAGCGGAAGGGTTCTCTCACGCTTAGTATGTCTGATATTTTCAGGTCTCGCCAGCGAGGTACACATTCCGAATCTGAATTTTTTGTTCAGGATACCTGGAGGCTTAGCAATCCGCAGGTAGTAAGACTCAATTTTTCTTATCGTTTTGGAAAAATGGATACCTCCTTGTTTAAGCGGAAGAACACAAAAACCAGTAATGAAGGAGCAGAGCTAATGAATTAAATTTAACAGCGATAGATGCTGGGGAAGCCAGTATCTATCGCTGTTCTTCTTCTTTTTTTATCCATTGACCTGGTTTTGCACCCGTTATGGTTCCGGCTTTAATAACCCATTCGCCGTTAATCATTACATGTTCTATACCGGAAGGATAATGATGTGGATCTGTATAGGTGGAATTGTCTTTAATTTCCTCAAAATTAAAAATGCTTAGGTCCGCAAATGCCCCTTTTTGGATTCTGCCTCTTTCTTTTTGTCGGATCTTATCAGCTGCCATTGATGTCATTCTCTTAATAGCCTCTTCAAGGGAAATCACCTGTTTTTCTCGTACATAGGTAGCCAGGATATTGGGAAATGCGCCATAACAACGAGGATGGGGGTGCCCCTCTCCAAAAATGGTCAAATCACCATCAGAATCAAACATAGTGTTTGGGTGTTGAATAAAACGAATGATATCCTTTTCATCCATAGCTTGAAAAATACCTATAAATCCACCTTGTAATTGAAGTTCCAAGATTAACTCTATACCTGTTTCGAGAGTAGGTTCTAAGCCTTTAGCAAGGGCATAATCTTTAAGTGTTTTCCCGCTGAAAGCCGGATCATATTCGAAATTTCTGAACTGAATCAAACTGAGGTCTTCTCCTCCTCCATCTTTCATAAACAAATCGCTCATTTCGGTTCTTATTTGTTTGGCTAATTGAGGGTCCTGCAATCGTTTTTTTAAAGCCTCATTCCCTCCTGCCAATGCCCATTGTGGGATCAGTAAGTATCCATAGGTACTGAAAGCAGTATAAGGATAAATGTCCTGACTAATATCGATGCCTTCCTGACGAGCGCTGTCAATTAATCCCAGCATATTCTCGGCCCAACCCCATTGGGTTCGCCCCGCCGCCTTCAGATGATTGATTTGGACAGGAATATTAGCCTGCTCTCCAATGGTAATACTTTCCCGAATTGATTTTAACACCCCTCTACCCTCATTGCGCATATGAGTAAAATATACACCATTGTATTTTGAGGCTACTTTCGCCAGCTCTACAATTTCTACTTCAGATGCATAATTAGCCGGGACATATTCCAGACCTGTAGAAAGTCCCAAAGCACCTTGTTTCATACTTTGTTCTACCAAATATTTCATGCTGTCTAATTCTTCTGTGGTCGCCTGTCTGTTTTCAAGCCCCATCACTTGTTTGCGAGCCCAGGAATGTCCGGCAAAGTAGCCGATGTTTGGGGCTACTTCCAAAGAGCTGGCATAGGTATCTAATGGATAAGGTTGGTCCCCGCTATGAAGACTTGATAAAACCGTAGTAATCCCCTGTCGGATGAAATTCTCTGCTAGCGGTTGTTCATGAAGGTCAACAGTAATATTGGTATGCAAATCAACAAATCCAGGTGAAACGATTAATCCTGAAATATCTATAACCTCAACTGCCAACTCAGGATCAAGCTTCGTTTCTGAAATATCAATGATTTTATCCCCCAAGATGGCTATATCTCCTGTAAATTGGGGATTTCCCAATCCATCAACGATTATTCCGCTGCTAATAATCAAATCGTATTTTTTATCCTCTATTCCTGGATTGCAGGAAAGTATAAAAAAGAGGAAAAGGATAGTTACAAAGGCCTGAGTTTTCATACATTTTATTTGGAAAAATTATGGAAGGATTTTATTAGTTTAAATCAATTTCTGATAAGTTGAATTGAACCAGCTTTTTGTTCAGATCCACCAAATCATTCTTCATGAGCTTATCCAATACATCCAAATACTCATTTAATTCTGTGGAAAGTTCCTCAAATACCTGGTAATACACTTTTGTAGGTGCTCCATCCCCGCGTTCCAAATGGCTTCTAAGGCCTGTTAACCGATCATTTAATTTGATAGGAAAAGCAATTTTATCTTTTGGACTTTGATTTTTCACTTGATATAAACCCGCTTCAACAGCAGTGATACCTATGATAAAAGCCTGGATTTCTCCATTCAGCAGCCTATCGCTCACCTGCTTTTGCCTTTTCTTTAATTCCTCCTTTAATTTTCTTATAAAAATTACAGTCTTATTGGCTGTATCCTCAGCATTTCTGATTTGGATGGCCAGATCGAATTGAGCTTTTAGATCTTCATTACTAACATCGCTTAATCGAGGATCCTTTCTAAGCTGGAATTTCTGCTCCTGGGATTGGTCATTAACGCTTAAACGAACCGTATACGTTCCGGGTGCCGCCCAGGGTCCTCTTCTCGGATTACCTCCCTCTAATATTATATTTGGGAAAACAGTGGCACCTGAATATCTGAGATTCCATTGCATGCTATACATTCCTTTTTGATTTAAAATGCCATCATATAATGTTCTAACTGCATTGGATTGATCATCCCAAATTTCTAATAATATTTTTTGATCATTCTCTTTTATAAAGAAATCTATTTGGGCTGAAACTGCCCTCCGAATCGCAGTATCTGGTTTGAAGAGGTGAAAATTATTGGAATAAAGACTTTTTTTCAATTGACGAATTACTCCCATTCGGTCCAAAATCCAAAAGGATCTGCCATGGGTGGAGATGACTAAGTCGGAATTCTTAACCGCTATTCCAGTAACCGGACTAGCAGGTAAATTCAAAGAAAGGTTTTCCCAGTAATTTCCATCATTGAAGGAAACATATACCCCCTGTTCTGTACCGATAAATAATAGGCCTTTGCGGATGGGATCTTCACAAATGGAATAAACAAAGTGATCGGAACGAATGCCACTGATTATTTTTTTCCAGGTCTTGCCATAGTCCATGGTTTTCCAAACATAAGGTTGGCGATCATCCATTTCATATCGTCTTCCTGCCAGGTATGCCACACCAGGCGTATGTGGCGAGGTTTCGATGATCCCTATTCGGGTATTTTCAGGTAAGTCAGGTGGGCTGATATTTGACCAGGTTTTTCCGCCGTCTTTAGTCAGGTAAACATAACCATCATCACTACCAGTCCAAATGGTATTGGCCTCATGTTTTGATGGAGCAATAGCATATAAAGTAGCATAAATCTCAGGGCCATCCTGATCTTTTACAATAGGACCACCAGAATCTTCCATGGTTTCAGGGTTTGCCCTTGTGAGATCGGGGCTGATTTTCTCCCAGCTTAGTCCCTCATTAACGGTTCTCCATAAATGCTGAGATCCCACAAATAATTGATTTGGATCTAAGGGAGAAAGGGCTATGGGATAGGTCCAATTCCATCGTTCGGGCATCACCCTTGCAGGCTCCCCCATAACGATTCGTGGATAAGGTTGAATGTCTTTAGCCAGCCCAGTATTTCTATCATAACGTGTTAAGGTATTGGTGGCACCTGCATAGAAAATATTATGCTTTGTTGGATGAGGAGCAATATAACCGCTTTCACCGCCCCCTACAGAATACATCCACTCAGCCGCAGTGCCTCTTGGATTGCGTAAAAAGCCTCCATCAGAAGCTACACAAACTGTGGTGTTATCTTGCTGAGCACCACATACATGATAGGGGAAATCATTCGTTACTGCCAGGCGGTATATTTGTGCTGTGGGGTACCGCATACTGGTCCAGGTCTGCCCACCATTCACGGAAACAACACCTCCTCCATCATTTCCATTAATCATTCTGGAAGGATTAATGGGATCAATCCAGAGGTCATGATGATCGGCATGCGTTTCAGGCAGTCGCTTAAATGTTTTGCCTCCATCCGTAGATTTTAATAGCCGAAAACTAAGCACATAGATCGTTTCTAGGTCTATTGGATCAGCAACAATTCTTAAAAAATAAAAAGCACGTTGCCATAAATCTCTATGGTTATTAATGAGTTCCCAGCTTTCTCCTGCATCATCTGAACGATAGAGGCCTCCATCTTTTGCTTCTATATTTGCATAAACTCGCTTAGAGTCTGCTCCTGAAACAGTCAGGGTTATTTTACCTTTCAAACCTGAGGGTAGGCCAGGTCTATTGGTGATTTCTTCCCAGCTTTCTCCAGCATTAATTGATTTAAATATGCCAGACCCCGGACCACCACTTGATAAGGCCCATGGTTTTCTGTTTACCTCCCATAAGGAAGCATAGAGAATGTTGGGGTTTTTTGGGTCCATGACCAGATCTATAGCTCCGGTTTTTTCATCTCTAAAAAGAATCTTTTCCCAATTTTTTCCTCCATCCGAAGTTTTAAAGATGCCTCGTTCTGGATTTGGCCCGAATGGATGTCCAAGAGCGGCCACATAAACGAGATCAGGATTTGTAGGATGGATTCGAATTCTACTTATTGCCTGGGTTTCTGAAAGACCCATATGTTGCCAGGTAGTCCCCCCATCAGAAGATTTATATACTCCATCTCCTTGAAGGATATTTTGGCGGAATTGCGTTTCTCCCATTCCCATAAAAACTAAATCCGGATTAGAGGGAGCCACAGCTACCGCCCCAACCGAGGAACTGTTTATTTGACCATCGGTAACAGGTTTCCAATGGATCCCACCATCCTTAGTCTTCCACAAACCACCACCAGTTGCGCCAAAATAATATTCCAAAGGACGATCAGAATGACCTGCTACCGCAATGGATCGCCCACCACGATTAGGACCAACGTTCCGCCACTTCATTTTAAGAGGAAATTTTTCCAGGAATTGGAAAGACTCATCAACCTGTGCAATTCCTGAAACTGGAAACATATAACCCGAAAAAAAGAATACTAAAACAAATACTGAATATTTAAGATTCATATTAAAGGATTATTATTAATGCTATTAGTTCATATCACAAAGCGACATGATTGTATAGTGTAGAAGGTAGAAGGTAGAAAGTAGAAAGATTTTACGATTTTGATTCAAAATACTAGAGTATTTTCTGAAACTTAAGTCTTTACTCCTTTTACCTTCTACCTTTGACTAATTACAAAAAATTACAGGGCAACTTAAATTAATAATCTTCAAAGGGCTTCCATTCTGGTTGTGGAATTTCTACCTGTTCCGGTAAATCTGTTGTATCTCCAGTTGCAGCAAATTTGAATAAAGCTTTCTTAAATGATTCAGACGTTCTAAAGGCTGCCTGTATGGCACCATGCGGCCCTCTGAGGACAGGAATAAATTTGCTGTTTTTGAAAAAAGGTACCAGCTCTAACGCATTTTCATATGGGGTTGAAGTATCCCAGGTTCCATGTACAATGACCGTAGGAATTTCCGTTTCAAAATTTTGCCGGAAATCATCTCCCAGATCACTATCCCACACGGAACAACCCGTTTTATATCCCCAGTTCATTCTCCCTAATAAATCCATAGCGGGATCTGCATCATGCTCGGCTAGTCTATTGGGCGTTATTCCCGATCCGCAATCTAACATCCAATAACTGGCTGTTCGAAAACTTCTTTGATCTTCATTTCTAGCCAGGAAACGCCTAGCTGCAGGTTCATAATTGTTGTTGTAAAGAGTAATCACATCTGATGGCCAGGATGCCAGTCCTCCAGAATAACCTCTGACAAGTTGGCGAACGGAGAGCCTATCAAATAATACCTCTTGTTGTTGACCGGTTGTAGGATTTTGAACACTTACTTTAAAGGGTGTTTTTTCTGCTTTTTCGATGATCTTGCCAAAGGCATTAATCAACCCTCCTTCTGGAATAAGTCCGGCAAAATCTGGGGATGATTCCGCTTCTTCCGCTACTCTTTTAAATACATTCCAGAGGTGACCTGGATGATCATAGGTATGGTCTGGACCTTCCATCCCTCGGAAGATGACTCTTTCCACTGTTTCAGGGTAATTTCGAATATGGGCCATTCCCCAATGGGAGCCGAAACTTCCTCCCCATATTATTATCTTATCATAACCTAAAGCTTGTCTAACTTCATCGATGTCTGCAGCAGCTTCCAAAACATTAAACCCACTTAGATCTAATCCAAGATCTTCCCAGGCCTTTTTTTCTTTTTCAAGTACTTGTTGATAGTCACTGGCTTGTTTTTCCATATCAAATGGCTGATCAAGAGCTTGATTTGGGATGGTAGTTTCTATAAGTGTAGTTGGCTTAGATGGGCCAATACCTCTTTGACTAATAATTACCAAATCTGCTACATCCGTAAAATCCTGCCATCTTGATTCAAAATATCCTCGCCTTTGCAAACTTCTTTCCAATCCTTGAAAGCTGGGCCCTCCGTGAAGGAAAAAGATAGGAGGAGTTTGAGGATCAGCTTTCTCACTAGCCTTAAAACGATATACTTCAATTGCGATCACATCACTACCAGGTTTCGATCGATTCAGGGGGGCAAACATCATTCCTCTCTCTGCATTTAAAATCCCCCCATTATCCAAAGGAATTCTTTCTGGATATAAAAAGATACTTCCTGCCTCAGGAGCTTTTGCAGTAGCCGTATGAAAGCTCGAAGTCGGTTCGGTAGTATTGGATTCGTTGGCTTGAGAACAGGCAGTGGAGAGTAAAATTAAGATGAGAAAAAGGAGGTTTGTTTGTTTCATTATCTATGGTTTTTATCATAAAAACGATTTCAACAATAAGATACAAACTAATTTGAAGGTGGATGGTAAATGAAAAAACATGTCATGTTTAAACATGACATGTCCAAAAAATCAGGAGATATCCCCTGGAGTAAAAGATAATCCTTAAATATTATTTCTGCAATACCACCTTCTGATTAATCAAAGCTTTTCCTGCTCTCAATCGGATTAAATAAATACCCGCAGGCATAGTCTGTCCGTTTTGATCTTTTCCATCCCACATGACTCGATGCTCTCCTTTAGGGGCTACCTCTGATAAGAGGGTATGTACTCTTTGTCCTTGGATGTTGAAAACTTCTATCGTAGTTCTTTCTTCCTGATTCAAGCTAAAGCTCAAATTGACCTCCTCTTGGAATGGATTGGGATAAGCCCTCATTTCGGTAATGATATTGTCTTGATTGCTTCCCTGCTGCTTCAGACTCCAGCCTTCCCATCCTCCTGGATTAGGATTAGGATTTGGGTTAGGATTTGAATTTCCATCACAGATGTCTCCTTTCCCATTATTGTTTAAATCCTGCTGATTAGGATTATAGGTATCGGGACAGTTATCACAATTATCTAAAATGCCATCTAAATCTTTGTCTTCTCCCATCATGGTTACGGTAGCTTGGCAATTAGCTGTTTCTCCCTCTTCATTAGTAACATAAAGGATCAGTTGTTGAACTTTTCCATTATGACAGTAAAGATCCATGCTTGGAGCCGGAGGAGCTACATTATTAAAAATTAAACCACCCTGAGCACCTACTAATAGAGTAACTGAACTACAATCATCAAAGGAACCCTTGTCAATATCCTCTGCTTTGATGGTCATGCTTTCGGATGAACCTAATGACACAGAGATGTCTTTACACAACGCATTAGGAGCTGCACCACTATTGATAACCACCCATTGCGTTTGAGAGGAAGTGTTTCCATGGCCATCTTCATAGTTCCAAACAATGGCATAATTACCATCCTGGTCAAATTCCAGCGGACTGTCAGTAGTAGCAGTAATAGATCCACCACAATTATCGGTAGCAGTAGGGAAATTAGTAATCATAACTGAACAGCTGCCTCTCATTGTAGGTAAGTTAGCTTGATCCGGAACAGGAGCCTGCCGATCTCTAACGACCACTCTTTGCGTTTGGGTAGCAATATTTCCATTACCATCATCAAAAGTCCAGGTAATGATGTGAACCCCCTGAGTATTATAAGTCAAAGGATCAGAAGTAGTGCCCTGGATGGTACTATTGCAACCATCGGTAGCGGTAGGAACAGAAGATACCGTAACAGCACATTGTCCTCTAAGTGTGGGAAGAGATGCTCTATCTGGTACTGGAGCGATAGCATTCCCAATGATAATGGTTTGATCCTGGCTAGTGGTATTTCCATTTCCATCATCGTATACCCAGGTAATAGTATATGTACCTTTTTGGTTAAAGTAGAGCTGATCAGAAGTAGTACCAGCGACCTGCCCAGCACAATTATCCGTAGCAAAAGGAGGTTCAAGACCTGCCTCACAAGATGCGGTTACAGTAGGTAAGTTAGCCACATTCGGTACAGGAGCAGTAGCATCATCAATAATTACAGTTTGCGTTTGTGTTTCGATATTTCCATTGCCATCATCAAAAGACCAGGTGATGGTATGGGTACCTTGAGCAGAATAAGTCAATGGGTCAGAAGTAGTACCTGTAATGGTTCCTTCACAATTATCGGTAGCAGTAGGAGCCTGAAGGGAAGCAGAACACTCCACACTAATGGTTGGCAAAGAAACAACATCTGGTACTGGCTTAGTGACATCATCAATAATGACGGTTTGGGTTTGCGTTTCAATATTTCCATTACCATCATCAAAAGACCAGGTGATGGTATGAGTACCTTGAGTCGAATAAGTCAGCGGATCAGAAGTAGTACCAGTGATGGTTTGTCCAGTACAATTATCGATAGCCGTAGGAGTAGCAGCAACAGTAGCAGAACATTCTCCAGTGACATCCGGTAGAGAGGACAGGCTAGGGCTAGGCTTAGAAATATCCTTTATAATAACCGTTTGTGACTGCGTTTCGATGTTTCCATTACCATCATCAAAGGACCAAGTTATGTTATAAGTACCTTGCGTCGAATAAGTCAGCGGATCAGAAGTAGTACCGTTAATTTTTCCAACACAATTGTCGGTAGCTGTAGGAGGTGTAACAATAGTAGCAGAGCACTCTCCGGTTACATCAGGAAGGGTAGCTAGATCAGGACTAGGTTTAGAAACATCCTTAATTACGACATTTTGAGTTTGAGTTTCGATGTTTCCATTACCATCATCAAAAGACCATGTGATGGTGTGAGTACCTTGCGTAGAATAAGTCAACGCATCAGAAGTAGTTCCTATTATACTTCCTTCACAATTATCGGTAGCTGTAGGAGTAGATGAAACGGTAGCAGAACACTCTCCAGTAACATCCGGTAGAGAGTTCAGGTCAGGGATAGGCTTAGAAACATCCCTTACAATGACGGTTTGTGTTTGCCTTTCGGCATTTCCATTTCCATCATCAAAAAACCAGGTAATGGTATAAGTACCTTGAGTAGAATAAGTCAAAGGATCAAAAGTTGTGCCCACGATAGCACCCTCACAAGCATCGGTAGCAGTAGGAACAGTAACAACAGTAGCAGAGCACTCTCCAACAACATCAGGTAGGGTAGTTAGGTCAGGAATAGGTCTAGTAATGTCATTAATTACGACATCTTGCGTTTGTGTTTCGATGTTTCCATTGCCATCATCAAAGGTCCATGTAATTTTATGGAAACCTTGAGTCGAATAAGTCAAAGGATCTGAAGTAGTACCCACAATAGTACCCTCACAAGCATCGGTAGCAGTAGGAGGAGTTACGACAGTAACAGAACATTCTCCCCTGACATCAGGTAAGGTAGATAAATCTGGTACTGGTTTAGTAATATCCCTTGCTGTTATGGTAGTTGTACATTGATCTGATAAACCACCATCACTAACTGTAAGAGTAACATTATGAACTCCATTGCCGTAAGTGGTTTTTGCGAGACTGAACTGGAGGTTGTCACCATCTGGATCAGAAGAACCACCATCTAAACTTGCTGGATTAACCGTAACCTCACAGGAGGAATTGACATCTACTGTTATGCTATTACAAACGGCAACAGGGGGCTTATTACAAGATGGATCATTAGAAACCACTAATGTGTAACTAAAATCGGAAGTAGTATTACAATCTCCTTCTCGTCTGACGTAATAGGTTGTTGTTTGAGTAGGACGAACCTTAATTTGGGGAGTGTTTGCCGGCCCAACCTTTACGGTGGGGATATTGGTTCCTGTTCCATTTGGTCCGGTATACCATTTGACCTTGGCTCCTGTACCACCTGTACCACCGTCAGGAACTAAAAACACCTCTTCACCGGGGCAGGGAAGTTCAACATTGGCTACGACTTTTGTAAATCGAGTAGAATAAGTTTTTACCGTGAGCGTGATAGGATCACTACATTCACCCGGCAAAGGACATAATCCTTCTCCCCTAACATAATAGGTAGTTGTACTGGATGGATTTACAGTAATGCTGTTTCCTGAAGTTTTACCTACGAATGTACCACCACAACTTCCTGAATAAACCCTCCATTCAGAGGCATCGTTAAGTTGTCCCTGGAAGCTTAAAGTTGCTGATCCTCCCTGACAAACTTCATCTTGACTTAAACTTACGGTAGGCTTAGAGGCTGGTACTTTCACAGGGATAGAATATACAATATTGTCGATATCCCAGGCATTATTGGTACCTCCATTCCCAACATCATTGAGTTTAAATTTCACCCACTTGACCTCTGTCCAGTTCAAAGTAAGTTTGTTTCCACCACCAGCCTTAAAGAACTTTTCTCGACCTTTGTTGTCCCAAACTCTCCAGGTGCCTCCACCACCACCAAAATTGTATTTGTTAAAACTAATAAAGTTAAAACAACCTTCAATTTTAGTAAGGGTAGCTGTATAATTTACATTTGGAAAGTTTACATAAATGCGTCCACTATATGCACCAAAACCTTGGAATCTAAAGCCTGGTTCTCTGGGACCATTGTCAAAGGTCATGGTCATTTCGTCCTGTGCGTGAACTTGTACATGGGATTGTAAAGTAAAAAAACATAATAGTAGTAAAAAAAGGTAGTTGTAGTGTAGATTTTTCATCTTGGTTAGAATAAAGATTAATAAATAGTTCTTGATGGTTGATTTTGATAAATTCTTTGGTAGTGATGCTCTAGTGTGTTTCTAGTCCTTTATTTTTTTCATCTAAAGATTTCATGGTAATTAGTTGCAATTGTTAGTCAAATCATTCTCGTGTGAGGTTATGACAAATATGCAGGGAAAGTCCAGTAAGGCTAGTTTAATATTGTTCCAAAAAGGTGGAGTATTATTCCAAAGGGAGTGTAGTATTGTTCCAAAAGGTGGAATATTGTTCCAATTTTTTACAATAGACTGATTGTCAGATATTTATAATTTTTTGATCTTCTTTGGTTTGCAGACGAAAACGGAGACATGTAGAGACATGTAGAGACAGGTAGAGACAGGTAGAGACATATGGAGATATGTAGATCGCTAATTTATCTCCATATGTCTCTACCTGTCTCCATATATCTCTATGTATCTCAATCTATTTCCAACAAAAAATTAGGGAGAGCTTGGATCTATCCATTCCTAAATTCAGAAGGAGATTGCTGGAAGATTTCGGAAAAAATTCGACTAAAATATTTAGGATCGGAAAAGCCAACGGCATAGGCCACATCAGTAATGTTTAAAAAAGGATCCGATAACATTTCTTTGGCTTTTCGAAGTCTTATGTTACGGATAAAATGAGAAAGGGAAAGTCCAGTTAGTGCTTTTAGTTTTCTGAAAATATTGGTCTTGCTCATCCCCATTTCTTTGCAGATAAACCCTGTGGATAATTCAGGATTATCCATATGAGTGACCGTGATCTGATGTAATTTTTGAAGGAAAGCATCCTCAAGATTTGATTTTGGGTTTTTCCCGGACGAAGAATCAATGGTAGGATTGATTGAATCAGCAGCATATTTCATCTGAAGTTTTCTTCGGATTTCCAAGAGGTTATGTAAAATCAACAGCAATTCCTCCTGATAAAAAGGTTTGGTCAGATAAGCATCGGCTTCTTTTTGAAGGCCCGTAATGCGGGAATCAAAGTCTGCTTTGGCAGTTAACATGACAATAGGGATGTGACTGGTCCGATCATCTTTTTTCAGCGTATCACATAATTCAAATCCGTCCTTGATGGGCATCATCACATCGCTAATGATAATATCTGGTACTTCTTCTAATGCAATATCAATTCCAATTTGCCCATTTTCAGCAAAAATTAATTGGTAATGCGTTTCTAAAAAGCTTTTTAAATATAGCTGTACATCTTTATTATCTTCTGCAATAAGTAGAGTAGGAATACTCTGGGTATCCGTAATTTTTTCTTGATCATCCAAATCATCAGCATTCGAATTGGAATTTTCTATGGTGGATGAGAAGACTTGGTTTTGGTTTAGGAATGATGTTCCTTCAACGTCAACTTCTTTGTGAGGAGCCGTTCTGGTAATAGGAAAACTTAATATGAAATTTGTTCCTTTATTGAGTTTGCTTTCCACTTCAATTGAAGCATTAAAAAGATTGATTAACTCCTTAACAAGTGAGAGGCCAATGCCAGATCCTGGCTTTTTTTGATATTCCAAGTCCTCCACCTGGTAAAAACGATCAAAAATATGGGGCAAATCTTCAGCAGGAATACCCCTACCTGTGTCTTTTACCTGAATGACTAAAGTTTCGGCATCCGTGTTTTGGTGATAATTTACCTGAACATAAATATCTCCGCCTTTAGGAGTAAATTTTAATGCATTGCTTAGAAGATTAGAAAGAATATACAATAATTTTTCAGGATCAAAATCCATTTCAAGTTTTTCTAAGCTGCAAAGAAAATGGATCTTAACTCCATTGGAAGAGGCCAATGCAGCAAAAGAATCAGACAGATGTTGCAAGTAAGGAATAATGTTATGCTGGACCAATTGCAGTTTTAAGGTGCCAGATTCGAGCTTTCGAAGATCCAGAATTTGATTGACAAGGGAAAGGAGATGCTGACTATTACGAATGATAAGATCATTTCCTTTTTCTAGCCACATTTCAGGGTCGGCTTTAATTTGTTGAGCCATGCCAGTGATTATGGTTAGAGGTGTCCGGAATTCATGAGAAATATTAGTGAAAAAATGAGATTTTAGTTGATCCAGAGCTTTTAGTTTTTCATTGGCCTGGCGCTCTAATTTGTGCGTTTCAGATAGCTGCAGTGTATTCGCTACTCTGGCCCATAGCTCAATTTTATTAACGGGTTTGCGAAGAAAATCTACCGCACCTGCTTCTAAAGCTTGTTGTAAATCCTCTACCCGTGTTCTCATACCACTTACCATTAATACGGGGATAAACTTAGTTTCAGGATTAGATTTTAAGGCTTGAGTTAATTCTAATCCTGTCATTTCAGGCATATCCCAGTCCGTAATTATCAAATCAGGTTGTTTTGTTTGGGCAATAGAGTAGGCCAATTGAGCATTGATGGCACCCATAACATTATAGGGCTTACCAGATTCGACCAATTGTTGAACTAAAACCTGGATATTACCAGCTTCATCATCTACCACCAATATGTGATATGTTTTCATGATTCTTCCAAAACTAAATTTGTAGGTTTTTACTGACTGTAATAACAAAAATAATCCATATGCTGGCGTAATTTTTTTTTGTTAAAAACCAGTTGAATATTGTTTCAGTACGGTAAAATAACCCTTTTGTTAATCAAAGCCTTCCTGTTTTCCAGGGGCAAGATAAAACCCTGATGAATTATCATTTTTCCTTAAGTACTTCATTAAGCAAATCTTCGAACTCTTTTTGATTTGAAGTATATACACTTTGTTCTATTCTGGATTGCCACTCCTGGACAGCAGGGCTTGCGTGACTTGGGATTTCCTTGAGAATTTCCAGAACCTTACTTATTTGAAAAACTTTATAATTGCTTATTGAATTAGCTAATGGCAAAAACCAATCCCTTTCTTCCTGACTAATAGAACTTAATATATTTATTACTTGGTTTTCGACTATTAAGTTTTCGACTGCGATGTCAGCTTTTGGACTAACTTTAATTTCCTCATTAGTAGCAGGTAAAGTGAACCAAATAACTGTTCCAGTTTCCTCTTTTTCACCTACACCAATAGATCCTCCATGTGCTTCTACTGCTAATTTGCAAAAGGTAAGTCCTAAGCCTGTAGATCCAGCCCTTCCCGCCTTTCTTCGTTCAATCTGACCATATTTTGCAAAAAGTTTGTCACTTTGCTCAGGGGAGATTCCGGTACCTTCATCTTCTACCTGAATTTTTATCTTACCTTCTATTTCAGCAGCTGTGTCAAAAATATGGATGCTTTTGTTGGCAGGTGTAAATTTTATGGCATTGGTTAGAAGATTTTCGAAAACCCTGATAATTAATTCTTTATCTACTCTGATTTTGCTTTCAGGGCTTAATTTTACAAGTATTTGAATATTTTTTTCTTCCTTAAATAAACTTGTCCGATCAATTGCCAGATCAATAATTTCTCTTAGATCATAGATTTCCAGGTCGAGCTCCATTTTGGCTTCTTCAAATTTTTGTACATTCAAAATATTCGAAACCAAGCTCAACATCTGATTTCCAGCTTGAGTGATTTTTTTGATTTTATTTCCGGGTTTAAAAGAATCCGCCAAACCAAGTATGGTATTCAGGGGGTTTTTAAGATCATGTACAATCATACCCGTCAATTCTTGTTTGTACTGATCCAATACTTCTAATTGTTCCTTCTTTTCCAATAACAAAAGTGCTTGTTCAGCAATTTCTTCCTTTTGACGATTTACTTCTTGAGTTCTTTCTTCCACTTTTTGTTCCAGCCTTTTTTGTCGCTGTTTGAGTTTTTGGGTATTCCATCGATACGCCAAATATAAGGCCAGACTTATAAAAATTAAATAAGCAAAATAAGCTGGCAAACTTCTGTGCCAGGGAGGCTTAATGCTAAACTTATAAGTTGCTTCCTTTCCAGGGACATCATAAATATTTTTGGCTTTGAGGTGAAAGGTATAGGAGCCCTCAGGTAAATTGGTATAATCTTTTCGAGTTTCTTTGGTCCAATTCGACCAGTTTTTGTCAAAGCCTTCCAGTAAATATTGATATTGAGTTTCTTCCGGACCTTCGTAGCTGGTAGCTCCAAACTCAAAGCGCAGGGCATTATCGGAATATGCCAATACAGGAGGCTGATTAGTATTTTCCGCAATTGGATCGTATCCTCCAAAAATTAAAGAATCTCCGTTAGACCAAATGGCTGTTATGAGTGAATGATAATCTGCCATTTGTTGGGAAGGAGTGCTTGCATCGTACCAAAGAAGACCATTTGGTGTTCCTAACCATAAACCATCAGTTCCTTCTTTATCTGGAAATAAGGTATTTAAGGAGGTTTCATAAGATCTTCTTATTGGTAAGGCTTCAGATTCAATGAATCCACCTTGATTATTAGGGTTAAAGCGAAAAATGCGAGCTGCTTGGCCCAATGGAATATAATTAGCCCAAATATTTCCATTCTGGTCGGCTTCTAAATGGTTAACCCTGGTTAAAGTGTCAGATATGGTAATGCCCAGACTGCTATCTTGTACCAGGTCATTAATTGCTGGTTCATAACGTTTTAAGCCATGGCTGCTTGCCAGATAAACTTTGTCTCCTACCAGGTAAGGGCGCGCTCTGAAACCCGCCGGAAGATTGCCTTTGGGGAAACGCTCTACTTTCACTTTTAAAGAATCTATATTTTCAGAGGCTGAAAAATCTGGTAGCTCTAGGCGAAGAAAACCATTTCCTCTCGATCCAAGCCATATTATATGATCGCTTTCTTCTACCACGTATCTTACTTCTTCCTTAATAATGGGGTCTGTTAGAATTTGCTTCCACCCCTTTTCAGTTTTATAAATAAAACGAAACCCAAATTTGGAAGAACCCGCAGCAACTAATATTAAATTAGAATGGAATCGAGATGATATCAGTTTGATGGGTATTTCTCCAAATATTTTAGTCAAACGTTGATTTTGCAATTCAAAAATGCCTTCATAAGGACAAGCTACCAACAAATCTTCACCAAGCGATAATATCGAAAATGCCTCTTGATCCAATCCTTCAATCTTTTGAAAAGTACTTTCTTCATTTTGTGGAGTAGTAAACACTCCTACATTAGTACCTACATATAATTGCCCCTTATGACGAGTTATGTTGTAAATCAAATGATTCATTCCAAAAGCTTCTCCAAACTGCTTTAAAGGGTTTGAAACTTCTGTACGGATTAGGCCATTATCGGTAGTGAGCCATAATCCACCTTGGTGATCTTCCCAGAAGAATTGGATGTCATTACTCGGAAGACCTGTCTCCAGGTTAGATCGATTGACAATATTTCGGGATTCATCTACAATGATTAAACCTTCTTCAGTAGCTACTGCTAAATTGCCATTTTTTAAATATGCAGCGTAATTGAATCCTGCTTTTTTTAAAAAAGAGTTGTAGGCACCTTCAAGTGGCTGGATATTGTTTTCTTTTCTATTCCATAAAAATAAACCATCACTTCGTGTACAAACCAATAAATTTTCATTTGGGTTACTTTTCCAGTAGGGAATAACTCCCCTGACAGATTTATCTTTAAAGAAAAGTCCTTGCCTCGTCATCTCAAGTTTATCCCCCGCCAGTTTATAAAGACCAGAAGCATATTCGTATACAAATAACTCTTGGCCTATCTTTGAAAAAGACATGATACGGGATTTTGTTTTTACCATCTGTTCAAAAACAAATCCTTCTTCCTGGTCATCAGATTTTCGAAATTGGAAAATGTAATTATAGGATTGGAAAAAAATTTGATCTTCAATGATTTGAATTGCCCAAATATCCCGAAATGACCCAACTTCACTTGGTAAAAGAGAAGTAAGTGAAATTAACTTTATAGCTCCAATGGAATCCGTACTGATGTACCCGAAATCATTTCTGGACCCAAAGAAAATGGTCCCATCCTGGTGAGCAGTGAGATAGCGAACTACTGCCTTTTTAGCCGATTGCACAAGAGACCATTTTACACCGTCAAAACTTAGCACCCCTGCAGTGTTGGCAAAAAACATTCTCCCCTTTTTGTCTTGTACCGCGCACCAATTGGCTCGGCTGGCCTGATATTCTCTAAATGAATATACTTTAAAATAGGGTATGCCTTGTTGAAGTATCGGCACTTCCTTTTCGATAGTCTGTGCTCTTAAATGAGTTGAATATTGGAACAGAACAGTCCAAAAAATTAAAATAGTAAGCTTATAATGTGTCATAGGCTTATGCATCCTCGATTCCTCAATTAAAACAATATAAATAAGAAAGGTTCGTGAAATAATTGATTGAATAAAAATTACTTAACAAGGCCGCTTGTTGTATGATTATGTTGAGTTTAATTTACATGTCTTCAATAAAATTAAATCTTTCAATTGAAAAAAGGAATGAAAAATAAAAAACATGTCATGTTTAAACATGACATGTCTGAAAAACTACTCCTAAAAGAATATAATTGGCTGGCGAAACCCGCCTTCCGGCCGGCCGGAAGGCCGAAGGTCTTTTGAGACAGCCTCGTCCTAATTTTTTTTACTTATTTCTGTAACACCACCTTCTGGTTAATCAAAGCCTTACCTGCTCTCAATCTTATCAAATAAATACCCGCTGGCATAGCCTGTCCATTTTGATCTCTTCCATCCCATAAGACTCGGTGCTCT
>JANQPA010000074.1 GCA_028285545.1 Saprospiraceae bacterium | reverse complement strand
TGTTTCAATATTTCCATTGCCATCATCAAAAGACCAGGTAATAATATGAGTTCCCTGGGAAGAGTAGGACAAGGGATCGGTGGTGGTGCCTATTATAGTACCTTCACAGTTATCGGTGGCTATAGGAGTCTGAGAAACGGTCACAGAGCATTCCGCAGTAATATCTGGCAACGGATTCAGATCTGGCACCGGTTTGGTCACATCATCTACAATAACCGTCTGAGTCTGAGTTTCTACATTACCATTGCCATCATCAAAAGTCCAGGTGATGATGTGAGTTCCCTGGGAAGAGTAGGACAAGGGATCAGAGGTAGTGCCTATTATAGTCCCTGCACAGTTATCGGTCGCAGTAGGAGTCTGTGAAACTGTGGCTGAACACTCGCCAGTAATGGTAGGTAAGGAATTCATATCGGGTATAGGTTTCGTAACATCATCCACGATGACAGTCTGAGTTTGGGTTTCTACATTACCATTTCCATCATCAAAGGACCAGGTGATGATATGGGGTCCTTGAGTGGAATAAGTCAGTGGATCAGTAGTACTACCAATAATAGTCCCGGAGCAGTTGTCTGTTGCAGTAGGTTTATCAGAAACGGTGGCCGAACATTCACCTTTGATAGTAGGAAGGCTTGTTTCATCCGGAATGGGTTTAGAGTCGTCCCACACATGAACCTCCTGGGTTTGAGTAACACTATTCCCGTTGCCATCATCAAAGGTCCAGGTAATGGTATAAATTCCTGGCACCGAATAAAAAAGAGGATCATTCGTAGTACCAACGATAAGGCCAGAGCAATTATCAGTGGCGGTCGGAGCATCTGTAACGGTGACAGAACAAACGCCGTTTATAGGACCACCCAATGGCCTCAATAAAGGCTTGTCGGGGATAGGAGGAGTATTATCTTCTAACGTAACCTTGGCGGTACAGGTACTGGTATTATTATTATTATCTGTTACAGTTAGCGTGACTGTGTTGTTTTCTCCTGAACAGGAAAAGGAGGTTTTATCAAGGCTCAAACTTTTTATTCCGCAGGCGTCTGAAGAGCCATTATTGACATCATCGGTTGTGATGGAGGCCATTCCGTTAATATCAATGTTTAGGTTAACATCTTTACATAAAGCCTTTGGTGCGACCTCATCCACAATAGTCGCAGTTGCACTACAACTGCTGGTATTTCCTGATTTATCTTTAACGGTATGATTGATGGTGTACGTTTTTCCCACATCCGAGCAGTCGAACATATGAACTTTTGCTTCTTCTAATCCAAAACCACAATTATCTGTTTTTTGTATTATTATGGCTGAGGATGGAATAAAAACATTACCCTCTTCATTTAATCGCACCGTAATATCCTTACAGGTGATTTTAGGATCCAGGGGGTCTCTAACAATAACAGTGGCATTACAATGGTCGCTATTTCCGTTTGCATCCTCTACGGTTAGCTTTACCATATTTCTACCTTTGAGATTTTCGCAATCAAAATTTATTTTGTCAAGATATCTGTTTTTGATGCCACAATTGTCAGAAGAACCCTTATCAATATCATCAACAGTGAGTGAAGCTTGGCCACTTTCATCCAAATCAAGATTAACTGTTGTATTTACACAAATTGCTTCAGGCGGTATATTATCGGAAATGCTTACTACAGCCGCGCACATGTCCTGATTATTATTTTGGTCTGTCACCTGGAGCTTAAGGAAAATCACTTTATTCAAATCTGAACAGTCAAAATTACTTTGATCCAAGGACAAACTCACAGAACCGCAATTGTCAAAAGAACCATTGTCGATCTGGTTGGGAGTGACAGAAGCCTGTCCATTTTCATCGAGATAAACGACAGTAGGTTGATTCTTGCATATTGCTGTAGGAGCTTCTGAGTCAGTGATGGTAATATCGAAGGAACATCTAGCTGTATTAGTCCTTTCATCTGTAATGAGGTAATCCAAATTATACTCACCAGGCTCTAAAACAAGTTCTTTAAGTATACCTGTTCCTACTTTGATGATGGCATCAGGTTTCTTTTTTAGAACATGCCTGGAGAATCTAACACCACAATTATCGGAGGTATTGGGTACAATACCTTCCTTAAGAGTAGCAACACAGCTGGATGGATCAGTACTCATAATAATGTCGCCTGGGCAAACAATCACAGGTTTCTCTACATCATTTACTAAAACAAAAGCTTTACAGCTTGCTGTCTGCCCTTTTGAATTGGTAACGGTTAATGTGACTTCATTAACTCCCAGATCATTACAATCAAAACTAGTTTTATCCAGGGATAAACTCACCTCTCCGCAATCGTCATATGAGCCGGCATCAACCTGTTCAGGACTAATGGAAGCCTGCCCATTATTGTTTAGTTCTACTACTAAGGCCTGGCTTTCACATAGAGCATTTGGGGCATCCGGACCATTTACCGTGATTTTAGCGAAGCAATGGTTTTTATTCTTACTATCATCCTCCGCTGCGTAACCCAATTGGTAAATACCTGGCTCCAGATCAAATCCACTGGGCACTCCAACTCCATCATAGATAGAAATATTTTGTTCATTTATCACGGTATAAAAACTTAGAGAGATATTACAATTATCAGAAATAGAGGGTTTCAGACCTTCAGTAATCGTTGCAGTGCAGCTTCCTGGATCGACGTCCGTGGTGATGTCATTTGGGCAGATGACCTGAGGAGCCATATTATCCTGTACTTTTACATTACTGCTACAGGCCGAGGATTGTCCCGTACCATTGCTGAGGGTTAGGGTGACTAAATTATCACCCAGATGGCTGCAGTCGAAATTAGTTTGATTTAGACTTAATGAATAGGAACCACAAGTAGTAGTGCTAATGTCTATTTGCTGAGGGCTGACAGTAGCTTGTCCATTTTCATCTAAATGAACTGTTAGATCCTGACATTTAGCTTCAATTTTGGATTTATCATTAACAGTGATTAAAAAGAAACATTGAGAAACATTATTTTCCTCATCTTCCATTTTATACCAGAAGGTATTTACTCCTGGAGAAAGCCTTAGTGACTGAATGGCTCCTTTTCCACTACCCATGTCTGTGTTTGTTGTTGTATTTGTTCCGTACCATGACAAAACAGAAGGACCACAATTATCCTGGGCAATAAGAGGAGACAAATTGTTGCTTACTATTGTCTCACATTCCCCTGGATTTAGGTCTACGGTAATATCCTGAGGGCAAATCAAGGCGGGAGAAGAATTGTCCTCAACAGTAATTTTTGTGGTGCATTCTGAGATGACGTTGCCATTTCTCAGTAATTCATAACGCAAAGTAGTTTCGCCGACTGGGAATTCTGTATTATCATTAGGAAGGAAGGGGCCACGGTCCCATGAAGGAGCGGGATTGGGTGCAGAATTGGGGGTGATGGAGCTGCTAAAGGCCTGGAGGCTTTCATTACTTATACAAGGGGCATTGTTGATAGTTGGTTCAAAAATAAAATCTGCTCCTAAGGCCACACAATGATCCATTTGGGCATCAACCGTTACATTAGGTGGACAGGTAATGGAAGGGCTCGATGAAACATAAGCAATATTTGTTAAGCAACTGCTAGTGTTGCCACTCGCATCTTGTACGAACAGTATAACCTGTTTATTATTAATTTCTTCACAAGGAAAAGTATTTCTATCCAACCACCTTGAAGTTATACTACAGTTATCACTAGATCCATTGTCTATTTGGGCTACTGTTAAAGTACCTGGTTGATCTTTGGTAACCTGGACCAATACGGTCCTTGTATGACATCTTGCTACAGGGGCTGTAGTTTCTATTACAGTGATGGTGCTTTGGCACCAAATTCTGTTTGCCGATAAGGAGTTTTCTACAGATAGGATCACCGAATGATCTCCTATGTCGGAACAATCGTAAACCAATTGTGAAACATGGTTGCCGGCATGAAAGAAATCTATGCTGGTTATTTTACCAAAATGAGCAGTAGTACCATCATCAACCTGATCCGTAGTTACGGTCACGGTGTTATTATTCCCTAGCTGTACAGTAATATCCTTACATTTTATATCAGTAGGAGATAATTGATTGCCTCCAAAGCGATAAGCAGTGGATCCGTTGTTTGGGTTATTAGTACGTCCATTTTGGAGGATTTCTTTTGCTATATGTTTTCCATTAACCCAACTTCCGCCTCCGCCGCCACCTTTATTGCCACCAAAATCTCCGCCACCACCGCCAGAAAATCCGCCGCCTCCGCCGCCAGCTTTAACACCACCGCCACCACCGCCAAAACCATAACCTCCTTCTACTATTCCGGACCCAGAGCCACCGCTAGCGCCATTTGCATCGCCTTTGTCACCATCTTGTGCGTCATGCCTGCCTGGGTCTCCTGCAGTAAGATATCCACCGCCTCCGCCACCATCGCTAGATCCGCCGCTATCTCCTCCGTTTCCACCTGGTCCTCCAGGGTTGCCGCCACCACCGGCTGAACCATTTGCTGTATCATTTCCAGGATCTCCAGGAGTGCCATCAAAACTATGAGCGCTTGCTCCACCCCCACCCCCTGCTACAGCCAAAATGATCCAATGTGAGGAGGTATCGGCTATATTTGCAGAAACACTATTAATTGATGAAGAAGTAGTTGGCGCTAAATACAAAGCGGCTGAACCACCACCGCCACCAGCCCCTTTTCGACTGTCATTCGAACTGTTGTCTCCTTTTTTACCCAAAATAAACCGGATCTTTCCACCAGCCTTCAAGTCATTGGTTCCTAATCCAACTCTAAATCTGGCAGAAACACTCGCTCCCTCCCCTCCTCTGTATTGTTTGCCGGAGATGCTTCGCCGTCCTCCGTCGCCACCTCTAAGGAATACGTCAATATATTTACCTGTATGGCCAGCAGGAATGTTATACGTCACAAAATTCTGACCTGAAAATTGAGTTATTAATTCTCCGCTGGGATCTAAGGTAAATCCTTGGGCATTAATAGTGTGCTTAAATCCAACAAAGGACAGTAAAAAGAATATATGGATGCGCCAAATATTCTGGTGATTTGAAAACCTAAGTGAATTAATAAAAAAATAGTTCATGTGTAATCATTTTGAGTTTGACAAAAAAAATCCAAGGCTAATGGGTGACCTGTGGTCAACTCCTTTAGCTAAAAGGGTTAAAATTGAAAATGCTAGGTTATTGATATGTAACCTTGCGATTAGGATTAAGGGAAGTCAGTAAGCCTAAACTTGAATAATATTAGTTAATGCTTACAGCAACAAATATGGCGAAGGCAGGGTGTAAAAAACAGGACAAATCCTGGTACTGAAAGGACATTTTTAGGGAAGAATGTTAAAAAGGACCGATTGAAGGCCTATCTACTAGGCCGTTTCCCAAAATGTTTTTCGAAGACTCGACTGAAATAGCCTGGAGAATTGAAGCCGCAGGCATAGGCTACCTCAGCTACTGTGGAATAAGTGCGATTATCTAGATACCGTCGAGCTTTATGCAACTTGATTTCTAAAGTATACTGTTGAATGGTTAAGCCAGTTAGACTTTTTAGGCGTCGAAGCAAGTGTCTTTCACTAATGGCCATTTGGTCAGCCAGATAAGATTTGGATAAATCTATTTGTCGGTCCAATGCTTCTTGGGCTACCTTTTCCAATTCCTGAAGCCAAATATCATCAGCACTAGCAGGCATCTCTTCATCCGGCGGATTTTTTTGTACAAAAATCTTTCTTTGCCTGGCATTGGTTATCAATTTACGAACTCTGAGCTGAAGTTCTTCCGGTGAAAAAGGCTTGGTTAGATAATCATCTACTCCCAGCCTCAGAGCTTTTAGCTTATCTTCATCAGCTGATTTGCTGGTGAGCATAATAACAGGAATCTTTCGATGGGCACTATGATTTTTTAGTTTGTCTAAAAGTTTATAACCATCCATTCTTGGCATCATGATATCGGATATAATCAATTTAGGCCTCTTTAACTGTGGTGCTTTTTGAAGTTTTTCTAAAGCTTCAGCTCCGTTATTGGCCATCAGGCAATTATATTCTTCCCCCAACAAAGAATCAATTAATTGCTGCATATCCAGATTATCCTCTACAATCAGCAAGGAGGGTTTATCATCACTACTTTCATTTATTTTTTGAACAATATTGGCCTGTGCAGCCTGACCTGGATTCTCTTCTGTTAATATTTGATTGGTAGTAGTGGGAGAGGCAGGCTTTAAGGGTAAAGTAAGGGTAAATAAACTACCCTTTCCTGCTTCACTTTCTACTTCCAGTTTGCCATTCATCAGCCGGGTCAACTCGCTTGACAAGGCCAAACCAATACCTGTGCCCCCTCTCCGGGGGGCGTCTACTTCCTTAGTTTGGAAATATCGCTCAAAAATATGTGGAAGATCCTCCGAAGAAATACCCCTGCCAGTATCTTGAACCAGAATCTGTATATGATCAGTTTTATTTTGTAGACTTAAAGAAACTTGTCCTTCTGAGGAAGTGAATTTTAGCGCATTTGATAAAAGGTTATTGATGATTTTTTCAAGTCGTGGACGGTCAATCCAATACCAGCTAGATTCCTGATCATTGGTATGAAATCGATAATGGATTTGTTTTAATTGGGCCTGAGCAAGAAAGTTGCGAAAGATCTGTCGACAAAAAATCACAAGGGGAGTGGGTGTTTCTTCCAGCTTTAATTTATTGGCTTCCAATTTTGAAAGATCGAGTAACTCTTCCACCATAGCGGTTAATTTGCGTCCATTATTAAGAACCAATTGCAAACCATTTATCATCCCCTTTTCCAGTTTGTTTGCCGATTGCCGGATAATTTGCTCGATTGGTGCAGTGATTAAGGTAATGGGCGTTCGCAATTCATGAGAGATATTGGTGAAAAATCGGGATTTAAGCTCATCTAGTTGCTGGAGTTCTTTTGCCTGAGTCTCTATAAGGGTTTTATCTTCCTCTATTTTTTGCGTTCTTCTTTTTACCTCAGCTTCCAGGCGTGTTTTTTCCATTCTTAATTGGCGAATCCAGAAGTAGGCAATAATGGAAACAAAACTTATAATCAATGCATAAAACCAAGGTTGACGGTAGAAAAAGTCCTTTGCATAAATGGGTATTGATATGGTGTTTTCTGCCCATTTATTTTTAAAATCTGCCCCTCTGATCAACAACTTATATTTACCGGGAGGCAAACTATTAAAGTTTAATTCTGGTTGAGAACCTAAAAAAATCCAATTTTTATCAAGCCCTTCCAATTTATAGACATATCGATTAAGTTCTGGTTGTATATAATTATTGAGTGCAAATTTAAGCTTAAGAAAACGGTGGCGAGCAGGCAATTTTAAGGTGCTAAGTTTCTCAAAGTTATGGCGAAGAGTAAGTTCTTCATTCTTTTTCTGATCAAAATAATTTATTTCAGTTAAAAATATTCGATGTTTATACTTGCTTCGAAGAGCTTGCTTTATGGTTGTTGGGTCGATTATGTTGAGCCCATTGCGGCTGCCAAATATAAGGTGCCCATCTTTGGTTAGCAAAGGATCAAAACGTTCGAAAAAATCAGTGGAAAGGCCATCATTTTTGTGAAATTTTGTAAGTACTTCTCCCGTGGAAGAAACTAGATTGATTCCATACTCAGTACCCACCCAGTAATCTCCTTCCAAATCTCTAACCATACTCATAATGGCATTGCTGCTCAAACCATGCCGACGATCAATAATTTTTTCTACCTTCCCGGAAGGGATATCAAAAATATGTAACCCTCCATAGTAGGTACCCAGCCATAGCTTTTGATTTTCTCCGGGAAAAATACTGGTAATTCGCCTATCTGCAAACTGATTATCTAAGCCTATAACTTCACTTTTTTTCTTTTGAAAATCGACTTTCCAAAGTCCGTAATTGGTAGGGACCCAAAGAATGCCATTTGGGTCAACATATAAATCTCGAACGAAACTTTCCTGGGCACCTGTAATGCCATCTTCAAAGGGAAGAATTTCTTGTTTTTCAATATTATAAAAAAGTAACTTTTCCTTAGACCTGATAAATGCTACCAAAGTATCATTTAGGAAAGTGAAAAGCGAAGCATGTTGGTTCCCAAGGGAAAAACTTTGACAGGTTCCTTCCATTGGGGAATACTTTATTAGTTTATTGGTTTGAATAAACCAATAATTCCCTGTTTTATCTATATGAACCTGTTGCTTCATACCAAAGCCAAAAGGGGTATTTTCAGAAGAACAATGGGGGGCATCAAATTTCCTTTGGGAAAGCATCTTTTTATCTACGGAATACCATCCTTTTGATTCAGCAATAACATTTGTTAGTATTTGACCATTAGGTAACTCTGCCAAACCTGCCACCCATTTTCCTTGAAGGGCCCTACGGATACCCTCATTGTTATTAATTCCCACACTAAATAGCCCCCCTTCGGTAGTGATAAAAAGTTGATGAAAAAAATCCTGGGCTACCAATTTTCTGATATAGGGCAGTCCCTGGACGATTGCCGAAAAATCATATCTTGTTCCCTGGCTATCTTGCAAAATGGCACCATATTCTCCATGTTCATCCTTAAAAAGAAAACAAAGATTTCCCTTTTCATCTTGAAACACCTTTTGGGGTTCCCAGTTCTCATTGAACTCTTGATTAATGGACACAAAATGATCAAAGATTGGATCTCTTTTATAGACTTGATTCTTTTTATCATTTGGAAAAACAATGTAAATATCTTCTACAGACTGCCTGGCAAAAGTGGGTCTGTATTCATCTCTAAAACTCACTGGCAACTGAAGATCAAAACCTAGGAAATCTTCCTTTTCGTATCGTTTAACTTGCTTTTTCTGGCGATCCCAATGAAAAAAAGGGAGGCGTCTGGGTAAAATCCAAAAATCATTATCTGAAGCACTAAAGGTGTTTATGAATCTTTGTTCCGACGGTATTCTAATACTATCTATGACTCCAGGTTCTTCTTCGTTTAATAAAGATTCCAGCTTAAGGCCATATACGCTAAAATATTCTTTTCCCGACTTAAGAAAATAAATAGTTTGGCCGAATGGTTGAATTTTAATAGCAGTTTCATAATCTGAGGAAATAGGTAAGGAGCTAACCAGGTTTACTTTTTTTCCTGGAGTATCCCCTATGAAAAAGGAATTTGATGACTTATTTAATCCATAAAGCCGCCCCTCTTTGGTAATTCCCTGCAGGGCAATAAATTTTAGATTTTCTCCTTTTTGATCAATTAACTCAACAGGAGTAAACTCATAACCGTCAAATTGGAGTAAAGCCTGATTGTTGATTACCTGACTTCCACTACAACTTGTCAGCCACAAGCGTCCTTCTCGATCCATAAAAACATTATCAATACATCTGCTTGTGAATGGTAGGTCTTTACTTGAAAATTGATTCCGATAAGAGGGTTCAATCACAGGAAGGAAGGAAGAATCCTGAGCAGATAGGTTTATGGCTGATAGAAGTATGATTAATAATAGTAGTTTAATAATTACCTGTCGCATTCCATCCGGAGATTATCTGACCAAAGTTGATCATAGTTTTACTTTGGAACTTTTTTTATTTAAACGTCATTAGGGAATTAGAGTTACAAGTTATTGAATTTGCTCTCGTTAACAAAAAAATCCTTTCCGGATAGAGTTTCTTTAAACCGAGGGCATCGTAAAATTAAAATTGATTTGTTGTAAACAAATAGGAGGTTGTATAAAAAATAGCTGAGGCAATCGCCTCAGCTATTTTTTACACCCCCCCAGTTATATATTATCTCTGTAACACCACCTTTTGATTAATCAAAGCCTTACCTGCTCTCAATCTTATCAAATAAATACCCGCTGGCATAGCCTGTCCATTTTGATCTCTTCCATCCCATAAGACTCGGTGCTCT
>JANQPA010000070.1 GCA_028285545.1 Saprospiraceae bacterium | reverse complement strand
TTTTAGTTTTTACTTTAATATGTATCTGCTTATAAAAAAGCAAAAAATATATTTTTTTAAAGTCAATTTTTGGAAAAAATTGACTTTTTACACAACCTCACCAGCAAAGTCTTGTGAAGTAGACTAATTCACTTATTTCACAAATGCTTTTGGAGATAAGCCCTTTTCTTTTTTAAAGGCCCGAATGAAGGCACTGGCTTCGGAATAGCCGAGTAAAAAAGCCACTTCTTCCGTTTTTAGTTTATCATCTCTTAAATGTTTAATGGCCAGTTGCAGTTTTATTTCTGTCAGGAGGCTTGAAAAAGAAGTGTTTTTGGATTTGAGTCTTCTCTGTAAGGTTCGAGGAGTAAGATTTAGGCCTTCAGAGAGGGTGATTACATCAGGGAATCGATTGTTTTCTAAGCTTTTCAGCAGGTGTTGTTTAATTTTTAAAATAAAAGAATCTTCATCCTTCAGTTGCTGAAGTTGAGTTTCGGCATTAGATTTTAATTTTTGTAGCAGGCCAAAATCAGAGGAAGGAATATTTTGATGAAGGAGATTTTTTTGAAAAATAATTTCTGCTCGGGCTTGATTGAAATAAAGAGAACAATTAAATACCCTATAATATTCATTGATGTGCCTTGGTTTGGGATAAGCAAAACGAACTTCTTGTGGGTAAAACTTTGATCCTATGAGTAAGCGAATTGCTTTTACTGCACTAACCAAAGCTGCATCCAGGTTATGTTTTTTGGCCAGATCAGGCCTAAGTTTCCAATCGGGATGGTACTCAAAAATTACAGAAAAACTATCTTTTTCTTTTTTAAGAGAACAAATCATCGAGTCACTAATAAGTTTACTGTATTGAACGGCATTAAAGAAGGCTTCTTCAATAGTAAGGCTTTTCTCCATAATCTGATCAACGGATTTGGTAGCCTTTAATGCGGTAAATTCTCCGAGGTGCAGACCAAAATAATTATCCTTAGTCTGTTCTACGGCCATTTTGATGAAATGAACGACACTATCGTAATCTACTGTATTATCTTCATCCACTTTTATCCTGTCCCATAAGGGCTCAAATACCTTTTTGTTGATCCCTAGTTTCTGAGAAAAATCAACAATGTCATTCAATAAGAGGCGATTAAAATACATAAATGATTTTGTCGTGAAATGTCAATATGGGGCCATAAAATAGATCTATTTTTCGGCAAAATCAATAAAAAAATGAAAGCAAAATATTTCCTTTTGTCTATGGTTGCTGCCTTTATTGTAAGTGATGTGCTCACAACGGTTTGGTATATGGTAATGGACGAAGCCAATTATGTCTCGTTTCGAAGAGAAGAGATGAATTATGGTTTACTGACTCTCAATCACCTGATTTATGCTGCGATTATGGTCTATTTTTATACCTTTTATTTTGCCAAAAAGCCAAAATTGAGTGATTCATTCATTTATGGGGCTTTAATGGCTGCTATGATGTTTATTCCTTCCGCCCTGGTTGTAAGAAGCATCTGGACGGTAGATGTAAATCCTATTTTTTTCCTCAACACTTTGGCCCACTTGCTTATTGGTGGAGTAATGGCTGTAGTAATTCACTTGATTGTGAGGAAGCATATTTAATGATCCATTTGATGGATATAGTTAAATCATGTAAGTGAAGGCAATATTATGGAATAAAAAGTAGTAATCATTGGGTTCCAGTTAACTGTAAAAATTAATATCTTGCATTAGAATTAATCTTAATGTTTTACAATAGCTAAACCTTATGAATAAGAATAAATCCCTGTTATTTCTACTCTTTATCTTTTTAGGCTTCACTTCTTACAGTCAATTTGCATTTGAAAAAGGATATTTCATCAATAATTCGGGAGATCGGATTGAATGTTTAATTAAAAACCTGGACTGGAGAAATAATCCCAAAAAGATTGAATATAAACTGAACTCCGAATCCGCAACCGAAACGGTATTCATGGAGGGAATCCAAGAATTCGGGATTAATAATGGAGTGAAATTTGTTCGTTCCTTTGTGGAAATGGACCGATCCAGTAATCAGGAGGAAAAAATGAGTTATAAAAAAAATCCTGAGTTCAGAAGAGAACGACTTTTACTAAAGGTTCTGATAGAAGGGGAGGCCATTTTGTATTCATATGGAGAAGCCAGTCTAAGTCGATTCTTTTACAAAACTCAGAACTCTGAAATAAAACAATTAGTGTTTAAAAGTTACAAAACTTCAGATAATAAGGTCGCTAAGAATGAAGAATACAAGTCGGAGCTGTGGGAAAACTTAAAATGTACTACCATTCTGTTAGAGGATATTCAAAATCTGGAATATAATAAAAGAAGTTTAAGCGCATATTTTATTAAATATCATGAATGTAATGGATTGAATTTTTCCAATTTTGATCTAAAGCAAAAACGAAACCTGTTAGCTCTTTCTATAAGACCGGGCATTAGATTATCCTCTATCAATTTTGACCACGAAACTACCAATTCAAGAGATATTGATTTTGGGAGCCAGATGGAGTTCAGAATAGGTGCAGAAATAGAATTCTTTTTGCCGTTTGCCAGCAATAAATATGCTATCATCCTCGAGCCTACCTTTCGATCTGTTAATTTCAGCAAAGACCAAGAATTACCTTTGCAAAGTGGAACATTGGATTATGCGTCTATAGAAGTTCCATTTGGATTTAGACAATATTTCTTTTTAGGTGAGTCTTCAAAAATTATGCTCAATGCTCTTGCCATTTTTGATATTCCATTTGATCCAATATTAGATTATTCAAATTCAGCAGATTTGGATTTGAGGAGTGAATTTAATTTTGCGCTGGGCTTAGGTTACAGGCATAAAAATAAATACAGTCTTGAGTTAAGGTATGGTTTTGAACGCTCTTTAGAAGATATCAATTTCACTTCTAAAGGCGGTTATCAAACCATTGAGTTGATTGTGGGGTATAGGATATTGTAGTTAATTATATTATTGGAAATAACAATTACCCTTGTGACTTTTCACTCGATTCAACATTATGAGAATAAAAAATGATCCCCAGAAATGTATTAATTACCTTTTGTGTACTCTTCCTTTCTATTTATACCCTTTTACATTTTAATCAAAAACAATCTCGAGAAGAACTGCTTTTTGCAGAGCAAATAGAAATAGATTCTAATTATTTTGATGTTAGACTTGATAGCCAGATTTTAAAGGAGAAAATATACTACCCTGATCAAATAGAAGTACCTGCAATAACGGAATGGAGTGAAATAATTAGAATAAGAGGACAAGACGGTTGGGGAGAATTTGATTATATCTGTTCTATTTTTGGTGGAGAACGACCAAGGATACAGATAATAAAACAATATCCTCGGGAATGGAGAAGAAATGTTGGATTAGGGTACACTTATATGGAAAGATTTATTACCCAGGTTCAGTATGATTCTCTTTGGCAAGAGTTAATAGATCAACAAATCCATATGGTTACACTTGATGAAACATCACAATATAGAATAATGGATGGGAACGAATTTTATATTGCAATGAAAAGTGGAAACTTTATGAAAAAGGTATACTGGCAAGAGCCTAAATATGTTCAATCTGAAAGTAAGAAAAGAGCAGTATTTTTCTTTTATGAACTGCTTAAATTTGTACAGTTTCCAAGTCCCACCCTCAGAATTAATTTTTGGGATATGAGAAAAGACAGTGCTTTTTATTCGATTTATTTGGATGCTTATGAATATGTAGATTCTTGTATTTTCCAATACTCAGGAAATATTCATAGGGATAGTATCACAGATTATGAGATGAACTTGTCAATTCCATTGCAAGATACTCTTAATATTGAAAAAAGAGTAGCAGCAAAGGCTATTATGCTGAATGGAGATACCATTACAATAAAGGAGTTCAATTTTTTGGATAGAAGAAAAAAGTAAGTGTTAATTTCAGGGCCTGAACCGCAGATTACGGGATTGACAGATTACGCTGATTTTAGTATATCCAAAATCAGCGTAATCAGCGTAATCTTTCAAATCTGTGGTCCACACGATGTGAGACTAATACCTCATCATCGCATTCAACACTTGCACTCCCTTATCCAATTCCAATAAGCCAGGATATCCCGTTCGTTCATTAATTTCTGTATTAAACAATAGTACCACTCCTATTCCAAGTTCTTTCGAAAAGCCCAAAAAAGAAACTGTACCAGCCGTACCTCCATTATGCCAAATCAATTCACTCTGATTTGCTTCATTGATAAATTTTTTCCATCCAAGGGCAGTGACAAGAGGATATTCTAATTCTTGCGTGGTTTGATGGCTTAGTTGGATTGCTTGTCCTAGAGATCCTGGTTCAGGGACTAAATTTGCTTCCAGGTATAATAGCATATCTTTTAGGCTTGATTTGATTCCTCCCGCTCCCAGGGTGGTTTCCGTAAAATCCCACATTGGAACTCTTCTAAGACGTCCATTATAAGCTGGTGCTACATTGAGGGCGTCTCCCGTGATTTGATCATATGTATTTTCCATGCCTAAGGGCTCAAAAATGCGCTCGCCAAACTGCTGTTCTAAGTTCCCATTTCTGATTTTTGCTATACTATATCCTAATAAACCATAAGCCAGATTAGAATACTCTTCCTTTGTTCCTGGTTGATACAGCAGTTGATATTTTTCTAAAAAATCATAAAGCATGGCCCTCGAATAGTGTGCAAAAGGGTTGTCTTCCCTGAAACCCTGCTGATCAAAATTATCGGGGATATTTGGTAGAGCAGAAGTGTGGTTGGCCAGTTGTTTAAATAGTATTTTCTGACCTTGATAATTTGGGAAGCTAGCCATCTCTGGATAATAATCTTCCACTGGATCTTCTAAACTAAGGGTTCCATCAATCACCATATCTGCCAGTAAGATGGAGGTCATGGTTTTGGTAATGGAGCCAATTTCATATAAGGTGTTGGCATCAGGTTTTTCTCCAGTCCCTTTTTCCTTTTCCCCATAAAAATAATGGGCTACTTTTCCTTTATTCCATATTCCCACACTTACACCCACAGTTGTATCACCTGCTACCATCGGTTCGAATAGATTGGCGATAGCTTGGTCTAAATTTTGTGGTGATGGAAAAGGAGCTTCAATTGTAAGGTCATCTTTCTTGTTACAAGAAACCAAAAGTAATAACCCACCAATGATTAATAACATAATTTGATTTTTCATCTGTGATAATATTTTGATGGCCTATAAATTTTCAACTAAATCTTTAATGGTTTGAATCACCGTTTCGGGATCTTCCAACTGTATGTAGTGATCGCTATTTTCTAGTCCGACGTGTTGAAAATCACTTACCCCTTCACCTAAGTGGGCATGGGCATTAAACCACCTTTGACGATCTTCTGAATTGATATTTGGATTTGTTTTCATTGCAGTGAGGACTCGGACTGGAAGATCTGGAAGATTATTAAGGCTACTGATGTACTGTATCCCTTCCAGAAACTGTTCAGCCTCTTCAAAACCGGGAGCTTGTCCCCAGGATTTAACTAGTTCATCCTCATGAGATTGGTTGAAATCCAGAAAGTCTTCATGAGTTGGATCAATGAACACCAGGCCGTCCACTTTGCCTGGGTATTTGACGGCATAAGCTCTTATGATGGCCCCTCCCCAGGAATGACCTACTAATACCAGTTTGGAGGTTCTAACCTTTTGAGTAATAACCTGATGCAGATCTTCAACAATTTCTGGCATGTTTCTAGGGGCACTTCCTATGCCTGAAGGTGCATATCCCGCACGATTATAGGCAATTGTTTGTGCAAAGGCGCCCGTTTTAGCAAGCGTTAATTCCTGATTCCAAACTTGGTAATTATTACCCATTCCAGCTTCAAAAAGAACGGTAACAGGGCCTACGCCCGATTTTACAGTAAATAATTGATGATCTCCGGATTGTACCATTGGATTTTCCATTGGCGTGCCTGTTCCGTTTTCGGTATCACAAGCTGCAAATAAAAGACTGGTAATTGCCAGCATCAAAAAGGCAAAAAACTGATTTCTTGTTTGTGTTTTCATCTTGTAGATTTTTAGATTGATTTCTTAATTGATATCAAAAGTAGGAGTGGTACTCAGGCAGGTCAACTTTGCTTGATAAGATGCAATCATTTGATGACATCCTGTAAAAAGAACCCAATTTCTACAAAGGTCCTTTCGGTGATGTCAAACGTCATTGTTTTAGTTCCATTGAACAATCAATTTTGTGAAATCTGGGGAAAGAAAAGAAATTGGACATTAGGATGAAGACATTTCCATTTCCAACATATAAAGGTTTATTTTTCCATTTGACTTTCTGGGTGGGACTTATTGCTATATTGAATTCTCCACTCTTGGGATTATCCTGGGGCCCTTTTGACCACTATGAAGGAACTTTATTAATTCCATTATTATATGGGATGAGTATTAATGCTATTCTATTTTATTCAAATGCTTACTACATGATCCCCTTTTTTTTACATAAAAAAATGCTGAGAAAATTTTGGGGGAGATCTTTTCTGTTGATTCTGGGCTTAAGCATTTTTGAAAACGTATTGGATGTTTGGTACCTGGCATCGACTCTGGAGGCTGTAGAGATTAGAAATATTAAAGAGGCCATCTTTATTTATGAAGACAATGAGGTATTAATGGATATTATTGTCCTGGCAGGCTCAACTTTTTTGTTTAATCTTTTTTACTGGTCTATGGCTTTTTTGTATCGACTTCCCAGGGATTGGGCTCGAAATGAACGTGCGAAACAGCAGCTAATTAGGGATAAGCTGGCAGCAGAATTGGGCTTTCTAAAAGCTCAGATCAACCCTCATTTTTTATTTAATGGGATCAATAGCATTTATCATCTAATTGGTATGGATGATGAGGCAGCAAAGAAGGTGTTGCTTCAATTTTCAGAATTGTTGAGATATCAATTATATGATTGCCAGGATGAGACCATATCTATAAAGAAAGAATTAAAATATGTACAGAATTACATTTTACTAGAGCAAGTGCGTAAGGGGGAAGATGCCACCATCGTCAAAATACTCCCAAGGACTGAAGAATTGGAAAGCATGAAAAACTTACAGATAGCACCCTTATTATTGACCCCCTTCCTGGAAAATGCATTTAAATATTTAAGTCTTTTTTCAAAAAAGGAAGACAATCGCTTATTGATTGATTTGAAGGTCAAGGATGGAAAATTGTACCTGGAGGTAGAAAATACAGTAGATCCCACTCTTCCTAAGAAACCTTTAAAGAAGGGAGGAGGAATTGGTATTGAGAATGTAAAGAGAAGATTAGATCTATTGTACCCTAATAGACACCTGCTCAATATCTATCACAAGAATGGTCTCTTTAAAGTGGCCCTACAAATTCAGTTGTTATGAAAATCAGTTGTTTAATTATAGATGATGAATCGCTGGCACGCAAAGGCCTTGAAAAATATGTGAAAGAAATAGATTTTCTTGATTTAAAAGGGGTATGCAAAAACGCTATGGAAGCCAATTCTATTTTAAATCAGGAAAGTATTGATCTATTATTTCTAGATATAGAAATGCCCATGCTATCGGGTATCGATTTTTTAAAATCTTTGAAAAATAGTCCAAAGGTTATCTTTACCACCGCCTATTCAAATTATGCCTTAGAAAGTTTTGAATTTGATGTAATTGATTATTTGGTAAAACCTGTCCCTTTTGATCGCTTTCTTCAGGCAGCTAATAAGGCTTTACGACTAATAGGAGGGGCTGTTCATCAAGAGCCAGCCGAAAATAAAAATGATGAGGAACCTTATATTTTTATCAAAACGGATAAGCAATTGGTTAAAGTAGTCCTGGAGGATATTTTATTTGTTCAGGCCATGCAAAATTATAGTCGTGTTTTTACACAACAGGCTTCCCTATTAACATTGGTGCCTCTAAAAAAAGTAAGGGAAATTCTTCCAGAGAATGGTTTTGTACAGGTTCACAAATCTTTTCTTATTGCTCCATCTAAAATAGAAGCCATTGTAGGCAATCAAATAATCATGGGAGAGCATAAAATACCTATTGGAAGAAGTATGAAGGAGGAGGTGATGGTTTCTTTGACTAAAGGAAGAATATTAAAAAAGTGAAATAAGGCCTGAAAAATTATATGGTGATAAGCAGGCGCCATGCGCTTGCTTATCACTGTATTTTTTCCTTCTTTTCAACCATCTTTTGCCAGTTGTCGAGTAGGTAATTACTATCTTCTAAGGCCTGTTTAGTGCCTGCTTTTAGAAAATAACCAGCTAGAAAAGCATTTGAAAACCGATAGGCAAAATCCAAAACGATTTTGGATTCGACCTCAGAAACTTCCTCAATAATCCAGCTTCCTGTTAAGGTTTTTAGAGGAAAGGGATAATCTTCTCTTTTGGTATTTACTTCAAAAGAAAATCGCTCATTGGGAATCCATTCTGTGCATTTTTCTTCCCAACTGGCACCTGATGGGGCACTGCATTCTCGCACCATTCCCAATCCGGAACCACTAATGATTTTAACCTGATCTATTCCTTCTGTTGTCACCTTATGATAATTTCCAACATCTGAAATAACAGGCCATATTTCTTCAGGACTGGCCTTGACGGTTCTCTCTACAATAAAATGTTGTTCTTTTTTGGCTTTAGGATATTGGATTAAACCATAAAAGAGGACTAGGGCAAGTAGGCCTGCCAGGCTAAGCATGATGTATTTGAGTACTTTTCGGATCATTTCTGTAATTTTTTTTTTGACTCAAACATAAGGGGCTTATCTGGCATTTTAAGATTCCATAAGTCTCTCTCAGATGAATGAAACTCATTTCCATTTCGCTTAAATTCGAAGTAGTTCAAAATTTATAATTTTACCCTATGAGTGGATCTGGGCAGACCATATTTATCTTAACCTTTTTATTGGGGGGAACCATTTTTCTAAGCGGGGTGGTCATATATTTTCTCTTAAAAAATCGAAGCCTGGGATTAAGCAGGTTCTTTTTGGCAGCACTGCTTCTTTTTTTGGCCTTACACCTGGGAACTTACTTGCTTTTTACCACTGAAATGATTTATGCCTGGCCGCATCTCTTGGGTATTAGCTCGCCACTGCTATTATTGGTAGGACCATTTTTTTATTTTTTTGCTCAATTTTTTCTACAAAAAAAATATGCCTGGCAAAGGAAAAATTGGGTGCATTTTATTCCATTTTTGGCTTACCTGATACTGCGTTCGCCCTTTTATTTGTTATCTGCCCAGCAAAAAATAGAGGTTGCCCGATATTATTATGAGGAGGTTCCTCAATTAGGCTTTAACTGGGCCTTTTTTATAGAGCATAATTTGTATGTTTTTATCCTTCTAGCTTATGTTCTAATTTGTCTTTTGAAAATAAAAGGGGTCGGTAATTTGACATCTCCAAAGATTAAGATTATTCAATATTTTTCCTACATCTTTTTAAGCTTAAGTGCTTTAATACTCATCTTTCAAAATGGCATTTTATTAGCGGGAAGTTCTGGAGTTACAGCAGAAATTATTTTAGGAAGCATTTTGGCGATCAGTACCTTACTGATGGGCTTTAAAATTCTCGATTTTAATGGAGTGAATTCAATAAGTGGCGGTAAAAAATACCAAACTTCCGCTTTAAGTGCAATTGACATCCAATCTATAAGAAAAGAGATTGATGAGGCTTTAACCAAAAACCATATTTTTCTCGATAATACCCTTAAACTGGCGGACCTGGCAGAGCATATTAACCGACCTCCTCACCAGATTACTCAGGTCATCAATGAAGCTTATCAGACCAATTTTTATGATTTAATCAACCAGTATCGTATTGATCAAGCTAAAAAAATACTGCTAAGCGATCGAATCAATCAATTATCCATCAATGCCATAGGACAGGAATGTGGTTTTAATAGTAAGGCTTCTTTTTACAGAGCTTTCCGGAAATATACTGGAAAGACACCGATGGAGTATGTGAAGCTAATGGGTTGACGGATTCACGGGTATACGGGTTCATGTATTCAGGGCCTTATTTATACTCTAGATCAGTGCATTAATTAGTTATAGTTCTAATCATTTTTTTTGACACAGGCAAACGCTCGCAGACTGTTACTGACTTACACTGCTTTAGTTATTGCTGAATAAACCGTATCTCAATTATTATAACCAATTAATGCACTCATGTCTCGTATATTCGTATAACCGTGAACACGTGAATCCATGAACACGTATATACATTAACCCAATTTATTAGCAGCCTTATTTTTTAGGCTCAATTTGACCACAGCGAATAAGGCAATTCCTCCCCAAATGGAATTGAGAACGATTACAGGAGGATCAGAGAGGTGAGCTGCATTGTATACCATGCACATTCCGGCAAAAACATTCATAATATGGTAAAGATGTTTTTCGGCGGAAAGCTTTTTTATGACCAGTAAAAAATAAGCGGATAGATAGGTGATGGCACCTAACCAGCCAACCATTTCGTGAAATTCCATAGAGTGAAAATTTGAATCTAGATAATATGGATACTACAACATCAAAAAATCGTAACATCACAGAATCTCCGTATCATTTTATTTGCACATTTACTCATCTACATATCTACCCAGCTACCTCACTCGTTCAAAAGCTTCCTCTAAATCCTGGCGCATTTGCAAGCCCGTCTCATTGATTGGATCGAAACGCAAGCCAGCTTTTACGATGGTCAAAGCTTCTCGAAATTGTTTGTTTTTAATATAAGAGCGACATAGATTAAAATAAGCCTGCGACAGGCTGGGGTCAATTTCAATAGCTTTGGTATATCGTTGAATGGCATTTGGCATATCTTCAAGTCGATAGTGATAATTGCCTAGGTTAAAATGGGTAATGGCATTCCAGGGGTTGATTTCCTCTGCTTTTAAATAAGCTGTGATGGCTCCTTTTACATCATTGGCATTTTGCTGTGCATTGCCCAGGTTTACCCAGCTCATATCATCATTGGGAGCAATTTGAGTAGCTTTTTTGTAGTAACGGATGGCTTCGGAACTATTACCCATCTGCTGGTAGCAGTAGCCCAAATGGGTAATGGTGGTAAAATTATTGGGGAGTACTTCTAAAGCCCTTTTATATGCAATGATGGCTTTTTGGAATTCTCCTTTGTCCTCATATTTTTTGACCAGATAAGGCATAATCATTACCCAGCGTTTTCGGACCTTGGCCTGGTCTTCAGGTTTTAGGTTTTCCAGTTGTTGAGCCAGGTAATTGTGAATGGCCGGGTTGTTGTCTTGGGCCAGATGTAGGCTAGCTAAAGCCAGTGATTTAATATCTAAATCAGGACTTTCAACAAACTTTTTAATGCCGTCTACTATCTCTGGTTCTAGGCTGGCCATATCAGGACTGATATAGTTTTTGACAAACTTACTCAGGCTGGCCATATGACCCACATAGTGAACCGTACTCCCATTCAGCAATAAAGTACCGGCAGATTTTCGGTCCATATCAGCATCTGTTTTGCTTAAATTGGCTACTATTTCTTTATGTGGTTTTAGTTCGCCATACCATTCTACTGTTTTAGCCTGAAGCCATTCTACGCTTTTATCCTGATGACATTGCGAACAAGCATTTTGGATACCAATCTCTTCATCAAAAGAAGGCCGCGGAATGGGAATGGTATGATCTGATCGGGCAAACCTCAACTCATCGCCCATGGCCTGGTGCTGGAGATAGGGCATATGGCAGGACACGCACTGACTTCCAGGAGACCCAATTTTATGGTGAGTATGCAATTCCAATTCATTGATTTTGCTACCATGGCATCCTGTGCATTGTCCATCATCAAAAGGGCTGGCTAGTGCTTTTCCTGTGATGTCCCTATAACCTTGGGAATGTGGATCATGGCAATCTACACAAGTCATGGAACCATTTACATAACAATCGCTAAACAGATGATTTTGCTGGTAACCAAAAGCTCGGATGCGGCCGTCCGGGTGATAAGGATTTTCGCCCAGTATGGGGAGCTTCATGCCATAATGATTCTCTATATCTTTTCCCTGTAAATAGCCTGGATCTAGAGCATCTTTCAAGGCATGACATCGGAAACAAACTTCCAGGGATTCGTCTTTACTTAGAGTAGCTAATGCCAGCATTCCAATATCCTGAGCGGTATCAATATTGCCAGATAAAGCCAATTCTACATGTTTTTTACCAGGGCCATGACATGATTCGCAATTTATGGCCAGTGTCTTATATTTGGTGTCAAATTTCTTTTGCTCCGGATCGAATTTTACCTGAATTTGGCTACCATGGCATTCCTGGCAATTATCTAAAGATAGGTGGGCACCCAGAATTCTGGAAGGTGGCCACTCACTCAGGTCATTGATTGGCAAATCTTCGGTAATGGGTATCCATCCTTTTCCCTTATCTGTTTCACCAAACCATACTTTTTCATCGCGGATATAATCAAAAGGCAAGAAGCGAACGGTACCATCCGGAAATCGGCTGAAATAGGTTTGCGTTCCTCCTCCAATCATATGTCCTTTGCCTACCACGGCATCTACCTTGAAGGTCTGTGCTGGCAAATCTTCTGGTTCAAACCTAAACTGGAATTGATTGCCTACTCGCTGAGGGGTTACGATAGCATCCGCAAAAGGTCGGCCTCGGCCGTCAAATTCTCCAATAATAAAATCAGGGCTTGGAGAACCTCCAGCCTGACCATGGGTTGACTTTTTCCAAAGATCATATTCTTTAGCATGGCAGCTCTGGCAGGTTTCTGATCCTACAAAATCGTTGAATTCAATTTCTTCTTTGTTAATGTTTCCGGAAAATTGAGGAAAGGCCTGACGAACAGCAGCACTGGTATTTGATCCTGAACCAGAAAAGAGATTTAGGTTCTTAAACCAGGCTGTTTGTGACAAAAAGAATAGAATGACCAACAAGCCCAAGACACCGAAAGCAATTACCTTTGGCGATCTCTTTTTCTGTTGAGGCTTTTCTTGTTTTATTGCCTCAGTGGTTTTTACTACCTTCTTTTTTCCTTTAGAAGGAGGTACCTGTTTTTTATTTTTTTTGTTCTTTTTGGCCATAAAAAAGTTGATTCTCCACCAATGTTGTTTGCCTTAATTTTTTTGACACAGACAACACTGACTGTTACTGACATTCACTGTTTTGGTCCAGGCTAAATGAAGCTGTTTTTAGTTATTTCAGGTTTAACTTGGACATTTTCCTTTAATTATCGAAAGACCATGATGGGCCTTCACATTCACAAAGTTCTCTTAAATAGGAGACTAAACTCTTGATCTGCTCATTATCTAGGGTATATCCATAGGCTGGCATTCGATTACTTTTGTTTAGCATGTACCCTCCTGCATAAATACCATCATAAAGTGTTGCATCAGTACGTAGGGTCATATACTCGCTATTGGCATGAACGGTAGGAGGGAGAGGTAAATTAATGGCATTATAGCCATCTCCATTTCCCTCTAATCCATGACAGGAGGCACAATATTTTAGATAGAGTCCTTTATTGTCTGAAAAATTACCGAAAAAATAAGGCTCCTGATTTATTAAAGAAGTATAAGATTGTGGACTGCGGGGCTTATCCTGGATTAAGTAATTAACGATTAATTCCAATTGTTGCTCTGGCATTGGGATGCGAGGCATCATAGTTTTAGGAATTAAAGTATGTGTGTTTTTTATAATATTATAGACATAATCAGCTTTGAGACGATTAGGGATTTGATCGAAAGAAGGGCCTATTTTTCCTCCTTCTCCATTTAGCTGATGACATCCTGTGCAAGGCAATTTCTCATTAAGTAGTTTTTCTGCTTTTGAAGAAGAAAAGGCGGATAATTTTTTAGAGGCAAATTTGTTTTCAGCGCTTTCTTCTGGATTCAGGTAATTGCTAATTAAAGCAATTTCTTCTGGAGTTAATCGGAAATCGGGCATTCGACTTCCGGAACCTGGATGAAAGCCAAAAGGACGAACCATTGTGGGCTTATTCAGGTATTGGCTTAGCCATTCTTTTTGAACTCTTTGGCCTTCCAAGGCCAGATCGGGCGCTTTTTCAATGTTTAGATTATTAGGAACTGGACCATTATGGCAGGCTGAACAATTTTGTGCCAGGTATATTTTTTCGCCCATTTCAGCGCTTATGTCCTTGTTTTTCTTTTTAAATGCTTCATATCGGGCCTCCTGATCTGATTTTTCCTTTTTATTTAAAGAAAAAAGATAGGCGGCAATATCTTTAATATCCTCTTCAGGGTTTTGAAATAAAGGAAGTAATAAAGTACGGTCAGCATTGAATCTGTAAAATAAATGGGGCATTAAGTTGTTGCCTGTAAAATAGGAGGGGGCCGCCATATATTTTTGCATCCAGTCCGCCTTTAAACGCTGACTCGAATTGCTTAGGTCGGTTATTAATAAATTTCCTGTTCCATTAAGGGTATGACAGGTGAAACAAGTATGCTTGTCCATTAAGCTTTTTCCTCGATCCAAGTTTGCTCTACCTCGAATGATGTTATTTTCAGAAGACAATTTAGGGTATTTTGGGGCAGGTTGAGGTAGATTTTTTTGCTGACTTAAATACAGAGTAAGGGCCAGGCTTTCTTCTTCAGACAACTGAAAGTCAGGCATTCGAGAATGACCAATATGATATCGAACACGCTTTGGTGATTGTAACCATTCAAACAGATAGGCCTGGTTGTATCTTTCTCCTGCATAATTAAGGCTAGGTGCACGATTACTAATAATAAGGCTATCTGAAACTCCACTATGACAAGCATTGCAAGCCAATTCAACCATCAATTTTTGCCCGGTAATTTCGCCGCGAATTAAGGAGGGGACATCTTTGGAAATATTAGATGAGGATTGCTCTGGTCTATCTTGCTGCTCCTGCTCTTTTTTACCTTGAAAACCAAGCATGACGAGCAAGAAAGCACTGATAATGGCCAATAAAAGTAAAGTGGACTTCCAATTCATTATCAAATTCCTAATAAGAGTTTTTCATACTTTGTTGAAATCAAGGTAAAAACAAAAATTGGAATGGGCCTAGTACTGGGAAGTTTTTTGTTGGAGACTTGGCAATTTTTGTACTTTTAAATATAAACTATTAGGAGGCCGCCGGCCTACACATAGTTTACACTTAATTTTGAATTGCCAACTATCTAAAATAAGATTTTTATAAAAATGAAATACCTTGCTTTCTTATTCTTCTTTCTAGCTCTAATTTTTTCAGCTTGTTCTACTATTGAAAATGCACCAAATTATGTGAGAGCGGTAGATGCTGTTTTTGCGGATTGGGACAAGAATGGCCCTGGTGGTGCCTTAGGCATTGTTAGGAATGGACAATTGGAGTATGCCAAGGGTTATGGCCTGGCAAATTTGGAACACGATATACCCAACAGCCCTCAATCTGTTTTTCGAATAGCTTCCACCTCCAAACAATTTACAGCCTCCTGTATTGTTTTGCTGTCTGAGGAGGGAAAATTAAGTCTTGATGATCCACTTTCAAAATATTTTCCTGAATTGCCAGATTATGCTGACCATATCAATATAAGACATCTGCTAAATCACACCAGTGGATTGAGGGACTACCTTCAACTGTCAATTCTATCTGGATTGAGTGATGATGATTTTTATACAGATGAAGAGTTGATGCAATGGTTTGTCAATCAGAAAGGGTATAATTTTCCTGCTGGAGAGGAATTTTTGTATTGCAACACAGGATATTGGTTATTAGGTCAGATCGTAGAGCAGGTCTCTGGTTTGAATATGGCAGAATATGCTGAAAAAAATATTTTTGAGCCTTTGGGTATGGAAAATACTCATTTTCATAATGATAATAAGCGGATTGTAAAAAAGAGAGCCTCTGGTTATGCCCCTACTGATAATGGATACCGCATAAATATGACTCAATTGGAAATGATTGGTGATGGAGCTATTTTCACCAGTATTGAGGATATGGCAAAATGGGATCATAATTTTTATACGAAAAAAGTGGGAAGTGAAACATTCCACCAGACGCTTCAGACACCAGCCATTTTGAATAATGGTGATACTTTGCCCTATGCAATGGGACTGGTTAATAGAGTATATAAAGGACTAAAAACAGTAGAACATGGAGGAGCTTTTGTAGGGTTTAGAGCTAACTTTGTAAGATTTCCTGAAAAAAACACGACGCTAATCATTTTCTCCAATCGAGCGGATGCCAATCCCAATGCTTTGTCTGAAGAAGTAGCCGATATTCTTTTTGACCTGGATTCTGAAGAGGAATCCCCAGAAGAGCTAGAGGAAGAAAAAGAGGAAATAATTACCTTATCTAGTGCTGAAATGGAACCTTTAGTAGGTCATTATTGGGATGCAGAAGAAAGTGTTTCCAGGGAAGTAAAGTTAAGCAATAATGAATTATATCTTGATGGTAGTATGTTGCAGGCCATTGGCCCACAGAAATTTATAGGCCAATGGAGAGATCTAAAAACGATTGTAAGCTTTGAAGGATCTGGAATGGTGGTCGATTTACCAGGCTTTACTCGTTGGGAACATGAAAAATATGAACCTTCCGTGTATACTCCTAAAGAATTGGAGCGCTTTGCAGGTAATTATTTTAGTGAGGAGTTGGGGGTGAGTTATGGTATCCAGCAAGAAAATAATCATTTGATCCTATATGTAGATAATCAGAAAATATCTCCCTTGGTTCCTTTTAGTGGGACTCAATTCAACAATCAAAGGTTCGGGTTACTTGATTTTGATAAAGAAGGCACAAAAGCTTCCTCTTTTAGCTTAACAAAGGGGAGGGTAATGAATTTGTATTTTGAACGAATGGACTGATTTGTTCGGGCGGTATTATTTGTCCTAAAAATAAATAGGTATGAAAATGAGGCAGGTTATTTTTTTTGCATCCTTGATTTTATTCATGCAATGTCAAACTCCAGAATCTGGAGAGCCTGGACTTGTTATCCAAAATGCGAGGATCATAGATGGATCGGGAGCAGCTCCCCAGGAGGGGAGTATTAGAATTATAAACGGGAAAATTAGCGAAATCGGAAAATTGAAGATTCTGGAGGGAGATTCTGTGATCGATGGCACGGGTCTTATTTTAAGTCCAGGCTTCATAGATACTCATAGTCACCATGATGGAGATAGTCTAAGGACAATGGAATCAGCCATAAGTCAAGGCATTACCACTATTATTGTTGGGCAAGATGGTTTCTCCAAATTGGATTTAGATTTTTATTTTGATTCCTTAAGCAATAATCCCTTAAGTCTTAACCTTGGTTCATACGTCGGGCATAACTCCATTCGAAAAAAAGTAATGGGTGAGGACTCAAAAAGGGAAGCTTTGCCTGAAGAAATTGAAGCTATGCAAAGATTAGTAGAGCAGGAAATGGGTAATGGAGCATTGGGATTATCTACGGGTCTGGAATACGATCCTGGAATTTATTCTTCAACACAGGAGGTGATTGAACTGGCTAAAGTAGCCTCGGCATATGGTGGTCGCTATATTAGCCATATGAGGAGTGAGGATGTTGCCTTAGAACAAAGTATTGTCGAAATTATTAGGATTGCGGAAGAAGCCAATATCCCTGTTCAGATCTCTCATTTTAAGCTGGCCAGAAAGAGCCTTTGGGGTAAAGCTGGTGATATCCTTACCGTTTTGGACAGCGCCAGAGCGGATGGTCTACATATAACTGCTGATGTCTATCCTTATCAGTACTGGCAATCTACAATGACCGTTTTGTTCCCGAAGCGAGATTTTGATAACCGAGCCAGTGCTGAATTTGCCCTCAATGAACTTACCTCACCAGAGGGTATGATTATCGACCAGTTTGATGCCATGCCGGAATATCAAGGTAAAACACTTGAGGAAATTGCCAATCATCGATCTGAGGACCCCGCCACCACTTATATAGAATTGATCCGTCTTTCTCAAGAAACACCAGGCGAAAGCATCATTGCTAAATCAATGGATGAAGAGGATATTAAGACGCTCATGGGCTGGGAACATTCTAATCTTTGTTCGGATGGGGCACCAAAAGGTCATCCCAGGGGTTGGGGTGCCTTCCCAAAGTATTTAAATATGGAAACCGGAGATCCTATTGAAGTAAAAATTCACAAGATGTCGGCCCAGGCGGCTGAGAATCTTGGCCTTGATAGTATGGGGCTTTTGAAACCTGCCTACCCAGCAGATCTCATCCTTTTTGATCCGGAGAATTTTAGAGATCAGGCCACTTATGAAAATAGCTCTGCTAAAGCTACCGGCTTGAAACTGGTAATGGTAAATGGCAAAATTGTATATGAAGATGGAGTGGTGAAAAATGTGTTTTCAGGGAGGGTTATTAGAAGGTAAATTTATTTGGGCGGTTACAAACCGCCAACAGCGTGGTTTGTAACGTTGTGGGCGGTTTCCAACCGCCCAATAATTGATTAATAATCCAGTTCTTTTACAAGTTTGGCATTTTTGTTCCAAATCTTAATATACCCCTCTATACTGGATGTAATAATGTATTGTCCATTCGGATTCCAATCTACACCCCAGAGGAGATCTTTTGATTTACCTTCATGTAATAATTCTCCATTTGCTGACCATATTCGCAATGCCTCACTGGCTGTAGCTAGCTTTGTAGCGTCCTTATTCCAACTGATGTTCCTGTATTCTGCTTTGCTGAGTTTAATTTCTTTGATTTTATTGTAATCACTGGTCCAAAATTGAAGAAGTGCGGGATATTGATATTGATAATCACCATAATCTCCAATCACAAAAAAATCTCCGGAAGGATGCCATTGGATACACAACATCAATACTTTTTCCTTTCGATGATTCAATTTTTTTAATAATTGACCTTTTGTATTATAAACTCGGATGTAGTCATCAAGGGCAATGATTTCTTTTTTTTGAGGGTGCCAATCGACAGCTACATAGCTCTTGGTATTGTCTTTGGGAATCGTTCGAATTAAATTCCCCTTATAATTCCAAATACTGATTAATCCTTCATAATCTGCAATGGCGATTAATTTCTTCTTTTTATGCCAGGCGATTGATCTGCCCCCGATATTATCAAGTCCTTTAAAAAGAATAGTCTGGTTTTTTTCCAAATCAATCAACCGGGATCCTTGGC
>JANQPA010000007.1 GCA_028285545.1 Saprospiraceae bacterium | reverse complement strand
TGATTAGTTATAATTAGCCGCTGATGTAAACTGGTCAAACTGATTTTCGCTGTTATTTATCGTGTAGTAAACAGTGAGGATCAGCTTAATCAGCGTTTATCAGTGGCCATATGTTTTCTAAATTAATCATATAACTAATCAATATATGGCTTTAGCGACGCCACACTGATTATATTTAATTTTGGTTTGTTACCTACTTATAATAACCTATAATGTTAAAGGTTTTGTTCTCATAACCTTGAGGAAATTTTCCAATGATATTCGAATTGGCCGGTCCGGTAGGGTCACATACATAATATGGCTTTCCTTTAAACCAAACTGCATCTCCTTTTAAAGCCTGGCTTGCCACACCGATGGTTAAGTGATCATCATAGGCAATTGCAACCATGGGCAGATCCAATAAAATTTTTATTAATTGATAAAAAAGAGCGGAGCGATCTTCACAATCAGAATATGGATAGTAGAGTACCTCGTCGGCAATCATGGGTTTACTTTTCCCAAAGAAGGATTTGTCTTCTTTGTATTCAAATGAGGAACGGGTAAAAGCAGCCAGGAGTTGTACTGCGTCTGAAGGGCTTTTCCCTTTAATGGCTTTTTTCAAAAGAGGAATTAGACTGTTGAAGGAGGTGCTGGATAGGGGAACTTTAAGGTATTGGGATTCTGAAAAATAGGGGTAATCCTTCATAATCTCTACAATGGTCTGATTGATGCTAACAGGGAAAGTATAGTGGACACCCTGATAAGAAAACGCAATTTCTTTTTTTATAACATTTAAAGGCAAATTAGGATGCTGATGAAGGTAAAAAGTAAAAGGTCGACCTTGATTTTCCGGCCTGAATTGCAATAAAAATAATTCTTGCTTAATGGATTTATTGCCTTTTCTAAAACTAGTAAGATTGGCAAAGGTGCGGCCCTGGTCCTTTATTAATGGAATTTCAAACAGAATATCTTTTGAATAGACATAAACAAATATCCCATCTTGTAAGTAGGTCAGCCGGGTGTCATATCCAAATTCTGATAAGATAAACCAACAGAGTAATTCTCGCTCTAAATCGCTTTTTGATTTTAGTATATCTGTAGCGGCCGAATAAACAAGCTTGTAAAATAACCAGTCATTTAAGCTCAACTTGTTTTTATAATATTCTAAATCTTGTAATAAGGGCTGATAAGTGCCGGATTTTAATAATTTATAATAACTGCTTATCCCTGTTTCAGAGAGATAGGAGGGAGGTAAAATGATTAAGTCTGAAGAATAACGAAGCTGAATGGTAGAATGGTAGAATGTGAATTGAGCCGTCTGATTGGATGCCAATGAATTTGGGTCAGCAGCCTCCAATTTAAATGGCAAGCATAAAAAAAGTATTAAAAGAAAGTGAGGGAACTTACTTTTCATGAAATATGGGATTTGAAATAGTCGAATTATTCTATCCTTAAAGCTATACTTTTTAGAAGTAAATTAAGAGTGGAAAGGATTTTTTTTAATATGATTTATTTCTATGCAGCAAAGCATAACGAAGTTGTTTAAAGTTTTTTTGCTAAAAGCAGAAAACTTTAAACAACTCTATTAAAAACACATATTTAGAATTGATTATTAATTTAAGGCCTATAAAATTAACATGGCATCGCCATAGCTGAAAAAGCGATAATCCTCTTTGATGGCCTGATTATAAGCTTCCATAATTAATTCATAGCCACCGAATGCACAAACCATTATTAATAAACTGGATTTTGGCAGGTGAAAATTGGACACCATACAATTGGCAATACTAAATTCATAAGGTGGATAGATGAATTTATTGGTCCATCCTTCAGCTGGCTTGAGCAGATATTCAGCAGATACAGCAGTTTCAATGGCCCTCATAGCGGTTGTTCCTACAGCACAAACGCGGTTTTTATTGTCTTTGGCCTTATTGACGATTTCTGTGCATCTTGCTGGAATACGGAAATATTCAGCATCCATTTTATGCTTAGACAAATCCTCTACATCGATATTTCGGAAAGTACCTAAACCAATGTGTAAGGTTAGCTCTGCAAATTCTATACCTTTAATTTCTAACCTTTTCATTAGCTCACGGCTATAGTGTAGACCTGCTGTGGGAGCAGCTACTGCTCCGATTTCTTTGGCAAAAATGGTTTGAAATCTTTCTTTATCAATATCTTCTACCGGCCTTCCAATAGATTTAGGCAGGGGAGTGTTCCCTAATTGATTTAATTCTTTTTGGAATTCATCTTCTGACCCATCATAGAGAAAACGAATGGTACGGCCACGAGAGGTGGTATTGTCAACTACCTCAGCTACAAGTATATCATTGTCATGCTCGTCACTGAAATACAATTTGTTGCCCACTCTGATTTTTCGGGCGGGATCAACAAGCACATCCCATAAACGAGATTCTTTATTTAACTCACGAAGCAGAAAAACTTCAATTTTTGCACCTGTTTTTTCTTTTCTTCCATAAAGGCGTGCCGGAAATACCTTGGTATTATTAAAGATCATGACATCACTTTCATCAAAAAAATTAATGATGTCTTTAAAAACATGGTGTTCGATAGCGCCGGTATCTCTGCGTACAACCATCAATCTGGACTCATCACGGTTTTTAGCTGGATATTTAGCAATTAAATTTTCTGGTAGCTCAAAAGAGAATTGAGAGAGTTTGGTCCTCATTCTTAATTACGGTTTTTTCAAATGAAACGCAAAGTTAATAATACTTTACTGATATTTTATCGTGTTTATGGTCTAATAGTTGTGAAAACATACTGTTAAATACACCTATACTGGCAAAAGAGTTCTGATTTATAGGAATTGGCAGAAAAAGTCAGTCACTTTATCGAATGTATGCAAGCCTTAGAATGTATTTGTGTAATTTCACCAGCATATTATACAAAAAGTATTTAGTATATAAGCATATATGGTTACTTTACTTAAGATATTCAGTGAAGGTGTTTCTCAAGCCCTCCAACAACTAAAAGGAAATAAGCTTCGAAGCTTCCTATCTATGCTGGGAATTTCCATCGGAATTTTCTGCATCATCGGAGTATTATCGGCTGTTGATTCCCTGGAGAGTAATGTTCGGGGAAGTATCGCTAAATTAGGGGAAGATGTAATTTATATTCAGAAATTTTCATGGAATGAAGATCCTGGCCGCAACTGGCAAAAAATTATGCGCCGTCCAAATATGGAGTGGAAAGATTATGAAGTAATCAAAACCAAAGTGGATGAAGTAGATTTAGTGGCTTTCTATACTGGAATTGGATCCCGTACCATCAAATACAAATCTAATAATGTAGAAAGAGCTTACCTGCTGGCCGGTTCTTATGAATTTGGTGACTTGTTTAACTTTGAATATGAAAAAGGGAGGTATTTCTCTCCTGTTGAATACCATACCGGGAGTAACAAAATTATCTTAGGAGCAAAAGTAGCGGAAGAATTGTTTGGAAACCTGGAGCCCCTAGGTCGCAAGGTAAAAATGGATGGCAGGCATCTTGAGGTAATCGGTGTGCTTAAAAAATCAGGTGAAAGCATAATAGATATTGCCAATTTTGATGAAGGACTCATTATTTCTTATGAATTAGCACGTAAAATTGTCAATCTCAAAAGGGCCAGCTCTTTTGATCGTACAGTGGCAGTAAAAGCTGGTAGCAAAGGAGCGGCATTGGTTAAAGATGAAATTACAGGGGTTATGAGATCCCACCGTCGGCTGAAGCCCAAAGAAAAAGATGATTTTTCCCTCAATGAAGTATCCATCTTGTCAAATATTCTGGATGGCTTTTTTAATGTACTCAATATGCTTGGCTTCATCATAGGGATTTTTGCGATTATCGTCGGAATGGTCAGTGTAGCTAATATTATGTTCGTATCGGTAAAGGAACGGACCAATATAATTGGTGTTAAAAAAGCACTCGGAGCAAAACGCTACTTCATTTTACTGGAATTTCTGATTGAAGCAGCCATTTTGTGCCTTTTTGGTGGCCTGATGGGCTTATTATTGGTTTATGGTGTGATTACCATATTGGGTAATGCAATCGATTTTGATTTGTTTCTATCCGTAGGTAACATTATTGGAGGTATAGTAGCTTCAATGTTTATTGGTATTCTGGCAGGGCTGATTCCTGCTATTCAGGCCTCTAGAATGGATCCCGTTGAAGCAATGAGAAAATAAAAATAAAATGATTTTTTTATAAAAAGCCCCTGGAAGAAGAAGTCCTCCAGGGGCTTTTTATTTTTTATTTTCCATTTCAAAAAAATGTATTTGTCCTAATCTCTGATTTTCCTACCGGAAATTTTAACTATCCATCCGGATAATAAAAAAGAGAAAATAACCATTTATATAATGCAAAGCTTGTGTTCAAAAGTTCTAACTTACAGCCGTTTTTGTATTTAGTTGTTTTTTTCTAAAAATAATTATGCAAAATTTTGGTGCTAATCCTCGGTTTTAATTACATCTTTTATTTTATTATAAATAAAAAATGTAATATAATACTCTTTGCTAAATGAAGATCAGTGCCTTAACATAATAAAGGTTTGATTATTTTCTTTTTATAAGAAAATTTTAAATATTTGTTTGCATTTTTTGAAACAGGTTTACTTTTTATTAGAAGTTGTTTAAAGTTTTCTGCTGCAAGCGAAAAAACTATAAAGAACTTCTCTAAGAGCTAAAGAGGCTAAAATTTAGTGATTTGCCAACCTAAGACATAATTACAGATCTGTGTCGGCATAGATGATTGTATGTGCCTCTTACTTTTATCCAACCTGCTTCTGGATTTCGGCTAATAACCAAATTGGTCTTATTATAAACATTAAGATGAAGTGTTTTTTAATTTGCGTATCTCAAAAACTTGTCCCATGACCGGATTACGTTTACTTCCGATAGTATTCATTGCGACGACCTTTGTACTTCAGGCACAACAGTTACCCATATTTACTCAATACAGAGAAAACGTAGCTGCCGTTAATCCTGCAGCTATGGAAAGTGATTTTTTAGCTTTTGGTAATAATGTAACTATAGGCTTAACCTATCGTGCACAATGGGTAGGAATTTCGGGCGCACCTACCACTCAAACGGTGCGAGGTTCATATGTTAATACTGATTTAGACGGAGTTACTCTATTTGCTGGAGGTCATTTAATGAATGATCAAACAGGCCCAACAGGTTTTACAGGTTTTTATGGTAAAATAGGAGGAATCCTTACCAATGATGTAAGATTTGGTGGACTGGCTGTAGCATTGACTGCCGGATTCGTGCAGTTTAGAGTAAAAGCTTCTGAAATTCGCTTGCGCGAAGCCAATGACAATATTGGCACCATAGATCAGTCACAGTTCTATCCTGACCTGGGTTTGGGGGTTTACTTCTACCAAACTTTGGAAGGATCAGCCAACGATGATATTTTTTATGCCGGAGTATCTGTTCCACAGATATTTGGCTTGGACCTTACCTTTCAGGATGAAGAAACCGGAGAATATACTATTAGTAGAGTTCAGCATATTTATGGTATGATGGGGCTCTATAAATTCTTCGATAATGGTGGCTTTTTAGAACCTTCCCTTTGGGTAAAATACGTTGCCAACGTTCCCGTTCATGCTGATGTAAATATTCGTTACCAACTTCCTTCTGCCCTTTGGATAGGGGCAGGTGGAGCCATTAACGGTACTGCACATATTGAAACCGGATTGACTCTTGGCGAAAATGCTGGTTTTGATAATACCCTAAGAATTGGTTATGGATTTGATTACTCCTTTAGTTCTTTTGGACCTACTGCAGGGAGTACTCATGAGATTAATGTTTCCATGTCATTTGGAAATTGACCCTTGACTTAATTTCGAGGATCTAATTCTTTTCTCCTTTGGAGCAAAGGATAATTATTTTCTAGTTTTTATTAATTGAATAGAATTGAAATATTTCAAAGGAATATATCCCAAATTCAATAGTTTCATGAAAAGGATAGTTGCGCTTTTAGTGCTGGGTTGGGCTTTTCACGTATCCTTAGTGGCTCAGCCTACCATATCAATATCGTCTGCCACACCAGATCCAGGCGAACAGTTTTGTCTCGATGTATCTGTGCTGGATTTTACAGATATTTTATCAATGGATTTTACCATTCAATGGGATTCCACCGTCCTCCAATTTGATGGAATAGATAATATAAATTTGCCTGAACTTACGGAGGCTAATTTTGATCAATCCATGCTGGAATCTGGCCTGTTGCCTCTTTCCTGGCTTTTTAATGAATGTCAGGTAGGCTTGCCTGGGCATACCATTTTTGATGATGGGGATAATCCCGAACGGATTTTCTCGATCTGTTTTACGGCCATTGGAGGATATGGGGATGCCACCGAAGTAAAAATTACCAATGCCCCTACAGATATTAGGGTGACACGTGTTAATGCCTGTCCTAATAATATTGGTCTTTTCCAGGAGGATGGGGTCGTCTCAACCAGTGTAAGACCTTTCACCTTAGTAGCCTCAATGGAAGAGGCTAATGAGGGCGATTTGGTCTGCGTGGATTTTAGTGTTGAAGGCTTTGATCAACTTACAAGTTTCCAATTCTCAGTAAACTGGGATCCCAGCATCATTGAATTTGATAATGTTATACCACTGGAGACACTACCGAACCTTTCTCGATCAGGTTTTGGTGTACCTGGAGGTGGAGGAAGTGTAGCACCTGGTAATGCTACCGTTTCATGGAGTTTTGTTCAACCCAATTCACCAGGGATTAGTCTGGAAGATGGGACGGTTATCTTTCAAATTTGTTACCGGGTCATAGGGGCATGTGAAACCTCTTCTGCTATTAAGTTCAGTAGTATGCCTACCAATATTGAGGTTACCAATACCGTCCAGGCCGGGTTTAACATTACAGCCTTGTCTAACGAGGGTAAAGTTCAGGTGGCAGACTGTGATCCTACAGGTCTTCCTCTTATAGCAAATTGCCCTCCACCTGCAAATGTGAACGACGAGGTCTGCGTATCTGTGACCACAAGAGATTTTCAGAATATTACCGATCTGGCTTATGTTCTGGAATGGAATCCCAATATTCTTGAGTTTAAAGATATCAGAAACAGAACGACAAAAATCTTTAATATGCAGGGCGCTGAGGATGTTTCCAATGTGGTGAATGGATTTTGGGGTTTTGATTGGGAGGCACCTTTTGGCTTACCGGCAACTATGAATGATAATGAAAAAATATTTGACATCTGTTTTGATGTAGTTGGCCTTGGAGGGAATAGTCCCATTCGATTTGGAGGTCGGCAGGTAGCCAGGGAAAATGATGGTCGCAATATTGGAATTGCCCCTACCAACTGTGAGATAGAGGTCATTCAGCCGGATGGAGTGGCCATCTCGATTGATGATGTGGAAGGACGACCTGGTGATACCATTTGTGTTGGCTTTACAGTTAACAATCTGGTAAATGCAACCAATATGCAATTCTCCCTTTCTTTTGAACCCAATCATATCAAATTTCTGGATATTCCTGTTATTAATCTGCCAGGAGTAGATGTGAATAACTTTAATACTGAAGGTGCTGATTTGGGTGCCATTACCTTCCAATGGGACCCTGCTTCCGCTCAGACTGTAGAGGATGGAACCGTCATATTTTTGATGTGTTTTGAAGTGACGGGCACCCCAGGTGATTGCCAAAACATACTCTTCCAGGATCTCCCCCTTGAAAGTCAGGTTATTACCACAGAATCAAACGGTAATAATGTAGGGCTACTGGGACAAAATGGGGAAGTCTGTGTACTGGAAGCAGAAGGATTTGAAATTTATATTACGGACCAACTCGGCTATTTTGAGGATACCTCTTGTGTATCCATTAGAGTGGCAGATTTTACAGATATTGCAAGTTCAACCTTTAGTGTAAGTTGGGAACCTTCCAATTTAGAATTTGTGAGCGCCAACCCCCTTGGTGTTTTGGGAATTGCCCAGGATAATTTTAATACAGCCTCCACAGGCGTCGGTTTATTGACCTTCGACTGGGAAGATCTCAATGGTGCAACACTCCCCGATACTACCGCCATATTTGATGTTTGTTTCAAATTGAATGGCCTGCCAGATAATTGTTATCCGGTAGGGGTTAATCCCAATGCTACAGTTACTACCATTAATGGAAGAGGGGATGTCAAGCTTGTAGACCCTGGCGAAATCTGTGTGCGTGATACCATCATTATCGAAGAAGTCATTATTACTCCTGTAACCTGTCCCGATGCAAATGATGGTACCATTACGGTACGAGCAAGAAAAGGAGGGACCGGAGGTATTTTCTTTGATTGGAAAACGACCCCTAATCAAAGAGATTCTTCTGCACAATTTTTGCCTCCCGGACTGGTAGCAGTCACCATTTTTGATATTACTTCTTCACCTATTATAGAAATTGATACGGTCTTCGAAGTACCCATTTCTACTGACCTGCCATTTGCAGATGCCGGGCCTGATCCTACCATTACCTGCGATCCACCTATTATATTATTGGAGGGTTCTGGTAATGAAGAGGCGAATTACTCATATTCCTGGACTACGATGAATGGTTCCTTGCCAGGTCAAAAAGACCAATTGTTTGTTGCGGCAGGAGCACCAGGGGATTATGTTCTAGCCGTCACAAATGATGATACTCGTTGTACTGCCAGAGATACCGTAACAGTACTTCCTGCTCCACTTCCGGCAGCTATAGCCGGACCGGATGAGATCTATACCTGCGTGAATGATACCATACGCTTAGATGCTTCAGCTTCTGCTCAGGCAGATACCATTGCCTATCAGTGGGTGGCTCTTGACGGCGGAATAATAGTAGAAGGAGAAGATACTCTTCAATCTCCAAGAATAGCCGCTCCCGGAATGTATATCCTGGAAGTCATCAACACCAATACCCTCTGTTCTTCTATGGATACGGTTATGGTTGAAGATGGAAGATTTACGCCTTCGGCAAATGCTGGTGCAGATCAAATTTTGGAGTGTACCCAAAACAGTGTTTTACTGGATGGTTCAAATTCTGTTAATGATAGACCGGTAAGATTCGAATGGAGAAACCGACAGGGAAATGTCTTAGGCACAGAAATTACCTTTGATGCTCCCGGAATTGGTACTTATTTCTTTAATGTGATCGATGTAGCTAGCGGTTGCTCGGCAGTTGATTCTGCCTTAGTATCCCCCACACCTGATTTTCCAAGCATCGCCGTAACCGGTCAAACGGAAACAATCATTACTTGTACGAGAGATACCGTTATCATAGTAGGAGCCTTTGCAAATGAAAATACCACCTTCCAGTGGGTTGCTCAAGATGGAGGACTTTTTGTGCCTGGCACAGAAAATAGTGTGACTCCCAGAGTAACCGCACCCGGACTTTATCAATTAAGTGTAACGGATCAAACCAATGGTTGTACTTCTGTCGATTCCATTCGGGTGACAGAGGACAAAGTGGCCCCTTTTGCTGAAGCCGGAGAGGGTTTTATTTTGACTTGTGTGGATACTTCGTATGTCTTGGATGGTACTGGCTCTTCAGAAGGAGGGAATTTCTTATATACCTGGAGTTCTGAATCAGCCGTTATTGGTGAGAATACCTTGCAGGTAGAGGTTTTTAATCCAGGTACTTATACTCTTGAAGTTCAGAACACCATCAATGGTTGTTCTGCTTCTGATCAGGTATTTATTGATATTTCTGGAGATCGCCCCGAAATTAATTTTGCCGATCCAGACCCCATCACTTGCCAGGTCAATAATGTTGATGTGGCGGCTGTAGTCACCCCTAATTTTGCCAATTATCAAGTACAATGGATCATAGTTGAAGGGCAAGGAAATATTACCAATATAGATTCTTTGAATATTTCTGTGGATCAGCCTGGAAATTATCGCTTAAGGGTGGTAAATTCTGCCACCGGCTGCTCTACTCAAAGCGATATTGCTGTACAAATAGATACAGTGGCTCCTATGGCCGAAGCCGGTGATAACCAGCTTCTAACCTGTGTTGCAAATTCTGTTATTTTAAATGGAAGTAATTCCTCTGCAGGTGCCGACTTTTCTTACCTGTGGACGGCCGTTGATGGAGGCGAAACACCAGCACCTGCTGATCAAAGTCAGGTTCAGGTAGCTAGCGTGGGCACCTACGAATTGACAGTGTTTAATAATTTGAATGGTTGTACTGCAACAGATCGGGTAGATGTTTTAACAGATACCCAAACGCCGACCGCATTGATTGAATCACCTAGAGAATTAACCTGCCAGGATTCGGTCATTTCTTTAAATGCTACACAATCCATGGCTTCGAGATCTATGGCAACCTGGACTGGACTGAATGGACAGCCCATCATGAATACGGATAATCAATTAATCGTAGACATTAGCCAGCCAGGGTCTTATGAGGTTTTATTGACAGATACCATTAGTGGCTGTACGGCATCGACTAGGGTAGATGTTATGCAAACCATTACGCCTCCTACTGCAGATGCAGGGCAGGACGTTGTACTCTTCTGTATAGGTCAGGCAGTGATGTTAGACGGTTCCAATTCTTCTCAAGGTAATGATTTCACTTATCAATGGATTGGGGGTGATGGCAATAACATTGTAGATGGAACTACCCTAAATCCAACGATTGACGCTCCGGGAGCCTATCAAATTATAGTCACCAACACTACTACAGGCTGTACAGCTTCCTCTTTTGTGAATGCCTTATTGGACAACTCATTAGTTGATTCTGAGGCTGGCGATGGTATAGACGGAACCTGTGAGGAAACCGAACTACTCTTTGGTAATGCCTTGCCAAATGGTACTTCCGGAATCTGGACCAGCGCGAATGGTGTATTTATTGAAACCCCCGATATGCCTTCTACTGCCGTGACTGGTTTGCAGGAAGGAGATAATATATTTTACTGGACCTTGTCTACAGCTGATTGTCCGGAATACAGTACTGATTCGGTGATTATTCGAAGAGAAGGGGCTCCCAATGCACAAAATGATTTGGTAAGCCTTCCATTTGGGCAAACCAGCATCTCCTTTGATCTGGCAGCCAATGATCAGATAGGCAATACTGCTGGATTTTCATTGACCTTATTGGGAGAACCTCAATTGGGTACCATTGATTCCTTGCGCGATGGCAGCATCATTGATTATTCTGTAAAGGGAGGACTTTTTGGTGAATCTGAATTCCAATATTTGATTTGCAGTAATGATTGTCCAGCCTTTTGTGATACGGCTACGGTTATTGTGGAAGTACCTGTAGATCCTAATTATGAAGCACCGGAAGAGCCCAATACCATTACTCCGAATGCCGATGGAATGAATGAAAATTTCGTTTTTGAAGTATTGGATGGGGTAAGCCCTGATTTTTACCCAGATAATGAACTGATCATCTTTAATCGCTGGGGGGATATTGTTTATAAAGCTAAGCCTTATATGAACGATTGGAACGGTACTACAGATACCGGTGATTTATTGCCAGATGGGACCTATTATTATATTCTCCGATTAGACATTTCCAATGGGGTGATTAAACGAGGGAATGTATCGATTATTCGATGACGATTATGTAAAAATTAATCCTCCTCTTCTTTGAGGACGGGGTGAATTTTAAATATATTAAAAAAAAACACATAACAAAGTTTGTTGTTATGTGTTTTTCTTTTATCTTCACACATGCAATAATTTTACCATATGTAAAATAGAGGCTTCCAAAAAACCAGAGCAGAATATTTCCTACCGATTAAACTCTCAAAAGAAAATAAATTATAATATTGGATAATGAGGGCGTCTCATCTCCCGATAGCTATCGGGATCCTCGTTCTGATCCGCCAAATAGTTTTCTTTTTGAGAGCATTTTTTTAAGGGAAAATGAAATTTCCCCTTAAAAAAATGCTCTCAAAAAAATAATATTGGCTGGCGAATCCGTACGGATGAGACACCCTTTTCTAGACTTATACCTCCTGAAAGCCAATCGTTCCCTCTTGCACTTTTTATACCACACCTAGGACTTTGAAAATATTAAGTCCAGTTATTTCAGAGCCTCGTGAATGCGGGGCTTTTTTTATTAACACATAATAATTTTACGTATTTATTTTTTATTCCAATATTAATTTTTCATGAAAAATCTAATTATTATCATAATTGTTTTAGGATTTTATTAAATTTAAGCACTAAATGAGCTAACAAAACCTTACAAGTTAGTACAACCGTTTTTTATCCCTCGGATTAAATTTGTTCAAACACTTTTTTACTAATATGATAATCATTGAATTTCAGTAGATTAGATTCAGAGGTTGTCACAAAAAGTAAAGAGTTGTTTATTTGATTTTCACTAATCGGTGCTCTATAATTAGTAATTGTGTTTTGATAGCAAGTTAGATGACCTAAAAAATGTTTTATAATAATCGACCTTAAACACTAGAGTAATAATCCTCTAGTGCTTATTTATTTTATTAACTGAGCTTAAATAACAAATTCTAAATCTCATAAAATGAAAAGACAACTACACTCTTCCCTGAGTCGAACCTCTTTTTTTCTAAACCTTTTTGTTAAAAAAGAAACTCGCCTTTTCTTATCAAGAATATGTGGAGCCATACTTGTATTAATGGCCTTATCCCTTCCTTATAATGCGTTTGGCCAAACCGGCCAACCAGGGTGTGACACCGAATCTCCTATTGCCAATCCTGTGAAGCCCCTAACTTGTCCAAATAAGATTATCCTTGCGTTAGATGAGTCTGGCTCAATTATAGGTATTGGACTAGGAAATCCACAGAATATTGCAACAAGTGTAAGAAATGGAGCACTTGCATTCCTTAAAGCTATAGCGGATAAAAATGTGCAAGTAGCCATTGTAGAATTTAATTCTAGGGCACGTACATCCATTGGTTATACTACTGTGACTGCAGCTTCTTGTAATCCTGGTGGAGTCTTTCACACCTATTTATTTGGCGATACAAATAATAATCCTGGTGAAACAGGTGATGCAAATAGATATGACCCTGAAGACTATAGTTCTACTCAATATTTCACTAATTGGGAAGATGCTTTTAGACAGATTGAAATTGTGAACCAGGGAATGCTTGCTGAGCATGTCATATTTTTTACAGATGGGAATCCCACTGCATATGATAATGGGGGATCACTCTTACGTTGTACTGGATTTGTTAATGGGACAAATGCATGTAGAGAAACGGCTTTATGTATGGCTGTTCCGGCAGCAAATGCAGTAAAAGCGCAAGGTTCTCATCTTTTTGTAGTTGGCTTTCCTAATCCTAGCTTAGAAGAAGCCAATGTGCAGGATATTTCAGGAACAGATCGTTATTCAGATATTCAGCCTGATTTCTTACAGGCGGATTACCTGGTAGTATCCAATCAGAATATGTTGATGAATGATTTTGAAATGGTTGCCAATGAATTGTGTGGTATTGATTTGGAGTTAACAAAAACAGTTGATAATAATATGCCTGTATTGGGCCAGAACATCACCTACACCATTAAGGTGACCAATACAGGTCCTAATGATGCTACTAATGTTACCGTTGAAGATGTTTTACCTGCTGGTTTAATGTATGTCAGTTCATTACCCATGGGGGCTTATAATGATGGAAGCGGTATTTGGACGATAGGAACCGTAGCTGCAAATGGCGGAATGGCAACACTGACCATTACCGCAAAAACTACTGCTTTAGGGACCATTAATAACTATGCCCAAGTAGAAACTGCTGATCCTGATGAAGACCCCGACTCTACCCCCGGAAATGGACAACAAAACCCCGATGAGGATGACGATGATGATGTTGATATAACGGTTGTTTGTCCTACCGTTAACGCAGGCTTAGATGGTAATGATTTGATCTGTAGCGATGATGTTAATATAGGGACTTATGATTTGGATAATCTATTGAGTGGAGCAGATGCAGGCGGAGTATGGACAGGAGATAAGCCAATCGGAGCAGGCAATGTGGTCGACTTCACAGGTATGATAGGGACCTTTAACTTTAAATATACCGTAGGTCCAACAGGGTGTACTGATGATGCAGACTTTATGGTAGAAGTTAAGCAGCGTGGCAATGCAGGCTCAGATGGTAGTGATTTGATCTGTAGTGATGATGTTAATATAGGGACTTATGATCTGGATAATCTATTGAGTGGAGCAGATGCTGGCGGAGTATGGACAGGAGATAAGGCAATCGGAGCAGGCAATGTGGTAGACTTTACAGGTATGATAGGAACCTTCAACTTTAAATATACCGTAGGTCCAACTGAATGTCCGGATGATGCGGACTTTATGGTAGAAGTTAAGCAGCGCGGCAATGCAGGCTCAGATGGTAGTGATTTGATCTGTAGCGATGATGTTAATATAGGGACTTATGA
>JANQPA010000006.1 GCA_028285545.1 Saprospiraceae bacterium | reverse complement strand
TGATTAGTTATAATTAGCCGCTGATGTACACTGGTCCAACTGATTTTCGCTGTTATTTATCGTGTAGTAAACAGTGAGGATCAGCTTAATCAGCGTTTATCAGTGGCCAAATGTTTCTAAATTAATCATATAACTATTCAATGTACGGCTCTACTGGCGGATGAGTCAGTCCCTTAAGCATTTATGGTCATTATTGTATTTCCTCACAAGCTTCCAATAAATTCCTCACATCTTCCAGTTTAACCACCCCGTAATCATTTCCCCAGGCGTGATTGATGTAATTGATAATATTGGTAATCTGAAAATCAGTAAGTGCTATATTTCCCACCATAGGTTGGTTATAAGTCCTGCCATTCACAACAATAGTGTCATTTTGCCCCATGCGTATAATACAGGCCATTCGCAAAGGATCTTCTTCTACATAATCTGCTTGAGCCAAAGGTGGGATTGCTCCTTCTAATCCAGTACCATCCTCCATATGGCAACTGGCGCATTGGGTAGTATAGAGGCCTTTACCTTGTTTATAGGGATTATCGTTACAAGTTAGCAATACTATTGATAGGAGAGTGAAAAATAAAAGTTTTTGCTTCATGGTTAGGAAGTTAGCAAGTGTTTACGTGTTCACGTTTTGGTAATCTATATTCAAGGGATTATTATTCATATAAGGTTAATTGGTCACACCAAATTCCTAAATATTTTACCATTAACGAATTCTGCATTTCAAAAAATCCCTGAAATAATCAGGTCATCCTTAGATCATAAAAGGAAACTTAACGTGAACACTTGATAACGTGAACACATTTAATAAGTTGTTGTCATTGTTTTTGGAGTAACAATAATAAAATCCGCCTTTCCCAATTCTTCTTCAGGTAGTTTGGAAATATCCTCTGCCTGAATAGTAGTGATATTGACAATCTTCAGGTCTGGATTGCTTTTTTGCAAATACCAACCAATGCCCTCTTTGTTGTCGGAATGATAGGAACCATTATAGTGGATAAAAAGTTCACTTGATTTTTTATTCTTTACTATAAAATGAGCCATAGTGGCATCCTTTATGGCTTGAGCTTTGGGCAGATTTTCAGCACCTTCACCACCATGGCCTCCCATCATGGTCAGCATTTTTTTATAACAGGGTACTTCGGGATCATAGGCAACAGGAAGGGGGGCAATAAAAGATTTGCCTACTTCATCCAAGCTTTCCAATCCTTCGAACCCCTTACGATAAACCAAATTGGCGTACCTCCTGGGAATGTTGGTAGCAATAAAAGAAAGCTCATTTTTTTTGGCAAATTCAATAAGGGGTTTGTAGTCTGTTTTGTAATTATTCCAGAGACGAGCTTCTCCCTCAAAATCTTTTTGTCGGATATGATCAGAAAAATATTCATTAATGAGGATTTGATTGTCTGATTCAAACATTTCTGCTCCCAGCATAATTTGGCCATCTTTGGCTTCATGTAGCGCTTTGGTCAATTCTAGTTGCATCCAATGAGCAATAGGGTTATTGTGTAGTTCTCCGAAAAAGAACACATCAGCATCTTTGGCCTGATTTATCAATTGCTGGACAGTGGCTTTTTGACCTGAGCCATCGTATAATTCAAATGCTTTTTGCATGGCATCTCCTTGTGCGGTTAAAAAAGCGGGAAGAAGGAATAAAAAGAGGGTGAAATTTTTTGAAGACATATTTGCTTATTTTTTCAAGCAAAGTAAAATTAAAAAAGGTTATTCTCCTTATCTGGGATAACCTTTTTTCTCATTGCCTTTTTTTGGGCGTGTTTTTTCTTTGCTTTTAAGCGCTTTTTCTTTTGGGCTACAAATGCACCTGCATCTCTTTCCACCACTTTATATTGTAGCGCTTTGGTCACCAGTTGCTCAAATTTTTTGATGGCCTTATTTTTATTTTGCAATTGAGAGCGACTGGCCTCACTGCTAATAATTAATATTCCCTCCTTATTGATCCGATTGTCAAGTTGATCCAGAATTTTTTCCTTCTGCTCCTCGTCCAATTCCTGAGACTTTAGAACATCAAAGAGCAGCTCCACCTTGGTAGATACCTTATTGACGTGCTGCCCTCCGCTGCCAGAACTTCTGGACATCCTGAATCTAAATTCTTTATGTAAGTTTATAAGGTTCATTTTCTTCAAATTGCTACTTTATGTTGATAACAGAGCTGGGAATGAATTGGTTCCTTACTCTTGGTTCCATAGTTCCATGGTTCCGCAGTTCCATGGTTCCGCAGTTCCATGGTTAAATTTGTCGTTTTTCTATTGTTTGATGAGTAGTTATAGAAATATGTAGATTCGGATATATGGAAATGTGTGGATTAATTATTGTTATAATTCTTCTGTGTTATAAGGTAGGTGTGATAAAATTTGCATGATCTGGGAAATCTATATGAGAAATAAATTCGGTTAAGCATTTATACTTCCAAAATGTCAAGGTCTAAACCAAGGAACCGTGGAACCATGGATTTGTGAAACCAAAAAACTAATTCAAAATTATTGAAAAAATCAGAACCAAAATTGCCTAGTTTTGTTTAATTTCGACAATAAAATTACATCTACCTATGCTGGCAAAGAGAGCAATAATGTGGTTTAGACAGGATTTGAGGCTGCATGACAATGAAGCACTTCAGGAAGCTTTAAATGTGGCCCAGGAGGTAATCCCGATCTACATCTTTGATGAGCGAGTATTTAATGGTCATACCAGATATGGAATCCGTAAAACGGGTAAGTTCAGAGCCAAATTTATTATTGAAAGCATAGAGGATCTTAGAAAATCACTAAGGGCTTTAAATAGCGATTTGATAGTTAGAATAGGAAAGCCTGAAGAAATTATTTATAAGCTGGCTGATCAGGCCAAAACGAGTTGGGTTTTTTGCAATAGAGAAAGAACAAGGGACGAAGTAGCTGTTCAGGACGCTTTGGAAAAAAACCTTTGGTCTATCGGTCAGGAGCTTCGTTTTTCCAGAGGTAAAATGCTGTATTATACTGCTGATCTTCCCTTTCCTGTTACCCATACGCCTGATACTTTTGCTCAGTTTCGCAAAGAAGTAGAGCGATATGTCAACATAAGGCTGCCCTTGCCAAAACCAAGCAATAAGTTTGCACCACTTACTGTGGCTCTAGATAGTGGAGAAATTCCCGGACTTTCTACCCTAGGGTTTTCTGAATTTGAACCAGATGAAAGAGCCTCTATCTCTTTTAAGGGTGGGGAAACTGAGGGATTGAATCGGTTAGAATATTATTTGTGGGGAGCAGATGCTATGAAAAATTTTCATCATACCCATAATGAGTTGATGGGACATGAGTATTCAACAAAATTTTCTGCCTGGCTTTCCCAGGGATGTCTTTCTCCTAAAATGATATATCAGCAACTTAAAAAATATGAAGAAGAAAAAGGGGGGCAAAAACCTACTCGACAATTGTTTTACAGCCTGATGTGGAGAGACTTTCTTCGTTTTATGGCTAAAAAACATGGAGATAAAATTTTTGAAAAAGGAGGTATGAGAGGAGAAGAAACTTTGTCTTTAAACGAAGATTTTGATCTTTTTCAAAAATGGATTGACGGAAAAACTGGAATCCCCTTTATTGATGCCAATATGCGCGAGATCAAACAGACAGGTTACCTCTCAAATCGCGGTCGCCAAAATGTAGCCAGTTTTCTGGTTAATGATCTAAAAGTTAACTGGCAAATGGGAGCAGAGTATTTTGAATCATTGTTAGTAGACTATGACCCCGCCAGTAATTATGGCAATTGGAACTTTATTGCCGGAGTATGCAATGAAACCAGGGAACATAAATGTTTTAACATCTTATCTCAGGCCAAAAGATTCGATCCTGAAGGCACTTATGTGAAAAAATGGATTCCAGAACTTGAGGATGTGCCCATTGATAAAATCCACCAACCTTATTTATTGAGCAGTCAGGAGCAAGAGCAACATCATCTCAGAATTGGTGATGATTATCCACCGGCTTTGGTCCCTATAGGCTAAGAGATTGATTAGTAAATTAGTAGATTTGCAGATGTGTGGATTTGCAGATGTGTAGAGTTAGTCATTTACCAGTATTCCTCTATCAATCTTCAAATTTACTAATTTGCACATCCACCAATTTGCACATCTACTCATTTGCACATCCATTAATTTGCACATCTACTCATTTGCACATCTACTCATTTACAAATCACCTTAAGGAGCTGCTTGACCTTTTTTGCTTTTTCCTTCATAGCTAAGATATCATCACCGATGATGCTAATATGGCCCATTTTACGGTAAGGTTTGGTTTGAGCCTTCCCATAGATATGAACATTTACTCCTTCAATAGATAAAGCATTTTCCAATCCATCATAGTATGCTGGTCCGGTGTGATCAGGATGTCCCAACAAGTTGATCATGATTCCCTTCGTTTTTAATTTTGTTGATCCCAGTGGAAGGTCAAGAATGGCTCGAATATGTTGTTCAAACTGGGATGTATGGCAAGAATCTATTGTATGATGACCACTGTTATGAGGGCGAGGAGCGACTTCATTGATCAAGATTTCATCATCATTGGTTAAAAATAATTCTACCGCCAAAAGCCCACAAATATCCATACTTTCGGCAACCTGTATTGCTAATGAAGTGGCTCTGTCGGAAATTTCCTGGTTGACCTGCGCCGGGCATAATAAAAACTCTACCAGATTAGCAGTAGGGTGAAATTCCATTTCAACTAAAGGATAGGCTTTTACCTCACCAGAAGGTCTTCGTGCTACGATAACTGCAAGTTCTTTTTTGATGTCAACCAGGTCTTCAATAACAGAGGGAGCATCCATCATTTTCTCTAAATCTTTAACTCCTTTAATAACTGCCACACCCTTGCCATCGTATCCGGCCGTACGGGTTTTTTGTACAAAAGGGTAAGCCAGTTCTCTGGTTTCGAGAGCTTTCAATATATCTTCTTTCGAATTCATCAAAATGTAAGAAGAGGTGGGTAGATTATGATTTCGATAAAATTCTTTTTGGAGTCCCTTATCTTTGATAAGCTCTATTTTATCAGGAGCAGGGTGGATAATTTTGCCTTCCGTTGCCAAGTCTCTTAAGGCTTCCGTGTTGACATGTTCAATTTCTATGCTTAATACATCAACAGATTGGCCAAAATCATAAACATCCTGATAATCTTTGAAACTTCCTTCAGTGAAGGAATGACTTAGAGAGCCTGCAGGAAATTCTTTGGATTGATCTAGAAAAGAAAGGGGAAGGTGCCATTTAGCCACTGCAATAGCCATCATTTTGCCTAATTGTCCTGCGCCTAAAATACCTATTTTGGGAAATTGATGCATCTTAAAAAATTTTAGAGCGCAAATTTAAGGAAAAGATTAAAATAAAATGGATGCTGGAGAAAAAGGCCAAAGACCTTTTTCTCCAGCCAATAATATACTCTTATCATTTCCGAATTTCCAAAATCTTAAGCTCCACTCGCTGATTCTTTTTCCTTCCGGCTAATGTTTCATTGGTAGCTATGGGTTGGCGCTTACCATATCCTTTGTATTGAAGCCGGTTCGAGGGCACTCCCTTTTTTACCAGATAGTCAAAAACAGCTTTTGCACGAGCCTTGGATAATTGGTCACAATAATAATGAGGAGGTAATCCGTTGGTATGGCCTCCTATTTCTACGATAATACCAGGCCGATTAATCAAGGCCGAGGCCAATTGATTTAAAGCCGGATAAGAAGAGGATATAATTTTGGAGGTATCGGCATCAAAATATAGATTGTCCACTTTAAAGGTTTCATTGACCTTTAGTTCAGGATCATCTAATTTCTTTTCTATTTCAGGTTCGGATTTTGGCTCTTTTTTCTCTTGAAGAGATTGATCAAGGGTAGGCTTGGGCTCATCCACTGCTCCTTTAGAAGTTTCTACGATTTCGGGGGAAGGAAAAATAATTTCTTGGTATTGAGGATTGGAGCTATTGTTATTTATAGTGAATTCCACAGCTTGTTGACGACCATCATCTAAAGAAGCTAATAATTTTTTAGTTCCTTCTTTCCAAGGAACAGAAAATGAGAAATCACCTGAAAAGCCATTACTTTTGGCTAGGCCTAATTTCTTGGAACTTGATGTTTCAATAAGTTGAACAGCTGCATTTAAAAATTTACCAGCCTGATCCTTCACCACTCCGTTTATAACTAGGGTAGGGGTAGCTTTAGCCTTTTCATTCAAATCTACCTCGTAAATCTGCCCATTTCTAACCAGGTATCCGTTAGTGCCTAAAGAATTTACTATAAAGCTGTAATCATCAGAACGAGTATTATATGGACTTCCTAGATTTGTAACGGCACCACATTGGGTGCCTCCTTCAAGGGTGGTTTTAAAAATGTCGTACCCTCCTAATCCTTTACGGCCATTTGAAGCAAAATAGAGTGTTTTATTATCACCAGCTATGAATACTGAAATCTCGTCCTTGGAAGTGTTTACGGACAAAGGTTTGGGATAGGACCATTGACCAGATGAGTTTTTTCGACTGATGTAAAGTTCAAAATTCCTATATCCCTGATTGTACATCGTGACGGAGACAATGAAAATTTTTCCGTCAGGGGAGACTGCCATTCCATCTGTACCGAAAAACAGTTGTCCGCTTAAATGTCTGATCGTCCTTTCAAAATTACTTTGGACATACTTCATGAATACTCTTTCCTGGTTGGCAAAAAAGCGAGTAATATTCCCTCCTAAGCCTACAGGAGCTTTCCATTTTTGTCCATCTAACTCTGCTTGGTAATAAGGGCCCCCGGTGACCATCCAATCGTTGCGCCAACTTTGAAAATAGACTTTTTGACCATCTGCAGAAATGCTTGGCTCATCTTCTCCAAGGGAGGTGTTAAAAGGGCGAGGAAGAACTACTGGTTTTTTCCATTTTCCATTACTTTTAGTAGCATACCAAATGTCTCCATCATAACCCACTTTTCGGGACACTGGATCTGGATAACCAGCTGTTGACCAGGGTTGACCACCTCTGGTGGACATAAAAAAAAGATATTTTCCATTAGGGGTTATGGAAAGATTAGTTTCCCTAAACGAAGAATTAACATTGTCTAAAGCTTTGATTTCTTGGCTAAAAATATAGAAGGGAAGAAAAAAGAAAATTATTAATCCAATAGTTTTTTTTAATTGAATAAGACCCATAATTATGTGTTAATTGGTAATGTAACCAAGGCATTTTTCTACGAATAAATAATTTATAAAATAATGACCTTTGAGAGAAGGTGTTTTTCTGTTTTTTTAGTTAATTATATCATAAATAACTCAGTGTACCATAAGTGCCATACCTTATTTTTCATATAACATATCAAACAAGCAAAGTCATTCAACAAAATTGACCATTTATTTTAGGTTTGTATTAAAGGTAAATTAACTTAGTGCTTTAATCAATTCTGTTAATTGTTATTGGTTAATCGTTATTCGTATTCCCCGATTAGCGAATAACCAATAACGATTAACAAAAAACATCATGTTAGAAATTTATGCAGGACTTATTAATCAAAAACGGCCAAATAATCAACCGGGGAAGTTTTTTTTCAGGAGACATCTACATTCGAAATGGTAAGATCGAAAAAATAGGGCCTCAAATAAATGTAGGTGGAGCCGTGAAAGAAATAAATGCTGAAGGAAAATGGGTAATCCCAGGAATTATTGACGATCAGGTGCATTTTAGAGAGCCAGGATTGACTCATAAGGCAGAGTTGTATACCGAATCACGTGCGGCAGTTGTGGGTGGCGTAACCTCATTTATGGAAATGCCCAATACCAAACCTCCTGCTCTAAGCCAAGAATTACTTCAGCAAAAATATGATCGGGCCGCACAAGTATCATTAGCTAATTATTCCTTTTTTATGGGAGCTTCTAATGATAATTTGGAGGAGGTTTTAAAAACAAATGAAAAAAATGTTTGTGGGATAAAAGTATTTATGGGCTCAAGTACTGGCAATATGCTGGTAGATGATGAAAAAACCTTGGAGGGACTTTTTTCCCAAGTCCCAATGTTGATTGCCACTCATTGTGAGGATGAAGCTACAATAAGAGCCAATCTGGAATCTTTTAAAGCTAAGTATGGTGAAGATGTACCCATGCATATGCATCCAATTATCCGCTCGGTAGAAGGCTGTTATAAATCCTCTTCCATGGCTGTAAAATTAGCCAAAGCTTATAATACTCGTCTCCATATTTTGCATATTACAACTGCGGAGGAGCTTGACTTATTTACAAATGAAATTCCTCTTAAGGATAAACGCATCACTTCAGAGGTATGCGTACATCATTTGTATTTTAATAGTGATGATTATGCTCGTCATGGTTCAGGGATAAAATGTAATCCTGCCGTAAAAGGCCCGGAACATCAGTCTGCATTACTAAAAGCACTGCTGGATAATCGATTGGATATTATAGCTACTGATCATGCACCGCATACCTGGGAGGAAAAGCAACAAAGCTACTTCAAAGCACCTTCTGGTGTTCCATTGGTGCAACACACCCTAAATGTAATGATGGAGTTTGTCCAACAAGGGAAGATAAGTATCGAAAGAGTGGCAGAAAAAATGTGCCATGCTCCTGCTGAATGCTTTCAAGTTAACAAAAGAGGTTATTTGGATGAAGGTTTTTGGGCAGATATTCTAATTGTTGATCCTGAAAAAAAATGGGTAGTACAAAAGGAAAATATCTTGTATAAATGTGGATGGTCTCCATTTGAAGGGCATGAATTTACAGGCTATGTGGATACCACTATTGTGAGTGGGCATTTAGCCTGGCACGAGGGCATTTTAAATACAGAAAAAATGGGAGAACGCCTGGAGTTTCATTAATAATCTATCTCTTAACTGATTTTTTTATCAAAAACTGCTTTTTAAGATATTTATCTAGATAGGAAAAAAGGATAAAACTGATCCCAATACATGCTCCCATCATAGTAATAGGGGAGTTGATAATCGTTGTGGTCCATTCAACCCATTGGTTGACATACTCAGTATTCAATCCATTTTCATTCTGGACAGATTGTTCGGGGAGACTAAAAACAAGAGCAAGGATTAAGGTTGAGATGCCGCCTATGCCCAATAAGAAACGCCTTTTCTGTTTTGGTGAAATTAATTGAGGTAGGCTAAAGCGGATATTTGGCAATTTCTCCATTATGTTTGCCGCGAATCGCATAGAGGGGACCTCAGCTTCGATTTTTTGAAGGGCCTGATGAAGGGCTAATCTTTCAGCCAGTGCTTGTTTTAACTCCGGATCTTCAGCAAGGGCTTGCTCTATTTGCTGCCGCTCTTCATCGGAGCAAGAACCATCGATATAGTTCCACAACATGTCTTCATTTATCTTACTCATAGCAAATCCTGAATTTCTGTTTTTAATTGATTTTCCAGCTGCTTTCTAAGTGACTCTCTCAATCGATGTAATTTAGTCTTTACATTAGAAACGGTTAAATCCATTATTTGTGCGACTTCCTGCACAGATTTTTCATGTAAATAAAATAGTGTAATGATGGATGCATCATTGGGTTTTAGCTTTTGAATAGCCAATTTGAGTTTTTCTCTGAGATCTGCTTTATGCATGGTTTGATCTGGATTTAGGCTTTTTGTGTCTTCAATTTGGAGAAATGACTCCTCTGAATCTATTGATTGAGTATTGTATTTTTTCTTTTTTTGATAATCTAATGCTGTTCTAAAGGCAATAGTATAAAGCCAAGTACTAAATTTCGACTTTCTTTCAAAGGATCTCAGGGTCTTGTATACTTTTATAAATACGTCTTGAGCTGCTTCTTCAGCCTCTTCTCTGTTTTTTAATACATTATAAGTGATGGTAAATATATAGTTTTGGTAGCGTTCTACCAGAGAACGATAGGATGCCTGATCGCCTGCGATCACTGCATCAATTAGCTGACCATCACTTGGGTTTGCCGACATAAGGGTTTGACGACTATATGAATTATTAGGTTACAGTTTTTTTTAGTTAGCAAGTGTTCATGTGTTCAAGTGTTCACGTTAAGTCCCAAGGATATTTGAGCAAATAGTTATTTATTTTAGCACGCCGTCACCTTCGATGGCCAGGAATTTCGCAAATATGGATATGAAAAATTTGAGGAATCAGCGAAATTCCTGACTACCGGAGGAAGTTGCGTGAGAAAAAAACTCAAATATGCAACTATACTTTCAATAAAGCACTCCCTAAACAACGGGAACACGGGAACACGGGAACACGGGAACACGGGAACACGGGAACACGGGAACACGGGAACACGGGAACACGGGAACACGGGAACA
>JANQPA010000008.1 GCA_028285545.1 Saprospiraceae bacterium | reverse complement strand
TTTTATTTTAGAAAAATTCATGACTATTAATTTTAAGTGAGTGAGGTAGATATGTCATGTTTAAACATGACATGTCCAAAAAATGAGGACATATCCCCTGAAGTGAAATAACCTAAATGACTGATTATATAAGCATTGAAAGGAAATGCTTAAGACATGTCATGTCTAGACATGACATGTCTTAACTTTTAGCACTTATCTCTGTAACACCACCCTCTGATTAATCAGCGCCTTCCCAGACCTCAATCGGATCAGATAAACGCCTGAAGATAACTCTCGTCCATTTTGATCACTTCCATCCCACTGAATCCGATGTTGCCCTGCAGATAACATTTCTGATAATAATACCTGAACTCTTTGCCCTTGCAGATTGAAGATCTCAATAGACGTATTTTCTTCCTGAGTCAGACTAAAGGCAAGGTTTACTACCTCATGGAAGGGGTTAGGGAATGCAGATAGATTAATTGTTTCCTTCCATTCCTGTAAATGTTGATCCACTTTTCCAGTTTCGCTACCTATAGTGATTAAGCTATTTCCTATGCTTGAACTGCATGAACCATTCCCTCCATTCCAGGTAACACCTTCTTTTGAATCGACTTTATTAGCAATAAACAAGCCTGTGAAGCTGCTGCCTTTCTCAGCCTCTAGTTTCTTTTTGGTATAAATATTGCCACTTACCTGGCTGTTTTCTTTGATAACGACATCCTCTTTAGCATAGATCCAAACCTCATATCCGCTATTAGATATCACCAGACCTTTTTCTCCAGTGAATCCTTTTTTGATCAAAAGATCAGTGCTTTGATTGAAATAAATCTCCGAACCCTCCTTTAGGATAAATTCCTGGATGTTCACAGTACTATGTCCAGAGAAAGTGACCCTGGCATTTTTCTCTACCTCAATTTTTCCATAACAGGCCTTATCTAAAGTTTTGGACTTATTATCAGAAACTTTAACATCATTTCCACATGAACTTCCAGATCTAAAGCCTGGGAGAATGCTTGTACTTACTTTGCCGGAGAAATACTCTCCCACCTGACTTCCATCCTTAAGTTCCAGTTGAGGAGATTTCACAAATGAGTTAACGGATGTTCCCTTTTCTAGTAAAACAAGGCCACCAGAATTAGTTACACCAACCCCTCCGCTTTGCACATTATTGTCTTGCATAGTTATACCATTGAATCCTATTACTGTATAAGAGGAGAGGGATTCTGGATCTACTGCATCTATTACCTCCACTGTGAAAAAACAGCTTTCCTGGTTTCCTGCCGCATCAGTTGCAGTAAATTGCTGGTCCGTCACACCGATCGGGAAGATAGACCCACTGCTGAGGCCAAAATCCTGGTTTATGCTCGCCAAACAATTATCAGTGGCGGTTATATCGAAATCAACTACTGCCCCACAAAGACTTGGATCACTATCCACCACGATATCAGAGGGGCAATTGATGTCAAGAGCTTGATTATCTTCAACATCTACAAGCGCTGTACAAGAGCTGGAATTGCCATTATTATCCGTTACAGTAAGGATGACGGCATTCTCTCCGATATTTGAGCAATCAAAACTGGAAACATCCAAGGCTATACTACTTATGCCACAAGCGTCAGTAGAGCCATCGTCTATATCTTCTGCTGTAATAGAGCCTTCCCCATTGTCATCCAACTGCACGGTGATGGCTTTACAAAGTGCTACGGGAGCACTATTATCGACAATAGTAATATTCCCAGTACAAGAATTTTTATTACCGGCCAGATCAACAGCAGTAAAGGTGGCTTGAAAAGTTCCAATGTCCTCACAGCTGACAAATTTTAGGGCAGGGAATTGTTGTAAGCCACAATTATCAGAAGAACCGTCGTTGATGATCTCAGCAGGATAACTACCCTGGCCATTTTCATCGAGGGTAATGGTTACATCTTTACAATTAGCCACAGGAGCAATATTGTCTTGAACAGTGACACTCGCTTCACAGGTACTTGAATTTCCGGAAGGATTCGAGACGACCAGCACTACCTGGGGCATGTCAGTGAGACCATTACAATCAAAGTTGAGATGATCGGAACCATCAGCGAAGGCAAAGCTGAGTGGCCCACAATTGTCACTCGAACCATCGTCCATATCTTCTGCTGAAATAGAACCTACTCCATTGTTATCCAGCTGCGCGGTTACTGCTTTACAAAGTGCTACTGGAGCACTATTATCAACAATAGTAATATTCCCAGTACAAGAATTTTTATTACCGGCTAGATCAACAGCAGTAAAGATAGCCTGGGAGGTACCAATGTCCTCACAGCTAACAAATTTTAGGGCAGGGAATTGTTGTAAGCCACAATTATCAGAAGAACCGTCGTTGATGATCTCAGCAGGATAGCTAGCCTGACCATTTTCATCGAGGGTAATGGTTACATCTTTACAATTAGCCACAGGAGCAATATTATCTACCACAGTGACACTCGCTTCACAGGTACTTGAATTTCCGGAAGGATCCGAGACGACCAGCACTACCTGAGGCATGTCAGTGAGACCATTACAATCAAAGTTGAGTTGATCGGAACCGTCAGCGAAGGCAAAGCTGAGGCCCCCACAATTGTCACTCGAACCATCGTTTATATCTTCTGCTGAAATAGAACCTACTCCATTGTTATCCAGCTGCACGGTTACTGCTTTACAATGTGCTACGGGAGGGATAATATCCAGAACAGTAACAGTAGAGATACAACTGCTTTGATTGCCATTGGCATCAGTTACGAGCACAACAAGGTCAAATTGTTGAGAAATATCACCACAATCAAATTCTCTTCGAATAGTGCCATTATCAAAAGTAAATGAAAGTGGGCCACAGGCATCAGTAGATCTCACACCAAGGTTTTGGGCTCGTATCCTACCGGTTCCATTTTGATTCAGACGAACCCTTGCATTTCTGCAGTTGGCTAAAGGAGGGGTGTTATCCTCTACCGTCACATTAGAAGTACAAGTAGACACATTTCCATTAGCATCTACGACGGTGAGGGTAGTCGTATTGGGAATCCCCACATTTGCACAGGTGAAAGTATTATTATCAAGAGAAAGTGACTGGATACCGCAGGCATCAGTTGAGGCATTATCAACATCTGCTGCATCAATACTTGCATTCCCGGTTTCATCAAGTTGCACGGTGATAGCCTTACACAGCGCTACGGGAGCAGTATTGTCAACAATAGTAATATTTCCAGTACACGAGTTTTTATTACCAGCCAGATCAACAGCAGTAAAGGTGGCCTGGGAGGTTCCAATATCTTCACAGCTGACAAATCTTACTGCCGGAAATTGTTGTAAGCCACAATTATCAGAAGAACCATCGTTGATGATCTCAGTGGGATAACTAGCCTGCCCATTTTCATCGAGGGTAATGGTTACATCTTTACAAAGGGCTACCGGAGCAATATTGTCCACTGCAGTAACAGACGTTTCGCAAGTACTTGAATTTCCAGAACCGTCTGTAACAACTACTTCAATAATAGTCTCGATACCGTGTGCATTACAATCAAAGTTGAGCTGATCTGTGCCAGTAGAAAAAGCAAAGCTAAGAGGCCCGCAAGCGTCAGTAGATCCATTGTCGAATTCTGCTGCTGTAACAGAACCCTCACCATTGGCATTCAACTGTACGGTGACAGCCTTACACTGAGTTACAGGAACAGTATAGTCACCAATGGTAATATTTCCAGTACAAGAATTTTTATTACCAGCCAGATCAACAGCAGTAAAAGTGGCTTGGGAGGTGCCAATATCTTCACAGCTGACAAATTTTACTGCGCCGAATTGTTGTAAGCCACAATTATCAGTTGAGCCGTCATTGATGATGTCAGCGGAATAACTACCTTGGCCATTTTCATCGAGGGTAATGGTTACATCTTTACAATTGGCTACCGGAGCAATATTGTCCACTGCAGTAACAGACGTTTCGCAAGTACTTGAATTTCCGGAACCGTCTGTAACAACTACTTCAATAATAGTCTCGATACCGTGTGCATTACAATCAAAATTAAGTTGATCTGTGCCAGTAGAAAAAGCAAAGCTAAGAGGCCCGCAGGCATCAGAAGAGCCATCGTCAAATTCTGCAGCTGTAACGGAACCTACGCCATTGGCATCCAACTGCACGATGACTGCTTTACACAGTGCTACAGGAGGCGTATTATCCTCAACTGTTATATTTGATGTACAAGTAGCTACATTCCCGTTAACATCTACAACAGTGAGAGTAGTGGTAGTGCCAGCACCTATATCGGCACAGGTGAAAGCATCATTATCTATGGAAAGCGATTGGATTCCGCAGGCGTCATTCGACCCATTGTCAATGTCTGCTACATCAATACTTGCATTCCCTGTTTCATCCAATTGGACAGTGACTTCGTGGCAAAGTGCTATTGGAGGCGTAATATCCTGAACGGTAACATTAGCTAAACAGGCAGATACATTACCAGCGACATCTACAACGGTGAGTGTGGTTGTTCTGGCAGCACCTACATCGGCACAGGTAAAAGCATCATTATCAATGGAGCGGGACTGGATACTACAGTCATCCGAGGAACCATTATTAACATCTGAAACACCTATGGTAGCCTTACCTGTGGCATCGAGTTGGATGGTGATATCCCGGCATTTGGCTTTAGGAGGCGTTACGTCCTGGACGGTTACCGTAGCGGTACAAGAACTGCTATTGCCATTTAAATCTGTAGCGGATAAAGTGACTGTATTTTCACCGACATTAGCGCAGGTAAAAGAAACGGGGAAAACACTTGTTAATGCAGTTCCACAGTTATCAGAAGTTCCGTCGTTAATCAACCCTGGAGAAAGAAAAGCGAACCCTTTGAAAAGTTGAATAGTAGCATCCTTACATTTGGCTACTAGGGGGAGATTGTTTTCTACAGTAACTGTTACAAGCTTGCTAATTGGGAAGCCATAATTATCTACGATGGTAATAACTACATCGTTAATACCTATATTTTCACATCCAAAGGTATTGGGTGACACTTGAATGGAGCTAATGCCACAAGGAAAGTTGCTGGTGCTAGTAATGATATCATTAGGATCGATGGTAACCGTGCCGTTTTCATCTAGTTGGACGGTAATATTCTGAGTTTTTAAAGTATTACCGGAATAAAATTCAACCTTTACTATATCCGACTGAGCTGAAGAGCAATAAGAGCCTTCACATTCAATGCTTACACGATACCATGCGGTTTTTGTGAGACGGGGAGCATCATAAACATTGGAGGAAGTTTTTTCCAAAATTTCGAAAGTAGTTCCGCCATCCAGGCTTATTTCCCAGACATAGGTACAAGGAAAAGGATTAAAAGGGATTGTATTGGCAGTTAGCTGGGAAAAATCTTCATAGCAATTAACCGGAGAAGTAGATAAACTAACCTCCACGGGAATGACTGGGAAAAATATGGTTACGGCTAAGGGGGCAGACCATTTATCATTTCGGTCTCCTCTGGCACGTAGATAAACAATTTTGGATTCCTGGCCTGAAAAATCTGGACAGACAGTAAATAAACCAAAGCGGGAATTTCTGGATGATGATGAATTTAGTTCATTTACAGAATTCTGCCAATACCAGGATACATTACTCTGTGTAGAGTTTAATCCAAGGATTTTAGTACAACACCCTTCTGAAACTGTAGTAATATCTCTTTGTCGTATATCTGGTACTAAAACCTCAACATAATTCCATGTGTAAACTAAATCTACAGCCCATCCATCACGGAAATCGCCAATATTATGTTTACTCCTGAGTCTTTCCCTTTGTTTTTGACCAATTCTAACATCAGGATCTGTTGCGTAAATATACTCGGATCTAGAAAACAGGCATTCATCCCCCGAATTAAATTCACAAGATGCTCCATTGTCGTCTTCAAAAAAGGTGAATGAAAAGGTGATTTGGGTGGGATCAAGATCCGGGTCGCTGACTGTTCTGGAAAAAGGATCTGAGATGAATTCCCCTCCATTTAAATTGTTGTAACACTTACTGGTAACTGACGCTGGATTATTTTCGTCTCCGGTATTGTCAAAAATGCTCATTTTTGCAGTACCTTGAAAGGTTAGAGGATTATAACAAATGCCAATTTGATTATTAATAACTTTTAAACTTTCGTAGGAGGCTTCGTAGATAAAGTTTTGTGCATTTATGGGAATTTGGAAAAATAAAACCCCTAATGCAAGGAACAGGCTTAAAGCCAATTGGGAAAATTTGGTTCTTTTTAATGGCTGCCCGAAAACTTGGACTGCCGGTTTAAACATTGAAGTAAAGTTATTTAATGAATTCATGGCTAATAATTTTAATTGAGTGTTTATTTAGATTTTACAGGGAATCTTTTGCAAGTATTTGATACACCCCCGGCCTGCTGATCAGAGTATCTCCGCTGGCTTCATATCGCTGAAGTTCCAGAAGGAGTGGCTCCAATTCCTCTTTCCTTACCAATTTTAATTGCAGTAGTTTTTCTTCGAATGTTGCCAGTATTTGAGACAGGATGTTTTTGTTTTTTTTGTCAATAAATGCGGGGGGGGAATAGTTGATTTCCTGGATTTGAAAACCAAAGCCTTGAAGTAGATCCAAACACTTTTCAGTATTTCCTGTATTATTGGATTGCTCTAGTTTGGCAATTAATTCTACTGCTCTGGAAAAAACAGGATGATAGGGAAAGGCAGAAAAACCAGAAAATTGAATCAATTCCAGGATGAAATTTCCGTCTTCCTTCAAATTGTTTTTGGTATTTTTTAGAAAGTTGGTCTGCTGCCATAGATCCGTTTTCCAAATCCGGCTGTAAACAAAATCAAGTTGCTGTTCTGATTTCCATGTGGAAGGATTGGTATTTATAAAATAGATCTGTTTCCATTGTTCTGCTTCTTTAGCCTCCACAGCTTTCTTTATCAGGCTTTGATTTTCATCAATACCGTATAGCTTATAGGCCTCGTTCAGCAAAGAGCCCATCAGAAAAGTTTCCTGACCGTTTCCACAAAATGCATGAAGGCCCTTTACTCCAGCCTCCCTGGGAAGATGTTTTGTCAGCCATCTTAAACTGGATTCCTTTTGAATGGAAGCTAGCTGAGGCATCAGAGAATGCTGGATGATGGAATTGAGGGATTGCATTTCTTTATAGGTTTTTAAGTTTTTCACCTTTGAAAATTGAAGCCAATAGCTGTTGAGTGTTTTGAATAAATTTGATTGCCTTACAAAGGTGGGAGGCTCTGTAAAGAAGTGCTTTACCAGAAGTTCTTTTGGCTTTACTGAATGTTCTTAAAGGGAAAAAAAACTTTACCTATTGTTCTTTTATGGAAAAAAAGAAGGAGTGCAAGTGTTTGATTATTAGTTACTTGCGTGTTCTTGCGGGAGCTTCGCCAAATTCTTCAGAATAGATGCGTGAAAAATAGGCCGGATTGTTGATTCCAACTTCATAACCCACTTCAGAAACGTTTAAATCGGTAGTCTGAAGCAGGTGTTTGGCCTTTTGTAAGCGGATGGAACGAACAAATGCGGTGGTAGATAAGCCCGTCAGTGCTTTAATTTTATTATGCAGGGGGGTGCGGCTAATTTTTAAGGCCCTGCAGATGTGCACAACACTAAAATTTTCTTCGGTTATATTATCTAAAATAAGCTTGCGGAATTTTTCGATGAAGGCATCTTCTATGGCATGTTCCGGCGAAGATGGCAGGGAGATCGCCTCTAATTGATTTTTGTATCTTTCTTGCAATTTATTTCTTAGAATGAGCAATTGATCTAGCCTTACCAATAATTCTTCTTGCTGAAATGGTTTGGTCAGATAAGCATCAGCACCTTTTTTTAGACCGCTAATTTTGGAGTCAAAATCTGCTTTTGCTGTTAGTAAAATGATTGGGATATGGCTGGTGCGTTCATCATTTTTGAGGGTATCACATAATTCGAAACCATCTTTTATGGGCATCATTACGTCGCTTACAATGAGGTCGGGAACTTTTTCAAGGGCCAGGTCAATACCTTCCTGGCCATTTTCTGCCATCAGTAGTTCATAATCTTTAGCCAGGCAGGCGGTGAGATAGAGCCTAACTTCCGGATTGTCTTCTACAATCAGTAAGGAGGCCTCTGCAGCTGTATTTTTTGTGAGTATAGGATTTTCAATTTTTTGATCAGAAAATACAGGAGGGGCGGGGACAATAGTCGGATTAGTATTTTCCTTAATGTCTATATTATTAACTTTTGCCTCTATTTGGTTATCCTGTAATCTGGCCTTTTGGCTAATCGGAAAATGGAGGGTAAAGGTTGTTCCTGCCCCCCATTCACTGTCTACTTTAATGGACCCATCCAACAGATTGACTAATTCTCTGGTTAGGGCTAATCCCACCCCTGATCCCTGAGGTTTTTGAGAAGCCAGGTCCTCCACCTGATAAAAGCGATCGAAAATAAAAGGAAGATGTTCCTTTTTTATACCCTGACCGGTATCTTTTACCAGAATTTGGAGTTGATCCTTCTCCTGATGGTTTTGTTGATCAATTTGTATATAAATGTCGCCTTCTCCGGGTATATATTTTATGGCATTGGAAAGGAGGTTGGACAAAATGTGCATCATTTTATCCGGATCATAATCCATTATTAATTGCTTTTGCTGCGTAAGCAGGTGGATTTTAATTCCTTTAGATTGGGCAATAGCCCGAAAAGAATCAATAATGTAAAGCAAGTAGGGGAGAATATCTGCCTGAATAAGATTAGGTTTGAGCGCACCAGATTCCAATTTCCTTAGATCAAGGATTTGATTGATTAAGGATAATAAGTGGTTACTGTTTCTGCGAATGAGTTCCATTCCTTTTTTCATCCATTGATCCGGATTGTTTTCCATTTGAGGCACCATCCCGGAAATAATAGTCAAGGGGGTTCTGAACTCATGGGAGATATTGGTGAAAAAGCGAGATTTCATCTCATCCATTTCAAGCAGTTTGGTCGCTTGTTCTTCTATTAATTCTTTGTCTTTGACTATTTGCAGGGTTCGTTTGTTGACTTCAGCTTCCAGTCTTTTTTTCTCTGTAAATAATTGTCTGTAGCCCAAAAATAAAACTGTAATTATTGGAATGCTGCACAGCAGATAAAACCACCAGGTATTATAAAAGAATGGCAATATTTTTACCTGAACAGACAGATGTTGTTCTGTCCATTTTCCGGTATGATTACTCCCTTTGATTAAGATGGTAAATTCACCGACCGGTAAATTGGTGAGGGTCAATTCTGATTTTGGCCCTATGTTTATCCACAAATCCTCCTCTATCCTTTCTTTTGATTTCTTTTCTTTTGCATTTTGAATTTGGTAGGCATAATTTATTTTTTCAGGATTCAGATAATCAGAAAGAGCAAAATCTAAATTGAGATAACGATGAGTAGAAGATAGTTTTATTTGGTTTGTATTTTCCAGGTTTTTTCTCAGAATAATGGGTTCTCCTAATTTTTTATTAAAAAAGCTGATTTCAGTTAAATAAATTTTGGGGGCTTTCTTTTGGGTATAAATTTGTTTGACCTTAATAGGATCAATAATATTGATGCCAATTACATTTCCAAAAATGAGTTTGCCATCCCATGTTTTTAAAAAAGAACAACGATTAAATTCTTTGTGAGAAAGGCCATCTTTTTCTTGTATTTCAAATAAAACCTCTCCTGTTTTAGAAAGCACAGTTATTCCATTAAAAGTAGAGACCCAGATATCTCCATCTTGATCTGACAAAATTCCCACCACCGTATTATTGGATAGTCCGGTGTTTTGATCGATTACTTTTAGGAGGCCACTTTCGGTATTATAAATTTGAAGACCCTTAGACAAGGTTCCTAACCATAAAGTTCCCTCTTCCCCTTCGAGGATACTAAAATACTGCTCGACCTCAAAGCCTTCCTTTTGACCCAAGCGGGCCACCTCGCCTGAGCGGGTATCGATACGCCACAGTCCTTTTGTGGCAGCTATCCACAAAACGCCCTTTTTATCACAATAAACGTCACCCATTAGGCCTTCTATTTTTAGTGCCTGGCCTTGATGAAGAAAAGGCCTTAATTCTTTTTGTTTCAGATTATAAATAAAAAGCCCCCCTTTTAAGCCAACCAGGGCTATCTCATTTTCATTGATGAAATCAAATTTGTGAAAACGCAGACCAATCGGATATTTTGTGCATTTCTGCTCTTTGATTTGGTAAGAATACAAAGCACTATCTCTGGTGGGGAACCAAATTTCTTGCCGGTTCCTATTGATAAATTTAGCAAAGGTTGGAATAATAATATCTTTATTACAAATGTCAAAAAGATCCTCCAAGACCATTTTTTGTTTTGAAATATCAATTTGTCCAAATTTTTTTGATTCTCCATTAAGCCATATACGATCTTTATCAAGCTGAACCATTGCTCGCGAAGGCCATTTTTCCAAAAGAGAAACAATGGACAAATCAGCCTGGATCTCTGTTTTAACCAAACCAGCATTCATTCCCAAAAGGACTTCTTCTTTAAAATTGGCACTATAAACACCCCTTATTTGGTTAGTATTAAACCTGCTATTTTGAACAGATTGATTGACAATGGGGGCGTAGTCATATAATTGATCATTATTATCCAATAGTATAAAAGATTCAGTAGCTCTAAATATATTTTTATCCTGGTTTTTATTGTACCGGATTTTGATGAGAATATTTTTTTTAGTATCCCTATGAAAAAATACTCGAAAAATTTTGCGAATGGGAAGTTGGGCTAATTGAGTATTTAATAAGGGATAGGGATTTATTTTTTCAGATCGGGTATCGAAGAGGAAAAAACTTCTAAGTTCGTCAATATATAAGATTAAATTTCCATTTTGATCCACTGTCATTTTTAGGAATTCATTGACATTTGTTTCTATCCATTTAGGAATTTCTTGACCCAATAGATCCATCCAGGTATACTCTTTGAATATATTATTGTTAATATCATATTTGATCAAACCAGTATGTTGATGAAAAAACCATATGGTGCCCTTATCTATAACTGCTGATAATTCTTCTAGTGAATAGGAGCCAACAATTTCCGGCTTTTGAAAAGTAGAAAGGAGTGTTTCTTCCTTTAGAGAATGTTTATAAATAGCATATTGGCCAACAGTTTGGGTTAGGGTAAAAATAGCATTATCCTTGCCGGGCAAAATATTTAGGATCTTCTCCTTGGTAGGTAAGGTATAAATTTTATGTTCATAAGTTTCGGGATCCAAAAGAAATACTTCAGGAGGTTTTGAATTTTTTGAATTTTTTCCAAACAATAAGCCATCGTCGGTTATACCTTCTACATACCAGGGCGATGCCTCAGACTGAGGCAATGGTATATCATAGGATTTAATCCCATCAAATAAGTAAGAGTTGAATGATCTGCTCAACTTGGATCTTTCACAGGGTTTTAACCAAAGACGTCCTTTTTTATCCACCGTAATCTTACTTATACATGAGGTAGCCAGACCTTGCTCTACGTCATAGGCCGTTAGATAGGAAGGGTACAAAGAAGGTATAGAAAGACTATCGGAGGCAAGGCACACCGTCAGGAAAAGCTGAAACCATATGGAAAAGATCAAGGGTTTCATGGTGAAATCAATTTCTGTTATTGCTTATTTAACGTAAGTCAAGGTTTAAACGCTTGTTGAAATAAAGATAAAAACTTCTTCTTGGAAAGGAAGACATGTCATATTTAAACATGACATGTCCGAAAAATCAGGAGATATCCCCTGGAGTGAAATAGCTTAAACGGCTGGTTTTATGGGCATTGAGGGGAAATGGTTAAGACATGTCATGTCTAGACATGACATGTCTTAACCATTTCACCACTTATCTCTGCAAGACCACCTTCTGATTAATCAGCGCCTTTCCAGCCCTCAACCTTATCAGATAAATACCTGCTGGCATGGGCTGTCCATTTTGATCTTTTCCATCCCACTGGACACGATGCTCTCCTCTTGGTGCTATTTCTGATAATAGGGTATGCACTCTTTGTCCCTGGATGTTGAAGATTTCAACTGTAGTTCTTTCTTCCTGATTCAGATTGAAACTCAAATTGACTTCTTCCTGGAATGGATTGGGGAAAGCCCTCAATTCAGTGATAAGCTTGGTTTGATCACTTCCTTGCTTTTTCAAACTCCAACCTTCCCAAGATCCTGGGTCGGTACCTGGATCGGTGGATTCTTCACAGGCATCTCCGGTACCATTATTATTACTGTCCTCCTGATCCGGATTGTAGGTATCCGAGCAGTTGTCGCATTGGTCTAAAATGCCATCATTATCACTATCGGCTCCCTCAAGGAATACGGTAGCCTGACAATAGGCGGTATTTCCTTTTTCATTAGTCACCGAAAGCATTAGGTTCTGCACTTTTCCATCCTTGCAGTACAAGTCCATACTTGGAGCGGGAGGAAGTGCGGTGCCAATAACAGAACTTCCAGCTGAACTGATGAGTAGAGTAACGGTGCCGCATTCATCATAAGAGCCTTTATCAATATCTACAGCCTTGATGTTCACCTGATTACTAGTTCCTAAAGCCACAGAGATGTTTTTACATTCAGCTGTTGGTTCAGCATCACTACTGATGATGACCCATTGAGTTTGGGAGGAGGTATTTCCATTTCCGTCCTCATAATTCCAAATGATTGCATAAGTGCCTTCCTGATCAAATTCAAGCGGACTGTCAGTAGTAGCCGTAACTGAACCCGCGCAATTATCAGTAGCCGTAGGGAAATTGGTGATCAATAATGAACAACTTCCTCCCAGGGCAGGCAGATTAGCTCTGTCTGGCACAGGTGCTTTAGTATCTCGAATGATGATCTGTTGAGTTTGAGTAGCAGTATTCCCATTGCCGTTATCAAAAGTCCAGGTGATGAGGTGAGTACCTTGGGTATTATAGGTCAAAGGATCAGAAGTGGTGGCAACAATGGTTCCTCCACAGTGATCTGAAGCGGTTGGGACCTGAGAAACGGTAAGTCCACACTGAGCTCTAAGAGTTGGAAGATTATTTCGATCAGGAACTGGAGTTGCATCATTCATAATGACAATGGTTTGATCTTGGGAGGAAGAATTTCCATTTCCATCGTCAAAAATCCAGGTAACAGTATAAGTCCCTTCTTTATCAAAGTAAAGCGGATCAGAAGTAGTACCGACGACCTGCCCCACACAATTATCGGTTGCAAAAGGAGGTTCGAGACCTGCTTCACAAGATGCGGTGATGGTAGGCAGGGTAGCTACATCCGGCACAGGAGCAGTGACATCCTTGATGATCACGGTTTGTGTTTGGGTGACTGCATTTCCATTACCATCATCAAAAGTCCAGATAATAGTGTGAGTTCCCTGGGAGCTGTAGGACAGGGGATCGGTGGTAGTGCCTATTATAGTACCTGTGCAGTTATCCGTGGCTGTGGGGGCAGAAGAAAGGCTCACAGCGCATTCAGCAGTAAGATCTGGTAAAGAATTCAGATCTGGCACCGGTTTGGTCAAATCCTCTACGATCACCGTTTGGGTCTGCGTTTCAATATTTCCATTTCCATCATCATAAGTCCAGGTGATGGTATACTGGCCTTGCTGATCATAAAACAGTGGATCTGAAGTAGTACCCACAATTGTACCTTCACAAGCATCCGTAGCAGTAGGTATAGCAGATACAGTAGCTGAGCATTCACCAGTTACATTGGGTAAGTTAACCTCATCTGGCACCGGTTTGGTCAAATCTTCTACGATCACCGTTTGGGTCTGCGTTTCAATATTTCCATTTCCATCATCATAAGTCCAGGTGATGGTGTACTGGCCTTGTTGATCATAATATAGTGGATCTGAAGTAGTACCCTGGATAAGGTTTCCATCACAATTGTCGGTAGCCGTAGGAGGATTAGCAATTGTAACCGAACATTCTCCAGTTATAGTAGGCAAAGTAGAAACAACCGGCACTGGTTTAGAATTATCCACCACCATAACCGTTTGTGTTTGTGTTTCGATATTGCCGTTGCCATCATCATAAATCCAGGTGATGGTATAGTTTCCTTGAACAGAAAAACTAGTGGGGTCGGTAGTAGTTGCAGTAATTAATCCTTCACAATTATCAGTTGCAGTAGGAGGTGAAACACTTTCTGAGCATGTTAATGTAACAGTAGGCAGATTAGAGACATCTGGTACCGGCTTAGAATTGTCCTTAATAATAACAGTTTGTGTCTGTGTTTCAATATTACCATTGCCATCATCATAAATCCAGGTGATGATATGAGTTCCAATTGTGGAAAAGGTAGAAAGGTCATCTGTAGTTGCTATAATAGCTCCTGCGCAATTATCAGTAGCAGTAGGAGGAACCAGGCTAGATGAACAATCCAATTCAATGGAAGGCAGCGTACTTTGATCAGGAACGGGTGCCATATTATCCTCCACATAAACGATGGACTCGCAAGAATTTTTGTTTTCAGATTGATCTTGCACCGTTAAGGTGATTGTATTTGGCCCGATTTTAGAGCAATTAAGTTTAAATTCACTAGTTGTAAACTTTACCTTAATACCTTGGCAATTATCATAAGAACCATTATCGATTTTCATGGGGTTGATTATTACCTCTCCATTTTTATTAAGATTTAGGGTAACATCTTTACACATTGCCACAGGGGGTATTTTATCCTTTACCAATACCGTAGCAATACACTCATCTGATAATTCTCCATCGCTCACGGTTAGTTTTACAGTAAAAGATTTTTCAATGTTAAAGACATTTTTGTTTATTGTTATACTAGTCAATTCGTCTCCATCGGGATCATAAGAACCATTATCGATTTGACTAGCAACAATACTTGCCACACAATCCTCCATATAAACTGTAATATCCTGGCACTTAGCTACCGGAGCAGAATTTGTTACTTTTAATAAGGCTGGCTTGGTATAAACTGTGCTTGGACAAAGGGAGTTTTTGGCAATGAGAGCAAATTGTCTTCCACTCCAGGAGGTGGGGATACCATCTAAATTTAAGGTATTGGTTGTTGCACCAGAAATTTGTGGCTTGCTTCCCCCGTCAGTCAATGTAGTCCAAGTGACACCATGATCAGCAGTGTATACCCAATTAAGTTCATCGGCATCATCAAATCCCGCGGTAAATTGGATATTAGCATCTTTTCCTACAGTCACATTTGTAGGATGGAGATTTGCTACAGGTATTTTAATTACCGTAAGCGTAGCTACAGAGCTGTAAACGGTTTCGCTGCAATTGGTGGCCTTCAGACGAAATTGCATCCCGGAGGCTGATGCAGGCACAAAACCTAATAAGATTGCCTCAGTAGGTGCACCCAAAATGTCTATTCCCTTATAATCGCCATCGGATATGTCTGTCCAGGTAGCACCATTATCATCTGATCCTTGCCATCGAAAACTAGTAGCTCCAGAAAAGTACGACTGAATGTAGGTTGACTCCTCAGCACAAATTGTCACATCAGAGGGCTGTTCATCAACAGTGGGCGGATCGCAATCCTCCACCTCTAGAAGAGCAAGGTTGGTATAAGTCGGATCGCATGCAGGGTTTTTTCCCTTTAGGGCAAATTCTCTTCCATCCCAGGAAAGGGGTACATTATTTAGCTTGAGGGTATTGGTGGTGACTCCTTCAATGAGGGGTTCGCTACCTCCATCAGTCAAAGTATTCCAGGTATTCCCTCCATCAGTGGTATATTCCCAATTGACCTCTTCGGCATATTGGAATTCTGCTGAAAAACCAGTATTTCCATTTTTTACAACACTCTTATCTGTCGGATGAACAGTAGTAGTATTAACCAGGAGTAAAATGCTAGCGCTATAAAAAGTTTCCTCGCAAGAAAAGACAGCCAGGCGGTATTGTTTTCCGGAAAAAGAGGCTGGGACATTTGAAAAACTGAGTTCCTTAGTAAAGGATCCAGAAATATCTCCTCCGTCATTTACATCTTGCCAGGTATTCCCATCGTCACTTGATTCTTGCCAACGATAAGATATATCATTACCTACGTTGGAATTAAGTTGAGAAGTAAAGACAACTGGCTCACCATTGCAGGAAAATATGGGGGAGCTTGGAACAGATATTTCTGGATCAGCCCATACTTTCAGTTTGGCATTATCAGATCTGACTTTTTTTGGTAGTTCACAATCACTTGAGCCGTTCATTCTAAACAAGAAACCATCCCAGGAGGCAGGGATATTTGACAAATCAAGGGTGGAAGTTTTAGCACCGGATACTTTGGGAGCAGTTCCTCCATTTTCCAGATCGCTCCAGCTGTTTCCATTATCTGTAGAATAAGACCATTGAAAGTTTATTGGATTATCTCCTGTCAAAGTTGCGCTAAAGCTTGCATTTCCATCTCTACAGGTAGTAGCTCTAGAGGGATGCTCCTCAACCGTTGGTGGATCACATTCTATAAAACTAAGAAGGGCAGGATCGGTATAAGTTGGAGGACAAATAGAATTTATTCCCCTAAGGGCAAACCTTCTTCCATTCCAGGAAAGGGGTACATTGATTAAAACTAGAGAATTGGTACCAGAACCTGCAATAGTCGGATTGGTCCCACCATCCTGTAAAGGAGTCCAGGTCTTTCCATTATCGCTTGTGTATACCCATTTGATAAAAAGTGCACCATTGAATCCTGCTGCGAAGGCAGCGGTTTGTCCGTCGATTATTTTTTGCCCAGAAGGGTGAGCACTCGGGGTAGGGGAATTTTCAACCGTCAGGATAGCAACATCACTAAAGACGTTCATACAATTGGTGGCCTTCAAGCGATAACGCCTGCCGGAAAAATAGCCAGGTATATTCTGAATGCTAAGGGTAACTGTATTTACCCCAGAAACCCTTTCTGAATTGGACATATCCGCCCAGGTACTTCCGTTATCATTTGATTGCTGCCATTGCAAACTGGTGGCATCTTCAAAGGAGGCCGTAAAGCTAACTTTACCTTTGGCACATGTAGTAGAATGATCAGGGCTTTCAATGAGTGTCGGGCTGATACCTAGACTGAGTTGGGCGCTGTTGCTGGTTACATTTTCAACAATGGCACAGTCTGCAGAGGCGGTTAGTCTAAACAAGTATCCATCCCAAGAGGCAGGGATATTGATCAAATATAGTATTGGCAATTTAGCACCGGTGACCGAGGGTGCAGCCCCACCTTCATTCAGGGTATTCCAAGTGTTTCCATTATCAGAAGAGTAGGACCATTGGTAGGTTCTTATAACATCACCACTAATTGTTGCCTTAAATGAGGCGGCTCCATCGATGCATCCGAACACATCGCTGGGATGTTCAAGAATAGCATTAGCAACCACCACTATATAAGCAAAATCAGTAGTCGTATTACAATCTCCTTCTCTTCTGACATAGTAGACTGTATTTTGGATAGGGGCAACTTTAATGCGGCCTGCTTGATCTATTGTTGGAATATTGGCTCCTGTTCCGTTGGGGCCAGTATACCACTTTGCTTCAGCCCCGGCTCCGGCGATTCCACCAGCTGGTTCTAAAAATATTTCCTCACCTGGGCATATGCTGGGAGCAGAAGGTGAAACGCTCGTAAAAGGAGTAGAATGTTTTTTTACGGTAAGGGTAATGGGATCACTACACTCACCTGGAGGTGGACAGACTCCCACTCCCCTAACATAATAGGTAGTTGTAGTAGTTGGGCTTACCTTAAAGCTATTTCCAGAGGTTGTACCTAAGAGCTCTCCTTCGCAACTTCCTTCGTACACTTCCCATTCTGAAGCATCATTAAACTCTCCACTGATAGTCAGGGTAGCAGATTTTCCCTCACAAATTTCTGATTTATTTAGGCTTAGGCTAGGTTTAGAAGCAGATATTACCACCGGGATAGTATATACGATGCTATCCAGGTCCCAGGTGTTATTGGGATTTCCGCTTCCAGGGTCATCCAGTTTAAACTTAATCCACTGAATCTTTTCCCAGTTTAAAGTGAGTGTTCCACCTCTAGCTTTAAAAAATTTCTCACGGCCCGTATTATCCCAAACCCTCCAGGTACCACCACCACCTTTCCTTCTTTCAAAACTAATTAAATTAAAACAGCCTTCATCTTTAGTAATGACAGACGGGTCCATATTGACATTTGCTTCAAGTGGATATATAGCCTGCGTTTTATCCTCATATTTAAAATTTTTAAAACTGAAGCCTTCCACCTTTTTGCGCTCATCAAAGGTCATCGCCAAAGTATCCTGGGCTTGTATTTGCTGCTGTGTGTGTAATAATAAAAAACTGAATAGGAGTATGAAACAATAATTGATGTGTAAATTTTTCATTTTGATTAGAATGAAGATTAATAAATTGTTTTCGAGTATTTGAGGGATTTTCCTTAAGTCATCTGCTTGCTAAAATCTGATACACCCCGGGCCTGCTGATCAGGGAATCTCCCCTGGTTTCGTATCGTTTAAGTTGATAGAGGAGCGAATCCAATTCCTCCTTCGTCACTAAACCCAGCTGTAGTAGTTTTTCTTCAAATGTTGCGAGTATTTGGGACAGGATCTTTTTGTCTTTTTTTTCTATAAATGCTGGAGGAGAATAGTTGATTTCTAAAATTCGTAAGCCATGACTCTGAAGTAAATCAGTGTACTTTTCTGTAAGTCCCAAAGTATTGGTAAGGCACTGTTCAGTTTTTAAGATTAACTCTGCTGATCTGGAAAAAGCCGGATGATAGGGAAAGGCAGAGAAGCCTGAAAATTGTATTAGTTCCAGAATAAATTTTCCATCCTCTTTCAAATTGTTTCTGGTATTTTTTAGGAAGCCTGTCTGTTTTAATAAATCCGTCTTCCAAATCCGGCTATAGACAAAATCATACTTCATTTCTGGCTTCCAGGTAGAAGGACAGGTATTTAAGAAATTGACTTGATCCCATTCCCCAACTTCTTTGGCATGCTTAGCATCTTCAATCAAGACCTTATTTTCATCAATCCCGTGGAGACAATAAGTTTGGTTCAGCAATGAGGCAATTAGAAAAGTATCTTCGCCACTTCCACAAGCTATATGAAGACCACATACCCCTGCTTTTTTGGGCAAGTGTTTTCTCAACCACCCCTGGCTTGGTTTCCTTAGGATGGTGGTTAGTTGAGGCAGCAGTGATTGTTGGATAATGGAAGTTAGAGATTGCATTTCTTTACATAATTTAATTGGCCTTACAAAGGTGGGAGGCCCTGGAAAGAAGTGCTTTACCCATTGTAGATAAGACTTTACCAGATGTTTCCTGGACAAAAAAAAACTTTACCTATTGTGCACAACAGGTAAAGTTTTTTGGTTCAAGTATCTGATTGTTAGTTATTTGCGTGTTTCACGTGGAGCTTCGCCAAATTCTTCGGAATAAATGCGAGAAAAGTAGGCAGGATTGTTAATACCGACTTCATAACCGACTTCGGAGATGTTTAAGTCGGTGGTTTGAAGCAATTGTTTGGCTTTGTTTAGGCGGATGGAACGAACCAAGGCAGTAGTTGATTGGCCAGTTATTGCTTTTATTTTTTTATGAAGTTGAGAGCGACTGATGCTCATCAGCCGACACAATTGAACAACCCCAAAATTTTCTTCGGTAATATGATCAATTACCAATTGGTGGAATTTTTGCATAAAGGCATCTTCCATGGAATGATTGGGTGAGGAAGGTAGCGCATCTATTCCCAATTGATTTTTATATCGTTCGTGTAATTTATTTCTCAAAATCAACAGCTGTTCCAACCTTACCAAAAGTTCTTCTTCCTGAAATGGTTTGGTTAAATAGGCATCAGCCCCCTTCTTTAAACCACTTAATTTAGAATCAAAATCTGCTTTTGCCGTAAGTAGAATAATGGGGATATGACTGGTCCGTTCGTCATTTTTTAGGGTATCACATAATTCAAAGCCATTTTTTATAGGCATCATCACATCGCTCACAAGGAGATCAGGTATTTTTTCAATGGCTAAATCAATTCCTTCCTGACCGTTTTCTGCCATCAAAAGATTATAATCTTTAGCCAGACAGGCGGTAAGATAAAGTCTGACTTCTGGATTATCCTCCACAATAAGTAAAGAAGGTAGAGAATCAAGATCAGAAGAATGACTCTTTATTGTTATGGGAGCAGCTATTATTTCTTCTGTGCCATTTATTAAGGTATTTTCTGTAACAGGCATTTCCTCATGGTTGATCTCTTCCAATTTTGGTTGGTTTTCCTGAAATCTGGCTTTGTGAGTAATTGGGAAATACAAAGTAAAACTGGTACCATGACCCCACTCACTTTCCACTATAATTTGTCCGTTTAATAACTGGACCAATTCTCTGGTTAAGGCCAGCCCTACTCCCGATCCCTGGGGTTTTTGGGAGGCCAGGTCTTCCACCTGATAAAATCGATCGAAAATAAAAGGAAGATGCTCCTTCCGTATGCCCTGGCCCGTATCCTTGACTACTAATTCCAGTTGATCAATATTGGCTTCCCGGTTTTGATTAATTTGTAAATAGATGTCGCCTTCTGAGGAGGTATATTTGAGGGCATTGGATAGAAGATTGGATAAAATATGCATCATTTTATCCGGATCATAATCCATCACCAACTCCTTTTTTTGAGATAGGATATGAAGTTTGATTCCTTTTGACAGTGCTACTGCCTTAAAAGAATCGGCTATATAGTGTAAATAGGGTATGATATCTGATTGAATAAAATTGGCTTGGAGAGCCCCCGATTCTAGTTTTCTTAAATCAAGTATTTGGTTGATTAAGGATAAAAGGTGATTGCTATTTCTTCGGATGAGTTCCATTCCTTTTGTCATCCATTGATCCGGGTTGTTTTCCATCTGAGGGATCATTCCGGAAATGATGGTAAGCGGGGTTCTGAATTCGTGAGAGATATTGGTGAAGAATCGGGATTTCATCTCATCTAATTCCAATAGCTTGGCTGCCTGCTCTTCGATTAGTTCTTTGTCTTTTACAATTTGAAGGGTACGTTTATTAACTTCCGCTTCCAATCTTTTTTTCTCCGTAATCAATCGCTGATACCAAAAATAAGCGCCGATTAGAAAGGGAAGGCTACATAAGAGATAAAACCACCAGGTATTGTAAAAAAATGGGTTTACCTTGACTGGAATGGCAAGGGGCTGTTCGGTCCATTGGCCTTTGTAATTACTACCTTTTATAAAGAGGGTAAATTTCCCAACGGGCAAGTCAGTGAGCGTTAAATTTGAATTGGCTCCGATAGAAATCCAAAGATCCTCCTCTTCAACTACCTTTTTGGCCTTTTTCTTCTCGATACGATAAGAAAAAGTCATTTTCTCAGGATTCATATAATCAGACAGTGCAAAATCTAAAGTTAGGTAACGATGAGTAGGAGGTAAGTTTATTTCTTCTAATTGATCAAAGCCACTTCTAAGGGTAATAGAACTGTCTGTTTTTTTATTAAAAAAACCAATTTCAGAAATATAAATATTGAGATCTTTTTTTTGCAGATAAAACTGTTTAATTTTTTGAGGCTCAAAAATATTGATGCCCTCAATACCTCCAAAAATTATCTTCTCATCCCAGGTTTTTGCATAAGAATAACGATTGAATTCTTTGTGTGAAATACCGTCTTTTTCATTTAACTCAAACAATACATCGCCTTCTTTGGAAATAACCGTAACTCCATCAAAAGTAGATAACCAAAGATCTCCATCCTGATCCGATAAAATACCTGCCACCGAATTATTGGAAAGGCCATCATTTTCATTAATGATCCTAATGCTGCCATCCTTTGGATCATACATTTGAATACCTTCATTAAAAGTACCGAGCCATAATCTTCCTTTCCTGTCCTCATAAATGCACAAAAATTGATCATCCGTAAAGCCTTGCTCTTTACCTAAACGAGTAGCTGTGTTTGATTGAGGATCCACTTTCCACAGTCCATTTAGACTGGGAATCCAAATGAATCCATTGGTATCACAATACACATCATTAGCTACTTTACCTATGTTTAGAGGGTTTCCGTTTTGAAGGAATGGGTTTACTTTTTTTTGCTCGAGATTATAGATGAAAACTTCATGCTCCAGACTAACCAGAGCAACTTCCTTATCATTAATGAAGTCAAATTTTTCGAATTCTGGACCAACTGGAAATTTTGTACAGCTTTGCTCATTTACTTGATAAGAATATAAATCCCCATCCCTTGTTGGAAACCAAACTACCTTTTTATCCTTATTGATTAATTTTGAAAAAGCCTTAATGTTAAATTCTGACTTGCAAATTTCAAATGGCAAAAATTCAGAAGTTTTCCTGCTCCCCATATTGACTTTTGCTATCTTTCTTTTATCACTTTTTACCCATAGAAGGTCTTCATCGATTTGGACGATTGCTCGCGACGGCCATTTTTCAAGAAGGGAAATGATGGGTAAATCGGCTTGGATATCTGCCGTCACCAGACCTCCTCCTGAAGCAATGATGATCTCTTTTTTAAAGTCAGGACTATTGACATCCCTAATAAAATCACGCCTGAATCTGCTAATTTCCCTCGATTGACTTATTATGGGATTGTAATTAAAAAGTTGGTCATTCTTGTCTAATAAAAGATGGGATATATCTTCCTCAACATGCACCGTACCAGGGCTTTGATCATATCTGATTTCGGTAAGGAGATTTTTTTGAGCATCCGAAAAAAAGTTAACATTGGTAACCCTGAATCTGGCAATTTTATCAAGTTGAGAATTGAGTTTGCGATGAAGGGTCAATTCTTCCGCCTGTGTATCAAAATGGAAAAACCGTTTTTTATTTTCAATATAAAAGATCAAATTTCCTTTCCCATCAACGTTCATTTTTATAAATTCTTCATTGGTAGACAACTCCAAATAATCTGGTATTTTATGGCCCAAAAGGTCTTCCCAGCGATATTCCTTAGAGACTTTAGTGACTGTATCCACACTAAGAAAGCCAATATTTTGGTGAAGAAACCAAATCTTGCCATTGGTATTTATGGTGGGAATGGTGGGCAGTACATAATGACGTCTGATTTCTAGTTTATTAACGGAGGTAAGAAAAGTTTTTTCGTAGAAAGACAGTTCATAAATAGAATAAGTACCTTCAGCTCTAGTAATTGCAAATATCGTATGGTCTTTATTCGCTACTAAATTTATGATACGTTCTTTGGAGGAGAAAGAAAAAACTCTTGTCTCATGAGTGTCAGGATTGAGGAAAAAGGCTTGAGTTTTATTGGAAGGACTTCCATAAATCAGACCATTTTGTGTGATGCCATTGACAAACCAGGTGTCAGAACTGATGGAGCCATCAAGTAGTTTAATGGGAACTTCATAAGAATTTTTGCCATCGAATTGATAAAAGCTAATCTCCTGATCTTCAAAATAAATAGGGCATGGATTCAACCAAATACGCCCCTTTTTATCGACGACTATTTTATTTACACAAGATATAGGCAAGCCCTGATCAATATCATAAGCAGTTAGAAAAGATGGATAGATGGAAGGAATAGAAAGACTATCGGAGGCAAAGCACACCGTCAAAAGGACCTGAAACCATATAGTGAAGATCAGGGATTTCATTTAGAAACTGAATTTCAGCTCTTAATTTTATTCATTTAGTATTTATACATCTGTAAAATAAGGATAAAACTTCTTTGTGGAAAGAAAGAGGGCGTCTCCTAACATATTTCCCTTTCCGGGGATAAATAGTATGTCCATATTTTTTTAAGAATAATCATCTTTGAATTAATTTTCTTCGCTCCCAAAAAGAAGCAATTAGAATAAACTTTTCTGTTAATATTTTTTACCTTTAAAAGGCCGGGAGAGAACTGAAAATATGTACACCTATGATTCCTTAACACCTTAAAATACTACAATCAATGCATCTTTATGTAGAACTCTGGAACGCTCGCCCTGCCTGGCTTGCCCTTTCCGCTGAAGAACGTGGCGCTTATTTTGAACAAGTTGGTCCTGCTATTGAACAATTAACCAATGCTGGCGTGGAAATTGTAGGCTGGGCCATCAATGATGACGATACCCCCCACAGCAGCGGCCATACCTATATTGCCGTTTGGAAAATGCCTAATCTGGAATTGGTTAAAATGCTTGAGGAGATTGTTGAAGGAGCTGGCTGGTATAATTATTTCGATCAGATTAATGCCAGGGGAGAATTGGTCGGTCCTCCACCTTTATTAGAGCATATGGCGCAATTGTAAGATTTGAAGCCTTTTATGTTATTAAAATTAATAATAAATCTTGGAGGCTTAGTCAAATAAGAAATTAGATTTTGCCTGCCCTCACCCCTCAATCCCCTAAAAGGGAAGTCATCCTGCTTTTTGTTTGTCGGCGGGAGTGTTTCCCATTCAGGGGGCAGGGGCGTGCGGAGGAGTAAAGGCCCTTTATTTCATTTTCCTGAAATATAGATTCCTCACTCTTGGATTTGACACCCTGATTCCTGTGATGTTATTTGTGGCATCTCTTTCAAAAGTGACACCTCTAAAAAAATAGATGTCTCCTGTAAAAAAATCGGTTTTACTGGGGATTAAATTGAAATCCGAATGACGTCGATGACTGGCAACGAGCTGCTTGTTGACTATAGAAAAAGTATAAGAAGTTTCTAATTCTTCACTGTAAAATTTGCCGGTAAACTCAGTTAAGTCGACAGAAGAAGGTTCAAATTGTTTTGTTCTTGGAAGGTTCATTTCTCGACCTCCTTGAATGATGGTCAATTGGTCTACTTTTCCTTCGTTATTTCTTTTAAAATATAGCTTTGCATTATTGCTAGGGGCAAAAAATTCAGTTTCGGTGATGGCCTCAAGGTCTGTTCTAGGATTGCCAGTGGCGCGCGCAGAAAGTTGCCCGTCAATAGTTGAAATAGTGAGTATTACACCTGGTGAAAGCTGATAATCTCCAATGTACTCTTGCAAAACTTTTGAGGAAATTTGTTCCTGTTCAGATTCCTTTTCTGTTATCGCTTTTTCTTTTTTATAAAAAGATTCCAGATACAAATCGGCTATCTTCATAGCCAACTCTCCGGGGTTAAAAGAGGCTAAATTACTGAAGATCATCACCGAAAACTTTTGATCCGGAAACCTGCCTAAATAAGAACGGTAGCCAGCGTCTCCTCCTGAATGAGCTATAAGCTGTAACCCTTTATACTTATCAATATGGTTACCAAATGCATAAGTTAGAGTGTCTTCATTATTTAAAACACCTCTTTCATGTACCTGCTGCATAAGGTTTTTATTTCCTACCTTAATTTTCTCAAAATTTAAAGCCCATTTACTTAAATCTTCCACCGTTGTGAAAAGACTGGTGGCTCCTACATTAGCATAGTTTAGTCTGATTTTGCCATAGGAATTGCCGGATTGATAATAAGAATAGGCTCTATTTTTGACGACCTTTTGATGATCATCATAAAACAGTGTATGGTTCATATTCAAGGGCTTAAAAATATTGTCTTGCGTCCATTCGAAGAATGATTTGCCAGAGACCTTTTCAACAATTTTGGCCATAAGTGTGTATCCTGAATTGCAATACATATAGCGTTCACCTGGCTTGAAATTTAGCTCTTTTTGCCTGCTTAAAATTTTCATGATGTGATTAGTAGTGATAACGTCATCCATTCTCCAACCAGCCATCATGAGGAGGTCCCATTGATCTCGCAATCCACTGGTATGATGCACCAGATGTCGAATGGTAAGGATCTCATCGAATGCTGGTATGTCAGGGAGGTATTTTCGTATGTCTTCATCCAGGGAGAGTTTACCTTCATCTGCAAGTTTAGCAATGGCAAAGGCTGTGAACTGCTTAGACACTGAGGCTATATGAAAAACTGTTTTAGGAGTGATGGGTATATTATACTCCAGGTTGGCACTTCCATAACCTTTACTATAGATTAATTTACCATTCTTTACAATAGCAACTGCAGCTCCTGGTGAATCCTCTTTATTCCATTGTGAAAATAATTCGTCTACTTTATGTTCCAGATCTTCAGGAGTAGCTTCCTTTTTAACTGAAGTTTGAGCCCATAAAAGGCAGGTGCTAAGTAGAATGAATAAGAAAAGGACGCTTTTGATCCTGGTTTTTTGACGAGTACTCATGTGAAAAGATTTAATATTCTGCTAGATTGATTCCTTATTTGCCAATCTTAGACAGCCGTTTAATCATTAATTCGAGCTGCACAAGGGCAGTGTATTTATTGGTTATCCTTTTTATTTTGGCATCATAGGCCATCATTTCAGGTAAACCTGAGTTTTTTCATCAGGTTACAATTTAATTACCATTAATTTGCGCAGTCATCCTGGTGAAAGAAAACTAAAATTAAGAATGGCTTTTATTAAATAGATTTAGGGTTTTATATTTGGTTATTCTATAGTGAAGTTGTTTAAAAAAGCTATCTATGAAAAAATATTTTATCCTATTCTGTTTTTGTATGGGCCTATCAAGCTCTGTTTTGATGGGACAGAACAAACCGGCCTTTTCAAGTATGGATGTATTTGCACTTGAATGGGCTGCCGATCCTCAAATCTCACCTAATGGCCAACATGTTGTTTATGTACGCCGTGGAATGGACATTATGAAAGATCGCCGTCAATCCAGGCTTTGGCTTATTAAGTCGGATGGTTCGGGACATATCAAATTGACCAGCCGCGATGTGAATGAATCCAGTCCCCGTTGGTCTCCTGACGGAACTCGTATTGCCTTTACCAGTTCCACAGACCAGGGTTCTGAAATATTTATTTACTGGCTGGAAAATGGTCGATATGCCAGAATATCTCAGCTCGATCGTTCACCAAGTGGTTTGAGCTGGTCTCCTGATGGCCAGCATTTGGCCTTTTCCATGCATGTGCCTGCGCCTGCGGCAGTAATGGTGCGGCCACATAAAAAACCAGCTGGTGCCCAGTGGGCTGCTCCTGCAAAAGTAGAAACCCGCCTTAAACATGAAGCAGATGGTTCGGGGTATATGCCAACCGGGTATAACCACTTTTTTGTAATCCCAGCTGAAGGGGGTGCGGCCCGTCAAATTACCTCTGGAGATTTTTACCATCGAGGAACACCGGTTTGGACCAATGATGGCAAACACCTGCTGTTTTCTACCAACAGAAATGAAGATTGGGAATTTGATTTTCGAAATTCGGAAATCTATAGTGTATCCGTTGAGGATGGTCAAATTAAAGCCCTTACGGATCGTAAAGGACCGGATCACAGTCCTGTTGTATCTCCAAGTGGACAGCAAATTGCTTATTTAGGCTATGACGATAAGGTACAAACCTATCAGGTGACCCGCTTGTATGTGATGAATATGGATGGAAGCGGAAAAAGAGAAATTCCTACCAATTTGGACCGCAGTATTTCCAGTCCAAAATGGAGTGCTGATGGCAGAAGAATATACTTTCAATATGATGATAAAGGAAATACCAAAATTGGATACACCAATCTTAATGGTCAAACTGGCCTTATTGCAAGTGATGTAGGAGGTACTACAGTGGCACGTCCGTATGGAGGAGGCTCCTTTTCCGTGAATAAAAGTGGCAGAATTGCTTTTACCCATACCACTCCCTACCATCCTTCAGAAATAGCCATTAGAGATCCTGGACAAAAGGACCCACGGCTGATTACCCAGCTCAGTGATCCTTTGTTAAAAAACAGAACATTGGGGCAAGTTGAAGAGATTTGGTACAAATCCTCGGTTGATCAAAGGGATGTGCAAGGCTGGATTGTTAAACCTCCATTTTTTGATCCCAATAAATCTTATCCTTTATTGGTTGAAAATCATGGCGGCCCCATCTCAAACTATGGAGATCGCTTTTCTCCTGAAATCCAGCTGTATGCTACGGGAGGTTTTGTGGTTTTTTACCCTAATCCAAGAGGGAGTACCAGTTATGGGGAAGAGTTTGGTAATCTATTGTATCATAATTATCCCGGTGATGATTACCATGATGTGATGGATGGGGTAGATGCTGTAATTGCAAAAGGTTACGTATCAGAAGACAGCCTATTTGTTACAGGAGGAAGTGCAGGAGGTATAATGACAGCCTGGATGATTGGTAAAAATAATCGTTTCCGCTCAGCAGCAGTTATCAAACCAGTGATGAATTGGATTAGTAAAACCCTAACAGCAGATAATTATTTTGGTTATGCTTATTCCCGATATCCTGGACAGCCCTGGGAAGAAACGGAAACTTACTGGAAGTTTTCACCGATCTCTTTGGTTGGAAATATTCAAACCCCAACTTTGGTTATGGTGGGAACTGCTGATTTAAGGACGCCCTTATCCGAAGCTAAGCAGTTGTATCATGCCTTAAAACTTAGAAAAATAGAAACCGCCTTGGTTCAAGTACCCGGTGCTTATCATTTAATTGCTAATCGACCTAGTCAGTTGATTACGAAAGTGGAGCATATTTTGGCCTGGTTTGATCAATATCGGTAGGTATTTGGGCATTCCTTCCAAAAAAGTTCGGTTATTGAAGTGGTTTGATTTTTTAGAAAATGGGAGATAGATAGAGATAAATTGAGATAAATTGAGATAAATTGAGATAAATAGAAGTAAATAGAAGTAAATAGAAGTAAATAGAAGTAAATAGAAATATCTTGTCTCTATCTGTCTCTATCTTGTCTCCTTATTGAAAATTATAGAGAAAATTTAGGTGAACCTAATGAAATTCCTCAATTTAAATTTCAGCTTCCTTAGAAATGGGATCAAAACAATCCAGCACTTCCTTTACAAATTTGTTTAGGTCAAAAATAGGAGGAGAAGCCAGGCCCATCCGGACAATGACCAAATCGTAAGATGGAATGATCAATACATATTGCCCCAAGTGTCCATTACAGGAGTAAAGGTCTTCAGGGGCATCTTTTAGTCTACTTTTATTAACATTCAACCAGAATTGGCCTCCGTAATTTCCTTTACTGTGCGCTGCGGGTGTGCGGACAAAATCAACCCAACTGGTGTCAATAACCTGATGCCCGTTCCAATTGCCTTGCTGCAGGTAAAGTTGACCAAATTTGGCCCAGTCTCTGGGTGTTGCATAACAAAACGAAGAACCAATATAAATTCCAGTCTCATCGGTTTCCATAATGGCGGTGTTCATTCCAATTGGATTAAAAATACTATCATAAGGCAAGCGCAAATAGGCTTCTTCCGATAACTTTTTCTTTACTAGTTTTGATAATAAGTTTGTGGTCCCACTGCTGTAATACCAATGCGTTCCGGGAGGATATTTCAGTTCTTTGGCAACAGGAAGATCGAAAACATTTTCGGAGGTAAAAAGCATTTTGGTAACATCAGAAAGGCGTGTACGGGAATACTCTTCCACAAAATCAAGCCCACTTTGCATTTGAAGTAGATCTTTTAAGCTGATGTCTTTTCGCTCATCTGTCCATTCGGGGAATAAGTTGTTATCCTCTAGATTCATAAGGCCATTTTTGACAAGGATGCCCACCATAGTAGAGGTAATACTTTTAGTCATAGACCAGCCCAGGATCTCCGTATCTGCATCAATACCCTCAGCATATTTTTCAGCAATAACTTGTCCTTTATGCATTACGACAACTGCCCTGGTTTTGATACTATCCATTCTTAATGAAGGATCAAAAGCATTTTGGATAGCTTGTTCAAGCTGGGTAAGGTTTGCTTCTGAAGAATCTGGAGGAGTATCCAAACCTCTTTTTTGGAAAGAAGGTAAAATATTTGCTTTTGTACTCCGGTTAAGGGCCAGTGATATTTTATGATTATCATCACCATCTAGTAATATACAACCCACGTCCCCTCTAAAAACGGCCGTTCGTGGGGCCATACCATACATGGAGGTAGTAACCGATTGATTTTCGTGGTCTATCTCGGTGCTGGTTAGGTGAAAGGGGCTTTCTCCCAAGTCCTCATTTTGGATGCTTTCCTGACTACGACCTGAGATGAAAGTGCAGGAACACATCGTTTTGGCCACATATCCATTGGCTGCTGGAATTTGTGGAAAGTAGGTCAGATAAGCATAAGAAAAACCACCAATAAGGATAACAAGTATACCAAGGAGTATTTTTTTGATCATTGTGATGAGTTTAATTTTCAAAATTAACAGGAACCTGCCAAATTTCAATCAATAAAGACTGTCTAAGATAGGAAAATTACAGGATCAAATAAGAAAAGAAAAGTGGCCAAAGGTTTCACCATTGGCCTGGTTCCAGGCGTTTTCGAGGGCCGAAAGGATGTCACTATAGATCGAATAAAGATCAATGGTGAATGTAATATGGATTTAGTACTTTTGTCAATGACAAAATTAACAAATACTTGTCGTTGACAAAATTTTTCCCCAATTAAATGAAACTAAGAGAAAAAATTGTAATCCAGGCCCTAAACCTATATAATGAAAGAGGGATCGAATATGTTGGCATGAGAGAATTAGCGGCCTCTTTGGATATCAAGTTAGGTAATATCACCTATTATTTTCCCAAAAAAGAGGATCTGGTATATGAAATTTGGTACACGCTGTCTCAAACCAATTCCTTGACCATACATATTGAAAATATTTTAAGCTTGGAGGATTATTTTATTACAGTGAAAAAACTTTTTGAGAATCAATTTAAATATCGATGTCTTTTGCTAAGCTTCGTTCACCTGCTTAACCAATATGAATCTATAAGGAGTAAATATGTGGGAGTACAGGAAAAGAGAAGTAAAGCCATCAGATCCATTTTGGAGAAATTATTCAAGAACGGCTATTTGTCCAGGCTTTCAGAACAGGAAATAACCTACCTAATATCAGCTAAAACTCTATTGTTTAGATTCTGGATATCAGAAGCTGCTGTTTCTTTTGAAAAGCTGGAAGAAAAAACTTTGATTAGACATTATTTGCGGGTACTAGCAAATATCATGAAACCCTTTTGTAAAGAAAAGGGGTTGAAGGCATTAAAGGGTTATTTGTAGCAGTTTTTTTTAGGCGGTTGCAAACCGCCCAAAGCGGTTTTAAATCTGGCAAATCACCATTCAACGCATCCCAAGTCCGTCCACGATTTCTGCTTTGGTAAATCCCCATTTTAAAAACCCCAACATATAAAATACCATTTTTAATGTGCAGAGCACTAATTTTTTTGCCTGGTAAATTGGTAGCGAAAGGTTTCCAGTCAGGAGTGTTTTGGGGGCTAATGAACAAGCCATGTGCCTCTGTACCAATTACTAGATGTTCTCCCAATGTATCAATAAAAGTAGTTTGTACATCTTTAGTAAGACCTGCATGAAAGGATTTCCAGCTTATGCCCTTATCCAAAGAGTAATAAAACGAATTTTTTAAAGTGTCTTTAGTTGAAAAGGAATCTAGAATCCTGGATTTAGAGTCATTATCCTCGATCCTTTTTTGAGAGGATGATTCGGAGCAGGAAAAACATATTATCAAACAAAGAATGATAAGACCATAATTTTTTAAAATCATAGTAATTTTTTAACAGCAAGACTGGCACACTGATCGGGTTGATCTAACCAGGGCAAATGACCTGCATTCTCTATTACCTCAAAACTATGGTCGAAAATCACAGCTGCCTTCTGCCTGCCTGTTTCTGGTTTTTCAAAAACATCCTGATCTCCCCAAATAAAATGAACGGGAATTTGTAACTGATCTAATTGATCTCCTAAGTAGAGCTCTTTTCGAAATCCTCGCATAGTCAAAACACTTTCCAGAAGAGTAGCAAATGATTTCATAGTACCAGGTATAAGTTGAGCATGATACCCATGTTCAATATATAAATCAGATACATTATTTATATCTGCTACAATGAGTTGTTTGTGGATGTCTCTTACCGTTTTTGGACTAGGCTTGCCGACCGTATTTAAAAGAAAAGTATTCAGTCCTTTAATCCCCAAAATGCGAAGCTGAGGAGGGATAAAATGATTCATCCCGGCAGGTGCTCCAATCAGAAGCAATTTTTCTACTCTTTCCGGAAAGTCCAAGGCAAAACAAATACTAAAATAACCTCCCATAGAATTGGCTATTATTCTGGTTTTTTCCAAGCCAAGAGCATCCATTAAAGATCCAGTAAAATCAACGGCACTTTGACGGTAATCGAGGCCTCGATAATTTATGTGGTCACTTAGGCCACAGCCTGGGCGGTCCACTACAAAGCAATGGAAGTAATCTGATAGATGTTTAAGAATGGGAATCCATTCGCTGGCATGACTCCCGCCTCCATGCAGAAAAATAAGAGGGTCGCCTTTACCCAATTCTAAATAGTGAATGGTTTTGACTGGACCATTTGTATCAATAAATTTAGATTTTGGTTGGATGCCGGCTTCTTCGAACAGCATTTGTTGCGACTGTTGGTATTTCTCTTGGGTTTTCTTTTTTAAGGTGTCCATGGTTTGATGGATTTGATGCTGTGATACTATGATTCTACAATACTATGATAATTTGATGGTTTAATTCGAAGATTTGCTAAATATTTGATTCTATAATGCCACAATACTGTAAAGCTTTGATAATTTAATGCGTAAATTAGTAGATGTGAAAATGTGCTGCTTCTTTGATATTACGATTCTGCGATGCTCTAATATTTTGATGAATAAATTTGCCGAATCTGCGAAATTCCTTACTACCGGAGGAAGTTGCGTGCTAAAAAAGCGCTCATAAGTATTCATATCTTCAATAAAGGAATCCCGGATCCATGGAACTTTTGATCTACGAAACAAAGTAAAATAAAAAATGAAAAAAAATCTCTCTCGCAGAAATCTACTAAAAACAATGGGCCTGGCTACAGGCAGTCTATTAAGCAACTCATTACACGGATTTGATGAACTGGGAAATCGTTTGCACCTACCTGATAAAACAATATATCCAAGGCCCGCCAAACCAGTTACGGCCATAACGCTTGGTGCTGGGAATCGAGGTAATGTATATGGTAATTATGCAGCTGAATATTCTGGCCACTTAGATATTGTTGGAGTTGCTGAACCCATCCCCATCCGCAATGAGCGCTATTGTCAAAAGCATAATATTCCGGCAGATCATAGTTTTGTTACCTGGGAACATGTTTTTGAGCGTCCCAAATTTGCTGATGCGATTATCATTACCACTCCAGATGACCTGCATTACGGCCCTTGTATGAAAGCGCTGGAGATGGGTTATCACGTTTTGCTTGAAAAGCCTATTGCGCCTACAGAAAGAGAATGCCGGGATATTTTAGCGATGGCTCAAAAAAGCAAGCGGATTGTGGCGGTTTGCCATGTTTTGCGTTACGCTCCCTATTTTATAAAACTGCGAGAGCTTATTCAAAATGGAAGCATTGGAGAATTAATTAGTATTCAACATTTTGAGCCAATTGAACATGTGCATATGTCCCATAGCTTTGTACGCGGCAATTGGCATAATAGCAAGGCCACTACACCAATAATTATGGCTAAATCCTGCCATGATATGGATATCCTGCGCTGGATGGTAGGAAAACCCTGTGAGAAAATATCTGCTTTCGGAAATTTAAAGTGGTTTCATAAAGGAAATATGCCTGAGGGCGCAACCCCTCGCTGTATGGACGGCTGTGCTGTTGAAAGAAGTTGCCCTTATAGTGCTATGAAAATATACTACCATAATCGTCAGAGAACTTATGTATTTGATTTACCGAAAGACCGGTCTAAACATGGTGAAGCCATACTAGAATATCTGCGTACCACTAATTATGGTCGCTGCGTGTACCAGATGGAAAATGATCAGCCAGATCATTATGTGGCCAGCATCCAGTTTGAAGATAGAATTACTGCCTCCTTCAATATGGAAGCTTTTACTTCCTATCATGGCCGAAGAACTCGAATTATGGGTAGTCACGGAGATATAGTAGGAGATATGTCTCAGTTTGTTCACACTAACTTTTTGTCTAAAGAAAAGACGGAATGGTCCATGAATAGCGATAGCCATGGTGGTGGGGATTGGAATTTAGTGGCCAATTGGGCCCAGGCAGTAGCCGAAGAAAATCCGGATTTACTTTCTTCTTCTATTGAGGCTTCGGTAGAGAGTCATGTGATGTGTTTTATGGCTGAAAAGAGTAGATTAGGCGGCAAAATTGAAGAGGTGGTTTTATAAACAAGCAGGAGATTTTTTTTAAAAAATCTCCTGCTTGTTTTATTTTTCTAAAGGTACCAACCTAAAAGAATAATGATGCTCTTCAACGGGTATGGTATATTCCTCGTGCACTGGTCTTCCCCAGGAATTATCACCACCTACGCCCATTTGTTTGTAATCAATGTTCCAAATGATAAAATTGCGTGGGAATAGGTCAGCTCCATGTTTGGAAGTAATGGGTACTAAGCCGGAAGCTGATTCCGCTCCTTTGGCACCTGCTGCAAAGTCGAGTTCTTTGGGATCTAATTGCCAGGCACTAGTAGAGAGCGGCTGTCCCTCCGATTTAGCTAGCCAGCCCATATTTTGATCATTGTTAAGAGCTACCCATCGAACATCCGTTTTATTACCAGTTTCCTGTGGCCGGGAGTATTGATGGAGTTGGCTCCAGACAGAGCCCTTCCAAACACCGAATTTTCCGGAAGATTTTCTATCCCAATAAGTTTCGTGTGGCCCTCTGCCATACCACTCCATAAATTGATAAGAAACCGGTAATTTAAATTGCATACCAATTCTAGGTGGCCGGGGCAAGTTCTTGTCCTCTGGCTTAAACTGATAATTGATTAATAATTGACCATCGGCATAGACGGTGTAATGTAGAATGACTTGCACCTTTATTTCTTTTGAAAAATGATAGCTTACCGCCCAACTTACAGCACCTTCTTTTTTTTGAGGAAGGCTTTGTAACTCTGCTTGAGCCTCTTTACCCGCATTTTTCCATATGGCAGCCCAATCCTGCATGCCATTACCCAGGTCGTTATCGGTGGGGGAGCGCCAAAAATTAGGTTTGGGTGGCTCGAGTAATAGGTGATTGTCTTTAAAGATGTATTCCTTTAATTCTCCACTTTTCGAATCGATTTGTAGGGAGAAATTTTGTCCAGCAATTTTGAAAAGATGCTCCTCGCTTGATAATTGAAGATCTGGGTAATCTCTTAGGTCAGATTCGGGGTCAGCAGCAGAGTTAGAAGATAAAAGAAACTGCCCCCAGGCAATTTCATGTCCTATAGGCAGCAAAAGATCTTGTTTGCTATTGAGGGCCCTTATTCTTAAAAAATATTCCTTAGCTGCATCATATCGAAAGTCTGTTATGGACAGCTGGATTCTTTTTTTCTCCTGAGGAGGAATGATCACAGTTCCAAGATCCCCACTTTTTACTTCTCTTCCATCTTCCAAAAGAGACCATCTAAAATTGATACCCTCCAGGCTGGTAAAAAAGTTTTTATTAATGATTTCAAAAATGCCTCTTTCGGCATTGATTGCCCTAAATTTAATGGGTTCATACACCTTTTTTACTTCGTAAATATGAGGATGAACTTCCCGGAAAGGATTGATTAGGCCATTGTTGAGAAAATTTCCATCTGTAGGGAGGTCGGGATGATAATCATGGCCATATGCCAGATAGGGAACTCCTTGGTCATTAATATATTCCAGGGATTGATCTACCCAGTCCCAGATAAATCCTCCTTGTAAGACTGGATAAGCTTCAATGGCATCCCAATAGTCTTGTAAATTACCCACACTATTACCCATGGCATGACAGTATTCGATCATAATGGCTGGTCGTTTGGGATTCGTTTTAGCGTAATTGACAAGCTTTTCGATTGGAGGATACATAGGGCAAAAGACATCAGTATAATTTTCTTTTTCTGCCGGCTCATATTGGACAGGCCTGCTACCATCTATTTCCTTGAGCCAATTATAAGTGGTTTGGAAAATTTTGCCATGACCAGCCTCATTACCCAAAGACCAGAGTATAATCGAAGGGTGATTTTTATCTCGGTGGAACATTCTTTGTGTTCTATCCAAATGGGCAGGCAGCCAGGACATTTCATTGCCAATCTGAGTAGCTTCCGAATTAGCAAGAGGATGGCTTTCAATATTGGCTTCATCAACAACATACAGACCATATCGATCGCAAAGGCTGTACCAATCCGGATGATTAGGATAATGCGAACTCCTTACCGCATTGATATTATGCTGTTTCATAAGTTGGATATCCTTGATCATCGTTTCTCTGGAGATCACATGCCCAGTATTAGGGTGAGATTCATGGCGATTAACTCCTCTGATGTAAATGGCTTTTCCGTTGACCAACAATTGACCATTTTTTATTTCTACTGTTCTAAAACCAATTTTTTGATGACTTATCTCTATAACTTTCCCATTATTATCTTCATGGGAGATAAGGATTGAGTATAGATTGGGAGTCTCAGCAGTCCACTTTTTTACCTTGTGTTTAGACAAGAGCTTGGGAAAATCAAAGCTATGTTCCTGGATTTGGGATGCGTCAAGAGTGAACGTTCCTTGTTCCTCCAAAACTACATTCCATTGCTCATCGTATACTGTTAGTTTAATTTTTCGATTTTGGCTATTGGTATGATCCAGAGAACGAACTTTTAAATCTACTTTTAATGACCAGTCATTTTGGTCTGACTCCATTTTTTCTACTCTGGCAAAAAGGTCCCAGATGTGGATTTTTGGGCGGGCATAGAGATAAATTTCTCTTTCAATTCCGGAAAGGCGGAGCATATCCTGACTTTCGACATAACTTGCATCACTCCATCTAAATATTTGGATGGCTATCAAATTTTTACCTTTTTTCAAGTAAGGAGTGATGTTAAACTCGGCAGGAGTCTTTGACCCCTGAGAAAAACCAACCTCCTGTCCGTTGATCCATAGATAGAGTGCTGATTTAACTGCCCCAAAATGAACAAATACTTCTCTTCCTTCCCAGCTATCCGGAATGGTAAAGGTATGACGATAAGAGCCAACAGGGTTATAATTTTCTGGTACCTTAGGATAGGAGGTGGTAAAGGGATATTTTTCATCCAGATAAATCGGATTGCCAAAGCCATGTACTTCCCAATTTGCAGGAACGGGAAAATATTCCCATTCCCCATCATTGAAATCGACCCGATAAAAATCTTTGGGACGATGATTGGGGTTTCTCACCCAATTGAATTTCCACATTCCATTAAGGGATTGAAACCATCGGGATTTTTCCTTTTCATTTGCTATGGCTTCCTGTACGTTATGATAAGGAAAGAGAAGAGGGTGGGGATCTTCCTTATTGATGGCAAAAACCTCATGATTTTGATGATGATCCTGACCCAATAAAATATTTAGGGTAAGTGTGAAAAATAATAATATCGAAAGTCGAGTCATAAAAAATGGATTTTACTCTTCAAGTAATAAAAGAAGTAAATGTGCTGCTGACCAGCTAAAGTGATTAGCCTCCAAACCTTTGCCCGTAAGCGGATGGTAATTTTCTCTGATGGGGCCATCATCATTTTTTAATCCTTCCAAACGATCAAAAACTTGAAGGGACAAAGTTGCTGCATCTTCTTTATAGCCATAATTTTTTAGAGCAGTGATCCCAAAATAAACCTGATCCATCCAAATGGGCCCTCTCCAATAACCATTGTTGGGCTTAAATTTAGGGTGATCAGCTGCTAGAGTGGGAAAGGGGATATAGGTGGCAAACTTATCAGGGTTAAGCATGGTTTTTCGAACGGCTTCTGCCTGTTCGGTAGTAGCCAACTGTGTCCATAATGGAGTCCAACCTTCAGGACCGTATACTTCCAGATGTTCATGTGTATCCAGGTAGGCATCAAAGAACCAGCCTTTTTCTTCATTATAGAAAATGGTCTGAATTTGTTTTTGAAGCTCTTTTGCTTGTGAAAGATATTGATCGGCTTTTTGAGTATCACCCAGTTGCTGGAATATTTTAGCTAGATATTGTTTTTCTGCACAGAGATAGGCATTTAAGTCAGCGCTCTCAATATTCAAGGAACCGCCATATGATTTTTTCTCCACAATTCTAGTGTCATCAAACCGAACTGCATTATCCATTCCGCTTTCCCATTTGGCAGCGATCAGGCTTCCATCGGTTGAACCATATTCACAGAGGCCATTCTGATTTTGGTCCCTGTACTGGTACCACCATTGGTGATATTTTTCGAGCTTAGGTAACAGTTCTGAAAGGAAATCTTGATTCCCGGATTTTTGAAATACTTCCCAAATGGCCCAACCCGATAGCGGGGGCTTGGTGTTTCTCCAATTGTGTGCTTCAATGGAGGTATCCCTATAAACACAGTCAGCGATCATACCCATCTCATCCTGGAAATCATACATCGCTCTTATCTGATTCTCTGCAAGCTGTGGATCAAAATAAGCTAGGGTAACGGCATGTTTCCAGCTGTCCCATGACCAAAAACCATTAAACCCTCTGTAGTTATAACTGGGGAATAGCCCGTCATGCAATAAAGCGCCAGCAGAGCTTCTCCAGTTATTTGTAAGCGTCTGAATACATTTTACAGCAATACGCTGGAAATCTTCTTCTGAATATCTCTCATTTAAGTTTAAGAGAACCTTGTTCAGAATATCTTTCCAGTGACTTTCATTTTGGGCAAAAGCTTCCGATGGTGCTTGAAAGATTTTGTCTAATATCTGCGTTTCCTTTCCCCATTCTTCTGGTGAAAAACAAAAAGTATGCGCTAAAGTCATTTCTAGGGGTTCCGCTTTTATTTGTTGTTTGGAAGAAGTTAATTGATAGCTTGTGTTTTCGGAGTTAATGTTGATGGTCCTGTCTCCTCCCAAAGTGATCATCCCTATATTTTCATTCTTGGAAAAGTGAATCCGAATTCCTTTTTCATTTTGCGAAAAGGAAACTCCTTCCAAAAAACTATTACCCTCCCAGCTTGCTGATAGGGAAAGTTCGCTATTCTGGTCCAGGTTCTGAATTTGCAGTCTGGTAATGGCAGTACGGGCACTGACAAAAATGAGTTCAGTTTTGATCTTTAAAGCTGGAGAAGATAATTCAAATTCTTGTACCAATTTACCAGGATATGAATGGATTCTTTTTATTGTTGCACTTGAAAGGGGGATTGGTTCATTTGTGGAAGCATCCGTTAAATTTAATCTGGAAAGAACTGGACTAATCCAAATTCCATTATCCTGAGTCATCAGAAAAGGACCTATAAAGCTTCCTGCCAGATCCAGATTATTTGAATCGGGAAGGGAATACCCAAACCAGGCTCCCTTATCTGAAAACATGAATACTGATCGATCAGAGGCATTTTCAGGTATTCCACTTAGATTTAAAACATCTGGGAAGGAAGATTGAAGGAAATCTCTAGCTTCCTCTTGTTCTTTTTTATTTGAATTTTGACAGGCAAAAAGAGTGAGCTGAAGACAAAAAACCAAAAGGTAACTTAAATATTTTGAATTAGATATCATTCTGAAGTGAGGCGTATATTGCATTATTGTCGTTTGAATCTTAGTTTTTTTTTAACGTTTTTCTCTTATTGAAGAGCAGTTCGACCTCTAATTTGTACCAATTGAAGGTAGTCATTATTGTTTCCGACTAAAAGTGCGGACCTACTGGCTTCTCCAACACCTAACTTAATTAATTTTAGCTTTTTTACATCTTTATTCAGATATAAACTGCTATTAAATGGTTCTACTGGGGAGAATGATCCATCACCTTTGTTTAATAATAACAAACCGACACTGGCATCATTTCTGCTCGTTTCAACTTCTGATTGATAGCAATTACCTGCAATAATTACATCCAGAAAACCATCAAAATTAACATCTATTATTTGAATGGCATTAACCGAGGAGAATTGCGCTTGATTTGGAAGTTTTTGTGTTTTAAATTGATCGTTTCCTAAATTTTCCAATAAGATAGTTGCAAAAATATTGCTGCTAAGATGTAGGGAATTTGCCAGTTTTTCCTTCCCATAAACTTCTGCTAAATTAGCGGAGCCAAATGCATGATAAGTGGGGAATTTTTCTTTTATGAAAGGCATTTGATTGGAGGAACATTCCCGTCCTCGTAAAGGAAACAATTCATTTTGGTTGTAATAACCCAAAACGATGTCTAAGCTCCCATTTTCATCGAAATCATTACAATAAACCTCGAAGGGTTGATCTTTTGAAGCTTTGTATTTATAATTTAAGCCTAAATTGCCAATTATATAGTCTTCATCTCCGTCCTGGTCAAAATCCAAAGAAGCCAGACTAGACCACCAGCCATTTAATGGGCTTAATTGATTATCTATTTCCGGACTGAACTTGAGTAGTTTGCCTCTTTCGTTTTTGAAAAAAGTGATTTCCATCCATTCTCCCACTACTAAAAGATCCATTTGTTTATCCTGGTTAAAATCTGTCCAGATGGCATCTGTTACCATCCCTGCTTTTTTTAAATCAGGAGCTGCTTCTTCTGAAATGTTTTCAAACAACCCCCCATCATTTTGTAACAGATAGCTATTGGTAGGATGGGGATACTTTCCTGGTGTTTGTCTGCCTCCAATGAACAGATCAAGATCACCATCATTGTCAAAATCACAGGGTCTTACACAGCTACCACTTACCGGTAAAAGAGGCAAGAGTTTATTATTTTTCAGAAATTGTTTCTTGCCATCATTCAAATACAGTCGATCCTGTAATAAGGGGTTTCCTTCCTCCACTTCATTACCTCCACTGACTACATAAAGATCCTGATCTCCGTCATTGTCAGCATCAAAGAAGATGGCATCCACATCCTCATATGCTTTTTCTTTTTCCCACAAGGGAAATTTTGAAGCAATAAATGTTCCATCTTCTTGTTGAAAATACAATTCACCAGGATATCCTTTTGCCCCGCCAATGTAAAAATCTTCCAGATCGTCACCATTAACATCGGCTACAGCCAGGGCCGGGCCAAATTGGGACATTTTATGGGGCAACAGACTTTCTTTTTGAAAATCATCGTACTGATTTTCGATGTGTTGGTGGTCAATAGCTGCAACTTTTGTAATTTCTTTGAAGAAAACTTTTTTGTGTTTATTTGCCGAGCTAGAAGAGACATTCATCGCCTCAGAATATTTTAATGTAATAAGTTGATTTGAAGATATTTCCTCTAGTTTTTGATATTTACCATCGGGCCAGAAAACTTCTAATTCTTCTATTTTATCCGATTGTCCCAAACCAAAATTTAATTTTTGACTAACCGAAGATTGATAACCCCTGGTTGGGAAATTTTCAAGCATTTGATTTATAGTGTCGTATTTGGCAATTATTTTGACACCTATTGCAAATGGGTTCAGCTTAGGACCTTTGAATTTGATTTGAAGAAAATTTTGCTTAGAATTATTTCGGAAAATACCAGCTTCTTCATCAATATTATTTACCACCAAATCTAAATCTCCATCATTGTCAAGGTCGGCATAAGCAGCTCCATTTGAAAGAGAAGAGCTAGTAATTCCCCATTCCGTTGATTTTTTTGAAAAAGTGAGATTGTGATTATTTTGAAAAAAATAGTTTTGGGTTTTGCGCTGCGGGGTTTCTAAAACCAAATCCTCCATAACAGCTTTTAGGTCTTCTTTTGTTTCCTGTGTTTTTTTCAGTCTTTCCAGTTTCTTCTTTCTAAAATCATTGTTTCTAAAATCTCTTTTCAGACCATTGGTTATGAACAAATCTTTCCAGCCATCATTATCGAAATCTGCGAAAAGAGGAGCCCAGCTCCAGTCAGTGCTAGAAACCCCTGCCAATTGGGCAATTTCACTAAAACTGTTTTGTCCATTATTCAATTGAAGGGCATTAAACATGTATTGATAATGAAAACCATTATCTACAGCATGATAGAATGCTTTTGGATTCATACCACTCATACTGGTTTTTATACTGTAGTTGTCTTCCGCCACCATATCAAGGGAAATGATATCCGGCCAGCCATCATTATTAAAATCTGAGATGTCCGTTCCCATTGAAAAATTAGAAGTATGTTTAATGGAGGATTTTAATTTTTCAGTAAAGGTCCCATCTCCATTGTTCATGTAGAGGTAGTCCTGTTCGATGTAATCGTTACCTATATAAATATCTGGCCAGCCATCCAGGTCTAGATCACCAATCGAAACTCCCAGGCCAAAGCCCATAGGATTATTGATCAGACCAGCCTCCTGACTAACATCTTTGAACCTGCCTCCATCATTTTGAAATAACTTATCTCCAACCAAGGGCGCATGCTGATTTTTATATTGCTCCGGAGTATTGGTGTTGATAGGGCTGGTATTGTGATTTAATAAAAACATATCCAGATCCTCATCCACATCATAATCAAAAAATGCGGCCTGGGTACTATAGCCAGCGAAATCTAAACCATATTCGGCGGCTGCCTCTTTAAAAGTGCCATTTTGCTTATTGATGAATAACTCGTTTTTCCGATCTTGAGCTTTTCCCTTACCTGATTTGCAGACATAAATATCCAGCCAGCCATCGGCATTTACATCGGTCATGCAAACTCCTGTAGACCAGCCGAAAGAGCCTGCCACTCCCGCTTTTTGAGTAATGTCTTCAAAGTTAAAACCTCCTTTATTAGCATATAATTTATTATCTCCCAGGTTGGAGACCAGATAAATATCTTCCCATCCATCATTATCTATATCTCCAATAGCTACCCCTCCACCATTATAATAATACTCATAGATCATGCTATTCATTGTACCACTTTCGGGTATGTTATTTTGGAAAATAACCTGGGTACTAGAAGAGGGTAACTTAGTAAATAAGGACTGTTGATCATGGAGTCTTGCTTGTTGAGAATCAATATTTTTATTTTCCTGACAGGAGTGTAAGGTCATCAACAAGCCAAAAGCCAGATAGGAAAAGGTTATTACTAATAAGCGTTTCAACATAGCAATATAAAAATTGAAAAGGCGCCCAGAGGCAATATTGCCAAATAGGCGCCTGATAATAATTTATGAAACTTAAAGGCTCACTAAAACCAGGCCTGTTACCAACCTGGATTTTGTTGGAGGTTTGGATTAATGTTGATTTCCTGAAGTGGAATTGGAAATATCAGGTGTTTATCCTGGAAGTTTTCAGCGAAGGGTAGTCCATGCTCCATTAAAGTGTTTTTGATGGATTCAGGGCTTACACTACCTTTTTGCCAACGGTATAAATCAAACCAGCGAATGCCAAATTCCATAGCCAATTCAACCGGACGTTCATGGTGCCGGATTTGTTGGCGCAATTCCTCTTGGTTTAGGCCGCTTAAAGGAGCAGCCCTTCCGCGCTCCCGCACCTTATTGACTTCAGTTATGGCATCGTCTGTTTTTCCATTTTCGTTTAAAGCTTCGGCATACATTAACAAAACATCAGCATAGCGGATGAGGGCAATATTGGTTCCGGAATAGAAATTCTCATCGGCATTAAAAGAATACTTTTTAAAATAATTTGGTTGGTTAAGGTCTGAGGCAACTTGGCTATATTGAATTTCGGTTCCGTCATCAAGGCTGTACATATTGGCCTGGGGATCTTCAAAAAAGATACTTTCATATACTCGCTCGCTAATATTTCCATTTTCGTCCACATCTTTTTTCATTTCTTCCACCAGCCATTCTGAAGGATAGAATAATTCCCAACCTCCAAAAGTATAGGGTGAAACTTCGAAGTTAAATGGATGCCGCTCATCGTTACCATTCGATCGGTCACCAGAAAACTGGATTTCGAATAGACTTTCCGATCCATTTTCACCATTCCCGTTAAAATTGTCAGCATAATTATCCAATAAAGCATAATTATTACTTCCCACTACTTCGCCTAATTTGGTTTCGGCATCTCCCCATTTTTCTTGAAAAAGATAGACTTTCCCCAATAGCGCTTTAGCAGCCCCTTTGGTAGCACGGCCCGTCCACTGAGCACCATGAGCATCAGGTAGTGCTCCCTCGGCTTGCTGCAAGTCATTTTCAATTTGTGTCCAAACCTGGGCGGAGGAGGACTGGCTTGGGAATAAATTGTCAGGATTGGTTTCAAAAGTAGTTACCAGAGGTACATTTTCAAAGCCGGTGACCAGCCAAAAATAATAAAGCCCCCTCAAGAATTTTGCTTCTGCAACAATGACATTTTTTTGATCTTGGTCTACTGCATCCATAGCAGGTACTCTTGCAATTATTTGATTGGCTCTGCCTATGCCTGAATAGCTGGCCAGCCATACATTATATGGACTACTTTCTTCTGTGGTATTGGTGAAATTTGATAGAGAACGTCCATAAATTTCACTGCTGTTGTTAATGATGTCATCTCCCCGATAACTCATAGCAATGTACATTTCCTCAAAAAAGGCCCATTTACTACCGCTGGCACTATGCAAAGCAGCGTAAGCAGCAGTCAGGGCTTGGAGGGCATGCTCTTCTGTTTGCCAAAAACTTTCTTCAGTTAGTACCTCCTTATTCTCCACCTCAATAAAATCGTCATTGCAAGCGGTCATGAAACAAAAAACTGAGAATAGGATTAGGACATATTTTATTTTTTTCATTGATCATTTTTTTATTTTCCTGAAATAATTTTAGCCCGGAAAGGCTTTTTTATTCCTTCTTAGAATCCAAGGTTTAATCCAAGCACAAAGGATTTGGTTAAAGGATAAAATCCTCGATCTACTCCTCTGGTAAATAATCCACTATTGGATATTCCGGGATCAAAGCCAGTGTAATCTGTAAAGGTTAGCAGATTATAAGCACTCAGATAAATTCGGGCCTTGTTAATCGATACTTTATTCAATAGGGACAGAGGAAAAGAATAGCCAATTTGGATGTTTCGCAACCTTAGATAAGAACCATCTTCAAGGAAATAATCAGAAGGACGAATGTTACTATTGGGATCTGTTGACACATTTCTAGGAATTGCACTGCTTGGATTATTGGGAGACCAGGCATTAACCAGGTCAGCAGAAACGTTTTCGATACGGTCTGTTCTATAGAGCCACATTCTCATTCCATTGTACATATTATTTCCCTGGGTACCCTGAAGGAAAATGCTGAGGTCAAAATTTTTGTAATATGCATTCATATTGAGGCCGAATTCCAAATTAGGGAGGCCACTGTCAAAAAATACTTTATCATCATCATCTAGTGCTCCATCTCCATTGGCGTCAACGAATTTAAGGTCACCGGGGGCGGCGTTAGGTTGAACACCATGTGCATCTATTTCTGCCTGATTTTGGAATATCCCATCTGTTTGGAATAAATAGAACCTTCCAATTTCGCCCCCTACTTCCGTACGTGTGGTCGGGAAATTGAAAAATTCAACATAACCTTCTGTAAAGGCTTCATCTGCAAAGCCCAATTGGGTAACCTTATTATTGGAATGACTCAAGTTGGCACTTATGTCAAAATGAAAATCTCCTTCTCTTTTTCTATAAGTAGTAGAGAATTCCCATCCACTATTTTCCATTTTTCCACCATTCGTTAAAGGGAAAGAGGTGATTCCAGAAGTAGCAGGTACAGGAACGCTAACCAGCATATCCTCGGTGGTGGTAGAAAAATAGTCAAAGGATATCGCCCAACGATCTTCCATAAATCCTAAATCAATCCCAATATTTGTGGAAGTTGTTTCCTCCCATTTGATATCGGGAGTAGGCAAAGAGGTATTAATGGCCCCTACTACGATTTCCTGACGCATTTCTCCTCCAAAAGGATAATTGAGTTGAGCACCCCCAGAAGCAATTCTAGCCAGAAATAGGTGGTCACCAATATTTTGATTTCCCAGGGTTCCATAGCTGAATCGGGGCTTCAATACACTGATAAAGTCTGAATTGAAGAAACTTTCATTATGAAGAGCCCATCCTAAAGAAACAGAATAGAAAGTCCCGTATTTGTTTTCCTGGGCAAAACGAGAGGAACCATCACGTCTAAGGGAGGCTTGAAGAAAATAGCGGTTGTCGAAATTGTAGTTCAGGCGTCCAAAATAGGATTGTAGGGTACTGGTTGAGTTGAAACCAAAAGATGCTTCATCTCCAATTCCGGCACTTAATGCCTCCAAGGCGCTGGAAGGTAGTTTTCGGTTGGTTCCTCCTACTGATCTAAATTCACTTTTTTCTCTTGAGATCCCACCCATTATTCCAAGCTTGTGACTGCCAAATGTAGCCTCATAATTTAGAATATTATTTAGCGTCCATTCATTCAGACGGGCCCGAGATTCAGAAATAAATGGATCTTCAACCGTTGCCTGTGGACCAAAACTATATGCAGGTAAGTGGAATAAATTATAGGTGTTTTCGGTATTTTGACCAAATTGTAATTGATAGGTTAAACCTTCAAGAATTTTTACCTCTGCTGCTATATTGAACTGCAGGTAGTCATCCTGATTTTGATCTCTTTCCAGCGCCCTCTCTCCGACGGGATTTCCGGATCCAAGCTCAGGAGCAGGTTCTGCGAAGCCATTTGGGGAGTTAGGGCCAAATATTTCCTTGTGCGGTAAACTGGTAAAGGCATATAGGAAAGGTGAAAAACTGGCATTGCCACCACCTGTTGGTTCAAAAATATTGTTTGAGTTTTGACGAGTATAGCCGATGCCGGGAGAAACTTTCAGGCGCTTATTTAAGAGTTGAAAATCTAAATTTAATCGGGCATTATATCTTTCAAAATCAGTATTGATGACCGTCCCTGAGTTATTGAAATATCCGCCGGAAAAATGGTAATTCATTTCCTCCGTTCCACCTGAGATTCCCAGGTCATATTTTTGTTCTACTGCATCATCAATATAGGCTCCTGCCCAGTCGCTATCTGCAAATTGGCTGTCATTTAGGGTGTACTCCAGCGGATCTTCGCCTCCATTGGCACGAGCTTCCCTCATAATTTGATTGTATTGCACCTTGTTGGCAACATCAATATTATTGGTTAGACTCTGGGTGGAAATATAGGAATTTAAGGCTACACGGGGAGCCCCGCTTTTTCCTCTTTTGGTGGTTACGATTACTACTCCATTAGAAGCTCTGGCACCATAGATGGTAGCTGCTGAAGCATCTCTTAAAATGTTTACGCTTTCTATGTCGGCAGGGTCGATATAGGAAAGGTCGCCCGGAATTCCATCAATTACATAGAGTGGATTATTATTTCCAATGGTGCCAAGACCTCGAATCCTAATGATGGGATTACTCCCTGGTGCACCGGTAGCAGCTGTTACATTTACCCCTGCTGTTTGGCCCTGCAAGGCGGTTGCAAAATTTCCTGTTGGAAGCTTTTGCAAATCCTCAACGTTGACTGCAGAAACTGCGCCGGTGATGTCACTCTTTTTTTGTCTGCCATAACCTACTACAACCACTTCATCAAGAAGTGTAACGTCCGTTTGCATATTAATATCTATAGTGGATCGGCCATTAATAGATACAGTTTGTGGGACATAGCCTGTATAAGAAAAAACGAGGTTTTGTGTTTCATCAGGTACGGAAAGCTGATAGGTGCCATCCACATCTGATACTGTTCCAATCGTTGTGTTTTCGGCCACAATATTCACCCCAATCAGTGGTTCCCCATCTGCATCGGTAACAGTTCCTCTAATTACTTTTTCCAGATTGTTAGCTGTGGCTGAAATGAAGGGAAAGCATAAAGCCCACAAAATGGAAAATGTAAATATTGTTTTTGATTTGTTTCGTTTCATAAAATGAGATTGTAGGTTATTTAAATAAATTGGATAGGCTGCTTCCAATAAATTAGATTGGAGAGCCGCAGCCCTGTATGGATGATATAGGCTCCATGATGGAATTGATGACAAACAGGAAGGAAAGTTTTTGTTTTGTTGAATAGATAAAATAAAATATCCTTTCTGTTTCGAATGGCAATATATAATGTGGCTTTTTTGAAAAAGAAGCTTGCTCCTCTACTTCTACACTCTTCTACTATATTTAGGGACTACAACACCCCTACATTAGCCCTCAAAAGAGTAGAAGGTATAAAGTAGAAGGTATAAAGTAGAAGGTATAGGTAAGGACAAATTAGATTGGAGAAAACTAAAAATGAGTCATCCTATAAATGTTAGAAAATTCGGGATGCCCCATAATAATATTCATTCAAATTGGAGTATTCATTAAAGCTGGCGTAAAAACTCAGCTATGTTGTCCTTGGGATCGAGGTTGAACTTTTTCCGCAATCTATAGCGGGCCATCTCTACTGATTTTATGGCTACATTGTTCAATCCTGCAATATCTTTATTGGAAAGATTAAGCCTTAATTGGGCAGATAGTCGTTTGTCATTTTCGGTGAGGTCGGGGAATTTTTTTTCCAGATTATAGAAAAAGTCTTTGTATTCTTTTTCGACATTGATATGAAAATCTTCCAGGTCTTGATTGATGGTTTTACTTTGTTCGATTTGATGGGTTAACTTTCTAATTTGATCGGAGGTGGGGTTCTCCGCATTTTTTTCAATATTGCTTAGTGATTCGATAAATCTATTCAACATCTCATTTCGTTGAGAAATATGTAGAGCAAAAGTGGTGAGTTCTGTATTTTTAAAATCGAGTTTATCTTTTAAATTTTCTTTTTCGAGTTTGGCTTTTTGGTTTTTACTTCTCAATTTGCTAATGCTGAGATAAGTAATGATTATTAACAAGATTAGTCCGATGACAGAAGCATTTCTAAAAAATCGATCGATTCGTTTTTGACTTTCCAGTAATTGAATTTCATTTTCTTTTTTTTCCGTTTCATATAAAATCCTCATTTCGGAAAGCCTGTTGGATTTATCTTCTGACAGAATGTTATTTCTTAACTCCGAGTGTTTTTTGAAGGCTTCATAAGCTTTTTCATATTCTCCCTTGCCAGCATACAAATCGGAATAATACTCATAATTGTCCATTAATTTTTCTTTACTGGATTTGGAGGTAAGCTGTTCAATTAAGGAGCGGGCTTTTAATAGGCTGGCTTCAGATTTTTCATATTGGCCTGTTCCCAAATACACTTTACCGATTTGATTGTATACTTCTGCCATGGAAAGGGTAGAAGAGCTATTGGACCTTAGATTTAGTGATTCCTGTAGATGTTTTAAGGCCAAATCAAAGCTTCCCAGAGAGGAGTAGGTCATCCCTAAATTGCTATGGGCAGTAGCTTCCCTATGAATGAGTTGATTCTCCTGGGCAATTTTTAGGGATTGAAGGTAATGATATAAGGCAGTTTCATAATCTTCTTTTAGTGAATAGACCAGGCCCAGGCTGTTGTAACCGAAGGAAATATTTTCTTTGTCATCCAAACTCAAATAAATATCTAATACCTTTTGATGGTATTGAAGTGCAAGGTCAGCGTTTTGAATGTCATAATAAAGCCAACCTAAGGTGCTAAGTATATAGGCTATATCTTCAGCTTTGCCAAGCTGCTCAAAAATTTCTAAAGAAGCCAGGCCATTTACCAGTGCCTTGTCATAAATATCATTGAATAAATATCCTAAGCAAAGATTTTGCAAAGAAACAGCCTCATTCCGTTTATCATCATATTTCCGAGAAAACTTAAGGGCTTGTTCAGCAAATTGAATTGCTTTTTCAGGTGTATTTTCACTGTGTATAGCTGACAATTCATTATAAATAGCAGCTCTTCCTTCTTCGGGGGCCTTTTTGAGCTGAACTAAAAGACTATCAGTACGAGATTGAGACAGTAGGAAATGGCTGCCAAATAAGCATAAAATCGTTAAGGTATATGGTAAGAAATAGGATGGTATTCTACAATAAGATAACATGTAATATTGATTTAGATGTCTTAGAGATAGAACCAGATGAGAATATGATCAAATATTGATCTAAATGAAATACCAACGGTTAACGACAAATTTAAAGATACACAAATTTGTAATAATAAAATCGCTGGTTGTGTTTGATGCCTCCTACTGTATTCGTGATTTAAATCACTGATAATACGGTATGGGATTTTTACCTTTGCAGTCAAAATTCAACGCTTTAATGAAAATGAAATCGGATGAGGATAAAAAATTTTTTACCCATTTTAGAATGGGCTCCAAGATATAAAAAGACACAGTTAAAAGGAGATTTATCAGCTGGATTGACGGTGGGGGTTATGTTAATTCCACAGGGCATGGCTTATGCTATGATTGCGGGATTGCCACCAATTTATGGATTATATGCCTCTACCATTCCAATTATTTTATATGCCATCTTAGGGACCAGCCGCCAATTAGCAGTAGGGCCGGTAGCAATGGTATCCCTACTAACGGCTGCTGGAATAGGAACCATGGCAGAAGGTGGTACCGAAGTTTATATTGGCCTGGCTGTTGCTTTAGCATTGTTGGTTGGTCTTATTCAATTCAGTTTAGGTGTATTTAGGCTTGGATTCCTGGTGAATTTTTTGTCTCATCCTGTTATTAGTGGCTTCACATCTGCTGCTGCATTAATTATTGGATTGTCCCAATTGAAACATTTATTGGGGATAAATCTGGATCGAAGCCATCATATTCATGAAATCATTTTACAGGCAGTTGAAAGATTCGGAGAGGTAAATTGGCTAACCTTGGCAATAGGTATGGTGGGAATAGGTTTAATTCTATTGGCAAAACGAGTCAGTAAGTCCCTTCCCGGACCACTTTTGGCAGTAGTTTTTGGAATACTAGCGGTGTGGGGACTGGGTTTTGCAGAGCACGGTGTCAAAATAGTTGGGCAAGTACCTCAAGGATTGCCTTCTTTTGTTTTACCTAAGCTTAACGGTGAACTTGTCCAGAACCTGTTACCTATTGCTTTGACCATCTCCTTAGTTAGCTTTATGGAAAGTATAGCGGTAGCTAAAGCCATTCAAGCCAAACACAAAAATTATAAGGTGATCCCTAATCAGGAATTAATCGCTCTAGGGGCAGCGAATATTGGAGGTGCTTTTTTCCAGTCTTATCCTACAACCGGAGGTTTTTCTCGTACGGCTGTCAATGATCAGGCAGGTGCGAAGACTGGATTAGCTTCTATAATCAGTGCCATTTTGATTCTTCTGACTCTCTTGTTTTTGACTCCCTTGTTTTACTATTTACCGAATGCCATATTGGCTTCTGTTATTATGGTAGCCGTTTTTGGATTGATTGACTATAAAGAGCTTATTCACTTATGGCATGCCAATCGAACAGATTTTGCCATGCTGTTGGTAACCTTTCTGGCTACTTTAGGCCTTGGCATAGAACAAGGTATTGGAGTAGGAGTAGTTTTATCCTTGGCAATGGTCATTTACAGAACTACCCGACCGCACTTTGCCATTTTAGGAAGAGTGCCAGGAACCACCTTTTATAGAAATATTGAGCGATTTGAAAATTTAGAAACCAGAAAGGATGTTCTTATCATCAGATTTGACGCTCAACTGTATTTTGCGAATACTAATTTTTTCCGTGATATTATTCAGGAAGAATCCTTAAAACGGAAAGGTGAATTAAAAGCCATTTTGATTGTGGCAGAAAGTATTAATTATATTGATAGTAGCGCTATGCATGCCTTAGAAGAAATGATAGAGGATTGTAAATCCAATAATATTCAAGTTTTATTTTCTGGTGTAAAAGGGCCAATTAGAGATGCTATGGCAAAGGCTCATTTAGTAGAGAAAATTGGTAGCGACCATTTTTTTATGAGTATTCAGGAAGCAATTAATGTTATTTCAAAGAATTCCGATGAAAGAAACCCCGAGGATATGAAACCTTATGTCCTGCAGTCAAATATTTAATTAATTCAATTTACGATGCCACTGGCGTTAAAAAAGGGATTTAAAAAACGTTGATAAATATCATCTCTTTTTAATGACAAAAGTCACCCCACTAAGTGACCGGTATCACTTTCGGATAAGTAGCACCAGCCTAAATTTGTAAACGTTAGCAGTAAGATTAATGCCTCGATGATATGGTTGCTTATATCATGTCAGGAGCATATTTTTCCGACTATTTATATGAAAACATGTTCATTTATTCATTTAAAAACATCAAGCTATGAAAATAGAACAAATTTATACTGGCTGTTTAGCAGAGGCCGCCTATTATATCGAAAGCAATGGTGAAGCAGTTATTATCGACCCATTGCGCGAAACACAACCATACATTGAAAGAGCTGAAGCAGATGGGGCTAAAATCAAATACGTTTTAGAAACTCATTTTCATGCAGATTTTGTTTCAGGTCACCTGGACCTTTCTAACAAGACTGGAGCTACGATTGTATTTGGTCCTACTGCTGTTCCAAATTTTGAGGCTCATGTGGCTACTGACGGCGAAATTCTAAAAGTGGGAAATATAAGTATTAAAGTATTGCATACACCTGGCCATACCATGGAATCAACTACTTATTTGCTCAGGGATGAAAATGAAAAGGATTATGCCATTTTTACTGGTGATACCTTATTCCTTGGTGATGTAGGACGGCCTGATCTGGCTGTTAAAACGGATTTAAGTAGAGAAGACCTGGCTGGGCATTTATTCGACAGTCTCCGCAATAAGATTATGCCTCTTGCTGATGAAGTTATTGTATATCCTGGACATGGTGCTGGCTCAGCCTGTGGCAAAAAAATGAGTAAAGAAACCTGGGGATATCTGGGTCTTCAAAAGAAAACAAATTACGCACTCAGAGTCGATATGACTAAAGAAGAGTTTGTAAAAGAAGTTACGGATGGATTGGTTGCGCCTCCTCAATATTTCCCTAAAAATGCTGTTTTGAATAAAATGGGTTATGATAGCATTGATAATGTTTTAGCTAAGGGCTTAAACCCATTAAGTTTAAGAGCTTTTAAAGCGGCCTGGGAAGAAGAAGAGGCACTTGTTATTGATACTCGTCCTCAGAGTGTATTTGTGAAGGGATTTATTCCAGGGTCTATTTTTATTGGAATAGATGATAACTTCGCAACCTGGGTAGGTACTTTGATATTAGATCTCCAGCAGCCTATTTTATTTATAAGCGATAAAGGACGTGAAGAGGAAGTGGTAACACGCCTGGCCAGAGTCGGATATGATAATCCTATTGGTTATTTAGAAGGTGGCTATGAAGTTTGGAAAGAAGCAGGTGAAGAGGTAGATACGATTGAGGAGGTCTCAGCTGAAGAATTAGGTACTTTGTTTAGCAAAACCTTAAATGTTTTAGATGTACGCCGGGCAAGTGAATTCGATGCACAACACATTCAATGGGCACAGAACTTCCCTTTAGATTTTATTAACCAAAATATGAATGAAGTAAAGCGGGAAACTACGTATTATCTTCATTGCGCTGGTGGCTACCGCTCCGTGATTGCAGCCTCCATTTTAAAGTCCAGAGGTTTTGATAAATTGGTAAACGTTCAGGGTGGCTTTAAAGCTCTTGTTGAAGTAGGTCAACTCCCTTTTACTGAATTTACCGAACAAACCACAGAATTGTAGGAAGTCGGAAGTCGGAAGTCGGAAGGGAGAAGGGGGAAGTCGGAATATTTTTCCGATTTCCCCCTTCCCCCTTCCCACTTCCCCCTTCCCTCTTCCAAAGTGTGATTCCCATCACTGATAACTCTATTTGCCAGGCATATCTTTGTATTGATAATGATCGAACAAGTATGATTCTCTAGTTGTTAAAACATGAAAATATTATCATATTTTAGTAGATTAGTGTATTAAAATTGAAAAATAATAATAATGAAAGTCGAACAAATTTATACTGGTTGTCTTGCTGAGGCGGCATACTATATAGAAAGTGATGGAGAGGCGGTGATTATTGATCCTTTACGTGAAACCAAGCCCTATTTGGATAAGCTAAAAAGGGAAGGGGCCAGGCTAAAGTATATTTTTGAGACACACTTCCATGCAGATTTTGTTTCTGGTCATCTTGATTTGGCTAAAAAAACGGGGGCTACCATTGTTTATGGGCCTACTGCTGCTACTGAATTTAATAAGCATGAGGCTAAAGATGGGGAAGAAATAAAACTAGGTAAGCTTACCTTTAAGGTTTTGCATACCCCTGGCCATACGCCAGAAAGTACCACCTATTTATTACAAGATGAGGAAGGAAAAGACTATGCTATTTTCACAGGAGATACTCTATTTATAGGTGATGTAGGACGGCCTGATCTTGCCCAAAAATCTGGTAGCTTAACCAAAGAAGACCTGGCAGGATGGTTATTTGACAGCCTTAGAAATAAAATTATGCCATTAGATGATGAGGTTATAGTATATCCAGCTCATGGTGCAGGATCTGCCTGTGGCAAAAATATGAGTAGCGAAACCTGGAGTACTCTTGGGCATCAGAAAAAAACGAATTATGCCTTGAGAGCAGATATGACAAGGGAAGAATTTATTAAAGAAGTAACGGAGGGACTTATGCCTCCACCTCAATATTTTGCCAAGAATGCCAAACTGAATAAAACAGGCTATGGGAGCATTGATGATGTTTTGGAAAGAGGGGCTGTAGCTTTAGATCCTTATCAATTTGAACAAATGGTAGAAAATGAAGGTGCACTAGTTTTGGATACCCGCAATGAACAAGTTTTCAAGGATGCCTTTATTCCAGGATCTATTTTTATAGGTATTGATGGTAGCTTTGCCCCCTGGGTAGGAGCATTAATTACCGATTTAAAACAAGCTATTGTTTTGGTAGTAGATGAAGGTAGAGAAGAAGAAGTGGTAACACGCTTGGCCAGAGTAGGATATGACAATACATTGGGATATCTAAAAGGAGGAATTCAGGCATGGAAAAAGGCTGGTAAAGAACTGGATGCCATTGAATCTATTTCAGCTGAAGAATTTGCTATTAGGCAGGCCTCCAATAGGGTGTCAAATGTCATAGATGTTCGTAAACCTACTGAATTTTTATCTCATCATTTAAAAGAGGCTGCCAACTTTCCATTGGATTATGTGAATAACAATATGCACAAACTTGATAGAAATCAAACTTATCACATCCATTGTTTGGGCGGATATCGATCCATGATTATGGCTTCTATCTTAAAGTCCAGAGGTTTTGAAAATGTAGTGGATATTGCGAAAGGGTGGAGAGCCTTGGAAGAATCTTCAGCTCCAAAAACTGAATATGTATGTCCAACTACCATTCCACAAGAAGAACTGGACGCGGCTTTGGAAGCGGTAGCCTAAAAAATTGATTGAAATAGGAGCTATTTTGAAAAATATTTGAGGTAGCTTCTATTCACAGTTCTCTACTTCTTCAGCATTTCCAAAAGACACATTGCTCCATTTTTTATCTGAAATAGAAGCATAGCAGATTTTTACGGTCCATTTATCTTGGTTATTAAATAATTTGAACGAAACATCTTGGGTCGAAATACTCAAAGCATCTATTTTTTCTCCGGGGGATAATACTCTGCCTAAAATACTAGAATAGCCTAGCGCCACATTCCTCTCAATACTATCTATAGGCATTTCCAGAAAATCACTTAGAAATTCATAGTATTCGGTATATTCTTTGTCTTTATATAAAATTTTAGCATCAACAATCTTTGCCGGCCCCATACCTACATTTCTAACGGTATACAAAAATCTTCCATTATCTCGATATGACATGGCATGATAAACATAAGGCCATATACTGGCTTCATGCTGCTTTTGCATAATCCTAGTTTGGTTAATGGACACAAAAAGAGCACATAAACCAACCATTATTGCTGATCCTGCCATAATGGCCTCATAGTTAATTCTCTTCATTCAAATAGACTTATACCAATAAATACAAATAATCAAAAGAAACTTTGAATTGTACAGGCGAGGCGGCTTTGGAAAATATTCTTAGCCGGTTTTTTTATCAAAAATAAAAATTTTTTGCCCGCATAGACAAAAAAGTGTTGACTCCTCTTTTTACTAAGCGACAAAGAGGTTGTAAAAGATATTCAAAAGCTATGTTGTAACTATCAATGAAATAACATAATCCCATTGAATCCCATGATCGCTATAACATTGAAATAGTCTCAAATAAGATTGCAGCAAAGGCTGCAAGAATTATTGGTAAGTGGAATAGGTGAGTTCTGAAAAGGATTTCTGACAACAGTCGAAATCCTTTTCTTTTTTATTCCTTTTCGGCTTTTTGTTTTTTGAAAAATTTATAGTTGGCAGTGATGCCTACTACATAATACCAATCATTTAGGTTTGGATTTCGGTTGATGGAAATACCATCAAGATTATCAGTAGTAGGAAAACGAACGCCTCCATCAACATCGAGAGAAAATCGCCGGTTGACATCAAAGTTAAATCCTATTCCCAAAGGAATGCTTAGGTAGGTTCCATTATTCAAACCTCTAACCAACTCTGGGGCTTTATCAGGCAAGCCTCTTACGGCCACATCTGCAAAAACAACCCCAATACCAAAGTATAGATAAGGCGAAAAACGATCCAAAAATTTTCGATCTTCCAGGGAGATTTCTTCTTTCATAAGCGGGTGCCATTCAACGGTTGTTACCAATTCGATTAAGATGGTGGTAACATCTAGCTGGCGGTATTGATTTCTATATTCAAAATCCCGGTCATCACCAGTTATTTTACCTGCAATACTCTGGATATTAAGTGCCCATTGGCTATCTAGTCGTTGCTTTACACGGAGCCCTACTCCTCCATTTAACCCCTTGATGGTAATGGCAGTTTTATTACTTAAATCTCCCTTATAATTCATTCCTCCTCCAAAGAAGCCAATAGAAGTATTTTGAGCATGAGTAGATATCATGCCTAATAGTAAGATTATTAGAATAGATGGTTTTCTCATCACCCTTAATTTTTGCTGAAGGCTTGGCCGGAATTAAAATTCTTAGTAAAAGACTATATATAAAATATGTTTCAATAGTCAAATAAGCTTAATCCAGGCATCAGCCTGTAAATCGGTTTTCTAAAAAATGTGATTAAGTAGTGATTGCCTCCCAGTAGTGCCCCGGCAATTATATAAGGTAATTTTGTCGGGGAGTACTAAAAACAATTATACGGAACCCCTTAAGGGAAGTTACAGTATTTTTTTTTGAAAATCTAAAAAATAATGAGACCCGGAGGTCGAATGGATAGGATAAAATGATTAAAATTGCATAAAATAAACTATTAAATGCTGCCAGTGAAAAAAATATAATCCAAATGAAACAATATTACTACAGCGATGGGCATGAGCGATTTGGTCCTTTTACTTTGGAAGAATTGAGAAGCAAATCCATTTCCGAGGATACGCTAATCTGGTATGAGGAATTGGATGACTGGCAAAAGGCTGGTGAACTGATTGAATTAAGTCCGCTTTTTGAATTACCAACCATGCCTCCTCCTCTAAGTAGTTCTTCGACTCCCTCCATCACTCCAAATAATCCAAATGTTTTGGATAGTTCTACTGAAACCAAACCCAAAACCTGGCTTGTAGAATCCATCTTAGTCACCGTCCTATGTTGTCTTCCTTTTGGCGTAGCGGGGATCATTAATGCAGCAAAGGTAGATTCCAAATATGCCTCTGGTGACTATGAAGGAGCAAAAAAATCCTCAGCTGATGCTAAAAAATGGACTATGATCGGCCTGGTTGTCGGGATAGTAGGTATGATTCTTTATTTTGGATTTGTCTTTATGGGGGTAATGTCCGAGTTTGATAATTTCAACTTTTAAGATTTATTCATTGAATAAAATAATCCTGAAAATAGCTTTATTATTTGGTCTGTTGGGCCTTGCCTATGTCTATAAAACCTTTGATCCGGCCCAGGAAGACTCCCTATTCCCTCCTTGTCCTGTTTATACAATTACTGACTGGAAATGTCCGGGCTGTGGTTCCCAAAGAGCGGTGCATTCATTATTAAATGGCCGCTTATCACAAGCCTGGAAATATAATCCTTTATTAATCATTGTGCTGCCTTATTTGATAATTGCTGGCTTAGGTGAATATGGAAATATTCATCTTCTGGGAAAAAAAGGAAATGAATTTCTAACAAGCCGTTACGTGATCTGGACTTTTTTTGTGGGTATTCTTCTCTATTGGATACTTAGAAATGTTGTTTAAAAAGGAAATTAAAATTTATGAATATTTTGCTTGTCGCTCCAGAGTATCGCCCTAATCTTTCAAATATGATTCGGACAGCCGAGTTTTTTGGCTTCGAGAAAATATATATTTATGATGAAAATAAATTGCTAGACCCTCCTAAAAATAAAGCCACCCGTGCTGACATGAACCACATGGCCCGCGTCTGGACAGCTGGGGCTATTGAATTCATTGAAATTGAAAAGATAGAAAATGCCCTGGATTTTATTGATCAATATATGGGAAGGACTTTAGCTACCTATATCAATGAATCAGCTGATCCCCTTGGTAGTTTTAGTTTTAAAGAAAATGATTTGCTGATCATGGGTAGTGAAAAGGAAGGCCTTCCTTTAAATATTATCCAAAAATGTGACCATTCACTACATCTTCCGACAAAAGGGCATACCGACTGTTTAAATGTTTCAGTAAGCCTGGGAATTTTTTTATACGCAGCTCAAATGCAACACTAATGAAAAATAAGAGCCGCAAAGAAGGGGAGATGTCAAAGAACGGACGCTTTATTGTACCACTAATTTTCGGCTAAGTTAGATTCGAATAAAACTATTTTCTAACTTAAGCTTTATGTAATAAATATCCTTTTTTTAAACCCAAAAATTATTCAATTATGTCATTAAGACTTGGAGATATTGCCCCTGATTTTACTGCCGAAACCACTATGGGAACCATTAATTTTCATGAATGGCTTGGAGACGGCTGGGGAATGTTGTTTAGCCATCCTGCTGACTTTACCCCTGTTTGTACTACAGAATTGGGAAGAACTGCTGCTTTGAAAGGAGAATTTGAAAAACGCAATGTTAAAGCCTTGGCCGTTAGTGTCGATCCTTTAGATTCTCATCACGAATGGATTAAAGATATCGAGGAAACTCAAAATGTAACCATGAACTTTCCCATCATAGCAGATGCGGATCGCAATGTTGCTACTCTTTATGATATGATTCATCCAAATGCTACTGAAAAAACAACGGTACGTACCGTATTTATCATAGGCCCGGATAAAAAAGTAAAACTTACCTTAACTTATCCTCCATCTACCGGACGTAATTTTCTGGAATTGATCCGTGTAATTGACAGCCTGCAGTTGACTGCTTATCATAGTGTAGCTACTCCTGCTGATTGGAAAGATGGAGAAGATGTAGTTATTTCTCCTTCCATTGATAATGATACTGCAAAGGATAAATTTCCTAAAGGTTTTGAGGAAGTTAAACCTTATTTGAGGTTGACACCACAGCCGAATAAATAAAATTAGTATTGGAGAAGTAAAAAAAAGAAGTAAGCTCGTCCGAACAGACGAGCTTACTTCTTTTTTTTACTTCTCTGCCAACTTAAACGTCACAACTGATTGATTTAATTCCCTCCTGGCCCATTTAGCATAAACATATGATTTTTCTATCTGGTAATAGATCATAAAAAGAGCAATGGCCACCAATCCACTCCATTGAAGAACCTGACTTCCTCCAAACTGAATAATTTTTGTGATTCCTGTAACGACAAGTACCAGGGACCCTAAGGCCAAGTTGGCAGACATACCCGAAATCAAAAACCAGGTTTGGATGTACTTGAAGTTTTCGGGGCAATTTTCCCTTACCAGAACTAATTTTTCGGTTTCAGAGATTTCCAACTGAAACTGTTTGGTATCTTTCCATATTCTCTTTCCAATCCATCTTCTTAAAGTAGCCCCTAAACGGTAAAATGTGAAACCAGCGATATAGCCTAATACCAAAAGCAAAATGGCATGATTTAATTTAAATTGACCAACAATCTCCAAGATATCTGAGAGTTGTTGAACCCTCTGATCAAATAGAATAAAACAGGACAATAAAAGATAAATACCCGGAAGGGCATAACCGAATAAATCGAAGGCACTGTACTTGGCTTTTTCCATTTTTGCAGGTGAATTGGAACGCCTGTCAAGATAAACCTAAAGTCCAGTAAATAGAAGAAAGAACACTAAAACTTCTTAGGGATGAAGAGTTAATTTTTTGAGTATTTGAAAAATCCCGGTTCAAAAACCACGTTTATTTTAATGCTGTCGTAAGGAATTTCAATTGGGGTTTGATCATTGGGGATGAGCTTCATCTTAAATGGAAACATCAAACCGTCAACTGATCTAAAATCCGAAAAGGTAGTTTTATAATAAATCCCTTCATGAGCAGGGTCTTCAGAATATTCACCGGTCATACTTATTAAATAGGTATCTGCATCCAACCAATAGCTCCGAGTATCCTTTTCACTCTTTATCATTTGAATTTTATAGACACATTTATCATCTAATAATTCCATACCTAATAATTCCAAATGGTGTTTGTTTTCTTTGGCAAAAATAAGTTCTTCATAAAACTCTGGCTCTTCTGCCATTTCAATTTCTTCTCCCGGGCGCATAGGGGAGTAGACTCCATTTCGAGTAAGCCACCCTTTTTTTCCGTCATAGGCTTTTACAAATACTCCATTTTGATTAGTGAAATCGTACCTCATTTTATCTGGCTTTTGGGCAGAACTGATGACACTGTTTCCATTAGCCCTGGTTTGATGAAGTTGATAACTTTTTAGGTTTTTCCAGGCTTTTTTTCCTCCCATAGCTTTTGTGTGGGCCTTAATAATCTGGGTTATAGAAGTTTTTTGCTCTAATTGCTTGCAATCCACTTTCTTTTGTCCCCAAGCGGGCAGGATAAAAATGGTAAGCAGGACCACAATTATTGAATGCTTTATCATCATTTATTAGTGTAAGAAAGTCTACTAAAATTAATTTCAGTCAATAATACTAGAATAGGAAAACCTTAGCTAGTAAAAATTAGACTTCTAAGCAGTCAAGCGCTTACTAATCCATTCTGTTTGTTGCTGGGCAATGGGTTGAGAGGCTCTTTTGAAAAAATGAGAAGGTACAACACCAGTAAATTGTTTGACCTCTTTGATGAAATGCATTTGATCAAAATAACCGGAAGTGTATGCCAGGTCCGTTAGTTTATCGCAACCTACTTCCCGATAATAGAGCAATGAGGCATTAAACCGGATGATCTTACAGTATAATTTGGGGGTCATCCCAATTTGTTGCTTAAACAGCCGTTCCAGGTATTTATAATTTAAATTAAAATGACTGGCAATGTCCTGTACTTTTAGTTGCCCTCGTTTTGAGTGGATAAATTTGATGATGGCATCGGCAAGGGCTTTTTGGTGGTTGGGCGATTGGGCAGCATGCTGAAGAAAGAGATCTAATGTTTTTATTTTCTCGACTAGGGTTTTTCCATTATAAATTTGATTGCACCAGTGCATGTTTTTTCCCGGAATAAGGAGGTCGGCTTCTATAAAGTGATTGGTGAGCTCAGTTGCACTGATTCCAAAGCAGGTTTTAAGGGCAGTAGGTTTTAATTTAGCTCCGTAGGCAAAAACAGGGCCCGGCCTAAAATGATAATTAACGGCATTGGTTTTTTGGCCAAAAATATAGGTTTGCTTCAGGCAGTCTTTTTTTTGACTACCTTTTATGGAGGACCGCAATATTTGTCCTTCTTCTATAAAAAGGATGCCGTGTGTGCCATCCGGGACAATCAATTCATTGATGAATTCATTGGTTTCATTGTCTTTTTTAATAACAAAAAAGGAATCCACAAAATCTTCCAAGCTGGCTGAAGGCAAATAAGCTGCGTGCATCGGATATTCTTTTAAGTATGAGAGTTGGGCTGCCGGGTGAATTGCAGCTTTTAGCTAACTTACCATTTCTTTGCCAATAATTTAGGATTTAAGATTTTTTTAAATGATTGGATCATTGCATTTGATGGTTAAGGTTGCTTAGGAGGCCTGTTCTAAATACTTTTTTGACACAGATTGCACAGACTTTGACTGACTTTCACAGCTCAAGGCTCTTCTTAATCTATGCTATATTAAGCCAATGGCGATTCATGCGAGCATTAATTGTTTATAATAATTAGGGTTTGGTTTAATTTGCATCGACTCAAACAGTGAAAGTCTGTAACAGTCTGTGCGCGATAGCCAGTGTCAAAAAATGATCTATTATATAACCAATTAGTCCCCAGAGATAAACCTAGAAGGATATAAATCATAGACCTTTTCATCTCTTCCTAATTTTTATTCAAAATTCTATTTGGAAATCGAGTTTTAATCTTTGACTCTAGGCAGTACTTTCAACTCAAGATTTAATACCTTTTTCCACATACTTGTATCACCAGTAATGATGTCCAGGACAGGAATATCAAAACTCTTTTTTATAAATTTTGGTCCTTCATTTTTTAGCTTGGGTATAGGTAATCTGAGCACTCCTTCATCATGGAAAAGAGGCGTGATGTTTGGAGATGGAAGCATTTTATATAAGGTGCCCTCTCGATAAGAATCATAGATCAAATCGACCTGCATTTCTAAAGTATCTCCTTCATAAACCTCGATAGGGTCTTTTTGACTAGCTATGGCTTTCATGCCCCAAAGAATAACACCAGAGTGGGCAAAGACTGTAGAAAGTCTATGAATCACTTTTGTTCTGTTAACCTCACTAAGTATGCTATCTTCTTTTGGAATTCCGGTGTAAGAGAGTAAGCTTTGTTCCATACTTTCAACATTGACGGGGATTCGATTGATTAATTCTTTTTGCCTTTCATTCAATATAAAAGGAAAAGGATCAGATGGTTTGGCTTCACAAAATTCTGTCAAGAGATAAGCTATTAACTGTCGGCTATCTAAAGAATCAACATTTGAAAAATCGAAATAATAATAAAGAAATGTTCCTATATAGTTTAGTGCATGGGATCTTCTAGAATAATCAAGGTAGTCAGTACTTGTTTTGGCTAGCTCGTGATAAAAATCAGCCTTTTTCTGCTGTTCTTTTTGCTTTAATTGATAATGATAATTTGCAAATAAATGGGCCAGCATAGACAGGCCAAAACAGAGATGAACAATGGATCGCTTCAAAATGTATTGGGTTTAGTTTTTTATGAAAAGGAAGTCAAGAGTATAAGGCAGAAAATGAGAAAAGTAACAGTTTCAATGTCAATGTCAATGTCAATATCAATAGCAATGCCAATGTCAAGAGCAATAGAAATAGGGAGAGAAGAAGTGATGGGAAGTTAATCAACTATAGCTTCCTATAATTCCGATGATCATATTAATCATGAACATGAGTTGGCCACTGAGAAAAATGAGCACAAACAAGATTAGGCCTGAGCGGATGCCGGCTACTTTTTGGAAATATTGGTCTTCGGATTTTTGTTTCAAGACTTCCAGGGTGTTGGGAGTTCCGGCAATAGTGAAAAAATAGACAATACCCGTGATACCTCCAAGTGTAGAAAGTATATGGAATACGACTAGAGAAGGAACCAGTAATGCCCCCGAACTTAATAATACCAAGTAAGCTAGCCCCATTACCATTAAAGATAATATGATGACCATCCCCAGGAAAAAATAATTGATCAGGTAATTGGTGTAATTAAATTTTAGATCAAAGGAATTTTTTCGATAAATCAAACTAAGTACCAAAACCAAGGGTGTGGCGGCCCAGAGGACGAGGTGAGGATATTGGCTCAGTATTTCTGTGATGTCTTGAATCATCTGTTGGGTACTGGTTTGAATGATTAAAATAAGCATTTTATGGAAAAGATGCTATGATAAAAGGGTATTGTTGGATCTATGGTTGGGAAGTGAGGTTGAATTGAAGGTTTTGCTTTTTATTGTAGCTTTTTTAGAGGCACTCAGCCACCTTCGGTCGCCAGGGATTCCGCGGATTCAGCAGATTTTTTGAATTCTATCATTAAGCCATACTAATATTTTATTTATCGCCTCCAACATTTCACAACAACAAATATCCAAAAAGGTCTGGTCCAGATCCTTATTTTGATAAGTTGTTTGTGCTAATTTTAAGGCTTTTGCCCCGTCAAAATCGACGTAGGAAAGCCGGGCAGTCAGTTCATCAGAAGGGCGGCCAAAATCATAACTGGGTAAAAGTGCTACACCGGTATTTTCCAATAATTGTTCACACAATTGAGTGCTGTTGGTGATTCCTTGGTCAGCTAATTTACTTTGATAGGCTGAAAAATCTGGAAACAAATAAAAGCCACCTTGGGGTTTGGGGGAGTTAATTTGATGAGAATTCAACTTGGAGTGAATGGTCTCTCCAATAAAACGAAGAATGCGTTGAGCATCCAACAAATATTGATCAATTTCAGGATTTTCTTCAAAGGCTGCTATAGCTGCATACTGGATGGGGGCAGAAGTAGAAGTAAAAGTCTCACTAGCCACAATGGACATAGCATCAATGATCCAACTCAATTGATCAGGGAAAATGAAGAAACCAAGTCGCCAGCCTCCTGCTCCACACCATTTGGATAAGCCACTACTGATGATGGTTCCTTCCGGATAGTAGTGGGCAATAGAGAGGTGCTGATCAGTATGATTCAATTCTCCATAAATCTCATCGGAAAGGAGGATTACCTTGTATTTTTGTGCAACGGTAGCCATCTCTTGGAGTTGTTTTCTGGAATAGCTGGCACCTGTCGGATTAGAAGGATAATTAAGGATTAAAATGCGAGGCCTTTTTGGATCTTTTTGACAAATGGCTTCTAATTCTTCAGCAGTCAACATCCAATTGTTTGCACTCTTGGTGCTTAGCCAGACCACCTTTTTTCCCACCATCAATGCCTGAGGTGAATAAGAAACCCATGAAGGATTGGGGATGAGTAAATCTCCATCAAATACCAACTGGAGGATAAACAAGAGTTCTTTTGAGCCGGGACCAATTTGGATATTTTCAGCCCTACAGGATATTTGGTGTTTCCTTTGGTAATAAGCAGAAATCGCTTTTCGTAGAGGAAGAAGGCCTCTTACATCGAGATAATCCTTGGTATGAGCAAATTCTTTTAAGCCTTCCACTACTGGCATTGGCACAGGGAAAGGAGATTGTCCAAAGCCTAGTTTATAAATCTGTTTTCCTTGAGCTGCCAATGCTTTTGATCTTTCATTTATAGCAAGGGTAGCAGATTTTTTTAAACCTCTGATATTGGGATTGAGATTATTATTCATTTTGGACAGACTTATAAAAGGAAAAGGTAATTAGAAAGGGGCTGTCTCGGGGTTGTGTAAAAACTAAAATTTTTAAAAATTTTAGTTTTTACTTTAATATGTATCTGCTTATAAAAAAGCAAAAAATATATTTTTTTAAAGTCAATTTTTGGAAAAAATTGACTTTTTACGCAACCCCACTCCCATGCTAGTGTTGGGTCATCGCTTCCTACTTGCTTGATTAACAATATATAAAGATTTTACTATTCAGCCTTAGTCATTCATCTTAACAAATTTTATACTTTTAATAATTTGATGATCAAAACGTGCTAGTAAACTATACATTCCTGGAGGTAAATGATCTACATAATGTGACCAATTATAATCGCCACTCTCAAGCCGATCGTCGTAAAGCGTTTTCAGAACTTGTCCTTGAGAATTGATTAATTGCAGCTGAAGATTTGCCCTTTTTTTGATATTGACTTGGAGATTCAAAACTGATTTTGAAGGATTAGGGTAGATGGAAAGTTCAAAATTTGCTTGTGTTTTTAGTTCTTTTAAAGGAGTGATTTCATTTTGTTTCAGCAAGCCATCCCGGGTATTACTCCCTTTGTACGTACTCCATAGAACACGGTCCGGACTGTAGGGTACTTTAAGTTCAAAAACATTCAAAAGAACAGAATCCGCAGGACTAGGTTGAAAATTTTGAGTATAGGTCAGGGCCACCAAATCCATCATACCATCTCCATTAACATCTCCTGCATTAATACCATTCATGAAGGTCCAGCCTTTGACCAGAAGAGGAAATCCGGACACCACTGTACTGCCATCTAGCTCATAAGCATGAATAAAACTATTGCCATCACCCGTTAATAGATTTGAACCAAATAACAATTCAAAATCGTCATCACCATCAACATCTACAATGCTAATTAATCCTTCTAAACCTCCAGGTTTAAAAAGCGGAAAACCAGACTGAAGGTTCCCATCAGCATCCCAGGAATAAAGCATATCACTGGCTAATTCGCCAATGGGGCGGCTCATAAAAATTTTAAGTTCATCATCAATAGAAACTACCGTGGGAGTATTAAAGGTCCAAACGTTACCTGGTACGGATTTTGGCCAGCCAGGATAATAACTTCCATCGCCTCGCAAAATATAATATTGTGAAGAATCTCCGTGGGTAGCACCCACAATTTCCAGTGTGCCATCTTGATCAAAATCGACCATTAGCGGTGACTGGAAGCTGTATTTTTGTTTGGGGTCAGTTAGTTGTGGCCATCCTTCCTCAATTTCTCCATTGAGTTTGTAGAGATATCGTGTGGTGGTAGAGCTTATATAAATTTCTTTTTCATCATCCTGATCTACATCCCCAACGGATGGGGTCACCGCAGGAGTTCCGGGAATGGTAACTGGCCAATCAGAAGAAAAAGGCTGTCCATCAGCAGTCACCACATGCATCCTGCCGTTGGGAATATCTCTTTCATTAAAAATGATTTCTAACTGCTGATCATTATTGAGATCTGAAAGGGTGGGAGCAGTCAAAATCCAGTGCCCATTAAAGTTGAGGGGCCAGCCAGGAAGATCTTCACCCTTATCATTCAGCAGATAGATCCGACTATTGGTTTGGGAACCACCTGTTGATTGTACAATTTCCAGGCCACCCTCATTATCAATGTTGGCTACAGTGGGGGGATAGATGGCTGTTCCACTCAGTGTTTTATTCCATAACATCTTTTCAAAAGAATGTGCAAAAAGTTGGTTGTCAGCCCCCCATACAATATCCTGAATTTGATCGCCATCGATATCCGCCAGGGTGACGTTGCGAAAATTCTTGAAAGTTTTATTGGCAGTTGCACTTTTGGGAAAACCAGTCATCTGACTAAAAGTATTTCCACGGAAAATCAAGAGTGGGCCATTTTCAATGGTTTTTTCTACAGAAATGGTATGATCTTCCTGAAGAAAAGCTTGATAGGTTTGAGCATTTAAGGACAAAGAGATAATCAGCATTATTGCAAATACAACAGTCTTTCGCATTTTCTATTTTTTAAGTTTCTATACTGTGGAGGCTCTATTTACCACTTAAATTAATATAAAAATAGAATTTGCCTGTTACAATGAACTTAAATTAAATCAAGCGCTCCTAGTTTATGAGAAGGGAATATTTTTAAGCACTTTTTCTCTATTCCTGAAGTTGGAAAATGACTTCAGATTGGAGATTTCTCAACTTTCAAACTTCCTCCAATCTCTGGAAGGTAACCTGGAAATCTTGGCAGAAACTGGATCATTATGTACCCGGGATTGATTCCAGACACAAAGTATTTTCTGCCCTCGATGGAAAAGCACTTATTGAACTAGCTTATAATGATTCTATTATTTCGGGAAGCAAAACGGCGGGTTTTAGTATCCGGTACTTTGATTCGAATCTTGATAAATGGGTAATGCTTCAGAGTTGGCCTGGAAGGAATGCTTCCAATATGTCCTCTTTACAAGGAACCCATCATCATGGAAGAATTCAATTGTATCAATACGGCACCACCTCTAATGCCAATAATAATGTTCCGGTAGGCACAGCCTATGCCAATAGGTACACTTTTTCGGATGTGAGTGAAAATTCTTTTAGGTGGGATACTGGCTTTTCAACCGATTCTATGAGAACCTGGTTCACTCGAAATATTGCTGAATTTAATAGACTCCAGGATTTTACCTCACTTATTGAAGTCGGAGAAAATGCCTGGTTTACCTATGGTGATGGCTATAACTGTGATGATAGCGTATTGGAAGAATTGAGGCCCTTTCTTGGAGAATGGGAGGGCAAGACCACATTTTTTACTAATGATCAAACCAGCATAAAAAAGACCTTCAGGGTTATGAAACCCTTCCTTAGCAATTGTGCGGTAATGGGATATCAAATAATTCAAGAAAAAGACCAGGTTAGCAAAGAAATCGTTTTCGCAACTTATTTGAGGAACTCCTCAGAATGGGTATTTTATACCTTGAATAATATCAAAGGGGAAAGTCAAACCTTGTATTTTTCTAAATCCTTAAAAGGAGGAGAGGCTTCGTTTTTAAAAAGAGAAATTTTTGATGTACCCAGTGATAACAAGATTGAAATCATTAAGTGGGTTCTGAAAAATTCTCAAAAACAGGAAATTGAAGGATATAATGGAAAAAACGAACCTGTCTATAAAATGTCTTTGAAGAAGATGAACTGAGCAATAAATTTCCTATTATTAAATAGCTATTTGCTTCTTTTTGATTAGGAATTAGAGAAATTCCAGAATTTTCTGTCGATATAAATCATAGTGTAATGGCTTGGTAAAACCGGCCATCGCGAACAAATAATAGTTTTACTTGTACTTATAATAGTAAAACTACTTTTTTAAAATAAACATACATTATGAAGAATATCACGTTCCTATTCGCAGTTGTCATTTTACTTTTTCTGAATGCATGCCAGCAATCAGATAAGAGTACTGAGGCGGCCATAGAGCCAACAGAAAATGAAATTACCGGATTAGTAGAAAAAGTTTTAACAGCTGAGGAACAAGCAGCTCTTAGCCCAGATGATGTTATCAAGGTATTTAAAGAGGGGAATGAGCGGTTTGTAAACAATGACCTGACTACCAGAAATCATTCGGCACAGGTTAGAAAGAGTACTAATGCTCAATACCCCAAAGCGATTGTCCTTTCCTGTGTAGATAGTAGAGTACCAGTGGAAGATGTCTTTGATCGCGGAATCGGAGATATTTTCGTGGCCAGGGTAGCAGGCAACTTTGTCAATGAAGATATTTTGGGAAGTATGGAATTTGCCTGCAAAGTATCTGGATCCAAATTAATCTTAGTAATGGGGCATGAGCATTGTGGAGCGGTAAAAGCTGCTATTGACGACGTGAAATTGGGAAACATCACACCCATGCTTGAGAAAATTAGACCGGCAGTTGAAGTGGTGTCCTATGATGGTGAGCGAAATTCGAAAAACGAAGACTTTGTGCATATGGTTTGTGAAAGCAATGTAAAGAATACTAAAGAAGAAATTAGAATGAATAGCCCTATTTTAAAGGAGATGGAGGATAAGGGTGAAATTAAGATTGTAGGAGCTGTTTATGATATGGATACTGGAAAAGTAAGTTTTATGGAATAACAAAAAAGGATGCTGGGCTTGTGTAAAATTAAACTGATAACGATAATGATATTGAAATTGGTTTTACACAGGCCCATCTATTCTAAAGCTACAGCCATTTTTTATTTCTGAACCAAATTAGTAAGCCAACTAAAATCAAAACCATCACTCCAAGTAGAATGAAATAACCATTTTTGTATTGTAATTCCGGCATATTATTAAAATTCATTCCGTATAAACCTGCGAGAAAGGAAAGGGGTACAAATATTGTTGTAATGATCGTTAATACTTTCATCACCTGGTTCATCCTGAAACTGATCTCTGAAAGATGCAAATCATGAAGTCCATGTAGTATATCTCTGTAATTTTCTACCATATCCATAACCTGAATGGTATGATCATGAAGATCGCGTAAAAATACTGAAGAACTTTCATCAATTATTTCATTTTCTGTCTTAGAAAATTTACTAATAGCTTCTCTAAGAGGGGCGATACTTTTTCTGGCAATAAAAAGTTCTTTTTTTAAGTGGTGGATACGATCTTTTATATTACTCTCAGCTTTTGATAATAGATCTTCCTCAAGCTGTTCGATTACTTGCTCCACTTGGTCTAGTACAAAAAAATAATGATCTACTACTTCATCCATTAAAGCATAGGCCAGGTAATCTGTTCCACGTTGACGAATTCGTCCTTTCCCACTTTGAATCCGTTGGCGTGCAGATTTGAACAAATCGCTCTGAGTTTCCTGGAAACTGAATAGCAGGCCTTTGCAAAAATAGACAGCTACTTGTTCAGTGCTAATTTCTACCTTGGGTTTATCAAAAGCTAATGCCCTAATGATGATAAATAATCCATTTTCATACTCTTCAAATTTAGGGCGTTGATTGATATCCACAATATCTTCTTGGATAAGAGGGTGTATTTGAAACGTTTTGCCAATTGTTTCAATTAAATTTGAATCGTGTAATCCTCTGATATCATACCAATCAATCGAATCTTCTTTGGATTGATGAAATGTTATTTCAGTATGATTGTCCAATACTGATTCTTTGAAATGATCGAAGTCATATTGTAAATAATGGATGCCTATTTTTTCGACCTTACGACTACCCGTAAACACTACTGAGCCAGGAGGCAAGCCTATTTTTTTATGTTTTTTGCTCATTGGGGATCATATTTTTATGAACAATGGTACGGTAAGGAAAAGGAATTTCTATTTCTTCGAGGTCAAAGCGCTTTTTAATACTTTCTATTAAATCGCAGCCCATGGAAAAGGCATCTGCATTATCTTTAGTCCAAGCCCAGGCACGAAGATTTATGGACGATTCAGCAAGTGCAATAACTCTGACAGGAACCAAAGGTTCTCCTGCTTCAACTTGTTCTGGCGTTCGTGGATCTATGTTGAGGGGATGAGTTAAAACTTCCTCCCTCATGATTTCTTTAGCCCGGTCAATATTGCTGTCATAACTTATACCAATTTCTATCCATTTACAGATTTTTTCATCCTCAAAATCTGCATTAACAATAATTTCGTCGCTAATAACCGAATTGGGAATAAGAATACGCCGGTTTTCAAAATTTTTGATAACCGTATGTCGTAAGGTGATATCTTCAACCACTCCGCTTAATTCCCTGATTTGTATTCGGTCCTTCACCCTAAAAGGCTTAAAAATGATAATAAATAAGCCACTTATTATATTACTTAGGGCATGCTGAGAAGCAAAACCTACGGCCACAGCAAGTATACCGGCACCTGCAAGTAGAGAATTAGCGATCATTCTAAGATTCGGCATCATATAAATGGCCAAGCTAAAACCAACAACATAAATTAATCCGGATAAGGCATGTCTTAAAAAAAGATAATTGGTCGGATCATTATTCATATGATTAGTGGATCTCCGGATAAGCCTTCTAAAAAAGCGATTTACCAAAAAGGCTAGAAGAATGGTACCCATAATTATTCCAATGAATATCCCTATTTGCTCAATATTATTGAGAATTTGCTCTTTCATAAATTTGCTAAATAAAAAAAGGTTATTAACAATGAGAAGCCTTGCCTAAATTAATAAAAAATTATAAGCAAATCCTATTGGATATTATGGGAAAATAGCAGCAAAGAAAGTATTTCTTCAGCTATTATTTTTAGCCGCCTGAATTACTCCCCTCCTCTGACTGCAACTCATCTTTTTGCTTCAAAAATCTATTGGCTAATTTATAGGAAAGGTAGTATTTGTAAATGTTTCCAACATAATCCACGGGTTCGCGACCTACCTCTCGGGCCGTGATCAACTCTACGTTATGGAACCATACGTTGGGGTCAAGATTATTGTCGATAGCTTTTTTCCTCATTTGCGCAATTCGCCTCGGGCCGGCATTATAGGAAGCGAGGGTAAAGATGTCTTTATTAAAAGAATCCATATAAAGATTTTCGTAATATCTGTTTCGTAAAAATCGCATGTATTTAGTACCTGCATGGATATTATTTTCCGGGGTGGAAATATCCGGGATATTGATATTGGGATCTCTGGCCGTACTATTACGAACCTGCATGATTCCCCTGGCACCAACTCTGCTCACCAGGTTTTGATCTAGCCGGGACTCCTGGTAGCCCTGAGCAGCCAAAAGTAGCCAATCAAAATTGTATTGCTCCCCATATTTTTTAAAATAATTAATGGTCGAATTAAATTTTGCCATTTCCTGCTCTGCGGTATGGTTTTTTAATCGATCGGTATTTTTTAAATATCGGTTTAGTAGTATGTTCCCCATCAAAGTTCCTTTTTTGTGGGTTTCAACAAAGGAATTAATCTCTTTTGCAAGCAGAGGGCTGTTTTTTCGGAAGGCCCATGCAATTTTACCTCCAGTGTGGATGGCCAGATCTTCATGAACGGTAATATCTTCCAATATCTTTGCCCAAAGGCCTGCTTTATGCAGATCGACAATAGTGAAAGGAACTAATCCTGCATTGACCATTTGCAGAATATCTTCATCTTCCAGCAATTCTTCCGCTAATTCGATTTCAATGGCTTGTATTCCCACGGTTTCCAGTGAGTCATTAAGCTGTTGTAAATGGGCATAATAACTACTGGATTGACGAACATAGAGGGTTTTTCCAGATAAATCGGCCAGGGATTCAACTTTAGGTGATTTAGGCCCGGAAATAAGTATCTCCTTGGCATCACTAATGAAAGGATTGGAAAAATCGACATGTTCCTGCCTTTCAGGGATAATGGTTAGGTTGCCGGCAGCGATATCTCCAAAACCACTTGCAAGGGCAGGAATAAGCTGATCTCTCGTAACAGGGATGAAAATGAGGTTCAGGGTCGGTGCTTGCGATTTAAACTTCTTTTTTAATTCCTTTTCCAGGAGGGTCAAAGACTCATAAGCAATTCCATGTCTTTCAGCTCCGTCGATAAAGTAATAGGTCTGATTATAAGGAACAAGGGCCCTGATTTCCCGGCGCAACAGCATGCTGTCCAGATCACCAAAATGAGCTTCTCCCAGGCTGAAGCTTTCATCTTTTGCATTTATGTAATTGGAAATGGGAACCCCAGTGCCAAGTTCCTCCGAATTATCTTCATCATTGCTTGTAGAGGAAGTATTGGTTTTGGATTGACAGGCTATGACTGCTATACTCAGGAGTAGCCAAAGCATAGGGATTTGTAGTTTTTTCATAGGTGTAGATTTTATACAAGATACAAAATCCAGGAAATAGGGCGGAAAGGCTGAAGAGGATGGTAGAAATTCTGCAGACTAGCAATAATTATTTATTTGCAAATTTTACCGAACAAACTTCCTAGTGACCAGGGAATTATTTATTCCCAAAAAGGAAGAAGAGGATAATCCCAGCTAAAACTGCTACTAAAGTCGGGACCAAAATTTTATCTACAAAATAGTTATTAGTCAGGCCTTTCAACTTAATTGACCTAATAATTCTGATAACAAATAATAAGATGAGAAGTGCTGCTCCTATGAAAATTATCTTGTTAAATAAATCGTCATCAGCATTTCGAGCTTGTAGTACTAAAGGCCTAAAATTGAAGAATATTTCTGCTTGCATATTCTTTTTATAATAAAGATAAGAATACTGTTGTTAAACTTTCAAGCCTCCTTTTTATTGTTGTTTTTCAAGCGCCTTTTTTAATTCCTTTTCTGCATCCTTAATATATTTCAGATACCCCTCTTTGTCAACAAAAGGAGCAACTTTGTTCAGCGAGGTATCTCTTTGTTTCAGTTTTTCTTTCATGTTAAAGAAACTTGCATGTGAACCTAAAAAGATATCAGCAGGTAGGTTTCGTAATACTTCAAAGCTATGGTTAAATTCATTCTGTAATTGTTCGTCGTACTTTTCTCCAAATAATGAGGAAGGAATCAAAGTAAGGCTGCCAATGCTGACAGCAAGTAGCTCCTGGCCATTTTCCTTTAGAGGGATTGCCCATGTGGTACATCCTGGAGTATGGCCCGGTGTGATATGTGCCGTAAGTTCAATGGAGTCAAGAGTGATTTTAGTTCCATCTTTAAATTTATGATGGATATGAGGTATTGGAAATTTTGCCATTCCTATATAAACAAGGAAATTCATAAGACCCAAATTGCGTTTGCCCGAACCACCCGAAGCAATCAGTTCGGCGTCTGCTTCGCTAATCCAGAGTTCTGCCCCTGATGCTTTTTGTAAGGCGGATAATCCCCCAGCATGATCCAAGTGTGCATGTGAGTTTAGTAATATTTTGACATCGGTGATTTTATGACCCAGAATTTCTATATTCTTTATGATCATATCAGCAGTACCTGGATAACCTCCGTCTATTAGTATATGACCTTCAGAACTTGTCAGAAGAAAAGAAGTAACCTCCTTTGTGCCTACATAGTAAAGATTACCGGCTATGCAAAAGGGCTCTTGCCGAATTTGCCCACCCTTATCCGATATGTGCTTCCATTTGATGGCAAGGAATACGATTAATAGGCTAAAAAAGGAGAGTATTCCTAAGCCAATTCTGCGCCAAAACTTGCTATTGGTCTTAATTGCATAAATAAAACGTGTTGTAAACATTCCCGCTATTGAGGCTAATGTGAGGACTAATACAATTCTCATCGCAGGATCTGCCATCAGTAAGGATAAAATTATTATGATCAAAGGAGAGATTAATGCACCTTTTAAAGTCCATTTTCGCAATTTTATTTTCTTTGAGTGACTGGATGATGAGGTATTCATGCTGTTTTTTTTTAAAGTACTTTGAATTTCAAAGTTAATAAATATTTTTGTCATTATATTTTTCCTAAGGATAATTTAATAGGTTGACCAGAGAGCCAGAAGGATTAGACTAGACAATTATGAACCTCTGGTTTTTTAATCAAAATGTTTTATTTTTGGAAAAATATAAGTATTTGTTTAAAACTAGGCTTCTATTTTCTATTATGCTGGACAATTTAAGAAGCGTTTTTATGGACAAATGGAAAATTGTACTTTTAGAATTATGAAAAATTTGATTAAAACAGCAGGGCTTACCTATGAACCGTAATAACACTTTTGCTGAATTCTTTGCAGGTATTGGTCTTATGCGCATAGGGCTTGAGCAGTCTGGATGGAGGATTAGCTATGCAAACGATATCGATCCCAAAAAAGGAAAACTCTACTGCCACCATTTTGAAGATAGTGATCACTTTCATCTTGAAGATATTCACCAACTCAAAGCACAAGATATACCAACCGTAACCCTTGCAACTGCATCTTTCCCATGTACTGACCTTTCCCTCGCTGGCCGACGAAAAGGTCTTGCAGGCAATCAATCTTCTGCATTTTGGGGATTTACAGAGCTTCTAAATTCTATGGGAAGCCGAAGACCACCATTGGTCCTTTTGGAAAATGTTGAAGGATTCTTAAACTCCCGCAAAGGGGATGACTTCAAACAAGCACTTCGAGCCCTAAATAGCCTTGGTTATGATGTGGATTCATTTGTTATTGACGCAAGGCACTTCCTGCCCCAAAGCCGACGACGCCTATTTATAGTTGGTGTCCAGAATGACCCCACACGCAACTCAAATATTCCTGCGGAAACTGAAGCAAGGCCATCAAAACTAATACAGTTCATAAAAGATAATCCTTCTATTAAATGGAATTTCAGACCTCTACCTGATTTTCCTGAGCTTACCCTATCATTGAAGGATATGATTGATGAAACACCGGACAATTCACCGGAATGGTGGAATCAGAAGCGGACCGATTATCTCTTAAGTCAAATGAGTGAGCGCCATTTTCAAATCGTCGAAGAACTCATAAATAAGAATGAGTACAAATACCTTACAGCTTTCAGGCGTGTTCGTAAAGGCAAATCTATGGCGGAAGTCAGGAATGATGGCATTGCTGGGTGTCTTCGCACTCCCAAAGGTGGGAGCGCAAGACAAATCCTTTTGAAGGTTGGCATCGGCGAGGTTAAAATCAGGTATATGTCAGCATCTGAATACGCCAAACTTATGGGTGCTGGAGACTTTAGACTTACGGGAAGTAATACCGAGAAACTTTTTGGATTTGGGGATGCCGTTGCTGTCCCTGTTGTTCAATGGGTGGGTGAAAATTACCTTAATCCTATAGTAAATCGACTTTTTTCTCAAACCACTCTGACTCAATCATCCAGTTATGTCGACTGAAATTCCCTGGCAATTCATTCAGTGGTATGAAAACCTTCCGTCCACTACCAAGAAGCGCCATGACCCGGCTAGAGGTGTGATCTCGGCTGCCCTTGCGGTTCTCGATCATTTGAAAGAAAAATATGATTTAGATCTTAATTCCCATACTACTCCTAGTGATGGTCAGGTAAGAACCTCTGGAGAAATGGTAAAGGCAGTTTTGGCCAGATTCGGAGAACATCGGCACTATACTTCTGAAGGAGGCCGTACGAATCGTGGCTCAATTAAGGGGGTAGAAAGGATGCTCAAAGCTCTTAAGCCTCTTCAACTACATAAACTTCCATCAGAAGAAAGAGAAGCCATTTTGGATTCTTGCCAGTTTTTTTTAGTAGAAAAGGTTCGTGCTTACCACAATCGGCAGAGGATAAAAATAACTTATTCGCCTGAGGTCAGTACATGGCACCTAATCCAAACAATTTTACACTTGGCTAGTGAAGAAGGCAAGGCAGGGCCAGTAGCCCAACATCTTGTAGGAGCTAAGTTACAGCTTCGTTTTCCAGATACAAAAGTAAGGAATGAAGGGTTTTCGACAGCAGATCAACAGACTGGTCGTCCTGGGGATTTTCTTATAGGAGATACCGCTATTCACGTCACTGTTGCACCTATGCAGGCTTTGTATGCTAAATGCAAGCGCAACATTAATGAAGGATATAAGGCCTATATTTTGGTTCCAGATCGTCGCCTTCAAGGAGCAAGGCAGAACATTGAAATAGAGAATTTATCCAACAAGGTTACTGTTGAATCTTTAGAATCCTTTATCTCTCAGAATGTTGAAGAACTGAGTAAATTTACTCCTGACAATCGCAAGGTTAAGATTACCGCTTTGCTGAATCTTTATAATGAAAGAGTGAACGAGGTTGAGTCCGATAAATCACTTATGATTGACTTACCAAATAATCTCAAACTTTAGAAATGAGCATTCATCATGAATAGAATAATTGTTTTTTTCAAAAATATGAATTGCCAGATTCAGTTTTCGATAACATCGTTAAAGTTTAGGTCTTATAAACTTGTCACTCAACCCGTTTTCAAAACTACGCCCTTCACGAAAAACCTCAAAACTCCACATAAATACACTTCAAGTATCCCCCTTCAGGAAAGCCAATGGGATGATCCACATCATGTAAATGCCGTTCTAATTCCCGGAATGGACGCCCGGTGCTTTGTATGGTAGCTAAAACCACAGTAAAAAAATCATTGGCAGAAACCCGACTGGAGCAGGAAGCCATTACCAAAATGCCACCATCCTTTACCAATCTGGCTGCCAATTGTGTTAGTTGAGCATATGCTTGTATGGCTTTCTCTTGCTCACTTTCTTTTTTGGCAAAAGAAGGAGGATCTACTATAATGAGATCAAATTTTTTTCTTTTGAAAAATAAATTTTCCAAGCCCTCAAATGCATCTACACTCATAACCCGATGCCGAGAGGCGTCTTTGATGTTTAGTAAAACATTCTTTTTAGCCATTTCCAGGGCTTGAGCACTTATGTCCAAACTAATTACCTCTTTGGCTCCCCCTGCCAGGGCATGAACTGAAAATCCCCCTGCATAGGCAAACACATCTAATACTGTCTTTCCCTTTGACAATTCTCCAACTCGCTTGCGATTGTGCCGGTGATCCAGGAAATATCCCGTTTTGTGTCCTTTGATGGGATTGGCAGTAAATAATAAGCCATGTTCTCTGAAAACTACTTCTTCTCCATCCAATTCCCCATAAAGAACTTGACCATCAAATAGGCCCTGCATTTCTTTGGAAAGATTTTGTAATTGTCGACTAAGACGAAGTACAATGGTTTGACAGTTAGTTTGATCTAAGAGAAGTGGAGCAATTATCTTTAAATAGGGTAACCAAATAGCAGAATATAATTTAATAACCATCACTTCTGCATAAACATCAACTACCAAACCCGGAAAGCCATCATTTTCTCCATGTATGAATCGATAACTATTGGAGTCAGTAGCCAGCAGCGGTTGCCTTTTTTCAAAGGCTTCTTTTATTTTATTGCCAAACCATTTCTCGTCAATAGAAGCTCCCGTTTTGAATTGCAGAACCTTGATTCTCATAGGTGAATAAGGGTCATAAAGCCCAATGGCCAATAACTTATTTTTTTTCTGATCATAAATAATGGCCAAATCTCCTGCCTTACCTTCCTTACTTTGTTTGACGATGCTTTCATCAAAAACCCAAGGATGTTCCTTACGAATCATCCGCTCAGCCGCTGTTTTTACTTTAACAGCAATGCGTGATGGAGTGAGGCTTGGTAATGAATCAAACATTTTTTGGGTGCTGTGTAATGGGTAATGAGTATTGTGTAATAAAAAATCAGCAGAATTTGTGTTATCCGCGTGTTTTATAAACCTAAATTTTAATACTTCCTTTAACTGCGACATTTCATCCCATAAAAAAACGATATTTTGCTCAAAAGCAAAAATACCCACTATGTTCGCCTCTTTTTCTATCATTTTATCTCTTTCTGCCTTATTCAGTTTTATCAATCACAAATTCCTGAAACTTCCTACTACCATTGGCTTGATGATATTGGCGCTGGTAACAGCCGTATTAGTCATTCTATCTGACACTATTTTTCCAAAAACCTTTTTGTTTTTTTGTGAACTAGTATTGGACATCGACTTCAAAACCATTTTATTGGATTTTATGCTCTCTTTTTTGCTCTTTGCAGGTGCTATGCATGTTAATATTCGAGATTTACAAAAGGAGACTCGTGCCGTTTTGCTTTTTGCAACACTGGGAGTATTGATTTCTACCTTTATCGTAGGCAGTTTGGTGTATTTCGCTGCGGAAGCTATCCATATTCCCATATCCTATGAATACTGCCTTCTTTTTGGGGCCCTCATTTCCCCAACAGATCCAATTGCTGTTTTGTCAATACTTAAAAGCGCTAATGTAAGCAAGAGTTTAGAATTGAAAATTGAGGGAGAAAGTCTGTTTAATGATGGTATTGGGGTGGTGGTGTTTGTGTCCATATTAGGTATTGCTACGGCTATGGAAGGAGAAACGGTAGGCGCTTTTGAAATAGCCAAATTATTTGTTGAAGAGGCCATTGGTGGCCTTTTGTATGGTCTTGCCCTTGGATTTATCGGCTGGCAATTATTAAAATCCATTGATGATGATCCGAAAATATGTGTCTTAATTACTCTAGCAATTGCCATGGGAGGTTATAGCCTAGCTTCCTTAATTCATGTTTCAGGACCATTGGCCATGGTGGTGGCTGGCTTGTTTATTGGAAATAAAATCAAGCGAGACGATTTTTCCAAAGAGGCTCGATCCTGGCTGGTAATGATATGGGATATGTTGGATGATGTACTAAATGGTATTTTATTTGTATTAATTGGCCTGATTATTTTTGCTGTACAGTTTCAGATGAATTACTTATTCCTGGGCTTGATTGCCATACTTATTGTCATTTTGGCACGAGTTATTTCCGTTACAATTCCCTTTTCTTTGCTAAAACATAAGGGTAAATCACCCTGGAAAGCCATTGCCATTCTTTCGTGGGGAGGTCTCAGGGGAGGTATCTCGGTAGCTCTGGCCCTTTCCCTGGCAGAAGATGTTATGGAGGTGCAATCTATCATTTTTATAACCTATACCGTAGTTTTATTTTCAATCCTGGTACAAGGTTTAACCATCAAATCATTGATTCGGAAATTAAGGATTGATACGGAGTAATATGGGCTAATAATGTTAATTTATTTTGCTCTCACATCAAAATCAATTGTTCGTTATAGGTTGTCATAAAAATTCAATAAATTACTAATTATAGGAATAATTAGTAGGGGTATTATATATTAAAATCAATTACCTGACCATAACAATTTATGATCCATCTATTTCTGCTTTATCTCTATTTATTTCTTAGTAATTTACCTCGACAGGATTTAACTTACTAAAAGTTAATATCTAAATAAGAACTTGTATTGATAGAATACTAACCTCCTCCATTTACTGATCTAAATCTATTATCAGGTATGAAAAAAATGTGTTTTCTCTTCTTTTTTGCTGGATTTTTCTTTTATACTCCCGGCCTCCAGGCACAGGATGATGATGTGCTCAAAGAACTACAGGAAATCGCCGTAATCGATCAAAAAATTATGATGCCCATGCGTGATGGCATCCGATTAGCTACCGACATTTACCGACCGAAGGGAGATAAAAAGGTACCCGTTATTTTTTCCAAAACTCCTTATAATTTTAATTCCTGGAGGGATGGTGAACTGAATACCCGTACTTATCGAGCTGCCCTGGCGGCTGTAAAAAAAGGCTATGCCTATGTCGTGCAAAATGAACGGGGTCGATATTTTTCTGAAGGGAAATGGGATATCCTAGGGCCACCAACCACCGATGGTTATGATGCCATTGATTGGATGTCAAAACAACCTTGGTGCAATGGCAAAGTAGCAACCTATGGCTGTTCTTCTACTGCTGAATGGCAAATGGCTGTTGCTGCTCTTGATCATCCAGCTCATGCTGCTATGATTCCTATGGGTTATGGTGCGGGAGTTGGGAGAGTAGGAGAATTTTATGAGCAGGGCAACTGGTATCGGGGTGGTGCAGTTCAAATGCTGTTTATTGCCTGGCTGTATGGTGTTCAGAATGACGAGATCCGCCCAAGTTTTCCTAAAGACGCTACTCAGGAACAATTAATACGTGCCGCTCGTTCCTTTGATCTGGGAGCAGAAAGACCACGAGTGGACTGGTCTGTAGGCCTTAGCCATCTGCCTGCTCAGGATATTATTAAAAATGTAAAAGGGCCTGTCGGGGTATTCGAGGATATGATCCGCCGCAAGCCCAATGATCCAAAATGGTATAAAGGTGGGCTTTATCATGATGATATGCCTTTTGGGGTACCTAGTTTTTGGTTTGTCAGCTGGTACGATGTAGCCGCCAGCCCGAATCTTGCCTTGTATAATCATGTTAGGGAAAATGGAGCAGCCGATGTCAAAGACAACCAATATTTGGTGATTGCTCCAACCTTGCATTGTCGATATACCAGAGCTACCGAAAATACAATTGTTGGGGAAAGAAGTGTAGGGGATGCCAGACTCAATTATGATTCTCTATTCTATGGCTGGTACGACCATTGGCTAAAAGGAGAGGACAATAATGGTTTTCTGCAAAACCTGCCAAAAGTTCACTATTACACCATGGGCTCTAATGAATGGCAAACTGCTGAAACCTGGCCTCCTCCAGGAGTGGAATCCACAACTTTTTATCTAAATTCTAACGGGAATGCCAATAGCCTATTTGGTGATGGAAAATTGACCACCGAACCACCTAAAAAAGATATGCCCGATGCCTATACCTATGATCCGCACAATCCGGTACCTTCTTACGGAGGTAATGTATGTTGTACAGGTAATGCAGTCCAGGGAGGTGCTTTCGACCAGTCTGAAATGGAAACCCGTAATGATATCCTGGTTTATACTTCTGAGCCTTTAGAAGAAGGAGTTGAAGTAAGTGGTTTTATTGAAACAACCCTATACGTTTCTACAGATGTTAAAGACACCGATTTTACCATTAAGATCATAGATGTAGATGAAGAGGGAAGAGCTTATAATCTGGATGAGACCATCCTTCGTGCACGTTACAGAGAAGGATACGATAAGGAGGTATTTATGGAAAAAGGAGAGGTTTATAAATTGGATTTGAGTCCTATGTCTACCAGTAATTATTTTGCCAAAGGACACCGAATTCGCATTGAAGTTGCCAGTTCTAACTTCCCTCGCTTTGATAGAAACCTAAATACCGGAGGCAATAATTTTGATGAGTCAAAAGGTATTAAAGCCCACAATAAAATTCATCATTCTGAAAAATATCCTTCGAAAATAACATTACCGATAGTGAAGGGATATTCCCCTGAGGCGAATAAAACGAAAGAAAGAAAATAAAAGAGATTTTATTTTTCCATATTTCTGGAAAATAATTAGGATTTAAATTTCTTTGCCAAGGCGCAAAGAAGAAGCAAAAGACAGGCTTCTCTTTGCGCCTTGCTTTATTAACCATATCTTTTCGTCAGATTTTCAAAACAAGGTTAACCAAAATCAAAGCCGATCGTGTTGATCAGACAGTTACTTCTGTTGTTATCTTGTCAATTGTTTTGTTCCTTTTTGATTGGACAAAATACGGCTCAATCCTTGCTAAAAGAAGCCCAAAAGCTTTCGGATGAGGGGGCTTACAATGAAGCAGCTTTAAAATTTAGTGAGCTTGCTGATTTTTGGAAGAACCAGAACCAGAGGGATAGCTTCTATTTTTATCAATATAAAGAAGCTAGCCATTATAGCAGTGCCTATCAATTTGAAAAAGCAGGTAAACTACTGGATGACTTAATCATGGAACTGGAAGGGCTAGACGATCTCCCCTCTTTTCTTGGTATGGTTTATTATAATTCGGGGTCTAATGCGGTTTATTTAAATCAATTTGATAAAGCATTGACCGAGTTGGAAAAAACACTCCAATTTGAACAAAGCCGTCCCATTCCCGATAGTTTATATCTGGCAAAAGCCACAGAATGGAAAGGCTTGACCTACAGTTATCTGGGAGATCTTCAAAAAGCCCAGCAATTAATAAGAAAGGCCTTGCAAATTCGATATTCTGTGCTGGAGGATAGAGCCAGTGAAATAGGATATAACCTGAATTCCCTGGGCATTATTGAAATGGAACTCAATAATTTAAGAAATGCAGATACTGCTTTTAGCCTTGCCTTAGACATACTCAGTGAACATTTGCCAAGTCACCATGCCCACCTGTCCAGCATCTCTGCCAACATCAGTAGTATAAAATCTTCCCTAGGTGAATTTGGCTTAGCCAAAGAATTGCTGGAACAGTCGATATCTTCTCATATCCAAGGGAAAAGAGCCTACCCACTTATTAATGATTATTTTAACCTTGGAGCCCTATTTTTATCCTTAGATGATTATGAGCATGCCCAACCCTATATTTTAAGAGCTATAGAATTGGCTGATTCCATCTTGCCCTATCCCTATTATGATCGAGCTAATCTTTTAGATGGCCTGGGGGGAATGTATTATTCTCAGGGAAAATACCAACAAGCAGATTCTATTTTTCAAATTTCTCTAAAGGAAAAATTATTGCTGTTTGAACCCGATCATCCAGAGGTTGGCCGAAGTTATTATAGTCTTGGGATGATGGCAAAAGAAAAAAAGAATTATGCCTCTGCCCAAAAATTCTTCAATAGATCTTATCAGATTAGAAAAAAAAGTCTGGGTGAACAAAATCCTGTAACGGCAGACGTAAAATATGCTATTGCTGAGCTGGATTGGGAAAATGGCCAACTCCAAAAAGCTATTCAAGTCTTACGGGAAACCTATTCTACCTATTTATCCAGTTTGGGCCCCATCAATCAATCAACCATCCAAAATGCATTTAGGTTGGCCCTGCTTTTTGAAGAAACAGATCAAGCAGATAGTATTCGGAATTACTTGCATCTATCCTGGGCAGCTATTCTGGGAAAAGAAGTAAAAAGACTTGATTTTCAAAACCTTGCTGCCAATGAAATTCAGTTTGCGGATTCTTATGTTCTGAATATCATAGAATTTCATCTGCGCCACTTAAATCAACTTAAAGAAAGTTTCAATCTTGCCAGTCTGGAAGAAGGACATCAGATTTTGCTGTTAATGGATCAACTATTGGAAAAAATTCTTCCTTTGCTTCATTTTGAGAACACCAACCAAAATCTTACTGCTAGTATTCAACGCGTTTTTCAGGAAGGCATTCTTTTAGCGAGTAGGGGCATGATTCTACAACCTGAGAACTCAAGATGGCAAAATTTAATGCTTTATTCTTTAGAGAAAAGTAAGGATATCCCCATCCGATCGGCTCTTCAAAACCGAAATGCTCTTACCATTGCTAATGTGCCGGATTCAATTATTGAAAAGGATAGAAAAATCAGAGAAAAACTTCGCTTTATAAAAGCACAATCTGATGGAGAAGTGCAGGATTTGTTTTTTGAAAATTTAGAAACCTGGAGAGATTATCAGAATTCACTAAAAATGGATTATCCAGAATGGTATGACCTTAGATATGCTGTACCAGTTCCTGAATTGAAAAAAATCCAACAAAAACTAAGCGAGGAAGAGGCCTCCTTATTGGTGTATTTTGATTTAGATACCAGTCTAGCTGCTCTTATTATTGATAAGGAAAAATTTAAGTTTCTTTCCCTTTCTATTCCAGATTCGTGGCCTGATTCGGTAGGGGTCTATCACGCTATTTTGGCTAAGCCGACTTCTTCATCCAGAATTGCAAATCTTGGGTTTAGGTTATATCAATATTTATGGGAACCTCTCAAGGATGAATTACACTCGAATGTACTCATTATACCTGATGGAGTATTGCATTATCTCAATTTTGAGACCCTGCTGACTACCCAAGCAGAGGGTCAAAATTTTGCTGATTGGAACTGGTTAATAAAAGACTATCATATTTTTTATAAAAATAAATTGCCTGAGATAGCTAGAGATAAACAGAGGCGGGGTTCAGAAATATTATCGGTGGCACCTGGTTTTTCAGCTTCCCTTAAAGAACAATATATTGATGCCCTCCCAGAGGATATGGAAGAAGATACTTTGTTTACCTCATGGATTCGAACTCCCTGGTCACTTTCCTTTGCAGAAAAGATTGGAAAAAAAGGGAAAGCCCTATTAGGTGCCGAGGCGAGCAAATCTTCTTTCTTAAAATATGCTTCAAAGGCTGGAATATTGCATTTTGGGACTCATGCCCAGTTAAAAGATAAGGATCCTTTGTTGAGCTATTTGGCCCTAAGTCCTGAACCGAAAATAGGAGAGGAGGGGTATCTTTATGCTTACGAATTATACAATCTTCCGTTGGAGGCTCAAATGGCAGTATTGACGGCTTGTCAAACAGGCCTGGGAGAATATAGAGAAGGACAGGGGGTAATTTCCTTGGCTCATGCCTTCAAATATGCTGGTTGTCCAAGTGTAGTTTACAGCCTTTGGAGTATAGATGATCAGCAATCCAACTTTTTAATGGACTTATTTTATCAAAATCTTGATCAGGGAGATAAAATATCTGTAGCACTGCGAAAGGCAAAACTAGAATACCTAAATCTATATGCTAATGAATTGGCCCTGCCTTATTATTGGGGTGGAATGATTTTGATTGGAGAAAATGACCCTGTAAACCCCTCCTCCGGTTTTTGGGGGAAATATTGGTGGGTCTTTTTTATGCTCCTTATGGGCTTTGTTTTTCTATATTTTTACCGAAAAAAATAATTTTTTTATTGGACATGATGACCTTTTGAGTTGGCTTCCTATTTACTGGAAATTATTTGCAAACTCAAAATTTAAATATCATGTGTATCTCAAAAAACATCACTTTATTTCTAGTATCAAGCATTTGCCTTTTGACCATTAATTCTTGTGGCCAAAATATGGAAAGTTATTCTGACAAACCTGAAGAAGGCTTGGCTGCCATGTTGGAACAATTGTCTCCAGAAGAATTAGCATATGTAACACAGAATTTAAGCTCTGAAGAACAAAAAATATTGACATCCGGTACTTTTTTAAATTCACCTCAAAATCAAAGTGCTTCCATCAATTACCGTACTAAAAAGGTAAACATTATTGATAATGGCCTGGGAAAGGTTATGTATTCGGTGGAGGTTCCCGAAAACTGGCAGGTTCGCCAGAATATTCATACCAGTGCCTATAACGGCCGTTTACAGACTTTTCAACTTGATTATTTAGGACCAAATGGCGAAATGATCCGTGTGGTGAGGCCTACTACTTATCAGCCACAATACGGTCAGCAATTTCAGGGAACATGGAATCAACTCTTTTATCAGTCATTAAATGGAATAGTACAAAATATTAATCCAGGAAGTATTCAAAGAAGCCAAAAACCTCTGACAGCCAGTTCTGTGCGCAAAGCAATGAATCAATCGCCAGGTAATTATCAAGGGTTTGAGCAATCATTTTCTGGCATTGTAAATGGACAGGCAATAGAGGGTAAAGCTTCCATCGTGAATATGACTAATAATATGGGGGGCTTCATATTGGCTACCCTTTCGATAAGCCCAAAGGGCCTTTTAGGAAGTACGCTCACCATTCTGGATGGTATGAATGGAACCGTCAATTCGAATTCTGAAGCCTATCGTCAGGCGCTTGCTCATGCCGGACAAAGGGGCTTAGCAGCCAGTGCTGCCGCTCACAACCAGAAAATGTCTCAGCTTTATGCCAAAACCAACAGTATGGTTCAGGAACTAAGAGATCTGCAAAGTAGAGATAATGCTGATTTTAGTCGGAATTTAAGATCATCAGGTACCGGCTATAATGGTAATCCACATACTGCAAATGACCAATTTACCGACTATTTAAGGGACGTTTACACCATTGAGAATCCATATTCAGGTATACAGGAGCAGGTGGATAGCCGGTATCAGTATTGGTTTATTAATGCCGCCGGCGAACGACGAGGAACCAATGATCCCAACCTTGATCTTACCAATGTACCTGGTGGTACCTGGAAAAGGGCACCACGTGCTGGGAACTAGGATTTGTCCTAAATGTAAAATAATTCAAATTTTTTTTTGACCAGATGATGACCCTTTTAAATGTCAATCTATATATCGAAAAATAAAAAAACAACATCATGAAAAATTTAAATTTTAATATCGCACTTTCTTTTTTGGTCCTACTTATGATTGCTTCCTCCTGTGGATCATCTTATAATGATTATTACTCAGAAAATGGTTTTGATGAAGCTTTCCTGGCCGAATTAAGCCCGGAAGAAAGAGCTCAGTTTTTGCAGGACTTTTATGAAGATGAAGAGTATGAAAATTATGAAGAGACTTATCCCTCTAATGAAGAATATCAGCAGAGCCATAAAGCAAGAAATGTTTCTAATGTTAACTCATCAACCAAGAATACCATGCAAAATGTCAATTATAATCAAAGACAAACCTACAAAACAGGTAACTCCACAAAAACGGTTCAACTTTATGACAGAGGATATGGAATGGTAATGGCAACCGTAACCATCCCTCAAAACTGGAATGTAGACCAATATTTAGAGACCAATCGAGCAGCTGGAAGCATTCAACATTTTAAACTGGACTATTTTAATTCAAAGGGTGAACTCATTCGCTTCATGAAACCCACTACCTATAGTTCTTATTTTGGCCAATCTTTTCAGTCTTCCTGGAATCAATTGATGCAACAATATGTAACAAGTGCAATACAGCAGGTTCGGTTTCAACAAATGCAAAGAAGTCAAAAGGTCTTATCCACCAAAATGGCCAGGGATTATGCTAAAATAGCTCAGGGTGGTATTGATGGTTTTGAACAAAGGTTTACGGGTACAATGAATGGAAGAGCAGTGGAAGGAATCGTATATAGCCTTTATTGGAGGGGGCAGGTAGAAACAATAGTGCCTGTTGCAGTGATCAGCCCTGCCGGACAATTAAACAATACCATTGCCATTTTAGATATGATTGACCGTACTGCTCAGGAGAATCCTCAATACAAGCAGGCTGTAGGAGGAGATATGAGCAACAGAGCTGTAGCTCATGGTCAAAGGATGCAACAATTAAACAATAGGATCAGACAACGCAGAGGTGAAATTTATGCTATCCACGAACAGCAGAGCCGAGAATTTAATCAAAGGATAAGAGAAGAAGGTTTAGGCTATAATGGAAGCCGACATACATCCAATGATCGTTTTACAGATGCCATTAGAGGACAGATGACCATCGAAAACGGCTATACAGGCGAGCAGGAAAGAGTCGATCAAAGTTATCAGTACTGGTATGTGAATCCATCAGGACAAAAATATGGAACTAATAATCCTAATTTTAACCCCCAAACCCTTCCTGGTGGCAACTGGCAAAGAGCAAACCCTGTAAGTAATTATTGAAATAATATTATCATTATTAGATGAGTAAAAGTCCGGAGGACTTTTACTCATCTAATAAAATTCTAAAGTCCAAATTCTTTTTTTAAAGACCTCTAACGTAAATTTAATCCAATAGAAATGGATTCGCTATTATGCTTAGAGTACTACAAAAGTCAAAAAAAGAACTTACAGATCAGGATTTATTTGAGGGACTTTTACAAAATGACCAGGCAACATTCGAATATCTTTACAAAAAAGTATATCCAATGGTTCGGCAGCAGGTTCATCAGTTGGGAGGTCAAGAGGAGGATGCAAGAGATGTTTTCCAGGAAGGACTTATTGCGACCTGGCAAAATGCCAAATCCGGGAAGTTTCAACTTCAAAATAATACAAAACTAAGCACCTATCTGGTACAAGTATGCAAATGGCGCTGGCTAGAGAAAACCAAGAAGGCTTCTAGCAGGTTGGAGCATCAAATGGAGGAGATGGTTGAGGTGGGAGAAGCTCCTTCTGTATTAACCCGTTGGCTGGAAAAGGAAGACCAGCAGAAGTTTCAAACTCAATTTGAAAAATTAAGTGAAAGGTGTCAGGAAATCTTGCAGCGGTTCTATTTTGCCAAAGAAAGCATCCATCATATTGCCAAGGTTTTTGGATTGGAAGATAAAACGGCTAAAAATGAGAAATATCGCTGCATGCAAAGGCTAAAAAAAATCTACTTTAATTCTTCAATGGATCGATAATCAGCAGGAATATGAACCAGGAAATTTTTGAAAAAATTGAAGCCTACTTGCAGGGGCGCATGTCTGTTGAAGAAAAAGAACAATTTCAACAGCAATTGAATCAAGATCCAGGATTGCAAAAGATAATGGAGGAGCAATTAGCTTTAACAAATGCCATTGAAACTGAAGGGCTAAAAAACAAACTGAATTCTATTTATGATCATCAGTTTGGAACTCATAAGCAGAAAGGGAATGTAATCTTTTTAAAAAGGTTTAGACCAATACTGGCCGCTGCTTCCGTAGCATTATTGGTTCTTGCAGCCTGGTTGATTTTTAGAAACACTGAACAGCCAAATGAGCAATTGTTTTCCCAATATTATGAAAGGCCTGCCGGTTTGCCTACTACCTTGGGCATCCAGACAAATGAAGCCTTCTCAGAAGGAATGATAGAGTATAAGCTGGGAAATTTCAGTGAAGCCCAGCAATTTTGGCTTCCTCTATTGGCCCAATTTCCAGAGAATGATACCTTACAGTTTTACCTTGGAATAAATTATTTAGAACTTTCTCAACTGGATTCAGCTGATAATTATTTAAATAAGGTTGCTGAAAAGGAAGAATCAAAGCTCAGAATGAATGCAAAATGGTATTCCTCCCTGGTCCAGCTTCGCCAGGAAAAAAAGGATGAGGCTTTTTCCACTCTCTCTGAAATTGCTCTTGACACCAATCCTTTTCAGGCTCAAGCCTCTGCATTACTTGAGGAGCTAAGTGAAAATTAAAATTTCGACAAATTTTGAATCTCCTTTATTCCAAATTTATTTTGTCTAAAATCTTTTCATTACCTTTTAATTCATAGACCACGATAAACGTTTCCAAAATCATTTCTGCGATTTGGGAACAATCGTCAAGGCTTTGAATAGGAATTTGTTTGGAATAATTTAAAAGATTGGCCTCTTCCGGCGATTCCCAGCCCATTTGAGAAAGAAGCTTTTTTTGCTGCTGATTTAGATTTTCAGTAAATCCAGCTTCTACCCAAAGATTACTTCCCTGATTTTCGCCAGCTACCTGAATGTAATGGTTTTCTCGACTGGGGAGTTCAAAAATTACAAAATTGCCATTTCCTCCCTTACTTAGAATAGTCTCCAGACCAGTTCTAATGATACTGCGGTGTAGTCCTTCCATTGTAAGTCTTGTGTTTGTTGATTTGGTTTACTATATAATTGGAGTCAATATAAGATAAAATGAAGAAAATCAAATGGATAGATGTTGTTTTGTTGCTCAAAGAGAAAAACATTGTATTTTTCGGAAAAAATAGCTCACTTATCATCTGATCACTTATGAAAAATTTGTTTTACTTTTTATTTATCCCCTTAACTTCCTGCCTGTTATTGGGGCAATCACCTCAAATATCCGCAGAGGACTATCGTAGAGCAGAAGAGTTTTTGAAAATAAGAGACAAAGTTGAAAATATTCAAGTCAATCCCATCTGGTATGAAGACGGGCTGGGTTTTCATTTTGAATCAAAAAATGGGGATCGCAAAGAATATAAGAAAGTAAACTTTCCAGACATGGAACCTGCTCTTGCATTTGATCATAAACGTTTGGCAACTGTATTAAATGAGGAGTTCGATCTTGAATTGGATGATCAGAATTTAGCGCTATTTAATCTGAAATTTGCAAATAAGGACGAATTGTCCTTCCTGACTTCCGGACAAAATTATACGGCAAACCTTCAGAACTATACAGTAAAAAAAGATACTGTGGAATCCTCTGGTCCATTTGAATCCACTTCTCCTGATGGAAAGTGGATCGCCTTTACTAAAGAATATAATCTATTTATTCGTGATGCAAAAACGGGGGAGGAGATCCAACTTAGTACGGAAGGGCACAAAAACTACGAATATGGGAGCTATTATGGTTGGGGAGATGTCATGATTGGAGAAGATGGCGGACGCCCTAAAAGATTATCTGTTAGGTGGTCTCCTGATTCAAAGAAAATACTGAGCAGCATATGCGATTTGCGTAAGGCTGAAAAAATGTATATGCTGGATTGGTCCATGGATCACCTCTATCGACCTCGCTTATTATCTTATTATCGAGGATCTCCAGGAGATGAGACCGTCGTGAAGAATAAACCGGTTTTGTTTGATATTGATAAAAAAGAAGAAATTCAAGTGGATATGGCTCCGCGCCCTCATTTTGCTTCAGCGAGTTTTTCCTGGAGACCAGATAGCAAATACCTAATTGGCAGGGCATATAAAAGAGGATATAAGGAAATTCAGTTTTATTATGTTAATGCAGGTACAGGTGAGGTAAAATCGGTGTATCACGAAAAGAGCCCCACTAGTGTCAACAATGCTTTTTATGAATTTTATCCTCTTGAAAATTCTGAGCAACTTATTTTTACCTCGGAAAAAACGGGTTGGAATCATTTTTATATACTGGATCTGACTACCTCAAGTGTTAATCCTCTTACCAAAGGAGATTTTCCAGTCAATAATTTAATATATGTAGATGAACAACGGAAATACCTGTATTTTACTGCTACAGGAGTGGAAAAAGATCGCAATGTCTACCTCCAACATTTATATAGAGTAAAATTTGGAGGAGGAATAATGGAGAAATTGACTAGTGGTAACGTCCATCATGACATTCGATTTTCTCCGGATGGGCAATATTTTGTGGATAATGCCTCTACTATTTATGAACCTACCACCTCATTATTGATCAAGACCTCAGATCTCAATAAAAAATCAACGCTCCAAAAAACCGATCCATCGGATTTGGAAGCCACTGGATGGACAGCTCCTCAGACGGAAATTATTAAAGCTGCTGATGGAGTATCGGATATATATGTTGCCATTTGGAAGCCTAGCAACTTTGACCCTTCTAAATCTTATCCCCTGATAGATTATAGTTACACTGGCCCCTTTACTTTTAGATTTCCTCGAACTTTTTCACATGCTCTGTCACCAACCAATCAGTCTTTGGCAGAATTGGGTTTTATTGTAGTCACTATTGACGGCAGAGGATCTGCGGGTCGGTCTAAAGCTTTTCGGGATGTTTCCTACAAGCGATTGGGTTACGGATTGGTGGATCATGTTTATGCCATCAAGGAGCTTGGAAAAAAATACAATTGGATCGATGCTGATCGAGTAGGTATATTTGGACATTCTGCGGGAGGCTACGATGCAGCCAGAGGAATGCTGCTTTTTCCTGACTTCTATAAAGTAGCTGTTTCCTCTTCTGCCGATCATGATCACAGAATGGAAAAGGCATGGTGGCCGGAAATGTATATGGGATGGCCAGTGGATACCGCTTACCACAACCAATCTAATATTACCAATGCAGCCAAATTAAAGGGAAAACTCTTATTGGTTCATGGAGCCATTGATGAAAATGTCAATGCTTCGGCCACCTTTAAGCTAAGCGAAGCTCTTGTAAAAGCGGATAAAGATTTCGATTTATTGATATTTCCCAGCCAGCGCCATGGATATAGAGGCCTTCATGGCAAATACTTTACCAAGAAACGATGGAATTACTTTGTGGAACATTTACTTGGGGCAGAACCTATTTGGGATTATTGATCCTCTGATTTTTTGATGCTGAGATTTTGTGATGTGAAGAGGAGTAAATTTGCAGATATGCAGATTTTTAATGAATTGTCTAATCCGAAAATTGGTCAAAATTAGAGATTCTGTCCGTTGGTTGCAAAAAATGCTTAAATAAGAAAAAAGAACCGATTATTTTTATACCCCAATACCCCAATACCCCAATACCCCAATACCCCAATAAGAAATCCACAATGAAGAGTAGAATTCACATATTAATCCTGTGTGTCCTGCTAGCATTCAGCTCCATGCCACTGAATGCTCAAAATACCCTTGAACAAATCCTGAATTCAGATAATTACTACGCTGATATTATCAAAGAGGCAGATGCCTTTTTTTCTCAACAATATCCTGGTAAATCGGCTCATGATTTAAGCTCTGGACCCCATCGGGATGGGAATTTTGTAAAATACCAGCGTTGGAAAAATTATTGGAAAAACCGTCTTAATCCAGACGGGACTCTGGGAGATCCTACCAAAATATTTAGGTCGGCCATATTGAAAAACAATTTGAATGATGACTTTAAAGACATACAATGGTCTAATATTGGCCTACCTGGGAATTTGGGAGGACAAATTGGGGTAGGGCGAACCACTTCCATTGCTTTTCATCCAACTGATAAGGATATTTTTTTGGTTTCTACAGCTATGGGTGGGGTTTGGAAGACCTTAGATGGGGGTAGCTCCTATATTCCGATAGGTGACAACCTACCTACCTTAGCAGTTAGTGTAGTTGTAGTTGATCCTAAAGACCCCGATATCATTTATGCTGCTACTGGAGATCGGGTATGGTACGGACTTCATGGTATAGGTATATATAAAAGTACGAATGGGGGAGATGACTGGAAAGAAACTGCCCTAAACTGGAATTTCGCAGATTTAGATCGGATTTATGCCATAGCCATTGATCCCACCAACACCTCCAAACTTTATGTAGCCTCTGACAAAGGCCTTTTTTTGACGGAAGATGGTTTTGAAACTTACGAACATATCAATAATGAAAAAGCATATGATGTAAAATTGAAACCCGATGATCCCTCAGTTGTATATTTTACAGCTGGTAAAGGGTTTTGGAAAAGTAAGGATGCAGGTCTGAGTTTTGCCCCAACCCATTCCGTATCGTCGGTTGAAATGATGCGAATTAGTGTTTCAAGGGATGATCCAGATCGCGTGTATTTTTCAAATAAAGAAACACTTTATCAGTCTTTTGATGCTGGCGAAACTTTTGTGGAATCAAAAAATATCGGCTCATTAGATAATGGAAGCCTGGGTTATGTGATCATGTCTGATTTTAATGCCGATCGTCTTTATGGGGGATATTTTGAAACCTGGAAATCAATAAATAATGGCCTTAACTGGAATAAAATTACCTGTTTTAGTGGTGGGCAGGACATCCATGTGGATAATCATTTTGCCACCTCTAATCCTTTAGATCCAGGGTTTATTTATTTTTGTAATGACGGCGGGCTTTATAAGCTAAAGGAAAATAATTGTAATTCTTGCTCCATTTGTTTTAATCAATACATTGATCTTTCTGCTGGTATGCGGATTAGCCAGTATTATGACATTTCCCATTCTCAACAATCTTATAATTTAATTAGTGGAGGGACCCAGGATAATGGTTCTTTTTTTAGGAATAAGTCTGGAGCATGGCAATTTTATGCTCCCACAGGCGATGGAATGGTGGGAGCAATTGACCCTACTAATGATAATCACCAATATTGGACCTACCAAAATGGAACCATCAATTTGTTTTCTGATGGCAATAATGAATGTATTTCCTGTAATATTCCCAACGATGAAGACGGTAATGGAGAATGGGTCACCCCTTTTGTTTTAGATCCCAATAAGCCTTCTGTTATCGTAGCAGGATATAAACGAATATATTACTCAGCTAATAAAGGTAGATTTTGGAGAGATATAAGTGGGGAATTAGCTCCTGGGGAGTTATTTGATCATATTGCTATAGCTGTCTCTAATTCTAATGTCATCTATGCTATGCAGCGCAATACTTTATTTGCAACTAAAAAAGGACTTAGCTCTACTTCCTCAGATTGGACCCAAAAGAGATTGCCCCGAGGTCAAATTACCAGCCTAGCAGTGGACCCCTACAATGAAGACGAAATATATTATACTCTAGGAGGTTTTTTTGACGGAGATAAGGTTTTTTATTCCAAGGATGCTGGTAAAACCTGGGAAAATATAAGTGGCAGGTTACCAAATGTGCCTGTGAATGTAATCAAAACGGTAAGAGATTCCCTTTACTCCAAAGCACTTTTTATCGGAACAGACGCCGGAGTATTCTATAGAGATGATACCCTCAACGACTGGGTAGAATATGGGCAATTACCACATACTCAGGTTAGCGACCTAGAAATACAATATAATAACCAACTGGTGCGGATAGGAACTCATGGTAGATCCATTTTTGAAGCTCCTATGCCTAATAACCCCTGTATGAAGCTAAATCCTCCGGATACAGATGGTGACGGGGTATGTGATTCATTTGATGCTTGCCCTTTGGGAGATGACTTTAAAGATTTGGATGGTGATGGCCTGCCTGACGATTGTGAAGTGTATTGTTTGGCAAGTGGCTCTGCAGGAACTGGAGATGATTACATTAATTTGGTTGAGCTAAATACATTAAGCAAGTCTTCATCAAAAAGTGCTTATTCTTCCTTCACTGATTTTAGTACCGACTTGTATGTAGGTGAACGCTATACTTTAAATATTGGGCTTAATTTTTCATTCGACCTGGATAAGGCATATGCATGGATCGACTTTAATCAGGACAAAGAGTTTACAAATGATGAAAGGATATTTATGTCACCTTTTAATCAGAGTCACATAAGTAGCGGAAACTTTTCAGTTCCTGATGATGCCCTAAATGGATTGACTACCTTAAGGGTACGGAACATTTATGCAGATCGACCAATTGTTTCTCCTTGTGATAGTTATTTCGGAGAAGTAGAAGATTACTCCGTTAATATTATTGGAAGCCTAACCGATGTTACCAATTTAGAAGAAAATACAATATTTCATATTTATCCCAATCCAATTAGAGAGCAATTAACCCTAAAATTTTCTGATTTTAGTCGTAACCTTCAAGTCAATATTGTAAATGTGAATGGTGAAATGATTTGGAGAAAAAAATTGAATGGTCAGGAATTTAAAAATGACCTGGTTATTGATACTTCTAACTGGCCGGCAGGTGTTTATTTTGTAAGAGTCAAAAGCACAGCCTTTCAAGCCGTAGAAAAAATGATTAAGATAAATTAAAGGCATCTTGAATTAATTAGTGCTGTTTTCCTACTAATTTTCCTCTTAAGCCCTCCTTTTTTGCATTTATTTATTGATTGCAACAATATCGAAACCAATTGCAACAATAAATGATTCATGGTTTATGAATTAGGCGCAATTTTGTATTGTAAGTTTTTATAAACGCAAAATAAAATTCAAAGAAACCTAAATTATATACCATGAGAACGAAATTATTTTTCATCGCAGCAATATGTTTTTTTGTAGTTTCTAATACACAGGCTAATAACAATCCAAATAAATCAGAGGACAAACCTGCAATTAAAAAGGCCCACTTCAATGATGGAACTTCCTCTTTCCAGGAATATGTAAAAATGAATTTAATATATCCGAGTTGTGCAAGAGAAAAGGCTTTAGAGGGTAAAGTGGATGTTTCCTTTTTCGTATTACCAGATGGAACCATACATGGTGCACGAGTAACCAGAGGGATGGATAAGGTGTGTGATAAGGTGGCCTTAAATATGATTAATAATATGCCTAATTGGAACCCAGCTCAAAAGAATGGAAAACCCATGGCCTCAAAAGTTAAAGTAAGTATTAATTTCCGTTTGGACGGATAATCTTTGATAGATAGATCAACAAAACGGCCGGCATCGCCTTAAATGTAAAGCGATGACCGGCTTTTTTTGTGAATTGTTCCTCCTGCCTCCGGCAGGTAAATGTTCCGTGTTCCGTGTCTATACTTGCCTAAATAAGCTGGCTGGAGGATTCAAAATTTGATGAAAAAAAAGATCTCCATTTTTGATATTCCAGTCCTTACCTTTTTATTCCTCTCCACACTTAACAATGTCGATGGCAATGGCAATATCAATGGCAATGCCAATGGCCTATTAACGAATAACCCAATAACGAATAACCCAATAACGAATAACCCAATACACTAATTCAAAATGCCATTTCACTTCAATTAGCTGTTAAATCAACAATATATACAGCATATTTGGAGTAGAAAAAATGAAAACATATAATCTTTTGAACCTCAAATAAACCAAAATGAAAACGACATTTTATTTAATAATAGCATTTTGCCTGTTTCTAGGCTTCAATTTAAATGCTATGCCTTCAACACCTGGTAACAATCCCACAGGTATAGAAAAAGCCCAATTTGTTGGGGGCGACAAGGCATTTCAACAGTATATTCAGGAAAATTTGATTTATCCTGACTGTGCTCGCCAGGAGGCTATTGATGGAGAGGTAATTATCTCATTTTTCGTCTTAGCGGATGGAAAAATAATTATGCCGAAAATTGAACAAGGTATTTCAGAGGTATGTGATAGTAAAGCCCTTGAGGTCATCTCTACCATGCCAGATTGGATACCCGCACAAAATAATGGTGAAGCACTGCATTCCAGAGTCAAAGTCAATATAAAATTCCTTTTAGAACAAGAGTTTTAAGTTCCCTGACTTGAGTATGTAGCCTTGCTTTTTTGGTTATAATCTACGTATGCGGCCTTGCAATTATTTGCAAGGCTGTTTGTATTTCTGGACTGCCTTTCGAGATTAATTAGCAGTTTATTGAATTAGAAAAAAATATTGAGATATGCACAAATGACTAATTCTTACGTTATATAACTAGAACCACTAACTATTTGACTTATGAAGACATTCTTACTTTCTTTATTGCTTGGATTACCTATATGTATTATTGCACAAAATTCGATTATCGGGAGGGTGGTAGATGGAGAAACTGAAAAGGCGGTGGAATTCGCCACTGTATATATCAATGGCACTACTAAGGGGACAGATACGGACGCTAAAGGTGCTTTTAAACTTGAAAATGTGGAATTTCCGGCTGAAGTTGTTGTGAGTCATTTGAGTTATGAGAAAATTCTTTACAACATGGAAGGGCCAATGGACAAAAGTATTGTCTTTAAATTAAAACCAAGCAGTGTTTCTTTGGCACAAGTAGAAATTCAGGATAGAAATAAAAGGAGGCGGAATGTTCAGGAATTTAGAAATGCCTTCCTCGGACTGGATGAGTTTGGTGAAAAAGCAGTACTTACCAATGATGAAGTTTTACAGTTTAGTCGTGATTATGAACAACGGGAAATAAAAGGAGGAGGGATCGTGATTGGTAATGGACAAATTAATGCTGTTGAAAAGAAAGGAAAGGATGGTCAGAATAAAAAAGTAATGACTATTGAAAGGCCTCTCAATTTAAAAGCTAAGAGTATAGCTCCTGTAATTATTGATCAACCTGAATTAGGATATAAAACAAGAATTGATTTAGTCGATTTTCAAGTCACTTATAGCAGAGGTTTTTCCAAGCCGGCTACTACTTATTGGCTGGGGTACTATTATTTTGAGCCCTATAAGACTACTAAGAAATCTAAACTTAAAAGATTTGCTAAAAATCGCAAAAGAGCATATTACAATTCTCCATTACATTTTTTAAGAGCCCTTTATCATAAGGAATTGAAGGAAAATGGTTATCAAATCTTTATTAGAAAGGAGGATCCAGAAACCAGGCAGGTGAATTATGAAGAGTATGATTTAAGCCCTCATTTCGAATATGACGACAAGGATCTGTTACGGATCAAGGACTTGAAAGGCCAACAATTTCATATTTTCTTTTTTGCCGACGGAAAAGGTCGCCCTAAAGATCTAAATAAAAAGAAAGGAAAAAGGCCTATCCAATCTATGATCCAATTTTTGGAAAATCCTTGTTATGTACGTTCCAATGGCACCATCCCTAATTATCAGATATTATTCGGTGGTGCTATCTCGGAGAAAAAAATTGGAGCTATGCTTCCAGAGGATTACGTCCTTAATTAATTTTGGGCAGCGGCCGCTGCCCAAAACTAAAATGCCTAAAATTCTCTTACATTGTCCTCTGGATTTCGATCCAATAACAAGCTGAATGGATCAATACCGGCTGTATGAGGCTCTTCGTCTACAATGAAAGTGAAAGTATTTAAAGGCTTATCAATTTTAACCCTTTTTCGATAGAGGGTTTTACCATACTTTTTCTTCCGATCAGGTTTGGCAAAAGCCCCTATATCCATCCAATCATTAATAGCCACTTCTTCTTCTTTTCCTTTTCCATCCGCCTTTAATTTGTGGCTTTCTACTTTAATGGTGATTTCATATTTTCCATTTTCCAGTTCCTTTACCTCAGCTTCCTGAGTTCTATTTTCGAATAGAGTAATGTCCCAAAATAAATCATCGATGATATATTTGAGAGAATCAGGTGTCTGTTTTTCAAATTCTGCTACCACATCAGAAGTAACTGGATAAGGGGGATCAGCATATCTATATTTATTCAAAAAGTCGCGTAAAGCCTGATTGACATTTTCTTCTCCAATCATTTCCTTTAAGTAATACATGACTACTGATCCTTTTCGATAATGGATATAACCTTGACTTTCACAAGTGGCTAAAGGCAATTCTTCCAATCTTTCGCTTCCACGGCCTCTTAGATAACTATCTGCTTCAAATTCCAGGAATTTACGCATAATATCACGGCCATATTCTTCTTCCATAACCATTAGGGCACTGTACTGAGCAAAAGTTTCGACCATCATTTCTCCTCCCTGCATGAAAGCACCACATTCCTGATGCGCCCACCATTGATGGGCCATTTCGTGGGCTACTACATAAAAAACCATATCGATATCATCCTCTTCGGCTTTATAATCTTCGATAAAACCTATGGCTTCTGAATAGGGCATAGTACCTGGAAAAGCCTGAGCAAAACTTGCGTATCGAGGAAATTCTATGATTCGGCATTGCTTATGAAAATATGGACCAAAATTTTCAGTGTAATATTCTAATGACTTGCGCATAGAATTCATCATACGATAGACATTAGCTTCATGGTCTTTGTGATAATAAACCTCCAGGTCAATATCATTCCATTTTTCTCTGGCCACCTCATAATCAGCAGACATGAAAGAATAAAAATTCAAACTTTTATTATCCAACTTATATCTGTAGTAGTTTCGATCATTTTCGGTCCATTCTTTTCTGAGAGAACCTGGTGCTACGGCAATTTGATCGGCAGAAGTGCTAATTACGGTTTCTACATTTACCCAATCTGCATCACCTGAAATATAAGAGTTGCTACGGGTAAGTGTGTCTAAGGGATCTAGCTTTGGCCTCCTGGTCTTTTCAGGAAGTTTATATTTTTTTCGAAGATTTCGGTCTGATAATTCTGAGGAGGATTGGTAGCCAAAGCTAGGTGCTATGTCATAATTATTAAAGAAAGTACCATTTTGCATGATTTGCTGAACGCTTAGGTTGTTTTCAAACCCTTCAGCAGAATAAGAGGAAGCAAAGGTGATTTTCATGGAATCACCAGGTGCTAGTGCTGGTTGAATAGCATAAATATTAAAATTCACATCTTTGTCTTCCATTAAGAGTTTAAGGCGGTCTGAAGTGAATTCAAAATTGATTTGAGCAGGAATCGTCACCAGTAGGCTATCCAGAGCTTGTTGATGTAAATTTCGAACCCAGTATTGTCCGCTTGCCTCAATGGCTCTTTCTTCCGGAAAAATTTGGATGTCATATTTTACATCATAAATCCGAGGTTGTAAGCGACCTTCATACTTCTTGTAATCCTCTTCAAGTCTAACACTCAGCTTTTCATTTTCCTTGCCACTTCTAAAAGTGTTTTTGACTAGTGTATTATAGTATACCCAGCCACCACAAAGTACCCAAAGTGCAACAGCTGACAGCCCTAGCCAGGCATATTGCCTCCACTGGAGTTTGGCTAGCTGAAATCGCTTAGCAAATTTCTTTTCCAATCCTCGTGGCCAAAAGCAAATGGCAAGAACGGCCAAGCCAAGGCTGAATAAGGCCCAGTAGGTGTTAAACCAAAACAGTCCTTTGGCATAAGGCTGGTAGCCATATAAATCAGATATAGTATACCCCGGTGTGCCTCCAAACTGAACCATATTGGAACTAACTCGCAAGGCCCCCCAAACAAAAGTATTGGCAATAACCAGAACAATACACAGGAAGAACCCTAAATACATGTTGGGGGATAAAGCATGGACTAATAAAAAGAGCGCTACCAAAAATGCAAAAGCCAACAGATCGATAACTAACAATTCTCTTATGTAAATTCCCAATTCAAAACGAGTATATCCCTGCAAGCTTTGAGCGATAAGGCCAGCGAGAATAGTTAAAGACAAAAGAAGAGCAATTAGACCAATGATGGTCAGAAACTTCGCTGCCATACCCGTCCAGTTTTTAGTGGGCATGGTATCATAAATTTCATTGACTTTGGCTCTTCTTTCTCTCCAAACCAGTAGCCCCGTAAAGTAAACCATTATAGAAACCAGAAAGAGATAAAACCCACCTCTGATGGTGTCTACCATAGTATAGGTGACGGGAAAATTATGTGTTCCGTACCCCTGGGTTGAGAATTGTAAGTTAGCTATCAAATTCAAAATGCCCAGGAAAGCCAACATGATAAACGGCACGCTTTTTACAACACCCATAAAGTTGGCTCGTAATTGACTAAAGAATTGAGCAAAAATGATACCTCTATTGCTCTGTGGAGTAATTTGGGGAATTTCTCCTATATTTTTCACACCATAAATATCCTCTTCAGATGTCTCTTTCTTCTTTCTTCTCTTTTTTCGGTTTTTTTCGGCAAAACTAAATCGAAAAAAACCATATATCAGAACTCCTATACCCACAGCCATCCAAAGCAAGCGATTCCAGATCCAGCCGGAATGAAAGAATCCTATAGAAAGGGTATTTTTATCGTCTACCGTCCAATATTTAGTAATTAAGGAAAATGGCCTCAATCCAAATGGATCGATTAAGGCGGCTAAAGATTCATTTTCAATATCACCAATCATATTTCCTGTGATGATATAAGCCACCAATAGAACCATTGCCGAAATAAAAGAGTATAATGTACTTCTGGTTAGTGCGGCTACTGTAAAAAGGATACCACCACCAAATAGGGCATTGGGAATTACTATACTTGTAAAGGCATTGATATGGCTTTGGATTTCAAAAGGACCAAAGCGCTCTGGGTCAACCCAGTTAGTAAAGGAATTCACTCCCATGCCCAACCACATCCCCAGGGATACTCCTAACATTGGAATAAGGCATACCAGAAAAGCCCCAAAAAAGTGTCCAAAGAAGTATCCTGCTTTTTGTACCGGAGAAGAAAAGACTATTTGAGAGGTCTTTTGTTCGAAATCCCGAATTGCTGCAGTATTGAGAAAGGCGGTCATCAATAATAAAGACATAATACTGAATACTGCATACCAATTTTGGGTAACAAAGGGTGCGTTTTTATGAATATTACCGAAACTACCACCAATAGATAAGTTATCGCTCACGGTAGCAAAAAAGGTCATTAATGCAAAAAGAAATAAAAAAATCCATGGCATAGGGGCTCTTAACCAGGATTTTAGCTCGAAATTAAAGAATGTTCCAAACATAATATCTAGGTTTTAAGCCATAATTTTTGAAAAGAAAACGTCTTCTAGTCCGGGTGCCGCTGGTTGAAAACCTTCACCAGGTTCTTCTTCACTTAATATATGAATGATGGGTTTGCCGGCAACTAATTTGCTGGAAATTACCTTATATTCTTGATTATAATTTTCTATCTCAGCCTTAGTGATAACCTTCTGCCAGATTTTTCCATCTAAGGTTTGCAAAGCACTTGATGGGGCCCCAGTAAATACTACTTCACCAAGATTAATAATGGCCATATTTGAACATAATTCATGAACATCATCAACAATGTGAGTAGATAATATCACAATTACATTTTCGCCGATTTCGGACAATAGGTTGTAAAATCTATTGCGCTCTCCAGGGTCGAGACCTGCCGTGGGCTCATCAACAATAATTAGTTTTGGATCACCAATAAGAGCCTGAGCAATACCAAAGCGTTGGCGCATACCTCCAGAATAACTACTTACCGCTTTTTTGCGATGATCCCAAAGGTTTACTCTATGCAAAAGGGTATGAACCAATTCTTTTCGTTCTGAACCAGCAATACCTTTCAAAGTGGCAAAATGATCCAGCATATTCAAAGCAGACATGCGAGGATAAACTCCAAATTCTTGTGGAAGATAACCCAGAACTCTTCGCACTGAATCTTTGTCTTTAAGAACATCAATATCTCCTAAAGTGGCAGTTCCGCTATCGGCTTCTTGAAGGGTGGCCAATATCCTCATGAGGGTACTTTTGCCGGCACCATTTGGGCCTAATAAGCCAAACATGCCGGTTGGAATTTCTAAACTTACATTTTTTAGTGCTTGTACTCCGTTTGGGTAAGTTTTTGATAAGTTATTGATTGAGAGTTTCATAACTATCCTTGATGCTATTTAGTTTGTCAAATATGGGGTATTCTATTTCAGGTTGTAAGAATAGCTTTTGAAAAAAAAATGACATAAAATTTCCGACGAAAGGGTAATAAGAATTGATGGAAGATGTAAAATAGAAGGGGGCATTCTGAATTTCTAATTTTCTCAAAAACAGAGATAGATAGAGATAAATAGAAATATATAGAGACAAATTGTCAAGAAGATCTAATAATTTTTTGCTCAAATAGACATTCCAAAATTATTTTGATCTTGTGCAAAATAAAAAGACAATATATCTCTACTTATTATCTATTTATCTCTAGTTATCTCCCATTTCTAAGGAATTAGATAGATATTACCCAGAATAATAGTTTACAGATAACTGGCATTTAAGAATATTACTCATTTTCATCCTGTGGAATAGGAAAACTTTCATGAACAATATCTCCATTCCGATCAATAGGGAGTTGGTCAATCCTACCATAGCGTCTTAAGTCAAGCCATCGATGCCCCTCATACCATAAAGAATATCTTCTTTGAAGGAGCATCTCATCAATTAAGCTTTCTTTATCCTGGTTTCCTGAATAGTCAGCTAAGCCTGCGGCATTTCTGATGACATTAAGGGCCTCAACAGCATCACTAAACTGATCATTCAGGATATTAGCCTCAGCATACAAAAGCAATAGTTCCTCATTTCTAATAATGGGCACAGAAGAGGTATTGCTTGGATAAATGAATACATCATAACTGCTGGTAAGTTCTGTAGCTGTTACTGGCTCATCGCGGAGAATGGCCTTATTGACTCTAGTATCTCCTACCTCAGCATCCGAAATGAAGGAAGGATGCGCTAATCGTACTTCCCCGGTATTATTCAATGGTAAAAACATAGGATTAAATTGATCCCCAGCACTTGTCGAATAAACCATAAAAGCACCTGTATTTAAATCTCCGCCGATATCTAAAAATGATTGACTCAACAAATTAAGTACCTGGTCATAATCGCCTTGATAGGCAGCTACCCGTGCCGATAAAGCTCTGTTAAATTGACTAAAAGAAGCTGGGGAAGAAAAATTAGCAAATCCACTGGTTAAAGGAAAGCTAAAGCTAGTCCCTCCATTTGACAGATGATCATTGGCTACATCCAATAAATTATCAATAAAACTCATGGCCTCGGTTTTGTTAACGATAGGCCCCAGGTTGTCAGGATCACTTACATCTATCCTCAAGCCATTTTCATTTTGCATGTTCAAAACCATTAAATATTCATGTGCCTGGATGGTTTTGGCAAAACCTAAATACCCCTCTCTCTCTTCATTTGTTAGCAGATTGGTATTTTGAGCAGCTTCAATGAGTAAATTTAAATTTTTAATGGTGCGGTATCGACCTCCCCAGGGTCTGGTTGTATAAAAGGCATTATCATCTAAAAAACCATTTAATAAGTCTGCTACCCAGGCAGGATCAGAACCAGAAATTCGATACATGTCACGGCCTACCACTCCTAAAACATCGTAGTAAATTGCGGTATTAACCCGCATTTGGGAAAGAGAACCTACCACCAGATTATTTAATTGTGATATAGAAGCATTTTCGCTAAGACCATCAACACTTGGGTTATTTGGATCAACCAAATCATCTAGTTCGCATCCAGTATGGAGTACCGTTAAAAGGAATAAAAAACAATATTGAAATATTTTCATGTCAATTTTTATTTGATTAAAATGATTAGAATCCAACATTTAAGTGGAAGAAAAACCTTTTAGAAGAAGGGAAAGGATTTACCTCAATACCTGAAGAGACCCCATTGCTACCGAAATTAGAAACCTCAGGATCATAGGTGCGATAATCACTAATGATAAGGGCATTATTTGCTGAGACACCTAATTTGACACTTGAAATTACATCCTTAAACAATTGGGTAATAAGAGAATTTGGGAAGGTATAATAAAGAGCAACTTCTCTCAATTTTATGTAACTGGCATCTTCTACATACTGAGAGGCATCAGGAATACCGATAAACCCATTGATCCGTTGTATTCCATTGATGACTCCATCGCCATCGTCATCCTCATCATAGTCATAGGAGGTTCCGGCAAAATCTGATAGGAGAGAGGTCAGCTGGATATTGTCTCCTCCTTTTTTCCAATGCCAAAGCATGTAAAAATTGAAGTTTTTCAAAAAGGTGATGTCATTGTCCCATGACATTTGGAAGTCTGGTTCTGCATCCCCCAGTGGAACATCAGTAACCACTCCATCTGAACCTTGAACGGAGCCAACAATTTGAGTTACCGACTTTCCTTCTTCAATTTTGAAAATACCCAGGGAGCTTCTAAAACCTCCATTTGCCACCTCAAAGGCGGGAATGTCCAACCTTAAAACCTCTGATCGATTTCGCCACCAGTTAATCCTACTTGTCCAGTTAAAATTAGTGTTGCGCACCGGGTTCAATGTTAAGGCTAATTCATATCCCTGATTTCTCAGTTTTCCGCCATTTAAAATCTCAAATTCAAAGCCCTGGGATTCCGGCACTTCGGCCTGAAGGATCAGGTCGTCAACAATTTTATTGTAAAAGGTAGCTTCCAGGGTAATTTTATTCTCCAAAAAACCAAGATCGAGTCCAGTTTCAAATTCCTTAGATCTTTCAGGCTGAATATCTGGGTTCCCGCGAAGGCTTCCGATCAAGGACCCAGTATTACCTTCAATATTTGCACCAATTAAAACAGACTGGGAAGGAAGGGCAAGGTCGTTGGGATTAGCAGTAGGAACTCCTCCTGCTTCACCATAGGCAGCCCTTAACTTAAGTAAGCTAAAAAGATTGCCTTCTAAAAAGTTGAAATTTCCTAGATTGAGCGCTATGGATGCTTTTGGATAGTAAAATAGTTCATTAGCATCTCCATTTAAGGTAGATTGATCTGCTCTAAGGCCTGCGGTCACGATTACCTTATCATCCCAATTCGCCTCCTGCTGAAAAAAATACCCTATATCGGTACTCTCTAATTCTCGATTAAATACAGAAATGGATCCTGCCTGTTCAAGATTGGTCTGGCCACCAACAAGATTGTTGGCTTGTGTAGTCACCCTTTTTTGGGAAAACCCCAGTCGGTTAATTCCTACCTGTGACCTAAGTAACCAGTTGCCTGTATAATTTTCAAAAACCAGGATAGCGGAATAATTATTGTTAAGTACCACATTATTACCCAAGGAATAGAAACCATTCAAATTACCTACCATGAACTGAAGGTTTTCCGGAAAATGGACGGTGGTTTCATTGGTAAAGTAATCTAGTCCTGCATTTAATCGAAGTTTTAAGAACGCTTGATCTCTTCTCAACAAATTGACGTTTAAGGTGGCTCCTCCTAGAATTCGGTTGGTGGTTTCATTATTGGTCATTAAATCTCTGGTTTGTAAAAAATTGGAAGCAGCATAGTTATTATTGGGGTAAATCCCGTTGGCATCCGGGAAGAGATTTTCCCAGGGAGGTGTGCTTCCATAGGCAATTCCTAGTGAAACTCCCGAATTATCATTATTGGAAATGCTTCGATCTGCAGAAGAGTTGATATAGTTTGCGGTGATCGACAAATCAAATAGATCCGAAATTTTATGATCGAGGTTAGCTCGGATAGATTTACGTTCAAATCCTGTGCGTTTGATAATTCCCTCCTCATCTTTATAGGAGCCATTGATGTAAAACTTGGTTTTTTGATTGCCACCAGATAAAGTCACGGCACCATTATATAATAATCCCTTATTACCATATAATTCTTCTTCATAATCAAATAGTGGCCCATTTCTAAATGCAGTGACATCATCCTCATCAAAAGGACTTAAAAAAGTATTACGGATTTTCTCTTCTGTATAATCTCGCATACCGAGTTTCCGAACCAATCGAGCCTGCCCAAAGCTTTGATTAAAGTTAATGGTGGTTTCACCAGCCTTTCCTTTTTTGGTGGTAATGATAATAACCCCGGAATTGGCTCTGGCACCATAAATTGCTGCTGCTGCTGCGCCCTTTAGAATTTCTACACTGGCGATATCTTCAGGATTTAGGTCTGCGATTCGATTAGAGGGATTATCCTGTTCATCCGTAATTTCACCATTGGTGCGAGAAGCACTTACGGGATTGGTACCGGAAGAGAAGGAAGAATTGTCCATATAAATTCCATCAATGATGTAAAGTGGTTCTGAAGAACCCAGGACGGTAGTAATTCCTCTTAATTTAACAGAAATACCTCCACCAGGGGCACCAGAATTGGAAATAATATTGGCGCCGGTCAATTTACCTTGAAGACCTCCATCCAAAGTTTGGATGCTTGTGGAGCCGGTTAACTCTTCTCCGGATACGGTAGAGACTGCATTAGCTGAATTCGATCTCTTAACCGAAGAGGCTAGTCCTGTTACTACCACCTCATCCAGGGTAGTACTGGATTCACTCAGAACAATACTTAAGTTTTGAGCATTGGAAGAGTTGATTTGTATTTCCTGGCTTGAAAAGCCAATAAAACTAAATTCAAGGGTAGCAGAACTGCCGGGAAGGGCCAATGTGAAGTTTCCATCTGCTTCCGTTACTGTACCTAAAGTTGTACCTTTTACCTGGACAGCTACTCCTGGCAGCGCTTCGTTGTTAATATCAATTACTTTTCCAGTAGCAGTAAATTGAGCGAATAGAGGCAGGCAATAAGCTGTTACAAATGCAAAAAGCAAGGCAAATCGCCTAATCATTTCTCGTTTCATAAACAATCAGGTTTAAAATAGTGAGTGAAAAAATAAATGCCAGGGACTCCATCTGTCAAATGCAGGATGAAGGCCTTAAATAAGTATGTCGGCAATACCTGAATTAAAATTTATTCAGTATCAACCGATCTGTAGTGCACTCTTTTCCATGACTAATTCGAAATAACAGCAGAATGCTTATTGTAAGTACTAATAAACATTGAGAACGGATACAAGTACTATCTTCGAACCAAGAAGTGAATCAACATAATGACAGTTTGATGAAAACAGAAGTTGCATTTCTGAAGGGCGCAATGATAATAGAAAAGGTTAAAGTTTGATATTTGGAAATTAAGCCTATGGAAAGAATTTTGCAAGGCTTGAACATTGGTAAGAATGTCAGGGCTAAGACAGTGGCTAGAGGGAGTAAAAAATACCCGGCCCCAAAAAATAAAAAGGGTGCCAGGTATTTCAAGAAAATTTACCCATTTATTTAAAAAATTGCATTATCCTAAATCTGAGAGAATGACTTTTTGTTTAAAGAGGGGCCCCGACATTTCGAGGCTCCGATCCCAATCATTCCATAATCATCATATTGTGGTCATTCAATAGACCTAATTTTTAATTAAGGAAGAACTCATATTTCACCTTATTTTATCATCGCTTGTCCAATTTCAATGGCCAAGCTCTTTTCTGATCCTATTGTATCACTTTTTACTCTGGCCACTAAAACCAAATAGCTATCTGTTTTGGAATACTCTACTTTGATTAAATATCCCATGATATCATTCCTTCCAATAGTGCCCGAGACCCATACTCCTGATAATTTGTCGCTTAATTTTTCTGCATGATTTTTTGTTGCCAAATACATGTCCAGGTCCCCTTCCGCCAAGATCGTAGGTATATTATCCCTTGAGGAGATTCTTTCAATGTGGAGATATTCTCCGCTATCTTGATGGCCACCAATCCAAAAACGGCCTGTAGCAGCATAGAGTCTAAATCCTTGAGGGACAGTTAAAAATAAATCCGTTTTAGGGTCCATTAAATGTGTTGATCCTAGTTTGTTTTTGACATTTAAGCTTTTCATCAGGCAAATTTTTGGTTGTTAGAAAAAGGTTGTTGTTGTATTTGATACTCCAAAACTAGCCAGAAGGTATAGGCTTTACAATGTCTATTTATTGCATGGCTCATATACTTGAGTATATCTTACGATAGGATAAGTTTGTTGAACTAAGAGGAGAAAATGCCAGATACTCAAAAAAATAGTATTCCCGCTCAACTAATGGAGGTAATTATATAAATAGATCTAATTAAAAGTATCCATAAGAAGCCAATCTTCTTCTGATTTGCCAATTTTGACATCATCGACTTTGCCTAATCCCTGAAAACGAAAATCAATCCCTTTGATTGGAATACCCTTGATCTTTTCGTCTATGCTATAGACTAATTTATGATCTAAAAAAATACTTGCTTTTCCGTCCACACTTTTGATTTTAAGATGAACATCTTTGTCAAAATCGACGCCAAAAGCAGATAAATCCTTTTCTTTTCCTTTGGCAGAATGATTGACAAAATAAAGGCTGGTAGAGGAGACACAACCTTTAGCTGACAAGGGCACCTTTACAATATTTCCTTCACATAAGAGGTAAACTTGGGTATATTGACAAATTCCGCTTCCTTCTTTATAGGTGTTTTGAATGGTAGCTTCGAAGACGAAATTATCGGTTTTTAATCCTTGGAAATCTCTTACATTTCCAATCCGCGTAAGTGGCACCTGTGGCTGTAGCGGAATACTTTTATTGCGTAAATGATCTTCTGTTATTTCTAAACCTTGAGAAGATTGCACTTCTGATAAAGGAAAATAGACGGGAACAGGTTCTTGTTGTACCGCACAGTACCATCCATTAGTAGTAATATGCAATTGATGTTCCTTTACAATCTGACCTCCAACAACCAGCTTGGCCTCAAAAAAACCAGGAAAATAATAAATCGATGTATGTTGGGTATGATCTTTTGGGATGGTGGTCCTGCGTCGTTTATCCCAGGATTGTTGTACCTGGATGGAATCATGAGGAGATTTAGAGGCCTCGATATCAAAAACCACTGAATTAGGAATCCCTTGTGATACTATTTTTTTACTGGAAAAGTCGAAATCTTCCGGATTTATTTCTACCTGTTCTTTAGCAGCTGGAGTGATGACCACAATCCAAATAATGACTAGAAAAGCACTTAGGGCCTGGAAAAAGATCGCTGCTTTTTTAAAAAATTGAAACCTGTTTTTGAAAACTCCATTACTTAGAAATTGACGGCCTTTTTGGGGAGAACTAATTTTTTGTAAATGTTGATAGCTTCGCCAGGAATCATGTCCTAAAAAATTAGCAAGTGTATTGAGTGTATTTAAATTGGGTAGGCTGTTATAAGTGACTTTTCCCCACACCCTTTTTAAAGTGATATAACTTAAAGACTGACCTGTCTCTTCCTGGATTTTTTCGCTTAAATTGATAAAATCCTGATGGGTCCACTGTTTACTATTTCCCCAGTTTAATTTGGCCTCTATCGCCTCAAGACATTGTTTTATGTGATAGTTCTCTGCAGGCATTACTTTCTAATTAAAGAATCAAAAATACGGAATTTTTACCTCTAAATCATGTTTGTTATTACTTGTACAAAATTGTACAAGGGGTGTATTGCCTTAAAAATTACTATGTTTTTAATTGTGGAAAAAATGAAGCATCAAAACCAATAGTGTATGCAAATAAGAAAAACGAGTCTTTTTGTTTTTTGTCTTTTAGGAGTAATTTTTCCTTTGACCGGACAAATTTCTGTGCCTTTTGATTCTATTAAATGGGATATTCGTTCCCAGAAACATGAATTTAAAGAATACAAAGGTCAACCAGCATTATTTATGCATGGGGGCATCGCCATATTAAGAGATTCCAAGTTTAAGGATGGAATTATCGAATGGGATATGGCTTTTCCTGAGCAGAGGGGTTTTACGGGCATTCGTTTTCGGATGCAAGACCTCAGAAATTTTGAAGAGTTCTATTTCCGCCCTCATCAATCTGGAAATCCAGATGCCAATCAATATTGTCCGGTGTTTAATGGAGTTTCTTCCTGGCAGTTGTATCATGGGGAAGAATATGGAGTGCCTTATGAATATAATTTTAATAAATGGTTTCATGTCAAATTAGTGGTGTCAGGAAGCCGGGCTGAACTATATGTTGATAATATGAGGACTCCCATCCTTCACATCCCTTTTCTAAAACACGATCCTCAGGAAGGCCAGCTAATGGTTTCAGGAGCCAGAGTACCTGTCTATTTTGCCAATTTTAGTTACCAAGCTGTAGATATGCCTAAATTGGTCAATGCCCCGGTAGAAGAGCAGCCTTTAGATCCTTTGGCTATAGACCGATGGTATGTTTCTGAGCCTTTTGCAGAAAGCGACCTTAAGGATGTTTATCATATTAAAAATTTAGCAAAACAAAACTGGACCTGGAAAGAGCTGCCCGTAGAAAATTCAGGTACAGCAAATTTAGCCTCCATTTCCAATTTTGCTGCTAATGAACGAAATACCGTCTTTGCTAAATTGGTTCTGAATTCAAGTACTGAGCAAATAAAGGCCCTTCAGCTCGGATTCAGCGATCGGGCCAAAGTTTATTGTAATGGTCAGGCCATATTCAGCGGGAATGATTCTTATGCTACACGTGATTATCGCTACCTCGGCACCATTGGTTTTTTCGATACCGTTTATTTACCACTCAAAAAAGGAAGAAACGAAATTTGGGTGGCTGTCTCCGAAACATTCGGAGGATGGGGCATTAGAGGTAAATTAGAGAACTTAGAAGGCATTAGAATAATAAAATAATCGGGTGCCAAGCACCCGATTATTTTATTATTCTAATGCACCCGACTTATCCATTCTTCTATTCTTGCGGTTCCTCTTTTTAAGATTAATTAAACTAGCGAATTTATAGTTGAAGGAAAGGTAGCCTACGCGCGTTAGACCCTTGCGAAAAGTATTTTCTTCAAAACCGTCTCCAAAAAGGATGGATTCATATTGGGCGGTATTGAAAACATCGGTCAAACGAGCATTGATGCTGCCTTTCCCTTTTAGGACTTTCCATCTGAGGGCCATGTCGATTTTTCCAAAGCTTTCTGCCTGGCTGTATCGATAAGTACTACCACCCCTATAAATCCAGGTTAGGTCTAAGTTCAGATTTTTATGAATTTTAAATAGATTCTTTAAGGTCCAGTTATATCTTCTTAGGTTTACAAAGCCCAGATTTTGATCAGGTACTCCTCTTAATTTTTCCCAATAAATATTGCTGCTTAAATTGGTCCTTAAAAATTTAAATGGAGATAAGCTAAGGGCTAATTCAAGTCCATAAGCTGTACTGTTTCCTTCATTAATATAACTTTGGAAGACGGTGTTTTCTTCATCTGATTCATAAAGAGGGAGAATTAAATTGCTTTTTCGCCTAAAGAATATTCCTGGATTCAGTGACCACTTGCCTTGGGTGAAGGAATAATTCCATTCCAGGTTGTCCGAAAACTCAGGGTTTAAACTTGGGTTTCCTCTTCTGTTAAAAAATGGATCAGAGGCATTGGCAAAAGGATTAATATTCCAAAGACCCGGACGCGAAATTCTCCTATTATATCCCAGGTTCATACTGCTTTTGTCACTAAAACGATAACTAAAATGGGCGGAAGGGAAAAAGTTATTAAAATTCCTGGTAATGGGAAGCCGGATATCCTGGAACTTACTATCAGATTGGAAGCTTTCATACCTTAAGCCTAATTGGATTTTAAATGCTTCCCAATCCTTTTTGATTAGCCCATAAATAGCCAGGGTCTGTTCTTCAAAATCAAAGCGATCCAAATCTGTTTCCAGGAAAAGATCTACCGCTCTTCTTTGGTTGACTACCCTTTTGGAGGTATAAAGAAGTCCACTTTCAATGACTATCTTTTTATCCAGGAAAGGAAGTACATAATCCAAGGCCCAATTGCCAATTTGTGTGTTGTAATCGAGAAAACTTTCAGTTTCTGTACTTAGGTTGAGGAAGTTTGCACCCAGATCATTTCGGTTGTCTGAAAATTGAAAATCTGCCTCCAAATAATGATCCTTGGTCTTAAAGGAATGTCGAAAATTAGCATTAAAATCAGCACTCAAATGCACATGATCATTAGCTGCCCTAAATTGGTATTCAGAATTATCCTCTTCTACATTAGCTGTATTGGTGATGAGATGCGAATTGTTGGTATAATTTGCAGATAAGGAGAACTCATTTTTTTCATTTAAAAACCAGTCTAGGCCTGTTTTTATGCTTCTGACCTGACCATCAAATGTGCTTCCTCCAATTTGAGTATATTGAAAACCATTAGAGTTCCGGCTTCGAAGGATCCGTGTTCTATTACTGGCTTCAGTAGCATTCAGATTAAGATTAAGATTTAAATTTTTTCCACCTTGACTAAGAGAAAGTCCAGCTCTATAAGTAGGGTTGGTATTTAGACTACCGTTCAGGTTGGCTAAAAAACCTTTTTGTTTATTTCTCTTGGTAATAATGTTGATAATCCCGGATAAACCATCTGCTCTGTATTTGGCAGATGGAGAAGTTATTAGCTCTATTTTTTGGATCTCAGTAGCATCTATTTGTTGCAGAAGATCTTGGGGCGCAAGAGGGGAAGGCTTTCCATTTACCAGAAGATTTACATTAGAAGAACCCCTAAGTTCGATCCCTCCATCAGGATTGGTTTGGACTTCGGCAATCTGACTAAGTACCTCGATTGCATCACCTCCACTAGATTGTAAATCTTTTCCCACATTAATTACCTTTCGATCTATTTTTTGTTCCACGGAGGTTCGTTCCTCATTAACTACAATTGTTTGTAAACTTTGGATTTCTGCTTCAAGGTGAAAGTTTAATTCTTGAGAATTATTGATCTCAACAACCTTTTCTTCATTTTTATATCCGATGAAACTAAAATTTAAAATATACTTGCCCTTGCTCAGCTTCAAAACAAATTTGCCGTTTTCATCTGTAGTTGTTCCTTCTACAAAGGTTTTTTCTGGAGTTTGGGCGATGACGGTAACATAAGAAAGTTTATCATGCGAAACATTATCACTTACATATCCACTAATTTTAAAAAGAGGGGCTTGGCCATTCAATTTGAAGGTTACAAATAATAAAAGGATGAGGACAAAAGGAAAAGGTCGGGTAAGCATAGCCTTATTTTTTTCAATTTGATGGGTTCATTTTTATCTGGAATTAACATTTCTAAAGATGTAAACTGACCATGGGCTTGTGTAAAAAGTCAATTTTTGGAAAAAATTGACTTAAAAAAAATATATTTTATCCTTTTTAAGTGCAGATTATATATTAAAGTAAAAACTAAAATTTTTAAAAATTTTAGTTTTTACACAAGCCCAAAGTCAGCTTTAATATTGAGTAACTGGATCACAAAAATTTATTACATGCCTGCAAGGTTAGAGGAACCCACTTTTGTCAATGTAAATCTGTCTTTGGAAGCCCCACATACACCTTTGGGCTGATTGTAAACAAATCTTCCGGAAAGGACTCCGTTGTTTGGTCTGCCAATTAATTTTACTGCCTGGTTTCGAGGCAAATCCAGGCGCATATGCAGTTCATTGGATTGACAAACCCAGCTTGTGAATTCACTAGAAGGTATATCAAGATCTGGCATTGATGAAGTAGCTGTTAATTTCTCACCTTCCATTTGAAAACTGACATTCAAATCATAGGTTTTCCCTTCATAGGTATAGGATCCTATCCATTCACCAACCAGGCTACTTTTTTCGAAAGCCGGAGGAGGCGCGGGACAAGATTGAGCTGGCAAGGACTCAATGGTCATAACAGTACAAAAAACGAAGAGGGGAATCCATAAAACGCTTAATCTTTTCATTTTATTAAATTTTCAGGTGAAGAAAAATAACTGCCGGATGATGGCCTTTTGATTATTACAATTCAAAGGTGGAGGATTTTTTAATACGATATGGAAAGACAAATATTAAAGCTGTATAAGTAAAACTTAAAAGACTTAATGAAAACTTAAATAAAGAGGATTATTCTTAAGAATGCCTTATTTTGAAGGAAAGAAAATAGTAGAAAGTAAAAAGTAGAAGGTAAAATAACTTTAAACCCCAAAATTGTCTTTCTACTTTTTACCTTCTGCCTTCTACCAAACTTAAGATTTATGAAATTCACCAGACTACATACCATTGGGATTATTGCCTTAGTTCTATTATCCCTTTCGGGGCTATCCTTTGTGCAATTCAGTTGGTTGCAGGGCGCCAAGGCCATCCAAGAAGCAAAAGTTCAAGATCGCTTAAATCAGGCAATGGACGATCTGGAAATTACTTTCAACAGTCAATTTCAAGAAAAGAAGTATTTCTCTTCTTCCTGTGAACATGGGCTGTCAGTAGATTCTGATCTTTTGATTAGCGATACGGAAAGGATGGTAGACTCTGTGTTGAGGTCTAAGAGTTTAGCTATGCCTTTTGCCTATGGTTATTTGACTTGTAAATCCAAAGATTTTAGCTGGTTCAGTGATCCAATGTTGGAGGAAGAAATCCGAAAAGGATGTGAGATGAAAATTGACAGTTATAATTTTACTACTTCAAAGGGACAGGATCACCTTCATTTTTATGTTACCTTTCCTAAACAAGATCAGCTTATTTTCCGGAAAATGTCTTTAGCCATTGGAAGTTCTATATTGTTCATTTTATTATTAATGGCAGCTATTGGCTATATGTTGTATACCATTTTTAGACAAAAGAAGTTGTCAGAGATGAAGAATGATTTCATCAATAATCTTACCCATGAGTTTAAAACTCCTATCGCTTCAATTGCATTGGCTGCTAAAACTATGAAAAGGTTGGATGATGTAAACCACTCGGGTAAGGCTATGAGTTATTTAAACCTGATTGGGCAGGAAGGGAAAAGGTTGGAAAACCATATTGATAAGGTTTTGCAAATGGCAACCCTCGATTCTGGAAGCTTTGCCCTGGATAAAACGGAGGTTAATGTACACGATACCATTCGAAAGGTAACTGAAAGTCTGAGTGTGATTCTTGAAAAACAGGATGGAGTGATTGATATGGATTTAAAAGCCTATCATCCTCATATACAAGCTGATTCCATGCATTTATTTAATATGATTTATAACATCGTGGATAATGCCATTAAATACAATAATGGCAAGCCTTACATTCATATTGAAAGTGAGACTCATTTTAATAACCTTCATATTATGATTAGTGATAATGGGATAGGAATGAGTAAAGAGGTGCAAAAACAGATTTTTGATCGATTTTATCGACAAAAAACGGGTGATATTCATGATGTCAAAGGCTTTGGTTTAGGCCTTGCTTATGTTAAAAGAATGATGGATGCCCATGGTGGACGCATTGAATTGGATAGTCAAAAGGGTAGGGGGACGACTTTTAGCCTAGTATTTCCTGTGAAATAAAAACCAACATTTCTTTAAAAGTTTTGAAAAATGATTCTGCCGCCGCCCGGCGGCAGAATCATTTTTCAAAACTTTTTATACTGATCTTAAATCATTATATGTATAAAGTATTAATTGTTGAGGATGATCCAGGCTTTGGATATATTTTGAAAGAATACCTTGAATTGAGCGATTTAGAAGTAGTATTGGTAACTGAAGGTGAATTGGCTTTAAGACAGCTTTCAAAGCAAAATTTTGATATCTGTTTATTGGACATTATGCTTCCAAAAATGGATGGATTTACCTTGGCAGGAGAAATCCGAAAAAATCAGCCTGAATTGCCTTTTATCTTTTTGACAGCCAAATCTCTTAAAGTGGATAAGTTAAAAGGATTTCGTTTGGGCTGCGATGATTTTATCGTTAAACCCATTGATGAAGAACTGTTGCTGGCCCGGATTCAGGCCATTATGCACAGGTCTCAACGACATCAATCTCTTCAGGAAGAAAAAAATCTATTTCATTTAGGAGCTTTTGAATTTAATGCTCAGAATCAACAATTGTCTCTAAACGGCAATTCACAGTTTTTGACTGATAAAGAAGCTCAGTTGCTACAATTACTGTGTGAGCATAAAAATCGATTATTGCCAAGAAATAAAGCTTTAACTCAAATTTGGGGAAACACAGACGAATTTAATCGCAAAAGTATGGATGTTTTTATTTTTCGACTTCGGAAATATCTCGAAAAAGAAGAGAGCATCCGCATAAAAAACATCCATGGAAAGGGCTTTATTCTAGAAGAAAGAGGATGATAATGGATTATCTGGCATTTCGCCAATCATTGAATAAATCGCGATACTCTGCTGCAAAAGGAGAAAGGCGAATGGATTGATCATGTAAAATGCCAAAGTCTCTTGTCCTAAAGGAAGGAGGAATTTTAAATATTCGATAATTTTTCCCATCCCAGATATATGCTTTCTTGCTAGTCGATTTTTCTTTAGATGAAAAATTCCAGCAGGTTTTTTCATTGCTTGTAATCAATCTAAAATTATCGGGGTCGGTAGTAAAGTAAAACCTATCACCAGCGCTTACCCACATAATTACTTCTTTACCTTCTTGCTCATCCCCGGCATTCAAATAGTTTTTAAAACCCACAAATAATTGATCCATTAAAGCAATGGGGTGTTTTTCAGCTATCATCTTGCTAAATTTTGTAGGATTGCTAATAAAAACTGAAGCCAAGAGAATAACAACTAAAAAGAAGAGCTTGGATTTCATGATCGGATAATGGTTTAATGCCTCCTGCCAGGTAAGCCGGATTTCAATCAATAAGATGTATTTTCCCTATTAAGAGGGATCTTAACCTCAGATAGTTTGAGATCCGTCCAATTATTTTAAATAAAATGCTTCCCTGTTGGTGTATCGGTATTTCATTTGAGCTTCTTTTTCAATAAGTGGATGTCCCGGTAGGTCGTTGTCTGGGATAATCAATTGAATTTGATTTAATATTTCATGGTTATAGATGTAATATTAGGAATTAGATATTTGGGCAACACAACCTAAGGGACTGTCTCCTTCACTTCTAGAGCCGTGAATTTATTAGGTTTAATTTTGATCATTTTTTTGACACGGGCTTTCGCACACTGACTGTTACTGACTTTCACTGTTTTAGTCGATGTTAATTAAAACCTATGATAATTATTTTAACTAATTAATTCACACCTTTGCAGATCGATGATACTGTCCTGCATATTTAATATTTTTATCCATTCACTGATCAAAAATTGTTCGCATTAAGCGCCCAAAATTTGTCACTTTCATCATGGGATCATCGGGACTGTTCACTTCTGTCATATGCATAACGATGGTATTCCATTTGGGTATTACTACTAAATTTTGCTCCCCGGTTCCCCGAGCGGAATAAGTTCCCTCCGGCAGGTTAACAAAAGGAAGATGCATATCGTGATCAGCGACCCACCAGCAATATCCATAACCTCCTAATATTCCTAAATTGGAATAAGACTGGGTGCTCTTTTTGACCCAATCCTCTGAAACAATCCGCTGTCCATTGAATTCTCCTTTATTGAGCATTAGCTGCCCTATCTTTAAAAAATCACGAGCGGATAGTTTCCAGAGGGTGGCCTGATGAATAGAGACGGTATCTTCAAGAATATATTGCTGTTTTTTGATGTCAAAATCCTGGAGTTCAAGAGGGTTGGCGACCAATTCGTCAAAAGACTTGAATATGGACTTTTGACTTGCTTTTTCGAGTATGGTTATCAGGGTATTAAAATCCCAGTTATTATAAAACCAGTGCTCCCCAGCCTTAAATGTCTCTCTTGCAGGTCTGTTTTTCCTCATTCCTGGCGTTTCAAAAGCTGCCTGGTGGTAAACCCCTGATTTGGCTTTAAGCAGATCTATTATTTTCGCTTCCTTTTCTTGGGCGCTGAGACCTTTGAGGTCATCAATTTGAAGATCATCCAGCGTTTTGTTCACATCTATGATTCCTTTGTCCACATATATTCCGATAAGTAGGCTGGTAAGGCTCTTGCGCATGGAAAAAATATTGTAAACCTGGTCGCTTTTACCATATTCAAATATGATTTCTCCATCTTTCCAAACCAACAAGGTTTTGGTTAAATTTCTTTCACATTGATTTTTTATTTCTTCTTTTCTATCTGGAGATAGGGCCTGACCAAGTAGACAGGGTAAAGAAAAGGCCAGCATTAATACTAAGCAAAGGCCTTTGCGAAAAAGGAATTCTTCCTTAAAATAAAGGTACATGGTTATAGATATTTAATTATTTGGACATCTAAAATCCAGAGATTTTAGATGTCCAAAAGGGAGTCGCTAAATAAAAAGTACACTACCATTCAAAATAAACTCTTAAATTCCAGGATGGTTACCGGAGCTTCATCGCCTTTAACATATTCCTGCTTGATCAGATAAGGGGCTTCCTTTGAAATGTAGCTGATGATCTTAACTCCCTGAGAAGAAGATTGTATCAATTGGTCACAAATAAAGGTTTGGCCTCCAATCTTGAGGTCGACTTTTTCTTTAAACCTAACTTCTGACGAAAGGTTGGCCTCAATTCCCTTTTGGCCAGTTTTCCAGGTGTTCATTTTAAAGGATGGATTCTTGTTGTAATCCATGCCTCTCATGAGCCAGAAGGCAAAGGTGCCGTCAAATACCCCTCGCTCGTCTAGTGAAATGCTATCTAATGAAGATCCCTGACTGGTCATTTTTTGTACCATCAAATGATCTTTCTTTCGTTTTACATTAAAGTTCATTTTTACAGGATATAGAAGACTAAAGTTTCTGTAAAGGAAATCCCCGGTTTTTGCATCTATCCCGATAACATCTGTTAAAACGTGGTTGATGTCCAGGCCATCTGGCATTATCATTACGATATTATAAACGGATTTGTCGGGTGATAAGGAACACATTACCTTCAAACTATATTGCATCTGTGTATATTCGGCCTGAAAGGGCTGGAATTTCGAAAAGACAAATGCCTTTGATTTGGGATAGATGGCTGTTTGGGCCGATAAGGAAATTGCTGTAAAAAAGAACAGGATTACTAAAATAGTCTGTGATTTCATAAACATTAGATTTTAATTTATTGGACCTGAAAATAGACTCATCAATTGATTGGAAACGATATTTGATATGAACTCCAGGGTTTTTGATACGAATCTGGTGGCTACAGCAGCAGCAAATTGTATTTTTGAAAAATGAAAAAAAAGCCGATTCTTCTAAGGCGATCAGTGTTAGTTGTTATGGCCTGGGCGGTAATTAATCTGTTGCTGGCCATCCAATTAATGATTACAGAGGTGATAAGACCAGACTTTTATAATGCTGCTCAGATAGTGGGAATCCCTTTAGTCAGATTTGTAAGTGGATTGGCTGGGATTTATTTCATTATTCTGCCATTGTATCCTCGAATCAATAAATGGCAGAGGATCCAAAAAATTTGTGGGTTCATTTTTTCTGGATTGACCTTTGCTTTGATTTACATATTTTTCTCTGTGCTCTTGATCCAAAGCCTTTTTTTAAAACCCAGCCTATCCTTGATCTGGGCAGGAATGCAAGAAGATTTTATAAGCAATCTACATTTTATTGCTGCCTATTATTTTTTTGTATTGACTCTTTTATTGGCTATGGATTATTTTGAAGACAAGGGCAGAGCAGAAATAATTAAGGAAAAAGCTGAAAAGGAGTTAAGTCTGGCCCAATTTTCAATTTTAAAAAACCAGCTGCAACCTCACTTTCTTTTTAATGCTCTTAATTCTATTGTTTCTATAATAGATGATCGTAAAGAGGCCGCCCAGGATATGTTAACCGATGTAAGTGATCTTTTACGATTATCATTAGATACGGACTATTCAGAGTTAATTACTGTTGAGGAAGAGATACAGATTTTAAAAACTTATTTAAATATTGAAAAAAGGCGTTTCGAACATCAACTCGAAATAATTGAAAAATATGAGGAAAACATCCTAAATCACCAAATCCCTCCTTTTACCCTGCAGCCTCTTGTTGAAAATGCCATCAAACACGGTTTTGGGGAAGGAATTAAGCAATTATTAATTCAAATCCTCATTTCTAGATCAGACACCGAATTAATCATTAAAATATCAAATAACGGAATGCCATTGAAGGATGCAGCATTAGGAACAGGTTTGCAAAATTTACAAAAACGGCTTGAGAACGCTTTCCGGGGAGAGTGTGAATTTAAATTGATCCAGGACGATAATTGGGTGCTCAGTTTGATAAAAATAAAATTGCCATGAAATTAAAAACTGCAATTATTGATGATGAGGCTCCATCAAGGAGAAGAATGAAAAAATTGATAGCATCGGAGCCGGATTGTATCTGTATTGGTGAGGCAGAAAATGGACAGGATGCCATTAAACTGATTCAAAGCCAGAAGCCAGATTTATTACTATTGGATATTCAACTAAAGGACATGACTGGTTTTGAGGTGTTGGACGAGGTGGGTCATTTCTATAATAATAAGGTGATTTTTATTACCGCTTATGATCAATATGCCATTAAGGCCTTTGAAGCGAATGCCCTGGATTATTTGCTTAAGCCATTTAAGAAAGAACGTTTTAGTGAATCTATTTCCAGAGCAATCAGACAGACTCGAAGTGATCATTTTCCTTTGTGGAGTGACCTGGCTAGAGTTTTAAAAGAAAATCAGAATCTTCTAAAAATAAAAGAAGGCAAAACCATTCATCATGTTCGGGTTATAGACTTGATTTATATCCGAGCTGAGGGGTACTACTGCCATTTTATTCAAGAAAACAAAGTCTCTAAATTGATAAGAATTTCATTAAAAGAAACAGAACAGACTCTTCCTCCTCAATTTATTAGAATCAGTCGTTCATTGATCATAAATAGAAAAAAAATCAGCTGGATTAGAGATTTATCAAAGACTATAGAAATAGAAATGACAAATGGAACTCATTTTACGGCCAATAAAGATTATAGTGAAAAAGTCAGAGCCTTATCCGTTTAAACATCATCTGTAAATCAATGAAAGATTTTGGCAGACTTTGGAAGAACTTGCAAGGTTTTTTACCAATGAGCTTGGGCTCCAGTTCTCAAAAAAATCTTGGCGTGCTGCTGATATTGCTATTGTAAAATCTGATTTAAAAATTGATCTTGACAATAAATATCTTAAAATCCCTCCTGAAGTGGTAATTGAAATAGATACAAAGGCAGAACTTAATGCCATCGAAAATCCTCTGGGATACCATCAGAAAAAACAGATGATATCCTGAGTTTTGGAGTACAGAAGGTAATTTGGATTTTTACTGAAACTCAGAAAATTATGATTGCCGAGCAAGATAATAATTGGACAACTGGGAATTGGAATGAATCATTTTCCCTTATGCAAGGCCTTACCGTTAACCTTGAAGAAATTGTAAATAAGGTGAAAAGTAAAAATAGTTAGTAGTAAGAAGAGGCGGTCTAGAATAAATTTTTTTATGCCAATTTCTTCCTTTAATTTTCCCTAAATCTACTTTTTATCACTTCATCATCTGGATGCTTTTCTAAAAAACCTTTGGCTAATTCTTTGGCAACTTTGTTATGACCTGCTCTTTGTAAAGCAATGATGAACAAGCGTTGGATAGCAGGGTGGTTGCTATTCCACATTGGAACAGCTCCATTGGGGTCCAAAATGAAATTCAAGGGCTCGGCTTTTGATTCTCCTTCAATTATGGTTCTTGCATCTTTCCCGAAAGCTTTATGATGATAAATTCCTGATGAAGCATCCTCTACTATTATTTCAACAGGATAATCTACTGTACCCCTTTTGCGCAATTCAAAGGAGTAGGACCAGGTCTTATCTTTTTTACTTTTTTTAATATTCAATATTTCATATTCGATCAAGGCGTTTCCCTTCATCCATTGACTCATAAAATTGGGCGCCTCTTCCCAACCTGCTTCCCGACATAGATTTACAAAATCATCAATAGACAGGGGTTTATGGGCATAATCTTTAATAATCTTCTTTTGGACGTCCAAAAAAGTATTAAAACCGACTTCTCGGGAGAGTAAGTATAATCCTGTGGCTGCCTTTCCATGGGCAATCAGGCTATTATAATCAAAACCCAATCCTTGGGCTTCTTTAGAACTAAGGCCCATTTCCTGATTTACATTAGAAAGCACCGCAGTAAGATACCGAGTCATCATTCCTGATGCAGACTTTCCACTATTCCAGGTCGATTCAATAGATTGGTCACTTACCTCTGAAATATACAAATGGTCTGCCCAAATTCCGTTGGCGAGCATCAAACCGCTAAGGTTGTCTTCAGCAGCTGAAAGGACATAATGCCCCCAATAATAATGCCCTAATTCATGAGCGGTGATCCACTGAAGAAAATTGGCGCTTAGGTTACCACGGTGAATATAAAATACATTTTCTGAAGGAAAGCCACCTCTCCACCGTTCATGCCCCATGGCCAGGCCAATATGTTGAGTGGGAAAGAATCCATAGGTTTTGATGTACCATTCTACTGCTTCTGAGGCTACTTGTGCAGCGGCCTCATATTGATCTTTTAATTCTTTGGAGCAGAAATAGGTGATGTTGACCCCAGATACACTTTTTTTACCCAGGAAAAAATCGGTTCCGGCATTAAGACCAAAGAAACGAACCTTATTAGCTACAAATCGACTGAAAGTATATCCTGCATTATGCTGGATATCTAAAAGTGCACCAGAAGTTAACAGACTTAAATTTTCGGGGTGTTCTAATTCTACTGTAAAATTCTTGAAGTAATTTCTGTCACCATCAAGATAAACATCTGGATACCAGGAATTATTTGTGTTATGTCCTGGGAATAAGGCATAACCAATTGAACTTCTCCAATCGTAAATGTGATTAAGATTGATTTGAAATTCAATGTCTATTCCTTGTTTGATAGATCCAACATCTTCTAAAACGATCCATTCTTCTTCAATACGATGGTTTAGCCTTTTTGAATTAGAAGAAATGGATAAGATGTTGAGGATGGGTTCTTCCTGATTATTTTTACCTGAGCAATAACGATAAATTTTTAGATTTTTGGCCTCAACATTTGACTTGAGATTGAGAGTTGCCTGAAGCAGTAAATCATCCTGAATCTTTCCTTTTATGTGAATTTCAGGATTTTGAGATTGGCAAAAGGATGGAAATAGAACAATAAGCCCTAATAAATAGATATAAGTTTTCATGCCGGATGATTTGATAAATGACCTCTTTAAAAGTTGAGAGTTTAAAGTTGCTAGCTCATTTCACAGATAATATATAAAAACAAATAAAAATAATCATCCTGATTTGGTGCCAAACTAAAAGTAAATCCAGTCATTTCTTCACTCCATCAATAAAGTAGATGGAAAGTAAATCACTTTCCATCTACTCAATAAATATTTTAATGTGCTAAATGAAAAAAAATAGATGATTTTTTTAAAAGCCAAAGATGTCTTCTGTGTTTAATTTTTTAATGGCTCCAAACTTTCGCAGGTCTTCTTCTTTTAAGACATTGAGGTCGCCGACCAGTAAAATTTTGAGATGATTATTCTTAATATATTGTTCGTGAAACTTTTGGAATTGCTTAAGACTAATATTCGGTAAGTCTTTCACAACCAATTTTCTTTCATCATAATTAATACCTTGATTTTGCGCCGTTTCAAACCTACTGAGAATATTAAACCTGACGATTCTTTCTGACCTTAATTTTTCCATCATAGCCGTTTTGGCATTTTCAAAGGAATTGGGATCTATTGGCATTTCCTTAATTAAACTAAATGCAGCTTCAACAGCTTCGAGGTATTTATCAGATTGTACACCAGCTCTACTATAAAGGAGAAAAGAGCGATCTTTCCAAGTTGGAGTGCTGATATAAGAATAAGCGCTATAGGCCAAACCACGGGCTTCTCTCAATTCCTTAAAGAAAAGATCTCCAAAATATTGATTAAAAAGATATACATGAGGCATTAATTGGGGGTCATAGGGCTTAAGGTTGGATAATAGAATTAAATCAAATTGCTTGGTTTCAGCCTCAGCCAAATAAACCTCTGTATGGTCATACTTCTGGTGACGGAACTCTTTGCTTCTTTTTACTTTGAGTGGTTTTGGACTATTTTCTAAATCACTTTCCAAAATTGATTTTATCTCATCAACAGGTTGTGGGCCGTGATAAAAATATCTGTGATCATAATTCAACAGGCTTTTTAATTTATCTACTATTCTGTTAACATCCAGCCCCTTTATTTCCTCTTCAGAGTAAACATTTTTTAAAGGGGAATTTGCACCGTATGCCAGGTAATTCGTGGACCATCTTGCTATTACCCCTCTGGATTTTTTCCAATCGTTGCGTTCCTTGGATATTTTCTCCAACAGTGCATTTTTGGTTTTAGTTTCACCTTTTAAATTGCTGAGAATATGATCAAACAATTGAACAGCTTTTTGAAAGTTTTCTCCCAGGCCTGAAATGAAAATGGAAGTTAGCTGAGTATTGGTACTGATGTTAAAACTACAGCCAATTTTATAAAACTCTTCCTGTATCTGGATGGCTGTGTACTGGTCGGTATTAGCAAGTGAAAGGTAGTCTACTGCAAGTGCTAGTAACTTATCGTTGTTTTGGCTTAAATCAAATGAAATTTTGAGCGTAAATAAATCATTGGTAGCATTGTGAACCATATTTAAAGGAATTCCATTCTTCAGCTGGATTTGTTGAATGTCCTCTTTGAAATCAATAATTCGTGGATTAATTGGGACTGTTTTTCTTGTTTGAAGATTTTTTCTGAAATCGGAAACTTTACCTTCGTTGAGATCAATTGGACTGATTTCCGGTTTTTTTATTTTTTGAATGGATGGATCTAAGCCTCTCTTTTTATAAACAACTGCATAATTATTAACATATCGAGTTTTTACAAATTCTATAATTTCTTCTTTGCTTATTTTGCTCAATTCATCCAATTGATTCATCCGTTCATTCCAGGGAATATCAAAAGAAAATGAACTTAAGATCAGGCCCGAAATTCCATTATTGGATTCCAGGGATCTCATTTGATTCTGTTTTAGATCGTTTATGGCAGCCTCCTGCAGCCAATCTGGAAATTCCCCTTTTTTGAGGCGATCAATTTCCTTAAGAATAATATCTCTTACCTCCTCAAGACTTTGATCCTTTTTTGGATAACCAGCAATAAAATGAATAGAATAATCTTTATAGGATTCGATATAGGTAGACACATTTTGTGCTTTTTGGGCCTTATTAATATTCAAATCAAAAACCCCGGCCCGGCCATTCATAAGCATCATATCCACAAGACGGATCATTAAGGCTTCTTTGGTGGCCAACCCTTTAAAGCGAAATCCCATTCTGATCATATCTGTGCCTGGTGCTTCAATATATTTTTCAACGGGCTGACTCATAGGTGACTCCTTGATGATGGGAATTGGAGGCAATTCCTGCGCTTTCATGTAGGCAAACTTCTCTTCTATCATTTGGATAACATCTTCCGGATAGAGGTCACCCACCAATATGATGGCCATATTATTGGGTACATAATTGCTGTTGTAATATTTTTTTATTTCGGTAATAGATGGGTTTTTTAGATGTTCTATTTTTCCTATTGCAGTTTGAGATCCATATTGATGTTTTGGGAATAATAATTCTATAATTTTGAAAAGTGAATATCGGGGTCCATCATCAATGATGGTATTCATCTCTTCATAAACTGTTTCCAACTCTGTATGGAAGGTGCGGAATTGGGGATTTCTAAATCTTTCTGCTTCAAGATCCAGCCATTTTTCCAGTTGATTGGAAGGAATGTTGCTTATGTAACCCACCCGATCAAAATTGGTAAATGCATTTACTGCCCAGGCTCCCATTTCAGCCATCATATCATTATACTCCCTTGACAAGGAGTATTTTGATGCTTTTAGAGAAAGCTCGTCTATATTTTTATAAATAACTTTTTTCTCTTCTTCAGAGGAGGTCATTCTATGTTTTTCAAACAAAACTTCTATTTGATCAAGTAGCGGTTTTTCCGCTTCAAAATTGAGGGTGCCATATCGATCTGTCCCTTTAAATAGTAAATGTTCCAGGTAATGAGCCAATCCTGTGGCTTCAGCAGGATCATGCTTACTTCCCGATTTAACCATAATGGAAGTTCTGATTCTAGGAGAATTATGATTAGGTGCCAGGTATACCTTTAAACCATTTTTTAAGGTATAAATCCTCAAATTAGTGGGATCATTTTCAAAAGATTCATAAGTCCTTCCAGCATCATCTACTTTTTTATGGGCAGGCTTAATTTGGGCCCAAAGAGCAGGTTGAAAATTTACAAACAGGTAAAATGCCAATAGCAGTCGGAGGCTTTTTCTTTTTAGTTTCATAAGTGATGTGATGTTTTTGTTTCACATCAAAATTGACATATTATCATCTTTTAAAATTGAATAAATCTGCCATTTTACCGGATGCTCATCCAAACCTTTCCATCAATGGCTGTACTATTCCTTTGGAAAAGTCTCGGAGATTGGTGAGTATATTTTTTAAATTCCCGAATCATATGACTTTGATCAGAAAATCCTGCTTTGTAAGCCACACTGGTTAGGGTGGATTCTTTATTTAGACCTGCTATTCCTTTCCTTATTCTTACAATGCTAGAAAATTCTTTGGGTGAAAGGTCTATATTTTTTTTATACATCCTGTAAATGGATCGATAACTGCGCCTATAGGTTTTTTTTAGGGAAGGAATGCTCAAATCACCATTTTGGTTAAATGGGATGAACTCTGTATTCATCTCTTTTGGAAGCAAGGTCAGAAAAAAAGCTTCAAGTTGTTTGGCTCTTTGTTTTGGGGAAGGGTGACTAAAGGCCAGATGAAAAATCCTTTTGAAGTTTTTTGGAAATAAATATGGAAGGACTTCATCATAATAAGTGTAGGTTGAAACAGTTTGCCCAGAAAGAACATCAATGCCTAATGGTTCAAAATCTATGCAAACTTCATCAAATACTCCTTTGGCTTGGATATAAATAGGAGATTGGTAAATACCAGTAAGGTAGCTATGAAAACCTAGGGAAGGAAGAAGACTATACCTGGAATTCGTTACTGCTGCCAGTCTATTCCCCTTGTGAAGACCAAGGCAATAATTGGTATTGGGAAAACAGATGTGCTCTCGCTGATAATTAGGATCTTCATTTTTTAAAAAAAGAAAATACTGTATGTACTTTTTGAGCACTTCACTTTTTGGATAAATAATAGTAGTCTTCATATCATTGGCTTAATTCTAAGAGAATACTATCAACCCTAAAGGTCGGTTACAAAGTAAAGAGAGCAAAAAATAAAAAGGGCTGCTCCAAGAGCAGCCACTATATATATTGAAATTTAAAAATCGTTTTCAGGATTGTATTTTACTTCAATGCATTATATACCTTTAAAGGTAGTACCAAGAGCTAATAGTACAAAACCAGCAAGAAGTAAATAATAATTGTATTCCGTCGCAAATGGAATAGTTGCATAATGTCCAAGTATTCCAAGAATACCAGCTACAAGTGCAATAATCCAAACTACATTTTTTGGTGCGGAAGGTTTCATAATGATTTTTTTGTGTGTTAAAAAATGAGTTTATGCAAATTTTAATATTGAAAAATTCAATATTTCGAGTAAAAATTAGGTAATTTTTTCTTAAACCCAGCAATAATTACTCAATTATTAACAAGCGTTCCTTCCCAAATTTTAGTTTTTTGGCCATTTGAATAGGTCCATTTAGTGAATTTTAGTTCTTTATTTTCTCCCATAGCCCAGGTTAGTCCGGAGTTTGGAGGGTCATTATTTTTTCTTAGGTATAAATCAAGCTGACCATCATCGGTGAATTTGCCATAATAGGATTGATAGGCACTATTTTCTTGATTGCTTAGGTGACCATCTTCAAATAATTTGGCAAAGGTATTATAGGTCAAAAGTGAAAACTCCTGATACGAGGATTCAGGATCATCACCGATTTGAAGAAAGTTCATTTGGGCGCAGCCTCCAAGGCTTTGATAATTATTCATAATAAATTTTTCATCCTTCCAGTTATGCTCTTTTCTCTTTACCGTCCCTTCCCATTTACCGACAAAAGGAAGCAACTTTTGAAATTCCGGATTAGGGCATCTTTCTCCTTGCCTATAAGTATGAAGCTGACTTTCCTTGGGCCAGGGAGCCTGATCTTCTGTTCGTGTGAATTCCATGATCCAGTTATTGGACCAGGTATTACCTTCATCCCGAGAATAGGCATCATCCCATCTGAACTTTTCTTTAGAAATGTCTACAAAGGAATATCTGGAAATGACAGAGGTACTGTCCGTTACTTGTCTGCGGCTAAAAAACTCACCTCGACCATGTCGAAATTGACCGCTTAGACTGGAACTGCCCGAGCGATTAACTCCTGGCCAATTCAGCCATAATATCCACTTGTTTTGTTCCTCATCAAAATACCTAAGACTGTAGCCAATGATGGTTTGAACAGGCGTAGCACTTCCTTTTTCTTCCCATAATTCTAAGATGGCCCGGCCATCCAAAATAGAATAAATCTGGGCTTTGGATTTTTTCCAATCCTTCCAACTAAAGTCTGGTTGGCGCTGGCGGAGATTCACATCCCAGGTGCCAATCCAAAAATCAAATTGCCGATGTTGATCTGAAAATTTTTCGGAATTGATAGTAAAATTTTGGGCGGATAGAGTATTTAGTTCCAAACCCAAAAAAATGATTGAAATAAAGGCTAAGGTTAATCCTTTCATAGGGCAATTGCTTTTAAGGTGATCTATTGAAATTACTAGTACTTCCCGATAATTTGAAAAGAAAGCCTCAGGCTGTCTTATAAATTACAAACTTGCTTTCAGGGAATCCACTGGGATTTGTCCTATTAATCCAGGAAGTATAGTGCCACTGATAATCGCTGATTGAGCTGATTTACGCTGTTAAAATATCACCTTAACAGCGTAGATCAGTAAGATCAGTGTTTATCAGCGGATAATTAATCAAAACACGGATCCCTCACAACTTGCATTAATTAATTGATTTCCAATTGTATATCTTTTCTTAATTTCTGACTTGCTTCCAAAGCTCGTTTAATTTGTCTCATTTCTTGATTTATATAGGCCGGTAGGGCATAAACATTTTCTTTAAATACTGGATGGAAAAGCCTTTCAATATTTATGAAGCTATTGGATTTAGCCATATATACCGTCTCTTTTACCGGAAAGTAGTATTCATTGAGCCGATCAATATAATAGCCTTCAGTAATTACCACTCCAGATAATAGATCCAAAAAGAATTCATCCATGGCATGGCGTAATTCCTTATTTCGAATAACCTGATAATCTCCGGATTGAAGCAGGGCCTGATAACTAAAGTTGGGAATTTCAAACCTGGGATTGGTATTGAAAAAATTTAGATAAATTCTTAAGGAGTCCATATCTACATTATGCCCCTCGTCCAATAGTTGATCCAATCTTTTAGCCCCAATTAATTGGACTGAATCCAGAATCCAATGCCTTTGAAGGCTGGAAATACTGCGGTCTACATCAGTTAGTAAATTGTTTAAATAAAACTGTTCTAACTCTTGTTCCTTTTTGCTCTCATTCCAATTATTGATGAATAATGCCAGATATATCCCTAAAGTGATCAGGGCCAGCTCTGTAACCAGTTTGAATAATTGGTTGAGCCTTTTTTTGTTTTTGTTGGTAGTCATAATTTTATCGGGTAATCAGTTCCTAGGATGAATTTACGGAACTTAATTTATTCAAATAAAAAATGATGATGGATATCCATCTTTAGTTTTGCCCTTAGTTCAATTCAAAAATTCTGGTCGGAAATAAATTTCTCTTTTTTAGCAACTGACTGTAACTTTTTTAGGTTTTAAAAGTTCTTAGCAGGGAAGATGGCAAATATATGTTCTCCATTTTAAAACAAAATGCTATCTTTATATGGTCTTCAATTAAAAACAATATAATTAATGAAAGGAACATATTTAGGAGAATTTCAGGAAATCGTACTGCTGACCATTTTGCTTTTGGATGATAATGCCTATGGAGTAAGCATACAAGAGGAGATTAATGATCGCCTAAAACGAAGTATAAGTAGAGGGTCTTTACATACGGCTCTAAGCCGATTGGCCGATAAAGGATTTGTTAATTCGCAAATGGGAGAGGGGAGTGCTGTCAGAGGAGGCCGGAGAAAACGTTTTTATACTGTCACCAATCGAGGTAAAGAAGCCTTGCAGGAAGCCAAAAAACATCGCGATCAACTCTGGCAATCCATCCCAGAGATCTCGTGGAAGAAAAACTTTATTTGATTAGCAGATTTGTAGATGTGCAGATTTGTAGATGTGCAAATTAGCAGATGAGCAGATGAGAAGTGTAAATGGGAACTATAACTTGAACACTTGAATACGGCAAAACAAAAAAAATGAAGGACATTCACCCACCTAAATTCTTTGAAAGACTACTGAAGTGGTATTGCCATCCAAGTTTATTGGAAGAGTTGGAAGGTGATTTGGAAGAGAATTTTTATAGAGATATAGAAAGAAGGGGCTCTTCATTTGCCAAAAGGAGATACCGGAAAGAAGTTATTAAACTTTTCAGGCCTTCAGTGATAAAAAACTTTTCGACTAATATTTTTTCACCAATATCACCTGGTATGTTTAGAAATTATTTAAAGGTTGCCTTTCGCAATTTGTTAAAAAACCGAGAAAGCAGTTTAATTAATATTTTAGGATTGACGATTGGTCTGACTGGTTGTATTTTAATTGGGCTTTTCGTACAAGACGAACTAAAATTTGACAAATTCCATCCAGATAAGGATCAACTTTATCGTGTTTATACCGAAAGCTATGGAGCTGTAGGTGAAAGAACGATGGCTAGTACTTCTCCAAGAATGGCACCAGCTTTTAAGGAAGAATTTCCTGAAATTGAGGGATCTTTAAGGATTTATCGTACCCGGGAGAAATATTTATTCAAAAATGAGGATCAGGAATATTTCGAAGAAAAAGGAATTATAGTAGATGCTTCTTTTTTCGATTTTTTCCATGTCCCCTTCTTATATGGAACTCCTGCAACTATACTAGAAGATCAAAATTCAGTTGTTTTAACTCAATCCTTATCCAAAAAATATTTTGGAGAAGGAGACCCTGTAGGAAAGGATATCACAATTAATGGTAGGGCTACGCAGGTAACGGCTGTATTAGAAGACCCCTCTCCACATTTTCATTTAGAGTTTGATTTTTTATATCCTTTTGCTGGATTGGCAAAAAATGTCCCGAAAGAAAGAATGCAGAGTTGGATTTGGCAAGACTTTATGTCTTATATAAAAGTTCACCCTAAAACGGATATTGATGCATTACAGGCCAAATTACATCAATATATAGAGAAAGAAGCCCATCCGCAGACCAAGGAGATGAATTTTCATTATTATCCTTATTTGCAGAGCGTGCAGGATATCCATCTCTATTCTTCCAATTTTAGAAATGATATTGCCGTCCGATCCAACCATATTTATATCAAAGGATTGATTGCAATTGGTGCTTTTCTCTTACTTATTGCTTGTATTAATTTTATTAATTTAACTACAGCTAAGGCCATGCAACGCGCCAAGGAGGTCGGAGTGCGAAAAACGAGCGGTGCCTTACGAAGCCAGCTTGCATTCCAATTTGTAGGAGAGGCTACTTTGGTAGCTGCCCTTGCAACCATTTTGGCAATGATAATTACTACTGGTTTTATTCCTTATTTAAATGACTTTGCCAATAAGTCTATCCAAGTCACCTGGTTTTTAAATCCAATCATAGGAATTATTATCCTAGGTTCCGTTTTATTAACTGGTATCATTGCGGGGGCTTATCCAGCCTTTGTAATTTCCGGATTCAAGCCAATTGATGCATTGAAAGCTGGATTTTATAATCCTCAGGGCAAAACTGATTGGTTCCGAAAAAGTTTGGTCATTTTGCAGTTTGGTCTTACCATTCTTCTCATCATTTGTGTCCTTATCGTCTCTCAGCAAATTAATCTTTTGGCCAAAAAAGATTTGGGTTTTAACAAAGAAGAGCTGCTCTATTTTCCCATGAGAGGAAAAATGTATCGCAACATGGAAAGTGTGAAAACCGAATTTTCTAAAATCCCAGCCGTAAAGTCAGTTAGTATTGGATTTGGTATTCCTGGTGATATTGTGGCAGGTGATGGAATTATCATACCTGGAGAAGATCGACGGGAGCTTTCAGCAAGAGTGTTTTGTGTGGATCATGATTTTATTCCTACTATGGGAATGGAACTGTTGGCAGGACGAAACTTTTCAGAAGAAATTACCACGGATGCTTCAGAAGCTTTTATCATCAATGAAACGGCCATCGCTTCTTATGAGTTAGGGAATAGCCCCGAAGATGTGATTGATAAACCTTTAGAATGGAATATGTGGAATGAGAAGGATAGTGTGAAAAGGGGAAGAATCATAGGAGTGGTAAAGGATTTTCACTATGCAAGTCTTCATGAAGCTGTTCAACCAGCGGTGCTGCATATCTATCCTGGTGCTTATTGGAAAGTAGCCATGAGGGTAAATAGTGAAAACATGGATGGTACTATTGCTGCTATTGAAAAGACCTGGAATGATTTTAATACAGGATACCCTATCGACTACAAATTTGTGGATGAAGGATTTGGTGAAATGTATGAAGCTGAACAAAAGTGGAGTACCTTAACCTGGGTAGCCACCTTCCTGGCCATTTTTATTGCTACTATAGGAACCTTTGCGCTGGCTACCTACATGGCTGAACGTCGTCGTAAAGAGATCGGAATCCGAAAAATTCTTGGGGCATCTACTTCAGTGATTATTGGGCTAATGTCGAAAAATTTTATTTGGATGATCCTGATTGCATTGCTCATTGCTTCTCCTTTGGCCTGGTATCTGATGGATATTTGGCTGGCCGGTTTTGCCTATCGAGTTCCTATCCATTGGTGGATATTTCCAGTAGCAGGATTGGGAGCCATTTTCATTGCTATTGTAACCGTTGGGAGTCAAAGTTTAAGAGCAGCCATGGGTAATCCAGTGAATAGCTTAAGAGATGAATAATAAAATATAATAAAGCAGACTGATGGCCAGTCGGCCATCAGTTCGCTTCGACGGTTTTTTTTCTTAATAGCAATAGTAAGATGGCAATTAAAACCATATAAATCCCAGGAGACAGTACTTCTCTAGCTTCTCCATTTACTAAATGGGTTATTGCAGCTCCAATCATAATAACTCCTGTCAGGTAAGCACCCCATTTTGACCATTTTGGAATAAAAATCATAATAGCAGCAATGATTTCTAAAGCACCAACGACGTATAGAAAACCATCCGGATAGCCCCAATCAGTAAACTTGGGCCCCCAAATAGCGCTCATTGTAAATTTAGCTTGTCCGGCAATAAGTAAAAAGCCTCCCAGAATAACTCTAACAACCCAAGTTCCTATAGTCTTAATTGTGGATGATTTCATAAGTTTTTGCCCTAAAGAGAGTCATTGGAGATCAAAGAGTCGCACCAGTTTATAAAGTGGAACCTGAATTTTTCAATCGAAACTCTTTTGGAGTCATGTGTACATGCTTTTTAAAGGCTCGGTTGAAGGTGGTTTTGCTATTAAAACCTACATCATAGGCAGTCATGAGAATGGTTTTATCGGGATACTGAACTAATTGTTCTTTCGCCTCCTTAATTCTATAGGAGTTGATAAAATCAAAAAAACTCATGCCAACTTCCTCATTTAAAAAATAGGAAAGTTCATGAGAATTCGTATTTAATAGACCTGCCAGATCAGATAGTTTTAAACCATTAGTCTTATAGGGTTGCTGCTCATTCATATATTGTTGGACCCTAATTTTATCTAATCCAGATTTTGTATTATTTACTCCCTTTTGGTTTTTCCTAAACCCAGTGAGGGCCTGCGGATACCATATGGCGTGCAAGGCGATGGTCTGAATGCATATAGCAGTAGAGATTAAAATAAGCCATTCTACTCCTTTGCTATAAGAATAATAAATGCCACTCATTAATGCCAGATAGTAGGAACCTATGACAATGCAAAGAATTAAAAAAATAAGGTTTAATCTTTTCAGCCATTTGATTTTAGTCAAAAAGAAATCGTCCTTTTTTCGATATGGTTTTTGCATTTCTTTTTTAATAGCCTGATCACTCCAAAAGCAATAAAGTGCCAAGTGAAAGAAGGTAAAAGAGAAAAATAGAAAAACAAAATTGACATTTACACTTTTAAGCCAGGCAAGGGCAGCCTCCTCTGCACCAAATATGCCCATAAAAAGTACAGTAGTAAAAAAGGATATGGGGAATATCAGGTGTTTTAGGAAAGGACTGCTGGAAAAATCTTTTCCCAAACGCTGGCAAATATAAAAATAGAGTAAAGGACCCAGGCTAAGAAAGAAGGCTTGCAGGGATAAAAAAGTAATAAAGTTAAAATCCAAAAGCCCTGTTTTTTCCAACAAATAACTACCCAAGATAAAAGTCAATAAAATTAACAAGCCTGAAAGAACGAACTTGCTTTTTATTTCTCCAGATTTCTGAAAAATCAGGGCCACAGTAGTAAACAAGCCAAGGCCTGCACTGAAAAGAAACAACAAATCAATTAAGTCGAGTTGAAACTCCATAAGGAACTAATCAAAATTAATTATATTATAGGTGGCATCAGTATTAAGGTAGAGCAAACACTCACTTATATTCAATTAAAGCAAAAGATTTTGAACCGACAAATCTTTCCCTTTATCATTCAAAATATTAGGTATATGGATCGTAGAAACTTTATCAATAAACTTGGGATGGGAGCAGCCGTAGCTTCCATAAAACCAACTTCTATAACTGATATTATTAAAGCCAATCAGAAAATTCACCATCAAACACTGGAAGATGTAGCTAAAAATGAAGACTATTGGCGTATGATAAGAAATGCTTATACTATTGATAAAAACCAAATTAATTTAAACAGCGGAAGTGTGAGTCCTGCTCCTCGAGTAGTACAGGAGGCTATGAAACAATATTTAACCATCGTAAATATGAGCCCATCACTATGGGTGGATGATTTTTTAATTCCTCAGCGAGAAACCCTTCGGAAACGACTGGCGGCCATGTTTGGTTGTGATCCGGAAGAAATGGCCATCACCAGAAATACTTCTGAGTCTTTACAAATTATCCAATTGGGGATGAATCTACAGGCAGGTGATGAAGTCCTCACCACTACCCAGGATTATCCCCGAATGCTGACTACCTGGCGCCAACGCGAACGCAGAGATGGGATTGTACTAAAAACCTTTCCCATTCCCACACCTTGCGAAAATCCAGATGAACTTTACGATTTATTTGTAAAAAACATTACTCCCAAAACCAAGGTTATTTTGTTTTGCCATATAAGCTATACTGCTGGGCAAATTTTTCCAGTAAAGAAAATATGTCAAATGGCCAGAGAACGAGGAATCGAAACCATCGTTGATGGAGCTCATGCCTTCGCTCATTTTCCATATAAATACGAAGACCTGCAGTGCGATTATTATGGAACCAGCCTTCACAAATGGTTAAATGCTCCCTTTGGAAGTGGATTTTTATTTGTGCGTAAAGATAAAATACCTGGAATATGGCCTTTGATGGCAGCGCCCTCCTCTCAAGATGACAATATTCGTAAGTTTGAAGCAATTGGTACCCATCCAGTAGCCAACAGAAATGCCATAGGTGAAGCTATTTCTTTTAATGAAAGTATAGGTATTGATAGGAAGGCTGCCAGATTAAGATACCTCAAAAACCGATGGGTAGAGCAGGTCAAAGACCTTCCAGGAGTTAATATTCTAACTTCCTTGAATCCTGAATTGTCCTGTGCAATAGGAGGGGTGAATATTGATGGCGTTGGAGCAAATGATCTAACAGCTTTTTTAGAAAAAAATTATCGCATTCATGTTCGTCCAAGGTTTGTACCAAATGAATGGGAGGGCATACGGGTGACACCCAATGTGTTTACAACTCCTGAGGAAGTAGATCTATTAGCTCGAGGAATTGAAAGAGTAATAAAAAAAGGTCTTAAATAGGATTTGGTGGGCCTTGCCCACCAAATCCTATTATTTAATAACTCCACATAGCTAAATTGGCAGCATTAGGAGCATTTTTCTTTACTTGCTCTTCCATGAGGTATAAAAGATCTTTACGGTCTGGACCCCAGCAATGAGGTTCTCCATCTCCATATTCGACAACCCCCTCATAATACGGATCTGTTTTTTCCAGAAATTCTTCTAGTAATTCTACAGCGGGATTCAGATAATAAGTATCCATGTCACCAGTATAAATGTGAAGTTTTCCAGCTAGCTTTGGTCCGATCGTATCCCAATTTTTTCTCAGATATTGATGGAGGTCGTAATTTTCTTTCCAATAAGCAGCCACTTCTTTATCGATCACACCAGTTTTAGGATCAAAAAGTTCCTTCACATAACCATCCTCACCGATAGGCCCGAAAACGGCTTCAAAAATGTCAATTTGTTCACCTGAACGCCCTTTCGTTCCCCGAGCCAACTCATAATGATTGCGTTGTTTGGAAGTAAGTCGAATCATACCATCAGTATACCGATCAGAGGGAGTAGGAACTTTATTCCAGTTTCTGACTTTGTAATAGGCATTTTCATCTTCGTAGACATTTACGGCCTGGAAGTAATTAAAATCAACGGGATCTGGACAAAGGGAAAAGGTGCCTCCAAAGAAGTCAGGGTTGAAAATCTGAAGAGCCAGGGATTCCCATCCGCCGGTTGATCCACCCGAAAGCATACGGGCATAAGGTTCACTGATTATGCGGAATTGTTTTTCTACTTCGGGAATCAATTCCTGAATAATGGCATCCCCATAAGGACCTACATTAGGAGAATTAACAGCATAAGAATCGTCATAATACGGGCAGGGATGTTGAAAAGTAACGGCTATCATTCTGGGGGCTTCATCGGAATTCCAGAATTTATAAAACTCATAGCCTCTTCTGGCCCTTGGGTTCCCCTCGCCGGGATCTTCAGTAGTAAACCCATTAGGATTGCGCAGGGAAAAATGTCCTTGGATATAATTTACAGGGTAGTAGGCATCAGGATGCTGTTCATAATCCTTGGGCAGTAAAACAGTAGCTCCCAGAAAAATATCCTGGCCCCAAAACTCGCTAAGCATTTCGCTTTTAAATTTGATTCGTTTGACCCACTTGGTATCTTCTGGCATTTGAATAGCTGGTATCACATTTTTACAGTCTAGTTTTATGGTACCCCCTTTGTCTGGATCAATGGTTATTTTTTGAACGTCACTGTAAAGATTACCTGGGGAGCGATTAAAATGCTGGCCTTCCCATTGATCATTGTGCATCCAAAGGGTATGCCCATCTGATCTTTCAAACTTAGTATAAATGTTTACAAAGCCTTGAACAAAGTATTCGCCAGCAGGCAGTTCTGCCAGGCTTTCTAGTGGATACCCAAAAGTTTTTCCATTAATGGTAGCAGGACTGCCAGGTTTTAGTGCTTCCACATCTTCGCCCCAGAATGGTTGTCCCATGGTGCTGATCTGCAGGCGTGGCTCGCGGGAATCGTCATTGGATACGATTACATACACGCGGCCGGTGATGGCTTCTGGGTGAACGGTTTCAGGAAAAGAGATTTCAAACTTTAGATTGGTAGTGCTTCCTTTTTCGGATGGTGTACATCCTGGAAAAAAGAGAATACTAACTATAGAAAAGAACGTTAAATGGTAAATATGTTTTTTAAAATTTATCATGGCAGGAAATGGTTTGTTTTCCTCAAAATAGGGTATTTGAAAAGAAATTGTAGGGATAAAAGTAAAAAGTATACGAAAGGATAAATCTAGACTACCTGGAAGAAAAAGGGCACTACTTTTTTGAGTATTTATGTAATGAATTTTAAGACATGTCATTTCTAGAAATGACATGTCTTAAAATCTCCTACATGTTGTTTTTACAAATAGCTGACAGCCAATATGATTATATCTAGGTTGGTACATGACATATCTAGACATGTCATGTCCTTTATTATGGGACATGTCATATTTAAACATGTCATGTTTCCTTGGTCTCAAAAATTCTTTATCTTCCCCAAAGGTACACTTATTCCAAGCCAGGGGATAACAAACAGAGTGCCAATATCTCCCACCGCAGGAAGAATGCCCCCATAATCAAGGGAAATATTCCTGCCCACCGTTCTTCCTCCTATAGAAATAAGTACAAAAGTTTCATCACCTACATCAATCAAATAGTTTTCGGTCAGAATATAGCCTTTTTTTCCAGTCCGGATCATTCCGCTTATGGTTATGGTAGGAACATTGGCCCATTCGCCACCAGCATAGCCATAACCTAAACCTAAACTAAAATTTTTATCTCTCGTTCCAAAGGTGGCTGTTCCATAGGCTACACCAAAAGGTCCATCAGTATCTGTTGCCAAAACACCTCCAACTAAAGCTCCCACTCCAAGTTGAAAATTTTCTTGGATCGGAATAGATACTTTTGGCGTAATCCAAACAGGGGTTGGACCTCCACCAAATAAGAAAAGGGGAACCAAACCAACACCAATAGAAGTATTATCAGTTATCCCAAAAGTGAACTGGTTGAAAAAAATCCAGGCATTTTGATAGTAGCCCTGCCCCTTTTTTAATCCATATCCGGAAGGGCCCCAAAAATAGCGCATAGACTGAGGGTTTTCGAACCAAAAATCCCCATCCCTAATTCTTCCATCAGTAACTTGAGTCATGCTTTTAATGTCTCGCACCTGAAGAGTGATTACCCCCAACTCCCGACTGTCGAAACTAATGGTCTCACTATTGCGATTTAATATCTTACCTATGTAAACATTTTCATTCTGTAGTTCAATCCGCCAAAGTTGAGAGGTATCGCTTGAGTTTTGGGATTGCCCCAGGCAATGGTTGATAAAGCCAAAAGATAAGACTAGGAGAAGAATTATTTGATTTTTCATTTGGACTGGTTTTATGATGAGTCATTATTGGGAATAATACATTAATAAGGACATTATCAAATCGAACTCTTATGATGAGCCCTCTTCTTTTACTTTAATAAGTTTAAACGCTTCATAACCTGATCTTTTTCCCTTCGACTTAAAGGCACATTCGTTTTACCTAGATGAATAACCTGATCTTCTAAATTAATGCTGCTCACTTTTTCCATGTTAACAATATAGCTGCGATGAACTTGTAAGAATTGTCCACGAGCTAGGCGCTGCAGCATTTCTTTTAAGGGCTGTCGGATTAGGTATTTTTTGGATTCTAATCCAATGATACAATAACGGCCATCCGCCTCCAGATAATGAATGTCTGAAATGAGAATTTTGTCTATCGAACCTCCTTTTTTTATGAAAAAATATTCCTGATTTTCCAATTGCCCTGCATCTAATTCAAAATGTTGGTTTTCTTTTTTATTAAAATGGGAAAATACCAGCTCAATGCTGCGCTGTAATTGAATGTCTGTAAATGGTTTAGAGATGTAGCCTATTGGATTAGTCCTTGAAATCCTTCGAAAAGTACGATCATCATGAAGGGAGGTGACAAAAATGATCGGAATACTTTGTTTTTCATTGATCAGATCTGCCAATTCAATGCCATCATACTCACCTTCAATATTTATATCCATTAAAATAAGGTCCGGTGTTATTCTGGAGACTACCTGAAGGGCATCTTCGCTATTGTCGACAACCTGGATTAATTGATGCCCGGTTTTTTCTATCAGCATTTCAATGCGATCAGCCATCAATTCTTCATCCTCAACTACCAAGATTTTATAAGATGCTTGCATTCCATTAAATTGTTGGTAAGGAAAAAATAAAGCTGGAACCTGTTCCTACTTTACTGGTTGCCGATATTGTTCCCTTATTTAGCTCCACCAGATCTTTGCACAATAATAGGCCTAAACCAGATCCTTTTTCATTGGAAGTTCCCTTTCGGCGTGTTTTATTCAGGGTGAAAAGTTTATTTAGCATTTCGGCATTTATACCCGTTCCTGTATCATTAATTTTAATGTATACTTTATCTTTTATAGTTTCTGTACTTACGCTTACAAATCCTCCTTTTTCAGTAAATTTAATGGCGTTGTTGATAAGATTCCGTGTAATTGTTGATACGGCGCTTAAATCAGCAAAAACCTTCACATTTTCTGAAACTTCGTTCGAGAGTTTTATTCCTTTTACTTCTGCCACTTCCTGATATAGTTCCATATTCTCATCGATTATACTTTTTACCTTCACTGAGGCTGGATGGTAGGGAATCATTCCTTTTTGTAAAAGCGCCCAGTTTAGTAAATTATCCAACAAGCTCGACAATCTTCTGGAAGTATTAACGATTCGGTCAGCAAGTCTGTGAAGTTTTGCTTTCTCATTTTTCATCAGATAAAAGGCCATCTGTTCTCCTACTCCATCCAATGCGGTAATGGGACTCCTAATATCATGTGCTATGATCCCAAAAAATCGATCTTTGGTCTCATTAAGCTGTTCAAGTTGTTTTCTGGCTTTGGATAACTGAAAAAATAGATAACCACCAACAGCAAGTATGAACATTAAACCTAAAGCAACAGCTCCAAATAGTTGATTTCTGTAGCTTAATACCTGGCTTTTTAACTCAGCCCTTTCTTGGTTGACCTGGAAATACTCTACCTGCTGTTTGGTCCTTTCTTCTGCCAGCTTGGCCTCTAGGTCAGCTGTATTTATTGAATCCCTGATTTCTACTGCTTTTATATAATATTCTAGGGCCTGTTCGAAATTCTTTTTCCTTTCCTCTTGCATGGCTAAAAAATCATAGGTATGCCCCAGAAGCCATTGATCTCCCAGTTTTTCGGAGAGTTTCAACTGTTTTTTTAAATAAAAAGATAAGGTGTCAGGCGGGAAAGAAGTTTTCATAAAATAAGCCATATCATAATAAATAGACTTACAACCAGCCAAATACTTCACTTCACATTTTTGGATGCATTCATTTATGGTTTTTATAGCAGAAAGAGTATCGCTATTTATGAAATAGGAATTCGCCATTTCCCGGTTAATGCTTAAAACAGCATCCTCATTTTTGAGCTCTGACAATATATCTTTTGAGGTTTGAAGGACCTGGAGTGCCTTTTTGGGTTGGTTAATGGTGTTGTAATAATACCCCAGATTAATATTTGCCCTTGCTAAATCATCATGCGTGCCAAAATCTTCCGCTATTTGGGCAGCACGTTGGTAGGATTCCATTTCTCCTTCCATTTTGAGGATGCCGAATAAATAGCCATTGTCGAGATAAAGATTTACAATGCTACTGTAATCAGTACTTTTTTTGCTCACCTCAATACCTTTTCTGGCGTATTCCAAAGCCTCCTCATATTTACTCAATTCTGAGGAAGTAGTCAAAAGCAAGCTATATAATCTAACCAGTTGGTCATAATCAATTTTTGACTGGTTCAAACACAAGGGCTCTATTTTGCTGAAAATAAGAAAGGAAAAATCCATCTTAATAGCCATTTTTAAAGCGATTCCATAGTCAAATAAAAAGTCAATCTTTTGCTGTTGATCAATTATTTTGGAATAGTACTGATAAGCAGTATCCAAGTGGGGTATTAATTTAAGATCCTCCCTGTCTTGAAGATAGCTAAAATGATGAAATTTAAAAGTCAAGGGATCTTTTAGGCTTTTTTGATCATCAGGTATAAAATGTAGGCCTTCAGATAGATAAAAAATAGCACTATCGATATGCTCATTTGCCAGGTAAAAATCACTCAGATCATCAAGAGCAATTGCATAGGATTTATAATTTTTACTTGATTCGAACTGGGCCAGATTTTGCCTCCATTGATTAGGAGTCTTTTCATTTTGGCAAAAAATTAACAGAGGTAAAAACAAATATACTATTGAACAAAAGAGCTTTGACATATGGGTAAAGGTTTCTACTTTTTCTAATATAAAAATAAACAAAATGCCTTCCTAGATGTCGTTCATTTCTTTTTCAATTCTGCATTAATCCATTGGCGACCTATTTTTTACCATTCATAACAGCGTGTCTACCGCTTAAAGCCAAAGTTCAAAATGGGGTGGAGGAAGCGAATAGCTTTGAAAAGAATTCCTTAGGGATCCCTTTTCATTTTTAATCAAAAACAATGACATCATGAAAAACTATTGTATTTCACTTCAAAACCAAGCTCCCCTTATTTGGTCCATTTTTTTTATTGTTTTTCTAATTCTTTTTATCCCCAAACGAGAATTGTTTGCCAATGATTCAGCCCCTGAAATACACTTAAATACCACTAATGATGCAATACTGGGGATTTTTTACTCCACACCTCCAGTTCTTAATAATGAAAAATTCCATTGGCAGATAGAAAGGGTTATGCAAAACACCATCCGCCTAAAAAATGTATCTAGCAATACTTATTTACATAATCAAAATGGCCCACTTGTCGCTGGAAACATCCAAGCTGGTTGGTGGAGTGCCATGTGGATCACAGAAAAGACAGACGATGGGCACATTAGACTGAAGAATCGATGGAAGGAAACCTACATACACAACGAAAGAGGAAAAGTAGAATTGGGACCCATTGACCCTAATTGGTGGAGTGCCCGATGGTTATTGGAGGACGTGGGAGGAGGAAAGGTTATGATTAAAAATAAATGGAAAAACACCGCTCTTTTTGTTGAAAATGGACAAGTCAAGGAAGGGAAACCTTCTAATACCAATATTCCCCAACAAAATCCTTTAGATAAGTTAACTGTTGAGCGGTATTCCCTTTGGGGCCGCAGAAATATTGATGTTTGCTGGGAGAACCCAACTGCTACTACTCCCGAAAAACGAAGATGGGTTCAGGATGCCGTCAAGAATTCCTGGTCGGCCTATGCACAAGTGGACTTTACGGGATGGGGCCCCTGCCAGGGGAATACGAACGGAATTCGGATTTTAATAAAAGATGATGCAAATGACGGCCCTCATGTCAAAAAATTAGGAAATGGCCTGGCTGGGATGAAAAATGGAATGCTCTTAAATATGGATTATAATAATTGGGGAAAAGGTTGGAAAGATAAGGTAGGGGTGGAAAACTCCATAAAAATGATTGCCGTTCACGAATTTGGGCACGCCTTAGGGATAGCACATGAGCATAATCGCTCAGATTGTGGTTGTTGGAAAGAACCCCAGGGTACGACCGGAAATTGGAATGTAACTCCTTGCGATGCACAATCAGTAATGAATTATTGTCAAGGCGATGAAAACTTTGGATATCTATCCTATCATGATATTGACGGCATCCAAAGAGTATATGGTAAGCGCACTCCTCCGGCAGCATCGAAGGAAAAGGCCAAAATAGTGGTAAAAAATAATGGAGCTTTTATAGCTCGTTTTAAAATTGAATGGACGGTTCCTGGATTTTTAGCCACTTTTGAACAAAGTAAAGATTTGGCAGTAACTAATTCTCAGACATTCGAGATTCCTGCAAATGCTATTGTAAAGGTTACAGCCCAGATGCTGGGTGCCCAATGGTATGATATCGAAACGGTAAGCTATATCAGTTTCGATAAGGCTGAGCAAATTAAAACTTATTCAGCTGAGGGTTCCCTAATAAAAGCATGGGTGAATAAGAATGATAATGTGCGAACTGCCCAATACAAGCTTACCCTTAAAAATGATGGTTTTGTTGTCGCAAAATTTCAGGTGACTTGTATAGACTCCAAGGGCCTGCCTGAAGTATTAAATACAGGCGATCTGCCCATCGGAAAATCCAAAGAATTTTGGATCGATTCAGACAAAAAAATCCAGGTCACCTCACAGTTCCATACCATGTTTGAATGGAAGACCATTAAATCTACTGCTTTGAAGACAATGGGGGCCCATCGTACTCTTACCGTTACCGGGAATGCTTTTAATGTGAATATGACAGGAGGATGGTAGGCCTGGAAATAAGCTTCTGTTTTATCTGCCTCGGGCAGATAAAACAGAAGCTTATTTCTTAAAACTCTTCTCATTTGATCGAGTGATAGAAAAACAGAAAAATTAAATCCTTTTTCCTTACACATTTTTTGATCCTTTGCAGTGCATTTTCTTAGAAAGTTATTTAAAAATGTATTGGATTGATGAAATTTAAATTGAGGAAAAAGAAGTTTGGCATTTTATTAGTAGGGTTATTCTTTTTACTACCCATGCTTTCTGCTCAAAGCCAATTAAGTTTTTCAGCTAAAATAGAAGGAAGAGGACAGGCAATAATTTTAATTCCAGGCCTGACTTGTGATGCAGCCGTTTGGGATGGAACAAAGACCTTCCTAAAGGGCAAGTACCAAACGCATACTCTATCGATAGCTGGCTTTGCAAATAACCCTCCTTTTAAGAAATCCAGCGGAAAATATTTGGATATAATTACTAAGAATGTAATTGACTATATCAAAGCTAATAAACTGGATTTTCCGATTTTAATAGGCCATAGTTTTGGCGGTTTTATTGCCTTAAATGTAGCCATCCAAGAACCTGAAATAGTCTCGAAATTGGTAGTTATTGATGCCTTACCTTTTTTGCCAGCCATTAGAAATCCTGCTATTTCGAAGGAAGAAGCCTTAGTTTATGCTAAGAATTACAAAGCAAATATGATCGAAAAAGCTAATCAGCCTGAAGATGAAAAAGCTGCCGATCAAAGATCTTTTCTACAATTTATGATAAGTGATTCCAGTAAGATTGAATGGGCAATAGAATGGTATATGAAAAGTGATTTGAAAACCATTTCCGAAATAGCGTATGAACTTAATACCACAGATATTAGAACTGAACTGAGTAAAATCAAGGCATCTACACTGGTTTTAGGCTCCTGGATTGCCGGCAAACCATATGGGGCAACACGGGAGGGAGCCCTCAAGGGATACCAAAATCAATATCAAAAATTGTCAAACATCACTATTGATATGAGTGATAAAGGAAAACATTTTATTATGTGGGATGATCCGGAGTTTTTGTACCGTTGGTTGAAAAAGTTTTTTCCCATAAAACCCTGATTGTGAGCGCCTATTACATGGTTACTTAAATCAACATTCTATTAAAAAAAAGCTAATTAAATCAAATAAAAGTAAATCTATGAAATCACCCAAAAAATTTGTCATCCCAATCCTTATAATCATAGCTATAATGCTTGCAATTGTTTTTCAGTTAACTGGACAAACTACTGAAAAGAAGCTATCTGTAGAGGAGAAAAAAATAGAAGCTGTGATAAATGGCTATATCACCAATTTTTTCCTTAATGAGTATGAAGAAATGGAAGGACATCTACATGAAAGACTCTCAAAAAGAGGCGTAAACCAAGATGGAAAGTTAAGTCCTGACTATTCCAAGGCTGCACTAAAGGATTTGATGAACAACAAAAGAGCAATGCCGCTTAAGATGCAAAAAAACGTGATTCACGATATTGAAATTAACAATCGAGTAGCAACGGCCGTTTTAGATACCGGCTACCCGAATACCCGCTGGAAGGAATATATTCAATTGGCTAAGTTGGAAGGGAATTGGATTATTATGGATGTGCTTTGGTGTTTTGAAAATATTAGAGATTAGCAATATCAATAGCAATGGCAATATCAATTACAATAGCAATAATTACTTTTTAATTTGCCATTGCCATTGCCATTGCCATTGCCATTGCTATTGATATTGCCATTGCTATTGCCTAGTATTTAGCCATTTAGTCGGTGTAGATCCGGTGTGTTTTTTGAAACTTCGATAAAAGGTAGCTGTACTGCGAAAACCAACTTCCAGAGCAATGCCTTCTATCGTATATTGGCTGTTTTTGGAGTCCAGCAGCCTTTTTTGGACCTCCTTAATACGGAAGGAGTTTACATATTCATTAAAAGATTGTTTGTTTTCTTTATTTAGAAATTCTGATAATTGGTGTTTGCTGACGGCCAACTGATTGGCTAGATCGCTAAGAGTTAAGTTTTGTTTTAAGTAGATTTTTTGCTGGACCATCAGTTCATGCAAACCTTTTTGTAGTTGGGCCCTATCTACATTTTTTAGGTTAGAGTAAATATATTTTTCACTGAATGGACTATGCTTCAACGGTTTTTTTATCCATTCAGGCCTTAAGATCAATAAAAATGCAGTAACATGAACAAATAAAGTGAGACTGATGATATGAAAGGTGGAGGTGAGCCAGGCAATAGAAAACCGGAATAAATTAAAACAGATCAACTGTACAAAAGAGGCAATTCCTACTGTTAATAATCCAAGATTGATAATGGACAAAAAACTGGAAAAGGCAATGGAGTTTTGCCGCATTATTTGAACAAGTCTAAGGGGATAGTATAAAACTTGGAAGTGAAAAATTATTTTCGAAATGAGGTGTAATAAGGAGAATTCTTCGCCAGCACTATAGGCTAACATGTAATCCTCCCGGGCATCAAGCGGTAATAATATGAATTGAACGTTTGTGATGGTGAAGAAAATAAAAGGCAAAAAATGTAAAAAATGCTTCCACCCTAATTGAAAATTACTTTTCATGTAGACCCTGAAGAGGAAATAAAATAGGGGGCTAATGAGCATCCACAATGGTCCTACCCATCCTATTCCCCAATAGCTTGCCTCTAAGTGCAGTAAAAATAAGTTCATCAAAGCAAAATCAGCAGAAAGCAGGGAAAGAGATAATATTAAGCCTACCAAAAGAATTTTTCTTAGCCTTATTATGTTTTTTGAAAAACCAAAGAATAGAGCTAAGAAAAATCCCTGGAAAGATCCATATAAGATTAAGAGTATCCAGAAGATCATGCCCTTTTTTCCCAAAAATAGAGAATTGGAGCATTATAGGAATCTGTAGGTCAGCTTTATTAGATAAGTATTAGATAATTGGCTACCAAATAACTCTTGCCTTAGGTTTTCAAAGACAGAACCATCAGGGTTTCCTCTCTCCGAAAAGTTTTGAGACCACACCAGGAATAACTCCGAACCTGGAGTATATTCCCAGCGCAGCACCAAATTAGACCTAAGTTGAACCAAGGAGAAATCAGGGTTTTTTATACTAAAATCCGCACGGTCATCATGATTGTAATCAAAACCATATGCATCTTTATCAGGATCAAAATCTACTTGTGATGACTCAAAAGTATTAAAGCGATCCCTGAATCGCATCGCTTCAGCATTTGTAATCATTTTAAAATTGGTATAGGTGCCATTCGAATTGAAGGGTTGTGCCCAGTATTGAAGAGTAAGATTGGGATTTAGGTTATAATTAGCTCGGAAAGAAAGGGCTAATGTTCTTTGTTTAATTCTTGCCATAATACTTTCCCTGGTGTCATTAACAAGGACATTTTCTACAAACTGAAGGTTATTATTATTGCTGCTGTAAGTTGAACTGAGTGAGAATTCCAGGGCATTGATAGGGCGAAGAGATAGGCCAATGGTACCCGATGAAAATCGAAAAGTCTCGTCTGATGAATGGGCATGAACAAAATTACCTTTAACCTGAAATTTTTTCCGGATATCGGATTCTAATTTAAAGGTATAAATCAACTCAGGTGATAGTCGCATTCTAGCCCCTCCCCGAAGGACAAAATTGGATACAATTAAGGGAACATAATCAAACCTTGCCTCGGTGGACCAATTATTTTGAAATCTTAAATTGGAGCCAAACCGCCAGATGACCTGATTGAAGTTGCCACCAAAATCCCACATGGTAATATGGCGATAATCAAAACGTACGGACCTAAAGGTTTTAGTAGGTTTTAAGATTCTATAACTTAACTGACCTTACGCAAGCGAAAGGAAATATTATGAAATAAAGCGTAGCTTTAAAAGGCTATGCAAGATATAATGGACCTCTATACGGATTACTTGTTA